>CAKZLE010000001.1 GCA_937125225.1 uncultured Spirochaetia bacterium
GCTCGACTCGGTGAGAACTACGATCAGTCAGGCTTATTCGATACCGACCCTAAATTATACGGTATGTCATGTCGAATCTTACGAGGGGAGGATGGTGATTCTTACGAGGATTTAATCTCAATAGTCGAGAACAACATCTCCACCTATTCGCTCGATATAGAGTCCGACATCTTCACGATAGAGGGAACAGATAAGCGAAGACAATTAGAAGTGGACTTCCCTACAGCGACCTTCTCAGGATTGACCGGAGAAGCTGAAGACTCAAACGATGAGATTATCCCTGATGGGTTTGGCGATGTGATTCAGGTAAAGGCTTTCCCATACCAAGTGAACTCGGGGTCAGTCGTTTTTAGATGGGCAACTATAGCGACATCTATCACTCAAGTCTATGTCATCAAGGATGATAAAATTACAGCAGTATCACATGGAACATTCCAAGAAGGTGAAGGCTATTTCTTTCTTGGAGATGCTAACGCATACATAGACGGAGATAACACGAAAGGTCTAAGAGATGTCTATGTAACAGGCACGATGAGACCTGAGACAAACCCTGCCGATATTATCGCTAAACTCAACGATACCATCCTGGGGATTGCCTACGACTCCGACAACTACAACACAACAGAATGGGAGAGCGAATCTACTTCTCTTGATGATGTGTCTCTTTACATGGACGATACTAGCACGCTTCAAGAATGGATTGAACTCTTGCAGGGATGGTCAAACCGACCGTTTAGATATGAGCATCAGGATAAGAGGACGCTAAGGGTCTATGATCCTGATAGAACAACCTCTTTCTCGCTAGAATCTATCATGCTAGACCTTACAGAACGAGACTCTTCAGGAGAGGATTTCTATACCTCGGTGGAAGTGAAGTACAACCACAACGAGAGATTGGACACTTGGGAATCCTACACAGCAGAGACCTATAAAACGGACGCATACCGAGAACATAGGCAGTACAAGACTTTGACTATTGAGACAGGGCTCACCTCTCTAGCAGACGCTACCGACCGAGCCGACTTCATGCACTTAGATACCTATCAGACTCGACCACTCTTCACAGCGACCGTCAGGAATGAGTTCATCACTCCTCGCATATGGGATTTTGGCACGATAGATACTAAACGTTATCACGACACAGGTAGCAGAGATTTAAATGGGGTGGTCTCATGTGGTATAATATCCATACAGCCGATACCATCAACCGATGAATATACGATAGTCTTCAGACAGGGGGAATAATATGGCAACCGAATACACAGCCGTTCAGTACGATGAGAATACCAAGGCAACGATAGACGATACCGAACTCTTAAACGTCTACAATCCATCATCAGAGGAGTTTAACGGCATCACCAAAGTCAACGCTCAATCCACTCTCGGCATCACAGCGAACACAGACCATAGAGGTATCACATCAGGCAATCCTCATCAAGTCACTAAGACAGAAGTAGGACTCGGCAATGTGGATAATACCTCTGATGTAGACAAGCCTATCTCAGACGCTACTCAATCAGCTTTAGATCTTAAGGTGAACAAAACCGACATCGTAAACGACCTTGTATCTACCGATACCGATAAACCTCTTTCAGCTAATCAAGGTAAAGTCCTCAAGGACGCTCAAGGCCTCATTGATGGCAGAGTCACAGTAAACGAAACTGACATACTCGCTAACAACTCCCTCACCAAACAGAACCGTTCCACCATCGACAAACACGACTCCACCCTCAAATCAATGGTCAAATCAGGCTCAACTATCACCGACTCCGACATAGGCTCAGTTCAACTCGACCCACAAGTGATGTCTACTTTTGCTAAAGGGTGGCAGATTGATGGGTTGACTGTGACGAACGAGGTTGATGATGGGATATTTCCCGATGGGTTCATTGCCCCTTGGTCTTCCACTAATGTAGGCACACCAACCACATTAGACGGAGTAGTATCATTTACACCAACATCACAATCAGGCAGAATTATGAGAACCGTATCATTGATTAGTGGTCATGTGTATGCATTTTTTAGCAGAGTGAAAGCCTCTAACGCTAATGTTGATTTACTTCTTTTTGATGGCTCTGCTCAGACAGTTGTAGACCATACAGGAAGTGGAAACTATGAATATTTGGTAGGACTTTTAACTTCTACACTGACTACAGACTCAGCACAAATCCAACTTAGAGACTTGTCAACATCAGGGTGGTCGCAGATAGATGCTACCGAGTTTATGCTAATAGACCTCACCAACTCCTTCTCCTCAATCCCCACAGCATCAGACTGTGCTAAATACTTCCCTGATTATTTCTACCCTACAGCATCAGTCGGTGGTGATGTGTGTGTGGAGACGTTAGGGGCGAATTTGTTTGATGGGGAACTTGAACTCGGAACATACAACTCAGTTGATGGGACTCAAGTGGATTCAACAACTGCTATCAGAAACAAGAATCAACTCATCCCTGTAACATCAGGTGAAAACTATATCATCAGTGCGACAGGAATCAGTGATGTGAGGGTTTATTATTTTGATGCAGAGAAAAATTATGTCTCAATCGCCATAGTAGGAATCAATAATTTTACTGTACCTGATGGAGTAACCTATCTTAATTTCAGGATTAATTCTATCATTGACACATCGCTACAGGTCATGCTCAACCTCGGCTCTACAGCACTCCCATATGTAGACTTCGTCAAGAACCTCCTCTTCTTCACAGCAGATGAACTCAAGAGCGTACCCTCTATCGCAGACAGGGTATATCCTGAAGGTGGGAAGGTGTGGAGAGAGGGGAATGTGAGTGAGATACAATTAGTCGCTGATGATTTAGTATCGTACATAGATACATATACAAACGTATCATTACTAAGAATAAATAAAACAAGCTTGCCTGATTGGATTATGATTGGATTGACTACAAGTGACGATACCCATAAAGCAGAAGGATATGGAAGCCTTACAACAACAGGTGGTGGATTTGATAATATAAACAATGTAAACACTACTACTGCAAAAATTGGTGGAACTGTTCTTGATATTGTATTAGCTAAAGGTGCATTTGCTGATATTGCAGATGCAAAAGCGAATTTCAACATACCATTAATTCGCTACCAACTCGCCACTCCCACAACAACCCAAATCCCCTCATCAGGGGCAGTGGTGAGTCAGCCGAACGGACTAGCGTCAGTGCTACCATATGTCGAGGACTATGACTACTACGGTACAGGAATATCCATCTCGGATATCAAGGAAGTTATTGAGGTGTGGAAATGGGTTGATGGTGAGGAGTATCTCACAGAAGTTGACCTTGCCGATGTGACGGTAACAGAGGATGTCGGGTTTGTGGTGTCAGGACTTACAGCAGATGATTTTATTGAGTACGTGTATCGAGTGGGGGATGATGCTCCGAAGCCGATGATTACGGTGGAGTCGTATAATGATGTGGTCAATGAGAAGATAGGAGTCTTCGCTTATCTTCCATCGGCAGTTACTCTATCGGTTCTTGTAGCGAATACTTATTATACAGTTCCAGGACCTTTCACAAATGCTCCTATAGAGAGTTTTGTTCTTGATGTTGATAAACTAGAGTACACAGGAATAAGACCTGTATGGATGGAGATTGTAGGACATGCCGAGGTTTCATCGAGTGTGGTATCAACTGAGATTAGCCTAGGGATCAAATATAACGGAACATTAGTAACAGGTGGTCAAGCTAGCAACTTTGCGAAAACTGCTAATGAGTCGGTGAATATCGGTGGTAACTTTGTGCTAGAGTTGAATGAAGGTGATACTATTCAGTTAGTAGCTACTGCTGATAAGATCGCAACTCTGACGTTCGACTTTTATACGACCTCTATCAAGAAGTTCTTCTAGGGGTAAAAAACTTGTTGATATGTGGTATACTTAGATATGGATACACAGGAAAGACTAGAAGACCATGAAATCAGGATTCTCGACCTTGAGCGAACACCGATTGATCTATTGAAGCTGTTACGAGGTGAGAGGGTTAAGGTTAAATTCCCTAGGCGATACGTTGCTATGTGGGTTACATCGGTAACGGTGGGGATCTTTCGAGAGACAGCATTTACCCTCCTTGAGAGGATAAAAATATTATTTGAAGGAGAGATAGATATGGGTTTTGATTTGCTCTTAGCTTCTATAAGACCAAAGTTCATGATAATTCTATTATTCCTATGGGTTGTTGGAATCATTCTTAAAAAACTGGTACCAAAGTTAAACAACAAGTACATACCTCACGTGCTGCTCGGGCTATCCTTTGTAAGCTGCTCAGTGCTTGGGTTCGGTAGTAGTGAGTACTTAGCCATAGGTGGTAGTCCATTATGGATAGACACATTCGTTTATTGTGGTCTATTCCATGGTGTCACATTAGCATTCTTTGCATTCGGTGGATGGGATTTTATCCATGGTGTAACAAAGAAAG
This sequence comes from uncultured Spirochaetia bacterium, assembly GCA_937125225.1. GTDB lineage: Bacteria > Spirochaetota > Spirochaetia > CAKZLE01 > CAKZLE01 > CAKZLE01. The sequence goes on from CAKZLE010000001.1 coordinate 4,431, forward strand.
GAGGAACAAAATGACCTTTAAGAAAAACTTGGTTGTGATGGTTATTGTTACTATAGTGCTTTGTATCATTGCAATCGTCAGAGAGATGCCTCAAGACCAGTTTGTAGCCGGTATGACTATGTGGTTTGCAGGGGCAGTAATCGCTCTATCACTAGAGGATCTGTTCAGAAAGATATGGACAGATAAGGAAAAATTAAATTGGCAGTATTGTGTAGGAACAGGAATAGTTCTTCTATCAGTGCTTGCTTTTCTGTGGGCATCGGAGTCTGCTGAGTTGATGGTCAACATCTACCGGCTCATGATTGCTGTGTTTTTTGGGTTCTTGGGGTGTGTTTGGTTTTATGGTCCCTACAAAAAATCAATCAGTTCAAAAGAAGATAGATACACAGAGAAATGGGAAAAGGCACTTAACAGAATCGAGAAAGCCAAAAAGATTGAGAAGAAAAGTGCGATTCTCTCTACGGTTTGCAGATATCGTACTACCGGTGATAGCCTTGATAGCCCTGTGGATTTTGGTAAACCTATAGCCGAGTTCAACGGTCAATGTTTAACCGTTGCAGAGGTTAGCATGTTCAAGGATGATCCTGAAGCCACATGCGTGAAAGAGACAGCAGTCCGATATGTGGATAGCCTACTCAAGGAGGTACAGTAGTGTGTTTAAGAAAATCAAAAATGTTTTTGGTATTATTGGTTTTGGTACTAGCATCGGTGCCACTATATTCATGGTCTCCCAGGCTCGTAGGAGAAGACAGCAGGGACGCTCTGATTCACAATCAGGAAATGACGATCGAACGTCAGGTCTCTCAAATCTCGGAACTTCAGGCAGCACTCAAGCTGAAGGAGAACGAGATCGCATCGCTACAGGAATCCTTGACGATAGCCTTGGAAGACTTAGCAGCAGCAGGGAGCGACTCGGAGTTGCTGCTGAAACAAGTGAGCGACTTAGAGACACTCTTAGCGACAGCGAAGACCGACTCGAAGACATTAGAGACATCGCTGAACGAATCAGTAATAGAACTAATCGGTACAGAGGTCCTAGTGGAGACAGCGACGGAGATAGTGGAGACGGAGCCGAGTAAATTCGGTGGATCCTTCGCACTCGGTGGCATCTACGCTCCTGATGGAACGATAGACGCTGAGATAGTTGCAGGTCTGACTTATGGCATGTTCGGTATTGATCTAGGTATCGTTGCAGATGTAGACGCTGATATGTATCTACCATCGCAATGGTCGTATAAAGCAGGTATTCGGGTTAATTTCTAACTCGTGTATTCCATAACCCTAGGGGGCTCGAAAGAGCCCTCTTTTTATTGCTCCTTTGGTAGTGGTGGGAGTTGTAGCCAGTGGGTGAACATGTCTATGCCTATAGAGTGTAATCCGTCATCTACTTGTATTTGATCTCTTTCAAGCATTGTGCATATAGAAAATCTGTCTATAGAATATCTAGATTTGCATATAATTCTTTCACCAACCTCAGGCAATCTCTCTTCAACAGGTATCCATGTGAGGAGGGATTCGAGATATTTGGTATAGTCTTCATATGACAAACCAGTCAATCCTCTAGCCTTCTTTCCTGTTTTCTTTTCGTAGTCTTCACTTAGGTTCATACCGTCTCCTTTGGTAGTTTGTCGAGGAGGGCAACCGACTGTCTTGTGCAATCTTCCCATTCCTTAGATGTTGGCGAGTCACCACCTTTGCTTACACCATGACTCAAATATGTGTACCACTCCAACGCATCGATCAACTCAGCTTTGTCGGCTTCTAACTGCTCAATCTCTTTCTCAGGATTTTCCATCCCTGCACAGGCATTGACACAGGTTACGATTCGTTGTGCTATAGCATCCTGTCGTTCAGTAGCTTCTTGTTCGTCTTTGCTAGTCACGACTAGTCTTCCCCATCCTCGTATAGCTGAGATATAGTTGTTATCTGCATCAGAGATATGTCCTGTTGGAGAATAGTATTCGATAGGTTCTTTCATGTCTTTCATAACTCACCTTCCTTTAGCAACTCAGGATTCTCGTGAATGTTGCTGATGATTTCAAGTTCATCATCTTGCATTAACGTATACCCTAGTTCGTAAACATCTTCATCAGTCTCTTTCTCTGTGCAATCTATCCAATATGCACCATTGCAAGAATATACCTGCCCTTTATGTATAGCGTCACCACCAAAGCAATTAAACCATGCAAACTCAACTATATCACCCTCAAATATCTTCTTACCGTTCTTGTCGGTGAGTCCTGTGAATTGACCTACTGTATCAGGAATAACTTTATAGAATGAAATATCTCTTGGCATATTCCAATCAGCAAAAGCATCAATGATAATAAGATGCTCTATTTCATCAGATTCTAGCTCATCACCAATAGGACATAACATCCTTTTTTCGTGTTTATGATACCCACCATATACAAACTTTTTTGTAACCTCATTAATTCCTCTAAACAATATTTCTCTCATTCGTCACCTTCCTTTAGTTTTCTGCCACAGATGGTTGTTTCCATTTTGGAAATACCCACTTACTCACACATCACTGGACTCCTTTACCGATTCGTTCCACTTATTTACAAGTTCTCTAGCCTTCTTTTTGTTGAATGGCTTATCGTCACTCCAACAGATATTTAGAGTACAACCTTCAATCCATCCCCATTCACTACCACTACAAGTTGTATGTCTGTTTGTTTTCACCTCTAATAACCTAGTTTTACTTACTGGGACAATCTCTTGATTACTATTATCCTTTCCGATACATTGTGGTTTATTGCACATCTCCACAACCTCTCTCAACAAACCCTGTTTTTCGAGTTCTAGGGTGAGGGGGTTGAGGGCTACACAAGATGTAGGAGAACATTGGCTGTCATATTTATACGCTACATAATCATCATAATTACGTTCAAAACACCATTCACCCTCCACAGGCGTCAAGAACGGTGCTAGGTCAGTAACAGGAATACTAACTTCTTCATCTTCGTTAAGTATCCAACTTTTTACATAAGCATGACATACGTCAGATACCTTGCCATACTTATACAACAAGTCTCTTAGAAAACTCTTCACTACAACATTACTCGTTGATAAAACATTAACATCTATTCTCATCAATAACCTCCACATCTCTACTCGCTACCATCAACTCTTTTTCTCCGACTAACAGGATCGTTTGATACTCTGACTGCGACACGACAGGGAAGATGCAACCTAGCTTAGTCATTTCTTTATACCAGGCATTGGCAAAACTGCACTTTACAATCTTAGCTTTCACAACTGAACTCCTGCTGCGATCATCCACCCTGCTACGATAATACTAATCATCATCACAGCTACAGCGACCGACTCGATCTTCTCCGACCTCACATCATGCTCATGGTCTCTCAAATAACTCATCATCTTGTTTACGATGATGAACGCAACAAAGGCGACCACTACCAGGACTCTCAATAAACTTGTCATAAACTCCTCCTTGAATCTAGTATCAGTATAGACCCACTATAATAGATAGTCAAGATTAAAATAATATTTTATTGACAATTATATAATATGCATATACAATACTTATAACGACATACAGGAGGAAAGTATGAAAACAATCATGATAGAAATGAATGACAAGACGTCAGACCTGAGAGATAAACTCTCAAAAGAAACTGGGTTAAGAAAAGCTGTTATCGACAACAGGGCATATGTGGAAGGACTCAAGGCAGTCGCAGACAAGCATGGGGTGAAGAAATGAAAAAGCTAGACGCTATCATCCAGGAACTAAAAGCACCTAAAGGAAAGTACAACTCATTCGGAAAATACAATTACCGAAGTTGTGAAGACATTCTAGAAGCTGTCAAACCTCTTCTGAAAAAGCACAGCCTTTCCATGCTTATCACTGACGAACCTATCTACGTAGGGCAATGGAACTACATCAAGGCTACTGTCATCATATCAGATGGAGAGGAGACGGTCACAGCGTCAGCATCAGCAAGAGAGGCAGAGACACAGAAGGGAATGAACGACTCTCAAATCACAGGTTCAGCTTCCTCGTACGCTAGGAAGTACGCTCTCAACGGTCTCTTTCTGATAGACGACAATCAGGATGATGATGCTCGTGAGTTAGAACCACTCATGAATACCGAACAGAGAAATGTTCTTCTCGCACTCAGAGAAGACAATCAATGGAATACATCAGAACTCGACTATATCAATAAGGCGATAGACTCCACGACTCTGAAAGAATCTGACGCTGAGAAGTTGATTGCGAAGATCAAAAACAAGTTGGCACGAAGATGATGATACATGAGATGGAACAGGGAACTCCTGAATGGTTTCAGTGTAAGCTAGGCAAATTCTCAGCTACTGATTTTCAGACGTTAGCAAATGGTCGGAAAGATACCATCAAGAAACTGATCGAGAAAAAGGCTGCTGAGATTATCACAGGTCGTAGGATGGAAACATTCAAGAACTCTCACATGGAGAGAGGGATTGAGTTAGAGGCAGAGGCTAGAGCCGAGTATGAGTTCTACACAGGGAACGAGGTGCGAGAAGTAGGATTCATCGAGTTGAACAAGTACATCGGATGCTCTCCTGATGGTCTTATCGGTGATGATGGTGGGGTTGAGTTCAAATCAAAAGATGACAATACTCACCTGCATTGTCTGAGGTTTGGCGATACATCGTACAAATGGCAGTTGTACGGTAACATGTGGGTCTCAGGTCGATTATGGTGGGATTTTGTATCATACAATCCTCACTTCCCTGTTGATAAACAACTGTACATCAAACGGTGGGAGCGTGATGAGGAAGAGATAAAAAAGATCTCTGATGGTTGCGACTATGCAGTCGAGGAACTGAAGAAGATACTGAAGGAGTTGAAATGAAAACCACCTTCACCACCGAAGTGACAAAGGAACTTAGGGAGATTGTACCACATCAGTACAAGCAATCATTCCTAGAGGTCATTCTGAAAGCCTCGGGCAAGAATGTTAAGACTCCACAGGTGACGGTGACTATCGAGAATGTGAAGGCTCCTGGTAGCAACGAGCAGAATAAAGCCTGGCATTCGCTCATCGGTGAGTATTGGGCTTCGGGCTGTTCCTCCTATCACAGTTACGAGGACATGAGGGATCTTCTCAAACTGAAGATATGTGGGGCTAAAGAATGGGTTTATTTAGTAGACGGTAGGCAGCATACAGTCAAGGATTATGAGTCCATACCGAATGGCTGCCAGAAAGTAGGTATCCCAAAATCGTGGTCAGATTTTACAAAGCAGGAGCGTAGGGATATGATCGACTTCACTATTGCCGAGATGATTCAAGCAGGGGTGAATACAAAGAAGTTCGATGAGATTATGAAGGGGTTAGAGAATGGCAAATAAGATTTACTGTGGCAACGGAAAGGAATTTAGGTTCAGCAACGGAGGATCTAAACTGTCGATGAGCATCTGCCTTGATGATATTCCACAGGAACACATCACGACAGGTAGGAACGGAAAGAGGTATGTCAGCATCGATATTTGTGAGAATAAAGACGGTGCTAACCAGTGGGGAAAGACTCACTATGCAGAGGTGAACACGTGGAAGCCTGATGGGAAGCAGAAGAACAAACCTGCAAGCCCTGAGAGTTTTGACTCGGACATCCCATTTTAATGACAGCCGAACAATTCTACGCTAACGAGCGAAAGACGGAATTGTGCATCAAAGCTAGGTGGACATGTCAGGTGTGTGGAAAACATCTGACTCCATCTACTGCACAACTCGCACATAGGATACCGAAGCATAAGAAGTATCTGAAGCGATACGGTAAGGCAATCATTCACCATCCATTAAATATGGTGGTCACGTGTGCAGCTTGCAACTCTTCAGTGCTGCTAGATCCTGCTACACATCCTATCGAATCGCAGGAATTAATTGAGAGAATCAAGGAGGCATTGTGAACGAAGGTAAGAAGTTTGAACAGGATTTTATAAGGAGCCTGCCAGAAGGATCTTTTCATCTAAGGCTTAAAGATGGTGGAGGTTGGAGTAACGCAGACAATACACGCTTCACCTCATCAAACATATGTGATTCAGTGGTTTACTATCAAGGAAAAATGATCCTAGTAGAGTTAAAATCGCATAAGGGTAAAAGTGTACCATTTAGTTGTTTAAAACAGCATGAAGACCTTTCTCGAAAGACTCATGATGTAGAAGGAGTTTGTGGTGTGTTTGTAATAAACTTCAGAGATATGAACGAAACATATATGATATGGTCGCAGTTAGTAACTGACTTTATAGAGTTATATGAAAGGAAGAGTTTACCTATAGCATATGTTAAAGAGTATGGGTATTTAATTCCACAAAAATTGAAACGTACAAGGTATAGATATGACCCTGGACAAGCTCTATTATCAGTGTAAAACTAGTCACCTCTTCGGAGGTGATTTTTTTGTGACAAATTTAAAACTAATAGTTGACAGTAATACGTTCAGGGTGTATTATGAATCAAGGTTAAAGAAAAGGAGATACGAAATGGAATATTTAATCATCGCAGACGACAGTTGTAACGGACAAGAAAAACAGTTTCTCGCATGGATGGAAATAAACCACCCTGAGATATCGACCTCAATCGAGTTAGTCGCATATGGCAGCTATATGGATGAAGATAACGAGTTCATCGATGAGAACGATCTAACCGGTAACAAGTTTTGGGAGGAGTTCTGTAATGCAAGATAAAATTAAAAAGGTAGTCAATCAGATTATCGACATGAACCCCTCGGAGGAGTTCTTCTACAGTCCAACGGTTAGCTTCTTGAAAGAGGGCATCATGCTTGAGTGCTTCATCAGAGATAGGAAGATTGAGAACCGAGAACTCGTCCAACTCGTCTTAATCGGCAAGCACGAACCTGAGGAACTTCTCGTCAAAGTCTTAGACGAATCAGCGAAGATGCTTCACAATCGTGAGGTTATCCGTCAGCAGACTCTAGCCGACTACGAGGCATTACTAGGGGAGGCATTATGATAAGTTACGATGATTACGAGTACAGGAAGTTCGCAGGATATGCTCCCGAGCCTGTTCAGGACCTATGGGAACCCGAGGATGATGATTATGAGTTTTACGATGAATACCAGGAGGAAGACGATGAGAAAGTATAAAGTTCCAACAGGAGACATCTGTATTATTGATGGAGAAAAAGGCAGACCATTAGAGTTTCTATCAATCGGAGACTATGGGAAAGAAAAGAACATGAAAGCTGATTTTTTAGGACTATCAGACGAGATTAACGGTGTTCCTCATGGTGATATTCTACCATTAAAAGAAAAATGGGTTGTGACTATTTCAAGTCAGTATGGATGTTCTATGAATTGTTCATTCTGTGACGTTCCGAAGGTAGGAGCAGGGATAAATGCAACATATACAGATATGCTCAATCAGGTGCATCATGCAATTGCACTGCATCCAGAGGTGAAACGGACTAATAGACTCAATTTGCATTACGCAAGAATGGGGGAACCTACATGGAATCGAGATGTCATATTATCTGCATATACAATTGCCGATATTCTCAAACCTAAAGGTTGGGGTTTTCATCCTGTCGTATCAACCATGATGCCGAAGAATAACAAAGACCTACAGTCATATATCTCAAACTGGCTCGATTTGAAAGATGAGTTGAATGGTGAAGCAGGGTTACAGTTATCAATCAATACCACATCAGATGAAGTCAGAACTGAGACTATGCCTAACGCTATGAGTATTCGTGATATATCAGATATGATGTATGATATCCTTGCTTTTCGAGAAGTTCCAAAAGGTAGAAAGATTACTCTTAATTTTGCACTTACAGAAGCACCAATTGATGCGAAACTGCTAGGAATGTTGTTTTCAAAAAGACACTTCATCTGTAAAATTACACCAATGCATAACACCGATGCTTGTATTAAGAACGGTCTACTCACAGATGATGGATACGATTCATTCTATCCATACAAAGAAGTTGAAAAAGCGTTGAAAGACGAGGGGTTTGATGTGATAGTATTCATCCCTTCTCACGAAGAAGATAATAGCAAGATTACTTGTGGTAATGTTATTCTTGCAACAGAAAAGGAGAACCAAAATGGCTAGAGATTTCACCAAAAGAGCGAATGTGAAAAGGATCGTATGGGATATCCTCGCAACAATGAAGGTTGGAGATAAATTCTCCATCGACTACCCATATCGAGGCATGAGATGTTTATGGGATGAGGTGAGAGCCGAGATTCTCAAGCAGGGGTTTGAGCAGGTGTCATCCTATCGCAGCTTAACAGCGTATATCCGTCAGGCGAGACAGGTGCCCGAAGAGGCTTATTGTGTTTGTACTGATAATCACAGGTCAATCTACGAGGTTGAAGAGGTGGGGTATCGTGGCTGAGATTTTCGAGATGATGATTGCATGGATCAGGCAGCAGGCAGATAAAACAAGTCAAAGGAAGTTGGCAAACAGGATTGGGATAAATCATGCCGAGGTGTCAAGGCTATATCATGGCAAAGGTAACCCGATGTTGTCAACAATGATGAAGATTGAAAAGGAGATGTTTAAATGAAAGTGTATCTATCAGGTTCAATAACTAGCAGCAAGGATTATGTCAAAGAGTTTAATGCAGCAGCAGGGAAGTGTAAAACGTTAGGGCATACCGCATTCAACCCTCTTGATGTATTCGCAGAGGATTACCATGGCCACATGAAACAGGATATTGCAGGGCTTATCACTTGTGATGCAATCATGTTTGTCAACGACATTACTACAAGCAAAGGTGTATTAGTTGAAAAGATCGTCGCAGACGCTTGTGGGATACAGGAGTTAAAACTATGAGCAAAGTAGAACTATTCAACGATCACTTTCAAAATTACAAACGCTATGGAATACCAAAGGCTCAATTGCTCATAGCAGATATACCTTATAACATCGGAATAGATGCTTATGGAAGTAACCCGATGTGGTATAAAGACGGAGACCGGGCGAATGGTGAAAGTAAACTAGCAGGGAAGACTTTTTTTAATACTGATGAACGATTTAAGATCCCTGAGTTCTTCCACTTCTGTAGCAGAATGTTAAAGAAAGAACCAAAGGCAGCGAAGCAAGCACCTTGCATGATTGTCTTCTGTTCATTCGAGCAACAGTTTGAACTCATAAAGCACGCTAAAGAAAACGGTTTCGAGCATTATATAAACCTAGTATTTAAGAAGAATTTTTCACCGCAGGTCCTAAAAGCTAATATGCGAATAGTTGGAAATTCAGAATATGCGATCTTGCTATACCGGGATAAACTACCTAAGTTCAGGAATAGCGGTAATATGGTTATGAATTGCATGGATTGGCCTAGAGATAATATCACACCAAAAATCCATCCTACACAGAAACCTATCAAGTTACTAGAAAGGTTAATTGAGATCTTCACTGACCCTGGAGATGTTGTTATAGATCCTGTAGCAGGTAGTTGCACTTCATTGCTAGCAGCTAAAAACCTTGGGCGATCTGCTTATGGGTTCGAGATTATGAAGCCTATGTGTAAAGAAGCTAGAGAAAAGATATTGACAATCTCTGAGCCGCTACTTTTCTAGTGGGAGTTATACGGTAAAGAGACAGCCGACAGGCTTGTCAGTTAAGATAATTTGTGATATTGTAGAAGAGTCAGGAGTCAATCTTCCAATTAGCTGCTGGCTACATCGTTGATGTATGTGAGCAGGGTTAACCTCTAAATGGCTAGTCCTGTCCAAGAATTACGTGATCCTGTTCACCATGTAATGTTTTGGGTGGAAGCGGGACTAGCTATCTAGGGGTTTTTTATGGCACAAAAAAGAGAAGACTTTATCAGATCCATACTGATAACAACCTACCGAACAAAAGCACAAATAGAAAAGATTGAAGTTATACCGGAGCAAAAAGAGTATTTTGAAGGGTATAATATGAGATTCACTTTTTGTTTAACCTTTGCAAAAATGAACACTATTGAAAAACATAAATTATATTATTCAACAGATATAATAAACGTCATACAAGAACGTCAAATTCTATGCGAAGAGAACTTATTCATGAAAGAAATATCACAAATACTCAGGTATAAAAAAACAAGAGATTATTGTGGGTATTGTAGCAAATGTGGAAAAGCTATAATTACAAGAAGTACAAAAGTTAAAAAAGATGAATTATGTAACGAATGTTTAGGAATTAATAAAAAGCAAAAAGTTTATATAGAGGTTGTGTATCTTATGGAATCAAAAATGACTGGTTTATGGAAAATTGGAACTAGTAAGAATGTGAAAAAAAGACGTAGACAATTAGAACTTGCACAAGGATGTGAGATAGAGTTGTTAAAAGCTATTCCTGGTGGTGTAGTGTTAGAAAGATTACTACATGAGAAATTTTCAGAATATAGAACAATAGGAGAATGGTTCACTCCTGTAAATGAGATAAAAGACACTTTTAATTCTATATCAGAGGGTAATACCAATGGCTAAGAATGACATACGACTAGATATAGCAATGGTAAACCATCCGAAAACAAAGCGTATGATAAGGGTACTAGGATATGAATCTTTTTACTCACTCATAAGCCTCTTCTCATCAGCAGCACAAACATACACAAAAGGCATATTGAAGAATTGTGATGAATACGACATAGCAGACATGGCTTGTTGGAATGGAGATCCATGCAAATTTGTTGAAACATTAGCATCTGAAAAGATAGGTTTTCTTGATTTTGATGGCGAAGAATATTCTATTCATGACTGGGAAAAGAACCAACCTTGGATATATCATTCAGAGGAAAGGTCTGAAACTGCTCGTAAGAATGTACAAAAAAGATGGGATGTAAAAAAGAAGAATGTACAAAATGAATACAAAGATGATACCGATGGTAAAGAAAATGATACTAATGGTAAAGAAAAACATCAATTCGGTAATACTCCTATTCCTATTCCTATTCCTACTCCTACTCCTACTCCTACTCCTATTCCTACTCCTATTCCTACTCTACGTAACAAGGAACAAGTTCCTTATGTTGATGTTATTAACCACCTGAATGAGAAGTTAGGAAAAAACTATAGAAGCACATCAGCTAAAACAAAGTCACTTATTAAAGCACGATTTAAAGAGTCGTTTACTCTAGATGACTTCAAGACTGTAATTGACAAAAAAACTAAAGAGTGGAAAGGATCCGAAATGGAAAAGTTTCTCAGACCTGAAACATTATTTGGCACTAAGTTTGAGGGATATCTCAATCAAGAGATAATCGTTAAGAAAGTCGGTACTGAAGGTTATGGGCTTGGGGAGGATTGGTAGGATGAACACAGTATACCTAATCGACAATATGGAATTTATGGCAACGTGTGAGGATAATCAGTTTGATTTGGCTATTGTAGATCCTCCGTATGGTTCGGAAAATATAATTGGTGGATATACAAGCAATAAAAGAAGTAATAAAGGCAGTGCTAAACCAACGATGTATAATCTCTCGTTGTGGAAGTTTGGGAAACCTAACAAAAAGTATTTTGAAGAACTTATGCGAATAAGCAAGAATCAAATTATATGGGGTGCTAATCATTTTATATCTGAGATGCCTTTTGATTCTTCATGTTGGGTTGTATGGGATAAGAAAAATAGTAATACAGGTTTTGCAGACTGTGAGCTTGCGTGGTGTTCTTTTAAAAGTGCTGTAAGGAAGTTTGATTTTATGTGGAATGGTATGTTACAAGGCGATATGAAAAACAAAGAATCACGCATCCACCCCACCCAAAAACCAGTTGCCCTATACAAATGGCTTCTTCAAAACTACGCTAAACCAAATCAAACCATCTTTGACTCTCATGTCGGTAGTGGCTCAATCAGAATAGCTTGTCATGACATGGGGTTTGACTTCATAGGATGTGAGATTGACAAAGATTACTGGGAAGCACAGGAAGAACGATTTAAGAATCACACAGATCAGATTGATTTATTTTCACCAACAGATTTACAAGGGAGTATGTTCTAATGAGTTACAAGAAAGCAGGCGAGTTTAGTCCAAAGCTGCAAATATCAGCAGAGGTTATGGAGATTCTCAAAAACAGAGATGCAGAGGAAGAGGATTACGAAGCACTTGAGAAACAGAAGCTAAAGGAATACAAGAGAAAGCAACGACTTGATACCATCCCTCCACGATTCAAGTCTTCCACATTCTCAAACTACGAAGGACGAGAAGAGGTAAAGGATTGGCTGAAGGGTGGACGCTCTGCAATCATCCATGGCTCTAACGGAGTTGGGAAAACACATCTAGCGTTCGCATCTATCAGACAGCAGATTGAGTCAGATATTGACGCTCGGTATATTTTGGCTGCTGACTATTTCGACATGATCAAGGAGACTTTTGTTCCTGGTGGCAATGCTAAGTCAATCGTTCAGCAACTTGCAAACGTTCCATATCTCGTCATTGACGAAGTCGACAAGGTCCACAACACGAGAACAGAATTTGTCTATCTCTACCGACTGATTAACGAACGATGGAATCTTATGAATAATACTGTTGTGATTTCAAACGCAGAGGACAGAAAGGATCTCGTTCAGTTCATCGGTTCATCATCGATTGACCGACTCCTTGACGATGGGAAACGGTTTGAATTGAAAGGCGAAAGCTGGAGGCGAAAATAACCCTTGCAATCTATCACCATCTAAGGTATAATTAATTATTAAAGGTGGCGACCTAATAAACGCTTTGTTTAATTGTTAAGGCAAACCAAACTACCGTAGACGGAGTCCTTTCTCTCTGTCTACACCTATCCTTATAGCTCAGTGGCAGAGCAATGGCGAACAAAATGTCATGGTCACAGGTTCAACTCCTGTTGAGGGTACTAGCCTCGTATGAGGTGATCAAAACGCTGGCGAGCGAAACACGTGACTATGAGTGCATAATTATTAATTAGTCCATCCTGGAACCGTTGGTTAGGGATGGCTTTAAAGGAGGATTTATGACAGTAGGCGACTATGTAGCAATTGCGATCATCGGATTGATGGCTATTCGTGTGGCTCTGCATGGATTCACGTATGAGTTCTCCTCTAAGGCTGGTATTATACTAGGACTCTTAATTTCATTGATGTTCTCCACAACCTTTTCCTCTTTCATCGACAATAGATTCGGGCTTGGCTCGGTATCGCTCCTTATTGCGTTGGTCCTCCTTTTCCTCGCAGGCTATATCGCAGCCAAGTTCCTGTTGTCAACTATCGAAGAGGTGTTCGAATTGCTACACTTGAGATTCCTTGACCACATCCTAGGCTTTGCTCTCGGTGCTGCTGAAGGTGCCTTGATCGTATCAGTATCCGTCTACATTCTAAAATTACAAACAGTATTCGATTTAGAGCAGGTCATGAGCCTGTCGAGAATCGTCACCACACTATCACCTATCGCACCAGTAAGCATAGAGACCATCATACAGGAGATAAAGCTACCATGATGAAATACGAAAGATTAGCGTTAGCTATACTAGGTGGTGCTATTATAGGGTTCTCTCATGGAGAGATATTAACGATCAGTTTAGGACTTGCATTGTCTATAACTGCTATAACATACAAAAGGGATAGGAAATGACAGCATTGAAATATATCGTAGCACAGCTACAGAACTACACCATCGCAGAGATTGCGAAGGGAACAGGACTCGGGCATAATACCGTTCAGCGTATCAGGTCTGGAAATATGGACAATCCAGGATATAAGACAGTCGTTAAACTAGCGACCTTTCTCCATGATAAAACTGAGTGCGAGTGAGCGAAAAAATGGGGTTTAGACAAAAACTTACTAGGAGATATATATGACCACTCCTCTTCAAGTCGTAGAGTACAATCAGTCAACCATCATAGAATGGGATTCACTTGCAGAATGTGCGAGGTCTCATAAGGTATCGACTGAGTACATCAAGCGAATGATCTATTATGGTGACTCGATGAACACGACCACTACATTCGACATTCCAACCTATTGCGACATGGACATAAAAGAGGAGAACGGTAAGCTAATCATTTACAACACAAGAAAAACGGTTAAGATTAAGAGAACGAAGAAGAAGAAAGTCTACCATCCCGAACACGAAGGTACGTTGTGTCTTCCTGAGGGTGTAGCGATATAAGGAGTTAATTATGAAAGAAAGTGGAATGTTGATTAGAGAAAGATTAGTTATTGAGCATGAGGAAAGGTATATTATTTTCTCTGATGAAAAACTTAAAGCTATTTATGATGCAATAGGTTATTACTTTGGAATGTATGAAACAAATGAAAAAGATTTAAGTGGTATAACAGATTTACCAGAACATTATGTAGATGTGTCTGGAGGTGTGAGTGGTATTACGACAGGCACGATAACTGAATGCACTGATGATGTATTCGATACAAAAGCGTAAGCTAAATATATATTAGGAGATAAATTATGATCGGAATGTTTATTGAAATCGGTGGAGAGAAGATAGCAGTCACTCAAGGCGAGCTGCTAGTACTTCATGAAGAGTTGGGCGAGTACTTCGCAGAGACAGAGAAAGCGATTGAGGACCTTGAGGAGTTGACCGAACCTGATGAGGTGGTCTACGATTCAGAGACTTACACATCAGAGGTTTAGATGATATTAGCAGATGTACACATACAAAAGGATCTTATGAAACAAAATATGAAGGTTTTTATGTTTAAAAATATAATACCAAATATAGAGCCTGGGTGTGTGTACAATCTCGTTACTCAAAAAGTGCTAAACCCATATGTCATGGTTTTATCAGCGTTAGAGTATGGCTCAATAGATCATTTGTATATAGCTACATACGCAATAAACCAAAAAGCAATAGAGATATTCACAAATCTGTTAGATAGTGGAGATATAAAAGAATGGACTCTTCTAATTAACGAAAACATGAAATACAGAATGAAGGGCAAGGAGGTTGTGTTATTAGAAGCAGAAAAGAAGTATGAAAACCTTCATCTTATCAAGAAGCGTAATCACGCTAAAGTCACACTCATAGAACAAGAAAACAGGCATATAGTAATATCAGGCAGTGGGAACTATAGTGAGAATCCAAAGATAGAGCAATATACTATATGTGATGATAAAGAACTATTTGAGTTTCACAGGGGGTGGATAAATGGCTAAAGTCGGCAGACCAAGAAAATATAACAACGAAGAGATAGAAGAGATTATTGATAAGTTCAATAAATATATCAATGATTCAGACCTTCCTATCGTGAGTGAGTTCGCATACACAAATAATATTTTAAGAGAATCACTATATGATTATAAAGAGTTTTCTACGGTATTAAAAAAATGCACATCAAAGAAAGAGGCACAGCTTGAGAAACTAGCTGCATTTAATGTTATCAATGCATCAATGGCGATATTCTCACTCAAACAACTAGGATGGACTGATAAACAAGATCTAAGTATCGGGAACAAAGAGGATAAACCTCTAAAGGTTAAATGGGAATAGATTCATATTTTTATAAAAGTGCTAAAAAATACGGTGTTATAACAAAATGGGATTAAAATATTTATAATATGGCTATAAAACTGCTTAAACAATACAAACCTTTCGCTACTGAATCATACCGATACAAATGCGTGTATGGTGGACGTGGGAAAGGTGCGACATGGCAGATTGCTAGAATACTACTACTCAAGGCAATGGAGCGACCAGAGAGAATCCTTTGCACAAGGGAGTTTCAAAACTCAATCAACGAATCGGTATATGAAGTCCTCAAGTCTCAAATCGCATTATTAAACCTTCCTGGTTTTATCGTACAAAAGCAATCAATCTCTCATGCTAACGGTTCACAATTCTTCTTCAAGGGGTTGCGTCATAACATCGACTCGATCAAATCGATCGAAGGTATAACAATCTGTTGGGTTGCTGAAGCTGATAAAGTTCCTCAAGAGTCATGGGATAAACTCATCCCGACTGTGAGAGTTGAAGGTTCAGAGTTTTATATTGACTTCAATACCGATAGTGAAGAAGATCCAGTTTACCGGATGCTAGTAGAGGACAAGAGAGGAGATTCCTACGTCCTGTTTCAAACCTATAAAGACAATCCATATTTTCCCGAAGTGCTGCAGTCAGAGATGGAGCATGACAAGAACCATGACTATGACAAATACCTGTGGGTTTGGGAAGGAAACGCTCGATCATTTACCGATGCTTGCGTATTTCATGGCAAGTTTAAAGAAGATGATTTTACTACTCCTTCCGATGCTGAATTCTTTCATGGAGTTGACTGGGGGTTCTCACAAGACCCAACAGCAGCAGTCAGATGTTTTATTCAAAAGAACACGCTATACATAGATCAATGTTGTGGTGGTGTCGGGGTGGATATAGACGATACTCCAAAACTCCTAGACGAGATACCAACATTCAGAACCTGGAAGTCAATCGCAGATTCGGCACGACCTGAGACAATCAGTTATATGAACAATCATGGCTTTCCACACATGAAGGGTGCTAAGAAAGGCAAGGGCTCAATCGAGGACGGAATTGAGAAGATTAAAGGCTTTGATATGATCATTGTCCACACACGTTGCAAAATGGTGCTAGATGAGTTAAAATTATACTCGTACAAAAGAAATAAACTGACTGGAGATATTATGCCAGTGCTAGAAGACAAGCACAATCATTTTATCGACAGTTTAAGATATGCTCTAGAGGAATACGGTAAACCCAAGATGAGGGTGAGGAGATACTAATGATTAGACGACCCGAAATACAGTTGACACCGGACGAGGTAAAAGATCTTGTTACCGATTGGTATAACTCCAAAGAACTCAAGCGACTTGACCTATATCAAGAATATTACGAGTCAGAGAACACACGACTCATGGAGCGTGTCAAAGACCGAGCCGAACGTCACAAGACTCCAAACAACTCCATCCCTACAGCTTACTACTCGACCGTAGTAGATACGATGGGTGGATACATCGGGCAAGAGGTCACTTACACCACATCAGAAGAGTATCAAGAGACTTTAAACGAAGTGCTAACCGAGAACATGCAGGACGTGAAAGACATCAAAGCGTGGACTCATGCATTAGCGTACAACAAATCGGTTGAACTTGTGTATACCGTAGGTGATGGAACAAAGACAGAGACAAGGTTCTCCACCATCTCACCGAAGAACACTATCCTTGTCTACAATCAAGACATTGAGCCTATGCTATATTGTGCTATCTACGTGGTTCCATATCAGAAGAAGAAAGAGGTCACAGTTTACTACAGCAATCTCGAGCAGTCATTCATCATCGAAGGGGAAGATATACTCCTCAAAGATGAGAGAGCATTGTACTTCTCGACTTGTCCTGTTGTTGTGTATCGAACAGAACTTATCGGGGAAAAGGCTCCGTTTCATTCCATCATCCCTTACGTAGTCGCTCTTGACTGGGTTATCACAGGGAACGCAAATGAGATTGATAGATTGGTCGATGCTCTCCTTGTTATCTCTGATAACCTAGACGATGAAGACCTTAAGCATATGGACGAGTGGAAGACGCTAGAGGGGTTTACCAAGGAAGACCGAGCCGAATACCTCACAAAGGACATGAGTCCTGAGTTCAGAAAGTATGTATCCGACCTCCTTATCAGAGAGATTCACAAACATTCACACGTCATCGATTGGTACTCTCCAGACATTCTCGGAGAGGCATCAGCTAAAGCTTTAAGGACTCGACTCTTTGACATGGACATGTACTCTAAGAGATTAGAGATGGTCTTCAGAGAGGGAGCGTATAAGAGAATGAAACTCATCGGGGAGATGCTTACCATTCAGGGAAAGAAAGTAGATCCTGTGAAGATAACCTATCATCGAAACTTCCCATCAGACCTAGAGGACAAACTTGCAGCACTCAATCAGGTTGGATTCCTCTCCACTCAGACTAAGGTAGAGATGTCAGGTCTTTCATGGAAAGAGGAGAAGGAGCGACTAGATGCTGAGACTCCTTCTATGTCAATCGATGAGGAGATTGAATGACCTATCAACAGATGCAAGAACAGGCATATAAATTCACTGATAAACTCCTCTTAATCCAAGAGCAGAAAATCTTAAATAAGTACAAGATTGCTCGGTCAGAGGTTAATGAGGTTATCAAGAATCTCTACGTCAATCATCTTGTCGGTGTGGACACGAACGACTATTATACCACTCTTAATCAGTACAACCGACTCACTAAGGCGAACATGGAAATCAAAGGGATTTACACCTCTCTCACACGCTCAGAATATCAGACGGTTTACAAAGGGCAATTAAACCTCTTCGCTGAGCAGTTCTACCGACAGCAATATGCTACCATGCTATTTGCCGATTCTATGAAGTTCACCCGATTGAATCCTATCATTGCCGAGTTATCAGTCACAGGTGATATTGAGGTGTGGAAGCAAATCAGGAACAAGGCACTCAAGGAAGATGCGAAGGTCCTCATTCCGAAGTCAGGTAAGACGCTCAAGCAGATGATAGTTGATAATAACACAGCCGACCTTGTGAAAGTACAGCAAACCGTCAAGCAAGGTTTGATCAATGGTGTCTCATATCAGCAGCAGGCACGAAATATGAAAGATGTTTTTGACTCCTCATATTCCAAAGCTATCCGAGTAGCAAGGACGGAAGGGAATCGAAATCAGAACGCTTCTAGCTATTGGGAAGCTGAAGAGGCATCAAAGCAAGTTGACCTTAGACGTCAATGGCTTGCGACGAGAGACGACAGGACAAGGGATAGACATGGAGAACTAGACGGTCAAACCGTTGGGGTAGGAGAGTACTTTGAGATTGCAGGAGATAAGGCATTGTATCCAGGAGGGTTTGGCGACCCTGCTATGTCCATCAATTGTAGATGTTCAGTTATTGACATCATCGAAGGATTAGAGCCGACCGTTCAGCGTGTGAGGAATCCATTAACAGGTAAAACTGAGATAGCTTCATTCGGAAGTTATCAAGCATATGAAGAAAAATACCTAGGAGGTTGATATGGCTACGAAGAAAGTACAGGGAGCCCCAAAGTTATCAGATAATGAGTGGTTGAAATTCCACAGGGCTGAAGTTGACGAGATGTGTCGGAAGTTGGGGTATGTAGAACCAAGCCTCAAGCAAATCAAGCAGGTGGTCACACATTTGCGAAACGAAATAAAATAGTGTATAATTAAGTTATCACTTATTAGGAGTTACAAATGGCAGAAGAACAGGATCAGGCTGTAGAGCAGGATAAGGTTGCAGAACCAAACGAGTTAGAAGTAAGAATTGCAGAACTTGAGAACAGGTACAAGTCAGAGATCAAAGGTCTTAACAGACGAATCTCAGAACGTGAGAAAGAGCTTAAAGCTTACGAGCGTGAGAAGATGTCAGAAGAAGAGAAGCGAGAGGCAGAGCGTAAAGAACTAGAGGAAGCACGAGTAGCACTTGAGAGAGAGCGAAAATCCTTTACTACGCAGAAGCTAATCGAGTCAGAACTTCAGAGTGTGGGGTTATCCTTGGACTTTGCAAAACGCATTCATGGAGAGACCGAAGACGAGATTAAGGCAGATGTGCAGGCTCTAAACGAGTTGTTCAATTCCAATGTGACGAAGGTTGCCGAGAAGACTATCAATGAGAGGCTATCCGGCAAATCACCAAAATCAGGAGAAGAAACCAAAAATACGTTGACTAGAACCGAGTTTGATGCACTTTCAGACTATGAGAAAGCTGCTAAAATCAAAGCCGGTATCAGTATCGTAGAAGGATAAAATTATGGCAACAAGCAACACTTTAACAGGATTGATTCCAGTACTTTATGACGCATTGGACGTTGTAGCAAATGAACCAGCAGGGCTTTCTAAAGCAGTCGCACGAGATGTCAAGGCAGACATGGCAGCAAAAGGACAGACCGTCCGTTCACCTGTCGCTCCAGCAGCTTCACTTGAAGCAATCACACCAGGAGCAACTCCTGCAGCATCAGGTGGTCAGACATTCGCATACAAAGACATCACTCTTTCCAAGGCTTACGCAGCTCCTATTCTTTGGAGTGGTGAGGAACAGAAATCAGTCGCAGGTCACTATCAGACCATGTTCGCAGACCAAGTGAAACAGGCTTTCAGAACATTTAGAAACACCATCGACTCAGACCTTGCAGCTCTCTATGCTAAGGCATCAAGGGCAGTCGGTACAGCAGGTACAACTCCTTTCGCATCAGCAGGAGACTTCTCAGACTTCGCAAACTCTCTTAAAGTCCTAGACGACAACGGAGCAGAGGGCGATTTACAGATGGTTCTCGATTCCTCAGCTATCGCTAACATCAGATCAAAACAGTCAATCCTCTTCAAGGCAAATGAAGCAGGAACTGTTGACCTCTTGAGGAATGGCATCATCGGGCAGGTTGAAGGTCTTAATGTTCGACAGTCTAAAGGCATCAAGAAACATACCAAAGGAACAGGATCCTCATACGTCCTTGATGGTGCAGTCGCAGTCGGTGACACGACCATATCAATCAAGACAGGTTCAGGAACCGTCCTCGCAGGTGACGTCATTGTCATCACAGGCGATGCAAACAAGTACGTTGTCACTACCGGTGCTACAGCAGCAGGTGACATCGTTATCGCTGCTCCTGGTATTCAGCAGGTCTCAGCAGATGGCACAGCAATGACCATCCAGTCAAGTAACACATCGAACCTCTTCTTTGAACGTTCAGCAATCCAACTCGCAACAAGAGTTCCTGCTGTTCCTGAAGGTGGAGACTCAGCAGACGACCGAATGACCATCACTGACCCAGTGACAGGAATCGTCTATGACATCTCAATGTACCGACAGTACAAACAGGTGAAAATAGAGATCGGTCTCGTTTGGGGTTATGAGGTAATCAAGCCTGAATTCCTCGGTATTCTGTTAGGCTAATAGTAATAGGGAGCTTCGGCTCCCTTTTTAGGAGGGTTTATGCAAATCGAACTAATGACCAAGAGCCTTATCAAGACGCTCCTCGGTATATCAGATACAAGCTACGACACAAACATAGATTTACAGCTTCCTATCGTGTCTATGGACGTGAGGAAGTATCTCAATCAGAACTACCAAAAGTACAGAACAGCTACCTACTCCATAGGCGAGAACACAGCAGTTATCGGTGGTAAGATGCTTGACATCGGAACCGTCCTACAGGGAACAGGGATTCCCGATGATACCTATATCACATCGTACGATTATGACGAAGACGAGTACACCGTAAACAACACGTTCACAGCTTCGGACGATGATAGAGTATTCCCTACCATCTCAATTAATCAATGGAATGCAATCGCACGAATGGTCATGTATAAAGTCTCCAAGATGACCGTCACATCAGCAACAGAGAAAGACCTCGTGTCAAAAGCAATCGACTCCCTTTCGTGGACGTTTGCCGATGGCGAGATAAACAAAAAATATGGTTATCCTCAAAAACTCCTTGACGAACTAGGTGCAAGGTTTGCGAGGGTTGGATGATAGTAAAAGATAACTTCTCAGATGTAGCAGATGTTAAACTCAAGATTTACAAGCCTTACGCAGAGACTTATAAGTTGAGTTCAACTGAGCAGATGATTGTATTCCAACAGTCTAGTAATGAAGTGGAACACTCCGATAGGCTCAACGACAGAGAGACGCTAAAAGGCTATTGCGACTCAACGGAGATAACAGGCGAGAGTGCTGTCAAGATAGGATCTAAATTCTACACGATGTCACGACCTAACAATATAGGCTTTCAGAACGACTTAATCACTCCTTTCTTTACCGAGAGAGACGACCCTGAGACATACGAGCATACAGTGATTATTCCTCTTTACCTATCACCAGGTAGTGAGTGGGATTCTGTCTTAAGCGTATTCTATTCACATTCAACACCTATGTATATCATTGCAAATCCTGACAATGGAGCAGGTCTTTCCATAGACGCAGACTATCAGGAATATATCGGTCTCATGCAGGCGAACGGAGTGAAGGTTCTAGGGTACATCTCAACCGAGTTTGGTAGTGCTACAGACATTGACGAACAACTAGCTAATTGGTCAGATTGGTATGCTCCCGATGGGATATTCTTCGATGAACTATCCACCTCGATAAGTGATTATTCATTCTATGAGGACATTGTGAACGTATCTAAGGAATATGGCTTCGACTTCAATGTCGGTAACTCAGGAGCGATTCCTTCACAGAGTTACTATGGACTATTCGACATGATAGTATCTGCCGAGGGTGAGACGCTACCATCTTACGATTCAGAGATAGAGGACACAGCACAAGGATGTCTGTTGTATTCATACAGTAGCGACCTAACAGATGTTCTCCCGAAATACTACTACATCTACACGACTCCAGATGAAGACTTTACTACGATAGACCTTGACAGGCTAGAGGAGATATTCACAGAGATAGAGGCATACTATGTCAGTTGAAATAATCAAATATGGAGACACATCATCAATGATTGAGAAGGGCAATGCTAAGTCGATTCTAGCTACAGCGATAGCAGTCGCTTCTCAGGCAAAGGCACTTGCTCCTGTTGACCTTGGATCTCTTCGTAACTCGATAGGCTATGAGGTAGACGGTAAGTCAGGTGGATACAATCAGTCAGGTGGAGAAAGAGCCGACCCGATGAAGACCTCACCGAAGAAAGGAGAGGGACAAGTAGGCACGTCTTCAGACCATGCAATCTTTCAAGAGTTTGGCACGAAGTTCCAAGTTGCTCAACCATTCTTAAGACCTGCAGGACTTGCAATCGGACGAGACCGAGCAACAGCGACTAAAGTAGTCAAGGCTTATCAGGAAGTAGCAAAGCAAGAGTTTACCGAGCGTAAAGCTAAAAGGACAAGTCTATGAGTGCAAAGACAACACTAGCAAGTGCATTGAATGTCAAACCTGTTACGAATCTCCTAGAGAAAGAGTATCGAATCGTAGACGGTAAGAGAACACTCTACCCTCTCCTGTTTGAGACACAGCAGATAGACCCTGCATACGAGAGCAAATCTGACATGATAAATTATTATTATGTGTCAGGTGATGCATCAGGAGCCACTTTCGTGGTATACTCTTTACAGTGCAGGGCGAACGATGAAAGTAAAAGCATGAGGATAGCACAGAGCGTCAAGACTGCATTAAACAGAGTCTTTTCAGATGGGGTATATTTTAGGACTGAAATCCTGCAAAGTATACCGGAAGCACAGAACGCATGGAACACACCTGTAGAGGTTAAGTTGTTCTCAGGCGAACACGTATAGGAGGGCAATATGCCTAATCAAACAGCAGTCAGGGCTTTACAGTTCCCTGATGGATTCAAAATGGAAATATCAATAGATGATGGGTCAACATTTGTTGACGTTGGTGTCCTCTCAGGTGGGGCTCAAGTTACATTCAACTGGGAAGAGCAAGTTATTGATGCCGGAAATGTAACAGAACTTGAAAATTACATCAAGAATTTGTCTGTAGCACTTGCTCCATCAGCACTACTCTCATGGGATCCTGCTATTATCACTCAGATATGGGCAGGCATTTTCACAAACACAGCAGCGACAGACCCGGGAGTTGGCTTCGACATTGAGAATGTAGCTACACACAGAATCACACAAACGAAAAAGATTGTTAGACTTACTCATTATACCGACACAGCATTGACGATAGAAGATTTCCAATTCACACTCTACAACTCAACTGTTGATGCCGGAGGTTCAATGAACTTTAAAGGTGCTAACGAAGATGGGCTTAACGAAATTACAGCTTCATTCACTGGTAGACCAGCGTTTGCTTCAGCAGGGGAACTTTTCAAGTTCTTCATGCTTACTTAGACCCTCCTGTTGTCTCTCCTGATGGCAACTGATGGGGAGGCACTTTATTTGACGTAAGGAGGGAAACATGCGTTTAAATAGAAACATAGTAGAAAAGACCATAGACGAGAAACAATTCAAGATTACCATCATTCCTATCGGTGCATTAATCAAATGGGATCATATCGCACAACAAGGAAACACGCTTAACAAACTCTTAGAGAAACTTGTTAAAGATGCAGACAATGGTAGCGTGAATCCTGCCGAGTATGAGCAGATGATTAACCTAGCTACTCAAGATATAGAATCACAGATGGAAGAGATCCTTTCTCTCATCTTAGACCACGAAGACAACGATACCACATATGACAAAACATGGTGGGTATCCCACATGTCTGAGGCAAAAGGTCTTATTGTAGAATGTGTTACTAAGGATGAAATCAGTTCTACGAAAAAAGGTGGAACGCTAGAATGGGATATGCTCTTTTCAGTCATGAATAAATACTGGAGAGCGATAACATGGAAAGAATTTTTCAACATGGACATGTTGGAGATTAAGAATATCACTAAACTCCTTCCGAAAGAGGCTATAGATCTATGCTTTAAGGAAGACAATAATTCAATCAAGGTTTCACATGTGAGGTATAAATAATGGCTTACTCCCTAGGTGATCTAATATGGAATATCAAATCAAATACATCAGACTTCGATAAAGGTGCTGCATCATCTGAGACTAGTGTAAAGAGTCTATCTACTAAGATGAAGAACTTTGGCACTCTCATGAAAGGTTCTGCCGTAGCAGGGGCGATTGTATTTGTTACAAAGAAGCTCTACGACATGGCGAGTCAATCAGCAGAGATGAGCGACCGAGTAGACAAGATGTCTCAGAAAATCGGTATCTCTCGTGAGGCATTTCAGGAATGGGATTTTATCCTCTCGCAAAGTGGTGCAAGTGCTGACGGACTACAAACCTCGGTAAAGACTCTTTCAAACGCAGCAGCCGAGGCAGCACAAGGAACAGCAGAGTATAAGGATGAGTTCGACCGTCTAGGAATCTCGGTGACAGATGTCAACGGAGTGATGAAAGACCAAGAGACCTTATTTAATGAGGTATTCGGTGCATTATCCGACATGGAAGACCAAACTCAACGAACAGCTACAGCCTCTAAACTCCTCGGACGTTCGGCAACAGAACTCGCTCCAGCAATGAACGCAGGTAGCGACTCAGTAGAAGAACTCAGAGACAGGGCTCATGAGTTAGGGCTCGTGGTAAATGATGAGGTCATAGATGCAGGGGTCGCCTTTACCGATAATGTGGACGAGATGAAGCGAACCGTTGGAATATTCAAACAGCAAGCACTCACTCCTGTGATAGTAGGGTTTAACGATTGGTATGATTCAATAACAAAAGTTGATGATGCAGTAAAGGATCTTAACGATACACTCGATAAAAAGAAAGTAAACGAAATAGAGGACGCTTTCAGAGATGCATGGCAAGAGACACAGAACTTTGACACATCACTTGCAACAGTTGCAGAACAGTATGGAATAACAGAAGAAACTCTAGCACAGATTATCATAACCGAGGGAGAGTTTAACAAGATAATCACAGCACAGGCTCAGAACTTCGTAGATGTTATTGCTTATTGGAGAGAGTACAAAGAAGCTATAGTTGAGACAGGTGACGCTCTCAACATGACAACGGATGAGCTGCTAGCCGAAAAAGTAGCACTCCAAAGCATGATAGTTGAGAAGGAAAGAGAGGAGAACGCACAAAAGACAGCAATAAAATCAGCCGAGATAATGGGTGAGAGATACGCTGCGTTAGCTGCACACCTCAAATCTCTAGAAGATCCTATAGCAGAATTATATAAAATATGGGAATCTGAAAAAGCTACAGAGCAAGCCGATTTAATGGGTCAACGATACGCTGCTATGGCAGGTGGTAGTGGGTATGTCGCACAAGCTACAGATGAGGTATGGAAGCTAGACGAGGCACAGGCTGAAACCTTCAATAACGCTCTTACAGGTCTTAACTCTCTATCAACAGCCTGGGGATACCTAAACGAAGTCCAAGAGAACGCTCACGAGGAAGAACTCGCACGAATGGAGGCAGAGGGTGCAAGTGATGAGGAGATAGCAACAAGGAAAACAGAACTTGCTAGGGAGGATGCGAAGCGTGAGAAAAAACAGGCTTCGTTCTCAGCAGCACTATCAACAGCACAGGCAATCATCGGATTCCTTGCTAACCCTGGAGGGTTTGCAGGTGTGGCTTTATCGCTCGGAGCAGGGGCAGCAGGACTCGCACAAATCGCAGCTATCAACTCAGAACCTCTACCCTCTTACGATGTCGGAACTCTACGAGTAGCAGGAGACCAACAGGCACAGATTCACAACAATGAGATGGTTCTTCCTGCTTCATTATCTGAACAGGCAAGGAGTGAAGGAATCTCGATTCAACCTACAGGTGGAGGCTCAAGTACTCCTAACATCATTGTATACATCGGTTCAAAAAAGATCGTTCCTGACATGATTAAGTCGATAAATACTCGGAATTATGGTACAATAGATAAGGGGGTAGTTAAATGAGAATCTTGTACGATAACATCATGAAAACAGCTAGTATCTCAGTAACGAACGAAGACGCAAGCTACCCTGTTGAGAGGCTCTACCATGAATGGAGAAATCTCTATTTCAAATCCTCTTCCACATCTTCAGTCATAACGCTAGATTGGGATGCTAACGAGACAGTGAACGCTATAGCATACGCTCATTCTACCGACAACTCAGACGTTCCTACAACCATGACCGTTGCCTTATACGATGGTTCAGCAGTTCTTCTCGACACTATCACAGTAATTCAGACTGAAACACTAGATATAGAATACTTCACCAAGTACAACACAGTCAGACAGGCAGTCATTACCTTAACCGGTTTG
Source organism: uncultured Spirochaetia bacterium (assembly GCA_937125225.1). Lineage (GTDB taxonomy): Bacteria > Spirochaetota > Spirochaetia > CAKZLE01 > CAKZLE01 > CAKZLE01. Next base: position 31,108 of record CAKZLE010000001.1, read on the forward strand.
AGTGGGTTCACGCTTGGGAATCTGTTCATCGGTGAATACCTAGAGATCAATAGAAAGGCTCCATCTCAAGACCTTGCAAAATCAAGCACAGGAGCATCGAGCGTCACATCAGGTGGACAAGTATCAGGTAGACTAGGAACAGCACTCAGAGCGTTCTCTGTGTCTCTCCTATCGCTATCATCTGACGAAGTAGAAAGCCTTGGCTTGATGTTTGTCACGAATCAGAACGCAATCCCCCTTTACCTAGATATATGGCAAGATTCACACGATACACTCCTACCGATATGGTGCATCATTGACGGTGGGCTTGATGTACGAAAGACTTCAGACTACGGAGCATTATTCGATGTCTCCTTTTCCATACAGGAGGTTAGATAATGGCAATCAGTAAAGTCGCTCAATTTAATTCAACACCAGTATCAACAACAGACTACCAAGGGCAGAACGCTCATATCAATGCATTTATCCAACAGATGATGGGAGACCAACTACACCTAACCGAGTGGGATACAACTACCGTTCCAGCACTCGCACAGGGCGTATATATAGCACATGCAGGCATCCTGTATCTAGTAGATTCATCAGACTATGCAATCAGTGGTTCGCCCGATTATGGCGACAACTATATCGAGGTTCACGCTTCAGGTGATGTGCTAGTTTCAAACTTCATAACTGATCTATCTGATTATTCATGGAATCACGTATATAACGGACTATACAACTCGTCAGGCTATCAAGTTCTACCGTACCGAGTAAATAAGGTTTATGCAGGGTATGACAAATACAAATACGATTTACAGAACCTCTCGGATGTGTACGATCAGAACGACACAGGAATCCAACTAATACCGACAGGAATCCCAAAATATGAGTCAACAGCAACAGCTATAATCACAGATGGTGGGCTTGGGTTTGATGGAACATTTTATTTAGCGTATGACAAGACTTCATCTAGTGAACGGTTTGTAAGGCTAAGTGAAGATGGTACGGTTGTTGAGAGCGTAGAGGATATAACGTCATTAGATTTATCGTCAGGTTATATATTATGGATAGATGGGGACATGTATGTATGTAAACCAGGGGCTACAGATTACCTGTATAAATTTAATGGGTTCTCATCATCGTTGATATCCACACAGAGTGCAACAATAACTATCTACGGTGTAACATATGACGGAACAAATATCGTAACATTAGACGGAGCAGGATATATAAATATCCATGATGGGTTATCGTTTGGAACAATAACAGATACGATTGATATAACAGCTTTAACAACAGACTGTAGAGGAATCTCTTATATTGGAGATGGGTTATTCACTTTCATAGAAGGCACTACCGGATATATCAAAACGGTAAAGACAAATATAGGTGGAGACTATAGTAGTGCAGTAGAGGTATTCTCTTCAGACATTCTATTTGGGTGGGGTTCTTTGAGCTTTATCGTATTTAATGGCGACAATCTTGTATTAAATAATGGAGATGAGTTAACGTTCACGTATTCTCATCTTTTAAAATAGAAACATAAGGGGTTATGTGATGAAGCGAGTTATTTTAGTTTTTCTCTTAGTATCAAGTATGGTGTATGGTTTGGATTGTTCAATAGAAGCAGGATGGCAGTATAAACAACTGTATTCTGACAGAACATCGCTCAATGACTTCGGTGATTACTTCGTAGAGATTGGGTTGTATCAGGACATTGCGTTCGTGACGTTCTACGGAATGTACAGGAACGAGATGGACAAGACACACTCTTTTTACTTCCTGCCGAAACAGGATTATTTCAGAGTCGGTGCAGACTTAAACTTGACCGACCAATTAAGGATACGATTAGAGCATGAGTGCTACCATCCTTTTTCGATATTCGGTGAGGTTCAGGGAGATATAAACGGAGGACATAATCAATTGTCAGTAAAATATTCTACAGGAGATTAGATGTATTATCTATTTGAAATCATAAAGTTAAAAGGTCTCGATTCCTCGCTGCTAGTCAGTGAGGCTTCATTCGTCTATAAAGCTCAACTCAAGACTGAGACAGTAGCAGACTACATCACTTCCACCTTCGGCATGAGTGACGATACCAATAAGGTAGATGTCTCAATCCAGGATGTACAAGTAGCCTTTGAGACCTACACGAAGTACTCGACTCAAGCACTATGTGAGAGCAACGAGAAGTCGTTCTACTGGGATGATTCCACACAAACGATATATATTCACTACGAGCATACCGTCAATCCATTCTCGGTAGAGACTGAAGTGGGGCAGGTGCTAGGATTCTCTGACGATGATGTGCGATACTTCAATGACGTTCCCTACTCTCCTCTAGTCGTGTCGTTCCCTAACATCATCGAAACGGTTGACGCTCTATCAGATTCAACCATGACATTCAATGATATTTCTGTCACACTCAAGAACAATATGACCTATGTAGCTGATGAGGTGAGGACTAATATCGTTTTTGGTCTCGGTTCAAACATCTTCGGGAAAGGATCTCTTCTCTTCGGGAAAGAGGCTCGACTCGGTGAGAACTACGATCAGTCAGGCTTATTCGATACCGACCCTAAATTATACGGTATGTCATGTCGAAT
>CAKZLE010000002.1 GCA_937125225.1 uncultured Spirochaetia bacterium
ATTTTTGAATTTTTGGAAATACATGGAACTGTGATGGCCGTTTTCACTGCCCATGAAAATCATTTTGCAAACGGCTCAATTGACACTTTATAGTGTTCATGGTATTTTTTGTACGCTATCCTACTAAGATATTTGTAACAATAAGGACTTATCAATGCCATCAAACACACAAGACAATGTAAAAGAGTTAAAACCTAAAAAAGAGGGACACAAAAAAAATCTGAAATGGTATCTCGGGGCAGCTTTCCTCGTATTGACCGTAGCGGTTTTTGTATTAGCTCCCTTAGCAGGGGTTTTTGCTCCATCTAGTAGCTCTCTCATATTCGGAGAATATGACGGAACTCCTATAGAGTATGCCTACGGAAACTATTTCTATGACCAGCAGCAGAATATTGCATCTACCTGGGATGAAGATACAACTGATGAGAACTATCAGTGGCAGGTATACCAGATTTGGAAGCAGGCATTCGATAACACTGTTATCAACACTGCAATCATGAATGAAGTAGAGAAGAGTGGTATCTTCGTCACAGATAGTGCAGTAGACACCTACCTGTTGACTCAGGGACCCTATATCGATGAGAACGGATCTTTCAGTTCTGAAGCATATAATGCGACTTCATCCTCTCAGAAGAGTACTATCAGAGAATCTATTAATGAATCTATAGCCTACCAGACGGTAGTCAATGATATGTTCAGCTCTATCTACTCAGCAAATGAGATTGAATTCATTAAATCGATCGCAGCTTCAGAAAAGAGTTTTGACTATGTGGTATTCCCTCTTTCAGACTATCCTTTAGAACTTGTAAAGAATTATGCTCAGATGAATCTCATGGATTTCACTGAACTTAAAGTAAGTATCATCACCCTATCAGCTGATGATGCAGATGCTGCAAAGAGCATCTATGATGAGATCAAATCTGGTGCGGTACTCTTTGAGGATGCAGCCAAGAACAATTCTACAGATGGTTTTGCTGAAGACGGTGGAGAGGCTGGATGGTTCAACTTCTACGATGTTGCTCAGATCCTAGCTGATGAAGATAAGGCACATGCTGTCTACTCTCTTGGAGTAGACGGAATAAGCGAGATGTACGAGACTGAATACGGTTTTAATATCTTCAGAGTTAATGAAGGTCCTAGGCTTCCAGATCTAGAAGATCCTGAAAAGATCGACTTCATCAAATCATTCATGATCAGTCGAGAGACTGCTATGGTTACTGACTATATGTCACAACAGGCTGAGTTATTCTCTGCAGCAGTGGCTTCTGACGGATTCAAGGTCGCTGCTGTAAGTAACGATTATGATATTCATACTGCTGAAGCTACTCCTCTGAACTATAACAGTTCGACTTTCATGAAATCCTTCGCATACACTGATGCAGATCAGTATCTTGCAGGGATCCAGACCGATGATGCAGCCCTAAAAGCTCTATATGCTACTGAACAAGATGAACTCTCTCAGGTCATCTCTATCGGAGATGGGGTACTCGTAGCATATTGTACTGAAGCAATTGATAATTCAGAGTCACTCACTACTCTAGAGATGTTCTATCCCTATATGGTTCAGCAGATCCTTCAGACAGAATACACTACCCTCGTGTTCGATAGTGAGAAACTCACTGATAATTTCATGACTGTATTCTTCTCTGATATCATGCAGAACAGTTAAGAGTGGTTATTTCACTAGATACCTGGTGAATAGCTAAATAGAACCCCATCGATTGATTCATTCAATAGGTGGGGTTTTTCTTTACTTTCTAGTTACTAACTATTTTGTTCAATTATGCAGTATCCCTGATTTCAGTTTAAGAAGGTTTACGACTATACATCCTGTAAATGATTCAACCACCACACCTAGCAAATCGAATTACAGTGATCTACAAGACGATATGCATCAATGTTGACTTAGCTGCATGACTACATAAAAGAATATTCAAAAATCCATTGCCTATCATAGTTATTGAGGAACTAGTTATTAAGACAATCTAACAGAACAAGAAAAGGCTACAATGAATTGATATTCTGTTGTAGCCTTCGAATTAGCATATTTGGTAAGTGCTAGTCTTCATCTTCACCTTTGAGGACTGCGAGGAATGCGCTCTGAGGAACTTCTACGTTACCTACCATCTTCATTCGCTTCTTTCCCTCTTTCTGCTTCTCAAGAAGTTTACGCTTTCTTGAGATATCACCACCGTAACATTTTGCGGTGACATCCTTACGATACGCAGAGATAGTCTCCCTAGAGATGATCGTATTACCGATGGACCCCTGAATGGCTATCTTGAACTGTTGTTTAGGTATCTCGCCTCTGAGTTTCTTACAGATCTGACGAGCACGGTACACCGCATTATCCCGGAATACCAATTGAGAGAGAGCATCTACGATTGAAGAGTTCACCATGATATCAAGTCGTACAAGATCAGTCTTTCTATGTCCAAGCAGGTCATAATCGAAGGAGGCATAACCACGACTGACAGATTTGAGTCTATCATAGAAGTCAAAGAGTACCTCAGCAAGAGGCATCTCATAAATGAGTTCTACTCTGCGTTCATCAATATAGTTCATTGCGACCTGAACACCTCGTTTCTCGATACAGAGACTGATGATGTTTCCCATATAATCGGTAGGTGTTATCAATTGAGCTTGAATATAGGGCTCCTCGGATTCTTCGATCTTCATCGGATCGGGGAATTCAAGAGGATTATCGATCTCAATCTTCTCTCCTGTCTTGAGTAAAAGATTATACTGTACTGATGGTGAGGTGAAGATGATAGAAAGTCCAAACTCCCTCTCGATTCGTTCCTGAACCACTTCCAAATGGAGTAATCCCAAGAATCCACATCTGAATCCAAATCCCAGTGCAGCGGAGGAGTCTTTCTCATAGACTAAAGAGGCATCATTGAGTCTCAGCTTATCGATAGCTGTCTGAAGTTCCTCATAATCATTTGAATCTATTGGGTAGATCGATGAATAGACTACCGGTTTGACATCTTTGAAACCGGACAGAGGAGCCTTACAGGGGTTTTTCGTCTCGGTGACAGTATCTCCTACACGAATATCTGAGATAACTTTTATTCCTGCGATAATATAACCTACATCACCAGCAGAAAGATCTGGAGTCTGAACAAGGCCCATCTGAAAGAAACCGATCTCTTCGACGATATAGGTAGCATTACTGTGAAGCAATAGTATCTCATCCCCTTTTCGAAGTGTTCCTTCGAAAACACGGATATGAATGACAACACCTCTGTAGGCATCATAGTGAGAATCGAATATCAGGGCCTGAAGAGGATTCTCCCTCTTCCCTTTCGGATGAGGTATATATTCTGTAATCATCTCAAGTAAGTCATCAACACCGACTCCAGTCTTTGCTGAAACAAGTGCTGCGATGTCAGGATCAAGGCCAAGATCATGATCGATCTGTCTCTTGACCATTTCGATATCTGCACTCGGTAGATCGATTTTGTTTATAACCGGGATGACTTCGAGATTAAATTCCAAAGCCATATACATATTCGCTAGAGTCTGTGCTTCAACACCCTGAGATGCATCTATAAGAAGCAGCGCACCCTCACAAGAGGATATTGCCCGAGAAACCTCATAGGAGAAGTCTACATGTCCTGGTGTATCTACGAGATTCAATTCGAAGACCTGACCGTCGAGACCGGTATAAGGTATGGTCACAGCCTGTGATTTTATCGTGATCCCTCTTTCTCGCTCAATGTCCATAGAGTCCAGCATCTGTGTCTGGATCTTTCTCGCTTCAACGATTTTAGCTCGTTCGATGAATCGATCGGCTAAGGTTGATTTGCCATGGTCAATATGGGCAATGATACAGAAGTTTCGTATTTTCGAGATATCTTTACTCATTTAATTCGATCCTAATTGTTTTTTAATGGAAACTTGTTGGGGAGACATAGGCCTCGAAGCCCAAAAGCTCTCTGATCTCAGCGTCATCAAGAGTCTCTCGTTCCATCAAGGAGTCGGTCAATGTCTCAAGATGGTCTTTATGCGCTGCTAGTGTAGCTCTTGTCTCATCTAGAGATTTCTTGAGGAACTTCGATACTTCAGAATCGATCTTCTTAGCTGTATCCTCGGAGTAATCCTTATGTTGTGCGATCTCTTTCCCAATGAAAAGAGGTTCGTCTTCCTGTCCATAGCAAACGAAACCGAGAGAACTCATACCCCACTCCGTCACCATCTTCCTAGCGATATTTGTCGCCTGTTTGATATCATTGGAAGTTCCAGTAGTCGTCTCACCATAGATTAATTCCTCGGCTGCGAATCCACCCATGCAGACTTTAACATAGTCTGAGAGCCAGCTACGGTTCTTCGTATAGGAATCCTTTTCTGGTAAAGAGATCGTTAGCCCCAGTGCCTGCCCATGAGGGATGATAGTCACCTTATGGAGTGGATCGACATTATCAAGATAGTAGTACATAAGAGCATGTCCAGCTTCATGATATGCTGTTGCCCTCTTCTCTTCTTCGGTCATCATCTTTGATTTTCTGGCAACACCCAAGATGGTCTTGTCCCTTGCCAGTTCGAAGTCTTCCATATTCACTTTGCTTCGTGAGGAACGTGCTGCAAAGAGAGCAGCCTCATTCACAAGATTCGCAAGGTCCGCCCCTGAAGTACCTGGAGTCGCTCTCGCTATTCTGGAAAGATCAACCGATTCATCAAGAGTGATCTTCTTACAGTGAATCTTCAAGATAGCCTCTCGTTCTTGTACATCCGGCATATCAACGACGACCTGTCGGTCGAATCGACCCGGTCTCAAGAGTGCGGAATCGAGAACATCAGGTCTATTTGTGGCTGCGATTACGATGACACCTGTCTTGGTATCGAATCCATCCATCTCAACGAGCATCTGGTTCAAGGTCTGTTCTCTCTCATCATGGCCACCACCATATCCAGCACCTCTTGTACGACCTACGGCATCCAACTCATCGATGAAGATGATACAGGGAGAGTTCTTTCGTCCCTGTTCGAAAAGATCTCTGACTCGGCTCGCACCGACACCAACGAACATCTCAACGAAATCTGATCCAGACATATGGAAGAACGATACACCAGCCTCTCCTGCAACCGCCTTGGCGAGCAGAGTCTTACCGGTTCCAGGCATACCTACTAAGAGTACTCCCTTTGGGATCTTTGCCCCGATATCAACGAATCTCTTTGGGCTTTTGAGGAATTCTACAACCTCTTGCAGCTCATATTTTGCCTCTTTCTGTCCTGCAACATCGTCAAAGGTGATCTTCACATCACTATCTTTATACTGTTTAGCCTTACTTTTACCAAAGCTAAAGGCTTTATTACCACCACCTTGAGTCTGTTTGTAGATCATCCAGAAAAAGAAGATGAAGATGATCCAAGGAACGAGTTCAAAGAGGATCTGTATTGCAGAGACACCTTTCACCGAACCTGTGATCCGGACTCCTGACTCTAAGAGAATCGGCATCAAAGCTTCATCATAGTAAGGTATCCTTGTAGTATACTGTACAGGAAGACCATTGGTCGTCGTTGTCATAACAAAGTTGACTTCATTAGAATCCAGTATCTCCACAGATGCTATCTGGTTTGACTGTAGATAGTTCAAAAAAGTCGAATAGGGGACTTCCTGTCCTGTTGTATTGGTATTCGAGAAGACCAGCATGGCAAACATGACGATCAGAAAGAGCAGAAAGATCAGAGCAAATCGATTCTTTCCAAAATCGAACTTTGGCCCATCTCCTCCCTGATTTGGTTTATTCTCGTTGTTATTATCATTATTGTTCAAACTCAACTCGATCTCCTACTGATTCAATGCGTAATGAGAGCATCGTACCAGATATATCATTTAATTCGATTTTACAGGTTGAGGAAATTCGATCAAACCAGCCAAAGGCTTTGCCAAGAATACCTATCACCTCATCGTGTGAGACGATCACAGGGATCTTCCAGCGTTCTTCTTTAGGAATCTTCCAATCATTGTACAATTTGACTACTCTCTTCGTACCATGTGCGAATCCTATCACATCCCCCTCGAGATATGACCTGACAATCAATTTTCCTCTAATAGCATCTTTAGGAATACATACCCGCTGCATATCGACTTCATCAATCGATTCACATATCAGATCATATCCCGGGAATAAACAGATACTGCCCGAATCTATTACTTTAAGATAACGATTTTTAGTAGTAGGAACAACCATAATAGTCAAAAAAACGGTCTCTTTTACCAGATTACAGGTAATACCTTTCAGACTGAATAGATTCTTCGATTCAGAAAGCTCTCCCAATCCATTGAGGGCCAACTTCTGTATGACTGCAAAGGGTAGATCCTCTTCTTCTTTGCATACAATGTTCCACCCACGATAGAGTAACTCCATTCTCTCATATTGAGAAAGGGATTCAAAGACTGAGCTGTTCCAAGAAACTGAATGCTCTGTGATCGTAAGCAGTGAATCCAGATGCGAAGTCTTCCCTTGAAGATAAGATGAAGTTATCTCCATCTTATCAGCCATATGCCCAAGGGCACTCTCATATCCTGGATAAAGTTCCTGAAGGAGTGGTATCACTCTGTTCCTTACCCTGTTTCTCTCATAAGAATCACTCAGATTGGTAGTATCAATCGAATAGGTTAGATCCCTTTTGTCTAGATAAGACAGGATGGAACTTTTGGGAATCTGTAAAAGTGGACGGATGACATTTCCTATCCTTCCCGGGATACCGGTAAGACCATGAACTCCAGACCCTTTGAAGAGTCTCATCAGAATGGTCTCAATCTGGTCATCCTTATGATGTCCTGTCAGAATATGATCATACCTATATTCCATTCTACAGTTTTCAAGCAAGGTATATCTTATCTCTCGAGCAGCCTCTTCGATCCCTTTTCCTCGCTCCTTGGCAAGATTCTCGATCTCACCTCGCTCACATCTCAGGAGATGTAACGCTACCTTGTACGAAGAGGCAGCCTTTTTTATAAGCTGTTCCTCTTTCGATAATTCAATTGAATCTCTTAGGGCATGATTCACATAGGCTATACCAAGCCTCATCGAAGGGATATCTAAACTGAGCGTATGTAGGACTTCAAGGAGGAAGAGAGAATCTGGCCCTCCTGAGAATGCTAAGAGGAGGTGCTGACCATTACAATGAGCCGTTAGACTCTTTCTGACCTGATCGATCAGGACCTTTTCGTCTGTTATATTCATTGATCACCTTTGATAAATCAGCACCTGAGAGGATAGCTTCTAGAGCCTGAGCTGCAGATGCAACACCGAAGAGCATACTTTCAAGCTCATCACCTTCAGGAATACCTAATACATGATCGACTACTGATATACCTTGAGCAGGTCTACCAACACCAATGTATATTCTTGTGAATTCACCTGATGAAGCATATTCCATGACTGACTTGATCCCATTATGACCTGCAGATGAACCTTTTCGTTTAATTCGGATCTCACCGGGAGGCAGATCCATATTATCACAGATGAGTATGATATCAGAGACAGTATAAATTGAAGTATTCAAAATATGAGGAAGGATCGTCCCTGATCTGTTCATAAACGTAAGGGGCTTGATAATAGTATACATACCACTACCAGCCCCCTTTTTTGATGTACCAACAATATATGGTTTCAAGAAACGTTTTTTGAGTTGAATATCAAGAGTACGAGCTAGGGCATCTACAGTGAGAAACCCGACATTATGCCGAGTGTTCTCATATTTCCTGCCAGGATTTCCTAGACCCAATACTAAAGACAGACTATTCTCCTTCTGTTTCCTCAACTTCTTCCTCTTCAGGAGTCTCTTCAGTCTCAGCCTTCTTTGATACAACAGTAACGACTGTTCTATCTTCGTTGATGAGCAGTTTGACACCCTTAGGAACTGAAAGGTCTTTCACATGGATACTCTCATTCAATCCAAGTTCATTGATATCAACGGAGAATGCATCTGGAATATCTTTTGGAAGACATTCGATCTCGACCTCATGTAGTACGTGTTCAAGAAGACCACCGTCTTTGACACCCTTCGAACTACCAACGAGTGTGATATTGACTGTAGTATGAAGAGTTTCACCCTTTACTACCTCGAAGAAGTCAAGGTGCATGATACTATCTGTGAATAGTGCTCCCTGATAATCTTTGATCAATACTGAATATGATTTTCTACCGATCTTAATAGTAATAATACTGCTTTCGCTTATTGACTTTACTTCATTACTAAATTCTTTTGCATCTACTGCAAGATGAACTGGATCATTCTTACCATAGATAACTGCTGGGATCATACCAGCTTTTCTTAATCTACGAGATTCACTGGAACCTAAAACATCTCGTTTAACACCTTTTAAGGCTACTTTAGTACTCATACGAAACTCCTTCTGTGAGTAGTTTACTGGGGCGGCAGGATTCGAACCTACGAATGCCGGCACCAAAAACCGGTGACTTACCGCTTGTCGACGCCCCAATGAAAAGAGGGTACATGTACCCTCTATTTTTTTCAATGATTGCGTGAATGCAACGTTTGGAAGATTATACGTTTTTTAAAAATTTGTCTAGATATTTAACGTAATTCTTAGATAGATTATTCGACCTTATGGTGTTCTTCTGGTTCTTCGGGAGCATTCTTATACTCTTCGAGAATCTTATCCTGTAGAAGACCTCTGAAATCTGAACTAATTGGATGAGCTACATCCTTATATTCTCCATTTTTCGTCTTACGACTCGGCATTGCGATGAACGCACCATTCTTCCCCTCTATGACCTTCACATTATGTACAACGAAAACATTGTCGAAAGTCACCGTTACATAAGCTCTAAGCTTCCCCTCCGTTGATACCCTACGAACTCTGATGTCAGTAATTTCCATGTGCCCCTCCATGATGTTTATCAAACAACTCTTTGTAACAAAAAAGAATATAACTGATATTATTGTAACCCCCTTTTACCTAGTCGGCAAGTACTTTTATGGGGATTACCTTTACATTGGGTATTGAACGTATATCTTTGAAGAGTTTCTCACTCAATATAGCATCATCAGTGAGGGCTACAAGAGAAGAACCACTTCCCGATATCAGGATTGAATCAAACCCTGACTCATCAAGAATCCTCTCCATCTCACGATATTGAGGATGTCTTTCATTGAGAACGGGAGTAAACGAATTGAAAAATTTCCAAGATCTCACCGGGCTTTGATACATCCGCTCAAGTTCACTTCCATTGAGAGATCTCTCAGCCCCCTGCCCATTCGCTCTTAATTCATCAAGAAGTGAGAATGCGATGGGGGTCGAGACTCCGAAAGCAGGAAGAACGATAACTCCTTTAAGATCTTCTCTAGGAGAAAGCTCTTTGAGGCATTCCCCTCTTCCGGTCACTAATGAGGCAGGCCCACCGAGAAAGAAGGGAACATCGCTTCCGACCTCCGCCCCGATCTCAAATAAGCTCTCTACTGCGAGAGGATGGCCGGTGAGGGACTGGAGCCCCATAAGGACCGATGCTGCATCTGAGGAGCCTCCTCCAAGGCCTGCAGTCACAGGGATCTGCTTGTCACATCGAATATCTATATCTAGATTGATATGTGTAGCAATACAGAATCGTCTGCACGCCTGATACATAGTATTGCTCTTGACCGGGATTTCGGATCCATCATCTATCTTACAGAGAAATTCCCTAGAAGGATGAATGGTCATGTCGATCGTATCAAAGAGATTCACTTTCTGAAAGATCGAGGTTAGCTCATGAAAGCCATCTGATCTCTTGTCATGAATATCAAGATGTATATTGATCTTTGCAGGTGCTTTCATACATATGTGTGAGTTCATGCCTCAAGTCTACCTTCAGCGATAAAATCAGTCAAACCTTTTTCATCTGAAATATTGACAATTCATGCTTCCAATAGGTATGGTGTTAACAGTCATAAATGTACAGGAGGGATGGACATTGTTAGACGAACTCGAAAACGAAGATTCATTTGATGACGAAGAACTGTTTGATGAGATAGAGATCCAAGAGGACCGACCGGTGTATGATGAGGCCTTCATGGATGAAGATCTTCTTGAAGATCCTTTTGATGACAGCATTACTGATGAGTATGATGAAGGGAATCTTAACGAAGAGGGCTTCCATATTGAGAAGAACGACTTTGCTGAAGAGACCAATATCTACGGGATAGAGGAATCCTTTGATTTTGAAGATTAGAAACTATCAACAGAGACTGTATTGAACAGTCTCTGTTTTTTTCTTTTCTAAAAGAATATCCTTGAGTTTGAAAAAGAGGCATTCATCCCAGAGCTCTCACTATTCCCCAACTGTCCGCTACCATTCTTACCAGCACCATAGACAGAATCTCCTACAATCCAAATCAGAGTATGTTGATAACCAGCATCTACTTTAATGACATCACCTCTAACCTCTCTCCAAGTAGCGATGTAACTGTTCTGACTGAGACCAATACCCAGTTTGCCATATGTACCATTCGTTCCAGTACACCAGAGTGTATTATCATTCTTGATAGCCATCGAATAATTCATACCAGATGAAACCTCTTTGACATCTTCCAGAGCCTTCTCAGGTAAAGTCCTATAAGAAAAAGCATTGGTATCATTTCCAAGTTCACCCAATGAGGAGGAACCCATTGCCCATAACTCATCATTGGTCGTGATGAACATCGTATGTGTCAATCCTGCTGAGACTGCCCGAACTCCGGATGTGATCAATGTCGGAATTCGTCTTTCAACTGTATCGCCAAGACCGAGATTACCATTATTATTCTCTCCAAAGCCATAGAGCGCGCCATTATTCGTGATAAACAAGGTTTCCTGACTTCCAGCTGATACAGCGGCGACCCCATCAGCAATATGAGTAAAAGTATGTGTATTATCTGTAGAATTGTTTCCGAGTCTATAATTCGACCCATTCCCAGTTCCATAGAGCTTCCCGTCTGAATCTATGACCATCGTATGATAATAACCACAATCGACAGCAATTACACCACTACGAACCTTCACCGGCAGGTTGACTTCACTATAGTCACCAGTACCTAACTGACCATAAGAGTTACCACCAGTAGCATAGAGGTCCCCATTATCCTTGAGAATCATCGTATGATGATGGCCTGCAGAGATAGCTTTGACGCCTTCCATAATCTTGATCGGATGAGTTTCATTGCGAGTTGTACCAGTACCGAGCTGACCATTACCATTCTGACCCGCGGTGTACAAAGATCCATCTGATTTGAGGAACATACTATAGAAACCTCCAGCAGATACGCAACGGATGCCAGGATCCAAAGATCCCCAAAGAGCATACAAGGTGATATTTGATGAAAGAATAAAGATATTCTCAGCATACTTATAGGTGGTTCCATCACCTGTGGGAGAGGTGTTCCAACCTAAGAAACCATACCCGTCTCGCCTAAGCATACCAGTATTATCTTTTACCTGTGCATTTTCATATCGTTCATAAGAGCCTCCATCGTACGGAACTGTACCAGAGTTCGCTCCGTTGGGGGCATACGTTACCGTATAATCACCTGAACCATTAGCCGAACCATCATCTACACCAGGTAACGGACACCCATAGAACAATAGGCTCATGATAACCATCAAAATCAGTGCTCTTATGTTTCGCATTCCTTACTCCTATATAAATTGCCATCAGAGGCCTTTCATACTTTTTATAACAGTGTATATACTTGTTTATAAACATTCAACTGCTTATGGATGACAGGTATTATCAAATCGTCCATTAGTATGGCATATATTAAAGAGGTGCTTCATGTGTCTTTGATTTTAAGAAAGTCTGAGGGACTACATCTTGTAGTCCCTCTTTTTCATTATGCTGAGATATCTACTACTTTTCCTAGATACCAGAGTTTTTCCAGTTCATAGAATGATCGCATCTCTTCTGTCATGACATTGATGACAATATCTCCACAATCAACAAGTTCCCATCCATTCTCAGAGATCTTCTTGTGTCTGTGATTGACCTGCATCTCGAGATCAACAAGCTCACCCTGGATCTCTTTAACAAGACCCCTCATATGCCCCAGACTCGTTACAGTCGCTATGATGAAATAGCTAGTCCAACTGCTTACCTCAGAGACATCGATACATACGACATCCCCACCTTTATGATCCTGTACAAAAGCAGCCAACTGCCTTACTTTACTACCAATCTCGTCATCCCCCATGGGTACCTTTTCTCCTTATCTACTCGATTATTACTCTAATCGTCTTAAGATATCGTTTATCAATTCCTTCCCATACATTCCATTGTAGAGAGGTCTATCATACATGTCGATCTGATATTCTATCAGATTCGGTTCATTATCATCTTTATCCCCAAGGCTCAGCAAGAAGTCTTTCACCTTCCTGTCTGGTATATCCTCGGTTAATATCAGGATCTTTTCGATTACCTGATCACTCGCAAGCAATTTGGCATTCCGGTATAAAGTCGCCCAGCGACTGTCGTAGAGACCAACATACCCATTTTCTTGATTCAGGTCAAATGCTTCTAGGCTATCTAGGATAGTAAAAAGGGCAAACGCCTCTTTTATATCAGCTGAGACTACATAATCTATATCTAACTCGAGAAGATCCTCTAGTATCTCTTCCAATACCTGAACATCTGTAGTCCTGCCATGTTCCTCAGCAGTCACACCATTGATTACAGTTGGACCTGGAATCTTAATGATGGCACTCTTCTCACTCTTCGTATGATACAGGAGAAGATGAAGTTCATATCCGGAGTCTGTCCTCTCATCACTGATAATACATAAGGTTACCTTGATCTCACCACCAGTACCGATACTACATGAGAGGAATAGAGGTAGGAGTACTAAAATCATTACCATCAAGGATATCAAAAACCTTCTCATGGACTACACTCTCGACACATCTTCTCATAGAGTTCTCTTCCTGGGCCGATATCTGTGACCCCCTTGGTTGAAAAATAGCTGAACTGCATCTCTAGGATGAGTCTTACCATCGCTTGAAGAGATGGTAGTGAATAGATCCTATCTTTATCATCATCACTGAGATGAGTCCTTCCAGGCTCGATGTAATCAGCGATGAAGAGTATATAACCAGGCTCTCCCATCTCTACATGTCCGGTCGTATGCCACCTGATAGAACGCCATATCGCTTCGATCTCAGACTCATCAAAGGGCATCTGAGAATCCCACTGATTGAAGAGTTGAGCCCCAGCAAGACCATGGAGTAACATAGGGTTCTCAAACTCATAGGGAAGCGCTATAAGCTTATGCTTCTCAATAAAATCCAACAACTCCCCTTCAGACCATCTCCTTGCTACATCATGCCACAGGGCAGCAGCACTCAAGAGTTCCCTTCGATAACCAAAACGTTCAGCAATCGAGATTGCCACCTGCTCAGTTCTCATGGTATGCTCATATCTCTCCTGAGAGATTGTTGAGATGATATGCTGTCGTAATTTATCTATATAATCCATGTTCTTGTATGTATGATAACACATTCAGCGGAAGGAGTCTCGAAGCATCTTCACCAGCCTCGATCCTTCTCCGTATTTCACTCGAAGATACTTCCACGATCCTATTTGTCAGAAGCTCGATAGATACTCTGTTCTTTCTGATCTTATCGATCATTTCAAGAACATCAAGGGAATCCGATTCTCTTCTTACCACCAGGAAGGAGGCTATCTCTTTGAGCAGGTCGAACCTGTTCCATTCTACCAGACCAGAAAGAAGATCATCACCAATGATGATACCGATCTCATTCGTATCTTCATAGCGCCCTAAGATCTCCTTGACTGTATCATAAGTATATGAGATCCCACCACGTTCGATCTCACAAGAATCAACGATACATCCGACAGGAATATTCTCCGCAAGCAAACGTACCATATTGACCCTGTGCTGAGGGTCGATCTCGTTCTCGACACTCTTATGATTTGGGGTATGTAGTGGTACTAGAATGATCCTTGTGAAATCTGTAGATCTCAATACCTGATTGATGAGATGGATATGACCAATGTGCGGCGGATTGAACGATCCGCCGATTATTGCTGTTTTCATGAATCCTCGGCTGTAGCCATCCGTACAAATGATCTTTTGACCTCAGATACCCCTTCACCATTGAAGACAGAAAGATGCAGTATCTCTAAGTCAGGATACTTCTCCTGAAGCTCATCAGCACGTTCTGAAGCGAATTCTGTATCCATCTTCGTTGCAATGACCACACTAGGTTTATCAGTGAGTTCAGGGGCATATGCTACAAGTTCACCCTTCAAGGATTCAAAAGCAGTGAGATACCGCTCATCATCCATATCTATGAGATAGGCAAGCCCTGCAGTCCTTGAGATATGTCTCAAGAACTTGAAACCGAGTCCAGCGCCTTCAGAGGCACCTTCGATGATTCCTGGTATGTCAGCCAAGATGATATCTCTAGTATCATATCTGAATACTCCTAGATGAGGTATCTTGGTCGTAAAGGGATAACCTGCCACTTTCGAGTGAGCATTGGTCAGATGATTGAGGAGTGAGGACTTTCCTGCATTTGGAAAACCAACAAACCCTATATCTGCGATGATACGTAGTTCAATATGAATACGTAACTCTTCACCGGGTATTCCTGGTTGTGCATAACGTGGAGCCTGTCTCGTTGAGGAACGATAATGCCAATTGCCATTACCACCCTTCCCGCCTTTCAAAAATACAAAGCGGTCGATACCGGTCAGGTCATGCAGGATCTCGCCGGTTTGCGGATCCCTGATCAAAGTTCCCTCAGGTACGATGATCTCCATATCGAGACCATCTTTCCCATGGCGACGCGCACCTCGACCTGGCTGTCCATTCTGAGCACGAAACGTCCTCTTAGATTTTAAGCCGCCTAGGGTACGAAGGTTTTTTGATACGACGAAGATGACGTCTCCGCCTCTTCCTCCATCTCCACCATCGGGCCCGCCTTTGGGAACATACTTCTCTCGTCTGAACGAAACGCTACCATGGCCTCCATTTCCGGAGGCTATGTCTATGTAGGTCTCGTCTGAAAATCCAAACATATATTTTTTTATTTCAACTACGGTATGTAATAGATGTGACTGGTATGAATCTATTCTGCAATAGAAATGTAATGTCGGTTCATTTTTGTATAGAATTTGACGTTACCTGTTGCTGTTGCAAACAAAGTATCATCTTTTCCTCTACCAACATTCTCACCTGGATGAACTTTTGTTCCTCTCTGTCTGATGAGAATCTCGCCAGCTTTAACGAACTGTCCACCTGATCTTTTTACACCAAGTCGTTTTGATTCGGAATCTCTTCCGTTTCTTGTGCTTCCGCCACCTTTTTTATGTGCCATGCTGAATTTCTCCTATTTAAGCTTTAATCTCTTTGATGAGCAATTGGGTATATTTTTGTCTATGACCCTGTTTTCTCTTGTAACCCTTTCTTCTTTTGAACTTGAAAACCATGATCTTTTTACCTTTAATCTGGTCTTCAAGGACAGCTGTTACTTTAGCGCCCTCAACATATGGCTTACCAACGACGGTGTTATCACCATCAGCAACCATAAGCACTGAATCGAACTCTATAGTTGCTCCAGTTTCCATATCGATTTTATCGACTTTCAGTACATCGCCTTCTTGAGCCTTGTACTGTTTACCTTTGATTTCTACCAATGCGTACATGAAAATCACATCCTTAATTCTTAATTTATGCAGGATACCTTATACCATAAGGTACGCCCAGTGGTCAATAGCATTCAAATACTTTACATACTTTCTAGGAAAGGAATACCTATTAGGGTGAAAGCATTCTTCAAGACCTGTAAAGCCATGGTTGACAGAGTTACTCTAGCCTTGATCATTCTCTTATCTTCACAACGGAGGATCGGGTGATCATGATAGAACTTACTGTACAGTTTTGAGAGATCGAACAGGTATGATGCTATCAATGAGGGATTCATATCAGCGCCAGCGGCCATAACGACCTCAGGATAGCCGGCAAGCAGTTTGATCAACTCTCTCTCCTCTGTCTCGACGAGTAGTGCTGGATCGAAACTATAGGTATCTACCTCTTCTGAGATACTCTCATATTTCTTTAACATACTGCAGATACGAGCGCCCATATACTGTAGATAGGGGCCTGTATTACCGGTGAAAGACAAAGAGTCCTTAGGGTCGAAGATCATATCCTTATTGGGATTGACCTGCAGGAGATAGTAGTTAAGAGCTCCTAGGGCTACTGATGAGGCTGTCCTCTCGATATCACCGACCTCAGATTCACGTCCCTTTGCCGTGATCTCATCTGATGCCATCTGTTTGAGTTTAGCGAAGAGATCATCAGCGTCTACGACGGTACCCTCTCGAGATTTCATCCGTCCCTCGGTAAGGTTCACCATCCCATAAGAGAGATGATACAACTGTTCTGCCCAAGACAGTCCAAGTTGAGAAAGCACATAGAACAACACGGTAAAGTGGTACTTCTGCTCTGAACCGACAACATAAATAAGTGAGTCGAAAGGCCAATCCTTATGTCTAGCGATAGCAGTACCGATATCCTGTGTCAGATAGAGAGAGGTCCCATCCTTTCTCAACAGGACCTTCTTATCAAGTTTTATGGGTTCTAAGTCTATCCAGACCGTCCCCTCCTCATCTTTGTAGAAGACCCCATCTTCAAGGCCTTTGAGAATCTCATCTCTACCCTTCATATAGGTCTTGCTCTCATAGTAAAAGTCATCGAAGGAGATCCCGGTAGTCTTGTAGGTCTCAAGGATCCCATCGATAGTCCATCGATTCATCCTCTCCCACAGTTCTATGATCTCAGGCTCACCCGCTTCCCATTTCGAAAGCATCGCTTGCGCCTCTTTCTCTGCGGAAGGATCCTCTTTAGCCCACTGAGCGAATTTGACATAATATTTTCCTACGAAGTGATCACTCTTGATACCAGTCGATTGTGGGGTATCCCCATTGCCGAACCGTTGATAGGCAAGCATCGATTTACAGATATGGACGCCACGGTCATTGATCAGATTGACCTTTCTCACATCGGCCCCATTGGCTTTCAATATACGAGAGATGGATTCACCGATAGAATCATTTCTCATATGACCGAGATGTAGCGGTTTGTTCGTGTTCGGACAGGAGAACTCTACCATGATCTTCTTCCCTGCATGGGAATCAGTCTCACCGTAGGCCCCTTTATTATTATCGAGGGTTTCTTTTAAAGATGTAGCTAATGCTACCGTATCGATCCTGATATTAAGATAGGGACCTGCTACAGATATCTCACCTGCAGGTCTCTCCTCGAATGTGTTCAATGCTTCGAGAGTCAATTGAGCAATCTGGGCCGGTGCCCGTCTAAGACTCTTAGCGAACGTGAAGAAGGGAACCGCGATGTCTCCCATCTCTGACTTAGGGGGCTTCCCTATGAGGATATCATCCTCAGTCATGGAATCAGAGGAACCGGTAAGTTCGACTGCAACACTTTTCACTGCATTGAAGATCACCGATCTCCACATACTCTTTATATCTGCTATCATACCTTTCTATACCCTATATATCTATTTTTCGTTACTATACTCTTCATTCTTTCTTTTTGCAATCAGACCTAGTTGAATTCAATGAAAGTGCTTTTAAGTATCTCGTCTTTCCTGTGAAGTTTTACGAGACACAGGTCACCTCTCTGGTGACTCTCTGGTAGACCCGCTATCGGAGCTTTGAGGTAGTTCGCACTGATGCCGTATACTTCCCCCTCTCGCTCGCCCTCGATGATCATCTCGACCTCTTTACCATCCCATCGTCTCATATAGTCTTGATACAACTCATGAGAGAGTGTTCTCAGATCTCTTGCCCGTTCGTCTCTACGATACTCGGGAACCTTTCCTTTCGCATCGTACAGAGCGGTTCCCGGTCTTGGAGAGAACGGAAATACATGGACTTGGGAAAAACCTGTATCGATGAGAAAGTCTCGCGTCATCTGAGCATCCTCATCGAGTTCACCGGGAAGACCTGTTATGATATCAGCTGCGAGAAAGGGATCATCCTTCACGGCAAGCAGCTTCTTTAATTGCTTTGCTGCCTCTAGGAGATCAAAATCTCTGTTCACTGCTCGAAGGAGTTTGGGTGAGGCGCTTTGTATGGGAATATGGAAGTGAGGTTGGACTCTAGGGTCTCGGCAGACCTCGATGAGTTCGTCACTGATCATATCCGGTTCGAGGGAGGAGAGTCTTATACGCATCCTACCCGAGACTGCATCTAGGGTCATCTTGAGGACTCCTGGAAGATCGATATCACCATCACGGTAGGCGGTGATGTTCACACCGGTAAAGACGATCTCACGATACCCTTCTCTCTCGATATCCAGGCATCTAGCAACCACCTGATTCGCACTGAGACTGACAGCGGCTCCTCTTGCGAGGGTCACTCGACAATAGGCACATGCATTATCACAACCATCTTCGATCTTGAGAAAGGCCCTTGCATGGTATTGGAAGGTTATCGCCTTGTAGTCGAATGGAGTTGAAGTCCCCTGCTCACCTGAATTCAGAAATGAGGTTATCCCCTCATATAATGAGATGTTCGCAGAAATGAGATGTTCTAGATAGGCCGGAAGCTTGAGGAGATCAGCCTTGTTATCAAGAGGGACAACCACCAATCGATCGGCAAGCCTTCCCACATCCTCAGGATCCATCTGTGCATAACATCCAGTGACGAGCACGACCGGTTCATGATCCATAGCCGCAAACTTCCTGATCATCCTGCGGGCCTTCTGCTCAGCCTTACTTGTGACGGTACAGGTATTGACAATATAGAGCTCAGCATCCTCTGAAGGTTTGACTACGGTGAAGCCATGGTTCGCGAAGACATCTGCAAGCCCTTCACTCTCGCTCTGATTGAGCTTACATCCTAGGGTAAATAACGCTATTCTCATTTGGGTATATTTATTCTCCTGTCTCTGCCTGATCGAGTTTGGCAAGGACATCATTCAATGATTCATTGAGTTTCAGGTGCATATCATGGGTATAGGGATTGAACCTCTGTAGATCATAGAAGAGTTGCATCGGGTCATTACAGGTCTGTTCGATGATCTCTAGGAGACTCCGATAACCGGTCGTCCCGATCGTACTATGGCTTAGGTCTAACTCACCAAGGACTCTTCCGATAAAGTGTGTGATCCCCTGTGTGAAGGCAGCCTCTCTATCATGTTCTTCGGGTGTCATCTCGATGACATCTAGTTCAAAACTCTCTCTGAAACACTTCAACCAGAAAGCTATTCTCTTCTCATCACATCTTAGCGGTGAGAATACAAGAGGGAGAGACCTCACCCCATTTCGCCCTGAATCGGGTCCGAACATCGGGTGTGTAGCAATACATTGAACATCTGGGGGCAGGATCTCCATCATCTGTCTTGCAGGCATGACCTTCACAGAACAGGTGTCCATGACAAGAGCCCCATTCTTGATCAGAGGAGCCATCTTCTCAAGGACTCCCCTCACAGAGGATATTGCAACACAGAGAAATATGACATCTGCCTGACAGAGCTCTTCGAAACTACAGAGCGTAACGCCTTTCAGGTCGAATTCTCTCTTTGTTCTGTTATATGCGATCACATCGAATCTCTTTGCCATGAGTGAGGCCCAGAAACTACCAAATCGTCCAAGTCCATATATTCCAATCTTCATGCGCCTATCATATAAAAAAGCTGTTCATCTGTATAGTACACTTATATGTAGCTGATATAAAAAGTATCCCATATAGTTTTAGTACTATGCTAATTTCACCCATTCATGATATGCTCTATTTGAATTTTTTAACAATTACGGGAGATTACGCATGACATTTTCAGAGAAAATGAAACAAAAAGCTAAATCGCTGCAGAAGGTGATCGTCCTTCCTGAAGGAACCGAGTCACGAACCATAGCAGCATCCCAGCAGATCATGGACGAGGGACTTGCCTCCAAAGTCTATATTCTGGGAAATGAAGAGACAATCAAGAAGAACGCTGAAGCCGCTGGTACCCAGTTGACGAGCGTCACCATCCTAGACCCTGCATCATCCGATAAGATCGATGTATATGCTCAAGAATATGTAGAGTTGAGAAAGCATAAGGGTATGACATTCGACGTTGCAAAAGAACAGATCATCGATCCTCTCAAATGGGGTGCGATGATGGTACGGCTAGATGATGCTCAGGCAATGGTAGCTGGTGCAGAGAATGCAACTGGAAAGGTCCTTGTTGCAGCTTTCACGATCATCAAGACTCAACCAGGAACCAAATATGCCTCATCCTGTTTTGTCATGTGTACCGATAAGACAGACCTGGGTGTCGATGGACAGTTCATCTTCTCAGATTGTGCTACTATCCCTGATCCTACAGCTGAACAGCTTGCAGAGATCGCTATAGCATCTTCAGATTCTTGTAAGGTATTCCTTGAGGCAGAACCGGTAACAGCCCTGCTCTCCTTCTCAACGAAGGGTTCAGCAGCTCATCCGAATGTAGACAAGGTCACTGAGGCCCTTGAGATGGTAAAGACAAAGAGACCTGAACTCAATGTTGATGGTGAATTGCAGTTAGATGCAGCTATCATCGATTCAGTCGGATCCAAGAAGGCTCCAGGCTCAGCTGTCGCAGGTAAAGCCAACGTCCTCGTATTTCCCGACCTTCAGTCTGGAAACATCGGCTACAAACTCGTACAGAGACTCGCAGGCGCTGAGGCTTACGGACCAATCCTTCAGGGATTCGCTAAACCGGTAAGTGATCTCTCACGAGGATGCAGCATCGAAGATATCGTGGTTACATCAGCGATCACCATGGCTCAGGCAGACCTCTAATCCTTAAGAGGACTATTGATCTCATGATGACTTAGAAAAGCCCTACAGGATCATTCCTGTATGGGCTTTTTCTCTAATAGGGTAAAGATTCCCAGCATCTGATCGATCGAGAGTCTCTCGGCCCTGATTCCTGGGTCATACCCTCCATCAGTCAGGATCTCTGAGATATCGCTCTTACTTAGATCCGAGATACCCGACAGATTGTTCAATATCGTCTTTCTCCTGCTAGAGAACATCCTATGCACCATCTTGAGAAAATCTACTCGCTTCTCTGAAGCAAGAAGAGGAGTCTCTCTTCGTTTCATTCGTACTACTGCAGAGGTCACATCGGGAACAGGAAAGAAGGCTCCAGGCTGAATATCAAACAGATGTTCTACATGATAATCAAGGCTACAGAGGACAGAGAAGGCAGAATATTGTTTACTTCCAGAGGGGGCACACATTCTCTGTACAACCTCTTTTTGAAGAGTGAACACCATAGTGGGAACAAGACACTCCTTCTCAATAAATGAGGCTATAGTCTGAGCTCCGATATTATAGGGAAGGTTCCCACAGATCACATCCGGTGATTGATGAGCCTTCCAATAGTTCGGCCAGTTCTTAAGGACATCACCTTCGATTATCGAGAAGTCACTCTCATCACCGAAAAACTCCTTGAGAAGAACGATGAATCCCTTATCGATCTCAAAGACGGTCAGTGACGAGACTTTCGGGATGATATCATGAGTGATCGCACCGATTCCCGGACCTACCTCCCAGCAGACAGTGTCTTCGGTCAACGCCATCGAATCGATGATCTGAGCTCTTGATCCTTCGGAGAGGAGGAAGTTCTGTCCAAACCGCTTGTTCATCGACAATCCATTACTCTCGAGTAATTTCTGTATTTCCTTTGGTGAATCGTAACGAAATGCTTTGCTCATAGGCCTCTTCTTCTCTTCTATTTTGGAAAATCCTACCATAGATAGCTATGAACCGTATAGCCGTAAGCAGGAGGATTGTTACAGGATAAGGAGGAATTCTTAGATGAGACCCATCAATCGAGGGAAACTTCGAGAACCAGAGAGAGAGTTGATCAGTCAGGTAGAAGAGAAGCCTTAGGACCTCATCAGGGATTGGGATTATCAGGATTACAAATGATGACCCCATATAGGCCATGATCAATGGAGTGAGCAATAGCGAGGCTACAAGCCCCACAGGGTACCAGACTCCGAACATAGCGAAGATGAGAGGAAGGGTCATCACCGTAGCCGCCAAAGAGGCACTGAACAGGGAGAGCAACGAAGCTAATGCTCTGCAGGGTATGTGATCACTCAAATCGATAAACCCCATGATTATCCCATAGATTGCAGCATAGGAGAGGAGAAACCCAAAGGATTCACCATGAGAGGGGAACAACATGAGGTGTAGATACCACGTTATGAGAAGACTCTCTTGTAATGACTGCTCCCTACAGAGTCGCGAGATACAGAAAAGTATCCCCGCCCGTATAAGAGAGGCTCGAAACCCTGCGATGAAGATAAAGAGGAGTATGAAGATCATTGTCAGGATTTTGGCTGCACTCTCCGGAAGGAGTTTCTGAGTGAGTAATCCGATGCATAGACCGAGAACATATAGATGCATCCCGGAGAGTGCGATAAGATGCCTCGCTCCCGAACCGGTGATCTGATTGATAAGAGGCAGATCGGGATCAGCACTCTCCCCTAAGAGGAGAAGTCTCCCAAGTTGACTCTCCCCATAGGGAAGCTGAGAAAGTCGTTCAAGAATGATTCGTATGACACCTCTTCTAAACTCTAGGAGTCGAGGAATTTCATCCCCTACCCGTTCCAATGAGGATATGAAACAGATACCCTCTGAGACTCCAGAGATCTCAAAACGGATTCGCTCCCCCCAGTAGTATTCACAATTCCCTCTCGTGAGGACCTTGAGTTGCCCATATGAGCCCGTGTTTCTGATTTCCTGGTCTGGGAGAAGTATCATAAAGACATCACCGGTGAGCATCTTTTGGTGATTCTTGATATATACAGAGTCCTCTTTGAGGGTCATCTCGAGCATGACCGAAGGCCCATTTTCAGAGAAGGGTACAAGATCGAATTCCCGTTCAGGGAGGAAGGTCATACAAATGAGCCCGGCAAGGATGAGCAATAGTAATCTTTTGTGGAACATCTTCCTTAAAAAAAGATAGAGTTCAATTAGGGAAAGTAGGAGGATGAGATAACCCCGTCCAAAGTTGCTTACACAAAGATATACCATGAGCGCAGTCACGAGGAGGATAAACTCTTCAATAAGAGGGATGGTATAGGAATGGCTTCTACTCACATATCAGGATAAACAAAGAATACTGATATGTGATTCAGATCAGAGGTTCATATAAAGAGCTAAAAGAGGCAGATCGATCTTTCGGTTCTTCGCCATCGTAAGGAGTCTTGCCGATAGACGCTCTTTCGAAGAATCGGAGTTATGGGTATCCTCAAGTAGGGAGAGGATCTTCTTATATCTATCCTCCTGTTGAAGATAGTTGAACATATACTCTTTCATGATATTCCTGTTATCAGGAAGTCGAACCGTTTCGAACCTTTCATCATTCCCTGAGAGCTTATCGGCTAAGGTAAGAGGAGCCATCTCATCATAGAGATGGAGTAGCTTCTCATACTCATCAAGAGACTCGTCAGTGATAAACTCAGCCTCATCCACGAGATTCTTCAACTCAAGTCTCCGTTTCATAGCCAGATCGGATTTCCTATTCTTCGCTGCAGTCCACAGATATACAGCTACCGCCGCTCCACCTGCAAGGAGCATCTCATCTATAACGGGAAATGGATCCCTCACGACGAAGGAGAAGAAGAAATAGGTCACCAGGAATGCTAGCGCTGAGTTTATAAGTCTTGGGATATATTTCAATTCCTGTATCCAACCATCGACTGCATAGTCGATCGCTGAATAGAGTCTATATTCGATAGTCTCTTTCAAAGCTGTATCACCAGCTGAGGAGGTCCCTATGATGATATCTTCATCATCCCAAGAGATGACCTGCCTCGTATCAAGAAAGGGACTGAGCATGATGATATCATTCTGGTTTCTTCTAACCGCATAAAATGGTTTCATGAGATGGTACTCCTTACGACCGGGCATGGATAACCATGCCCGTATCTATACTATACTACCAAATCGACGTAATAGGAAACATTAGAGTCCAAGAGATTCGATCATAGCGTTCTGTCTCTCGAGACTCTCCGCTTTAGCCTCATCAAGGTCATCTTTATGTGAGACACTGAAGAGGTAGAACTTGATCTTTGGTTCAGTACCACTCGGTCTGACGATCACCTTGGAGCCACCTTCTAGTCGGATAATGATCACGTTAGCAGGAGGGAGTTCTCCACTCCCATCAAGAAGGTCCTCGACCTTCACGACCTGCATACCACCGATCTCTGATGGAGTCGCCTCTCGATATCTCTTCATGATCGCATCCATCTCTGCCTTGCCTTCTGACCCAGGATAGTCTTTAGAGAAGACTTTCTCTAGATAATAGCCATAGGTAACCCAGATCTCTTCAAGCCTGTCTAGCAGGCTCTTTCCCTGAGCGGCATGGTAGAGCATCATCTCTACAGCGAGGATAGCCGAAGATACGGCATCTTTATCATGAACGTCAGCTAAGGAGTTGTAACCGTAACTCTCTTCTGCTCCGAATATGAAGCTCTTACCTTCCTGTGCCATCTTACTCATCTGATCTGCGATATATTTGAACCCTGTCAGAACATCTTCACATTCAGCACCATGCTTCTCCGCTAGGGACCTCAGAAGGTCTGTGGTCACGATACTCTTCACACAGACTCCCTGATTCTCGACCTTTCTGGTACTCAGAAGATAGTCACACAGGAGAACCGCGATCTGGTTTCCATTGAGGAGGGAGAAGTCCTCTTTACTCTCATCAGTAGGAAAACCGATACCGAGCCTATCAGAATCAGGGTCAGTACCGAGGATTATATCAGCCTTGACCTTCTTACCGAGCTCGATAGCAAGGCTCATAGCCTGGGGATTCTCTGGGTTTGGCATGGTTACCGTTGGGAACTTCCCATCCGGTTCTTCCTGCTCTTTCACCACATGATAATCGACTCCAAGAGTCTTCAATAGATGCTGAATAGGAACGTTACCTGAACCATGGATCGGGGTGTAGACAACCTTACAAGGGATGTCCTTAGCAAAGATCTCCGCTCTCACAGGATCACTCAATACCATCTGGTAATAACTCTCATCAACCTCAGCAGGAACCCCACTGAGTAGCCCCTTCTCAGTCGCCTCATCTAAGGAAAGTGACTTGATCATATTCCCATCAGTGACGAGACGCACCTTTTCGACGATCCCGGTATCATGTGGAGTAATAACCTGACCTCCATCACTCCAGTAGACTTTATAACCATTATATTGCGGAGGATTATGGGATGCAGTGATGACGACCCCGGCGGTAGTCTTGAGATTACGTACCGCATAGGAGAGCAGCGGAACAGGATGAATCGAATCATAAAGATAGACTCTAACCCCATTCGCACAGAGGACTTCGGCTGTATTCTTTGCGAACACATCTGAATATGAACGTGAATCATACGCTATGACTACTGAAGCTCCTGAAGGAACCGCTTCATTGAGATAATCTGCGAACCCTTGGGTCACCCGACGTACGATGAAGGGGTTCATGCGGTTATACCCACCACCGATAACACCTCTCATCCCGGCAGTCCCAAACGCAAGTTCTGTATAGAACCTATCATGTAGATCATCGACATCATCCTGATTCATAGCCTGGATGACCTCTTTTTTGAATACGTCTTCTTCTTCAAATCTCACATAGTCGGAAGCTTTCTGGTAATACATCTCAAAATCCATTTAACCACTCCTGATTTCTCTCTTTTGTTCATAATATCATAAAGACAATCGTTTAATCCAATCCTAATTTCATCTTCACTGTTTCGATCAACTGGCCCGGGGTCTCACATATGAGCGAATAAGGAACCGTCTTTCTCAACTCCTGAGAGGATCTGAAGCCCCAACTCACGATGGAAGGAATCATCTGGGCATTCACTGCCACTTGGTAATCGACTTCAGAATCACCTATGAACAATACCCTCTCACAAGGAATCCCGATTAGTCCTGAGATAAAGCGGGCAGAACCTGGATCTGGTTTACCGGGAAAGTCATCACATAGACCTTGAACCTTCTTGAATGAAAAAGCCCCCAATCTGTTTGCTACGATCCTCTTGGTGAGCTCATGGTCCTTGTTTGACAGGATCGCAACAGGGATTGCCATCTCTTGGAGCAACTTCAGAAGTCTCTCAATACCTGGATAGGCTATGGTGTTCTCATAGGGGTTCACTCCATAGTTTCTCATCATCTGCGCATACAGGAGATCTATCTCCTTCTCTGATAGGCCGTGATCGGCCGGTAATGCATTGATCAGGGAGTTACGAAGTCCATGTCCAACGAAGTCCTTGTAGTCCTCCACGGGATGCCCCTCATAACCTCTCGATTCGAGTACCGGCTCTATCGCTTGAGCGATATCTGCTATAGTATTGAGCAGGGTCCCATCAAGATCAAAGATGACGGCCTGCGCTTCTGCTTGTATTTTCATGCTCAAATCCTGCATAATAGTATTGTTAACAGGTGTAGATTACGTTCTTGAGTTGGTTATGTCAACGCTTTAGGAATTTAAAACGAGAGGAGTATCTAGATGGATTCTGAACAATATATCGCCATACAACCCTGCAGTTCCTATGAGAAGAGTACAGTCCTAAAGGCTGTCCTAACAGTCTGGGATACTATCGGAATCCCAGATCTCAAGGGTAAGAAGGTCCTGATCAAGCCCAACATTCTCTCAGACAAACCGGCAGGAAAGGCCGTGACTACCCACCCAGCAGTCGTTGAGGCGGTCTGTAAGATCATCTTAGATCGTGGTGGTCACCCCTGTATCGGTGATTCTCCGGCAATCCAGGGAGCTGGTTTCTTACCCAAGAACTGTGGAATCCAAGAGATATGTGAACGTCTTGAAATCCCCTGGGTGGATTTTACTGAGCAGACGACAACCGCCTCTCATAAGAGTGCAACCTTCACTGTCACAAAGATCATTGATGAGGTCGATTATATCGTTAACCTACCGAAGATGAAGACCCATCAATTCATGTATTTCACCGGTGCTGTGAAGAATCTCTTCGGATTGCTACCCTCTCTCTCCAAGAGTCCCTACCATCTGAGGTACTCCTCGAAAAGAGCCTTCGCACGAATGATCTTGGACCTTTATCAGGCGATCCCTGTTGAGATCCATATCATGGATGCAGTCATCGCTATGGAGGGACCGGGTCCAGGAAACGGGACTCCGAAAAGAGTCGGCGCGATCATAGCCTCAAAGGATGGTATCGCCCTTGACACCGCTGTTGTAACTCTCATGGGAGAGATTCCTAAAGAGATCCCCATCCTCAAAGCAGCCTTTGAGTCACAAATGATCACCTCTTTGGATCCCAAGACTTTCCACTACCCCCTAGCTACTCCGGATGAGATTCGCCCAGATAGTTATAAGACTATCAAGAGAAGCAGGGATACTAGCATATTCTCCGTACTGACGACTCAGATACGCACCTGGTTCACTCCAAAGTCAACAGAGGTCCCTGTCATCGAAGATTTGAGGTGTATCCGATGTAGTAAATGTGTTCAGATTTGTCCTGCTGATGCTATGAGTCTCACTGATTCAGTCGTGATAGATTATTCGAAGTGTATCAGGTGTTACTGTTGTCATGAAGTCTGTCCGGTAGATGCGATTACCATAAATCCACTTGACCACAACCAATAAAATAATCATGATGTAATTGAAAACAAGAAGGAGATGTGATGGAGAGTTCTACAATATTAACGACGATACTGTTCTCTTTTCTGCCGATTGCAGAGTTGAGAGGAGGACTACCTTATGGTTACTTCAACGGAATGCCAATCTGGATGGCCTATCTTATCAGTGTCGGTTGTAATGCTTGTGTAGCACCTCTTCTTTATATCTTCCTCTCCTCTTTCCATAAACTCTTTTATAAGTTGGGCTGGTATGCTCGACTATTCGACAGATTCGTCGATAGAGCCAGACTCAAACTGGAGAGCAAGGTTCATAAATATGGATATCTAGGAGTCATGTTCTTCGTAGCGATCCCCCTCCCTATCACCGGAGCCTATACCGGTACACTCGGAGCCTGGATACTAGGAATGGACTGGAAGAGGACCTGTCTTGCAGCGCTTGGAGGAGTGATCATTTCAGGACTCATAGTCTCTACGATCATCCTACTCGGTGTAGGGACACATTCAATCTTCATCAAGGCGATATAATTCACATCGTAGAACACATCAAAAGAGGAACTTCATGTCATTGAATCTCAAAAACGAACTGAATGAGAAGCAGTATGTCGCTGCATCTACTATAGAAGGTCCTGTACTGATCATCGCTGGAGCAGGATCAGGAAAGACCAGAATGATCACCTATCGTATAGCTCATATGCTAGAGATGGGAATCTCACAATCTTCTATCCTAGCACTGACCTTCACCAACAAGGCAGCATCTGAGATGGCAGAACGTGTGAGGGGACTCACCGGTGATTCCCTACCAAAACTCACCACCTCCACCTTTCATGCCTTCGGAGTCAAAGTACTTCGTTCAAAGATCGAGTTTCTCGGTTTTGATCGAAACTTCACCATCTATGATCAGGCAGACAAGAGTTCAATGATCAAGACCATCGTCAGGGACATGAAGATCCCTCTTGATTCGATCGACCTATATGAACTCTCTAACCTCTTCTCTGCGATCAAGACAGAAAGGACAAGCTGGAATGATGAGACTCGGACTTATGAGAAGATCTACATAGAATACAATCTACATCTGAAGGCCTATAATGCCGTCGATTTTGATGATCTTATCACACTCCCCATCAAACTCTTCGACATGTTCCCCGAAGTGCTACAGGAATATCGTGAACGATATTCCTATATCATGGTTGATGAGTTTCAGGATACCTCTCTTGTTCAGTATCGGTTACTTGAGATGCTAGCGATCAAGACACGAAACATCTGTGTCGTCGGGGATGACGACCAATCGATCTACTCTTGGAGAGGGGCCAATTATGAGAACATCGTGAAGTTCGAAAAAGACTTTCCAGAGGTCAAGGAGATCAAACTCGAGCAGAACTACCGGTCTACCGGGAATATACTCCAAGCGGCGAACACCGTCATCTCTAACAATACGAAACGTAAGAGTAAAGAGCTTTGGACCGGTAGTGAAAAGGGAAATATGATCTCGATCTTCCATCCTGACAATGAGGAACATGAGGCAGACTTCATCTGTTCTACCATCAAGGAGATAGCCTTTGATGAGAATATCTCCTATTCAGAGATGGGAGTCCTAGTCAGGACTAACAGTCTTCTTGCTGTCCTCGAACAGGAGTTCCTCGCACAGCAGATCCCCTATGCGGTATCAGGTGGGCAGAGTTTCTTCCAGAGGAAAGAGATCAAGGATATAATTGCCTATATGCGATTATTGACGAATCCTGATGATGATGTGAACTTCCTGAGGATCATCAATACACCAAGGAGAGGTATCGGAAGGGTATCTCTCGAATCCTTGAGAGCCTTTGCCAAGTCACATGAGATGTCACTGTTCTCAGCCGTATCGAAACTCGCAGCAGATCCGAACCCTCCGATCAAAAACCGGCTCCATGAAGTCTGTATCTCATTCACGGAGCTTATCGATGAGTACAAGAAGAAGATGTTCTCACGTAAGAACATGGCTCACTCGATGAACACCCTCATCGCGACCATCGACTATCGGGGATATCTGATCACGGAATACCCCGATAATGAGAGGATGGTCAAATGGAAGATGAAGAATGTGGAGATCTTCATGGAGATGTTCCAACGATGGGAAAGTGACCCCGATAATATCAAACCGAACATCTATGACTATCTTAACAGGATAACCCTGAATACCTCTGATACCAAGGAGAAGGAGGAGGGAAAGATAAACCTCATGACTATCCATGCATCAAAGGGACTTGAGTTCAATACCGTCTTTCTAGCGGGTGTAGAGGATCATATACTCCCCCATGCCCGTTCCATCGATGAGGATGAGAAGAACCTCGAAGAGGAGAGAAGACTCTTCTATGTTGCTATCACCCGAGCTGAACGTTCACTGATCATCACGAGTTGTAGACAGAGAAAGTACCTTCGAGAGATCATTGACTCCTCTCCATCACGATTCCTTGAGGAGATTCCAGCGGAATTACTCACCTTCGTAGATGAGGATAAGGAGATAACAATCGAAGAGGGACTTGAGAAACTCCGACGATTGAGAGAGAGAAAGGCACAATAATACTTGTATCCAACTCATAGCAGATGGTAAGCTGTTCATATGGGAATCTCGATCATCACGCTCATAGTCAGTGTATTACTCTTCTCTCTTCTTGCGAGAATATTGAGCTATCAGAGAACTCTCCATCTGTTCAGCTGGAATCCGACCTACAGGAGAGGGTTCTTCATCTTGGGACTTCTCTCTTTGAGCATACCTCTCACCATCATCCTAGAACGTTCTAACTCAGGATGGGATTCTTCACCTCCTATCATCACTTCGGTACTACTCCTTCTTGTTTTGATACCTGCGGCAGTATTGTATTACCATTTCAGGCCGATTCAACGACGCATAGCCCTAAAGCCCCTGCTTGTTCTGACTGAAAGACGGGGCGCCTTTGGGATCTCTGACCATGCGATCCTCTGGAGATCTCTACAGAAGGAGAAGACCTCTGTAAGGCTCACAGAGAAGATCGATGGGAACGAGATGCTCATCAAAGAAGATACACCCTCTCGCTCTCATGTGATCATCTTAAAGGATCTGATCCCTGGGACTCAGTATTCCTATTCGATAGATTCCTTGGATGGCATCTCCGGCAGTTTCTCTACCTGCGGGGAAAGTCTCAGGCTCGCGATCGTCTCAGATGCCCATATAGGGTCGAGTAAAAGATCACTCAATACGACAAAGAGGATCATACAGACTATCATCGGTCGAGAGGATTCCTTCGATCTTCTGCTCAACCTCGGTGATATTGTTCAGATGGGTAACCTGAAAGGGAATTATGAGGCTGCCTCGAATGTACTACTCCCCCTTTCGAAACACCTTCCGAGTATCATGGTTCCGGGAAACCATGATGCATGGGTAGGAGGGCTCAATTCATGGAAGGACGCTTACTATCCAAAGCGACTGAACTCAGAGCTTAGGACACATCAACTCTTTCACCACTACAGACCACTTGAAGGCGTACATATCATCACATTGGATCTAGAATGGGGTACTGAGAATTTTTCAAAGGCTCAAAGACACTGGCTCACAGAGCAGTTATCAACTATAGCTAAAGATGATATGCTCATTGTAGCAAGTCATGCCTTCTTCTTTGGATCTGGAAGGGTCGTCGATTCGCGAGCTTGGTTCGATCCCATGAAGATGATCGACACCTTTCACCCTCTGTTTCGTGATAATCATGTAAATCTTGTCCTCTCTGGTCATAACCATCAGTTCGAACATATGAAAGAAGATGGAATCGATTATGTGATCGTTGGGACCTTCGGTGGACGACTCGAGAAGCGTATTACCCATAGAAGTAGTGCATCGATCTTCCTCGACCATACCCATCACGGATTCGCAGAACTCAGCATCGACCGATCCCAGTACTCTCTGATTTTCAGAAACCTCAAAGATGAGGAGATTTATCGGTTTTCTTCTCGTCCCCGTTAGTATTCTGACAAGAATTGTAGTATATTTACTGCATGAAAAAAATGTTGCAGACTGATTTGACGACTGGCCCTATTGGGCCCTCCATACGAGCTATAGCGATTCCCGCGATGGTAGGGATCATTTTCAATACGATGTACAATCTCGTGGATACTTTCTGGGCGGGAAGGTTCTCCACAGAATCACTGGCCTCACTCTCCCTGAACTTCCCAGTCTATCTCCTCGCCATGACTATCGGAGTGGGATTCTCCTCAGGTACGAGTGCTCTCATTGCCAACTATCTCGGTAAGAAGGATGAGGTTTCAGCTCAAAAGATATACTTTCAAGGTATTTCCTATGCACTGATCATCCAGCTCATACTGACTATCCCACTGCTCTTTCTCCTTAAACCGATCTTCGAGCTGATGAATGCTGATGCTATGGTTCTCAAAGGAGCTCTTCTATATGGGTATGTCATCGTAGGGGGCTCAGTCATGATGACTATGAACATGGTCATCAACTCAGCATTATCTGCTCGAGGACTATCAAAACTCTACAGGAACGTGCTGATCATAGGGTTCTTCCTCAATCTTGGACTAGACCCCATCCTCATGTTCGGGTTCAATATTGGTGATACCGTGATCATCCCCGAGATGAAAGAGTCGGGAATAGCCTTAGCCACTGTGATCATACAACTATTGAGCGCACTCTACCTCCTGCATAAGGCACGTACGTTGCATCTGTTCCAAGATGCTAGACCCAAAGATTTCAAGCCTTTGAAAAGTAGAGGACTAGAGCTCTCTTCACAGGTGATCCCAGGAATGGTCAGTTTCATGATCATGGCAACAGGAACTTTCGTCATAACCTTCTATATTTCACGATATGGTACCAATGTGGTGGCAGCCTATGGTTCAGCGATCAGGATCGAGCAGATTGCTCTAGTCCCAAATATGGGTATCAATACAGCACTCATGGCCATGGTGGGACAGAATAATGGGGCGAAGAAGATAGATAGGATCACAGAGTCCTATAGAACAGCACTCTTCTATGGATTCTTGATCATGATAGTCCTGCTTACACCAGTCCTCATCTTTGGAAGACAACTCATAGGGCTTTTCACCGACAATGCAGAGGTCATCTCCATAGGTTATACCTATCTGCTCATCCAGGGGATCACTCATTTCAGCTATATTATCATGGCTCAGTCTAACTCAGTCCTGCAAGGTCTAAAAAGACCAGGAATGATCATGTGGACGGCCCTCTATCGACAAGTAGTTGCACCTGCAGTCATCTTCACATTCCTCTCCATAGTCTTAGGAATGCGAGAGAATGGGGTATGGTGGGGGCTAGTCATCGTAAACTGGAGTGCGGCACTCTTCTCACTATATTGGACTCGAAAAAAGATCAAACAGGCAGCATTAGCATTAACCGGGGAGTAACTGAAGAAAGTAACCTAGTAATTGTTCAAGTTCCTCTATAGACTGATTCAGCTATGACTAAAACAACCACTCTGACTAAGAAGAGACTATTCCACCTCTGGCTTCCATTGGCTCTCATGTGGCTTGTGATGGCCGTAGAACAGCCTGCAATAACCGCGATCATCTCTCGTTTACCGAATCCTACCATAGAGCTTGCCGCCTTCGGGTATGCCTTTGCTCTCGCCCTTCTTATCGAGGGGCCTATCGTTCAGATGCTCTCTGCAGGTACTGCTATCACTAAAGATATCGTCTCCTATCGGAGATTACTTTTCATATTACATCTACTCGCCCTTCTGATAACTTCTGTTCATCTGATCTTTTGCATCCCCTCAGTCTATACCTGGTTCTCTCTAGAGATCATGGGTCTCCCGAAAGAGATGATCACCCCCTCTTACAGAAGTTTCGTTGCAATGATCCCATGGGCCGCAGCGGTTGGGTATAGACGTCTATGGCAGGGGGTCATGATCCGTTATGGAAAGACAAAGGCAGTACCAGTCATCATGTATCTTCGCCTTTTCGTAGCTGCATCCGTCTTGATCACAGGACTGCTGATCAACACTATCCCCGGAGGTCTCCTCGGAGGTATTTCACTCTCAGTAGGGGTCATTGTTGGTATGATCGCAGCAGGAGTGTATGTACGCCCTATCATCAAGGAGATGCCCAAAGAGGATCTTTCCACTCCCTCGATGCCTATCTCAGAGATGGTACGGTTCTATTTCCCTCTGGCATTGACCTCTTTGATCACCCTTGGGGTGAGACCCCTTCTTAATTTTGGAATTGCTAGAGGTCTCTACCCGCTAGCATCACTGGCCATCTGGCCTGTTGCTCTAGCCTATATCTTCATCTATACATCGATCTCCATGTCAATGCAGGAGATCGTCATTGCCGAGCAGAAGAATGAACAGACCCTTTTGGTGATCACTGCGTTCATCAAACGTGTAGGGCTCGTCCTGTTCCTTCTCTATATGGTGATCCTTATCTCGCAGGCCTGGAAACTCTGGTTCATCAACCTGTCAGGTCTTCCTGCAGACCTATTAGAGTTCCTTCCTCTCACCTTGACCGTCTTATGCCTCATGCCCATCTTCTACTCATTCATCTCTTTCTTCAGAGGTCTATTGGTCCTTGCTCATAAGACCCGTACCATCACCATTGGGGTGAGCATCAATGTTTTTCTCATGCTCATCATGATCAATGTGCTCACACAAGGTATTGGTCTTCCCGGGGTGTATGCCGCATCGATAGCCTTTGCAAGCTCTTATGGAGTCGAGACCCTATTCCTCATGACCCAGACAAAGACTCTACGAAAATAATGCATCCTCCCTATCCTCAACTTGACATATAGTCTCACGTCCTGTATATTACCACTGGTAATTACCAGTGGTAATATACAGGAGAGCTACATGAGAAGACACACAGTCAAAGCAAAGAGACAGTTCATTGATATGGTACTTATCATGCTTGAAGAGGGAAAATCACTTCGGGAGATAAATCTACGGCAAATAGCTAAACGAATCGGATGTGCACATACGAACGCCTATAACTACTTTGAATCCTATGAACAGTTGATCTGGTACTCTCTTGAAGAGGCCCAGCTGAGAATGCTCATAGGGGGAGGTATCAAGGATCCTAGTCATATTGACTACGACACTCTTCCCAATATCTTCGAATCATATATTGATTTTGTCATTGCCCATCCGGCCTGGTATCGCCTTATCTGGATGGACAGACTCATAGGACCTCCACCGTTAGAGATCAGAGGATCATTGGTACTACCCGGAGATATCTTGAATCGATGGATGAGAGAACGACATCCTGATTCCAACCAAACAGTGAAAAAGACGGGAATCCTACACAGTTTTCTTCATGGTGAACTCTCAAAGTATGTGACTAACCGCAGACTCGAAGAAATTTCAAGCTACAAAGAACAGCTCCTTGAGGATCTAAGACTCCTAGAGAACCTATTGTTCCTGAAAGAGGCTCATATTACCAATTTGACTTAGGAGAAGAACCTATGTTGTATAGAAGATCATTAATAACCCTTGTGATCATTATCACTTTCTTTGCTATCATCGCCACTAGCAGCGGTATATTCTCTCACCAGGGTGAGGGAGCTAGCTCCTACAAGACTATTCGTTCAGAAGAGATCGAACTCTATGGGATAGGTCCCTATACGCATATGTCTTCAGATGTAGCGATCCAGGGTATCGCACAAGATATCATCACTCTCTTTTTAGCCCTTCCAGCCCTACTACTCTCCTTCATCTTTTCCTTAAGAGGTTCGATCAGGGCACAATTGATCTCTACGGGGACGCTAGTCTACCTTCTCGTCACCTATCTTTTCTATCTGACCATGGGGACTTACAACTATCTGTTTCTTATCTATTGTGTATTGCTCTTTTCCTGTTTCATGGCTGTATCACTTTCACTCCTATCCCTTTACCACCAACGATTCCATACAAGATTCGATAACAGGCTTCCCTATCGTTTCTGCGGTTCTTTTCTTGTGGTGAATTCTATTATGATCGGTATGCTCTGGTTGAGTATCATCGTACCTCCTCTTATCGATGGAAGTATCTATCCTGATGCACTCGATCATTACACAACCTTGATAGTCCAGGGGATGGATCTGGGACTTCTACTACCTTTTGGTATCCTGTGTGGGATACTCCTGATACGAAGAAACCCCAAGGGCTATCTCCTTGCCTCAGTCTATATGGTATTCCTCACATACTTGATGGCAGCGCTTATCGGTAAACTCATTGCGATGGGGCTCCATGGAGTATCGATCATACCTGCTATCTTTATCATACCTGTGATTGAGGCATTCGCTGTGTATTGTTCGGTGAGGATTCTCTGTGCTCTAAAATGATCAGGAATTGATCCTTAGGAGAGGATCTTCAGAATCTAAATAATATCGTCACCTGTCTTTTTAGAGAGGAGTGGCAAGAGTTCTCTCTACAGGTTCTCATCATCATGAACTCCTGAGGTCTCTCTTCATCTCATATAATCCTATATCAGCACGATTGATCAAATGTAGCAGTGTATCCTTGATTCGGTATTCAGCTATACCATAGGAGAAACTCATCTTCTTGAAGGGAAACAGCTCAGAGTCCTTCGAAATAGCTGAGAAATCATCGACTGAGAAAAGACCAGGATATTCCTTCTGGTATCTCACTAATAAAGATTCTACGGTCACCTTCTGGTATCTATCGAGGAGTTTCTTCATGACTATCTGAGCTTTAGCGAAGGTTGCTTGAGGGAACATCAGAAGAAACTCGTCCCCACCCCAGCGTCCTGCAAAATCGGTCTCGCGAAGGGCCCCATTGAGCATACTCCCGAACTCCTTGAGGACGAAATCACCGAAAAGATGTCCATACCAGTCGTTGAGAAGCTTGAATCTATCTAGATCCATCATCACGATACTGAAGATACTGCCATAACGTGAAGCACGCCTTAATTCGGTATTCACATCTTCCTCTATCTTGATACGTGATCTGAGACCTGTCAGGTCATCGGTACTGATCACCTGCTCTAACTCCTTATAGGCCTCATTCACATCTTTGATTCGATGATGAACTACATCTTCCATGATCTGAGATAAGCTCTTGTCAGAACTCTCTAAGCCCGTTTCAGCGAATACTGCTGAGGCTGTTGGATAGGAGAGATGCATATGCTCGAATAAGAATTCACCCTCTTTAGAAGTGCTGATCACAAATGATACCCTAAGGTCCTTCAAAGGAACCGTTTTTGTATCAAGATCGATTGAGATGTCGAGAACGGCAATATAGAGAAAGATATCTGAGGAGAGTGCCTTTACCCTGCTTTGTCGGATTTGGTAATCAATGGGCGCAGGAATGGTATCTAGCTCTTGCTTGAGGTTTTTGAGACTCTGATCGAAGGAAAAGGCCACCGTATACTTGAGAGGGCCGAAACCGGTGAGGTTCTTACTTACCGTGGGAAGAATGGTCGCTATATCTCGCTCGATAAAGAACCTCTTGAAGAACTCCTTGATGAAATGATCACAGAGTTCATGTGTTGATTCTTCTACCTGTTGTATCAATGTCATAGTCCTACCCTAGTCAACCCCAATTTATTCTGATAATCATTGGAACGTAAGTATAACAGTCAAATATTGAATACTGACTATCAACGTTCTATTAATTGTAGCATACAATCAAACTATAACAAAAAAAAATTCATCTTTATTGTCTACACACAAAGAAATAACGGTTATAAAGAAAATTATTATCTTTATGATAAAGAGTTACAAGTGAGGATCTGATCAATGACTAAAGGAGATCCTATTGGGTATGATCTTTGTTGATCATCACCGCAAGGTACCCCGCGCCGAACCCATTATCAATATTGACTACAGAGATTCCTGAGGCACAACTATTGAGCATAGCAAGAAGTGCTGATACTCCCTTGAAGTTCGCCCCATACCCGACACTTGTCGGTACTGCGATCACAGGAACATCAACGAGAC
The DNA here is from genome assembly GCA_937125225.1 of uncultured Spirochaetia bacterium. Lineage (GTDB taxonomy): Bacteria > Spirochaetota > Spirochaetia > CAKZLE01 > CAKZLE01 > CAKZLE01. The sequence goes on from CAKZLE010000002.1 coordinate 37,534, forward strand.
CGCCCACAACGCTTGCAAGAGCCCCTTCCATACCGGCTACCGCTATCACGACCTCTGCAGAGCGTATCTCTTCCAATCTATTGAGGAGTCTGTGAATCCCAGCTACCCCCACATCGTTGAAGCGCTTGACTTCATGCCCGTAGAATTCGATAGTCTTTGCAGCCTCTTCAGCAACGGTATGATCCGAGGTCCCTGCACTCACTACAGCGATAGCACCCCGTCCCTGTCGTTCAATCTTCTGATGAGTGATCGTCAGGATCTGAGAATCTTTTGCATAGACTGCATGAGGAAATTGATCCTTAATCTCTTCGTAGACCTCCTCTTTGAGGCGTGTCCCAAGAACATTGATCCTATTAGTGTCGAAATGAGAGAGGATATCCCGTATCTGTTGTGTATTCTTACCCGCACAATAGACGACCTCTCCCTGCCCGGTTCTCCGTTCCCTGTCCATATCGAGGACAGAATGGCCAAGATCGGTAAAATAGAGAGATTGAACCTCTGCTGCTGCACAGCTGACATCGATCTCTCCTGATCTTACCTGTGTCAAAAGTTCTTCTAATCTATTCATCATCTCCACCCCTTTTATCGATCGAATTCATATTACCCATGCTATACCCACCCAGATCACATGTGACAAAACGATATCCGAACCCCTTCAAGGCCCTATCGGTCTGTCCCATCGTATCACTAGAGAGAAATCTAACCATATCCCCGGCGGCAAGCTCGATCCTTGCGAGCTCTCCATGAGTCCGTACTCTGACGGCAGGAAACCCGAGTTCATGGAGAAACACCTCTGCAGACTCGATTCTTCTCAAGGCTTCAGGAGTCACCCTCGTATCATGAGGGATCCTCGTCAGAAGACAGGAATAGGCTGGTTTGTCGGCAAAGGGAAGCTCCCACTCTGCACTAATCTCCCTGATCTCACTTTTCGTGAAACCAAGTTCAAGGAGAGGACTCTTCACCTTCAACTCTCTCAAGGCCCGCATCCCAGGACGGTGATCACCAGTATCATCTGCATTCGTACCATCCATAAGGATCTCTGCACCCCAACTCTCAGCCTCTTTCTTGATCAGGTTGAAGAGTTCTCTTTTACAGAGATAACATCGATCTTCAGGATTATCGAGGATTGATTCAGGGATTGGGTATGAGAGGATATGATGTTCTACCTCTTTGATCGTTGATACATAGGCTGAAGCCTCGGCTATCTCCCAATCCGGGACATAGGGAGGATCTACTGATACTGCGAGTATCGGGGAGAGCCCCGCCCTCACAAGCGCTGTAAGTAAAAAAGAGCTGTCAACACCCCCAGAATAGGCAATAGCACATCTGTCGTAGGAGGATGCCCAGAGCTTGAGTCTATCGAGTTTATCTAGGAGTTCAGCTCTCATCAGGAGAGCTCCTCATAGAGTTTTTTTAAGGAGATCCCTGTCTCTAATGCGATCCTTCTCATATCATCAGCCTCAGGTTTCGATGAAACGACCTCACCTTCATAGGTACTACTCTTCACTCTCACCTCACCATAGGAGGTCTGCTTTACCGATATTGTTCTCTCTAACATAGTCTGTTCTACCGGATATTCTCTCACTCCTGCCGTAGAAGTCTCAGTGAATAGTATCTTATAGATCTTTTCTTTATTGGCAGTAGTACTCATGACAGACAGGAGATTCCCAGGTCTTCCTTTCTTCATGATGACTGGGGTGATATAGACCTCTTTAGCTCCGGCTGACCACAGTCTATCAGTGACATAGCTGTAGAGTTCCGGGCTCATATCATCGATATTCGTCTCGATCATGACCACACTCTCTCTAGAATTCTCTTCGATCTCTCCAAGATAGACTCTCAACACATTGGGAATCTCTGTATCTCGTGTACCTATCCCATACCCGACGGTATCAAAGGTAAATCCGGTAGTGCTCACGAACTCATCTACGACAGATGCGAGAATGGCAGCACCTGTTGGAGTCGTCATCTCCTTCATCACGGCTCCAGACTTCGTTGGTATACCTTTGAGTATCTCGACTGTAGCAGGCGCCGGCACAGGGATCTTACCATGGGCACACTGTACGAAGCCTCCACCAAGCTCAGGAGAAGTCGATATGATCCTATCAGGTTTGAGATAATCGATTGCTACAGCTGCAGCTATGATATCTACGATAGAATCAACAGCACCGACTTCGTGAAAATGAACCTCATCGACCGGTTTGTTGTGAACCTTAGCCTCTGCCTCAGCGACAAAGAGGAACATCTTCAAAGAGAGTTCCTTCACATGGTCATTGAGATGACTTGATTCTATGATATCCCTGATTACCGCAAAGTTACGATGTTCATGATCACCATGAGAATGCTCGGTATGGTGATGATGACCATGGTCATGCCCTTCGTGTTCATGATGTTCATGATGTTCATGATGTTCATGATGTTCATGATGCTCATGGTTATGTTCATGGTTATGTTCATGGTTATGTTCATGGTTGTGTTCATGAGTATGCTCTTCATGTTCATGGTGTTGGTGATCATGGTGCTCGGAATCAAGATGAACATGGGCTTGAGTCCCGGTTATCCCCTTTCTCATAGCGGTAGTGCACTCTAAACTCCAACCTGCCACATGAAGAGAGGAAAGAGCCTTTCTGATATGATCTTCAGGTACCCCAAGATCCACCATCGCTCCAATATGCATATCTCCACTTATCCCGGCAAAGGGATCATACATCAATACTTTCATCCTATTATCTCCTTATGGATCCCAGATCCATCTAATATATCATAATCATCATTCATACAACCTCTACAGGCTGTAGGGTCTTTCTTACTCATTTTCCCTCCCATCACACTCTCTCCACAGATACGACAGATCTGTGAAGGTCGTATCGGTGCATAGGCAGGAATAGCTATATCTACCTCTTCACAGGTGAAGATACTTGAAGGTTCTATCTCTAGGAGGGCGAAACCAGCCTCCCTGGCTACTGCTCTATATTGAGCTTTCAGCCCTTCATCCCGATTCTGTCCCACGATAACCTTCTCGAAGAGAGGATTGAATTCAGGTGCAACCTCTGCGAGGATACCCTTCACTTCCGGCTTGAGGAGAAGTCTTACCCCCTTCCCATCTCTTTTCGTGAAGGTAACAGCACTCTTCCCATACTCTTTGAGGATCAGCCCATTATTCCCGAGAGTGGCCCCACTCACATACTGGATACCATCAGCGAAACAACTGTTGATCTCAATGATCGCCAGGAGTTCTTCCAATCCACCATCCCGATGAAAGACATCAAGAGTCTGACCAGATCGTTGTGCAAGTCTTTCCAGACCGAATACGGAAGCTATGACCCCATAGGCCAAACCTGGACAGAAATGGCCATGGAGAGCACCACTGTCTAGAAGGAGTCTCTTCTTATCATTGCTTTTGAGGGCCTGAAGGATCGAGGCTCGCGGATTATCCTTGAAGAACTCATCTTGATAGTCAGCATCGACGATCTGGTCCTGGGCTGCGATCCAAGGCTTGATATCGATCAAGGGAGTCCCATCAAGGGCATCTAGACCTGTGACCGTCAATCGATTACCTTCGATCTTGAGTAACTTCACCGTAGTAGTACCGATCGTACTCGGTCTATTGGGAGTCCTGCAGGCAAACACACCTCGCTCCCCACGATAGTACCACTCATTGATCAGTGAGTAAGAATTGCTCTTATGGAAGTGAAAGAGTACCTGCAGATACATTCGTTCCTCTATCCCGAGCAGTCCCTCTACGAACTGCTCATCAAGAATGAGGATACTTTCCTCACGTTTCATCTCGAAGGGGTCAGCCTTCTCGGTATATTTACTCTTTATCGTTCCGATAGTGGGTATGCTTATCATAGGGAAAAACGCTCCTCGTGTTTTGGTATGATGGTAGGGATACTATCCTTCCAGTGGATATCTACAGGGATATCATAGATATCCCCTATGAGCTCACTCGTAATAGCAGATCTATCTATGGTGGTGATGACCTTTCCTGCCTTCATGAAGATATACTCATCTGCGAACCTGCAGGCAGTATTGAGATCATGAATAGTCAAGAGGATCTTCGTCCCCTCAGTCTGTGCGATATCCTTGAGCAGGATGAGTATCTCTAACTGGTTCTTTATATCAAGTGCGGCAGTAGGTTCATCAAGGATCATGATGGGAGTCTGCTGCACAAGGGCTCGGGCTATTGCAACCTTCTGCAACTCCCCACCACTGAGTTGGTAAAGAGGTTGTAGAGACTGTTCTTCCAAAGAGAGTCTCTCTATAGTCGCCAATGTGATGTCGATATCTGATTGAGAAGCTCTGAAACCCATATGGGGGATCCTGCCGAAGAGGACCGCATCAAATACACTAATATAACAGGTATGAGCTCTCTGAGGTACATAGGAGATCATCTTGGCGATCTCTTTCTGTGATAATGAGGACAAGGGACGTCCCATGATTGTGATTGATCCCCTCTGTGGGTCAACGATCCTATTGATCGAACGAAGCAACGTCGTCTTTCCCGATCCATTAGGTCCGAGTATCGCTGTGACTCCACTCTTCTTCGCCTGAAAGCCGAGATCCTTTAGAATATGTTTATCTCCGAAAGAGACTGAGAGATTCTCTACGGTAATACTCATCAATGATACCCTTTGATTAACAGATAGATGAAAAGAGGAGCCCCGATGAAGGCAGTGATGATCGCAACCGGCAGGACCCTCGGCATGAGGACAGTCCGGGCAATAAGATCCGAAACCATCAGGAGTATGCTACCGGTAAGACACGAGGAGATTAGAAAGAACCTATGGTCTTCACCGGTCAGTCTTCTTGCCATATGAGGCGCTGCAAGACCTACGAAACCAATCACACCGACAGTAGCAGTGATCACTGCGGTAAGTAGTGAGGCGATCCCCATAGAGACGGCTCTGAGTCTCCCAATCGAAACACCAAGTCCTGCGGCCGTCTCTGAACCAAGAGCTATAGCATTATACTTCCAGCTCTGTGAGAGGAGACCAATAGTACAAGCCACAGATATGATACTCAAGAAAAGGAGCTCATTCCAAGTCACCCGTCCAACATCACCAAAGGTCCAGAAGACAATCGCAGATAGCTGAACGTCATCAGCGAAATATTGAAGGAACATCGTCCCTGCAGTGAATAGCGAGCCGAGGGTAACTCCCACGAGTACCATAACCTGTGGGGTGACCGTTCGTAATCGACTGATACGAATCAGGATCGCAGAGGCTCCCATTGATAGGGTGAAGGCAAATAGAGCTGTTCGGTAAGGTGCAAGGATCTCTATGATGTGATCACTTGATACCAGAACAGAAGAGCTACTGAAGAACATGACTGATAAGGCTGCACCAAAAGCAGCCGCATGAGAGATTCCTAGAGTATAGGGAGATCCGAGTGGATTCTGTAATATCGTCTGCATCACCGCACCAGCGAGAGCAAGAGCTCCACCGGTCACTAGGGCACTCAAGACTTGCGGTAACCGTATATTGAGGATGATCGATCTATTCGTACTGCTACTTGCCGAGGAAAACAGAACAGAGAGTATCTCACGCAGAGAGAGGGTCACCGAACCTAGAGAGATTGAAAGGAGAATGAGGATAGGAATCAATATGAGTTCGACTGCTATCACTAGCCTCTTCTTTCTCAAATAACTCTCATAGGAGTTCATCACAGTTGAACTGTTCATAGCGGTAGCCTCTCGAAGGCAAGATCCCTACAGGCTTCATTCACTAGGGAGAATACTTTTTCACCAAGGAGAAACTCATAGATCTCATCAGCCTTCAATTCAGGATCAATACCTGAGAAGTTCTCCTCATGCACGATCGTCCCAATATAATAGGCATCTGCAAGGATAGAGCCAAAATTCTGTGTATACAGATTATAGGGGAGTACCCCGTAGACTCTACCGTCATGGACTGCCTGCAGATGCTGATAGTATTCCCTATGTTGTAATTCATAGATACTGTTAGATTCATCCCCTGACAGGATGCTCGAGATATCGATAAAGATGATCTCTGGATCCCAAGAGAGAATCTGCTCTTTGGAGATATCGATCTGTCTCGTTGTCTTAGCAGCTTCGAGGACGGCATTGGTCTTGGTGAAAACGAATGGAGGATACTGTTGTTCTGTTGAGGTGATTCCTCTTGTCCCCTTATAGGCGATACCACCTATATAACTACTTGGAGAGCCTGCTGAACCAGAACTGAGCACTTCAAGCTCAGCTAACGTCTTGTCAAAGAAGGCTATGACCTCTTCTGCCCGATCACTGACACCTAGTATCCTACCCATGAGCCGTAGAGAACCATAGAGATCCTCTCTTCCAGAAAGAAGATCCCCATAGGCCAGGGTGACTACCGGGATCCCGGTCCTATCCATCAATTCCTGTCCATCATATCCAGACTCGGGGAAGGTTTTGAAGATCACCTGGGGTCTTTTCTCCAGACTCAGGATCAGTTCAGGATTATCTTTTCCTCGGAACTCTCCGAAGATCGGTAGCTCTTTTAGTTCTGGGTGTGCGAGTATATAGGGTCTCGCTGCGAACATCTCCCTACCCGATTCGATGTCATCAACTGCGATGACCCTATCGGTCACCTGTAGATAGGTCGCCAACCGCAGAGCTCCTGGACCAGAACAGATGATCGAATTCACATCCTCAGGAAGAGGAACTTCACGTCCGTAGGAGTCAACGATCGAAATCAGATTCTCATCTCTGATCTCAAAGGTCCCTATAGAGGTTATAGGTATGGTACTCACTGTTAAAATCATGAAAGAAATCAACAGAATCTTAGTTTTAATTCTCATATCTCACCATATTATCACCACATCTCACTTTTTACAACCCTGTTTCACCATTCGACCCTTTTCAAATCAGAAGATCCCCTATATACTAAGAGACATGGAAAATCAGGATAAACTATTACAACCAGAACGGTTAGCACGAATTCTTTCTCTTCTTGAAGATCGAGGTACGATAAAAGTATCTGATCTGAGTATCCTCTGTAATGTCTCTGAAAACACTATTCGACGAGACCTCATCGAACTTGAGGAATCAGGGAACTGCTCAAGAAGTAAAGGCGCTGCGACCTCCACTAAGAGAAGTCAGGAGCTTACCCCCTTTTCAAGAAGAATTTCTGATCATCACAAGAAGAAACGGTTGATAGCAAAGAAGGCCGCTAGAATGGTTACTAGTGGTGCTACGATCATCCTCGATTCCGGGACCACTGCAGTAGAACTTGCACAGGAGATCTCTCAGATGAGCCATATAACGGTCATCACCCCCTCTCTTGAGGCGGCGCAGATCCTATCAGGCCTACCGAACATCACCCTGATACTCCCTGGGGGGATTGTGAATCCCTCTTCACGGTCTTTGACCGGACAACCGGCAGAGCAATTCTTCAGTTCTATCAATGCCGATATTCTCTTCCTTGCAGTGAAGGCCCTCTCTATCGAAACAGGGCTTAGTGACCATACGATCATCGAAGCCTCCGTAAAACAGGAGATGATCCGGTCAGCTGAGAGAGTCGTCGTATTAGCTGACAGCTCTAAACTTGACAAGAAAGCTTTGAGTAGGATCGCTCCTATCACTGTGGTTGATACGCTCATCACAGATGAGTTATCAGACTCAGACTTTTTGCATAAACTTCGAGCACAAGGCATCACCGTCTACTAAACGATAAAATCACAACCTCTACTATGTCACTCACCCTACCTGCATGATATAATCACTTAGAGGGGAATCCCTTACGTATTCCCTTTGAGAGAAACTGAGGGATTCAGGAGGACCACTATGGGATCAGTTGATACGATGGCCGGATGGCCGATTCTCTTGACGAAGACGATGAAGAGTCCTGAACCCTGGGTAGAGGATTCAGTGAAAGGGCTCTCCTATCATCACCTTGTGTTCTTTCCATCTCAACAATATAGCCTATTCACTAGACGATCTGTTATTCTTGCACTTACAGATGATGGGATCATCTATGCAGACAAGGCGAGAACAGTGGTAATAGCCTTCAAAGACATCAACACCTGCAAGCATCTGAATATCCTCCTTCAAGGAAGATTGATGATCGTCACAGAAGATCATGTCTACAAGGTAGATTACAATCTCACCATGGATTCTCTTGTCATCCCCTATATCGAGGCATACAGAGAATTCCTGCGAGAGAATATCTCTAAGTTCAAGATCGATGTCGGTTTGACGAAGGTCCTACTCGAAGGAGAGGGCTCGACAAGAGATATGCTCTATCATGAGAACCTGAAGATGTATAACTATCTCAAACAGCTTCTACCAGATGAGGATGAGAAAGAATTGATCTATTATCAGAAGAGCACTGAACAGGTAGGGCTGAAGTCTCATTTCCAGTCAAGACATTACTATACCCCCTATCTTATCATCAAGACCGAGAGGGAGTTGATCCTCTATAATGAAGAGACTCATGTCTCGAAGAATCCTTCCGATTATGGGATACAGATGAATCATATCGCCTGGGATGACACGATCAGGTTCTCTCTTGAAGATCACCACATGAATGGAGTTCTGAGGATCTTGAGAGGGTCTAGGACCCTCTTCAAGCTGCATGTCCCCCAGGAATCCCTAAAACTGGCATCTCAATTCTGTTTTATCTTGAATAGAAGCTGAGAGATTATCTCATTGGTTTTACCGGAACATAGATATCGACGAGGAACTTGCCTTGAGGATGTGATTTTGCATCATTCAGATACAACTCGAAAGGCACCCCGTCAGCAGGCTCATAGCCACTCTGAGAGAGCCATGTCCCACAGAGAAAACTCCAAGCCTCAGCGAACTCATCAGCCCCTACTTCGAAGTGACCGATTGCATAGAGTCCACCAGGGATACTCATTTTCCCAATCTCACCAGATACTTCTGTCTCAGGGGGAACCGTGATACAGACACTCGTCCTCAGTTTTGATTCTTCGGTCATACCCGGATCATCATGATAGATACAGAGCATCTTCGTCTCAGGGAAGTTGATCAAGCCTCTTGCCCCTCCCCAGGTGAAGATCTTACTGAACAATCTGCCGAACAGTTCCGAATCTCCTGCATACGGTCCAACATGTCTGACATATGCTACGTTCATCTCCTCTACCCTAACTACCTCTACCTTGATATGCTTCGTCTCCATCTCATACCTCCAAACTGTATGTGAATTATGATATTCAGTATACATGCGAATCGCTTCGATCTCTTCTCTCCACTTGCTCTCTCTTGGTCTCAGGTTGCTATAGACTTGTCCTAAATTGCTTTTGGTATCATAGAGTCTTCTAAACTCTGAGGCAGACATACCAAAGTGAAGTTTGAAGCATTTAGCGAATGAAGAGGGGGTAGAGAAACCCACCGAAAGTGCAACCTCAGTGACCGGTTCATCAACGTTGGAGACTAGTAGAGCCGCCGCCTTCTGCATCCTGAGACGTTGTATGAATTGAAAGAGAGTCTCATTCATCATGGCTGAGAAAATTCTATTGAAATGGTACTTTGAGAAGCAGGAGACAGCAGAGAGTTCCTCCAAGGTGAGATCCTCAGATATATGACTCTCTATATGATCGAGGACTCGATTGATCCTTACCGTATACTGATTCTCCGCTTTCATCTCACCATTCTCCTAGAATCTCTCGAGTATTGTGTAATTCCTGATGGCGATAAGAGCCTTCCAATTCTCTTTTGCATGCCTCCAGGAATCCTCATATTGTCCCCACCTCCAGTTCGGTTCCCATAATCCATGCTCATCAGCACCCTCCTCAATGAATTTCAGGTGCATGTCAGCACCAGCTTGGATCAAGGAATAGAGTCTATGGTTAGGGTCTGTGATAAAATCAAAAGGACGGGGAACATAGGTGTTCCACTGGGCGCTGTCGAGATTCAACAGAGAGTTGATCGCACTCCTCAGAGAGAGAATCATCTGATCCTGCTGAGTCTCATTCACCTGATCGAATAGCGAGAGGTAACAATAGATCTCATGTTCAGAGGTAAACTCCTCCATTTCTTGTAATCGACCGATGGCTTCTTGAACCAATCCATCGATATCGAGTTTTCTTACGAGTTCACGTTCTCTGTTGAGTATCCCAATGATCTCACAGGTAGGATTACCCCAACTCAGATCGATCACCGTACCATCATATTCCTCTTTATATTCCCACCAAGGGGCATGGGGATACTCATTCACCTTTGCTGAACAGCATTTCCATCCTTGCCGTCCTGGGATGAAAGCATCCTCAAGATAGGAGACAGCAGCACCTACTAAAGCTTCGGGAAAGGAGGAGAGCCTCTCAAAGATCTGAAAAGCCTTGGTGACGGCCATTGGAGAGGAATCTGGGAGGAGAAAATCAGGTTCTAGACCTCCTCCGAAACCACCATCTGATCGTTGGTACTCTTTTAGAGCACTGAATACCCTACTAGTTGCACCACCGGTAAAACAGGCAGAGAAATAGGCAGAATAGAGTGGATCACAATGTTCTTTGATATAAGTCCCTGCACGTTCAATCGATACCATAACACCTCCCCGTCGCTTGACCTCTCTTATCTATACTGGTCATCGTTTGCTTTGAATTCGAGAAAGTCCTCATCCTCTGGGATACTCACATACCACTGATCTGAGATATCTATCTGAATCATTATATCATCAGTGGTGCAAGCGAGAAGATGTCCACCAGCACTTCTATCTTCAGTGATGAAATGGAAATGATACCCCGCAGCATTGGCCTCTCCCATATAGTCTGGTAAACGGAAACCGATAATATCTCCAGTGATCTGCTCGAACTCGAAGATGGGCTGCTCTTTGAGGACTTCTAGGAGGACAGGATAAGGTCTTTGTTGTTCAGGAACACTTCGGGTCTTCACATAAGAGAAGGTCCCTGAGATCCTGATGCAATAGGGAAGATTCTCTGAAGGAATCCTCTCATCGATATAGGTATAGAGCTCTCCAAGTTCCAGAACCTCTTGAGTTGAGATCGTTATATCAGGAGAGAACTCTGTGACTACGGCAAAGGGAGTCATCTCAGAATCAGGAATCACTAGGGCATCGCCATCACTGTTGATCTGGTAGAACACTCCATCCAAGGCTATCATCTCACCATCTAGATGTTGTAGCGTTCCCAATCCGGTATCACCATGATCTGACAACTCTCCAAAATTCATATCTCCGTCATATACTCCCTGTAGAAGAGAGCTCAGGACCGAGTATTGGAAGATGGTATCATCTGAGGGATCGAGGGAATCGGTTGTGTGACAACCGGTAAATATGAAGAATGAGAGCAGGAGCAGAGTGAATGTAGTAATTCTATTCATGAGAACCTCCACGGTAAGATAGACCTATTTTACCATGAAGGAGTTGATCATTTATACCATTATTTCATCAATTCAAGATTTCTGAGAGGTTATCCTCAACCAATTCTGTTCTATGACCGACTCGAACTCATCAAGGGGGAGTCCATACAGCTTTGCAGCTCTCCTGTAGACCTCTTTGATATCGCAAGGGATCCCTGCCCTCTCATAGAGCCAACTGCAGCCACCCGGGTTATCAGTCTCGAGGAGTACCCGATCTAGAGGGATCAGGGAGGAGATACCATCCGAGGTTGTTGATCTTAGGATATCGACACTCAAGGTGAAACAAGAGCCGATAGCCAGATACTCTTTTATGAGATCTTCCGGTCCTGAATACCAGTGAATGATAGATCTTTCGATATGTGAGGCTCTCAGTATCTCCAGGACTTCAGCTTCAGCATCCTTGGTATGGATATTCATGAGTTTGTCATATCGAAGGGATTTTCGACAGAAATATTCGAATACAGGCCGCTGCGTCTCAAAGTACTCTTTCGGAGCCCAGAGACGATCAAGACCGACCTCACCAATGAGCTGAGCCCCGTTGATCTGGTCATCGATCTCATCGAGTCTATCAAGGAAACGATGAGAGATCCAGGGATGCACCCCCAGACCAGGTATGATCATAGATGTGAGATCTGCCATACTGCAGATCTCACGATAGGAGGAGAGATCCATAGAGACCGCAACAGTCTTTATATGCTCCCTCTCAATCTCTACGATCGCATCAACTCTATTCTCATACTGGTCTGCATGGACATGTGCATCGATCACCACTAGCTGTTGACAACATTTGCAGGAGTACCATTGATAAAGTCCTCTACATTCGATACAGCAGTATCCAATAGTCGTCCTCGTGCCTCAGCGGTAGCCCAAGCGATATGAGGAGTGATGAAACAGTTCTTCGCCATCAACAGCGGATTATCCTTCAAGATCGGCTCTGTCGAAACGACATCGAGTCCAGCCCCTGCTATCACACCATTGTTCAAAGCTGTAGTCAAGGCTAGCTCATCTACCAAGGGACCTCTACTGGTATTGATCAGAAAGGCAGTCGATCTCATACTCTTCAGACGTTCTTCATTCACGATCCCTTCAGTATCGGCAAAGAGAGGACAGTGAAGTGAGACTATATCGGAATCTCTGAATACGGTATCGATATCGACGAACTCTGCTAAGGAGGGATCCATCTTCTCTGAGAAGGCATCATAGGCTATGATCTTCATCGAGAAGGCCCTAGCGATCTGTGCTACCTTCTGCCCGATCCTACCAAACCCGATGATACCTATCGTCTTTCCAGCAAGTTCGATCAGGGGGTAGTTCCAGTAACAGAAATCTATAGAACGTTCCCATTCCCCTGCGTAGACCGTATCAGAATGTTCCTTCACATGTTGAGTCAGATGAAGGATATGTGAGAACACCATCTGTGCGACCGAGGCGGTACCGTAGGTCGGTATATTGGTAACGGGAATACCCCGCTCCTTTGCAGCATTCACATCGACTACATTGTAGCCTGTTGCAAGTACTCCGATATATTTCAAGGTGGGGAGTCCTGCTATCGTCTGTGCAGACAAAGGGGTCTTGTTCGTAATGAGGATATCGGCATCGACTGCCCTATTGAGAATCTCAGTATCAGCAGTCCGCTCATATACTGTTACATCCCCTAAGGACCTCAAACCATCCCAACTCAGATCTCCAGGATTCAGAGCAAATCCGTCAAGAACAATAATCTTCATAGCTATCTTCCTTTATTGTACATTGATGACAAGTCGTCTGTATGCCTTGAGGGATACGATCGGATTATCATCTTTGACTTCAAATATACCATGGATTGTCGTTACTAAGCTATCTTTCAGCAGCAGAGTAAACCTTCCCTTTAACCTATGAAGAAAAACAGGTGATCGTTTACTGTTTCTATGCTAACAAAAGGGGCCGATATGCTTTCGAGCCCCTTTCATCAATTACGTGTTTTAAATCAATCGCCCTACTCTCAGTTTATGGGTCTTGATCTCATATGGGTCATAGTGATCAGTATACCTGTTATCTGGGATACTTAATCTTTTCTCGTTCCATGACTATCGAAGGTCCTCTGGATCCGATCATCGATGTCTTCGGCATGTTTCAGAACCTCAACGATTACAGTTTAGGATCTTTAAACTTGGAAAAAATGAACTGCTACTTCAAAGGAATTCTTTAAAAGGAAGATCATATACCAACAGAAACCGCAAAGCACAATACAGCTCAGAGAAGAAAGAATCAGAGATTCTTTTATATGACCTTGGCATTGATTCAGAAGATGACTAGAGGTGAAGAGGTTGAATTCAGACATGAGATCGATGTCGATCTTATCATAGGACAAACCACATCCAAGAGGCCCTAGTCCAGAACCTCACTGACTAATCTCCCAAGGGCTTTTGCTCCAACCTGATTCAGATGGACTCCATCGATCGTGAGATGAAGTCCTCTTCGCTTGGAGAGTCTCAAATCGAGTTCTCCGATCCTTGGAACTACAATATCAGTCAAGGTGACTCCGGGGTTCTTACCCAAGACAAAATCAGGATTGATCGTTCGACCTGTAAGATAATCCTTCTCCCATCGGTTAAAATCGACGAATTTCGCATTGAATTCAACAGAGAGTCTCTTGAGCTCCTCATTGTAGGAATCGACCTTCTGGTTCACCTCTGAGGTGACATCTTCACCGATACAGGGAATACTGATCATGACTTTCTCGCAATCCCCGACCAAATCGAGCATTTCTGAGAACTGTTCTCCATAGGCTAAAGGACTCTGGCAGGGTACACCCTTCGCATAGATAGAATTTGAAGCGACTTTCTCCCATAGCCTAGAACGATTCAATAGATAGTCATATAGAATATCATTGGTCCCGACAAGGACGATGAGCGTCTCGATGGTATGTTCAAGAAGATGATTCCTTAACCTTGACGAGACCCCTCGAAGAGTATCACCTCCCCGGCCATGGTTCTCATACTTTCTTGAGTCTCCCAAATAATCTAGAAAACTACTGCCGGGAAGGCCCTCTGTGAGGCTGTCCCCAAAACAGATGATCGTTTCTTTCATGATCTTCTCTCTCCCTACTAAAAGATGACAGACTATTCAAAGCCCTCTGAGACTTCACTATTATCCCTATGGAACAGGGCGATCTTCACTCCATCATCCATCTCCTGGATTTCATGAAGTTCGAACCCACAACGCAGATACAGATCTGTCAGATATTTCCTATCTGAATAGCATTCCAATCTAACACTATCTATATGAGCCTCTATTGAAGCTCTTAGGATCCAATCGAGCATCGCATCTGCGAGCCCCATACCACTATATAGCCGGTCTACCACCAACTTATGTATATACCAATAGGATCTCTCGGGGTCCTCACTCCAGAAGAAGTCCTCCCTCTTCTTGATGATGAAACCACCAGCGAGGTCACCATCCATATAGAGTCCGTAACACCTTGGGTCTAGATACTTGGTGACAAATGATTCTCTATCAGCGATGTAGATCGGATTCCACATTGCCTGCCCCTTCTCTGCCAACCAGGCTGCAGTGGACTGATAGATCTTCAATAACTTCTCGAATTCAGCTGCGTTCAACTCTTTTAGTTCCATCTTCATACTCTCATTGTAATCTCAGAGTCTCTACATGGCAATAGATTAAGAAATCTCAATAGGTATTGACACCTATTCTTAATCCACTGCCTGTATCTTCTAAACATGACCTAAAGAGTCAGGGAGGATTATTATGAGAAAACAGACAATCATCACTATCATCTTGGCAGTATTCCTATTACAAGGGACATTATTCGCAGCGGATCTACTCACCTCAGCCGAAGAGGATGGGATCATGCTTATGAGAGAGGAAGAAAAACTCGCAAGAGATGTTTATATCGTTCTTTTTGAGACTTGGCACATCGAAACCTTTGATAACATCTCATCAAGTGAAGAACAGCATATGAGCGCCGTTGGTAAGATCATCGAACGATATGATCTAGAAGATCCCATAGTCAATGATGAGGTGGGGGTGTTTACCGATGCCCATCTACAAGGGCTCTACGAGGATCTCATCGAAAAAGGAATGAGAACAGTCGAAGATGCGCTAGAAGTTGGAATCATGATCGAAGAACTCGATATTGCAGACCTAGAAGCTCTGATGAGTGAAGACCTTCCAGATGATATCCAGAGAACCTATTCAAGATTATTAAGAGGATCAGAGCGACATCTTGACTCCTTCGAGAGTCAGTTAGCGAAGTACTCTTATATATAAGATAATGAAAGCCCCCAACGTACTGTTGAGGGCTTAGTCTTCAGCTACCAGAGCCTGAATTCACCACCTGCATAGATATCCATACCACCGGTCGCACCCGATGCGATCCTCAAACCTGCATAGACTTCCAGATTCGGATTCATGAGGTAATGTCCCTCTCCTTGAACACTAAAGAAAAATGGAGTCACCCAGACAGAGCTGTATCCTACATATGTATCAGCCTCAGCCCACCAATGATAGTCTTCAGGTAGATAGACTACTCGACCGTTAACATCTATATTCAGATCTATCGGAGTAGCACTAGTTGGTGAATACTCAACATTCACATCACCATCAGCTTCTAGATAGAGCATATTATCCATAAAGAAATCTGCATATTGTCCGATAAGATCAAGATCTATGGCATAGTTCCAGCCTCCACCGGCAGCCTTATTGATGAAAGTACTCAATCTAGCTCGTGCATCCCAACCATAAACCATATTTGCGATCCGTGCAGCCTCAAAAGCATACATGGGAGAACTACCAATGTAGAGAATCTCCATTGCTCTACCAGGTATGCCCATCACATCTGCCAACTCCTGCCAATAGGCCACAAGTAGCTTACTACGATCTTCAGTATACTGATTGAGCATAGAATCCTGTCGCTCGAATAGCTCTGTGACGGCCTTTACCTTCTCAACGGTTGGTATTACACCAAGCTGTTCCATCATAAGTGTGGCCATCCTGACATTGACGATGGAATGTACTCTTCCGATTCCAATACCACCATAAGGAAAAGCCTCGATATCAAGAGTCATCGGAGCAGGTGATATATTCAACTGGGTATCAAAGAATCCACCAGCCTCCCAAAAACCATCCATTCCACCAAGATCAAGACCATATTGAATATGATTAATGAGCGGATCAAACTCTATCTCAATATTAGTGGTACCAATATCGACTCTAGCATCTGCATCGATGATGGTTCGTGTTTCCAACTGCTGATCAAACGAATAGTAGTTCCCATCGACTGCAACATCTAGATCAAAGGTTCCCGTTCCGACTGAGATCTCCACGACATTATCAGCTGCACTCGTACCCACAGTTCCAAGCCCCCCCTCGAAGGTCAACATATCATAGGAAGTCGGTACAACCATTTCATAAAGTTCACTATAATCTGCTGCAATCACCATAGACAGACTAAAAACAAGCAAGAAGACAACTAAAAGACTTTTTCTCATATCATCCCTCCAGTAGAAAAATAGATGTAGATACAAAGAAGACCCTCTATTACTGTTATACTATAGACTTAGGCACAACGCAAATATTTTTGATTAATCTTGGTTTTCTTAACATTGTTTATGTGTTCACATTCACATTAAATATGTATTTATAGACTTTATATTCTATATCATATACTTATTAAAATAATTAAACTTTTCTTAAGAATGATTATCATTTTTAATTGATATTTTCACACCTATATATTATAATTCCCGTAAGTTATTAAATTATGCAATAATTATTGTATAAATCAACAGTATGGAGGATTGGACTACATGAGCGAAAACCAAGCTGCTGGATCATCTATTCAGCGTAGTTCCAGGTCAAGAACAAGACCAAAAAAGAAAAAGAAGAACCTACTTCCACAGGCAGCTATTCTAGTTGTACTCGTGGCAGTGGTGGGAATCCTTCTTGCAAGAACCTCTGCCCTACTCGCTGTCTTCTGGATAACAGGTATGGCTTTTGGATTCATCTTGCAGCGTTCCCGATTCTGCTTCACTGCTTCTTTGAGAGACCCTTCTCTTACAGGAAGTACGACGTTGACACGTGCAGTGCTTATAGCATTCGCACTCACATCTTTAGGTTTCTGGGCAATCAAGTATGGAGCACACCTTAACGGTCTTCCTATACCAGGGCAGAGTTATGTCGTCCCTATCAGTCTTGCGACTGCAGTAGGCGCCTTCATGTTCGGTATCGGTATGGTTATCGCAGGTGGTTGTGCATCTGGTACTTTGATGCGAGTCGGAGAGGGATTCATCATGCAAGTCCTCTCACTCCTATTCTTCATCATAGGATCCCTTTGGGGAGCTCATGATTATGGATGGTGGAAACTCAATTTCATGCTCGATGGTAAAGCAATATTCATGCCGGATATCTTCGGTTGGATCGGCGCTATCATCGTACAGCTTCTCATCATCGGGTGTCTATTCGTAGCAGCTGCAAAATGGGAAGAGAAGAAAAACAGTTAAAGGATTATGAGGAGAGAAACATGGCAGAATATGAACTAGATTGTTTAGGAGAAGCTTGTCCAGTACCACTGATCAAAGCTGAGAAAGAGTTAGATAAGATGAATGTCGGTGATGTTCTTATCGTTGCTATCGACCATAGCTGTGCTATGAAGAACGTTCCCGAGTGGGCTCGAAAACAGGGTCACAATGTAGAACTGGATGAAGTCGATGATGGTGAATGGGAAGTAGTCATCGAGAAGATGAAATAAATAATAGGAATTAAGGAGAAATACCATGGCTGAATATGAATTAGATTGTTTTGGGGAAGCTTGTCCGATACCACTGGTAAAGGCAGAGAAAGAATTAGAAAAAATGAATGTAGGTGATATTCTCATCGTTGCGATCGACCATAGCTGTGCTATGAAGAACGTTCCTGAGTGGGCTCGAAAACAGGGTCACAATGTGGAACTTGATGAGATTGATGATGGTGAATGGGAAGTAGTCATCGAGAAGATGAAATAAAAAAACTGCAGGGGTAGATTCGAAAGATGAATATACGAAAGAATGCATTTTATAAAGCCTGGTTCAAAGATGCCTGGCCATATGTCACAGGAGCAATACTCCTTTCAATATTCCAGATCGTCACACTGGCGACAACTGGTAATCCTTGGGGAGTCTCTGGTGTCCTTGCATATTGGGGAGCCTGGATTTTTGAACTGTTCGGCGGTTCAGTAGATAAATGGTACTACTTTGCTTCTGATGGAGCACAGAATACCTTGAATAATGGAATACTCCAACATGGTGGATCGATCAGAAATATCGGTATCATCATCGGAGCACTCTTTTCATCTTTAGCTGCTTGTCAGTTCAAGATTAAAAAGATCAAAGCGATCCGACAGGTTGTCGCAGCCATTCTTGGCGGACTCCTTATGGGTTATGGTGCACGAATCGGTTTCGGCTGTAATATCGGAGCACTTTACAGTGGTATAGCGTCATTGTCTGTATCAGGATGGGTCTACGCAGTATTCCTGTTCCTCGGAGCATATGTCGGTAGTAAACTACTGGTAAAATTCTTTATGTAAATTGAGGTTAACAATAAAATGGCTAGAGAGAAGAAAGTAGAAGAATATGATGTTGTCATCATCGGTGGTGGTGCTGCCGGTCTTACAGCAGGTATCTATAGTGGTCGTGCGAAACTTAAGACGATCCTCATAGAGAAGTCACTCGTAGGTGGTCTTGCTACCTATACAAACGAGATCGAGAACTATCCAGGATTCCCTGAGGGAACGACTGGTCTTGGACTGATGGAATTATTCCAAAAACAGGCTAAGAAGTTTGGTGT
This sequence comes from uncultured Spirochaetia bacterium, assembly GCA_937125225.1. GTDB lineage: Bacteria > Spirochaetota > Spirochaetia > CAKZLE01 > CAKZLE01 > CAKZLE01. The sequence goes on from CAKZLE010000002.1 coordinate 56,693, forward strand.
TAAGTTCAAGGGAACTGATGTTAAGTCTGTTGATCTGAAAGGACCCATCAAGACTGTTGAAACTTTCAGAACTACCTACAAAGCTAAGACCGTCATCATCGCATCAGGTGGACGACCAAGAATAACAAGAGCTGAGAATGAAGAAGAATTCCTGTTCGATAAGGGAATCTCCTTCTGTGCTACCTGTGATGCAGCAGCGAACACAGGAAAAGACGTTCTTGTCATAGGTTCTGGAGATGCAGCAGTCGAAGAGGGAATGTTCCTTACCAAATTCGCAAACAAAGTCATCGTCTCTGTCATGCATGAAGAGGGAAAGATGGATTGTAATGAGATCGCTAAGGCAGAAGCCTTAGAGAATCCCAAGATGGAATTCATCTGGAACACCGTATGTAAGAGATTCGAAGGTGAAGAACACTTAACTAATGTAGTACTCACAGACCTGAGAAACGGTAGTGAAGTGAACGTTCCTGTAGACACCTGTTTCGAATTCATCGGATATATCCCTAACACAGAGATCTTCAAAGGTATCATCGATATGACTGATAGAGGCTATGTACTCGTCAATGATAAGATGGAAACCAATGTAGAGGGTGTTTTCTCAGCTGGTGATGTGACAGAGAAATTCCTCAAGCAGGTCTCAACAGCAGTTGGTGATGGTGCTGTCGCAGGATATGCTGCAGAACGATACATCGCAGAGACAGAACAGTATAACTCACAGATTCTTGCGAAGAATCAGTTTGTCTATGTATATGATGCTTCTTGTCCTAATTGTCAGAACAAGATGCTTGAGATCGAGGCTATCGAAACCAAGACCGAGGGAAAGATCAGTTTCTGTAAAGTCGATGTATACAAGTCTAAAGGATTATCAGATAGAATGGGTGTCTCAGTATTCCCAAGTGTAGCTGTAGTCAAAGATGGAGCGATCGTCGATGTATTGACTGAAGATTTCTCCCAATCAGTTTTAGAGACCTATCTCTAAGGATACAGAGGAAGTAAAGGAGTTCTCATGAGAAAGAGAAATTATCTTATAACTGTCGTATGTGTACTGATGACACTTCTCGTGTTCGTCAGTTGCGGCAACTATGCAGAATCAGGTACTGTCATCATTGATGGTAAAGAAGCTGCAAAACTCGTTGATACCAACGGTGTGATCCTTGTTGATGCCCAGAAAGCATCAGCCTATGCTAAAGGTCATATCGAAGGAGCTGTCAACATCGGGCGAACAGACATAGTGAAGAAAGGCCTAGTAGTCAACATGCTAGCTGATAAAGCGGTAATCGAAGAGGTCTTCGGTTCACGAGGTATCAGTAATTCTACGACTGTCGTCATCTATGATAATAATGCCAATATGGATGCTGCCAGATTATGGTGGACGTTCCTCGTCTATGGACATGAGAATGTCAAGGTAGTCGGTGGCGGATTAGAAGAGATGGTACGGGCAGGTTTCACAACTTCGACAGAGGCTGTCAATGTTGCACCAGCAACATTCACCGCATCCGAGAAGAATACAGATCTGATCGCGACCACTGCTGAAGTCCTTTCCCAGGTCAACGACCCGATGGATGATGTAGCATTGATTGACACCAGGACGATCGAAGAGGTCGAAGTGGGGACTATCCCCTCCTCTATCCATATCAACTATGTCAAGAATAACTATAATGATGGTACCTACAGGAAGATACAAGATATCAGGATCATCTATAAAGAGGCTGGAATCACTCCAGACTGCACGGCTATCATGTACTGTAAGACCTCTATTCGAGGGGCTCAGACTTTCTTGGCGCTCTACAATGCAGGCTATAGAAATCTGAAGTTGTATGATGGCGCATGGATCGAATGGGTATTAGATGCAGATAGACCTGTACAATTACCCGAGAACGACGCACCGGTCATTTCAAATACTCAAGATGAATCTTAGAGTTTGAATATAGAAAATGAGAGAGAGATAAGGAGACGTAAATGAAGAGATTAAGATTGATAAGTATCTTATTACTTACACTAGTACTGTCATTCAGCTTTATAGCTTGTAGTGCTAAAGAAGAGGCTGCACCTGTAGTCGAAAAGACGACTGAAGTCAAGACTGCTGTTGTTGAGAAGGCTCCAGAACCTGTAGTGGATCCTGTTGTCGAGGCAGCAAATGCTTTCTTTGCAAATAAACCAGATGACAGTTATCTGATCAAAGAGACTGCTTTTGTCGACATGGTAAAAGCTGGTGAAGAACCCTTCATCCTAGATATCAGATCAGCTGCTGACTATGAAGCTGGACACGTAATGGGTGCTTTCAATGCTCCTTGGGGTGCGACTGCGATCCCAGCAGCCTTGAGTCAACTCCCTGTAGACCAGACCGTCTATGTATATTGTGTAAGTGGTCAGACTGCAGGTCAGACTGTCGCATTGCTCAACGTAGCTGGTTTCGATGCAAAATCAGTACGATACGGTTATAAACTCGGAATATCTAAAGTAGAGGGAGTCGAAGAGGTCATTGAGACTACTCCTAACTTCCTTGAAGATCTTGGGACTGAGATCGACCCAGCTATTGAAGCTGCGATCGTAGATTACTATGCAACACTGAATGCTGATGAGTCTACCAAGAGTAATATCATCGCTGCTTCAGCTGCTAAAGACAATCTAGATGCTTCTGAGGGAGAAATCGTTGTTGTCTCTATTAGAAAAGCAAGTGACTTCGAAGACAAACACATCGAAGGTGCTATCAACATCCCTTACGGAAAAGGTATGCAGGAGAACTTCTCACAACTACCTAAAGACAAACAACTGTATGTATACTGCTATAGTGGACAAACAGCTGGTCAGACCGTTGCTATCCTGAAACTCCTTGGTTATGATGCTGCATCAGTCAAGAGTGGTTTTGGAACAGGTATGAGTGGTGGTGGATGGAATAACGAAGGTCTTCCTATCATACAGACCAACGTTGTTGAAGAGGCTGCAAATGCATACTTCGCAGAAAAAGCCGCTGATAACAATATCATCAAAGAGGATGCGTTCCTAGCAAAGATCGAAGATGGAGAAGAACTCTTCATCCTTGATATCAGAAAAGCTTCGGACTATGAGGCAGGACACATCATCGGTGCTTATAGTGCTCCTTGGGGTCCAACTGCTATTCCTGCTGTACTTGAGAATCTACCTACAGACCAGACAGTATATGTCTATTGTGTAAGTGGCCAGACTGCAGGACAGACAGTCGCACTTCTCAATGTAGCTGGTATTGAAGCAAAATCCGTACGATATGGATTCAAACTTGGAATCTCAAAAGTCGAAGGCTATGAAGATTTCGTAGTTACTGAACCCTATGAGATGGAAGAGCTTGGAAATACTATCGATCCACAGATCGAAGCTGCGATCGTCGATTATTATGCTACGCTGAATGAGGATGAGAGAACCAAGAGTAACATCATCTCTGCAGAGGCTGCAAAAGATCTTCTCGATGCATCTGAAGGTGAGATCGTTCTTGTATCGATCAGACAACCTGCTGACTATGCTGCAGGACATATCGAAGGTGCTATCAATATTCCTTGGGCACAGGGTATGCAGACAAGTTTTGAGCAACTTCCTAAAGATCAGCAGATCCTTCTCTACTGTTATAGTGGACAGACTGCAGGTCAGACCGTCGCTATCATGAAACTTCTTGGATATGATGTCGCATCAATCAAGAGTGGTTTTGGAACCGGCATGAGTGGTGGTGGATGGAACAACGAAGGTTTCCCTGTTGTTCAGTAGACTTCACATAACTTGAATCTAGACTTACCGGCACTCTGCACATGCAGAGTGCCTTTTTTATTTCTGCGTACTTGACTTACTATGCTATACTTTTGAATGTGACTAACATAAAGAAGATCGATTACAGTACCCACATATTAATACGTCTCATTCCTCTAATCTACATTATGATTTGGAGTCTCTTTCAATATTCCACTCTTACGACCTACCCCTTCATGCATTCAGATGAATCCTGGCTCAGTGGTCTGAGTAGATGGATGCTCGAATCAAAGAGCCTTGGAGTCACTGAACCTTTCTTCAATACATATCAGAGAGCTCCACATGCGATCAAGAGTCTCTTTCATGGGATCCAGATGGTCGGTATCTCACTTTTAGGGTATTCGCTTCAGGTCATCAGATCCATATCTCTTCTGTTTGCAGCAGGCTCACTGCTGCTTTTCTTTCGTATCCTACGATCTTATGGCCTTTCAACGACGATCTCCTTCTTTGGGATGCTCCTCATCTCTGCAGACAATCAGTTTCTCTATATAAGCCACCTCGGCAGACAGGAGATCATGCTTGTCTTCATGCTGCTTCTAGTCCTCTATCTCATCAGGCGATTTGAAAAACATGAATTGTCTACTCTAAGCTGTTTCGGCTTGGGGATGCTCACAGGTTCAGCCTTCCTACTTCATCCCAACGGGATCCTAGTCATACTAGCCGGTCTAACACTCTTCAGCTTTAGTTCTTGGAGTACGAAGCGGCAAATCATGATCTATGGAGCTGGCGCATTCCTCATAGTTGGCCTCGCATTGATAGCTAGCCTGATCATGAATCCCCACTTTCTCACAAGTTATGCGGCATATGGGAAGACACTGGGGGTGGGCGAATCGATTATTTCAAAGATCTTGAACTACCCGAACTTCTACAGGAAGATCTATTACCAGGTCAGTGGGACCTATTATACTCCACCAGTCATGATAGAGCTGATGCTGCTATCATTGACCTATATCATCAGTGCCCTACTCCTGATAAAGAAGAGAGTTGAACTTCCTCATATTTTCTCGCTATTAATGGCATCTTTAGTGATGCATGCAGGATTCATCATCATCGGAAGATACGGTCAGCCGTCAGTGATACTCTTCTTTCCATATGGTTATCTGATCATGATCCTGCTCATCAACAGGATCAGAGCACAACGATGGATGAGGAGTGCTCTTATCGCACTACTGTTTCTGATTCTATCAACAAGCACCTTCACCGAGGTCAGACTCATGATTGACCAACAGTCTGACTATACCGAATATACTCAACACATCGCAGGGAACATTGGTAACGAGGCAAAGGTTCTCGGTAACCTCAATACCGATTATGCCCTCTCTGCAGGACAATTATATGATTGGAGGAATCTTGAGCCGGCCTATCGGGAGGGGTACTCGTTCGAACAATATGTAAAAGAGAATCATATCGAGTATATCATCTATCCTGATGAGATAGATCTCATCTACGAGAGGCGGCCAAAATGGAATGGGATCTATGGGAACATCGCCCTCATGTATGAGGAGATGCAGGTATTCCTCTCTGAATCTTGTATCGAGATCGGTAGAGGTATCAGTCCGACCTATGCGATGAGGATCGTTCGTTATCAAGGTGATCAAGATTGGGGGTATCGAATCTATCAGGTAGTCTCTGATCAGTCGTAGGTCCTATGGATCATAGATGAGAAGGTATCAAAACCCTCCATACTACATTGCCTCGGCCTCTGTAGAGGATTATCGTAACGTTGGAGTCTTCCACCATTACTCTCATCCATCGTATAGAGGGTATCAGAGAGGATGATCGCCTCCCCCACATCATGAGTCACGAATACCACTGAGGTATCAGTCTCTTTCCAAAGTTCGATCACAAGTCGCTGTTGAGCACTCCTACTCTTTGGATCTAGGCTTGCAAAGGGTTCATCCATAAGCAGGACTTTTGGCCTGATCGCAAGAGCTCGAGCGAGAGCTGCTCTCTGTTTCATCCCCCCTGATAGTTCATGAGGGTATTTATCTTTATGAGAAAGCATCCCTGCGCGTTCAAGATAGGACTCAATATACCCCTTTAATTCTAAAGCACTCATTTTTGGATACCGTTTTTTTAACGGAAAGAGCATGTTCTCATAGACGGTCTTCCAGGGGAAAAGCTGATCGAACTCCTGAAATATCATGATCCTATCCATCGATGGTGAGGAAACTCTTCTATCCTCGATAAGCAGCAATCCCTCATGGTACTGTTCGAATCCAGCTAGGACTCGCAATAGAGTAGATTTCCCACAACCTGAATTTCCGAGGATACAGACAAACTCCCCAGGCAGAACTGTTAAAGAGACCTTTTCCAGAACAGAGACAGAGGTCTGAGCATCAGTATAACTGAAGGATATCTCTCTCATTGATACCATGGGAATCATTGAGCACCTCCGTTTGAATGTTTGACCCTACGTTCTATTCTTTTGAAGAGGATATCTTCGATGACTAGTCCGATGATGATCAGGACTAACAGTCCAGCATACATACCTGAGGTATCCATGAAGACCCTCTTATTGAAGATATACCAGCCAAGACCTCCATACAGTCCAATTACACCGAAGACCATCTCAGCACTGATCACAGCTCTCCAGGAGCGAGCCCAGGCGATTCTGAGACCGGCGACCATATAGGACCAGGAGCTTGGGATAAGGACATGGATTATCAGCCCCCATCTTCCATACTCATAGTTTCGCCCGATATCGAGGAAGGTCCTGTTCACCGAACTGAAGCCTGCATTGAAGTTGATCACCATAGGCCAGAGCACCGCATGGATCACGATGAAGAAGATAGAGAGGGTCCCTGTACCGAACCAGAGGATGACAAGAGGAAGCAATGCGATACCGGGTAGAGGATGTGCGATCGAGGTAAGGACCTCTACCCCGCTAGCGAGGAGGGGGAATAGGTAGGAGACTATCGAGAGAATAAGAGCAAATAACGTTCCGAGGATCATTCCGCCGAACACCAGTGCCAGAGATACTCCGATTCGTAAAAGAAGGGTACCCCCGACTAGATCATCTACAAGGGCTCTCAAAATATCTAAGAGTGAGGGTAGAATCAACTCTGATACGAATCCTGTAGAGACTATGAGTTCCCAAAGCAATAGGAAACTCGCAATCCAGAGTACATGCTCAATTGTTCTTCGTGGTCTCTTGTTCATACCTATTCCCAGACCAATAGCTCTCTAGCTACTGGAATATCTTCAAGATACCCCTGTTCATACATGAATGAGCCAAAATGTTCCATCCCTAGAATCTCCGAGGAAAAGATCATCCCCTCTTCTCTCAGGTATGCTTCGATCACGGAGGGCTCTAACTCATAGACATCAGCTAAGAGAGCGGCAGCCTCTGTCGGATCTTCAGTTATCAGATCGATCGCCTCCTGAAGGGCACTAGTAAAAGCTTCGTAGAGTTCGGGTTCTTTCTCATGAAACTCTTCTGTAGCATATCCCACGATAAAGGTGAAGGGAGCCCCGAAGGCCTCCTCTCCTGAGAGGATCATTCTCGCACCAGCTAATCCCTGCTCCCTGAAGATATAGGGTGGAGAAGTGAAATGGGCAGTTATGGAGTTCGAGATGAGAGCCTGATAACCATCAGGATGGCTCATCGTCAAAATATTACTATCAAGAGCATCTGCGGTACCTAGTAATTTCTGAGCCTCCATGGATAACAGCATATGTTGGATACTACCCGGCTGAGGGAGTGCGATTGTATCTTTAGAACCCAAATCCGCAATAGTGTTGATCTCAGAATCTGTTGTTATGAGACCGACAGGAGCCTGAGAGACCCCTGATGAGATTCTCCAACTCATACCGTGCTCATAACCGATGAGAAATGGTGGGATCGCACCGAATCCTATATCAACATGACCTGCAATCATAGCTTCACGAATAGCTGCAGTATTACCTACCTGATCCCAGTTCACTTGAGCATCAGGTACTCTTTTCTCGATGAGTCCCAACACTCTCATGACCTGTACAGGTGCATAGGCAAGTCCATACTGTTCAGCGATGGTCATAGAACCATCAGTCCCTTTGCGACAACCGGTCAAAGATAAGAGAAGAAGTAATGTGCATATGAGGGCTAAAGATCTGTTTTTCATTGGAATTCCTTGAATGGAACTATCATATCACAGCCATTTTGGTCCTGTATAGAGAACTGACGAACTACCCTATCCAAAATCTTATCGATCTTATCGGGTGTAGTACATAATACCACATACCCAGCTCTTTGGGTCGCATTCTCAGTTTTCCTCACTTGAGTCCCCTCACAGATAAGATAATCAGCAGTGATCACCTCCTCGATCGATAGGATATCATCAAGATTACCGATAGAAGAGACCTTTCCAGGTCGTGCAAAGAAGAAGAGTACATAGGCTGAGAGAGCCCTTCTCTCATAGTGTATCAATGGGTCACGATACTCTCCCAATGCAGAATCGATGAGCAGGTCATTCACCGGGACACCAGTCACGGCAGGGATGATATACTCTTCGAAAGCTCCACCGATCCTAGCTGCAATCTCATTGACAAGATAACCATCAGAACCTTTGAGTAGCTGGATATAGATCGGGCCCTCTTTCAACTCTATTGCTGTAACGATCTGCTCAGAGAGAGTTGTAATCTCAACCTCATCCTCGATGAACTTCGTCGGATAGCGATGGGCAAAGCAGACACCGATCGAGGGAGGAGTATCCTGTGTGATCCTGTCGGTGATCGTCAGAACCTTCAATATACCTTCATGAACCCAACCACTCACCGTTAACTCATCATGAGGATAATACTGTTCGATAAGGATCTGAGAGTCTCTTGAGAAGGACAATGTTGTATCGAAATAGTTCCTGATCTCTTCGATCGTATCGACCTTGAAGATCCCTCTCTGCCCCTGACTATCTAGAGGTTTCATCACAAATGGGGCCCTGATTCCCTTGAGGTCAAGGGGATCAAAATCTCTTGGGATACAGACCCAGGGAACTGTAGGAATACCTTGCTCGGTGAATCTTCTCTTCATTATCTTTTTATGTGTCACGATCAAGGCTTGCTCATCTGTCAGGACTGAAGGTAGAGACAGTCTATTTGCACAGGTCGCTGCAGTTAGAACCGGTTGATCGGTCCCGAGGGTCAGAATCCCGTCAGCATCATACCATTTCGAGATCTCTTCTATCCCTTCGATATCGAAGGTACTGACCATACTCGAATAGTGAGCGAAATCCTTACCCGGTGCATCGGCAAGATAGTCAGAGACGATGACCGTATGGCCGAGTTCTTTGATTCTCTTGATGATGTTGAGTTGGGCCGCCCCCCCTCCTAGGACATGGACTCTCATACAAGCTCCTCATCGATATTCCTACTTACTTCGATAACATAACGAGGTCTATGAGAGATCTGTGACGACTGATGTCGATGAACGGATAGGTAGGCGTTCAATAATCGTCTGAGAGTATATCTTGAAGCTCTCTCTTCATGTTTCAGGGTCATGGGGAAATTCCCGATCGAATTCGCTCGAGAAAGGATCTCAACAGAAAGATAGATCCTACCCGACGTACAGGTTCGGAGCCTCTCAACGAGACTTCGACTCATGATCCTAAAACTACTCACTTTGAGTTGGGTAGACTTTCCGGTTATTCGTGTAAGACTCCTGTCTGTGATCCATGTACCCAATCTCCTGATGATCCTTCTGCTTCGAATGAGGGGAATCCCATATACACAATCTAGAGATTCCTGTCTCATCTTTTCATAAAGATCAGAGATATACTCAGGACAATATTGTCCATCATCATCGATAGTGACCACATAGTCACTAGTGGTATGTCGTAGTGCACAGAAGGTGGCCATCTGCTGCCCTACATTCTCCTTCAATCTGATGATCTTACAGTTCTTGCTCTCATAAGCGAACTCTTCAAGCAAAGCCCAACTCGAATCGGTACTGTGGTCATCTACATAGATGATCTCCCAGTTTTCAGTATAACCTTCGAGGAAGCTGAGCAATGACTCATGAAACTCTCTGAGATAGTTTCCAGAACAGTAAACGGGTACTACAATACCCATTGAGGGTCGTCTAGCCAAGGGAGACCCCATAGAAGTCAGAGACTGTATCGCAGACGTAGTCTATCTGTTCATCAGTGAGTTGTGTATGAAGAGGAAGTCTGAGCAATCTGCTACTCTGCGAGGTCGTATGGTTATCGTTACCGAAAAAACGTGTATGTTCACGTCCGAAGGGCGTCGTATGAAGAGGCCTATAGTGAGATGCACTCTCGATTCCCCTCTCATGAAGAAACTGTTGCAACTCCCCCCTCTGCTTCATATCTTCTGTGAGGATATAGAAAAGGTGGCTATTATGAGTATTCCAGATCGGGATCTCCTGCCATTCGATAAGACCTTGAGTGTAAAGCTCAGATAACTTGTTGCGGTATCTATTCCAGATTTGAGCACGGTAGTTCTGAATCTGAGAGAATCTTTCTAATTGAGTGTAGAGACTCGCACAAGTTATCTCATTCATGATATAGGAAGAGCCAAGGGTATGCCAGGTATAAGAATCCTTCTCTCCCCGTAAGAACTCGAGTCGATCCGTTCCATGCTGAGAGATCCTATCAGCATAGCTTATACGATCCTCATCTCTAAGCAGGAGAGCGCCCCCCTCTCCTCCAGAGGTAATATTCTTCGTTGAATGAAAGCTGATACAACCGGCATCTCCGATCGTTCCAAGAGCTCTATCCTTATAGAAGGCTCCTAGAGACTGTGCCGCATCTTCAATGAGATAGAGGTTATGTCTTCTGCAAATATCGATCAGAAGGTCCATATCAGAGGAGACTCCCCCATAATGTACCGTTATGACAGCTTTAGTCCTCTCTGTTATAGCAGCCTCGACCAGGGATGCATCCATGGTCATAGTCCTCGGGTCTACATCGACGAACACTACCGAGGCACCACGATTCATGCAGGCATTAGCAGTAGAATAGTAGGTATAGGAGGGCATTATCACCTCATCCCCACACCCTATGTCATACACTGCTACAGCGAACTCCAAAGCATGAGAACCGGATGAGGTAAGATAGCTTCTTTTCGAGGGAACGATCTCCTGCAGAAGAGTCTTTGCCCTTTCGCTGAAAGCTCCCCCAGAAGAGGTGTTCTCAAGAGCTTTCAATTCATATGAAAGATCTCCTGCCCTCTCAGGGATCGAGAAGCTGATCTTCTGCATCTAAGCGATCCTATCAAGCAGCCAGAGAATCTGATTCGCCAGATTCTTCATGGTCGAGATACCCTCATCATCTGATTGAAAATCTCCGATATTCCGTGCAATCGCCATATTCCAGTAGGAAGAACCAGGTATGATCATATTGCTGAGTAGAAAGAAATTATTCATCGTCTGAATAGTATTCATCCCACCAGCTCTTCGTACTGGAGATAGAGAGACTCCGATCTTGTGTTCCAGAAGAAAACCATTCCCTCGAGTGACAGTTCCAGCTCTATCTATGAGAGCTTTCATCTCAGAGGTCAAGGTCGAATAAAAGGTCGGTGATCCAAGGATGATGACATCGGCGTCGATCATCTTCGTGATGCACTCATTGACATAATCATCAGAGATGATACATTTCCTGTCTTGGTTTTTCTTACAGAGATAACACCCTTTACAGCCACGGAACGACTGACCTCCGATATGGATCGTCTCACATGTAATATCTTCCCGTTCATCGAGTATCGAGAAGATGGTATCTATCATCGCAGCAGTATTACCGTTCTTACGGGGACTGCTGTTTATGGCAACTACTTTATGCACATAAAACTCCTTCACTAAAAAGCTACAGTCATTCTACAGAAAAAGAGGTGTTGAATCCAGAGAATTCTCCCATTTCTACCCCTTCTCCATCAATCTGTATCGCTGTGGACTATATCCGATCATCTTCTTGAATATCCTCGAGAAATAGTAGGGGTCCTGATACCCGACGACGGCCGCTATCTCAGAGATTGGAGAGTTCTCTGTATCGAGGAGGCTACAGGCATACTGCATCTTGAACCTGATGAAACACTCTATGGGAGACATACCAGTCTGTTGACTGAAGACTCGAGAAAAATGGTATTTTGACATCGACACCTGTGATGCGAGTTCTTCGAGGGTGATACTCTCATGAAGATGTTCTTCGAAATAGTGGTAGACTGCATCAATGATAGAGACTGTCTCGGATCTTGTCACCTGCAGCTGTAGAGCCTCAAGGAGAACAGATCGGTACAGCTCTGAGAGCTTGAGAAGTTCCAACATCGATAGTGATCTCTCAGCGATCTTGAACATCTCCTGAAAACGTGACAGAAGCTGTGGTGAGATCGTACTCGGGAGGATCGCATAGTTCTCTGGCTCCTTGGAGTCTACGGGATTCAAGGAACGCTGGCTGATCCTTCTTGAGCATTCCTCGATAAACTCTCCAGTAGCATGACACCAGTAGATGGACCAGGGATCTTCAGGGTCAGCACCGTACTCGTGTCGAAGGTGTGCAGGGATCAGCAGAAGATCACCCTTTATTACGGGCTGATGCTTCTCCCCTGAACTTACCCAGCCCTTTCCTGCCAAGCAATAGATAAGAATGTGTTCTTCAGCCCCATACTCCCTCATCATATAGTGGTCATTAACACCTGAGAATCTACCGAAGATCTTTGGAAGGCAGCCATTGAGGAGAGGATCTGATGCTGCCTTCCGGTAGAGATCGCGGGGTATATAGAGACTCTTCTGTTCTAAATGTTCCATTGAGGGTTCTCCTTGTATAGCAATATAGTCCATCTATTCCCCATCATAATCCATTGTTTCCCATAAGCCAAGCCCTTATAGTTGGTATTATACCGGAAGGAGGTAGACAGTATGATGACACCCGAGCAGAGGATTGAGGCTTTTTGGAGAGGAGAACAACCAGACAGGATCCCCTACACGATATACTGGAATGAATGGCGTCATACCCAGCATGATCGGGCATGGCAGAAGATGTTCGAGGATGGACTACGAGTGACCTTCTTTGTGAATCCCTATACAGTCACCTATTCTGGTGATATCACCTTCGAGACCAAGACCACCTATGAACAGGGTAAGCAGGTCGTCACCGAGCGCTTCAATACTCCACTAGGTTCTATTGACTGGATACGAGTAGATCATTGGGATAAGAAGTTCTATCTTCAGAGTGCACAAGATTACCGTATCATGACCTATATCATAGAGCATACGAATATAGAGCCAGATTTTGATAAGCTGTTAAAAAAACAGCAGGAGACTGCAGGTTTCGGGATTCCCCATCTATCAGTGGGAGCACGTTCCCCCTATCAGGCTATGTTAGTCGATTATGCAGGTCTTGAGCAGTTCGCTTTTCACATGATGGATTTTGAGGAAGAGGTATTAACCCTCTATGATGCTCTGCATAAGAATTTTAGTAGAAGGATCGATCTTCTGTGTGATGCTCCGGGTATGTATGTCTCTCTTCTAGAGAACTTCACTGCAGAGACAGTAGGTCCTCAGAGATTCAAAAGGTTCCATCTCCCCATCTATGAAAGCTATTTTCCAAAACTACACGAGAGTGGAAAGATCATAGGTACCCATTTTGATGGTAAGCTTGACTGCTGTAAAGAGCTCATTGCCTCGTCACCGATCGACCTTATCGAATCATTGACTCCACCCCCAGAGGGAGATCTCACCCTAAAAGCATGTCGGAAAGCCTGGCCTGAGAAGCTATTCTGGTCCAATATACAGACTTCTACCTATTTCAATGATAAGAAGACCATAAGAGACACCGTGCTTCAGGCGGTAGAAGATGCGGCTCCTGATGGGAAGAGACTTGCCTTTGAGGTCTCAGAACTGATCCCACCCAACTGGAAAGAGTCACTGCCAATCGTCATAGAGGCCCTTAAAGAGACCCAAAGATAAGAATGGTGATAGCTCACAAGCTATCACCATACATCTTACCACTTACTTGACTATTAACAGAATCTCATTGCCTCAAGCGCAAAGACTCTCTCTTCATCAGTTGGGATCACCCATGCTTTGAGACCCGGTATCAAGTCACTCTCTGCGATGATGACCTCTTCGTTTCGTGTGAGGATAGTCTCAGTATCAATATTCCACTTGAACATCTTCATAAAACCGAGGACCTTGCTTCGCACATACCCCTCATTCTCACCGACTCCACCAGTGAAGACGATTCCCTGAGGATCTTCCATAGTCCCTAGATACTCACTGAAATATTTCGCTACCCGATAGGCGATGACATCAAGAACCAATTCTGCATCTGCATCACCGTTCTGAGCAGCTTCACGGATCTGATAGATCTCTTTGGTCCCCTTACTGTAGAGTCCCCAGGCACCAGATTCACGATTGAGGATTCGTACGATCTCTTTCACATCTACATCTAGCTTCTCGGCCATGAGTTCCAACATACCAGGATCCACATCACCACTTCTCGTTCCCATGATCAACCCTGCTAAAGGGGTGACACCCATAGAGGTGTCAGAACCTATACCATTCTGGACTTTTGCCATGGAACAGCCATTGCCAAGATGTGCTATCACAACATTGGTTGCCTCTCGTGCGATATTGTTGAGTTCTGCGAATCTCCCTGTGATATATTCGTAGGAGGTCCCATGAAAACCATATCGCAGGATGCTGTAGTCAGTGATCCAATTCTTTGGAACTCCATAATATTGTGCATACTTAGGCATGTTCGCATGGAACTGGGTATCAAACACAGCAACATTCGGGACTTTACCAAAGACCTCATCTTTCAGTGCTGCGATAATGATCTGGTGATTCGCAGGATTATGGAGAGGTGCCAAGGCTGAAAGCCTCAGAATCTCTGCCTGGACCTTTCCCTCTACTCCATCGATCAATGCAGAATCGGTAAAATAGGTCCCACCATGAACTACCCTGTGCCCGACAGCTACGATATTCAGATCAGGAAAGTCCTTTGAGATGATCTTTGTGATAGCATGGAGTGCAGAACTATGGTCATCCATGACCATCTCCCATCGATCCTTCTTCCCACTAACCACTACATCAACATATCCCCCGGGTGTCCCGAGTCCCTGACAATTGAAGTCTGCTATTGATTGGACCTCTGTGCCTGTGACCTCTTTTACCGCTACCTTTATGGAAGAACTTCCCCCATTGAAACAGATCACATGGGATCTCATATTCTGATTATTATCTGCCATGATTACTCCTTTATCCTATTATTTATGCTTTTCATACAATGATTGGATTCTTACCGACCCAATTACTGTTTTCATAGTATATCATCATTTATCTAGGGAAAGAAAGCTATTTACCGCATCCTTCAACCTTGCAGAGAACCATCATACAAAGTGTGTTCACGTAAGATAATATTGACATTATTCTTTACTTTGTCGAACTCACTATTGTAAAATCTAACACAATCTGTATCATATAACAGCAACAGGGGGAGATATGACAAAAGAGAAAGGACAAGTAAAGCAGTATATCATTCGGGTACTTAATGGGATGGCACAGGGACTCTTTGCCTCACTCATCATAGGTTTGATCCTAAAACAGATAGGGAACTATACCGGGATAGCAGCACTGGCCTCCTTTGGTCAGATAGCTCAATATATGATGGGGCCTGCTATCGGTGCAGGTGTTGCATTTGCAATACACACATCTCCCCTAGGAATATTCGCATCGATCATTACTGGAGCTATTGGTGCAGGGACCGTGGTATTCGGTGATACAGGACTGGCAACATTGGCTATAGGAGAACCAGTAGGAGCCCTTATAGCTGCATTAGTCGGTGCTGAGTTCGCCAAACTCATTTCAGGGAAGACCAAAGTAGATATCATACTAGTACCTGCCGCTACGATCATCATCGGTGGTTTTGCTGGGATCCTCGTTGGTCCTGCTGTTGCAGCTCTGATGGGAGCTATCGGTTCTTTCATCAACTATCTTACGACACTCTACCCACTTCCGATGGGAGTCCTCATTGCCGTATCTATGGGTGTGATTCTGACGT
Source organism: uncultured Spirochaetia bacterium (assembly GCA_937125225.1). Classification (GTDB taxonomy): domain Bacteria; phylum Spirochaetota; class Spirochaetia; order CAKZLE01; family CAKZLE01; genus CAKZLE01. The sequence goes on from CAKZLE010000002.1 coordinate 72,457, forward strand.
TACCTATCAGTAGTGCTGCGATTGCGATCTCACTTGGTCTGAGTGGTCTTGCAGCAGGGGCCTCTACGGTAGGATGTGCTTGCCAGATGGTGGGTTTCGCAGTAGCAAGTTATCGAGAGAACAAGCTTGGTGGTCTGATCAGCCAGGGATTGGGAACCTCCATGATCCAGATTCCCAATATCATTAAGAACCCCAAGATTTGGATCCCACCGATCATCGCATCAGCTATCCTTGGACCGATTGCTACGATGGTATTCAAGATGGAGAACAATAAGATCGGTGCGGGAATGGGAACAAGCGGTCTTGTAGGTCAGTTCGCTACCATTGAGGTCATGGGTCAATCTGCGCTCATACCTATCCTTCTACTGCATCTCATCTTACCAGCAGTCTTGACCCTACTGATCAGTGAGTTCATGAGAAGACGTGGATGGATCAAATTCGGAGATATGGCATTACATGCTATAGATTAGACATAGGATCAGAATAGATCATCAATACCAGAAGGCTCAGTAAACACTGAGCCTTCTGGTATTATAGGAAGTAGTTAAGGTCCCATGTAGATGGCTTTGGATCTTCTAGGAGCCAAGATGTTATGTGTTCCATCAGGTCTTTGAAGACCCCCGTCTTCATGAAATCTTCAGCAAAGGACTTATCCTCCCAGACTCCAATTGCCATGATGAGCTTCTCCGATTCGAGGAGCATCATACGAACAATCCCAGGTTGCCCCTTTGCAGTGCTTAAGACCTGCTCATTCCAATAGTTGCAGAAATCATCCCTTCTTTCAGGTAGAATCCTATAATCCATGGTTGCAGTGAACATCATCGAACCTCCTCGATTGGTAGCCGATAGTAATTACTCTCTAAAGAAATAGAAAAACCATTATTCTGATAGAGACGTAAGGCAGACGAGTTCTCACTATCGGCCTCGAGTAGAATCCTCTGATCCCGATCTTCGAGCATAGTGACCATACGATTGATAAGGAGCTTCCCATACCCCCTACCCTGCATTGAAGGTCTTATCCCAAGGCTATAGAGAAAAATATCCTCATCGATTCCTGTAGCACAAGTGCCTATCGGAGTTTCACCCTCATAGAGAATATACATATCTTTTGACTCATCGTTTAGGGTAGAGTCTATAATATGTTCAGTATTCTCGGCATCTTCAGGGAAGACTGTAGCGTTCATAGCTATGAGCATGTCCCGATCTTTTGATTCTGCGCGACGAAGAGTAAGATCAGACCTGTCTGGAGTACTTATCGGAGATCTTTTCTTATCATAGACAAGAAGATATTCACTGAATTCAATGGTCAATCCCAGTTCTGCAGGCAGATCGAAATCACAAGGTACGGAGTTGCTGGTCACAAACAGGATCGATTCATAGGAGAAAGTTCGTAAGGTCTTTACCACAAGTATGAATAATCTATTGAAATAGCCTAGTCTCCTAAATTCAGGATGGGTTATCGCAGATAGTTCGACCTCTTTCTTTCTCGGTGAAAAGAGCGTGATAAGGCTGAGAAGGGTCTTCCCTCTATAGAGAGCCCAGTAGTTTGGTAACTCGGCATGAACATCTATCCGGCTATCACATTGCATATAACCCGAAGAATCTAGGTCGGGAGCTGCTGCACGAATCAATTCAGCAACACCAGGGATCTGTGAGAGATTGGTGACTTTTCCAGTCTTAACTCTTAATCTCATGAACGTTAACCGCCTGTTCGATTATGGGGATCAGCGTTTTCGAATCTACGGGTTTCTTGATAAAGTCATAAAGCCCAAGTTTCCGCAGTTGTTCGACCTGCTCAGTATCGGCAAAGGCAGATACCATGATCACTTTAACACAGGGATCAAGTTTTTGCATCTCAATAAAGGCGGTATAACCATTCATCTCCGGCATGATCATATCGAGAAGGACTATATCATATTTATGGGGTTCGAACTGTTTCAAAGCATCCACTCCGTTTGAAGCCGTATCGACAATATACCCCTCTCGTTCTAACATCTTTTGTAATAAGAACCGTATAGCATGCTCATCATCTATGACCAGAACGCGTTTTGATTCGTCCTGTAGCTCTACAACCGTTGGGATACTTTTCTCAGGAAGCCCATCTTCCTCTACCTTCCCAGAAATATTCTTTGGCAACTTGATGGTGAATAGAGTCCCATCTTCAGTAGATGAATACACCTTTATGATCCCATAATGGTTCTCAACCGTCTGTTTGACAGAAGCAAGCCCCATCCCAGTACCAGAGCCCTCCTTCTTTGTCGTAAAGAAGGGCTCGAATATCTTATCTCTCACCGATTCAGGTATCCCTGAACCGTCATCTTGAACAGAGATCGTCACCGTCGTCTCATCAGAGGCGACTCTGAAAATGATGTGTCCACTTTCCTGTATCGCATCAGCTGCATTGATACCGATATTCAATAAGGCATTCTCGATGAGACTCCGTTCTCCAAAGCAGACTGCATCGCCTTGTTGATAATCTGTTGAGAGAGAGATCTGTCTGTCTATGGTGAGTTTCAGTAGTCCAACCACATTATCAACAGACTCTTTCATATCAAAGAGATCCATCTTACTCGTATCTTTCCTTGAGAAGACTAGAAGCCTCTCTGTCAGAGCTCTTGAGTTCTCTGCAGCAACGGTGATGTATCTCAGGTATTCCTGATGTGTCTTCTCTGTGATCTCAGTTCTCATAAGATCTGAATAGCCTAATATTGCCATGATCTGATTATTGAAGTCATGAGCTATACCACCTGCGAGTTGACCTATGACCTGCATCTTCTCAGCATGTCTTAGAGCTTTCTGAACCTGATACTGCTCACTGAGATCAAAGAACGTCGTAAGGACAGCAGGACTGTCCTCCCATATGAAGGGACTCTTCGTGATGCTGATATGCCACTCTTTACCCTGTACATCGGTGAATACGACCTCCGGGAGGTTTACTACAGAATCCTGAACCAATACCTTTTGATCATATTCCCTGAAGTCTATCTCTCCCAAATACATTTGTATCTTGTTAGAGAGATCATCATAAGAAAGTCTCATGATCTTGGATTTCTCGATTTTCAAGGCTCTACAGAAAACAGCATTGGCAAACAGAACCTTCCTCTCATGCTCCATAGAGGTAGCTACTATGGGGATAGGAGAATAATCGAGAACGATCTGTAACAATTCAAGATTCTGCTGAGCTCTTTTCTTCAATCGATGATTGATCGAGATAAGGACACTCAACAGGGATATGACAAGCAGTAATAGAGTTATCGTGATGATAATGCTAGGAGGTACTCTAGGGGGTTTATTCAGAATCTGAGCGCCATCTGGTAGATCTGAAACAAATAGGCCATGGTATCTCAAGGCATCATAATTGATCACCAACTCATTTCTAGTTGGTTTGATAGGATCATCAAAACTAGTCAATTGACCATCGATGATATCTAAGGTGAGTTCTCCAGCCTGCCTGCCTACGGTCCTTGCTCGAGAAAGGTATCCACCAATGGGGATACCTGTTCTCAATCCTAGGTCGTTGCTCACATAGATAGGATTCCCAGAAGAATTAAGGAGTTCAAAGAATCTTGTCTCAAGAATGAACTCACCTTCACGATCTACGATGAATGGAAGCGATAGAATCACTGAATCCTCTTCTATATTCATGATCTCATTGGTCAACTCTTCGATTGAGACGTCTGTGATGTATTGGTATTCATATCCACTGCTTTTGGGATTACCAGCTATCACCTTATCTATCCAATTCCTCGCTGCGAGTCCAGTCGTAGTCTGATCATGGATGATGACGATCTTCTGTGTATCTTTATGAAGTGAGTAGATCAGATCAAGAGAGCTATTCGAGTTCAAGTCCTTAGCGATCCCGAAGATATTATCGAGATCCTCTATCTGTTCTCTATCAAAGTTCTCTAGACCAAGAAATATCAGGGGGATGTCTGGTGCAAGCTCTTCTCGATTCTCCAAAGCAAAGTTGAAGGCATTATCATCGGAAACGATGATTGCATCTATGACACTATCGACATATTTCTTCCTGAACAGCTCCTTGTATTCATCTTCGATCTTTCCAAGATCCCGTCTCTTTGAATCAAGATACTCGATCGAAAGATCGATATCAGGATGTGAAGAGAAAGCAGAGAGGAGCCCCTCGGTCACACCGATAGACCACTCGAAACCTTGATGATAAGAATCTAAGTACAGAATCTTTTGTTGATGTTCTCCCTCTTCACTGAACAGCATACCCACGGAGCTGATCAATAGAAGCAGGGCTATTGTTAAAACACTAATTCTTCTTCCCATATCTACACATAATACATGGTAAATCATAGTTAATCACCATACTTATTGTAAAAACTTAAAAAAGATATACATCAGGAGAAATCTTTATGGTAATATTGAAAATATCTTATACATTATGTAATCAATTATAAGGTCTGTTGTTTATTACTATAATTACACTAAAGTCGAATACATCTATCAGGAGAGACTCCTATGAAGAATAAACTCTTTTTTTTATTGTTGAGTGTTTGTATACTCGCGACCCAAAGTGTGTTCGCACATGAGACACGTTACCAGGCAATGGGTGGAGCCTTCACAGCCATTGGTGATGATGAGAACACGATCAAGGCAAATCCAGCAGGATTAGCCTTCATCACTGATAATGCCTTAAGGTTTTCAACGACGATGGAGATAGCTCCGACCTTTGATGCGTTCCAGTTCTCACCTACTGCTATTGAGGAACTCGGTGGTATCGACCCCTACTGGCTCACCTATGATTATTCTGAACAGAACACCTCTGATCCAATCTATGATTATCAGAATTGGTATTCAAATGATTATGATATCGATACAGGTAGTAATGCAGGTCTGACCTATAATGACGTGTTAGCTCAGATGGGCTTTGCCTCGAATGGGCAGATACTCAGCAGACAGGACCTCTATGGTGTCTACAGCTGGTACGATCTCGTGAGCCTCATGGAGTTGTTCAATGACAGCTTCAACAATCTGGGAGTAACTCCAGAGATCTCTTTCATAGACAGAAATATAGGGCTCCTCTATAACAGGTCCATCTCTTTACAGGGAACTCCTACAGATACGGCCGACCAGGTCGATATCGTAAGTGAGTCAGAGCTTTCCGGAGGGTTCGCAGCTCGGATAGGTCATCTCTCTTTAGGTCTGAATGCAGTCTATAACCGAAGTTCTACCGTCACCATCGATACACCGGAGTTCAGTGATTATCAGGTTTTCTGTAATTCGATCTCTGAAGCCTATGGGATGTATGATCCAGATGAGATCGCTATCATGGCTCTCACAGGAGATCTTTTTGATCAAGGTGTGAAAGATTCTACTCTTACTTTCGGTGCAGGAGCTATGGTCGATATGGGTTCACTTACTGTAGGCGCAGCTATTGACGATGTGGCTGATATCCTCTCACATGAGGGACACATCGTATCTCAACAGACGATCGAAGCGGCACTTGAACAGTTGAATGTCGGAATCGCATATGAATCTAACAGAAGAAAACAGGATGGATCGACTGATTTCATCAATATGCTACTTGCAGCAGATATTCATAATCTAGGTGATCAGGACTCGAGGTCTTTGCATATGGGAGCAGAACTTGGGCTGAGTCTAGCCGAATGGATCACTACAGATTTCAGAGCTGGATATGCTCAAGATCTCGATGTATCGTTTGAACAGATGTTCGATAACGGCATCTTCGATATTGATGAGGGAGAATTCTCTATTGGTATGGGAGCGAAACTTCTCATTGCTGAGTTCGATATGGCCCTCTCACTTCCTGGAGCATTTGCACAGGCGGCCTTTTTCGAATCTTTCAACAGAGAGGGAAGCTCCTTTGAGGATATCCTAGATGGTCTGGATGCTGATGATGGCCCTACTCTCACGATCACAGGATCATTCGTCTTTTAGAAGGATCTCATGATTTAGACATGAAAAAAGCGTGTTTTCAATAAACACGCTTTTTTTAAGACTTCTTCTCTCTAAGAGGTCTTTTCTTGTAGCGAGGAACACTCGCTGCAATAACCGGTACAGTAGATATGTTCATCCTTAAGTTCGAAGCCTTCTGGCATGCCGTAATCAATAGCCGTAGATTTGATGGGGAAGTCATAGATATCACCACATCCTAGACACTTGAAATGACCATGTTTGTTCATATCTGCATCGAATCTGACCTCATTCTCCTCTATCATGATCTTCTGGACCACATCTACACTGTTGAATAGCTTCAGCGTATTGTAGACAGTAGTTTTAGATAATGTGGGGATTCCTGGAGCGAGTTCTCGATAGATCATATCAGCGGTAGGATGATTCTTCTCATTGATGAGATATTCATAGATCTTGATCCGCTGATAAGATGGTTTGATACCATGATCCTGTAAGATCTGTATGACTTTTTCATTCGACATAGACGACTACGCCTCCAGTTTTTTTAATTAGAAACAAATACCATCTAGACCATGTTCGTGAGAACACAGTCTAGAAATTGAATCACCGTTCGACCCTAGTCGAAGTATCGGTCCAATAATCCTTTGAACGCTGCTCCGTGTCGAGCTTCATCTTTACACATCTCATGAACAGTGTCATGAACAGCATCATAATTGAGTTTTTTAGCGAGTTTTGCTAGAGCTAGCTTTCCTTCACATGCACCGAACTCAGCATCTACACGCATCTGTAGATTCTTCTGTGTGCTGGAAGTAACGACTTCACCAAGTAGTTCTGCGAACTTTGATGCATGTTCTGCCTCTTCGAATGCTATTCTCTTATAAGCTTCAGCTACCTCAGGAAACCCTTCTCTATCAGCCTGTCGACTCATAGCAAGGTACATTCCCACCTCAGTGCATTCACCCATGAAGTTCTCTTTTAATCCATCGACTACTTCCTGGTCTAGACCCTGAGCTACGCCGACTTTATGTTCATCAGCCCATACGAGTGGCTGATTCTCTATTTTCTCAATAAACTTCTCAGCAGGTGCCTTACACTGTGGACAGAATTCTGGTGGTGTATCTCCTTCATGGATATAACCGCAGACAGTACAGATAAATTGTTTCATGTGATTCTCCTATTTCTTAATGCTAATTTGTTATTATTACAATAATGTTTTTAAACCATTTATCGAGTAATGTCAACTATTTTCTTTTTTAAAGACATATAGGAAAAAAATAGATTTTAGGATAGAATCAATTAACATGTTTGATAAGAGAAAACTATTATACAGTTTAACCCTTCTCTTCGTTCTCCTGCTACTGAGTTGTAGTACCGCACCTCAGGAACTTGAACAACTCTCTTACAAGCCGATCACAGGTTCTATCCTCATGGATGAGGCTGTCGTTCTTAAATCTGGGATATCTGTAGAGATCAGACTTCTTGATGTCACGATCCCTGAATCCGAAGAGATCCAGCTTTCTAAACAGATCATCAAGAATCCAAACAAACATCAGTTCAACTTCCTTCTCCGTTTCGATCAGACAGATATACAACCCTATGGAACCTATATCGTAAGGATCGCAGTCTATGAGGATGAGACTCTCATCTATAAGGGAGCTAAGGATACACAAGTACTCACCAAGGGCTTCTCTGATACCGTCTCAGAGACACTCATATCTGTCTATTGATCATCGCTTCCATATATATTAGCGAGACCTGTACTTTATGAACTCTTTAAAATCTCTCATTATCTGACTCCTGCATATCGATATTCACTCCATATACAGTATTTTTCTCTTTTTTTGCATAAATATTTAATAAAATGGTTGACTATTTTGGCTTTTTTGCATATTTATACAGTCAAGTGCTAAATACATCGTATTTATGCATAAATATTGAATACTCAAACAAGGCGAAGGTGAGAGAGATGAAAAAAGAAAAGATTATTTTAGCGTACAGTGGTGGATTAGACACTTCTGTGATCCTGAAATGGTTGGATAACAAAGGATTCGATGTTATCGCGTATGTTGCTGATGTTGGTCAGCAAGAAGACTTTAAAGCTATCGAAGAGAAGGCTTATGCTACAGGTGCCTCAAAGGTATATGTTGAGGATCTCAAAGATGAACTCGTAACAGATTATATTTTCCCAGCAATGCAGGGAAATGCCATCTATGAAGGAAGATATCTCCTAGGTACCTCTATTGCACGTCCTCTCATCGCCAAACGCCATATTGAAATAGCAAAGAAAGAGGGAACCAAATTCGTTTCCCATGGTGCTACCGGAAAAGGTAATGATCAGGTACGATTCGAGTTCGGGTTCTATGCTCTGATGCCGGATGTACAGATCATCGCCCCCTGGAAGGATCCAGAGTTCCTCGAACAGTTCAAAGGTAGAACAGACTTGATCGCCTATGCTGACAAATATGAGATCCCTATAAAAGCTTCAAAGTCAAAACCCTACAGTGAAGATGAGAACCTTCTTCATATCAGTCATGAGGCTGGTATTCTCGAAGATCCAGCAATGAGATGTCCAGAGGATGTATACTCATTGACCAAGTCTCCACAAGAGGCTCCAGATGCTGAGACTATCCTGAAGATCAAGTTCGAAGATGGTATTCCTGTATCCGTGATCAATGAGAATGATGGGACACAGAAGACTGATCCTCTAGAGATGTTCCTCTATCTCAATGAGGTCGGTGGTGAGAACGCTATCGGTCGAGTGGATATGGTAGAGAATAGATACATCGGATTGAAATCACGTGGTGTATACGAGACTCCAGGAGGAACGATCCTCTGGGAAGCACATAAGGACCTAGAAGGTGTAGCGATGGACAAAGAGGTAATGCACCTCAGAGACATGTTCATGCCGAAGTTCGCAGAACTCATCTACAACGGTCTCTGGTTCTCACCTGAGATGGACTTCATCTTGAGTGCGATCTATAAGAGTCAGGAAGATATTACCGGAGAGGTAAGATTAGCCCTCTATAAGGGTAATATCCTCACTATCGGAAGGACCTCTCCTACCTCACTCTACAATCAGGATCTCTCAAGTATGGAGGTTGAAGGTGGATACAACCCAGTCGATTGTCAGGGATTCATCAACATCAACGGTATGAGACTACAGGCACACAATGTGGTACTCAGAAAGAACGGTCCATATAACTGGAGAAAGAATATCTAGACATTTTTCATGCATATCATTTGAAGGGACTGCTTGGTATGGCAGTCCCTTCCTTTTTATCTGATCAATGAGCATGATTCTCAGGGTCATGATGAACATGACCTTTCCCTATCACCCTCTTCACGAATGAGACTATCAGCAAAAAGAGCAGGACGATCGAGGAGAGGATCGAAATGATCCCAACAGAACTCTCCCCCTCCATAGTCTTCATGACCGGTACAAAATCTGTCAATCCCGGAAAGAGAATGAGAAGGCCATCAAGCAGCAGGCCGAAGGCAAGTGCCCCGAAGATGAGAATAAGGACATATTGTATCGTATAGCGTCTGCCCATCCTCTTCGCAAGCACGGTGAAGGTCGTTATATTCGTTGCAGGACCTGCAAGGAGGAATACGAAGGCCGTTCCTAGCGAGGCACCCTTTGCGATGAGCATGACGGCTATGGGAATACTCGATGTAGAACAGATGTACAGAGGTATCCCGACGATCACCATCGTGATCATTCCGGTAAACCCTGAACCTATGGCAGAATTCTCGAAGAAACCATCGGGGATGATGATCCCCATCAGACCAGCGATTAATAGTCCTATAATGAAATGCAGGCCAATGTCATCGATGAACTCTATGAAACTGTAGTGAAAAGCCTGTCTCAATCTACCAAAGAAGGAGACTTCCTGATTTTCATGATCAGCATGTGAACATCCGCAGGATCCATGAGTACTGCAAGAGTCCTCACAAGAACAGTCATGATCATGTTCATGAGGAGTCTCTAACGTATGTTCAGGACGCCCACCGAAAAACCGGTTGATGAGCCCACCAATGACTCCAAGAAGGAAGGCACTCAAGGGTCGATAGATCGCCATCAACGGTCCCATCATCCCATAGGTCGCCGTTATACTATCTACTCCAGTTTGTGGAGTCGAGATGAGGAAAGCAGTGACTGCAGGTCTTGATGCCCCTGAGTCCTCAAGATAGACACTCGTGGGAATGACACTACAGGAACACAGTGGTAAAGGTACACCGAAAAGTGATGCCTTCAATATAGACCCTAAAGAGGCCCTTCCGATATGGTGGCTGATCAGCGAAGCATCGATGGTTACTGACAGGATCCCGGCAATAGACATACCTAAGATAAGATAGGGGGCCATCTCAAGGAAGAGAAAGAATACATCAGTGAAGAATAGTATGATCAGGTTCATCTTTGCCCCTCCTGTATATGATGTATCCCGATCTTCAGGATATCGAAGATATGGTGGTCATCGAGAGAATAGAAGACCTTTCTCCCCTCTTTACGATAGGAGACGAGACGAAGCATACGAAGGGTCGAGAGTTGATGGCTTATGGTAGCCTGTTGGATTCCCAGCTCTTCAGTGATTGATTGTACATTCTTCTCACCCTGTGCGAGAAAGAACAGGATTCTCAATCTTGTGGGATCTCCAAAGGTCTTGAAGAACTCCGACAGATCGGTGATCTCCTCTTCAAGGGGGATATTCTCAAATGGATGTTCATTGCTCATGTTTTTCTCCTTCTATTCTTATACATGTATATATGCACATATATACATGTATAAGTCAACAGTTTCACTATAAATCATTCCATTTATTTCATTCGTACAGTATGATACTCATAATAAACGATAAAAGATGTGGAGGAATCTCATGGAAAGAATCACCCCGAAAACACATACGGTAGGATGGATAGGTACCGGAGTCATGGGAAGATGGATGTGTCAGCACCTCATCGACTCGGGCTATAAGGCTGTGGTACATAACAGGACACGATCAAAAGCTCAACCACTCTTAGAAGCGGGTGCGACATGGGCTGACAGCCCTGAAGAGGTCGCTGAGAAGGCAGATATCATCTTCACGATCATCGGATACCCCAAAGATGTAGAGTTGGTCTATGAGAGGCTTATATCCTCCGTGAGAGAGGGAACCATCTTAGTCGATATGACTACGACCAAACCCTCACTAGCGGTAGACATCGCTAAGAGAGCTCAAGAGAAAAAGGCTCATTTCATTGATGCTCCTGTCTCAGGAGGAGATGTGGGAGCAAAATCAGCACGGCTTGCTATCATGGCAGGTGGGGCCGAAGATATCTTCGATCTAGTACAACCCCTTTTCGAGATCATGGGAAAGAACATCGTCTATGAGGGGATCGCAGGTAGCGGACAGCATACCAAGATGTGTAACCAGATCACCATCGCAGGAACTATGATCGGAGTTAGTGAAGCACTTATGTATGGTTATAAAGCCGGTCTTGATATGGAAAAGATGATCAGCACCATCAGTAAAGGTGCCGCAGGTTGTTGGACACTGGATAATCTTGCCACAAGGATCGTGCAAAAGGATTTCGCACCGGGATTCTTTGTTGATCATTTCATTAAAGATATGGGGATCGCTCTCGAAGAGGCTCGTAATATGGGACTCGCTCTTCCAGGACTTGCTCTTGTACACCAGCTATATCTAGGGGTTCAGGCTTCTGGACATGGTCTAGATGGGACTCAGGCACTTATTCAGGCATTGGACCGGATCTCTGCTACAGGAATCTTCTAGAGATCCCCTCTTTCTTACGAGCCGTCCTCACGATCGAATCCATGATCGGGCGGACGAGCCCCGGAGCAATCTGATTCAATAGATAGATCATCTTCCCGGAGAATCCTGGGATGATCAGGTATGTATGACGTTTGATACCCCGGAGGAAGGCTATAGCTACCCCATCGGCACTCATGAGCTTGGCATTCCCAGAGATTGCAAAAGTCTCAGGAGGTTTTGTCTTATTCTCCTCATACAACTGTGGTGTATCAGTATCAGGTGGGCAGAGAACTGAGACGCTTATCCCCTCTGCCTTAAGTTCATTCCTCAGAGCTTGAGAGAAACCTATGATACCGAACTTAGAGGCACTATAAGAGGTATACCCATAGGTCCCGATGAACCCTGCCATCGAAGAGACATTCACGATATGGCCACCTGGTCGCATGAAGGGAAGAGTCGCCTTGGTCACAGCGATCGTTCCAAGTAGATTAGTCCTGATCGTATGTTCGAAGATACAGAGATCAAGATCGAAGAAGTGGTCAGGATGGGCGACACCTGCATTGTTGATGAGCATTTCTGGAGCACCAAACGTACCGACAGCCTCCTGGATGATCGCAGCGACCTCTTCGGTCTTTGCGATATCGAGTACCTGAATATGGCATTTCTTCTTTCCGAGTTCCCTCTGAGCCTGTATGAGTTTCTTCTCATTCCTAGCAAGTAGGACCACAGTCCCACCCTCGCCTATGATCTGCTTTGCGATAGCGAAACCTATTCCACTCGATCCACCGGTGATATAAACTGTTCCCCAGGAGAAATGTCTCATGATAGCCCCTTAGAATTGTATGATTTCTGTATATTTATACAGAAATAGCATCATCTTGCCAAAACTCTTAAATTTTTATACAATAATCTTAAAGAAGTAGTAAAGTCACTACACCTAGATTATACTGAGAAAGCGAATAATGAAAACACTATATGCACATTTACTTGCAAGATAGCATACCAAACGAGCAACAAAAGTCCTTGAACATCACAGGTGTAAAAGGATATATGATATAGGATCTCAACCTCTTCGTCTGAGGGGGTTGAATAATCTTCCAACTAGCTAAACCTTAAGAAAGGAGGAGAACTAGCATATGAAGAAGGCAAAACTCTTTATTGATGAGAAAGAGGTATATGAGTTCCCAGTCCAGGTGGACAACATGAAAGGGATCTCATTAGATATCAGGAACCTGAGAAAAGATACCGGTATGATCACCTATGACCCCGGTTTCGGCAATACAGGCTCCTGTCAGAGCGCGGTCACGTTCTTAGATGGTGAGAAGGGGATTCTCCAGTATCGTGGATATGCGATCGAAGACCTCGTAGAGAAATGTGACTTCGTAGAGGTAGCGTTCCTACTCGTCCATGGATCCCTACCGAATAAGAAAGAGAGATATAAATATCAGGAGTTATTGAATAACCATTCAATGATCCATGCTGATATGATGGACTTCTTCAGGGGTTACCCTGATCATGCCCATCCCATGTCGATCCTGTCTGCAATGGTCGTATCCCTGTCGGCATTCTATCCTGAGATAGATCTTGATGAGGACCCTGAAGCACAGATGGATCTCACAGTGACACGACTCCTATCCAAGATGAGAACGATCGCTGCTTTCACCTATAGGAAACTCAATGGGATGGATTTCGTGAATCCTAGTTATAAATACTCCTATTGTGCGAACTTCCTGAATATGATGTTCAGTTCCCCAGTGAGAGATTATACTCCCAATCCAGTACATGTGAAGGCCATCAACAAACTGTTGATCCTCCATGCGGATCATGAACAGAACTGTTCTACAACTGCAGTACGACTGATAGGCTCCTCGGAAGCTAGCCTCTATGCAGCAGTATCTGCTGGTATCTGTGCCCTCTGGGGACCGAAACATGGTGGAGCCAATCAGGCAGTCATAGAGATGCTCGAAAAGATCCGTGATGATGGGATCACCGTCGATGAGGCGATCAGAAAGGCTCAAGATAAAGATGACCCCTTCAAGTTGATGGGCTTCGGTCATCGAGTCTACAAGACCTATGACCCGAGAGCGAAGATAGCAAGAAAACTCTGTAGAGAGGTCTTAGATGATCTTGGAAAGAGTGATGAACTCCTTGATATCGCAATCGATCTCGAGCAGCAAGCCCTGAAGAATGAGTATTTCATAGAGAGGAATCTCTATCCGAATATCGATTTCTATACCGGGATCATCTTCCGAGCGATGGGTATTCCGACGAATATGTATACAGTCATGTTCGCATTAGGAAGACTTCCCGGATGGATCGCGCACTACCTCGAATGGCACCACGACCCCTATGAGAAGATCGGACGTCCACGACAGCACTATATCGGACCGACTCCAAAACAGGTCGTTCCTCTAGAAGAACGTTAACTACAAACAAAGAATGCTGCAGTCGATCTGCAGCATTCTTTATTAATCATTCAGCTTATCTGTGTATGCTATAGGGTCAAATAGAGAGTCAGGATATCAGCACAGGCATTCTTTTCTACTTCAGCGATCTTCATCTCTCTACCGGCATTCTCTAGGGAGTTGGAGGCATGTGCAGAGTTCACCATGATATTACTACCGAACTCTCGTCGGATGGTACCACCGGGAGCCTTCGTAGGATCTGTAGGTCCAAGTACCTCTCGGACATTCTCTACAGCGTGCTCTCCTTCGTAGACGAGGGCCATACATTTGACGGTTCCGGGACTCTGTAGGTCTTCGAAGGGACATTCATCACCACGGACACCTGTCATGAATTCGATGACCTGCTGGAATTGATCCTCTGCATATTCACTTCCAAAGCCTTTGGCAAGTACTTCAGGAAGAGCATCACTGAGAGGCATATTGAACTCTGACTCAAGGATCTCCTTGGCCTTCGTTCCAATAGCCATGGCATATTTACTCTTCAACGAGGTTCGTAGAGGTTGGTAGAAATCCATCGCCTGTGCAACCGACATTCTCAGGATCTTCATCCCGATGATACGAGATCCTGTACGGGAGAACATATCCAGGATGGTTCCTGGTTTAGCTGAGGCATGTGCCCAGTTATCAGGTTTTATGATGACGAGTGTCCTCTCTATCCTCTCAGGATACTGATAGACCATGTTCTCAACGATATTATTCTGTGTCTTGAGGAAGTCCCCGAAGAGTTTGATATTCTCATCTGCTATACTTTGCCGTCTTGGAGTCAGTACTGCAGGTTCGAAATAGATGACATCATTGGGATCTTCAGGATTGAAGATGAGATCTGCATAGGTATCTCGGATAGTCTCACCGGTAACCGATTCTATACTTCGGTTCTTCGCATAGAGAGCCCCGCAGATATCTGAGAGTTTCTTACAGGGTTCCTCACCTTGAAAGAGGAGGAGAAGTGCTCTATGAGGTCGTCCCCCATAGGGTCCTAGGTTAGCTCGTATATAATCTGCAAGTAGATCGGCAGCCCAAGGATTCGAGGTGTCTTCGAGGTGCTGGATATGATCTGCATATTTTTCAGCGAAGGCCTTATCAGGGGCGATCATCTGCACACCGATCAGTTCAAGATCCAAACGGGATAGAAGCCTGGAGAGTACACCACCAGTTCGGCTTTTAGCGACCGTATATGGTGTGATTAATACATATGATAAAGATCTTCTCTTCATGACTCAGACTCCTTTGGTTATGTGCTGCGTTGTATCATATCGTTAAAAAGTGGGGTATGTCCACTTAAAAAGATGCAATTGAAGGAAATGGTAGAGAAGAACTATCTAGGCAAGGGCCTTCAGCGCCTTTAACAGGAATTGTGGTTTCCCAAAACTACCGGATTTAAAGACGACAGCTACAGGCTCCTTGAAAAGAGCTATACCATAGGGAAGCCCTGGTTCGATCTCCTCTAATACGATATTCCCTCTAAAGCCGAGCGCCTCTGCTACATGATTGGAACTCTCCCCACCTGCTACGATGATCCTGTTGTAACGAGTCTGGTCATAGATGGCCTTCGCAAGATCTCCTAGAGTCCTACTGACTGCAATATTAGCTTCAAGCTGAGAAAGCCCTGCCTGTTGTGCCGCACGGTAACTCTTCTTGAGATCTTCAATCTCATTAAGGACTGCTAATAGAACCGGCTCGTTTTCTCCTAGCTTCTTGACTGCCGCTTTTACTATCTCACGTTTATAGGTGTCAGCATCTGTGCTGAATAGCCTTGCCCCGTCGATATCTACATAGCTCTTCCCTGAAGCTCTGTAGGCTGCTGCCTGTGCCTTAGATTGAGGGGTCGTCGATCCTGAGAGAATAAGAGAGCCTCTATGATCTTTGGGAAGATGCAGGAGCTTATGTCCATAGTGTTCTTTTGGCTGGTACTGGGGAATCTCCTCCCCTATCGCAGAGGAACCGAAGATACATCGCTCCTCGCTACAGACCTTAGCGATAAGATTCAGATCCCTCTGATCTCTACTGTCACAGATAAGATACCCACCGAGAGCTCTTGCCTTCTCGATACACCTCTTCATAGCAACCTCACCCTCATCGATGATCGCTACATCAAGGAGATGTACCTCTCTCTTCGTCTGAGAAGAGAGTATCTTCAGTAGACTGCTCTCTGTCATAGGATGTGCCGGGTCACTATTGAAGGGAGTCTCCGCTAGAGGGACATCCCATACATAATGGATCCCATGAATGGTCGTCCTCCCGTTATCGGGAAAGGCGACGGATACGATGGCGAAATCCTCACCGAGTGTATCGAGCATAGCATCGAACTCTGCTCCGATATTACCTCTGAATACGGAACAGGTCTTCTTTACATACATCGTGGGAGCTAGTTGTAACAGTGCTTCTGTTGCCTCCTGAACCTTCTTATAGGCTATATGAGGTGCATCACAACGGGAGTTCGTCTCTAGGATAAGAGTATCAGAGATGACATCCTCGATCCTGTCAAACGCCGTATAGGGGCTGATGACTTTTGTCAGCCAGCCATTCTTCGCATACATCAATCCAATATCATTCGCACCGGTAAGGTCATCTGCCACTATTCCAATCATCGTGTTCTTTCTCCATGAATCCTGAGTCTTTTAACGCGTATAGTCTCTTATGACCTACCCATAAAGTCAAGAAAAACCTCATGAGAGTTGAGCCTCAGCGATCAAAAAAGAGGAGGGACCTACAATACCTGCAGGTCCCCTCACTGAGCGTACTATCTTCAGCCTGTTACAGGCTTGAGATGATATCCACCACATGATCTGAAAATTCATTAGTCGAGAGCTTAGTGGCATCTGTCATCTGAGATGAGAAATCACTAGTCACCCGCTTACTTTTGATTGCTCTACCAACACCCTTCAATATGATGTCTGCAGCTTCTGTCCAACCGATGTACCGTAGCATCATCTCCCCTGAGAGGACGAGAGACAGAGGGTTAGCGATATTCTTTCCTGCAATATCTGGAGCAGTCCCATGGGTTGCCTCAAAGATCGCAATACCGGTACTGTAGTTGATATTCGCACCGGGGGCTATACCGATCCCACCGACTTCGGCAGCAAGAGCATCAGAGACATAGTCTCCATTGAGGTTCAGGGTCGCTACCACATCATAGTCCTCCGGATACAGCAGAATGTTTTGTAGAAACGCATCTGCTATACAGTCCTTTAAGACGATCTTCTTTCCAGTCTTCGGATTTATGATACTACGATCTACTGCTCCAAACTCCTCTTCAGCGAGTTGGTAACCCCAGTTCTTGAATCCACCTTCAGTGAACTTCATGATGTTGCCTTTATGAACCAAGGTCAACGATTCTCTATCATTATCGATAGCATACTGGATTGCGGCTCTAACAAGCCGTTGAGTACCCTCTTTTGAGACAGGTTTGATACCCAATGCTGAAGTCTCAGGGAAACGTATGTTGCTCACTCCCATCTGGTCTTGTAGGAACGATATGACCTGTTTGACCTCATCTGTCCCGGCATCCCATTCGATTCCTGCATAGATATCTTCAGTGTTCTCTCTGAATACCACCATGTCTACGTTCTCAGGGTGTTTTACCGGAGAGGGGACTCCTTCGAACCACCGTACCGGTCTCAGACATACGAAGAGGTCGAGTTTCTGTCGTAGGGTCACATTCAGAGATCTCATACCACCTCCGATTGGTGTCATGAGAGGTCCCTTGATCGCAAGACCATATGTTGATATCGCATCCATGGTCTCCTGAGGGAGCCAAACACCCTCTCCTAGAGTCTCAACCGACTTGCCCCCTGCATAGATCTCTTTCCAGATGATCTTCTTCTCTGTTCCATAGGCCTTTGTGACTGCCGCCTCAAATATCGCCTGAGCTGCAGGGGTGATATCTCTACCGATCCCATCTCCTTCGATGAAGGGGATTATCGGGTCGTTCGGTACCTTTAGGACACCATTCTCTCGTTGTATGATTGAACCTGTCATTAAAACTCTCCTTGTTGTGAACTAGTATAATTCAGTAGACCACCTGCTAACAGGAGACCTATCTGTCTTTCTGAAAAATCTGCTGAGAGTGGGATATCGATGTTCTTCGTCAGATTCTTCAACATGACGATACCATCATGTGTGGAAGCCTCCCTGATAGCAGTGGGTAGATCTGCTATCTCAAGTTCATCACCCTGCTCTATCTTTCCATAATCAGCAGTATCAGCGAACATGAACGGTACGATACCGAAGTTGAAGAGATTAGCCATATGTATCCTCTCTATGGAGGTGGCAATGACTACCTTCACACCAAGATACATCGGACACAGAGCAGCATGCTCTCGACTCGAACCCTGTCCGTAGGAGTCTCCTGCAACGATGATATTATGGATACCGGCATCTCTATTCGCCGCAGCTCTGATATGAAAATCCGGATCGACAGGCTCGAAAACGAAGGTAGAGTATTTGGGCACATTCGACCGATATTTCAATCGTGCTCCAGCTGGCATGATATGATCTGTGGTGATCTTCTCACCGACTTTGATCGTCGCAACACCCTTAAGAGAAGTAGTAAGACCCTCATTGACTGGAGGAGCTCCGATATTCGGTCCTCGTGCGATCTCAATATCTGAGGCATCGACCTCTGGGAAGATGAACATCGAATCATCGATATCGAAGCGTTTCGGCATCGTCACTGCAGGATACTCCATCTCTGTATAGGTAAGAGGATCAGTGAACTCACCGGTGATCGCAGCGATCGCTGCAACCTCAGGGCTGACAAGATAGACTTGAGCAGATTTCGTCCCGGATCTTCCTTCGAAGTTCCTGTTCGAGGTTCTCAGTGAGACTGCATCAGTCTTGGGAGACATATGGTTTCCGATACAGAAGCCACAGGCACTCTCTAGGATCCTAGCCCCTGCAGTGATCAGTTTAGCGAGGTAACCCTCTTTTGCGAGCATGGTGAGAACTTCTCGAGAGCCAGGTGCGACACCGAGACTCACATGAGAGGCTACCTTCTTACCATCAAGTATCTCTGCGACAGTTCGCAGATCTCTATAGGAGGAGTTCGTGCAGGAACCTATGAGGACCTGATCGACTCTCTTTCCCGAAAGGTCAGCAATACTCTCTATGTTGCCGGGAGAGTGCGGAGCCGCACTGAGGGCTTCGACGGTTGATAGGTCAATGGTGATACTATCATCATATTCGGCATCCGTATCCGCTTTGAGCTCGATCCAATCATCGCCTCTTTCCTGCGCTACCATGAAGGCTCTTGTTTTCTCATCTGAGGGGAACAAAGATGTCGTAACCCCACATTCAGCGCCCATATTAGTGATCGTCGCACGATCTGGGACATCAAGGGTATTGACCCCCGGTCCACTGTATTCGAATACTGTCCCGACATTTCCCTTGGTGGAGAAATGCTTCAATACGGTGAGGATCACATCTTTTGCAGAGATCCATGGTCGCAAAGCTCCCTTTAGGACGATGTTCACCACTTTGGGAGAGGTCATATAGAAGGCTCCCCCTCCCATAGCCACCGCTACATCGATACCACCGGCACCCATAGCGAACATACCGATCCCCCCACCGGTTGGTGTATGAGAGTCAGAACCGAGAAGAGTCTTCCCAGGAATACCGAAGCGTTCTAGATGTACCTGATGACAGATACCGTTCCCCGGTCTCGAGAAGACCACACCGAACTTCTGCGCTACAGACTGCAGATACCGGTGGTCATCCGAATTCTCGAAGCCGACCTGCACGGTATTATGATCAACATAGCTCACCGCCAATTCATTCTGTATATGATCGATCCCCATTGCCTCGAACTGCAGGTATGCCATCGTTCCGGTAGCATCCTGAGTGAGGGTCTGATCTATCTTGACTGCGATCTGGTTTCCTGCTTTCATCTCACCTTCTAGGAGGTGTGCTGAAAGGATCTTCTGTGCTATGTTCATTCCCATATATTCATCCTTTATCGTAAAATTGTATTATTATGCAATATTTATGCAGATATTAGCCTATTTTCTGTATATTTATCAAGTCTGTGCAGGTTTCAGGGGGTTCAATTTCTTCACAATACCCACCTGGATACCAAGAACGACTAGGGCGGTGAATATCCCGATTCCCATCACTAGTCCATAACCACCATACTGGTAGATCGTACCACCAAAGATGGAACCGAGAATCGTACCGAGGGTGAGCATAGCCTCATGGATAGCCATCCTCGATTCTCTATCTGCAGCTCCTGCGACACCATGGAAAATACTGTTCGTGTAGGTGACTGCAAAGGCTATCCCATAGAGGATAAAGAAGATGAACAGTGTCACCGTTCCCCTTGCATAGATGCCGAACAGACAGGTGGCTGCTAAAAACAGCTGTATCCCGTACATGATCCGTCTATTGAAGTGCCATATCGTCAATCTTCCCATGATGATGAAGATGATCGTAGTGACAAGACCTCGCACTAAGAGAAAGAGTCCTATCGAGCTCTCACTATAGTGAAGTCCCTCTCTAGCATATATGGGGAATATGTTCATGGTTACACCGAAGAGGAAATAACCTGCAAGGACACCTAGCCAACAGACATACCGAAAAGGGGTACTATCGTCTTTGAGCTTATGTCCATTCACATGTCTACTACTTGATTCTACGGCTCTCATCGAAGGGGCTGTAGCTGTAGCGATCACGACGATGGTCACGATCAGATACATCGTGATGGCAGCCGTGATGAGGGAATAGCTTATATCTGCCTCGGTGAGGAGTCCCGCGATATAGGGTGCAAGAATGATCCCACTACTCCAGGAAAGATTGAAATAGGAGACGGTACGAGAGAGTTCTCTCCCCTCCAATCCTCGAGTGAGCCAGCCCATGAGAGGGGGCCAATAGAAAGACATGAGCAATCCATATAATGCGAAGCTGATAAGGGCTAGAGGAACAGTCGGAAGGAATAGTATCAAACCACCAAAAGTTCCCATCCCAAGAGCACCGATCTCAACAGAGTGTCTTGGTTTCAATAATGAGGTGAGCCTCTTCAAAAAGAGACAACCCATGAAATAGAAGAAGGTCATCACTGCGGCAAAGGTACCGATCATACTTGCAGAAAGATCAAAACGATCCCGCAGGAAAAAGATGATCCCGAAATTGATCACGGCGATGGAGAATTGTCCAAGAGTCGATATAGATAGAAGGGTCATTGTCTGTACACGTTTTTTTGCATCCATGAATTTTGTTATAATCGTTTACATTATAAATAACAATAATATATAATTGCTTTTATGGAAAATCTTTTTGCAAACAAACCATTTGTTGCCGCATTCGTAGCGGTCGTGACCGCTCAACTTCTCAAGACCATCTTCAATCTCATCATAGATGGAGAGTTCAATCTCAAGAGAGCTGCAAGTACCGGAGGAATGCCCTCCTCTCATGCAGCGACCGTAGTAGCACTGTCTACGAGTATCGGCATGCTACACGGGATAGAGTCTCCTCTCTTTGCTATCGCTATCGTATTCTCGATCATCGTGATCTATGATGCAGTAGGTATCAGACAGGCCGCAGGTAAACATGCGAAGATGCTCAACGAGTGGAGTAAGATCCTCTCGGAGATCTATGAGAATGGTATACAACCTGCAAACTTGAAGACCCTTCTTGGGCATAACTACCCCCAAGTCCTTGCAGGATCAGGACTTGGTCTCCTCATAGGGTATCTAGTAACTATCTATCTATAAACCTACTAAATCCAGCTAGAACCTGTCTCAAGGTATCTTCCTACACAGATGTTATTGTTTTTGTATATTTATGCACATCTATTGACATTTTTATGCATATTTATGTAATATATATTCATTATAACTTAGAGGAGTCATAACATGAAAAAGGTTGTTTTGCTTATCGCACTAATGTGCATGGTTACCGTAGGATTATTTGCAGGAGGACAGCAGGAAGCTGACGTTATCAAGATCGCTACCGACGCTACTTGGCCTCCAATGGAATATATTGATGAGAATAGCGATCTCGTCGGTTTCGATGTAGATCTTATCAACGCTATCGCTGCTGAGACTGGACTTACTATCGAATTACAGAACACTGCTTGGGACGGGATCTTCGCAGGTCTTGCCAATGGTGCATATGATGCGATCATCTCATCAGTCACTATCACTGAAGAGAGAAAGGCAGCTATGTCATTCACCGAACCCTACATCAATGCAGGTCAGGTCCTCATCGTGAAATCTGATAGCTCATACATGGGCATCGAAGATATGAACGGATTGAAAGTAGGAGCTCAGAACGGTACTACTGGAGACTTCGCTATCGAAGATAGACCAGAGATCAAAAGAATGGCTTATGATGAGATCGGACTTGCAGTCGAAGACCTTATGAATGGGAATCTTCAGGGTGTCGTGTGTGACTCGATCACCGCATCTGATTTCGTTCTTGGAAATGAGAACTACTCAAAGAATCTTAAGGTAGTCGGTGAAGCATTCACAGACGAATGGCTTGGAATCGCAGTTCAGAAATCTAATCCAGATCTTGTTGATACGATCAATGAGGGTCTTGCAGCAGTGAAAGCTTCAGGCAAGCATGCAGAGCTGGTCGCTAAATGGCTACACTAGGACCTGATAAGAAAGGTGGTAAGAGTTCAGATCAGATCAATGTGACTGATGGGGCTCTTATCCCCAAGAAGAATAACAGGCATGTCCTAGATTCCTGGAAGATCACGTTCATCGGGGCGATCATCATATTGATCGTCCTTCTTTCAGGTTCAGAGACCCCCTACAGACAGATCTTCATCGTCGCATCAAAGGGTATTCCGATAACTTTTGAAGTCACGGTCTTTGCTATCATCGGCTCGGTGATCATCGGTCTGTTCTGTGGACTCGGTCAGATCTCACAGAACAAGATCGTCAGAATGGTCTCAGGAGTCTATGTAGAGCTCATCAGAGGGATCCCCCTGCTAGTACAGTTGATCTTCATCTACTATGCTCTCGGAAGATTCTTCCAGATCGAGGGAGTGATCGCTGCGATCATCGCATTATCTATCTGTTATGGTGCATACATGGGAGAGATCTTCCGTGCTGGTATCCAGGCGATCCCTAAGGGACAGATGGAGGCAGCCTATGCCCTCGGGATGTCTCGAACACAGGCCATGAGGAAGGTAATCCTTCCTCAGACAGTGAAGATCATTCTACCTGCTATTGGAAATGAGTTCATTGCGATGCTCAAGGACTCTTCACTCGTATCGGTAATCGCTCTACGTGATATCCTACGACGTGGACGAGAATATATATCACGAACGTTCTTATCTTTGGAGACGATGTTGATGGTAGCTCTTATCTACCTGATAATCACATTGATCCTCTCAAGACTGGTAGGAATGATGGAAGACAGGATGAAGACACATGAGTGATATCATACGAATTGAAAATGTCTCAAAATCCTTTGGGACGATACAGGCAGTCAAAGAGGCTTCACTCACCGTAAAGTCGGGAGAGGTGGTACTGATCATCGGACCTTCAGGGTCAGGAAAGAGTACCCTACTGAGGTCAGTCAATCGTCTAGAAGTGGCGACCTCAGGAAAGATCTTCATCGATGATGATGAGGTAACGAACCCCTCAGTCGATATCAGAAAGATCAGAGAAGAGGCAGGGATGGTTTTCCAGAACTTCAACCTGTTCCCTCACCTCACGGTACTCGATAATATCTCGCTTTCTCCTATAATGGTCAAAGGGCAGAAGAAAGAAGAGGCACAGCAGAAAGCTCGGGCACTTTTGAAAAAGGTCGGACTCTCTGAGAAAGAGGCAGCCTACCCTACTCAGCTCTCCGGGGGGCAGCAGCAGCGTGTAGCTATCGCTCGTGCGCTTGCTATGGAACCTAAGGTGATGCTCTTCGATGAACCAACGAGCGCCTTGGATCCTGAAATGATCAAAGAGGTTCTTGATGTCATGCTAGACCTCGCTAAAGAGGGAATGACCATGATGGTAGTCTCACATGAGATGGGATTTGCCCGTGCTGCAGCTGATACAGTCATCTTCATGGATGAGGGTATGATCGTAGAACGAGGTACTCCAACGGATGTCTTTGACCACCCCAAGGAAGAGAGAACCAAGAAGTTCCTGAAGCATATCTTGTAGAGGTATAACGAAAAACAGATCTAAAGGCCAGTCGATGACTGGCCTTTATTGTTTCTGGCGTATGCTAATATTATACTTTAATTCACGTTAACTCATCTCTTTTACATATTAAACATATTTTATTTCACATTAATCAATTGATTTCATTCTTTAATATGCTATAATTCTAATTGGACATATGATTCTTCATGTTTTACACCAATAGCCTTACCTCTGAGCTTAACGACTGCAGTCCCCTTTAACGTTAAGACTTTCTGCAGATGCAGTTACTATATGTGCTTCTACTCCAACCTCTTTGTATAGGATCTACAGATAGTCATACAACAAGAAGGAGTTACTATGTCAGTTGCAGATTCCCTACCCAACAACACAGCAGATG
>CAKZLE010000003.1 GCA_937125225.1 uncultured Spirochaetia bacterium
TTGGAAGCTCGTGGATTGGAGATCGCATCCCTGGGAAAACAGAATGTGAAGGAACTCCTCCAAGATGCACCTCGTCCTTTGCAGGAGGTACTTGAACTCAGGCTGCAGCTGGCAAAGTCATCGGTGAGGAAGTATCGTGCGATGATGAACGCGATCTGCCGTGATGGACGAGTACGTGGTATGTTTCAATTCTATGGGGCTAATCGTACTGGGCGCTGGTCTGGAAGGCTCACTCAATTACAAAATCTTCCACAAAACCATCTGGAAGATCTTGAAGCTGCTCGAGATTTGGTCAAGTCAGGTGACTATGAAGCGGTGAAGTTACTCTATGAAAATGTGCCTGATACGCTTTCTCAGCTCATACGTACCGCATTTATCGCTGCTCCTGATCATCGGTTTCTGGTATCAGACTTCTCTGCCATTGAAGCACGGGTCCTATCGTGGCTTGCAGGAGAGACCTGGAGGATGGATGTCTTCAAAGATAATGGAGACATTTATTGTGCTACAGCATCAAGGATGTTTGGGGTTCCGGTAGAGAAGCATGGACCCAATGGGCATCTCAGGCAGAAAGGTAAATTATCCGAATTGTCGAATGGTTATGGCGGCTCAGTGGGAGCACTCAAAGCTATGGGGGCTCTTGAAGCTGGAATGGCAGAAGAAGAACTTAAGCCTCTTGTTGATGCCTGGAGATCATCAAACCCCCGGATCGTCAAACTCTGGGGGGATATTGATAAGGCAGCCTTAAAAGCCGTTAGGGAGAAAACCTCGACCTCAACCCATGGTATCAAATTCTCATGGCAAAGCGCAGTTCTCTTTATAACCCTTCCCTCTGAAAGACGACTAGCATATGTGAAACCACGTATTGGAACCAATAGGTTCGGTGGATCTTGCATTACCTATGAGGGGATTGGGGCCACTAAGAAATGGGAGCGATTAGAAACATACGGGGCAAAGTTGGTGGAAAATATTACTCAAGGGATCAGCAGAGATCTGCTCAGCTTTTCAATGAAGAACCTCAGGAGTCACCGAATCTGTATGCATATACATGACGAAGTGGTCATTGAAGCTCCCGCTGATCAAGATCTTGTTGCAATCGAATCGATCATGAGCCTCACTCCATCATGGGCTGAAGAACTCCCGCTCAATGCAGATGGATACGAAACCAAATTTTATAAAAAGGATTAACACATGGAAAATAGAAAATACAACGCAGAAGGATATAGAGATCTCACAGCTTATCATGCAATCAAGTCATTGGAAAAAAAGAGTCGACCACACTTTGCCTATCACCCAATGGTATATATTTGTTCCCCCTATGCTGGGAACGTAGCTGAGAACGTTAGGAACGCCCAACGATACAGCAGGTTTGCAGTGGATAAAGGATATCTACCGATTACCCCTCACCTCCTGTTCACCCAGTTTCTAGATGATGAACTGCGGAGCGAACGCGACCTTGGGATGTTTTTCGGGCTCGTGCTTATGAGTAAATGTTCTGAAGTCTGGGTGTTCGGTGACTATATTAGCTCAGGTATGAAAACCGAAATTGAAATTGCTCAGAGAAAGGGGTACAAAGTGAGTTTTTTTAGTGGTGATTGTATACTATTTGATATACACTCTTCATAATCATACGATTGATATAAAAATGGATGAGAGCAAACAAACAAAAATTTTGAAGCTATGTAAGGAGTAATTCCAATGAATACTGTGGAACTAAGATTTTTAGGAGCTATTGGTTCAGTCACCGGATCCTGTACACATATGAGATATCGCAATAGTAAAGGTGATGAATTAAACTATCTGATCGATGCTGGAGTTTTACAGGGGGAAGTTAAAGGAGAACAGGCGGTATCTGAGATTGAATTGATCGCAAAAAAACTTGATGGTATCTTTATTACTCACTCACACATTGATCATATTGGGTTGATCCCTAAATTGATTGATAAAGGCTTCCAAGGTTTTATTTACTGCACACAAGCTGTAAAAGAACTGACAGGGGTTATGCTGAAAGACTTTGTAAAAGTTAATAAGGATCTTCCATACTTTAATATATCACAATATGAAAAAATGAAATTCTTTATTGTTGATAGAAAAGATGATTTCCAGTTTGGCAAAACCATACATCCTATAGAAAACAATTTTAGATTCGGTTGTCTTCGTACTACTCATACACTAGGATCAGTAGCATACTATTTTCAGTATAAAGTAAATCCTGAAAAAGAAGATGTATGGAAGAAAGTCCATTTCTCTGGCGATCTAGGTCCTGTATCAGAAGAGGGAAAATCAACGCTAATTTCCAAGGAATGGCAATATCCGTATTTCCAACAAGATGATGATTATTACATCCTCGAGTCAACTTACGGTAACCGTAAAAGATCTTTGAATTTTAATCCTAAAGCACGAATCGAGAAATTGGAAGAAATTATCAGTGAAGCCATGGGGGAAGGAAAGCATATTATCATTCCTGTATTTGCTCAGCACAGAGCCCAAGAGGTCTTATTTGATTTGCATCATATTCAACGAATTAAAAAACTCAGAGGGCCTAAATATATGGTCAACACACTAATTGCCCAGAATAGGCAGTTGAATTACCTGTGGGAACTTTCAGATGGTAGGACTTCATCTAAATCTTCTAATAAAAATAAAACCTGTTCATCCCAAAATATTAGCAAGATTCAGGAGATGATTAAATCAAAATGGAATTCCGTTTATCCTGAAAAAGAATTACCTCTAGGTTCTTTACTAAAAGATTTAGATCATAATTTCTGTGTCGATATTATCAGAGAAATCAATATAATAAAAGAAACAGATGAACAAAGGTTTTTTAATATCCGTATCATGAAAGGGATTGTTCAAGAAGTTTCAAAGATATATCGGGATCAGCTTGATGATTGTAAAGAAAATGAGCATGGTGAACTAAAATTCAAGTATCTTTCGAAAGACTTCATTGAGAAATTTAATCTTCATGATTCTAATGATGTAATTATACTGAAAAACATCTCAAAGGAAATCGAGACTTGTCTCTCTGAGGATCAAATCATCCAAAAAGATAAACTTGATAATAATAAATTTTTAAAAATTGGAACCCAAGTTTTCTTATCAGCTGCGGGTATGTGTGATGAGGGAGGTATGTTAGAGCTTCTTAAGCAATATCATAATAGAGATGATATGATCCTCTTATTAACAGGCTATCAAGCTATTGGTACAAATGGATACCTTTTAAAGAATCTCAGTAAAATGTCAGAACCCACTAAATTCAGGAAAAAACTGAATAATACGGATATCAGATTATCTGAAGTGAAATTGGATATTATTGATATTTCTCCCTACTATTCTGGTCACTCAGATCAAGTACAACTAGGCGAATATATCTCTGGGGAAAAGCATTCTAAAATAAAGAATACCTTTCGATCAAATATCTTTATCAACCATGGGAATGAAGAGTCCAGAGAATCTCTAAAAAAGCATATCGAATCATTGTCAGATAAGTATCATGTTGAGTTACCAAAGCTTAATATGTTTTATAATTTATCGGATGGTACAATTTCTGCTCCAATCCCAATAAATGAAGGAGTGATAAAAACAGATTCTCTTGACCCTGATGATAGTGAATATGATGTAAAACTTAAGATAAAAGATTCTGTACTTCTTTTCAAATCTCATGTTGATATTGAGTATATCAGGAATATCATAGAGATGTTATAAGACCAGATTTGGGTTATATTCCCTCCCTGAAGAACTTCTCATAATTGTAAAGGTCTTCTGGGGTGTTTTCTATTCTTCTTATGGCGAAGTATCTACTGTGGAATGTCGATTTGTATAATTCATTAATGAGTAATACTACCCATTTTCTAGTCAAATTTAAAAATGCAATGACAACTATTTCACTTTAAGAAATCAAACAAATGATGGGGTTGTCTAGTAACTGGGAATCTCTTTAATTCCTTTCACGTTTCTTAAGATTGATAAGAGCCCTTACATAATACTTTGCTGATATTCATGAACCTTCAGTTGAATGAAGTTGATCACCTCCTCATTAGAAGGCATCTTGATTTGCGCTAATTCTTCACACTCTGTATTATGATGAGCCGATACGATATCCCGATATCTCTGAATTTCCTCTTCTGTATATTTAGCTTGTACCGTTTTTTTCTCAAATGCAGCTGGATGAGGTAAGTACATAATTGGAATCGATAATAACTCACTTTGCCCATGAAGATATGTTTTCACATGAGATCCAATAGCTAAAATCAATGATGCCTGTGAAATTGATAACTTTTGATATAAAAACTTATCAGCACAATAGTCTATAGCATCTTTAACCCCAAACTCTTTATTGGTTTTACAGTTAACGATCTCAGTCATGCAATAGTCTATACCAGGAATAGCTTTCCTGCCGATGATTTCTTCTACTCGCTTTTGGATACTGCTCCAATACCTTACAGAATGACCCCGAGAACCATCTTTTAACAGAATTTTATGATTATAGGTCCAACTGTATTTAGGGCCTCTATCTAGAAAACGGTTTTTGAAGAAATCAGCAATCATAGCTTTTGGCCAACTATTGGTAGGGAATAGTTCTTCCGTTGTGAATGCAGGATTAGAACTAAGCACGAGTATAGGAGCCTTTAGAATATCACCATCCCAAGGTTCAGGGATCATGATATCATCACATGAATTTATGAAATCCAATTGATAATGAGAGATATAAAAACAAGGTCTATCATCTTTATAATTCTGTTTAAATGATGGACAGAAAGCAATATCAAATAATAGTTCAGGTACCATAGTCTTCTCCTCATAAGTTATAAAATTGATTTAGTCTCATTCGCTCTTCTCATCAGCACAGGCCTTCTTAGTCTTATCAATCTCTGCTTTATCTACCACTATTATTGAGAGTATATACCAATTATAGAGCAGGTTATCACATTAATCAAATTTTCTTCAAAAGCATGGGGGGTACGGTTTTTCGGTATTACATAGGAGGACCTATATGAATCAAGAACATACCGGAATAACCGGACGCATCATGCCACCTGCTCAGATGAGTGTGATGATCACCACGAATGACTTTGGAGGAACACTATGAAAGACGACAACAACCGAGACCCACAATACATGGGGGATATGATCCCTATCTCCTATGAAACCGGAAAACCTTCGGTGCGAGGACGAGATCTGCACAGAGCACTGAGAATTGATACTCCCTATAAAGATTGGTTCCCTAGGATGCTCAAATATGGATTTAGGGACGAAATAGACTTTAGCGCATTTTTGCGCGAAAGTACTGGGGGCCGTCCAAGTGTTGATCACTCTATCACAATCGCCATGGCTAAAGAACTTTGCATGCTTCAACGAAGTGAAATGGGGCGAGCTTTCCGACAATATTTTATTTCCATTGAAGAAGCCTGGAATAGTCCTGAAAAGATCATGGAGAGAGCATTACAGATTGCCCAGGAAAATGCTCGGAAAGCTGAGCAGAGGATCTGGGCTCTTGCTGATGAGAACGAAGTACTCGAGATCGCACTGAATACCTCTCTTCAATTCTACACCGTTGCTAAATACAACAAGGTATTCGCAAAGAACTGGAACCTTCGGCAGTGCCAAAATATCGGAAAGCATCTCTCTGCTTACTGCAGATCTCATGCTATTGAGATTCGTCCATGTAAAACCAATGATGAACGCTTTGGTACCGTTAATAGCTACCCTCTCACTGCTTGGGAGGATTATCAGGAGACCCTCTGTGAAATCTAATATCAAAATAGCTGTCTGCAATCGAAAGACAGACAAAAAGTATAAAAATCTTGAAATGACATGGGATGATATCATAACTCGTAATCGTAATCCCATTCGTACCACTGAAACCATAAAGGAGTATCCTAAGCTCTCGAAAGCTCGTCGCGATGACGCAAAGGACCAGGGAGGCTTCGTAGGAGGCTGGCTTAAAAACGGGATCCGAAAGAATGGACATATCACCTGTCGAACACTTGGTACACTCGATGCTGATCATATCCCTGAGGGTGAAGACTTCATTGAGAAAGCATCTTCAGCATTGTCCGATCACACATACTTCATCTACTCAACCCATAGCCATACCCCTAAGAGTCAGCGCTACCGGATTGTGATCCTGTTTTCCAGGGAGGTGTCTGAGGATGAGTATCCGGCCCTCATGCGGATGATCGCCAAAGAGATCGGGATGGATTATTTCGATGACTCCACCTATCAGGCGAACCGTATGATGTACTGGGCAAGCTGCTCTTCCAATGCAGACTTCTTTTTTACCGATCATCCTGGCACTCCTCTGAGCCCTGATGCATATCTTGCAAAGTACCAGGATTGGCGGGATGTCACGCAGTGGCCAACCAGCTCACGACAGTCTGAGGTGATCAAGAAATCTATCAAAGGGCAGCAGGATCCTCTCACGAAGGAAGGGGTTATTGGGGCTTTCTGTAGAACCTATCACCCGATCGATGAGGCTATCAGTACCTTTCTCTCTGATATCTACGAACCCTCAGTGGTTGAAGGCCGATATGATTTTATTCCCGCTGATTCCAGCGCTGGAGTAGTCATCTATGATGACAAGTTCATTTTCTCTCATCATGCCAGTGATCCTGCATCTGGAAAGCTATTGAATGCCTTTGATTTGGTGAGGATCCACCTGTATGGAGATGATGATTCTAAGAAATCATACTATGCCATGGAAGATCAGGCCAGTAAGGATGAGCATGTCAAGCTGCTCATGGTAAAAGAAAAACAAGCTCATGCTTCAATGGAGTTCTCAGCAGAAGATGATGAGTGGAAAAAGAAGTTAGTATATGAACGACGAAGTACTGTAATACAAAATAGTGTATGGAATCTCAATTTAATTCTCAACAATGACGCTAATTTTGCTAATTTTGGTTTCAATGAACTTGCAGGACGCGTTCAGGTCACAGGGCCACTCCCATGGACCCGGCCTGAAGGGAATAGCTTCTGGAGAGATGCTGACACAGCACAAATGAAGTCTATGATTGATATTAATTACACCCCGTTTTCAAGTCGAAACTATGATGTCTCTTTTATGAAAGTAGTTGATGACAGGCGCTTTCACCCTATCGGCGATTATCTTGCCGGGTTACCAGAATGGGATGGAAAGAAGCGAGTTGAGGATCTCTTCATCAGATACCTCCAGGCAGATGATACCCCGTATGTTCGGGCTGTGACTCGGAAGACTTTTGCTGCTGCAATCGCCCGTATCTACCGCCCCGGAACAAAATTCGATAGTATTCCGGTTCTCGATGGAGAACAGGGTATAGGAAAGAGTTCCATAGTTAAGGATCTTATTCCCTCCCAGTATTACTCAGAAACGTTATCAATCACTGATATGAATGACAAATCGGGAGCTGAAAAGCTCCAGGGCTTCTGGATTATTGAAATCGGGGAACTTGCCGGTATGAAGAAAGCCGATATTGAGAAAGTGAAAGCATTCCTTTCCACCTCTGATGATAAGTACCGTCCAAGCTATGGGAGATCAGTTGAGAGCCATCCTCGACAATGTATCATCATTGGCACCGTCAATGGTGAGCGTGGATACTTAAGGGATATCACAGGAAACAGAAGATTCTGGATCATAAAAGTACGACAGAAAGAGCAAAAAATCACGTGGAAATTTACTCAAAAAGATCGTGATCAGTTCTGGGCTGAAGCAAAGGTGATTTGGGAGTCAGGTGAAAAACTCTTTCTCGAGGATGATTTCATCCCAGAGGCAAGGCAAGCACAACAAGAGGCTATGGAGAGTGATGATCGCGGAGGACTTGTGAGAGAGTACCTCAATACACTACTCCCTAACAACTGGGATCAATTGGATCTTGGGCAACGTAGGGATTATCTATCTGGTTTCAATAATGGTGGGGGTACCATCAAACGAGATGTTGTCTGCAATATGGCAATATGGTGTGAGTGTTTCGGTAAAGACCCTGCCACGATGAGAAAAATAGACTCGTATGAAATAGCTGCAATTATGCAAAAAATGGATAACTGGGGTAAATCAGAGAGGACAAACTTCCATATTTATGGACGACAGCGCTCCTATCGGTGGGCAACTATTGATGAGGGACAACCCCTAACTTAGTTTGTCCCGTAGCTGTCCAATAGGATAATTCCTGATACTAGAAGTAACAACGAGGGCTGAGGACAACTGGACAAAAACCTCTATATAGAGCTTATAGCTTATAAATAAAGGGGATTTGAGTGTGTATATACCCATATACGCGCGTATAGGGATTTTTCGTCCATTTTGTCCTGTTGTCCCAAAGGAAAAGAAAAGATATGGGAAGTACTCAATATATCGCAAGATGCCAAAAACGATTGAGAGCTCTTGGAGCACCTGATATTGGATGGAGGTGTATGTCTATCTATGATTATGAAACTGACAGCTTCACCTGTGAGCTCTGTGGATGCTCTAGAGTTAGATATATCCATGTGATGAAGCATCCTGAGTTCTCTGAATTGTTAAAAGTGGGATGTATCTGTGCAGGTGTTATGGAAGGAGATATTCTTGCGGCTCAACAACGTGAAAGAGAAGCAAAAAACAAAAGCAGGAGAAAATCCTACTACCTGAAGAAACCTTGGAATGCGATCTCTGAAAACCGATGGGAGATCACGCATCGTAAATTACCCCTGGCAATTGAGCGTTGCAGTTTCAGAGGTCATGAATACTACAATCTTGATATCGATGGAGATTGTTTCCACTGGATGGATAACCGAAGGATGACATCATTTCTCACTGCACAACATTATGCATTTAACCTGATGGAGGAATATTATGCGTGAAAAAACACTAGAACAGCAGCTGGTAAAAGCTGTGAAACATACAGGAGGCCGGGCGGTGAAACTCGTGAGCCCCGGCTTTGATGGGATGCCTGACAGGCTAGTACTCTTCCCACTCGGGAGGATTGCCTTCGTAGAAGTGAAAGCACCAGGGAAGAAGCCCAGGCCCTTACAGGTAGCCCGGCATGAGATGCTACGAGATCTTGGCTTCAAGGTCTTCGTTATCGATTCGACTGAACAGATAGGAGAGATGCTTGATGATATATTCACCACATGATTACCAGAAATATGCAACCGAGTTCATTGAAGATCATGAGATCTCAGCGGTCTTGCTGCAGATGGGTTTAGGAAAAACTATCATCACCCTCACAGCATTGATGAATCTTCTCTTCGACTCATTCAAGATCAGGAAAGTCCTGATCATCGCCCCACTTAGGGTTGCCCGTGATACTTGGCCTGCTGAGATCCTCAAATGGGATCATCTAGAGATGCTCATATCATCAGTGGTAGTCGGCACTCATGCTGAAAGGATGAAAGCATTACAGGATCCTGCAGACCTCTACATCATTAACCGCGAGAATGTGCAGTGGTTGATCGAGAAAAGCGGTGTGGCCTTTGATTACGATATGATCGTTATTGATGAACTCTCCTCATTCAAGAACCACCGGTCAAAACGATTCAAAGCGCTCATGAGAAAGCGACCGTTGGTTCAGCGTATCGTAGGATTGACCGGAACCCCTGCAAGCAATGGACTGATGGATCTGTGGGCTCAGTTTAAACTCCTTGATATGGGAGCACGGCTCGGGAGGTTCATCACCGCTTATCGTGAAACCTACTTTTCCCCTGATAAAGGCAATGGCCACATCATCTATAGCTACAAACTAGCACCGAGATCAGAAGAGAAAATCTATGAGGCGATCAGTGATATCACGATCTCGATGAAAGCGACTGATCACCTGCAGATGCCAGAACTCATCAACACCGTATATCCGGTATCTCTGAGTTTTAGAGAGGCCGCAGCCTACCGAAGACTGAAAAAAGACTTAGTCTTGAATCTGGGGGAAGATCAGATCACCGCCTCTAATGCAGCAGTGTTATCGGGGAAACTCCTGCAAGCTGCTAATGGTGCGGTCTACAACGATGATGAAGAGATGGTTATCCTCCATGATCACAAACTTGATGCTCTAGAGGATATCATTGAGGCAGCTAATGGGAATAGCCTCCTGGTAGCCTATTGGTTCAACCATGATCTGATACGCATCACTGAACGCCTGGATAAACTAAAGATCCCCTACTCCTGTTTAAAATCGAGTAAAAGTATCAGAGATTGGAACGAAGGGAATCTTCAGATAGGCCTGATCCATCCAGCATCTGCCGGACATGGGCTCAATCTCCAAAGCGGAGGAAATCGCATGGTATGGTTCTCTCTGACCTGGAGTCTAGAACTCTATCAGCAGACGGTTGCACGACTCTGGCGTCAAGGTCAGCAGTCTGAGACGGTGGTAGTGCAGCATCTCATCACCAAGGGAACTATTGATGGGAAGGTCATGCAGGTGTTATCAGGAAAAGCTAAAACACAAGATGCCTTAATTGATGCAGTGAAAGCAGAACTTGAAGGAGATGCAGCATGAGTGATAACAATATGAAACAACTGGTAGTAGCCATTATCAATCAAGCAGTAAAGGACTGGGAAAAAGCGGATAAGCAACTCACTACGAACCCAACCTATCGTCAGGCTCTACGAACGAAACAAGAGATCAGTGAGTTCTTCCAGGGAGACTGGTATTTCTTTCTGTGTGATCTCAACCCTGACTTTGTGCATCAAAACTTACAGGAGCAGTATGTATGACGGTAAAAGAATATTTATCCCAAGCCCTCTATCTTGATAAAAGGCTCAGGACCAAGGAGAAGCAACTCGACTGGTTGAAGGATCATTCAGTCTATGTTTCTTCTGAGCTCTCTGATATGCCCAAGAGCTCAAGGGCTCATCGATCTGCATTAGAAGAAGCTGTGGTAAAAATAGTGGACTTGGAAACCGAGATTGCTATTGGTATTGCTGAGCTCATGCAGCTGCAGAGCAGTATCGCTCAGGTGATTAGGTCTACCAACAACATGGAGTGTGAAACTATCCTTGAGATGCGATACCTCACGTTCATGAGTTGGGAAGACATCACCGTACAGCTAGGATACAGCCAAAGCTATATCTATCATCTGCACCGAAGAGCCTTGTCGTTAGTGAGAGTTCCTGCAGCATGAGCTTAACGTTAAAATGTCAGAAAATAACAGTTGATAACAGTTGGCCCTTTATACTATGGTAAGATCAGAAAAGAATAACCAACGAGCTCAAGGAGATTTCACTCCCTGGGCTTTTTTTGCGTCAGATCAAGTGATCAGGGCATTCTCCCATGAATCAACCTTTCTCCCAGTTAGGTACCTATTATGGGAGATACCTGATGAAGGCACTCCATGGTATCAGTTAAGACATAACGTTAAAATGTCAGAAAATAACAGTTGATAACAGTTGGTACTTTGTACTATGGTAAGATCAGAAAAGAATAACCAACGAGCTCAAGGAGATTTCACTCCCTGAGCTTTTTTTACGCACGAAGGAGATCTCATGCCCTACAAACCAAAGAAACCCTGTGCGTATCCTGGTTGTCCCAGACTTACCCACGATCGGTATTGCGTGGAGCATACAAAGCTGACAGCAAGGACCTATGAACGATACCAAAGGGATCCTATGACTAAGAAACGCTATGGTGCTGCATGGAGAAAGATCAGACGGAAGTATCTTGAGGAACACCCCACCTGTGAGTTGTGTAGACGAGAGGAAAGAGTGACTCCTGCAAAGATAGTTCACCATATAAAACCATTGAGTGAAGGAGGGAGTAATGATGAGGAAAATCTCATGGCACTCTGCAAATCCTGTCATTCACACCTTCATGCAAAGCAAGGTGACCGATGGAAGAATATATAGACACCATATATATGGTGTACTTACCTAGGGGTATGCAATTCTCTACACCATATATAGCATACAACGTGCAAGGGCAATTACGCACAAAAACAGGTATTCAAAGGGGGGATTGACCCCCATTCTTAGGAGGCAACCCAGCATGGCAAAAGACGGTACGAACCGAGGCGGAGCTAGAGTTGGTGCGGGGAGAAAACCTAAAGCACTGACTGAGAAACTAGGCGCTGGAAAGCACGCGATCATTTTTGATCTTCCTAGAGCTCCTGATCTTGCAGGTGTCGAGATGCCACCAGTGAAAGATTACATGACTGCAGTCCAAAAGAACGGTCAGGATTTCTGTGCTAAAGAAGTCTATGAAGAGACCTGGAACTGGCTTAAAGATCGACGGTGCCAAGACCTAGTGAGCCCTCAGATACTGCAACAGTATGCGATGTCTGTAGCTAGGTGGATCCAATGTGAACGGGCAATCAGTGACTTTGGATTTCTTGCTAAGCATCCAACAACCGGGGCTGCAATCTCTTCTCCGTATGTGTTGATGAGTAGAGAATTTATGAAGCAAGTCAACCAATGTTGGTATCAAATATTTCAGATCGTTAAGGAGAATTGCTCTTCTGATTTCCAAGGAGAAACTCCCCAGGATGACCTGATGGAACGACTCTTAAAAGCACGAAAAACCTAAATCAATCAAACGAATTCAAACGTTTTGGAGGAATTCAAACATGAAAAACTACCTCACCTCAGAGAGTGTCTGCCAAGGACACCCTGATAAGTTATGCGATTATATCGCTGACTCTATTCTTGATGCATGCCTAGCTGTTGACCGGTACTCACGAGTTGCTTGTGAAGTCATGGCGACTAAAGGAAAGATCATTGTTGCCGGTGAAATAACCAGCAACAACCGTGTGTATCTACCTGGGATTGTCCGCACGGCCCTTGGGGCATCCGGATATGATCCTAAGGATTTCTCAATCAGTATTCATGTCCATACCCAGAGTCCTGATATTGCAGCAGGTGTGGATACCGCTATTGAAGTTCGTGAGACTCTTTCTGCAGCAGGTGAACTTGGTGCAGGAGATCAGGGAATCGTCTATGGATATGCTACAAACGAAACGCATTCAGGTATCCCCATCCCTCTTGAGCTTTCTCACCGGATCTGTAGAAGCCTTGATGACCACCGGAACTTCGGGACCATTCGTGGAATCTGGAGTGATGGAAAAGCTCAGGTGACTGTTGAATATGAAGATGGGATCCCCAAGCGCATTGATACGATCATCGTCTCAGTCCAGCATACCGAGGACAAGTATTTGGATCTCTTGAAAAATGAGATTATCAATCTGGTCATCAGGCCAGCCTGTAAAGAGCTTCCCATTGATGCTGATACCCAGATACTTATCAACCCTTCAGGGAAGTTTGTTGAGGGTGGCCCTGCAGCTGATACCGGACTCACTGGACGCAAGATCATGGTGGATACCTACGGAGGTCTTGCACGACATGGTGGTGGGGCCTTCAGTGGGAAGGATCCCACCAAGGTTGATCGATCTGGTGCGTATATGGCGAGATTCATTGCAAAACATATTATTGCAGCTGATCTTGCTGAGCGCTGTGAAGTTTCTATCTCCTATGCTATTGGGAAAGCAGATCCGGTAGCTATATCAGTAGATACCTTTGGAACCGGAAAACACCATGATGGTGATCTCACCAGGGTAGTACAGCATACCTTCGCCATGAGACCTACTGCTATCATCGATGAACTGTCCCTAAGATCTCCCATCTATGGACATACCGCATGGTATGGACATATGGGGAATTCCCTGTATCCCTGGGAGCATATATTCCCAGCGTATCTCTCTGCACTAAAAGGAGCATTACACCATGACCATTGAAAAGAAACCCATCGATGAACTCCTGCCAGCAGAGTACAATCCGAGAAAGGATCTGCAGCCCGATGATGCAGAATATGAGAAGCTCAAACGATCAATCAAACAGTTTGGATATGTGGAACCAGTCATCTGGAACCAGAAGACCGGGACCATCGTTGGCGGACACCAGCGAGTTAAAATCTTCAAGGACCTAGGACTTACCGAACTCGATTGTGTGATCGTAGACCTTTCTCTTGATCAAGAGAAGGCTCTTAATATCGCCATGAATAAGATCAGTGGTGATTGGGATAAAGATAAACTTGCCCTTCTCATAGCAGACCTACAAGGTGAAGATTTTGATGTATCACTCACCGGTTTTGATCCTGCTGAGATTGATGATCTGTTCAAAGACTCCCTGAAAGATGGGATCCATGATGATGAGTTCGATGTGGAAGATGAGCTGAAGAATCCAGCACTCACCAAACCTGGAGATGTATGGATGCTCGGCCGCCATAGACTCGTATGTGGGGACAGTACCCGCCCTGAGACCTTTGAGCTGCTCATGGCAGATAGGAAAGCAAACCTCGTGGTAACTGACCCTCCCTACAATGTGAACTATGAAGGCCAAGCAGGTAAGATCAAGAATGATCATATGGCAGGTGATGCATTCTTCCAGTTCCTCCTTTCAGCCTTCGAGAACACTGCATCTCATATGGCAGATGATAGTTCAATCTATGTATTCCATGCAGACACTGAAGGACTAAACTTCAGAAAGGCATTCAGTGATGCAGGGTTTTATCTCTCTGGTACCTGCATTTGGAAAAAGCAGTCATTGGTACTTGGGAGATCTCCCTACCACTGGCAGCATGAACCGGTATTATTCGGGTGGAAAAAGAAGGGAAGACATCGATGGTACACCGGCCGAAAGGAGTCGACCATCTGGGAGTTTGATAAACCTCGCAAGAGTACTGATCATCCTACGATGAAACCAGTAGCACTCCTGGCCTACCCAATCATGAACTCATCGATGAGCAACACGATTGTTCTCGATCCATTCGGTGGAAGTGGGAGCACCTTGATTGCGTGTGAACAGGCAGAGCGGATCTGCTGCACCATCGAACTTGATGAGAAGTATTGTGATGTTATCGTCAAACGCTATAAGGAACTCATTGGATCTTCTGATGATATTACCCTCCAGCGAGAGGGCCTAACCTACCTATATGATGAGGTGGCGGGTGTTGAATCAATAGAGAGAAATGAAGAGGGATTGACTTGATATCTATTAAAACATAGTCAATTACTACTGTCTAGGAGGATCTCATATGCATAGGATAGCAGATCAGCGACTCACACACCTCAGGAAACAGTACCCGGTAGGATCTATTGTTGAACTGGTACACATGGATGATATCCAAGCCCCACCGGCAGGTATGAAAGGACAGGTAATACAAGTAGATGATATCGGAACGATCCACATTAAATGGAAGAATGGTTCTACCCTTGGAGTAGTCCCTGGAGTCGATATGATCAAGAAACTTACGTAACTCCTTAAGACCTCTCACTCATAACTAACATATCTCTTTAGCAAAGACCCTTTGAGGGTCTTTTTTCATGCTCCTACAGGAAACACTATGAGAACACTTAAGAAATACAAACCCACGCGGTTTGCTGCTAAGACATCAGTCTATGATCAAGTGAAAGCTGACTATGCGGTCAATTTCATTCAGTGTCTATGTCATACCAAAGGAATCTGGTCAGGAAAACCATTTCTCTTACTTGACTGGCAGGAGCAGATTATCAGAGATCTCTTCGGGGTCGTGAAGCCCGATGGGTATCGGCAGTTTAATACCGCCTACATTGAGATCCCTAAGAAGAACGGGAAGTCTGAACTCGCAGCAGCTATTGCCTTACTACTCACCTGCGGAGATTTCGAAGAACGCGCTGAGGTCTATGGATGTGCTGCAGATCGTCAGCAGGCATCTATTGTCTTTGAGGTTGCAGCAGATATGGTCCATATGTGCCCTGCTCTCAATCGACGGGTAAAGATCCTTAGAGCCACCAAACGAATCGTGTTTCTGCCGACTAATAGCTTCTATCAAGTACTTTCAGCTGAGGCCTACTCCAAGCACGGGTTTAATATCCATGGGGTAGTCTTTGATGAGCTACACACTCAACCGAATCGAAAACTGTTTGATGTCATGACTAAAGGTTCCGGTGATGCAAGAACTCAACCACTATTTTTCTTGATCACCACCGCAGGTTCTGACACACACTCGATTTGTTATGAGCAGCATCAAAAAGCCAAAGACATCTTAGAGGATAGAAAACACGATAGTACTTACTATCCGGTGATCTATGGTTCTCAGGAAGAAGACGACTGGACATCCCCTAAGGTCTGGAAGAAAGCAAATCCATCTCTTGGGGAGACGATCGGTATTGATAAGGTGAAGGCAGCTTGTGAGAGTGCGAGAGAGAATCCAGGAGAGGAGAATATCTTCCGGCAACTTCGGCTCAACCAATGGGTGAAGCAGGCCATACGGTGGATGCCTATGGAGAAATGGGATCTCTGTGGCTCACCGGTAAACCCTGACACATTAGAGGGTCGGGTATGCTACGGAGGACTCGATCTCTCCTCATCAACAGATATCACCGCCTTTGTACTCGTTTTCCCACCACAGGATGAAGAGGATCGGTTTATGGTACTGCCCTACTTCTGGATACCTGAGGAGACGATTGGACTACGAGTAAGACGAGACCATGTACCGTATGATCTGTGGGAGCGTGAAGGACAAATTGAGACTACAGAAGGGAATGTCGTCCACTACGGTTATATCGAGAAGTTCATTGAAAACCTCGGTATGAAGTATAACATTCGCGAGATCGCCTTTGACCGATGGGGTGCGGTACAGATGGTACAGAACCTTGAAGGGATGGGATTCGCGGTGGTGCCCTTTGGCCAGGGATTCAAAGATATGAGTCCTTCAACCAAGGAGCTCATGAAGCTGGTTCTGGGAAAAGAACTCGCTCATGGAGGCCACCCGGTACTCAGATGGATGATGGATAATATTTACATCAGGACAGATCCTGCGGGGAACATCAAACCCGATAAAGAAAAGTCTACTGAAAAGATCGACGGTGCAGTGGCAACCATCATGGCACTCGATCGAGCAATCCGGTGTGGCAATGACACCAGTGCCTCAGTCTATGACGGGAGAGGCCTCCTGTTCATCTAGAAACCTAGGAGACATCATATATGAATCTCATGAGTAAGCTTATCACCAGAGCGCGTGATAAGCCACAAAACAGGACCTCTGGGTCCTCATACAGTTTTCTATTCGGTGGTACCACCTCTGGAAAGGCGGTAAACGAACGCTCATCGATGCAGATGACTGCAGTCTATGCATGTGTAAGGATCCTCGCAGAAGCAATAGCCTCTCTTCCTCTTCATATCTATGAGTATGGAGAAGACAACAATAAGATCAAGGCAACAGATCACCCGCTCTACAATCTCTTACATGATGAACCCAATGAGGAGATGACCAGTTTTGTCTTTCGCGAGACCCTCATGTCACACCTCCTTTTGTGGGGGAATGCCTATGCGCAGATTATCCGTAATGGTAAGGGAGAAGTTGCAGCACTCTATCCCCTTATGCCTAACCGGATGCAGGTAGAACGAGATAAGAACGGGAAGCTCTACTACCAATACACCACCAGTGGGGAAGATGCTCCCACGATGAGCGGGACTTCAGTGAACCTTGATCCATCTCAGGTGCTCCATATCCCAGGACTTGGGTTTGATGGACTAGTTGGGTACTCACCTATTGCTATGGCCAAGAACGCTATCGGTATGGCGATCGCCTGCGAGGAGTTTGGCGCTAAGTTCTTTGCTAACGGAGCAGCACCGAGTGGTGTACTTGAGCACCCGGGAACCATTAAGGATCCCGCACGAGTCCGAGAGACTTGGCAAGGACGGTTCGGAGGATCTGCAAACTCAGGAAAAGTAGCAGTCCTTGAAGAGGGTATGAAGTATACCCCCATCTCCATCTCCCCTGAGCAGGCACAGTTTCTTGAAACACGAAAGTTTCAGATCAATGAGATCGCACGAATCTTCCGGGTGCCTCCTCACATGGTAGGAGATCTTGAGAAATCCTCCTTTAGCAACATCGAGCAGCAGTCACTTGAGTTCGTCAAATACACCCTTGATCCTTGGGTGATTCGGTGGGAGCAATCGCTCTCACGCGCGCTGTTACGTACTGAGGAGAAGAGCAATCTCTTTTTCCGGTTCAATGTCGAAGGACTCCTCAGAGGTGATTACCAGAGCCGCATGTCAGGATATGCCACTGCCAGACAAAACGGGTGGATGAGCGCCAATGATATACGAACCCTCGAGGACCTCGATCATATAGCAGAAGAGGATGGAGGGAACCTCTACTTAATCAATGGAAATATGCTCCCCCTTAACCGGGCCGGAGCATTTGCAGATACCAATACACAAACACAACAGGAGGTGCAAACCGATGAAGAAAAAGAAGTTCTGGCAATGGAGAAACGTAAGCGAAAGCGAGTCGGAACCGAGAATTCTTGAGCTCTATGGTACGATCGCAGAGGAGAGCTGGTTCGATGATGATGTCACGGCCGGGATGTTTCATGATGAACTGCATTCCGGTAGCGGAGAGATCGTCATCTGGATCAACTCACCCGGAGGAGATTGCATTGCAGCAAGCCGGATCTATGCCATGCTCATGGATTATGCCGACCATATCACCGTGAAAATTGATGGGATTGCTGCAAGTGCAGCATCAGTTATCGCTATGGCCGGAACCAAGGTACTCATGGCACCCACTGCGCTGATGATGATCCATAACCCTATCACCTTAGCTTATGGGGACCATCAAGACATGCAGAAGGCTATCGGGCTGCTTGATGAGGTCAAAGAGAGCA
Organism: uncultured Spirochaetia bacterium; assembly: GCA_937125225.1. Lineage (GTDB taxonomy): Bacteria > Spirochaetota > Spirochaetia > CAKZLE01 > CAKZLE01 > CAKZLE01. Next base: position 18,580 of record CAKZLE010000003.1, read on the forward strand.
TCATCAATGCTTATGAGCTAAAGACAGATCTTGATAGGACCGCCTTAAGTCAACTCATGGACAGTGAGACCTGGATGAATGCTAACAAAGCTGTGGAGCTAGGATTCGCTGATGGGATGATTGAGGACAGTAAGAAGGCAATACCTACAAATGCTTACTCCTTCTCCATGAAGAAGGCCGAAGTATCACTCGTGAATAAGATCACTGAAAAATACCGACCGAAATCAGAAAAAGTATCCACCACTGAAATCTCAGAACTCGAGAAGAGACTGAGTCTAATCAAACCATAAGAGGAGCACACTAATGAGTAAAGTAAATGACATGCGTGTACAGCGCGCAAGGACCTGGGAGAAAGCTAAAGCCTTTCTCGATGATCGAAGGGGCAAGAAAGGCCTGCTTGGAGCAGAAGATACCGCTATGTATGAGAGAATGGAACAAGAGATTGTCGACCTCGGTCATGAGATTGATCGTCAAGAGCGTCTTGAATCCTTTGAGCGAGAACTCAATGCACAGATAGGATCTCCTATTACGAGCAGACCTGAAGCTCCTCTACGGACAGAGAAACCTGGACGAGCATCCGATAGCTATAACAAGGCCTTCTGGAATCTTATTAGAAGTAAAGGCAATACACCTGATCTTCTTAATGCATTACAGATAGGAACCGATTCTGAAGGTGGGTACCTCGTTCCTGATGAATTTGAACATACCCTCGTCGAGGCTCTTGAGAATGAAAACATTTTCAGAGATATCGCACATATTATCCATACCTCCAGTGGGGACCGGAAGATTCCCATCTCTGCATCGAAAGGTGAAGCTGCATGGATTGATGAGGGTGGCGCGTATCCTGAGAGTGACGATTCTTTCGGACAGGTCACCATTGGAGCTTATAAACTCGGTACCATCATCAAGGTATCTGAAGAGCTCATCAACGACAATGTCTTCGATATTGAGTCCTACATTGCCAGGGAGTTTGCACGAAGGATTGGAGCAAAAGAAGAGGCCGCATGCTTTACTGGAGATGGTGTGGGAAAACCTCTGGGGATTCTTGCATCAAGTGGCGGAGCAGATGTCGGAGTATCAGCTGCATCAGCAACCGCTATCACCAGTGATGAGCTTATCGACCTCTTCTATTCACTGAAGGCCCCCTATCGAAAGAATGCTGTATGGCTGATTAACGATACGACCATCAAACGAATCCGAAAACTCAAAGATGGGAATGGTCAGTATATCTGGCAGCCATCTCTCATTGCAGGTACACCCGATAGCATACTCAGTCGACCGGTTAAATCTTCAGCATATATGCCAGAGGTTGCGGCAGGAAATAAAACCCTCGTCTTTGGGGATTTCTCCTACTACTGGATTGCTGACCGTCAAGGTCGTACCTTCAAACGCCTAGGTGAGCTCTTTGCTCCCACTGGCCAGGTAGGGTTCCTTGGATCTCAGCGTGTCGATGGCAAGCTCATTCTCGGCGAGTCAATCAAAGTCCTTCAGCAGAAGGCCTAAGGAGAACTCATGAGTTATAACACGAAAAACTACACCGAGCAGGGAGGAGAGAAGACCATTATTGGTGGAGACCTCATCCTTACTGCCGGGGCTCATCTCACAGTGGATCCTGCAGCGACTATCGAGGGAGTACCGAGTACTGATCTCTCCGCTGCAGCAGCACAAGCAGATAGTACGGCATCCACCATTGCAAATCTTGTTATTGATTTCAATAGTCTGCTTGCAAAACTTCGGGCTGCAGAGCTACTGAGTAGCTAAATAAAATCATCTTCAGGCGCTTCCAGATGATCTGGGGGCGTCTATGTTTCTTTAGCAGGAGGATACATGATAGTTAGCGTCGATATGTTTAACACCTACAACGGGAATTTTGAGGATTCACCAGGGGCAATCATGCTCAAAGAGACCTTTCTCGCGTCTGCAGAAGAGATCGCGACCGGATACCTTGGGTATGATCCAACCTCGCAGCTATACACTGACGTTGTCCTCTCAGGAACTGGGATGCATAAGCTCTACTTGCCTTCACGGCAGGTCACAGAGCTTCATGAAATTCTAATGAATGAAACGGTAGTTGATCCGTCTGGGTTCATCCTCTCAAACGATTATATGCGTTTCACTAGCTATCGCGAGATATTCCCTGTTGGCGTGGATAATATCATCCTTAGCTATAGTGCGGGATGGGATATTCAACAGATGCCGAGTGTGATCACCCTATCGATCTTACGAATCGCTACCCTCATGCTCAGCGAGACCAACGGGAACATTGGACTCACCGGAAAAAGCTTTGCTGATAACAGCCGGACTTTCATCAACTACAGCAACTATCGCAAGTATCTCCAACCGCTTGATAGTCTTCGCATCATCAGGTGGTAGGGATGTTTTTACAAAAAAAACACAGTACAGAGAGTGTCTCAATTGAGACCGATATCGCTGAGTCATTGAAATTCCTTGAAAACTTGGGAGCAAATAAAGACAAGGCGATGCGCAGGATCCTCTCTGGGGTAGGAACTGCTGCAAAGAACCAAGTGAAAAAGGCCTATAAGAGTTACGGGTTATCAAAAGGAACTGGAGCGCTCTACAAAAGTATCTCCAAAAAAGTCATTCGAAGTGGTAAGGCTGTCATTGTTGAGGCGAAAGCACAATCGCAGAAGGATAAGGTCTTCTACGGGTATGCCCTGGCCAAAGGGGCTCATATTACCGCAAAGCAAGGTGAATACCTAACCTTCCAGATAGATGGGAAGTGGAAAAAAGTTCATTCGGTAATACTTCCCGAGCATGATTTCGTCGCCACACCCGTAAAGAAATATCTCACTTCCCCGGCATTTGGTCAAAAACTTAATCAGCTAGTGCAACGGGAAGTAAATCGTATCGAGAAAAGGAAGCAGCAGTGAAAACAGAGTTACAAGTACTCGATAGGTTAAAAGAGACCATTGCCACCCAACTAGGTGAGTACATGGATGAGAGTGAAGAGGATGTTCTTGAGGCGATCACCGAGATGCATATCAACATTGATTATCCTGATGTTGATAGGATGAGAAAAAACACGATGTTCTTCATCCAACCGGATTACGAGAACCTTGAACAACTAAGCATGGGAAGTGATCTGGCAACTATGCAAGTAACACTGTTTATCCTCTGCAAAGGGGCTTCTAGTGAAAAACTCGTGAGAGGCGTGTTTTCCTACTATACCGCATGCTATCTCTTACTACGGAAGAACCAAACCCTCGACGGATTTATCGATTTTGCCCGGATCACCGATATGGACTACTACCCGGCTGTCACCGCCTCAGCAACGATCACAGCGATCGAGGTAGGTCTTCAACTGCAGTGGTCTAAAGACTTTTAACGTGTACAAAGAGAGGTAATGCACATGGCATTTATAACAGGAACAGGTTCAAGCCTGCAAATTGGAAAGGAGTCGTCTTTCGCGGTCGCAGCGATCCCTTCAACCCTGGTCGATCTGACCAGTGAAAGCATCAAGGTGACCGTTGAGAAAGGTGATGAAGGTTCACTTCTTGGCTCTAAGACCGCCATGAACCGTGATCTTCTCGCCGTCTCAGTGGAGGGTTCAGTGAGTTTTATCCTAAAACCTGAGTTTGCAGGACTTCTTCTGCACGCTGCCCTAGGGGGAGAAGACCTCTGTGAACAGATTGATGCCACCGAACACTATAGGCATACCATAGTCCTTTGTGATGTGAATGAAAGCCTTCCGGGTATCACCGTGGTGGTTGATAGAAAGGCTGCAGTGAAACAGTATACGGGTTGTACCCTATCAGCATTGTCACTTGATTGTGCTGCAGGGGATTATGTCAAAGGAAGTTTCGATATCAAAGGAACCACTGAAACAGAGGGAAGCTTGAATTCGAGCTTGAATGGATTCTCTGTTCCCTCCTACCGGTGTACCGCTGCAACCTTCATGATTGCCGGTGTTACCTACGATATCGCAAGTGCATCAGTGAAGCTTGATAATGCTCTGGAGACCGCACCTAAGACCTATTCATCAGGGCTCTACGCTGGACGACCACAGCATGGAAAACGGGGAATTACCATCAGTTTTGAGATCCCCTATAGCGCAGAAGTTGAGTCCTTGAAAAGTACCTATCTCACCGCTGAGGCACATGCATCAGTAGTACTTTCCTTCTCATCTTCAAACCCTGACCATGCGATCAGCATCACACTGCCCAATGTATCAATCAGCGATATTGATGCGAATGTCAGTGGCACAGGGATTCTCTCCTCTTCTATTTCAGGAGAGGCATTATCGGTGGGATCAGATGAACCGATCACCGTGGTCATCACCGACAACATATCAACAGCATACGGAGAATAATATTTATGTTCATTAAAGCAAAACACTATGAGAACTGCATACAGAAAGTACGAATTGAAGTGGGCTCACTCGTGGGTCTAGAGAATGATGATGAAGCATTCATCCTCCTCAAAGAACTCCCAACCCTACACATGCTCAAATTAAAAGATGCATCAGAACAGGGAGAAAATGAGACCTTAGGATTCCTAAAGGAACTGCTCCCCTCTATCCTCGTTGATCACAACTTCTATGAGGATGAACAGGCAAAGAAGAAGATGAAGAACCCTGAGGTAGCGGATCTCATCTTTGCATCCCTAGAACTCACGGTAAAAGTCGTAAATGAGTATACACATGCCGGTTTTTTTACCCATGCACAGAAGAACGGCGCAAAATTGCCTCCCTCTGTGCAGAAGTCTTTAATGGCAGAAGAAGCACCGAAATCTTCAGAGCCTACGGACACTGGTTGCCCTACATAACCGAAATATATCTGCCCATCTGTGATTCAGAGACTGGGGACTTTCGTTACCTACCATTTGCAGGATCATTAATGGACCAGCCCTATATGAGCATGCAAGTGATAAAACTCATACAGCTCAATTATCGTAAGCATCTACATGACAAGATCAAGAAACTCAACCACACCTAGCTAAGGTTAACCTACCACAGATGGGTTTGCAGAGTTTCCTAAAGGAGGAACCCCTATGGCAGCACAAGCAAAAGTCATCATCAAAGGTCAGAACAATATTGGTCCTGCAGTCAAAGCCGCCGCTGGGGATCTTAGTAATCTCAAAGGGGCTGCTGATAAGCTTGGCAGTACCCTAAAGACTGCACTATCGGTAACCGCCATTATTGCAGCAGTAAAAATGCTCGGTGATGCAGTTGCCGGTTGTTTTAATGATTTCTCCACTGCCGAGCGTTCCTACAAACAGCTTGCACTCGCACTCGGTGATGCAGATGCGTATGGGAAAGTGACCTCACTTATCGAGGACTTAAGCACCCAGACACTCTCGAGTAAGGGTGATATTGAATCAATGGTTGCAGAACTTGCAGCCCTGGGAAAAAGTGCCGATGAGATTGACTCGATCTCTTCTGCTGCCGTGTATCTCTCCAATGTAACAGGTAAGGATCTGAGCTCTTCTATGACTACCCTGCTTAACACCTATACCGGAACCACTACGCAGTTGAAGCGACTGGGTATTGATTTAGGCGATGTGACCAAAGAAGAACTTGCCCATGGAGCTGCAGTAGATGTCGTGATCGAAAAACTCGGTGACTACTCTCAGATGATGGCAGAAAATGATTCGAGTCAACACCTGACGAATATGCAGAACACCTGGGGTGATATCAAACAGCAGATTGGGGGAATCCTCGATTATAACTTTGGCCCCTGGCTCGGCAAAATGGATACAGCGTTCTCTGGTATAAAAACTAACTTAGTGAGTATCATCAATTATGTGGGAGCAGTGATTGGGAGCTTTCCTGAGGCCTTCAAACTCTCGCTTTCCACAGTCTGGGAGATGCTTAAGAAAACCTTCGAATGGGACTCTATCAAGATCATCATAACCACGACCGTGCAGAATATTGGGATTGTCACCACCGAAATGCTAAAGGCCGTATTTAATACGATCCCGCGTATGCTCACTTCCATTGTCTCAGGAGTGATTAACTGGATTGCCTACATTGGACTCAACCTAGAGAGTACTATTCTTGGTGCGATACAGAACACGATCAATAAGGCAGGAGAGAAGATCCATGGGACGTGGGTGGGAAAACTCTTTGGCATGGGTGATAAACTTGCCACCCTCGATATTGGAGCAACCGACTCAGGAAGTAAAGCTGATACCTATAAACGACAGGCTGATCAGTCCTTTGAGAACCTAGGGCCGCTTCTTACTAGTGCAGTTACTGATGCGGTGAGTATGGCACAGACGGTGACCACCAATACTGCAGGTATGGTCCAGTCGATCTATGGAGATATTGCAACAGACTTCAAAACGGCTTTAGATGATATCGTTGCCCCAGAGCTTGCTGCTATCGCACAGAAGGCAGATGTTGCAGACCAGACAAAGATCCTGGAACAAATTGCATCAAGCAGTGATGAAACAGCAGGATCCTCAGCGACTACCGCAGAAAACACGAAGAAAACTGAGACCAGGATGGGCGACCAAATATCTTCGATGCTCACTGATGGACTTACCAGTCTCTTAGCTGGACTCGTCGGTGGAGTAACGGGTCCTGTCATGGGTATGCTTGCAGATGAGCTCATTGGCGGTGTGGGAGATATTATCTCCACCCTACAGCCGGTGATCGATATCCTTTTTAACACGCTCTCCCCCCTAGGAATTCTTCTCACCATTCTTGAAGGGTTTGTTTCAGTCATGGCACCGGCATTAACTACCGTATTCCAACCGTTAGTTGATACCTTTCTATGGATTGGACAGACGCTGGCCGGATTATTTCTGCCACTGTTAGATTCGATTCATACCGCATTTGCTCTTGTAGCCAATATTTTACTCGCGGTCATCTCTCCCATACTGCAAGCGCTACAACCAATATTCTTAGTGTTATCAGGGGTACTAGAGGCACTCTCACCTATCCTGATTCTGCTTGCTAAAGCTTTCACCATTCTCATGAGCCCGGTGCAGTTCGTCGCTGATCTCCTGAGTTGGTTGGGTTCATGGATTCAGCATCTAGGAAATGTGATCTCCATCGCTGCATATAATCTCCTGCATCCGTTTAAGAAGAAAAGTTATGGATCAAGCCCTGGATCCTTTTCCAGTGATGCGTTCTCAGGTCTTGCAGATCGTTTATCGAACATTGATGCCATTGGGGATGGGGACAGTGTGGTAAGCGACTCAGTAGCAACCTCAACGGCTGTCAGTAGTGCAGGATACCAGGGAGCAACGCAAGTAACCATTAACATCTACCAGCAGGCACCGGTAGTAGGAAATGGGGGCATGAGAGCCTTCGCACAGATGATCAGAGATGAGTTTGATCAGCTCAACTATTATTCAATGTGAAATGTTATGCAAAGCTTCGAATAACAACTATTATGGAGTAACCGGATAAATGGCAAGAATAGATAATCCATCACTGACCCTCACCTTTTTAGCAGATGACCTACAGGCCGGGCATCTTAAGACACAGACAGTGATGCAAAAACATATCATCTTTCGGTCGATCACTTTCCGCTATCAATTGCTCAATGGCTTAAAGAGTTCATCAAACCAAGTCTCCCTGCAACTTGATAAGGACTGTGACAGTATAGAGGATATCATCGCGACTGAGGGAGATATCAAAGCCGTACTTTACGATGGAGTAACTCCCCTGTTCACCGGATATCTCTCAACGAACTATAGCTGGAGTATAACAGAGACCGGAAAACAGGTAGTAGAGATCACCCTCGAGGATGTAGGGACCAGACTGCTTGGAAAAGCCTTTATCGCAAGTGGTCAGCATCTATTTCACTGCAGTGCTTCAAATGCAATTACGGCAATCTGTGCAGCCGCAGGTATTACGGTATCTGAGCAGTGTATGGTTATTGATGATATGGTGACTAGGACTATAGACAGCAGTCAAAGCTGTAAAGACATCCTTGATCAGATGCTCTATGAACTAGGCTGTGTCTACTACTTCGATGAGGCAGGGAAACTCCGTCTGTTCAAGATAGACTGTAGGACCACTGAAGGGGTCCTGACCTTAGATAAGGATGATCTGTATGTAGTAGGCGGAAAGGCCATCACCTTAGGGAAGAAGATCCACCAGTACAAATCTGCACGAGTATCTTTCACCCGACTCGGGACAGCTAGGCATTATCTGATCTACCGTAACACCACCGGTCGTGGAGACGGACATCCATATTGTTACCTGATGCTAGAGGCCGGATCATACTTTGATGGAACCGAACTCTTCACGACCGCTGAATGGGATGAGGTATCAGCTGATACATTTAGAGATCCAGCACTCATCGAAGCCTGTAATGCAGAAAGTGAGATAACACTTGTGGGAAGTAATGAGATCATTGCAGTCTCGAACATCACTCGTGAGTTCACCGCGCAAAGCGGGAGTGTGACCTGCAACATCACAGAAGCAGGAGGTCCTTATATACAGATCGAAGCACATAATTCAGGAGGACTCCCCTACTACATTACGAGAATGGATGCTTATGGGGATATCATCTATAGCAAAGATACAAACATTGTGAGAACTGGAGATCTATCAATCGATGAAGAATCATCGGATAACCTGCTCCAAGAAGAGATGCAGTTCATCCATACCAAGGAACTTGCCGGGCAACATGCAAACCTGCTGGGACAGTATCACCGCTATGGTAACTCGCAATATGGATTCTACTCGAAAAGAGATATCCCACCTGGTACCGTAGTAAAACTCATCGACAATGCTTTTAGTGGACTACAGGTAAACGTCCTCATCACGGCTAAGAGCTTCACTGATGAAAGTGATGTCATTCAGTATGCTGCAGTGGGTATATCAGTATTTAACCTCACAGCTGAGACCTATTCACAGACACTTGGCAGAGCAAAGAATGATACGGTGGGAGCGCAAGGGGAACCTGGAGAAGATGCAATCATGCTCGTAGTGGTCTCGACCCATGGGAATATCTTTAGACCTGCACTTACTGATACCACCTTAGAAGCTCGGGTATATCAATCAGACCAAGAGATCACCACTCAGTATCTAGATTCACAGTTCAGATGGTCGAGGCGTTCACAAGATACTCACTCAGATGATGTATGGAACTCAGCCCATTATTCGACTGGTTCAAAAAGTATTCAAATCACTACTGCAGATGTCGAGAAGAAGGCTACATTCTTTTGCGAATTATTATAGGAGAACACACACATGGCAATTTCAGTTGGGCAATTTACAATTATGGATTATAACGATGCGATTACTCTTACCGGATTTATCTCATCGAATCACAACAAGTCAGTTAAATACGATGGGAATAATGAGCTCTATACGCCAAACTTTCCCACCAGTAATCTCATTCTTACTCCCAGCCTATTCATTGCCGGAAGTGCAACAGACCTCATGATCAGTGGTACCCATGTTCAGTCGGTAATCTGGAAGAGAAAATCAAACCTGCAGACAGGAGAGAATAGCTTGAGTGCTGGGGAATCAATGGGAGCAGGATTCCCAAAAGCTCTCACGGTGAGTTCTCAGCCCTTTAGTGCAACCGTTTTCTCGGTTGAGTACATCTGTACGATCGTCTATCACGATCCAACAGTTGATCTCGATATTACCTATAAGAATTCTATTACCTTTAACAAGGTCACTGAAGGAAACAATGTTGCCATTGCTGAAGTATCAGCAGATCCAGGGCTTGCCTTCAAGAATAAGCTTCCAGCGTCAACAAAATTGACCGCAGAGCTTTTCAGGGGTGCAGTAGAAGATATTTCGAATCTTACCTATCAGTGGCAGGAACTCATTGGATCCACTTGGACGAATATAGCAGGTGCAACTTCCAAGGATCTCACCGTCAATCAAACTGATGTGGATAGTATGCAGCAGTACCGAGTGATCCTCTCTGATTCGGTAGTAGGGGATAACTACACATCCGATCCGGTAACCGTCTTAGATTTTCAGGATCCTATTCAAGTTGTGATCAAATCAACCGGTGGATCGGTATTCAAGAATGGAGTCGGGAGTGCAGATCTTACCGCACAACTCTTCCAGAATGGATCTGAGATAGATGCAGGGGGAAGTGAATACACCTATGCCTGGGCTAAGATTGATAAGAATGGATCATCCACCAGTTTTGCAGCTAATAGTAAAACCGTAGCAGTTGGCACTGCTGATGTTGATGTGAAATCAACCTTTGTGTGTACGGTAAGTTAAGAGGGGATTATGGCAGTATCAATAGGTGAATACACAATCACAGAACTCAACGATGGGACACCAGGGGAGAATGGTGCTTCTCTATATACCTGGACTGCGTTTGCCTCAGATAGTAACGGTGCAGATATCAGCCTTACCTATAACCAGGCAGTACATACTCATATTGGGCATGGATACAACAAATCCGCAAGTGCTCCTCCAGCTCCTGATGATCTGAATCCAAGCGATTTCACAGGCTGGACACCCTTTTATGCCAATCTCATCTCAGAAGATATCTTGCTTATTGGGCAGGGGATTATCAGGTGTAACTATGATGAACAAGGAAATCTTATAGCCGGTAAACAGAAAGGATTTTTTATCTCATCAAGTGGAGAGCTCAAAGCAGTGGGTTTTGAACTCACAGGAGGAGCAGTCCGCTCCGGGTATGATGCATCTGGGAATCCTGTCTCTGGCTATGAATCAGGGTTCTATCTAGGGTCAGACGGTATGATCAAAGCCAGAAATGCGATTCTTTATGGCAAATTCAGATCAGGACTGGATGAGACCGATACCGTAGATGCCCGGTTCGCTGCAAAAGAGACTATTGGGGTAGCCTCCCTGCAATGGAATAACAATGGACTCAATGATCTGATGTTATCCGGTGAAGGTGATGTAGCTAACAGTTATGAGGTAAAGATCAACTACGCAACTCCAGTCTATAACCTACGAGACACCGGTCCTGCCGGAGGTCATATCTTCTACAAGAGTGGGACCCTCTATTATGAATCAGCTCCGATAGGGGCTGAAGTGTCTAAAGCATGGGGACCAAGCGAAGTTAGTATGTTTGGAGCTGCTCCGACCTCTACTGCATTCGGTACCGGGGAAGCGAACACTACTCTCTTTTCAGGAGCTGATTCAACCTATGCTCCTGGGTATTGTTTGAATCTCTCCTATGGGGGGGTCTCTGATTGGTTTCTTCCTTCTCGGGATGAAGCCATAAAGATGCATCAAGAACTAAAAGCCTATGGGATAGGGTCCTTTTTTAGTGATGAGTACTCAACCTCCTCAGATTCGAACCCTGATGATACTTATAGTAATTTTATCTACTACGTTCGTCTGAGCGATGGTTATAGCACTCCCAATGGCTACAAAATTGCCGTGTATCGGGTACGACCAGCAAGAAGCTTTGTGGTTGGAGATACCTTCCAGTGGAGGATAGCAGGAGGGACTTGGAGTACTGCTGAAAAGATCGAAGCGGGGAAGAGTTATGTTCTAAGTGGCCAAGGAGGGCTTGCACTCACCTTTGGTCATGCTACAGGGCATACCGGTTCTGAGGTATGGACCTTCACGCAAAGTAGTATGTTTGGCATCTCCATCAAAAATTCAAGTGGTAATGAATATCTCAAAAGTTCGAACGGTGTATTGGAGGTAGACCAAATTAACACTCAAGGGACTAGTAATAAGGTATGGGGAGCGGTGTTTAATTAATGGGTGTAGGAACTTTGATCAACCAGGCTGCTGGGACTACCGGAGCTCTACGCTCTGCCTCCTGGACAGCAGATAATACTCTGACTCCGAATGGGGGAACGAAGTATCTCTATATCTGTAGTTGGGCTTTCTACTTCAAGTTCGTAGGAAACTATGCCTTCTTCGGATCTCCTAACCATCAGGTGACTATCCAGTATTGGAATGGATCTTCTTGGATCACCGCCTCTGGTCCGATCACCTGTAAGAATACTACTCGAGACTGGGATGTGAACTGCTCTAAGAATAGTGTTGATTACCGGGTCCATGCCAACAGCTGTATCTGGAGAATCAAGTTCTACAATTCATCTGGATACTACAAAGGGCAAGGGGATGGGTATCTGACCTTATATGGGTATGGGAATGTGACAAACTATTCCACCTATCTGCAGGGAAGAAAGCTAAGGTGTTCTCCTAGTACGCAGTGGTTGGTCTATCAGAGTAGTGATGCTCCACCTACCAGTTTTTCAATCTACAATTTTGATGCCCAGCGTGGCAATCCCATCTATGACAGTATCTACAAGTGCCGTCTGGTGGTATAGGAGGAATAATAATTATGGGTCTAAGAATGGATCTGAAGAAAGAGCATAATGGGCTCTACTGTGACTTTCCAGGAGCCTACTGGTGTATTGAAGATATCGCAATGGGAAAGGATGGCGCGACAGATGTGATGGTTCACTTCTTTTTCTCTGCATACCCTTCAAGAGAAGCTAAGCAGATGGCAGGTGAGACTGCAGAGCTCCTTCCTTTTGGAGGAGTCCCTTCACATTTCTACGAGCCGATCCTCTATAGATGGGAGGGACTCTTTCGAGCTGTTGATATATTTCCAGAGGGGATGCCGGTAACTGAAGAGCAGCAGAAGGAGATCATGTATCCCTTCGTGAAACAGTATCTAGAACTCACTGAAGCAGAAGATATCTTAGAAGAGGAGTAAAACAGTGATTGATTGGACAAGATTATTAACAACACTAGCGGCGACTGGAGTCACCGTAATCTTAGGAGCTCTTATTACCATGCTCATGAAGATCTCACAGGATCTAAAAACCATGAGATTACGAGGAGAGCTGAGGATGCAAGAGAACCGGCTTCTATTCAAAGGTATGCTGGGATTAATCGATGCAGTAAGAACGGGTAAATGCAATGGAAATATTACCCATGTGGAAGATGAGATCAAAGAGTATCTCAATGAAACAGCGATTAAATAAAAGGAAGAGGACATGGCAGATATAGAGAATATGAGAGAAGATATTCAAGTAGTAGAAGATACCGGAGATAAGATCCTATCCCCAGGAGAAAGTGTGATCATCGGTATGCATAACCGGCCTGGATCGGTGCAGGTATCAATTACTTCATCAGCAGCTTATATGATTAGTGTAACCCAGGCTCAGAAGTCGAAAGTCGCAGGTGATACTGCAGTCTTTGTACCCGTTGAGAGTGAAGACAAGACGGCAGATGAAGACTTCTATGTGAAGTATGGAGGATTTATCAAAGTAGAGAACCGAGCAGCCTCAGCAGGGCCTATCACCGTTGATTGGAGGGTGTAATGGGAAGTAATGTAATTGAGCCTATTGTGGGGCAATGTGAAGTATCTGTGTCCCTAACAGCTCCCATACCCACGTATTCATGGCCTCCTGAGGGGTGGCCCGACATACAAAATATAGTAGAAAACGATACTGATGATACCCAACTCTATAAATGTATTCTACTCTTGAGAAATGATATGACCTATTATCAACATGACTTCCCATCAAATTGCGTAAGAATAAGAACCAGTGATGGGGCTGTGTATGACAGTGATGTGATCAACCATACTTGGGATGCTTCACAGGATATTAACGGAGAATATCGATATCTGATATTGTACCTCAACTATAGAGTTAAAATAAAAGATTACTATCCAATTTCTATAGCGTACAATGCAGCATATTGGGAAGGAATTGATACGTTATCCACCTTTTTCTATGATTGTTATTCATTAGAAGATATACCACCTATTCCTGTCGTAGGAGCTACCAGTTTTGGACTCATGTTTGCGTATTGTTATAAGCTCAGTCACGTACCACTCTTTGATACATCACAAGGAACTGACTATGAATATATGTTTAGAAACTGTGAGAGCTTAACAGAAGTACCAGATTTCATCACAAACCCGGCAGCTAACTTTTTAGGGATGTTTAGAGATTGCAGTACATTGAGGAATATTCCTCTTCTTGATGTTTCAGGGGCCACCTCACTAGAGTACTTAGTGCATTACAATCATTCTCTTCAAACCTTACCCGACCTTGATACGAGTTCTATTACGAACTTCTCCAAGGCTTTCAGGAGTCTTTATACCATTCAGAGACTGCCTTCACTTGATACGAGTAATGGTACAGATTTCACTGAATGCTTTAGAAGTTGCTATATCTTAGTACAGCTTGATTTCACACTTCCAAATGCTTTTGTATTTCATGAGAGTGTAGATTTTGGTTCCTGTGAAAGGATTGAGTGGGCAAGTATGGTGGAGGTCTTCAACAGACTACCCTCGGCTATAGGAAAAACCATCACTATTGATAGTGAAGTGGATGATAGATTAACAGATACAGATAGACTCATTGCAACCAATAAGGGTTGGACTATCTCGGTTGGATAAGGAGGATCTCATGAAAACAATAGAAGCAGAAGAAGGTATGGTATTTAAGAGAGGAGAAGAGATCTTAGGCTCCCGTTTGTATCTCCCAGATAATTTTGATGAAGCAACATTAGAGCAGATACCTGCTCCCATAAAGGAAAGTGAACATGAATAAGATAATGAATCGAATCGTAGCAAAGAAGACCATGGGGATGCTGGGTTCTCTGGTATTCTTCACGATCTGCATTTTAGCAGTAGTCAGTGAGACTCAGATAGCCATTATCAATGCAGTCCTGGGACCATTGGCATTACTGATCATCTCATTGTATGGGATCAAAGCGGTATCGGGGAACTTCGCTAAACGGACTGATATCTTGGGTGATCTGAAAAAGGATCTTACATGAGTTGGCTAGGAAACATCTTCGGTGCGAAAGAAACTGCTGAAGCTGCAGGAACTGTTATAGAGTCAGTAAGCTCTGGGATTTCGAACCTTGCAACTGGGATCAGATCTGCAATCACCGGGGAGATATCACCAGAGAAGAAGGCAGAGCTTGAAAGAATAGCCCTAGAAGCTGAGAACCTACAGAAGCATGCACAACTCGAGATCAATCTTGCTGAAGCACAGCACCAGTCAGTCTTTGTGGCCGGTTGGCGTCCGTTCATTGGCTGGGTATGTGGGTTATCTCTGGCTAATAACTATATCCTCAGGCCTTGGGCCATAACGATTTTATCAACTGCAGGGAAGACGTTTGAATTCCCTGTTATTGACCTGTCATTGATGATCCCGATCATGACCGGAATGCTGGGCCTTGCAGGTATGAGGACATATGAGAAAAAGCAGGGAGTGACTAAAAATCATTAAAAAAGATGGGGAGAAATCGACCGAGCCACTCAATCAAGTGGGCAGACTATTATATCCCCATCTAAGATAAATTTAATATTCTTTGTAGCACTTGTCAATTCCTAGAAAATAAGGTCTTTGTATATCCTAGGTGTTTTGTTATCCGTTGCTCTGTTTTTCCTAAGATGACTTCTAACGCAAGAGTATCAGCAGGTAGTTTCCTGAGTTCATACATAACAGTAATGATATCGTTCTTTGTCAGTAATAATAGTTTGTCCATATAGGTTCCTCCTGATATATATAAACAGTGGAACCTACATTTTGCTTCAATATATTTCAAAAACAATTAATCTATTATTACAGAGTAAATATGAGTTTTTTGTTGAGTATCTCATTTCTCTGTACTACACTTAGTATATCACCGTTATTAGTGAGGCGTATGTATGCTCAACAAAGAAGAATTAGCAATATTACTGTATGATCATGGGTCTGATTTCTCACAAGTTGGTAGTCCCTATATCTATATCATTGATGAAAAGGGGTATACCTCAGAGTATGGGGGTGCAGACCTCTCTGAAATTAATGCGTTTAAAGAAGCTGAAATTGCTTTTATCAAGAAACTTGCTAAAGATGAAAAACTGCTTGAGGTTTGGGATGATGGTAATCATGAGATACCATTTGATGTATACCATATTTATGAAGGTTTAACACTGTTTTCACTATTTGGAAACATCACTCCCGATCAAACCTATTACACCATTAGTGAGCTTGATGAGTACTTTGAATCAGAAAGTGATGCGGATTCTTGGGCAGCTGAAGGATTTGTATCCGCAGACCTCTCATTTACACCTTATCTAGAATATTCTGAGGATGAACTCCGTGGTTTCTGTGAGATATTTAATATCAGAGAAAAAGATTTTGATTCGATAGACAATAAAGAATCTATATTAAAGGAATTGAAGGAACAGATTACTAAACCATCCAGTTAACCCTTCTACTTTAAGATAATATATTTCATCTTGGTTCCTCCTTATACTAGCAAGGGATAGGAAAATCAGGCTTTTAATTCAGATTTCTTGAGAATTTTCTCTTACATTTCTTCATAAATCTCCTCTGCTAATCTGTTCATAACAAATTTATGAGGAGGTTCATCTATGAATGAACAGTTACGACAGATCAGAGAGCTTATCAGAGAACTAGACGTCACCCCTTACCTACTTACCTACGATGATGCAGCAGATATCTTAGGAATCAAGGCTCAAACCCTTAGAGGTTGGGTTTGCCACGGAAAGATCAGCTATGTAAAAATCGGGAGCTCCGTTCGGTTCAAACGAGAACAACTTGATGATTTCATCGAGCAATCAACCCAGGGGGTAAGATCATGAATCTCACTAAAGGAAAAGAGATCCTATTGTGGATGCTTCAAGAAATCAAAACTATCACTTATGGAGAGATCCATGTGGTACTAAAAGTACATGATGCTAGAGTTGTACTTATTGAGCGTTCAAAAATCTGTAAAGAAAAACCTGAATAGTTCAGGTTCTGTATTAATTAGCCCCTGCTTTGTGGTGTATTCCACGCAAGTAGGGGCTTTTCTCATTTTTACAGGGGTACGGTTTTTCGGTATTACATAGGAGGACCTATGACTAATATACAAAAAACACAAATTACTGAAATGAGAGATGATGGATTCGGCTATACCACGATCGCAACAAAAATGGGACTTACCAAAGATTGTGTCCGAGCCTACTGTAGAAAGCACGGACTGACAGGGAAGAGATCCCCGACTCATGTAGTGATTGATGCCAATAAAGGTTATT
Source organism: uncultured Spirochaetia bacterium (assembly GCA_937125225.1). Taxonomy (GTDB): domain Bacteria; phylum Spirochaetota; class Spirochaetia; order CAKZLE01; family CAKZLE01; genus CAKZLE01. Next base: position 35,526 of record CAKZLE010000003.1, read on the forward strand.
GCAAAACCTGTGGAACAAAACTCATCCATACTGTAGGGAAACGAAAAAAACAATTCTGCTCTGATGGCTGCCGTATGGATTGGTGGAATTCTCATGCCGATCAGGTACAGAGGAAAGCCTACTACACGTTCACCTGTGCCTGTTGTGACAAAATTTTCAAGGTATACGGCAATGCCAAACGGAAATATTGTAGCCATGAATGCTATATCAATGACCGATTTCCTAAGGAGAAAGACTCATGAAAATACATCAAATTATAGAACCCATATCCTCTTTATCTGTATTGACTTACCTTTCAAACAGAGGGATGTATAGACAAGGAGAATACACATGAGTACCATACAACGAATTCATTTCCCTATCCAAAATACATGTCCTGAGCGAAAGCGGGTTGCAGCTTATGCGCGTGTCTCACGAGATCATGAGAACCTTAGGCGATCACTTGTGAACCAAGTCGACTATTACACTCACCTCATAAAAAACAATCCTCATTGGGACTATGGTGGTGTGTATGTTGATAGCGGGATATCAGGAACCCAGATATCAGGACGAGATCAATTCCAAAAGCTCATAGAGAAGTGTGAAGAGGGCTTGGTAGACATTATTCTCACCAAGTCGATATCACGCTTTGCCAGGAACACCATTGACCTGCTCAGCACCACTCGGCGTCTTAAAGAGCTTGGGATAGATGTCCGCTTCGAGAAGGAGCATATCAATACCCTTTCACAGACCGGAGAGTTTATGCTGACTATTCTCGCATCTTTTGCCCAGGAAGAGAGCAGGAGCATCTCCGAGAACCTTCAGTGGTCGGTGAGAAAGAAGTATGAACAGGGCATCAGCCTTAATCATCGAGTCTATGGGTATCAGTGGACCGGAAACGAACTGGTGATTGATCCGGAATCCTCTAGGGTCGTTAGAAAGATCTTCAGAGAATACCTCAAAGGGAACTCAATGCAAAAGATCTCTGACGATCTGAATAAACGAAGCATTGATCACTTCGGAAAGCCTTTCAATGACGTCGCGATCCATACCATCCTCCATAACGAGCGATACATCGGAGATACCCTACTCCAAAAAACCATTTGTGCAAATGTCCTAGAGCATAAACGCAAAAAGAATACTGGTGAACTTCCCATGCATTATATTACAGGAACCCATAAAGCTATTATCAAGCATGAGACATTCGAAGCTGCCCATAAAGAAATTACCAGACGAAAAAAACTTGGACCCTTCATCATACCAAAGACGGTCAGGCGATGTTTCACCGGAAAGATCACCTGTGAGAAATGTGGGTCTAACTATATCAGGACCTACAAAACCCCAACCAATGCAAACTGGCGATGCTCATCTAACAAGAAATATGGAGCAAAGGGGTGTCGAAGTATTGGGATAAATGAAGAACAGCTAAAAAAACTCGTTGCTTTCGTCATGGAGCATGAAGAGTTTAACGAGGACTCCTTCTCTAAAGAGATTGATCATATTACCGGATGCGGGGATGGCACCTTCAACTTCCACTTTACTGATGGAAGATCAGTCACCCAGTTCTGGGACTCAAGATCCAGGGCCATTCAGGACACAATAACAAAACGAAAAATGGAGAAAATACATGCCTAAAATTCGAACTATACCTGCAACAAAACCTCTTCATGCAAATAATTCTGGAGAGCAATCAAATACTCGTCGAGTTGCCGGTTATGCACGAGTATCAACCGATAGTGATGAGCAAGTAACAAGTTACCAAGCTCAGGTAGATTATTTTACCAGCTACATCCAAGGTCATCCTGATTGGGAATTTGTGAAGGTCTATACTGATGAGGGGATTAGTGGAACGAGTACCAACCGCAGAGTAGGTTTTAAAACTATGATTGCAGATGCTCTTGATGGAAAGATCGATTTGATTATTACTAAATCAGTGAGTAGATTTGCCAGAAACACCGTAGATAGCCTGACTACCATCCGAAAACTTAAGGAGAAACATGTTGAGTGTTACTTTGAGAAGGAGAATATCTGGACCTTTGACGGTAAGGGAGAGTTGCTTATAACCATTATGAGTTCGATTGCTCAAGAAGAAAGTAGATCGATTTCAGAGAACGTCACCTGGAGTAAGCGAAAACAAGCAAAGGATGGAAAGGTCAGTGTTGCATATGGTCAGTTCCTAGGATATGACAGAGGGCCTGATGGTGAGTTCGTAATCAACGAAGAACAAGCCGAGACAGTGAAACTCATCTATTCACTTTTTCTCCAAGGCAAAACACCAAATAATATTTCAACTATTCTCACAGAACAAGAAGTTCCAACACCAGCAAACAAGAAAAAATGGAATGATCAATGTGTAGCAAGGATCCTACAGAATGAAAAGTACATTGGGGATGCACTCCTGCAGAAGCGATTTACGGTAGACTATCTCACACATAAGTTAAAAGTGAATGAAGGAGAGGTCCCCCAGTATTATATCGAAGAGCACCATGATCCGATTATTAGTAAGGAAGTTTATGCCCTAGCCCAGGCTGAGTTTGAACGACGAAAAGGCATGATTGGTAGACGTAATCATAAAAGAATGCTCTCTGGAAAAATTCGATGTGCTCAATGTGGCTCCTGGTTTGGTCAAAAAACCTGGCATACAAATACTTCACAGAAAAAGGTGGTCTGGCAATGCAACAGTAAATATGATAAATCTCATAAGACCTGCACTTCAGGTAACCTCACCAAATATATGGTCGAAGATATGTTTATGATTGCCATTAACAAACTTCTTAAGAGCTCAACTGACATTCTAGAAACTCAGAGGCTTATCTATGATTCCCTGTTCGATACCTCATACCTCCAAAAAGAGCGCAAAAACATCCTAGCTGAAATGGAAATCACTGCCGAACTAATGAACCGAGTCTCCTTGAGAAATGAGCAAGAAGAGCCCGAAGAGGCTCCTTACGATTCTGAATATGAAGTGTTATTACTGCGATATGTAGATGCTAAAAAACTAAAGCAGGAAATTGATGCAAAGATCCAAGATAAAATAGACAAGAAGGTTCTTGCCACAGAGTTTTTTGAGAAGCTCAAAGATCATAAAGGTCCATTATCTAAATTCAACATAGATCTATGGAATGCCCTACTCTATCATATCGATGTCTACTCCCCCAATGACGTACGATTCCTCTTTCGAGATGGATCAGAGATCAAGGTTGACATGTCTATAGAAGAAAAGAGGCGACCTGATTTGACTGCAGAACAAAAAAAAGAAATCTCAGAACTTCGAGGAACTGGCCTTACCTATAATAAGATCGCATTGAGAATGAAACTCTCCCAGGGGCAGGTTCGATCCTTTTGTTTGTCGAGAGTTTCAAACCATGATAAAAATAAAGGAACTCCCGAATACTGCAAGACCTGCGGTAAAAAACTGGTACATACAACTGGCTACAAGAAGAAGATATTCTGCTCAGATGGGTGCCGCCTTGATTGGTGGAATGTAAATGCAAATTTGAAAACAGGGAAATATCGTGCTCCCCATAAGTTCGTTTGCCAGAACTGCGGAAAAACCTTTGTAGCATATGGGAAGGATCGTAAATACTGTAATAAAGCATGTTTTCTAGAAAGCAGGTGGAAGAAATCAGAAACTATCGATTAAATGAAAGATACACCATCATATGTTGCAACATAGTTAATTCTAGCGCTACACTCTAAGTACCATTAATTATGAGGTGTTATTATGTGGAAAGAGCCAGAATACTATGATAGAGAAAAACTCTATGATGAGGTTTGGACAGAACCTGTATCAAAGGTTGCAAAACGATATGACGTATCTGATGTAGCCATAGCTAAAGTATGTCGAAAAATGCGTATTCCTGTTCCTGGTCGAGGTTACTGGGCAAAACACCAAAGTGGTCAGAAGCTGCAACAGACTCTCCTACCAAAGTTCAAAAACTGCCCCAAAGTACAAAGAAATTTACGTAAAAAACATGTTGTAGTAGAAGAGCAGCAAATCGAGCGATTAGTTCCTGAAGCGTTCACACTTCAAGAACAGTTGCTCAAACAAGAAGCTTCACCAGAAATGAAAATCATCTATGATCCAGAGATCAAGTTGACCAATCAATTTGTAAAAAATACGAAAAAGAAACTTAAAGAATCGAAGAAAAGAATATCTCCGACTTATGACTATGGCCGATGTCATTCTCCAGCTGATGATGCTTTTAAAGTGAATATCGGACCTGAAAATATCGATCGTGCACTTGCGATCCTACAAACTCTTTGTGGGGCTTTAAAAAGTCGAGGATACAAAATTAGTAAAAAACCTGAGAAACCATCAGATAATCGACAACCTCAGTATGGATACTATCATCAAAGAGAAACCTACCCTATTTATGTTTTCATGCTTGATACCTATATCTCTTTCAAAATTTCTGAGTCATCAAAGAAGTACGAGATCCCAAAGAAGGATCGTAAAAGCTCATACGATACGTATGAATACATTCCTACAGGAAATCTCTGTTTCGAAATTAGTGATAACCCTTATGAGAGTAATGCAAGAAACAAATGGAAGGATGGAAAAAGGCAGAGAGTGGAAAATACCTTGAATGATATCATTATCAATATGATAAAAATCGCTACCATGAAAAAGGAACAAGAAGCACAAAGGGCAGAGAAACAAAAAATTCGAGAGATTGAAGCGGAAAAACAACGAGAGATTGAAAGGTTAGCAAAGATTGAGAATGCTCGAATAGATATTCTTCTTAAAGATGCTGAGAGATTAGTCAAATATAATCAGGTGAAAGAATACATCGAAGTTATGACTGCAGCAGGAAAGAAACAACATGGTGAAAATTACACAGATTCTGATTTCTCAAAATGGGTAGAATGGGCAGAGGTTTTCATAGATAAAAACAGTCCAGCTAATTGGGAATTGCCGAAGTTTGATATATCTGAAAAATACGGTATATGCTAGAGCTTGCATAACAAATCATCAAAGGGTCTCCACCTACAAGAGCCCTCTTTCATAGGTAATTATTAAGATTTCTTTACTCTGCTCATTTAAGTTTGAAAAGGTGTCATTCATTACTTTTGATATCACATTATCGCATTAATATTCTTACCACACTTAAGTTTGTGCGAAATTTTTGGAGATTGTATTTACAAATATAGGGATCACTACCCCAATTATAATTCTATTAGATATTATGTTTCAAAAAAGTGATCCTCTACAGAAAATTGGGATATAGCAGTCCATTTTTTATAGAATGGTAATTCATAGTAACCATAAGAAACAGGATTATTTTCATTGGGAGCATTGATCGCCCATGTTTGAGGCTCAATACAAAGAAAGCTATTCAATGGATTGTTTTTATTCCAAAGGACCCAATAGGAAAATTGCGCATCAACAGTATAAAATAGTTTTTCATTATTCTTTATTGATAGAATCCCAACAGTATTTTCTTGAGTCTTTACTTTTAAGTTGTCATTATGAAATAGATTACCATTGAATTCATGCAAAAAAGGATTAAATAAGAAATTTTCATCTGTATTCTTTGTATTTATGCTTTCTGACTTTCCAGACATGAATCCGTTATCATCCAATTCCAATTTTCTAGTTACAGGTACAGATATTTGATACTCTGTATCTTCAGTATAATTTTCATTTTTGAAAGGAATTGAGAATGCTGTGTGATATCCAAATCCTAATGGTATAGGTGACAGACCTTTATTCTTTATCGTTATTTCGATGTCAAAGGTATCGACAGTTATTGAGAATAAAATGTCTACCTGGAAATGAAAAGGGAAAAAGTGAAAAGTGTCGACACCCTCATGGTGAATATACTGCATACCTAGGATTTCTTTATCAGAAGTTCTCACATGCGATACAGGCTCCCATTTTGTATCATAGAGAATCCCATGAATATGATTTCTTCCATTCTTTGGGTCATTCTGCGGTAAGTGCAGACAATGCTCAGATGTCTTTAATCTACCCTCTTTTAATCTATTAGGAGGAAAGAGCAATGGATTCCCATATATATAGGGTTTTTCGTGAAAAGCCTGTTTACTAGTGAAGGAATAGAGATATTCACTCCCTGTCTTCACATTAAAAAGAGATATCAGATTGCAACCATTCTCAAAAAGGATGGTTGCCCGAAGTTTTGAACTCTCAAGAATGATACATCGCAATCCCTTATATTTCGAATAGTTAATTTGGTTCAGCATAGGATGATTATAATGGTATTCCCTATTTATGTCAAAATAAAATTTATTTTGCTATTTAAAATAATTCGTGCTACAATCAACTCATAATAACCCATCACAAATAATTTAGGAGCATAAACCGATGCATGCGAAATATCCAGAAACCATAGAACTGGTGAATGAGTATAAAGATTTATATGACTCTAATATAAGTCGTTATACAGAATCATTGAACCGATGCACAAAAGCACTTCAGCATAAACCTATTGATCGGATTCCAGTTTGGCAGATCTCACAATCATCACCATTCCCTCGAACAGAAATATTCATTGATCCGGAAAAGAATCTTATGGCAGCCCTCACTAAATGTACCGGATCAATGAAAATTGCATCAGATTATGTCCCATTCTTAGATCCTTTTGAAGGTGTTACCATCATCTCAGAAGCTTTTGGTTGTCGCACCATGTATCCTGATCATGGTGATCCAACGGTAGTTGAACCGATCATCAAAAGGGCTGAAGATGTGTATTCGCTAAAAAGACCTACTTTAAAACATCCTGTTTTTGAACGAATCTTCGCGACTCATCAACTATGGGGAGAGATTACCGGTTGGGAGATCCCTATTGGGACAACAGACCCTCAGAGCCCTCTTGATGTGGTCTCTTTGATGTGGGAGACAAATAACTTCTATCTGAGTCTCTATGATAATCCTAAGGAGATACATTTTCTACTAGATATGGTGACTGATGTCTTCATTGAATTCTATGCAGAACAGCTTAAAAGGATTAAGAATCCTGCATTCCCAATACACCTGTTTCCTTTGGTATCAGCAGATGACGGGATAGCAATCTCAGAGGACCAGATGGTCAATATGTCTCCAGGGATGTATGAAGAATTCGGCTTGAAATACTTGAACAAAATCTCTGATGCCTTTGGAGGTATATACTTCCATAGTTGTGGTAACTTTGAAAGATTTCTAGAACAGGTCTTTGCTACAAAGAACTTAAGAGCTGTTAACGGGCATCTTAGCCCCAAGGAACTCAATCCTCAGATGATCGGTACCATACTTGATAAGGGTATAGGTCTGTTCCTGGGTATAAGTGACCGAACCATTGGCTGGGAAAATCCTGCATGGGAGGATGACAGGATCCTTGATATGTATAACTCATACTACCTTCCCAGCGCCCTGAACTATTCTGAGGGCACAGGTATCGTCCTGACAGGATACGGCAGCTACCGGGGATATTTTGATACAGAGACTAGTCAGGAAGAAGGCCAAGTCATAGACGGAAGAGGACGCCCCGTAAGTAACGATCCCCTGATCAACGTCCCTGCTGAGGTTAAGAATCAGAATTTTCATAATATACTTAAGCGAATAGATCAACTTAAAACCAATAAAGATTCCGGTATCGATATACTGGATACTGAGAAATACAGGTTTTTTTCAAGATAAGAAGATCATGATAGTCATGGTAAATGCTGCATAATATCTGCAGCTATTTATTTATAAGGGAAGGGGATAGAGACATGAAAATTCTCTTCCAGAACAGTGATCGCACTGCCTGAAATCAACAGGTTATTGTCAAAACTGCTTTTCCTGAATTGTATATTCTTTGAGATATCCATCTTCTGTTTGATCTGATCTATAGACTCCATAATAAGCGAAGGACAGAAATCTACTATTCTACCACCATATATGACGGTCTCAGGCTGGAAAAGATGAATAAAATTACCTAAGGCAATAACAACACTCTGAACTATTTCCTGGAAATCCAGGCTGTTAACATTATCTTCTACCATCATCTCGATCTGCTGTAATTGTGTACTTACAGCCATCTTATCTTCACCTTTGAGATTTACCAGCCTGTTTTTCATCCTAGAAATCAGGCTGTTGATGGAGATATAGGTTTCAAGACATCCATTCTTACCGCAGACACATCTATTACCATCAAGCTTCACGATTGTATGTCCCAATTGGCCGCTGAACTCCTGCCCTTTGGTCAATAACCCAGGTGTGAAGAAAGCACTGCCCACTCCTCTGTCAAAAAGTATATACGCAGCCGATGTATTACTGTTGAGTGATATGCTACCTCGTTGTACCTCACCAAAAAGAGCCGCGTTTACCAAATTATCAATTGTTATAGGAATACCTATTTCTATCTCCAGAAGGTCTCTAATGGGAATAATATTCCAGTGCTCATTGATCTTATGATATTCATTCCACATGATCCCCTTATCCTGATTTATGGGACCCGGCACGCTTATTCCCAATCCAAGAACTTTTTCAGTGGGGATTTCATGTACCTCGAGAAATCGTTCAATCTCTCTCTTGAAATAGGTGACAACATCTTGAGGAGTTTCTTGCTGAAATCGGATAGGTTCAGTAGCATCAAGAATCTTCCCATCAAAAGTACAGAGACCAATACTGAAAAAATCCCAAGTTATATAAGCGCCCAGTATATAGAATGAATCGGGATTGATCGTATAAGAGATGAAAGGTCTTCCACTTGAATTATGTTTCTCTTTTGTCTCAATAACCAGATCCTGATCTACAAGACTGTTAAGTAATCTATAGACCCTTGATGGGGTTTGGTTCGAATACTTTACAAGATCATTTCTAGAGATACTCTTATATTGATATATCGCTTTGAAAATAGTTTTTTCAGAAATATTTAAATCATCAATTTTTGCTAGATTAAAGATCATGAAAGACTCCTTTATATTGCTTAGTATAACGTCAACATTTTATTATGACAAGATTTTTATCAACTCTATTATGTGTTATTATAAATTTTATTTTATATTTTTATAATAAATTTTATTTTGACATTTATCATTTCCCATGATACACTTCCAGTAGATCTAGCAAATAAACATGAAGAGGAATAATGTGAGAAAACCTAATGTAATACTTATTAATTGTGATGATCTCGGTTATGGAGATCTGGGCTGTTATGGTTCAACACGAAATCAGACCCCTGCAATTGATTCACTTGCTGATGCAGGAATACGTTTCACTGATTTCTATATGGCAAGCCCTGTTTGTTCTCCATCAAGAGGAGCTATGCTTACAGGTTGCTATCCTCCGAGGATTAACTTTGACACATTTGGAGAAGAACAGAGATGGGTACTGTTCCCAGGTATGGCCGAAGGGTTGAGTCCAGATGAGTATACGATAGCAAATTTATTCAAAGACTGTGGATACAAGACAAAAATGGTGGGAAAATGGCACTGTGGTGACCAGAAAGAGTTTTCTCCAGTGAATTATGGTTTTGATTCCTATTATGGACTGCCCTATTCGAATGATATGGGAAGACAGGTTAATAGACATGAATTCCCCCCTCTTCCTCTCATGAGGAATGCTGAGGTCATACAGGAACAACCCGACCAGACCTCGTTGACAGAACGATATACCGAAGAAGCCGTCAGCTTCATCAGGGATGCTTACGAGAATGATGAACAATACTTCTTATATTTTGCCCATATGTATGTCCATCAGCCTATATATGTTCCTGATTCATTCCTTCGCAGATCTCGTAATGGACGATACGGTGCTGCAGTCGAATGTATCGACTGGTCCCTTTCCGTAATTCTGAAAGAGTTGAAAGAGAGGAACGTATTGGATGACACCCTTATTATCTTTACCAGCGATAATGGATCTAGGACCTCAGGAGAGGGAGGGTCAAATGGTATTCTCCGCGGCATAAAGGGTCAATCTTGGGAAGGTGGTATGAGAGTACCTTTCATTGCCAGTTGGCCTGCAGTCATAGAAAAAGGTCTAGAATCTGATAAGCTGGTCTCTTCTATAGACTTGCTCCCAACCTTTGCAGCTTTGTTAGACCAACCGTTGCCCTCGGAGAGAAAAATTGATGGTATCGACCAAAGTAATTTGTTGCTGAACCCTGATTCCGAAAGCAACAGAAAGACATTCTTCTATTATAAGATGGACAGGCTTGAAGCAGTTCGTTTCAATGAGTGGAAACTGCACATCTCAAAAGATATGGAATCAGAAAGATCTCTCTATGATCTCTCAAAAGATCCGGGTGAGACGCACAATGTCTATGATGACTTCCCTAAGATTGCTGAGAAGCTGCATATACTTGCAGAGTTGTGCATTGAAGAGTTGGGAGATGCATATACGGGAGTTCGCGGTAATGCACGGAGACCATGCGGGACAGTAGATACCGCAGAACCCCTAACTTTCTATGATTCGGATCACCCCTATATCATCGCTGAATATGACCTTGAAGGATGGGGTTGATTATTTTACAGGTTTTTTTGACTGAGAAGTCATTATATATATATAATTCAAAAGGAGTTTTATTGTGAAAAAGATTTTGTGTTTCGTTCTTATGCTGGGTATTATCAGTACAGCTGCATTTGCTGCAGGACAGACAGAACAGGATTCTGTCGATAGTTTCCCAAATAAACCGATGACCTTGATATGTCCCTGGGGTGTAGGAGGTATAGCAGATGTATTTGCCCGTAATGTTGCAAATCTTTCTAGTGAGTATCTGGGACAACCTATGGTTGTTGAGAATAGAACAGGCGCCGGTGGTTCAATTGCATTGACTGAGTACCTCGCTAATGATCCTGACGGATATTCCCTTCAGATCTGTAGCGCGCCATTGTTCTCACTGACTCCATGGGTACAGGATGTACAATACTCATTTGATAATTACGAACCCGTTATTGGACAGATGGAAGCAGAATTCATGCTTGCAACAAATCCAGAGATCTCGGGACTCAGTAGCCTTGAAGACCTGAAAGAGTATGCAAAACTCAATAAGATCAAATATGCCAGTCTAAGCCCAGGTAACGATACCCATACCATTCAGGCTGGTCTCTATAAGATGATGGGTATTGACGCTGAAGCTGTGGTATTCACTAGCGTAATGGAGTGTCTGAACGCACTTCTTGGAGGACATGTAGATGTTTCTATCGGGATCCCAGGACTCATGAAGGACCTCGTTGAGAACGATATGATCTCTCCGATCGCCACCTATTCTGCTAAGAGTTCGATCAATACCTTTGCAAACCACCCGGAGATCCCAACCGTGAAAGATCTTGGATATGATCTTGTATGGAGTATCTTCAACTTCCTAGTAGTATTGGAAGGAACTCCAGAACCTGTTGTCCAGAAATTATATGATGGAATGGTTGAGATCTATAAAGACCCAACCTTTATCAGCAAGGCAGAAGAGCTTAATATTAAGATCAGCCCTGCAAACGGTGAAGAGATCAAAGAGATTATCGCTTATCAGCAGGAACTTGTAGAGAAATTATTCGAAATGATCGAGTAATAAAGAATAGTTCTGGTAGAATATAAAGATATTCTACCAGAACTCAATATTTTCAGGGAGGATTCGTTTGAAACGTAAAATCTGCATGAATACGGATATGATCAGCGGAATTGTTTTCCTACTTTTTTCTATCTTCTTATGGATAATCATTCCGATGCAAATACAATCGAGAAATCCGGAAGTAGCTCAAACCTCACAACTCTTCCCAAAGATCATGGCGATCATCATCTTTGTATGTAGCATCAGTATCATCATTAAGGAGCTACTCAAGGACTCTGAAGTAATGGAAAAGATCGACTGGAAAGTAGAAGCAAGAACACTACTGCTCATTGGTATCTATGTTATCTATTTCATACTTCTGAAATATACCGGATTCATTATCTCTTCTGTCGTCTTCGTTATTCTCATTACACTGCATAGTAAAGAGAAGAAGCGAGTTGTCTATGGAATAAATTTGTCAGCTGTCTTAGCTGTCTATTTTATTTTCGAACTTTTATTAAAGAAAAATCTCCCATAGGGTTATACATATGAGTATGTTTGAGTTTTTTGTATCTGGATTAGGTATGCTACTTAGTCTCACAAATCTCCTGTTTATCAACATTGGTCTACTGCTGGGGATCATCTTCGGGGCTATTCCAGGTCTGACTGTTATTCTTGGACTAACACTGTTTATACCCTTCACCTTTGCTATGGAACCTATCACCAGTATTCTTTTTCTTCTAGGTATCTACTGCGGAGGGTCCTACGGCGGTTCGATCACGGCGATACTGATCAACACCCCTGGAACTCCCGCTGCTGCGGCTACCCTTTTAGACGGGTATCCAGCAACTAAGAAAGGTCTTGCAAGAAAAGCTCTAGATATGGCTTTGATCGCTTCAGTGATATCCGGATTGATCAGTGCTACCGTACTGTTATTCGCAGCCCCACCTATCTCCAGATTCACCGTCAAATTCGGTCCACCTGAATACTTTTGTCTTGCGTTGTTTGGATTATCCATTATTGCAGGTGTAAGTGGAGAGAGCCTCGTGAAGGGCATCATCGCAGGGGCTATAGGTATTCTCATCTCCTTTGTGGGAATGGACCCCATCACAGGTATCACACGTTTCACCTTTCATAATTTCAAATTGATGAACGGTATCCCCCTTGTTATCGCGTTGATCGGACTGTTTGCTCTTACGGAAATATTCAATAGTTCCAGAGATGCGGATAAACGGCAACACGTTGATGAAAAGATATTTGATGAGAAATCCCGATTACAGCTTTCGGATGTTACCGCAGTACTGAGGACCATTATAAGATCCTCATTCATTGGAACTCTCATTGGTTCAATACCAGGTACAGGAGCTGTGACATCTTCATTCATCTCCTATAGTGAAGCTAAAAGAAGATCTAAACATCCTGAAGAGTTCGGTAAAGGATCTTTAGAAGGAGTCGCTGCAGCAGAAGCAGGGAACAATGGGGTAACCGGCGCTACCCTGATCCCACTTCTGACACTAGGAATCCCTGGTGATGGTTCAACAGCGGTATTATTCGGGGCGCTACTGCTCCATGGGATGGTACCTGGCCCTAGCCTCTTTGTTAAACAGGGAAATGTGATGTATGCCATTATGATTGGACTTATTGTTATCAATCTGTTCATGTTTCTTCAAGGAAAAATACTGATCAAGCAATTCGCTAAGATCTCAAACCTCAAATCATCTATCATTGCACCGATTATCTCTATCTTCTGTTTTGCAGGAGCGTATTCATACAACAATTCGATTTTTGATGTATCTCTGGTCATTCTGTTCTCAATTGTCTCTTATGCATTGTTGAAAATGAAATTCAGCCTTACTCCATTGCTCCTGGGATTGATACTTGGGCCAATCGCTGAGTTGAATTTTAGAAGGTCTATGGCTATGTCTGATGATAGTCTTTTGATTTTCTTCACCAGGCCGATTAGTATCATACTATTGATCATATTGGTCTTCTCTTTGGTAACGACACAGATGAGAAGAGCCAGAAGCAATAAGAAGAGAACTCAAATATTGAATTCCTGTCTTGATAAGGTTTAAGAATAATCTTAATATATAGATTGGGGCTGTCGCAAAAGTAATATTTTGCAATAGCTCCTTTTTCATGATACATAGACAACAATAACAAGAAAAGTACTCGTAAAGAAGTATTATGGCCTTCTCAAAAGGAAGGTTTTAATCCCATAAAGACATACTTTTCCTTAACCCAGCCATATGAGAAATAGATGTAACATGAACCTCACACAATCAAGCAGAACCTTCCTGTATATGGTAATAAAAAGGAGTTCACACAAGGTTTCGATGGATACAATTCCCTAGATGAATCGCATTGATGGCAAGAGACATTAATAACCATTCGGCATGAACTCCAGATATTCTAGAATGTAAGAATCTTCGAAAGTACCATTCCCCTATAATCTGTGTAAAAGCTCCCTTGGCCTGAACACTACGCATGACTCATATTTCAATTCCTTTCTTGCTGGTAATCAAGGCATAGGCATCTTGGTGGCAGGCTTCAAGTCGATGATTGGTCTCCACCTGTTTGTAGGGTGCTTTACTCTTTTTCATACATGACTCTCAGAGTTTACAGCTTTTACCTCCTCGTTTTAATCGGTATTAATGGTCTTCAATGGTATACCCATATTAATTCGTTCGTTTTCTGATCGCCTGTGGTACTAACTACTTTCCTGCAGCACAGACAAAATAGTTCTCATCAAGGAATACTTGAAGATTATAGACAGGTTTAAGTCGTCGATTTCTCATTTTAGAGCCTCCTATATAGAAAGATTTTATTCAGTTTCTCTTTAGATATCTCACACAAGCCACAACCAATTCCAAAAAGCCACAAGCACTTAAGTCCTTATATAGAATATGTTTACGTCATCTCTTGTCTAAGATAATCGAATTCAAATTATTCACCTCATGCTCCTTTTGATTTCTTTCTATAGAGTATTAACAGGTGAATAGAGTTTCTGATTCAATCGGTGGGGGATTTTATTAAATGGAACTAATTAGATAGGCTAAATACCTGAATCTAACACATGTTTTACGAGACATATGGGATAATCCACTCTATTCATTTTGGAAACTGATTCAGTTCATTGGGCTCAGCATAGTTACGTGACTGGATAACAGATTCTTCAGGAAAGAACCCTTTCTAGTGTATCCCATGGATCTTGTGAGATTCATCACAAGTCATTTGAAATCATGATACGACTCCCTTTGCTCTCATAATAGTGAAGCATCTCTGGGATGTTCGCCTTCTTCCAACTGGTAATACAGTCTGAAAGGACCTTGACGTCATACCCTGCTTTACAGAGGTTATAACAGCTTGATTTGATGCAAGCAGCAGCATCAGCTCCTGCTAGATAGAACTCACCTATCTCGTGGCTATCGATGAATTCTGAGAACGCTTCACTCGTCAATGCGTTCCCTTTGTATTTGGTAAAGATATTCTTGGAGACGATGTTCAGCTCAGGTACAAATTCAGCTCCTGGAGTATCGTGCTTGAATGTCCTCGTGCCGGCTGATTGATTCTCATGTCGTATATACACAACATGAACATCATTCCTGACAGCCCAATCAATAGCCAGATTGACAGTGCTGATGATCTCTTGGTAATTCTTCGTGATGTCTTTTTGAAGATCGATTACTACTAAAGCCCTCTTCTGCATACAGTTCCCTCCTGATAAGCTGTTTGATTCACTCTTGTTACCAGTATACAGGATAATTGTTGACAACTGTATGGCAACAATCTACAGTACAGATAGAGTTTTTTTTACCAGGTGGATTCCAGATGAAAATTGACCGGCTTGTCAGCATCATCATGATACTCCTTGATAAGAGGCGCAAAAGCGCTCAGGAGTTGGCTGATATCTTTGAGGTTTCACCCCGTACCATCTATCGCGACATCGACACGATCAGTATGTCAGGGATTCCTGTACGCTCAACACCGGGAGTGGGCGGTGGATTTGAGATCATGGAGAATTACAAGATTGATAGGAATGTCTTTTCGGCTACCGACCTTTCTGCGATCCTGATGGGACTTTCCGGACTCTCTGATATGATCCGCGGTGACGAACTAGTACAGGCCCTATCCAAAGTTAAGAGTTTCATCCCCGCTGATAGAGCAAAGGACATTGAACTACAGGTAAATCAGATCCAAATAGATCTGAGTCCCTGGACAGGCACCAGAAACATAGGGACCTATCTGGAAATCATCAAAAAAGCACTACAGGAAAGCAGGCTGCTTGCCTTCGATTATGCAGATCGCTATGGGAAGAAGACTGAACGAACAGTCGAACCGTATCAGCTTGTCTTGAAGAACAGTCACTGGTATGTATACGGGTTCTGTCATATTCGGGATGATTTTCGCCTATTCAGACTATCGCGCACATCCAACCTGAGAACGAAGGAAGTGGGATTTATCCCACGTGATTTTCAGACACCTCAGTTGGCATTCGATGATACGCTGAAGACTATGCAGTCGAGAATCAGAATCCGTATTCATGCATCGGTCATGGAACGGGTTCTGGATTTCTGTACTCATGAAGATATGACACCAGACGGTGATGAGTATTATATTGTGAGTTTTCCTTTCATAGAGAATGATTACTACTACCATATCTTGTTAGGTTTCGGGCATAGATGCGAATGTTTGAAGCCCCTCCATATCCGCGAAGAGATCAAGCGCAGGATTCAGCAAATGGCTCATATGTATGAATTGTGAAAACCTCCTATTCAGGTATCATCTTCACTATCAGTGGTTCAGCCGCTTATGAAATGACGGATTGGGATTTTCCTACAGTTTATTTGAATACTGGATTTGGTCATGATCAGGGGAGGCATCATACTCTCAGAAAATAGCTTGATTCAGATCAGTAATGATAACGAAGCTGAATGATGTAGAGGGAATTCTCCACCACTTTGTACACGATTCGATGTTCATCATTTATTCAGCGGGAAGTATAACCAGAAAAGGAGTGTTTCAACCTCTCTGGTTTCCCCATCCCTACTTCCTGATTCCTTAGTATTTCCTTGATTAACGGATTTATCCGTTTGAGAATCTTCCTGTCTGTTTTCTGCCAGAAAATATTGTCTTCCCAGGCCTCTTCTGCAAAGATGATCTTCATTCAGTCAGTTCTCTTTCCTGTCCGCCGCTATTCTCTATTTCATTGATCGCATTCATGAGTCTTTTAGCATTTTCAGGACTTCTGGAAAGATATGCTTTTTCTTCCAATGCCTTGTAATCTTCAAGAGACACCATAACAACAGCTTTATCTCTCTTACTCGTAATAATCACAGGTTCATGGTCATTACAGACATCATCCATAGTTTTAGCCAGATTCTGTCTGGCAGCAGTATAAGTCATCGCATTCATCATTATCCCTCTATCTATAAAGTACAGGTAGTCAAAGATCAATTGTTCTACAAATAACGAAAGAGGTTTCCCATACTAGCGAATCCAAGTACTCACCTCATGCTCCTTTTGATTTCTTTCTATAGAGTATTAACTGGTGAATAGAGTTTCTGATTCAATCGGTGGGGGGATTTTTATTAAATGGAGCTTATAAGATAGGTTACAGACCTTAAACAAACCATGATTTAGCGTAACTCTTAGGATAATCCACTCTATTCATTTTGGATACTGATACAGTTCATTGGGCTCAGCATAATAAAGAGTATTGGGGTGTAAGGAAAAAACTCTCCCCCCACCCCAACAAGATATTATTCGTCTATAGTAATTCCTGAAGCTTCTGCAACTCCCTCTCCATACTCTCTGGATACCTTAAGACAATTCGAGATGTGTCGCTTCTTGATCTCAAGAGGTGCATCACCCATAGCACGAGCGGTATTCTCATATAGACGTTGACGCTCTTCATCACTCATGATATTCAACAGGTCTCTTGGCTGTGAATAGTAATCATCATCATCTTCTCTGTAGTCCCAGTGTTTGGCATCTCCAACAAGAGAGAGAGGTGGTTCATCGAACGATTTCTGTTCTTTCCATTCATCATAGCTGTTCGGTTCATATCCGAGTGTTCCACCGTGATTACCATCGACCCGCATCTGCCCATCCCTGTGGTAACTGTTCGATCCAAATTTGGGGGTGTTGACTGGAATGAGATGATGGTTCACACCAAGTCGGTAGCGTTGTGCATCACCATAGGAGAAGAGTCTTCCCTGTAGCATCTTATCGGGAGAGAACCCGATTCCGGGCACGATACTAGCGGGATTGAATGCAGCCTGTTCCACATCGGCAAAATAGTTCTCTGGATTCCTGTTCAGTTCTAGCACACCTACTTCGATCAATGGATAATCTTTATGGGACCATACTTTAGTCAGGTCGAAGGGATTATAGGGAAGATCGTTAGCCTGTTCTTCACTCATCACCTGAAGAAACAGAGTCCACTTCGGATAATCCCCTTGTTCAATACTGTTAAAAAGATCTCGTTGATGACTTTCTCTATCCTTGGAAACTATAGCTTCTGCTTCCTGATCTGTCAGATTCTTGATTCCCTGTTGTGTCTTCAGATGAAATTTAACCCATACACGTTTATTCTCGGCATTGATCATACTGAAAGTATGACTACCATATCCATTCATGTGTCGATATGAAAAGGGAATACCTCTATCACTCATGGTTATGGTCACCTGATGAATGGCCTCGGGAAGAGAAGACCAGAAGTCCCAGTTGTTACGGGCACTTCGCATGTTGGTCTTTGGATCACGTTTTACAGCATGGTTGAGATCAGGGAATTTAAGAGGATCTCTCAAAAAGAATACCGGGGTATTATTCCCTACAAGATCCCAGTTACCCTCCTCAGTGTAGAACTTGATTGCAAAGCCACGAATATCACGTTCTGCATCGGCGGCTCCTCTTTCACCTGCGACCGTAGAGAAACGTATAAAGAGTTCAGTCTTCTTGCCTATCTCTGAGAATATCGAAGCCTTCGTATATTCTGTGATATCATGGGTGACCGTAAAATCTCCAAATGCACCAGAACCTTTCGCATGCATTCGTCTTTCGGGAATGACCTCACGATCAAAGTGAGCTAATTTCTCCAGATACCATACATCCTGTAACAGCATGGGACCTCGTTTCCCAGCTGTCATGACATCTTGATTATTCGCGACTGGAGCCCCATTCATACTGGTCAGCTTCTTTTTCATAATCCATACACCTCCAAGGTAACGAATGATAGAAGGATATCATCATTCGGTCTTCTTATGATTTTCTTGGCAATCTTCACAAATCCCAAAAAACTGTATCGTATGACTTTCTATCTGGTGTTCGATCAATTGCTGCATCTCACTAGAAACATGTTCTTCGACAGGAATATCCAAATCAAGGATCCTCCCACACTCTTTACATACAAAATGATAATGATTCGTGGTAATTGAATCATAGTGCTCGACACCATCCCCAATATCTCTTGTGACGATCTCTCCTTCTTCAATAAGAATACGAATATTTCGATACAAGTTTGCCTCATTGATCATAGGGAAATCTTTTTTCATCTCTATGAGAAGCCATTGAGCGGTAGGGTGCATTCTACTTTCTTCGATGAGTTTGAATATACGTTCTCTCTGGAGGCTCTTTCTTCTTTTCATTATTAATAGTCTCTATTAATAATAATACTACTGGGCATACTAAAAGTAAAGACCCGGTACGAGAGAAACATATTTTTCTTTTTTCACATGCATAGAGTTTCACTCACTGAGCTTGAGATCCACTTTGTAGTACTAACCGATGATTCAATCTATTAAAAATGGAGTTCGCTTATGGGGTGCTTTCATGTAACTCAATAATTTTATGGATATTATCTAGTTTTACCATTACAATTGATTATTGTATTTTCATACCTGATTAAAAAGAATGTTACAAAATCCAGGTGTTTATAACTATATTCTAGTACATCCCTGAAGAGGTTATTTGAAAAGGTAAACTATGAAAGATAAAAAAGTATTCAAAGAGTTTGTGAACAGATCTGAATCATTAGTCACTCCTGAGAATGTCTCCATCTTCTCTATGGCTACCGGGATGTTTACCAAAATATCTGTTGAGGCACAAAGAAAGTTAATGAGAAAGTCGACCTCAGCTCGAAACTATATGGGATTCGTGGTAGAACCATACAGCTTCTTTCTCTGTCATGAGATCACTGATATGGAGAAAGCTGCAGCTATGCTACCGGAAAAATACAAGATCGTCCCCTGTAGTATCTTTGAACATGACGAACCCAAGAACTATATCATCTTTGCTATCTTCAATTCTCATACTAGTGCCTTCTGGGGTAGTCGCCTTGAGATGTATGTGGTCGCAGAGAATCTTGAGACCTCGCTCCTATCTTGGGTGATCGTTGATTACGATACGAATACGAATAGCTTTGATCCTGGAGAGGGGTTTATCTCCAGTACTACGGCTAAGTCTATCGTGACCACAACCCATGAAGGTAATGTGCTCATAGATATGCAGAACAAGTATGATGGCAAGAGAATAGCCTTAGAAGCAGATATCAAGGATGCTCCCATGCATCCACTGAGTCAGAGAATCTGGGTAGAGGCCAGTCTATCGATTGCCTATGGGGGTAAGAAGTATGCAGAGGATAGTGAGGCATTCAGTCTTATATTCGACCCGGATGAGATGCGGGAAGCTATACATATCCCACTTGATAAGTTGAGCATAGAGGAGCTTTCCTGGTATCCGGGTTTATATGACCCGAATCCTTCTCAAGTGGCCTGTTTCCCCTATTCCCAACATTTCATGACTACCAGTAAACCGGTAAAGACCGATATCAAGAATGCTCAAGGTCTCATCGAAGAGATCCATAACATCAACCCAACCAAGCTAGAGGGAATGTCAATCAAGGGGATCAAACGAGCAATCTCTGCAAGTACGATCGTCCCCTTGATAATCAGTGTGGGATTACTCATTGCATTGATAGTGAAATGACCTAATCACTTTACAGAAGCTCATCAACTGCTCAACACTTGGATAATATGCTATCTAGCGATCAAGAGGTTCTAGAGTAAGATTGATCCCAGACTTACGGGCCTGTTCTACTATCATCACCATAACATCTAAAAGTACCCTCTTAGCCTCTTCTCGCAGAGTTTCTCTAGGGTCATCTCCGCTAGGGATACCAAATTTGACACATCCGGTCTCTTTTTAGAAAGGGATTAGTATACTGGGTCAGGCTGATTGTATCAGCCTCGAGGAGCCTCATAATATCTGTCTGGGAGACAGTGTTTGGATAGTTCCCCAGTTCGACTCCACGAAAGAAAACAAGATCGAGCGTTCTCTTGAGAGTATCTATCAATAAGATAGGATTCAAGAGATCATTGAGTTGCTTTGAGCTGAAGGGACAGAGGTCTCTACCTATTATATCGTATTCCCCTCAAGGAATATCTGTTCGAATACCAAGGTCGCAGCACCTACTGATGAGGTGTTCACCTCTACGACTCTATCGGTGATCTCCACCTCATTGCCGGTCAATGTCTTGAGTTTGACATTGGTGATCTTCTGGACAATACTGAAGAACAGGCTGCTGCTTCTCACCACCTGTCCGGAGAGGACGAACAAGTCTGGATGCATGAGAGAAGCGACGTTTACCAGAGCCGTACTGAGGATTGTTGCCGCCTTGGACACCGATTGTACGGCGTTATAATCACCCGTTTCAGCAAGTTCCAGCACTTTATGGTAGTCAATCTGTTGCAGAGCATCCTTTGAGGAGTAGAGAGTATTATACTCTTCATCACGGGAAACCAACTCTATGTAGGTATTCACCAGGGCATCACGTCCAGTATACATCTCGACACATCCGTGCTGCGAACAACTGCATAGTGGTCCATTTATATTGATAACATGATGTCCCAGACTGTGGTAATCTTTTGATACCTTCCTGTCAAGAACCTTATTCTCTATCTTCGCCCAGCCTATCCCACCACTACTGACGTTGACAAAGATCACATTATTGAAGTCCTTAGCTTTCCCAAAGAATGACTCTCCAGACAAAATACAGCTGAATGAGGATTCAGAAGTAGCACCGAAATCATAGTTCTCTTCCAGGAGGTTGATGATATCATCGATATTCCAATCATCTTCAAAATCGAACTTCTTATCAAGATTATGCATCTCAAATGCTATGAATCCAGGAGGAGCGATCCCGATCCCCAGGATATCATTGATGAATTCAGGATTCTCCGCTGCCATCTGATCGATTAGTGTTATGATATTCTCATAATTCTTCTTCCAGCTCGTCTTATCAAGAGCTATCTTTCTATTGAAATAGGTCTTTCCTCTCAGATCAATGAGATTGATACTCACACAGATGGCATTGATCCCCACACCTATGGACTTGAATCGCTCTTCATTGATCTGTAGGAGCTTGATAGATCGCCCCCGCTCAAGTTTCTGTACCCCGCACTCACGGATCAGATCCTTTCTCAAGAGTTTCTCTGTGACATTCGTTACCGTGGACATGGAGACAGAGAGAGCCTTACTGATCTCAGTCCTAGAGACCTCTTCATTACGAATGATATAACGTATGATCCGTTTCTCATTAGGACCATTCAATAATCTCTTCAGTTCATCAGTTATTCTTTTATTCAATTCATGCTCCTGTCCTATATGATAACACCTTATTTATTACATTATATACTATATATAAGCATATATAAAATCATTTATAAATTTTTTATGTTTATATATTCCATTTTATAAATTTTATGATATACTTCACGGAAAGAATATCTTTCATAAAGGAGTATAATATGGATACCCCTAATATTGTATTGATTCTTTCAGATCAACACAATGCAAACGTCCTTGGTTATAAAGATGATCAATATATCAAGACCCCGAATCTTGACAGACTCGCACAGAGTGGGGTCAGTTTCGATCAATGCTATTGCAATGCCCCCCTGTGCGTACCTAGCAGAACGACCCTCCTTACCGGACAACTCCCTTTCAAGACCAATGTCTATGGTAATATGCAGTCATTATACTCTGACCACCCAACGATCGCTCATGCGATCTGCAATGCAGGGTACGAGACCGTTCTATCGGGCCGGATGCATTTTCAGGGAGAGGATCAGCATCATGGGTTCGAAAAGAGACTCGTCGGGGACGTAACTCCCTTTTATCATGGATATGATTTCACCAAAGAGGCTTTCGAAGACCTGTTTGATGCATTCTTACCCGGTCCGGCGGGGTTCAAGAAACACGGTGCTGGGATGAGCAGTATCTACCATTTCGATAATGAGGTCGTCAAGAGTTCTGATATATTCCTCAAAGAGCGTAAGGATGAGAGACCTCTTTTTATGACGATCGGTCTATCCGCACCGCACCCCCCCTTCATCAGCGAAAAAGAGAGTTATCAGTACTATTATGACATACTGCCTGAACCAGATCTCACTGATGAGTTCGAGAAGGATTTACATCCTGCGATCAGAGAGTTCAGAAACCTCAGAAGTCTTAATACCTTAAAGCCTGAAGATATCAAGAGCATGCGTGCCGCCTACTATGGGTTGATCGAGTTCCTCGATACCAATGTCGGTAGATTGATCGATTCTATCACTACCCATCTCGATATAGAGAACACGATCATCATATATACTTCAGACCATGGGGAACATATGGGAAATAATCATCTGATCTTCAAAGGTTCACATCTTGAAGACTCTGTGAGGATTCCCATGATCGTCTCGTATCCAGAAAAGTATCTACAACACACTTCGATCGAAGAACCCACCTGTATGATCGATCTATCAAGGACGCTGTTGGAGATGGCCTCTGCTCAACCCCTTCCTGCTATGGATGGAGAGAGTCTTTCAGACTATCTTACCTGCAGTAAGACTAACAGTGAGCAGAGAAGCATCATAAGCCAGATAGGGACCTATCCCAAAACCTTCACCCCATCAGCGATGATTCGAAAGGGTGATTACAAGCTCATATCCTATCATGGGTATGAAACCCCATCACTCTTCAATATAGCTGATGATCCCAAGGAGAAAGACGACCTAGGAACTAACGAAGCATACCAGGAGCTAATACAGAGACTCTTGTCAGAACTGAATACAAAGTGGGATGGCCAGAAGGTCTATGACTACTGTGAACGAGCATATGAGCACTATGGCATCCTCAATGAATGGTCTCATACATCGAAATATGAGAAGAGGAAAAATTGGAAAGCAA
The DNA here is from genome assembly GCA_937125225.1 of uncultured Spirochaetia bacterium. Lineage (GTDB taxonomy): Bacteria > Spirochaetota > Spirochaetia > CAKZLE01 > CAKZLE01 > CAKZLE01. The sequence continues at coordinate 59,204 of CAKZLE010000003.1, forward strand.
TACCCGGCTCGAACTATTACAAATAGGACGGTATGGGGGACTTTTTCTGATATTAACACTGCAACAAGGAGGATATCCTGCAGGATATAGGAAAAGAGATCGAAGCACTTATCATCAATACTATACAAAATCTATCGATGGTGCAGATACGGAACTGGCAGCCACAGTATGGGCGACCATAGAAGATGCCTCTTTCATCACACCGAAAGGGCATCGACCTAGAGGGGTAGAGAGTCGTACCATGTTCTATGGAAAGATGAGGGGCTCCAATTTCAGCAAAAGGAATCTCCGAGTATATTATCTTGAGCAGATAAGAGGAGGGGGCAATCAGTTTAGAGAATATCAGTGCATCACGCTACTCATCTCTTCTAGATCGCTCGGTCAATTCTCTCTCCCAAAAGTCCATGCAATATTGTACAATCAATAAGTTACCGAAGAAAATAGGATAAGACCATCTGGAACATGAAGAGGTAGTACGATGAAAGTAGTCATGATAGTCAACAAGGATCTCCCCCTGGGATTGATCGCAAATACCACCGCAGTACTCGGGATGAGTCTCGGGAATATGAGAGCTGAGATCATCGGAGATGATATCACCGATGCATCGGGGCACTCCCACAAGGGGATCACCAATATGACGATCCCGGTACTCGCAGGTGACAGAGATTCGATCAGAGAGCTCCATGAGAGAGCAAGGGCTGAAGATGCTATTGAGATAATAGGCTTCTCAGAGATCGCACAAAGTATCCACTCCTATGAGGAGTATGAAAAGGCCCTTTCTGCCTCACCTACTGAGAAGATAGATTTCTCAGGGATCTGTCTGCTGGGGGATAAGAGCAGGATAAACTCCCTTACTGGACAGTTACCGCTTCTGAGATAGGAGAGAAGTCCTTTCTCATCCAGTAGAAGACCTCCCCAGGAGGGTAGTCTTTGAGCTCTCCGGTTACGTAGTAACCAAACCCTTCATAGAAGCCCTTCGCCTGGAATGAATAGGTTGTCAGAAAACTGCTATGGCACCCCTGCCTGACAGCCTCAGCCTCTGCCTTTCTTAACAGGTCACTACCGAGTCCCTTCCCTCTGGATTCATACGGGATGAAGAACTTATCGATCTCAAGCCAACCCCCATAGATCGACCCACAGAGGCCTCCGATGATCGCTTCCCCCTCTTTCACGATGATGTTCAGAGGATGGACGGCTCCTGGTTCTCTCGAGGACTTGTGATAAGGAGAAATCTCATTATTGAACTCTTTGATCCTCATAGTCAGGAATTCAGAGAAACCACTCATCTTCTCATCAGTGACTGTGACATCTATTGCCATGAAAGCCCCCTTATTATAGACATAATATCATAATCTCAAATATGTGATTGAGAAAAGAGGATTTTATGTGTATGCTTTATGAGTTCACACCTAATTCAGGAGGTTCTTAAGATGTCAGAAGTCACCATACTTTCCCTCGGGGGATCGATCATCGTACCGGATGAGGTAGATGGTCCATTTATTAAAAGATTCAGAGATGCCCTACTTGCATATCTAGAAGAGGATGATAAGAGAAAGATCATCATGGTCACCGGTGGTGGTGCACCAGCAAGAAAATACCAGTTAGCCTATCGTGAGATCGTCGAAGAACCCTCTTCCTCTGATCAGGATTGGATCGGCATCGCAGCGACCCACCTGAATGGGACATTGCTCAAATCAGTGTTCACCGGTTATTGTACCGATGATCTGGTCACCGACCCAACAGCAGAGTTGACCTTTACCGGAAGAATCCTCGTTGCAGCAGGATGGAAACCAGGGTTCTCTACTGATAACGATGCGGTAGTCCTAGCAGAACGTTTCAAGGCAGATCGGGTGATCAACCTATCTAATATCGCGAAGGTCTACTCGGATGATCCAAAGCTCAATCCGGAAGCGGTTCCTCTAGACCATATCGGATGGAAGGGTTTCAGAGAGATGGTCGGCGATGAATGGATCCCAGGAAAGAATGTACCTTTCGATCCTATCGCAGCAAAGAGAGGTTCAGAACTCGGCCTTGAAGTCATCACTGCTGAGGGAAGAAATATAGAGAACATGATAGCGATACTCAACAAGGAAAGCTACGAAGGAACCTCTATCGGACCTGAGGCCTGATCAGAATAGTGCCATACAGGAGTATAGAAATCTCCGGGGAAGGGATTTATCTTCGAGAAATCGGGGATCCATGAATCCTCTTCCCCCAACTCCTGAAGAAACCCATCTTCGATCCCAAGCTCTTCGAGTATCTCCAAGAGCTCTGCATATTCATCAACAGAAGTAGTCCTTCCAATGACAGAATCATCTCTCACCGGTATATACTGTACCATCAAGGAGAGGATCGTTGTATCTATGATATGCTCTTTGAACCAGGACAGGACCTCTTTGGTGTTCTTCAACTGACCGGGTAAGAAGAGATGTCTGAAGATCACACCCGTTAGAAGCCTATCCCCATCAAAAGAGAGCTCTCTACCTTCGACCATCTGCCTGATCGCATCAGGTGCTGAGGGAATATATTCGCTACAGTCACAGAAAAGACTGTAGGAGGCTTCATCTATGATCTTCAAGTCGGCAAGAAAGATATCGATATGTGGAAAGAGAAGGCTCATACCCTCTTCTGATTCGAACGAGGAGGTATTCCATACTATCGGGATCTTCAAACCTGAAGCCTTCGCCTCTACAAGTCCCTCTATGATCGATGGGATGAAATGAGTACCTGTCACCAGGTTGATGTTAGCTGCGCCCCTGTTCTGAAGTTCAATACAGACCGCTGCAAACTCAGCAGATGAGACAGTGCGTCCAAGAGATCGGGTCTTTCTACTAATTTGAATATTCTGACAATCATGACAACCGAGCGAACAACCTGAAAAGAAGATCGTTCCCGAGCCTGTATAGGTATCATCCACTACACTGATGATCGGTTCCTCACCTCGATGGATGCCAGCGCTCGCGATACGCATCTGGACTCCCTCTTCACAGACCCCGATCTCACCAGCGTTCCTGTCTACACCACAGGCATGGGGACAGAGTCTGCAAGCTGAATAGGGATCTATCATCTCTCTTTCCTTCGCATCTTCAGAAGCCTCTCTGCTGAGGTCTTACTCTGTTTGAAGCGCTCTACCTGTCTCTCGACTGTCTCGCGCAGAGCCGGCCTTGCTTTACCATTGAAAGTAGACATATATCGCTGATGAAGTCCTCTGTTGGTATGTTCTGAGGCCCACTCTCTTGCCTCGAGTTTAAGTTTCTCATAGTTGACCTGAACCCGTTCCTCAGTCTCTGAGAGGACCTTCTTGATCTGATTCGCCACATCGAAGGAGTTGATACAGTCTAATATGAAGATTCCCAGGAATATTCCTACGAAAAAGGAGAGCTCTATATGACTCATGAGAAAATCGAGTCTCTCAAAGAGGATCGGGTAGATGATCAGATTGAAGATCGCCCCAAGAATTCCCCAGAATACCGTGAATAGGGGGCAGATGATTCCTTTGAAGTTCCCCCACTGGTCAGAATAGTCCCACAATTTGATATTGAACCAATTGACGAAGATCAACCCCGTGATCAATTCGATCCCTGTGGGGACGACGATGAATAGCATGATCTTAAGCCAGAGAGGCAAGACAAGATGGGAGATCGAATACAAGGCGATGGTGCTCACTCCATAGAGCGGGAGGTAGGGTCCATTGAGGAATCCTGGGTTCACCCAACTCTTCTGAGACACGAACCGTCTGAAGATGAGCTCTATGAGCCATCCTGTAAGAGCCCCTGCAGCAAACAGGAAGACTAGACTGATAATCAATTGCATGAAAACCTCCAAAATCAGGTAATCCATAGTATAATATATTGAAGAGTATCTGAATAGCGATTCTATTTTTTCTTGCCTACTGTTATAGGGTATTATATATTAGTAATATACTAAGTTAATATTGAATTATAGCTATTCCAAGGAGGGACTTCATGAAATACAAACATACACTACTATTGGTGAGTGATCTCAAGAGATCAAAACAGTTCTATCAGGATCTATTAGGCTTGAAAGTCATCCATGACTTCAAACATCATGTGACATTCGAGGGAGGCATTGCGCTACATGATGCCGATCATTACCAGCAGACAACAGGAAAGTCGGTCGTACTGAATCTTTCTGACCATAGAGCAGGGGTCTATTTCGAGACTACCGATATCATCGCTGATTATGACCGGCTTGATAAGGCAGGTGTCCCATTCCAGAGTCCAATAGAACTTCAACCCTGGAACCAACAGATGTTCCGCTGTTTCGATCCCGATAATCACCTGATCGAGGTGGGAGAGACGATGGAACAGGTGATCCTTCATCTTCAGAAGCGAGGCAAGACCCTTACGGAGATCATAGCTATGACAGATCTTCCCCATGATTATGTAGAACTTGTCCTCCATAGGAATTTTGGTGATAGGCAATCACTCAAATCCTGATGACAACCACTATTATTATGATATAATAGACCCATCAGGAGGATAGAATATGGCTCTAAGATATGAAGATATTGCAGGGATGATCGATCATTCACTGTTGCACCCAACGCTGACCGATGATCAACTTCTCGAAGGATGTGAGACAGCCCTACTCTATAGGACTGCTTCAGTCTGTATCAAACCGTATGCACTTCCGATCGCAGTCTCGATCCTGAAAGGTTCTCCTGTGAAGGTAGGGACTGTCGTATCCTTTCCCCATGGGAATTGTGATACCAAGGTAAAGGTCGATGAGGCTCGTCAGGCTATTGCTGATGGTGCACAAGAGATCGATATGGTCATCAATACAGGAAAGGCTCTTGGAGGGAACTGGGACTTCATCGAATACGAGGTGAATTCCGTACTTGAACTGACTAGAGATCATGGAGTGGTACTCAAGATCATCTTCGAGAATGACTTCCTAGGGGAAGAGGAGATCATCGAACTCTGTAAGATCTGTAGTGATCTACAGGTACCTTATGTGAAGACCTCCACTGGTTATGGCTTTGTCAAACAACCTAACGGCTACTATGGCTACAAAGGTGCGACGCTCATGGATCTTGAGATCATGAAGGAGTTCGTGAAGGCTCCTACGAAGATCAAGGCAGCAGGAGGTATCAGGACTCTCGATGATCTACTGCTGATGAGGAAAGTCGGTGTCTCAAGGGTCGGAGCGACCTCTACGGTCTCGATCCTCAATGAGTTCAGAAAACGGAAGAAAGCTGGACTGCTTTGATTCTCGATAAAAAGGAGAGTATCAGATGATACTCCCCTTTTTTACCGCTCATGAATGCTCTTCATCCTTTGAGACTCAATCCCACAACTCTAAGATCTGGTTCAAAGTTATCTCACTGAGGTCTTTCACTGCGATATCACAGGGTCTTGCGGCCTCTCCGATACCGATCGATCTCATACCTGCAGCATGGATGGCCTCGATCCCTACAGCGGCATCCTCAAAGGCAACACATGACAAGTGCGATACCCCGAGCAGATCAGCACAACGAAGAAAGATCTCAGGGTCGGGTTTGCCAACTGAGACTTCAGAAGCGGGGACAAGCGCATCTATGAGATGTTCTACTTCTAGTTTCTTCAGGATAAAAGGGGCATTCTCACTGGCCGAGGCGATTCCGATCCCGATTTTCCGTGATCTCAGAGTTCTTGCAAGATCGTTGAACCCGGGAAGCAGATCAGCTGGAGTCAACTTCTCTAGAAGTTCTCTATAGTAACTGTTCTTCCTCTCAGTAAGATCCTGGATCTCCTCATCCGAGAGCACTACCCCATTGTGCTCCGTTATGATTAGAAGAGAATCCCTCCTTGACACACCACGTAATCTCTCATTCAGGACCTCATCAAAATCCCAACTCTGTTCTTCAGCAAGATGTTTCCAGGCCAGATAGTGATAGGAATCGGTAGAGGTCACCACCCCATCTAGATCGAAGATCGCCCCTTTCAGTCCCGGAGTCGTCTTCACCTCTGTAGAGGACCCCTCCCTGATGATAATACTTTCTCCATGGTGGGTAAGCTCTATGGGAGCACCTGATACAAGGGTATAGGTCGTATATCGAGGAGCTATCTCGACAATAAGCCTCGAGCCATGAATCTGGATCGAAAAGGAGTAGGAGGAGCACCGCTTGGTGACCCTTGGAGAAAAAGATACGCCAGCCGAGCCTCTTCTCAAACCTGCAAGCCCGAACACAAGAGCCATCCATGAACCTCCCATCGCCGCAGTATGGAGCCCATCCTTAGAGTTTCCCTGTATATCATCAAGGTCGACAAGTGCGGTCCTCCTCATATAGCGCATCCCCATATCGAGCTCTCCGATCTCAGATGCTACGATACCCTGGATACATGCAGATAGGGAGCTGTCACCAGTGGTCAACTCTTCATAGTAGTGGAAATCTCGGATCCGTTCATAACGGGTAAAATCCTCACTGAGAAGCAGATGGGCAAGGACCACATCTGCCTGCTTCAAGACCTGATATCTATAGATGACGAGAGGATGGCAATGGAGGAGTAGAGGATATTTATCTTTTGGATAGTTCTCAAAATCCCATCGTTCCCGATCAAGGAACTGATCATCCTGAGGATGAAGCCCTGTTTTCTCATCAAAGGGTATATACATCAGACGTGCGGCTCTACCCCACTGTGCTGCCTCATGAGAATCGACTCCTATCTGAGCCTGTAGAGACCTCAGAAGATCGCTATCTTCCGATTTCAGCTTCAGATAGTAGGAATAGGCCTCTTCAAGATTATGTCGTGCCATCACATTCGTATAGAGGTTGTTATTCACCAAGGCCGTATACTCATCAGGTCCCGTGACCTCATGGATACAGAATGCTCCAGCCCTCCTCGGATTGAAGAATCCGATGTCATACCAAAAACGTGCTGTCTCAAAGAGGAGTTCAGCCCCTCCGTCGTTCATGATCGATTCATCTTCTGTCACCTTGAGGTAGGTGATAAGACTATAAGTGATATCAGCGTTGATATGGTATTGTGCTGTCCCTGCAGGAAAGTAGGCAGAGGTTTCCTCCCCATTGATCGTGCGCCAGGGAAACAAGACTCCTCTTTGATGCATCTGAGCAGCTCTTCTACGTGCAGCAGGAAGCGTCCTGATACGAAACTCTAATAGCTTACGTGCGATAGCCGGTTGAGTATAGGTGAAGAAAGGCATACCATAGATCTCCGTATCCCAGAAATAGTGCCCCTCATACCCTGCCCCGGTGAGACCTTTTGCCGAAAGACTCGTCCTTCCGTCCTTCCCGACTGATTGAAACAGCTGAAACAGATTGAATCTGATGCTCTTCTCCATATGGGGATCCCCACCACATTCGATCATAGAGTCTTCCCAGAACTGATTCAAGACCTCCCTTTGCTGATCACAGAGAGAGGAGAAAGACAGGGTCGAAGCTTCAGTCATCAAGACCTTCAAGTCGTCCTTGACCTGCTCTGCCTCGAAGCCATGTATGTAGAGCCCATATTTCGTCAATTCGATCGGATTATTGTTCTCTGATGCGAAGATCACCTGAGGGTAGACCTCCCTCCTCTTTGAGACCTCATCGCATCGATAGTCACTATGGACAGCACCACAATAGAGGACCTGACCACTCATACACGTAGTGAAGCCAGCAGAGAATTCATCATTTACCAAACCTGAATCAATATACTTCAGATGGTCTGCCCCGGCACTGTTTGCCACTCTAGGGTCTGAGGGATCGAGTTCGACCTTCTCAGGAGCACCGATCGTAGAACATACTTCGATCCTGTTACAGAGGGTAGGGGTAACTGAGATATGGACCGCGACTAGATGTCTATGATCATAGGAGACGAAGGTCTCAGATTCGATCTTCAAGCGTGAACCATATTCACTCTCCCAGTCCACCCATCTCTTCAGGATACCCTCTTTAAGGTCAAGGGACCGGTGATAATCATGAATGGTACCATGACTGAGGTCTACGACCTCCCCATCGACGGTGATACTGAGATAGCGTATATCGGGTATATCGAGCATCTTCTGATTTTGCTTTGGGAAGCCAAAGCCCTCTTCCCCATAGACGATAGGTTCAAGGTCATAGAACCCATTGAGGAATACTCCAGGATGGTAGGAGGGTCGGCGTTCCTCAAAGAAGCCCCGTAGTCCCAGATACCCGTTCCCAATAGAGAAGAGACTCTCCTGACGGCCGATACTCTCAACAACGAAAGCATCCTCACGTACGATCCAATCATCTCTCATCGGTCACCTCCTGAACTATGGAGAATTGCCAGGGACTCAACATACTATGAGCGTTGATCATCCTACCGGTAAGGAGGTCCTCATACGACCTTATACTATCTAAGAAAGTCTCCCTCTCAAGATCAGTCTCACTATCGGAGAAGTTTGCAAGGATGATAATTGAGAGATCCTCCGTTGACCGTTCAAAGGCTAGAATATGATGAGACTCACAGTGAAGAAGTTCTAAAGAACCTTCAGAAAGGACTCTCATCCCCTTTCTTAGAGAGAACAACTTCTTGAGCATCGCATGGATCTCAGCAGAGGGACTCTTACCCTTCAACTGATCAGAAAGGTCATCCCAAGAGAAGACCCGGCGATGAGTCCATCGAGAATCCTCCCTCTTGATCGGATCATCAAGATAGGTGTAGTCATTCAACTGCCCGAGTTCATCGCCGATATAAAGTAGCGGTATACCACCTGCAGTCGCAGATAGTCCGTAGAGCATCTGCAATTTCTTAATGGTTAGCCTGATCTCCTTCTCATCATGGAGAAGTAGCCCCTTCTCCAATCCTGCCAACGAAGCTGCAGTCCCTGATATCCTACAGTCACCAGTAACCTCATTCTCTTGAAAGGGTAGACCTTTTGCAAAGCTGCCAGGGAACCTTCCAGTATAGAACTCATTGAGAAAGGCTCTATGCCCCTTGGGATCGATCCCCTGACTCCAGGCATCATGATCATCGAAGGTCCACCCAATATCATCGTGACAACGAATATAGTTGATCCAGGTACAACCAGATTCAAGGGAATATCGGGAAGACAAGGACTTACGGAGAAGTCTGACGTCCCTTGTAGCCAGTGCCTCCCAGGAGGTGGCCATCAGAAGTGGATTATAGGAGAGTTCACACTCTTTGGTAGAGATATAGGAGAGCACATCTGAAGGAGCCACGATCGCCTCAGAAAGAAACGCTATACAGGGGGCGATGATTCTCGTAAGTGCCCTGAAGGCTCTTACGAGATTATGTACTTTCGTTAACCCCTCACAAGAGGTTCCCTTTTCCTTCCAGGCAAAAGCGACTGCATCGAAACGCAGCACATCAATACCCAGATTCGCAAGGAAGGACATCTCTCTAGCCATCGCTCTAAAGAGCTCTGGATTCTGATAGTTCAGATCCCATTGGTAGGAATGAAAGGTCGTCCAGACCCAGGCCGAGAGTTCTTCATGGTAGGTGAAACTGCCAGACCGAACCTCGGGGAAGATATCACGCAGATGCACCTGATACTGATCAGGTTCACTCCTGTCTGGATAGATGAAATAGAAATCTGAATAGTAGGGGTCTTTCTCTATAGCCCTCTTCGCCCAGATATGTTCTGAAGAGGTATGATTCAATATGAAATCAAGGGCAACAGCTATCCCACGCCTGTGGAGTTCTTCTATCACCTGCTTCAACATCGAGATATCTCCGATCTTCGGGTCTACCTCACGATAACTCGAGACAGCATACCCTCCATCGCTCTCCCCCTCAGGTGATTTGAATAGCGGCATAAGATGCAGGAGGGTTATCCCAAGCTCTTCGATATAATCGATCCTCTGTAGTAGTTGTTCAAGATTCCCTGAGAAGAGGTCTACGTAGAGTACACCAGCGACCATCTCTTGGGAGGTATACCACATCTTCTCTGTAGTATGATTAGCATCATAGGCATGGAGGATCTCAGATCTTTCTTGGAACATATCCCAACAATCTCTGAGAAGGTCTTGAAGGATGAATAAAAAACCATCTTCAGATCCATAGAGCTCCTTGAGATTCTGATAGAGATCTGACCCATAGGAGTCGAATCGTTTTGAGAACTCCTCCCATAGAGGGGTTCTCTCTGATGGTTCCACCATCTGCAGGAGTCGCTCCAGGACTTTTGATTCTTTCATAATCACCTCATCAGGTAGTCAGTCGCTCAACGACATTGAGTTCTAACTGAGTATGAATAACAGGATTCCCGCTATCCTTCAGGTGATCGATGACCATTCCTGCTGCCATCTCTCCTGATCGTACAAGTGACTGTCTGATCGTACTGATATCCATATATCCTGCGATCATCGTATCATCGAAGCCCAATAGCCCGATATCTTCAGGTATCCTTATATGGAGAGCTCTTGCTGCTTTGATCACTCCGATGGCCTGAAAATCTGAACCACAGAAGATGGCGTCAGGACGATACTTTCTTGAGATAAGAGCCTTGGTGCATGAAATCGAAGCTTCCATCCCATAGGGGTGAAAACAGATATGATCCTCATCCATGGGATACCCAAGGACCTCCAGTTTCTTCTGAAATCCCTTCAACCGAAGACCCGTCGCATGGAGGGAATAGGGAGGCTCACCCCCCTCCCCTATGAAGGCACACTGTCGATAACCCTTCCCAATCAGATAGCTTGCCGCAAGTTCACCACCGAAAACATCATCGATGGTAATACTCGATACATCCCTATGTTCTACTTCGATCCCAACGATGGGGATATTATGTCTCTTGAAGTTCTCCACATCCTCATCACCGAAAGGTAAAGCCATGATGATCAACCCATCGATCCTTCCGCTCACCGGCAGCATCGAGAGGTAACCCTGGAGTTGTCTTTGTGTATCAACGAGATAGGTGACGATCTCATACCCTTCGGATCTCAAGGTGGTATGGACTCCTTCAAGTCTCTCGACAAAGGACTGTGCTGTCAGGAAGGGAATAAGGATCCCAATCCGTCTTGAGCCCTGTCGTGCCCGTGCTACGGCATCCGCTTTGGGGGTGAAATCGAGTTCTTTCATGGCCTGTTCGATCTTCAATCGAGTCTTAGGTGCTACCTTATCGGGATTGTTCATGAATCGAGAGACTGTAGTGATGCTGACTTTTGAGACTTGCGCCACCTCGTATATTGTCGGGACCTTGTTCATATTGACTCCAATGCTGTTTTACACTTATGAAAGTGCTTTCATAAGTGCTTACATTCTAAGGGCAATCAATAGGATTTGTCAATCATTACATAAGTCACCGCTGACGGTTGCCATAAATGTTTTATGGTAGTAGCCCTATCTCAGATAGTTCTGAACATTCTCAAGATGATCCGCATAGGTGACAGCAGGATGAATCTGGCCTGTCTTATCATGAAGGTAATAGAAATAGGGGGTATCATCGGGGTATAAAGCAGCAAGGATCGCAGGAACACCAGGATTGGCGATACCTGTAGGAGGGAGCCCACTCTTGATTCTCGTATTATAGGGTGTGTCAGCAGAGAGTTCAGCCTTGGTTATGGGTCTACTCCAATTATTTGTCTCATAGCGGGTAGTAGCATCGATTCCTAGAGGCATATTAGTCGCAAGACGATTATTGATGATCCCAGATATGAGTGGCATCTCTTTGGTATTCGCTGTCTCTTTCTGTATCATCGAGGCAATGATGAGTATATCAGTCTCACTCTGTCCTAAGAAATCTAATCTATCCTGATGCTCTATGAGCAGGTCCCGACACGTCAGGTACATCACCTGGGCAAGTTGCTCAGCACCTCCTTCAGAGACGGGAAGGACATAGTCTTCAGGGAGAAAATACCCCTCTGAGAAATGGAGGCCATATCGTTGCTCCATGAGCGCAGATGCATCAAGGAACTCTCCGGAATCGATTAGACCTTGACTACTGAGATGAGCATCGATCCCAGCTACTGTCAATCCATCATACAGCGATACCACAGCAAGGTCAGAGAAGCCCTTATAGAGGATCAGACCGATCGTTCTAAGATTAAGGTCCTTAGGGAAGAGATAGCTTCCTGCCCTGATACCGGTATCGAATCTGTTGGCGACCAATATATCAAGAAGATCCTGTGCACTGTGCGTCCCGAGTATCCCGAGTTCAGACAGGTCCTGGCAGATCTCTGAGACAGAGGTGCCATAGGAGATCTCATAGAGGATATGCTCATCTTGGGGTATCTCCTTGAAGAGCTCGAAGAGCATGGCACTCTGAGGTATCTCTGAAGAGAAGCTGCGGATAAATTCACGGTTCGTGGAGACCTCCGAGTCGATGAACATCTCATAGCTTGTGCTCGTGAGACGTAGTACAAGCCCAAGGGTCAGGCTCACGACCATGATCGATGCGAAAGCTATGGAGAAACGTTTAAGAGACCGCCTCTCTTTAGCAGACAGCTTCTTCTTTCGTTTCCATTGTCTCTTCTTTTTCACCGATCGCTTAGGTTTAGGTCGTTTTTCTGAAGTATCTTTTGATACTGACGGGCTCTTCGGTTTTGGAGTGGATGAGTTCTTCCTTACTGAGATCGGAGAGGAGATCTCAGAAGTATCAGACATCTCTTCAGATGAGAACAGCTGAAGGTCTTGATCACTCACCTATAGTCTCTTCTTCCTCGATATTCTGTTTCGCCACCAGCTTCTTCAATGCAGCTATCTGCTTCCTGTTCGATGAGATACGCTGTTTCAACTCTTCTAGCTGTTCGTTGAGTACCTTCACCTGACTCTTCACTCGAGTCTCTTTCTGGTGGTCTATATCTATAGTAGATTCGAGTTCTTTGATCCTCAATCGCGCATCATAGGTATCAAGCTGTTGCTGAATACCTGTTCTCTCTAGGTTAAGACTGTTGATCTCATTGACTACCGTGAGAAGCTCCTCATGCTGCTGTGCAAGTCCGAGATACTCATCGATCTCATGAGCCTTTGCTCCTAGTGCAGTGAAGGCATCATCAAGACCGATCTTCGCCTTATTATATTGTTTCTCAAGCTCTTTGATGCGTTTGTTCACATCACCCTCGACCCCTGAATGATTGAGGAGGTCCTGATTCTGATTGAATTCGAATTTTCGTGATTCGAGGAGAGCATACATACGATCACGTTCCTGATCGAGTCTAGAGAAATCTTTGGAGATAGCGATCGCATTCTTACTCTTCACATGTCCGATCAGATCAGAGTTACAGATCTGCTTACCAGAGTTCTTGAAGAGGTCCTCTCTTGCTGTATCCATCTTCTCGAGCTCAGACTTCATCTTGTTTCGCTTCATCTTAAGCGGCATCTTCTCGAAGAAGGAGGCTGCAAGATGGCGTAGTTCATTCTCTTTGAGATTCTTCTGAATCCTACTCAATTCAGCGTTCTGATGTGTGATGGAGGTAAAAAGAAGTGAGAATTCCTCACCGATCTCACCGGCAGCATACTCCTCATAGGTTATGACACCTATACGGCTATAGAGTGAGTTCTTCTCGAATTCAATAGAAGCAAGCCTCTGTTCTATCTTGGAGATCTCCTCTTTTGCCAACTCTGAGGCAGAGGTAGCCTGTTTGATCCTAGCGATATCGGCTTCAATCGCACCTACAACCTCTTTTTGAGTCTCTACGAGTTGGTAGGTCTCTGCTAAGATAGGATCTTCGACTTGAGGGTCGAAAGGGAAGACCAGTTCACCAAAGGATCGAGAACGGGTCTTGAGTTGTGCATCCAATGTCACACAGATATGTTTTAATTCTGCGATCTTCGTTCGTATTTCTTCCATGAGACTCTCCTGAGTAGCAAAAGTGACAGCTCATATGCATAGTAGCATATAACTGCTTTCTTGACAAAGCCAATGACTCTTTATATCCTATTAAAAACTACTATATGGAACTGTAATAAGAGTGTCAAAACAATCGGCCGGTATCGCAAAAGAGATTCTCAACCTATGTGATGAGATCCAATACAATTCAGACTCAAGCCTTATCCAGAGTTTTGCTAAGAGACTCCTTCAAACCCATCGAAAGAATATCATAGTCGATATTGATTTCGGTGATGATGGAATTCTTGCAGGACTGATGTATCTCCTCTCACATGCGAAGAACTCGAACAACCATTCTCCTATCAATGAACCTACAAGACTCATGATCATCGCTCAGGAACATATCCCGTATGTCAGAGCCTTTCTCAAGGGTCTCAACCCATTGAAGGAGGGTGTCTTCTTCCCCGTTCTTCTTGGCACCTCTGGTGATGTGAAAGATGACCTACCCATGATCCATGGGAATAGTTCTCTGCTCATCTCCACTCCGATGCGTATGATCGATCACCTCAGAAGAGGAAATCTTTCCTTGATGAAGGTAAAACAGGCCTGTATCGTCGAACCTTCTGAGGTTCATGATGCAGAGTACTTCGATAGTTACGATAACGATCTACTCTATCTGAACTCAAAGTTATCAAGACAGTCGAAGCGAATCCTGTTATGCCGGAACCTGACTCACCTTCCCTCTTTCATAGAGATGATGCCCAGATACAAGACCCTCTCGGATGAGGACCTTATCACCAAGAAAGAGGTCATCCTCTATCGGGCCTCAGAGATCACTCCACAAGTCATCTCTGATTATATCTATGCACAGAGGATCTCTAGCGCTCTGATCATCGCAGCCTATCCGAAGATCTATACTCAACTTGATAGATACTTCAGTAGCCAGAATGAACTCTATACAGTCACCATTAAGAACCTCTCAGAATCGGCGACCATCCCATCAGACACAGAACATATCATCTATGCAGGTCTGCCGCTTGAAGAGAAGAGGTTAAATAAGATGAGCAGTATAAATCCTGTAGTAGCAGGAACTCATCATATTGTTTATACTGCCAGGGATACCGCTTCGGTATTACCAATTCAGGAGAATTACACCATGAGTAAACGATTCGAGACACCAGATTCACAGGAAGTATTAGAGGGAAAGATCAAGCTATTGATAGAGGCAGTCGAAAAAGATGCCAATCCAGATGAGCTGAACAATCTTAAACGATTGATCAAGAAGCAGGTACCATTCTACAGAAGAGGCTACCTGACAGCTTTTCTCTTCAGAGCCTATATCAACTCAAATGGCACACGAACACCAAAACAGAGAGCCAATAGACCTGCACCGGTCTTCTCTGATGAAGATAGTTCAACACTCTTCTTTGGCGTAGGAAGAAGCAGACGAACCTATCCAAAGGATATCACAAAACTTATCGTGACTGAGGCAGCTGTAGAAGAAGAGAACGTCCTTGCGATCAAGTCTCTTGAGAACTACTCCTTTGTGACCGTGAAGAAAGAGGTCGCAGAGACTATCATCGAGAAACTGCATGGTCTGAAATACAAAGGCAGAGCCCTTGTAGTCAACCACGCAAAATCAAAGAAATAGTCTATGCTCATAACCCTACCATCAGGACCTCTGCAGACAAACTGCTATCTTTACAGTAGTGATGATGAGCATCTATTCATCATCGACCCGGCAGCTGATGCCAAACAGATCATAGCAGAGGTCTCTGATACAGGGATCACCCCTACCGCGGTGATCCTGACACATACCCACTTCGATCATATTCTCGCAGTGGGAAAAATCGTAGAGCACTATGGAGGGATTCCCCTCTATTGCCATCTTCTCGAGACTGATCATATGGGTGAGAGAGGAAAGAGCTACCAGCTCAAGGAATTGAAGAGCCTCGCCCCTCAACTCCTCTCATATGCGCAAGAAAGCCTCTCTACGCTTCCTGAAGTAAGCAAAGCACTCAACCATCAGGATATGGTAGAAGATTCCACACTGAGAGTCCTCCACACTCCAGGACACACTCCAGGATCGATCTGCCTGTATGATGAACAGGAAGAAGTCCTCTTTGCAGGGGATACACTATTCAGAGATTCTGTTGGTCGTTCTGATTTTGAGGGAGGAGATCACGAAAGTCTGATCTCTCATATCACCGAAAGGCTTATGAGCCTTCCAGGAGAGACAGTCGTGTACCCTGGACATGGTGGTTCTACTACCATTGGTCATGAAAAGATTCACAACCCCTATCTATAAACAATTCGAGGTGTCGATTCATATGAATGACACCTCGATAATCCCTTGTGACAGATGATCAGGCTCTAGCTCTTCGGTTCTCTCGTTCTGTTTCATTTCGGCAATCTATACATCGTACTGCATACGGTATAGCCTTCAATCTGTCTTCCGGTATCTTTTTACCACACTGCAAACATACTCCATAGTGATTGTTTCTAATCCTTCCTAATGCGGATTCAACCTGTTTGAGCCTGATTGACTCATGTCTGTTGATAGCTTCAAGCTTCTTTGTCGCGACATCATCGGCTGCAATATCTCCAAAGTCCTTTGACTCCAATCCATTGACAATCCGTTTAAAATCTTCACTCTCTGAAATGAACTTCTTCAGAATTTCTTCTCTTGCTGTAATCAATTTCGTTTCCATCTCTTTGACAAATTCACTATTCACAGAAAGCCTCCTTACTATGCTAAGTATTTTAGAGATTATTTACATGTTTTACTTAATACTTGTCAAGTGTAAAGTCCCGTCATATACACATTATTAACAAATTTTTACTCTCTATCAGCGTTCATGGTCCTATGGTTGACAAAAGGCCGTGGTTACCATAAAATTTGCATTGTCTTGCTCGGTCATCCAAAGACCGGAGTTAACAGGAGGAATTGTGGCTAAAGAAGAAGCTATTGAAGTAGAAGGCATTGTAAAAGAATCATTACCGAACACGATGTTTCGTGTTGAGCTTGGGAATGGACATCTCATTCTTGCTCACCTTTCAGGTAAGATGAGAAAACACTACATCAGGATTGTTCCTGGTGATAAAGTACGAGTTGCATTGTCCCCTTACGATCTCACACGAGGTAGAATCATCTATCGAGAACGATAGTATTATTGCATGTGCTGTTTAAAACAGTTTACCAACACCCGCTAACTCATTTAGCGGGTTTTTTTATGGCTATCCAGACGGCTCCAGAGCCACCAAGTTCACGAGGGGGAGTCCCTCTCTTCCCGGCATACGGGGAGGCATCAAGGCACTCATAGACCACTTTCTGAAGAACTGGTCTCCCACCTTTTGAATGGTAACCCTTCCCATGGATGATCATGACTTTGAAAAGACCTGAACGATAGGAACTCTTAAGAAAGTCAAAGACAAAGGTCTTAGCCTCCTCAGCAGTATAACCATGAAGATCAAGGGTTCTTTGAGGGTTCATTCTCTTCAATTCTGTTGCAGTCGGGATATACTGATCATCACTAAAGGAGCGACCGGTATCGGTCGCTCCTTGGTGCTCAGAATCCCACTCTTCGAGGATCTTTCCGAAATCCATCTAGACCTCTCGTATATCCTTGATCTCGATGATCACGGGTTCTAATATCGCAAGAAGTGCATCCTTGGCGATTCCACTGACCTTCATGATACAAAGCAGATTCGAGGGGTCTGTCCCGAGGAAAGAGCCGAAGGATATGATATTACCCCCGGCACTGAATACAGCAGTGGAGATCTTTGATAACTCACCAGGAGTCAAAGGAACTAGCATACTGATCCTGATCCCCTTCTCTCGAGCTCCAAAGAGTTCTATGAATACTTTGAAGACATCTGATTCAGTGATGATCCCAACAAGTTTATCATCCTTAACGACAGACAGTCCACCGATATCATTATCGGCCATGATCCTAGCAGCCTCCTCTATCACAGTATCAGGAGTGATAGTGATCACTGGTGAGGACATCACCTTCTCGACTGTTAGCCTTGAGAGAAGATAGTTC
Organism: uncultured Spirochaetia bacterium; assembly: GCA_937125225.1. Lineage (GTDB taxonomy): Bacteria > Spirochaetota > Spirochaetia > CAKZLE01 > CAKZLE01 > CAKZLE01. Next base: position 76,948 of record CAKZLE010000003.1, read on the forward strand.
ATCTCATAGACATCAAGGGAACTCGCTGGGGAGGGAGAAGCATACAGAAGATCTTTCTCTGTCACGATACCGATCAGCTTCTGGTTCTTATCTATGACAGGAAGTCTGTGTATCTTCTCTTGTCTCATAAGTCTCTGTGCTTCAGCAATAGGTACATCCTGCCTGATAGTCACAGGATTCTTAGTCATTCTTCTTTCAACGATCATGGTAACCTCCAGTCATACTATGGTAGAGACTTGATTGCTATTCACCGAGATAGGCTGCTCTGACCTTACTGTTCTCAAGCAGTTCTTTACTGTCACCAGAAAGAACGATTTTCCCATTCTCCATGACATATCCCTGAGTAGAGGCCTTCAATGCGATCTTCGCATTCTGCTCTACAAGAAAGACTGTCACCTTATCTTCCCGATTGATCAATGCGATCTTCTGGAAGATATCTTGAATGATCAGAGGAGCCAATCCCAAACCGGGTTCATCGAGTAACAGCAATCGAGGTGAACTCATCAGAGCTCGAGCGATAGCCATCATCTGTTGTTCTCCACCGGAGAGCGACCGGGTCTTCTGCTTCCTACGGCTTTTCAGGATCGGGAAGAATTCGAACATCTCCTCTTTCTTACGAGCGACGACCTTCTCATCTCTCACCATGAAAGCACCCATATCAAGGTTCTCTTCTACAGTCATATCGGTAAAGACACGTCGTCCCTCAGGAACGAGTGCAATACCCATCTCAGCAATCTTATCCGTGGTAAGTATATCATGATTCCGTCGAAATCTGAAACGTTGCTTAGACTCTGCCCTCATCTGAGCGATCTTGGTATCTTCAAAGGTGATGACACCATTTGTAAGGGGTTCAAGCCCTACGATCGCCTTGAGAAGAGTCGATTTTCCTGCACCATTCGCACCGATAAGACAGACGATATCGCCCTCATCCACCTTCATGGATACATCTCGGAGTGCTTGGATATTCCCATATTTCACATCTATAGAATTAATTGTTAATAGTTCACTCATTAGTCTTCTTTCCCCAGATACGCTTCGATCACCAGAGGGTTCTTCTGGATCTCCGAAGGATTACCTTCTGCGATCTTCTTTCCATAGTTCAACACAGTGATATGTTCACAGATATTCATAACAAGTTTCATATCATGTTCGATAAGCAATACCGTGACACCAAGATCCCTGATCCTTCTGATCGTACTCATCAGATGGTCTGTCTCCTGTGGATTCATTCCTGCAGCAGGTTCATCCAAGAAGAGCAGTTCCGGTTCTGTAGCCATCGCTCGTGCGATCTCAAGCTCTCGTTGATTTCCGTAGGGGAGGTTCTTAGCAGCCTCATTACGTGCCTCATCAAGGCCAAAGAAGTCTAACCACTCACGGGCCTTATCATAAACATCTTTCTCTTCTGACTTCATCTTCATATAACTTGTAAGAGCATTCACCGTCCTACCGCTTATCATCGATCTACCAGATTTGAAGTGTCTTCCGATCATAACGTTCTCAAGAACGGACATCTCTTTGAACAGCCTGATATTCTGAAAGGTCCTTGCGATCCCAAGACGGCTGATCTTGAAGGCGGGGACTCCGGTAATGTCCTTATCATTGAAATGGACAGAACCTGAAGTTGGTATATCCATACCGGTCACATTATTAAAAAGGGTCGTCTTCCCTGCCCCGTTTGGTCCTATGAGACCGCTGATGGAGTTCTTCTCAACAGAGAAATCAACATCAGAGACAGCAATGACACCACCATATGCTCTTGTAAGCTGTTTTGTATATAATAGGCTCATCAGTTCACCTCACTCTTCTTAGCTACACGTCTAGTCTCATTACCGACGAACTTGTCATAGTTAACTTTCTTCCTTCCAACGATACCCTGAGGTCTGTAGATCATCATGATAACGAGGATAAGACCGAATACGATCTGCTTGAATTGAGGAGGAACCGTTGAAGACAGTCCAAGAAGCCTTGGGAATTCAGCTGCGAGCTGAATGATCAAAGCGCCGAGAATGACTGCGAGATGGTTACCCATACCTCCAAGGACGACCATACAGAGGACCATTACCGATACCATGAAGGTATAGGTATTTGGAGTCACTGACAGTGTAAAACCTGCCTGAAGAGATCCGGCACAACCGGCAACGAAAGCGCCGACCATAAAGGCCCAGACCTTATATTTCGTCGTGTTGATTCCCATGGAGTAGGCAGCGATCTCATCCTCTTTGATAGCCTCTAACGCTCTTCCCATTCGAGATCTCGTAAGTCTTTTTAACAGGAAGTAGAAAACGATGACAAAGATCCACACTAGAGTGAGATACCCCCATTTTCGATAGGGGTTGATGACCATCCCGAAGATAGTCGGCATGGGAATACCATTGATTCCCATAGGACCTCTTGTCAATGAATCCCAGTTCAGGATCACATTTCGGATGATCTCACCGAACCCCAACGTTGCAATAGCAAGGTAGTCACCTTTCAAACGCAATGTTGGAAGACCGATCAGTGCACCGGCAAGAGCTGCAAGAACTCCTGCGAGTGGGATCGTGAACCAGAAGCTCCACCCGTAATTGACAGTCAGAATCGCAGTGGTATAGGAGCCTATAGCAAAGAACCCAGCCGCACATAGTGACAATAATCCGGTGAATCCGGTTATGATATTCTGTCCCAATGCAAGAAGTGCATAGAGACCTGTATAGATTAGAATCAATAATAGAAAATTTATCATACTAGACTTTCTCCCTCTCTGCCTTACCTAGCAGACCTTCTGGTTTGACAAGAAGGATGATGATGAGGATACCGAAAGCAATCGTATCTTTGAGCCCTTGTGGGATTCCAAGGACTGCGACACCGAAAGTCTCAAGGAGCCCTAAAAGGATACCCCCGACCATGGCTCCGGTAATATTACCAATACCTCCGACTACAGCTGCGACAAAGGCCTTCAGACCTGCCATCGCACCCATGGTTGGATAGACTTTGAAGTCCAACGCTACGAGGATACCAGCAGTCGCTGCCAATCCCGAACCGATGGCGAAGGTAAGTGAGATGACCTTGTTCACATCGATACCCATGAGAGCCGCCACGTCCTGGTCCAGACTGGTAGCTCGCATAGCCTTCCCCATTCGAGTCTTATCGATATAGAGTTTCAATCCGATCATAAGGATCATCGAGACTACGAGGATGAGTATCTGGTGAGGGGTGATTGCAACTCCACCGATATTGTAAGCTGTGTTATCGAAGGGATAATCGAACTTTCGTGATTTCGTCCCCCAGATATAGGCTGCAAGGTTACTTAAGATGAAAGATACTCCGATAGCACTCAATAGAGGGGCTAATCGGGTAGCCTTTCGTAAAGGTTTATAAGCGATCTTCTCAATGGCCATACCCAAGACTGCACTGATGATCATGGCAATGATCATGGCAATGAAGAATACGACTAGCATCAGAGGACCATAGGGCATATCCCCACGCAGGAAATCAAAGGCGAACATACCAACGTAGGCCCCGACCATCAGGATCTCACCATGTGCGAAATTGATGAACTTGAGGATACCATAGACCATGGTATACCCGAGAGCTATCAACGCATAGATGCCTCCAAGTGTCAGACCGTTCAATAAATGTTGAAAAACTTCTGAGATTGAACCCAAAATATACTCCTTACTCGTAACAGAGGATTGACGATTGCCAATCAGGTTTATTTTACACAAACAGTATTATGCTTAGTAACGGTGCAGCTATCTGTACCGTCGCTATGAACAACAACATCTGATAGCACGACTAAAGCCCCGGCATAGCCAGGGCTTTATTTTAGATAACAGATGAGTTCAGATTATTTAATCTCTACAAGATCCGTACCATCTACAGAGTAGACTCCGATCTGTACAGGTTTCTGATTCTGTACTTCAAAGATACCCTGCACCGCAATGAGGTCTCCATTTGAAGCGAAACTTACACTACCTGATACACCTTCGTAGTCAGTAGTTGCAGCAACAACATCTCGTACTGCAGCAGCATCGATCTTGCCCATCTCATTGTATACCTTCTCAACTGCATCAAAGATGATGTTAGCACCATCGAATGAGTTCTTTGAGAATGAGTCTGGTTCAACACCCCATTTTGCTGAATAATCAGTAGCAAAGGAGGTAGATCCTGCAGCAACATCAGCCTCAACAGGTCCTGTGTAGATAACACCATTTGTGTACTCACCGGCAAGGTCATAGATCTCAGGGTTTGAGAATCCATCAGCACTTAAGAACTTAGCTTTGATACCAAGGCTTGCAGCCTGTTCTAGGATCTGAGCCATCTCAGCTACATAATTTGGGATATAGATAGCTTCAGGAGCAGCAGCTTTGATCTTTGTAAGCTGAGTCTTGAAATCTTTATCTCCCTGAAGTGCAGTCTCTGCAGCTACGACCTCTCCACCTTTAGCTTCGAAGATATTTGAGACCTCTTCATACAATCCCTGACTGTAGTCATTCTTTACATAGAGAACAGCAAGTTTTTTGATTCCCATGACATCTGCAAAGTATGCAGCAGCAACATCAGCCTGTAGAGCATCTGATGGAGTCGTTCTAAAGATATAGTTACCAATACCTGTAAGATCAGCATGTGTAGATGATGGTGAGATCATTACGATCTGTTCAGCATTAGCTCGAGGAGCAACAGCAATTGACACACCTGAGAATACTGCACCGACGATACCGTTTACTTTATCAACAGAAGCGAGTTTCTCAATCGCAGCCTGTCCTTTTTCAACAACACCTTCTGAATCTTCTACAACGACTTCGATCTGCATTCCAGCGACTCCGCCAGCAGCATTTCTCTGTTCAGCAGCTAGTCGAACAGCCTGAGACATAAGCTCACCATAGTTAGCATAGTCACCTGTCATAGGTCCAATAAAACCGATTTTTACTTCAGTAGCTTCTTCGCTCTGACCTGCAGCAAACAGTGCGCCTGTTGCAACGGTCATGATTAATAGAATAGCAAGAAATTTTTTCACGTTAATCCCCTCCACGTTCAATATTGTGATTCAAATCTTAAAAAAGGATAAAAACCAACAATGAAGTATTTTATCCTCTTTTAGAGTATCATATAAGTTATACAAAATCCTGTATAATTATTCAATAAAAATATATACAACATCAATTATATAAGAGTAATATATTACAAATTTAGTAACTAATTATCCTTTTTTCAAGAGATTTCTTAGAAAATGACTGCTCAAACACAGGTTACTCATCTTCTGAGATGAGACTCTGGCATTCTTCGCAAAGTCCATAGTATTGGACGATATGACTTTCGATCTTGAATTTGAACTGTGTACTATATCGCTGTTGGCAGTTTTTGATACAATCAAGTTCAGCATCAGTGAACTCATCGAACTTAATGACTTTAAAGCAACGTTTACAGACCATCTGATGATAGTTCTTTACTGCATCTTCCTCTTCCTGATAGGCAAAACGAGCCTTTCCATCCCCGAGATTCACCTTATTGATCATCTCATGTTCCTCTAGGAGATTCAAAGTCCTGTATATGGTAGCAAGTCCTATGCCGGGGTACTCTGGATAGAGCGCCACGAATATATCATCTGCAGTGAGATAGTTCTCAGCATTCTTAAGACATTGGAGGATCAGTTTACGAGGCAAGGTCATGCGGAAATTCGCAGAGGGATCTTTCTGAGAATTTTGAAACTGCTCGTTGTTTTTCAGGTCTGAAGCCATATTGATCCTAACTTTTTAATTTTTATTACCGTTTATAGTATACCCGACTATATCATATAACTATAGAAACCGGTCAAGGGAAGATCAGGAAATGTGATGAAATAGTATTCTATCTAGTCGTTTACTTTCTACAAGAGAAAGATACAGACCCCATATACAACGTATACGGGGTCTGCTGTTGTTAGTAGATATATTACAAGCGATTTTTCTTAAGTGAGAAGACAACGATCCTTTTAAAAGCGAAACGCCGTTTAATAATCGCAAGAATAACCGGATAGGGGGGTATGTTGGATTCGTCAAACTAGGTAGCAAGTCCTTGCTAATCAAGCAATCACCACTAGTGTTACGCTCATCATACCACTAATATCTACTATTTAATCACCCCTTAACCCATTTGTCAAATATATTTTGTTAATCGGCAGAACTGTTTGACAGAAATAGAGAACAATAATAGAATATTGGTATTATCAGCTTATTTCTGAACCACAGGAGAAGATATTAGCATGGAGATCAAGATAGCGAAGAAGAAGAAAATCAGTGAGATGATCGTTGATGAGTTGATGAGCCAGATCCAATCAGGTCAGATCAAACCCGGTGAAAGACTCCCAAACGAGAGAATGCTCTCTGAATCTTTAGGCGTCAGCAGGATGCCACTTCGAGAAGCGATCCATGCACTCGGACAAGCTGGTATCGTTGAGACAAGACATGGAGAGGGAACCTTCGTATGTGAGTTCAACTCTGAAAAACTGGGAAAATCTCTCTATTGGTTCTCTCTTTTGAATACGGCTTCTCTTCTAGAGCTTGCAGAGACGAGAAAACTCCTTGAGGTAGAATCGGCTCGTCTTGCCTGTATCAACGGGACTGATGTGGAGATAGAGGCTATTCATGCTGCGATGATCCAGAGAGAGACATGGGTCGAGGTCGTTCAGGACCAAGAGGACAAGAAAGACTTGGAGAAGGTCTTCGCCGCAGGACGTGAATTTCATGAAGCGATCATCATCGCCTCTCATAATTCTATCTATATGAATTTTCTCCAGGCAGTCAAGAACTCTCTAATGCTCCATCAACAGATAACAGCTACCCATAGGAATACCCCGGAAGAGACTACTAGACTCCACAGAGAAATCTATAAGGCAATCAGTGGTAGAGATTCAGTAGTTGCGGTAAAGCTCATGAGTGAACACCTCGATCAGATAGTGAACACCGTCAAAGCCTATTCTGAGACGCTGAATGCGAAATAGGAGTCACCAGAGTTTCTTATAGTTTACTTTGATAGCTTATTCTACCTGTAGGATAAACTGTATATACTAAGGTTCATGACATATGAAGAATTCCACACAGATGATTTAGCAGAACTAACAGAGTTCTATGAGACTACTCTTTTCTCCTCTATCGATTTCAAATCCTTTGATATGACCGATGTCACCTTCGAGGAGTGCAGATTCTCAGGTTGCAGCTTTGATGAGGTATTATTGGCTAGTACCAACTTCACCGATTGCTCCTTCAACCAGTGCTCTTTCGTGCTCACCAAATTCGACAATACGGCCCTTCATGATGTCCACTTCAAAGAGTGTAAACTCGTCGGCATCGACTTCACCTATTGTAATGAGTTCCTCTTTGCCCTGGAATTCACTGAATCCATCCTTGATAACATCTTCCTGGCCAATAGAAAGATGAAGAAGACTGGATTCACGAAATGCACTATCGCAGAATCAGATTTTCGTTATGTGGATTTCTCAGAGGCAAACTTCTCCAAGACGACCTTCAGGAATGTCCTCTTTCGAAGCTGTAATCTGCAGAAGGCAGACTTCAGAACCGCTGAAGGTTATTTGATCGACCCAGAACAGAATAGCCTGAAGAATGCCTTGTTCACCCTCCCGGAGGCACAATCATTCCTGGGGTTTCTTGGTATCAAGATCGATTCCTGAAAAAGCCGGTATCCCTATTCGTAGAGAAGACACGCTAATCTACTCTCTTGTAAAGAAAGCCTCTCCTTGTTGAGAGGCTCTTCATACTTAAAGGTCTTGTATCATGTGTATCTCATCTTATTCTAGAGATAGGGAGGCATTCGCCCCTGGCATACAGGTAATAGCATCAAAAGTATCGTTAAGCTGAAAGACCAACTCAACCCTAGTCTCCGGGGTATAGTCAATGTTGAATTGCCCATATTCTAGATCATCAACCCACTGATAGATAATCTCCACCTCTAAATATTGTTTAGGGACCATAACCATATAGGGGGCTATCTCAAAGACAAACTCTTCACCAGGGGCTAAAGTTGTACCAGTAGGTAATGCATTCACAGGTTCAGAGGCTCTTGCTCCAATAAATTGGGAAAGGGTTATGAGAGTGATATCTTTTTGAGAATCACCATGGTTCTTCACTACGAGTTCGGTCTTCACATCTGTGAACAGAGAACATCCAGATAGAATAAGTAGTAATAGAACGGTCAGTATGAGCAAAGATCTTTTTATCATAGTAAACTCCTGTCGTTTCATCGTTAATTGAGGTATATGCTTCATCTTAGTCTTCTACTACAAGAGCAACGCCAGCACCCTCGACACTAAAGATATTCAAACCAGCTGTATTATCACAGATAAGGGTGAAAGTCGTCTCTGGATCATAGGTCAATTTACATGTTTTGGTACTTTGATCATTAAAGGTCACATCAATCTCTAAAGGTCGAACAGAGGAGGTATAAGGTGCTATCTCAAAGCTTTGAGACTCTCCACGTGCAAGGGTATTCACTCCATGGAGCGCATTTGGTCCCAGATTCTGGATTCTTCCACTCACATACTGCTCTATCGTGATGTAGCGAATATAGGTATCTGAAGAGTTGCTGTTCTTTACGATAAGGATAGTTTGTTTCTGTCCCAGTTCACATCCGGCCAAAAAGAATAGGCTGATGACCGAAAGGACAAGCAGTGATTTTTTAAACATGTTTTTCTCCTCTGTATGATTATTATAATCTTCAGTATAGAAGAGGAACATGGTAGGTGTCAAAATATATTATCATATTAGTAATAAATATTACTGGTTGATCTCATGTTTAACAGAGAGTTCAGGAATCAACTCTCCGCACAGATGTTCACTTATCCCTCCGAACATAGTATCTTGATGGAATATGGAATGCGTCTTGTATCCTATAGGTCTGAGATGTGAGTTCTGTGGGTATATCCTAAGAAAGAAGGAGAGAATTATATGAAGAACTATGTATATATCGCTCAGAGTATCGATGGTTATATTGCTGACAAAGAGGGAAAGATCGATTGGCTTGAGCTCATACCGAGTGATCTCGATTATGGGTGGGATACATTCATGGATCTCATCGATGCGATCATTATGGGCAAGAACACCTATGAGAAGGTGCTGAGTTTCAATATTCCCTGGCCCTATACCCGTTTGGTATTCGTCTTGAGCACTACCCTGACAGAGGTACCCAAAGAGCTGGAGGGAAAAGTCGAATTACTTCAGGGAACACCTCAAGAACTATTAGATTCCGTACGAGACAAAGGTTTTGAGAATATCTATATCGACGGAGGAAATGTCATACAGAGTTTCTTAGCAGAAGATCTCATAGATGAATTGATCATATCGACGATCCCTGTCTGTCTAGGAGGAGGAACTCACCTATTCAACAACTTACCGAACAGGAAGCTCTTCAAGCATGTGAAGACTACGGTATTCGGGAATACACTTGTACAATCACATTACAGAAAAGAGCTGTAACACTCCTCTCCTCTCCCATAGAAGGGTTATCCTCCTATGGGAAAAGAGCTGTACTTCATCTAGCCCCTATCTTTCTTTACCTGATAATCTTGATGACAACTCACCATTCATACGCTACTCTATACACAGATTGGGGGAGATCATTATAGCGGGGATTGAACCAAGGAGTGTTTTGATGTTATCAGGATATGAGAAGACAATAGAAGCAATGATTAGAGACCTTGATGAGAAATCGCAGAAGAGATTGAAGGTCTCCTCTCTTATCCGGCTTATCAAGAAACTCGATCATACGGTAGATCCGGATATAAGAGCTCGTATCGTTGCCCTTGAATCTGAACTAAAGACCTCCATTGGAATGAGAAAGCCAACTCGCAACTATAGAAAACAGCTTGCAGCGATTCAGAAGGATATTGAGAAGCGATTCGGGTTTGTCGAGAAAGAGGCCCTCAAAGAACGGTACATGGGTATGGGGATCGCTATCGGAGTTGCTATCGGCGCAGGTTCAGGAACTGCAATAGGTAATATTGCGATAGGGACTGGTGCTTGGATCGCTTTCGGGGTTGTGTTCGGAACCATCTTTGCTGAAAGAAAAGTCAAAGAGGCCACAGAGAAAGGGCTTCTCTATTAAAAAAAACCTTGCAGATCACTTCCTCCTATATTATATTGAGATCAGGTAAGGAGGCGTTTATGTTTATCATGGTAGTCAGGGATGTTCCTGTTCAGGAATAACCGGATACACTAGTAGTCAACTCAATAATTGATCATTCATATGATATAAACAGAGCTATCCAGTCATTCCTCACAACACTTCACTGATGTAATCAGTATTTTCAAGAACAGGACATCTACCAATAGAACTCATGCTACACTAATACAACGAGGAACAGGTATGTCCAGGAACAACCAAAAGATAATCATCACAACAGAAACATTCATCTGTCGCAACTGCGGTCAGACGGTCCCTCCTCCAGAAGCGGGAGGAAAGATACGTAACCACTGCCCAACTTGTCTCTGGAGTCTTCATGTAGACCTCAGGAAAGGAGATCGGAGATGTGGTTGCCGGGGACTCATGGAACCTATAGCTGTATGGGTGAAGAGGTCAAAGGAATGGTCGATAATCCACAGATGCACGAGTTGTGGATTTATCAGGAGTAACAGAATAGCCGGGGATGATAATGAACGTCTGCTCTTTGCACTTGCTGCAAGACCGATCGCGATGCTTCCCTTCCCCGTCGAACATACATTGGAGAATATACGATGAATAAAGATCTAACGAGATGGGGTTTCACCACTCATTATGAAGAGGCCCTCACACGATATGAGAGTTCAGGCTTGAAGCCTGGGAGAATCATCAAAGATACCAGACACCAATATCTTATCACCTTTGGAGAGACCACCCTTCATGGAGAAATCTCCGGGGCTTTCAGATATAAGGCGGTTCATGCCTCAGACTATCCTGTCATAGGAGACTGGGTCATGTGTCGAGTAGCTGATGATTTCTGTATCATAGAGGAGATCCTGCCGAGAAAGAGTTCCTTTTCCCGTAAAGAGGCAGGCGAAAGGACCGAAGAACAGGTCATTGCCGCAAACATCGATATCATAGGGCTGGTATTCGGTCTCAATGGTGGAAGGAATTTTACCGCTGGAGGACTTGAACGCTATCTTATTCTGGCATGGGATAGTGGAGCGCAACCTGTGATCATCCTCAATAAGGCCGATCTTGCGACTGAAGAGGAGAGGTCTCAAGCGATTCTCACGGCTGAAGCGAGTGCTCCAGGGGTTGATATATATCTAGTCAGTGCTACGACTGAGGAGGGACTATCATCATTTGATTTCAAGGAAGGGAAGACGATAGCTTTCGTCGGTCCCTCGGGTGTCGGAAAGTCGACGCTTATAAACACTTTGGCAGGAGAGGCTCTTCAGAAGACCAATGCTCAAAGAGAGGGAGACCTGAAAGGAAGACATACTACCACGAGTAAGGATCTATTCCTCCTCCCCTCCGGAGTGATGCTTATAGACTCCCCCGGTCTCAAGGAGCTGCAACTCTGGGCAGGTGAAGACAGTGCGGCTGAGACCTTCAGTGAGATCACAGAGCTCGCTGAATCCTGCCGTTTCACCGACTGTTCACATCAGGGGGAACCCGGATGTGCAGTACAGGCTGCACTTGCGACAGGAGAACTCGATCATCGTAGATATGAGAACTATCTCGATGTCATGAAAGAACTTGACTACCTCAAGATCCGTCAGGATGAACAGGCCTCCAAACTGATCAGAGACAAAGGAAAGAACCTCTCTAAGATGATCAAAGAGGTCAAGCAGATAAATCAACGATATGGGAAATAGTATCGCTTTCTTCTAAGGCGGTCACTTCTTTTAGATCACAGCTGGTATCAGGAGTCTTCCGGTACCAGCTCGTGATCTGTGAGTAAAAAAAGGAGTTAGCTTCTCCTTCGTATGAGAAATCAAAAACTTCCTACCCCCCCCTAAAAACAGTTCACCTTTTTTAGCTATGTATGGTATCATTTACTATGCAAAGGTACTTATTGCTAGAGAGAGCTCGAGAATCTTAGCGATCAAGTCTGTAAAACACAAAAAAAGGTAATGAATATCCATGGAATACCGTATCGAGAGTTTAGAGCAGCTAGTCGATCTATGGACTAATATCTATCAGAAAGAGGGAAAACCTGATTGGTCACATATCCTCCCCTATTATGACGAAGAACTCTGGTTCAAAGATACCATACAAGAGATCGTTGGTTTAGAAGATTTCACTATCATGACCCAACGGCTCGCAGAACGATCAGGAAACCTTAACATGGAAATCACTCATGGGGCACAAAACGATAATACGTTCTTTCTCTCATGGGAGATGACGCTCAGCTTTAAGAAGAAATATCCTGATTCTACCCTATACGGGTCGAGTCGAGTCACCATCAACTCATCGGGAAAGATCATCGAACAAAGAGATTATTATGATCTTTGGGGTGATATCTTCGACAATATCCCAAGATTCGGAAAAGCTTATAGGAAATTCATCAAGAAGAAATTCGGGTAGGTATATGAATAAATATTTAAAAGAATACAAATGGTCGCATATCGGTGCGATGCTGAAAAATAACAAAAAAGACCCAAAAGTGTGTTCAGAAGATTTCAAAGGAAGACTCCTCGTAATATCAGGCGCCACCTCTGGAATCGGTTATGAGACTGCAAGATTATATGCATCTCATGGGGCTGATATCATCTGTATCAATAGAAACCGGGAAAAGTCAGAGAAGCTCTGTAATGAGTTGAAGACAGAGTTCCATATTGACTGCTCCTATATCCTTGCTGATTTTACCCGATTACAAGAGGTTCATGCGGTAGGGAAGAGACTAGTTGAACTTGATAGAGACATAGATGTCTTGATGCATAACGCTGGGGTCTATCTGACAAAGAAGACATTCACTGGGGATGGGCTCGAAGAGGTCTTTCAGGTAAACTATCTGAGTTCGTTCATCTTGAACTACCTTCTCAAGGAGAAGCTGTCCGCACAGGCTCAGGCAAGGATCATCTATGTCAATTCAGAAGGTCATAGATTTGCGATCTCAGGACTACACCTTGATGATCTGTCATGGGACAGACACTTCTATACCGGGGCAAAATCCTATGGGTCGGCAAAGACTGCGCAGCTGTTATCGATGTACCCATTTATGGATTATTTCAAAGACAGTGACGTAACGATCAATGCGATGCATCCCGGTGATGTGAAGACCAATATGGGTGAGAACAATGGTAAGATCTATCAGTTCTTCAAGCATAATCTCATCAACCCCTTCGCAAAGTCCTCAGTACTCTCTGCAGAGGCCTTGTATTATCTTGGCGTCTCTCAAGCGTTAGATGATTCTAATGGGAAGTTCTATAATTTCACCACGGAAGAGAGACCTGCTCCTCACGCTCTAGATGAAGAACTCGGTATGAGATTGTGGGAGAAGAGCTTGGAGCTAGGAGGCTTCTAGATGGGATCACCTTCAGACAGGTTCGTTATCGTAGGAGCCGGACTATCAGGTCTTACCGCAGCAGCCTATCTTTCGAGAAAAGGTCACCCAGTCACACTGTTAGAGAAGACTGCAAGATGCGGTGGACTATTGAACTCCTTCTCACGAGAGGGCTTCACTTTCGATACGGGGGCTAGATCTATTGAGAATGCGGGTGTCGTAAAACCCCTCCTTAAGGATCTAGGTATTGAGTTAGAACTTTTTGACAGCCCTGTAACGGTTGGTTTCGAATCTGAGCTATTATCCTTTGAAGAGGAAGAGGATCTTTCAGAGTATATCAGTCTGTTAAAAAGACTATTCCCGGATGAAGAACAACATATTCAGAAGATTTCGAGAAAGATAAAGAAAGTCATGAGAAGCATGGATGCGATCTATGGCTTTGACAACCCAGTCTTCAAAGAGGATTTCACCAAAGACAAGAGATATCTCCTCACACAGATTCTCCCCTGGTTCGGTAAGTTCATCCTAGCCATCCGTCATATGAATGTTCTTGACGAACCGATCGAATCCTATTTAAGACGGTTTACCGATGACCAAGCCCTGATTGATCTCATAGACCAGCATTTCTTCAAGATGACACCGACCTTCTTTGCTTTAGGCTACTTTTACGTATATCGTGACTACCTCTACCCCAAAGGGGGCACAGGCTCCCTCGCAAAAGGTCTTTCCGAGAAGATCCTGTCTCAGGGAGGTGAGATACGAACAAAGACAGAGGTCAGAGGGATCGATACTCAAAAGAAGATACTTATCGATCAACGAGAGAACGAGATCCCCTATGATCGATTGATTTGGGGTGCAGATCTCAAACTCCTCTACTCTCTTATTGATACTGAGAGCCTACCTCCAGCTATTAAGACTGACTTCACGGAGACCAAGCAGAGGATCTTTGCAAGTCGAGGTGGAGATTCAGTATTCTCAGTATATCTTGGGGTAGACCTACCCCCCGACTATTTTTCCAAAATCTCACATGGACACTTCTTCTATACTCCTCGAAAGAGTGGTTTAGGAGAACTTCATAAGAGCGAACTCCAGACTATCTTGGATAATTTCAACGATACGCCAAAAGAGGATATCCTATCATGGGTATCAACATACTGTGACCTCAATACCTATGAGATATCGATCCCCTCCCTGAGAGACCCTGAGCTCTCTCCTGTGGGTAAGACGGGTCTGATCATCAGCATCCTCTTCGAATATGATCTGGTAAAGAAGATCGCTGAAGCTCGCTGGTATGATGAGTTCAAGATCGCTGTCGAGGATCAGATGATCACTGTCTTGAGTAACTCAGTCTATCAGGGATTAACAGATCATATTCTATTACGATTCTCCTCCACACCACTGAGTTATCTAAAAAGGTATGGATGCTCTGAAGGGGGAATCACCGGTTGGACATATGAAAGGCCCGTTCCTGTGGTAGATCGATTGATACAGATGCCCCGATCGATCAAGACTCCTATTCCAGATATATTACAGGTAGGTCAATGGGCCTACAGTCCTGCAGGGATCCCCACGGCAATACTGACCGGATGGTATGCTGCAGATCTGATTCTAAAGAGTTAGTGATTAATCTGATGGATTTCATGGAAAAATAAAATACCCCGTATGCGATTCGAACGCATGACCTGCTCCTTAGGAGGGAGCCGCTCTATCCAGCTGAGCTAACGGAGCATATTTCATAAGCCTGCATATTCTAAGCAATGATCGGTCTGATGTCAATAGAGAGGCAGTTTTCAATTATTTATGAAAGTGCTTTCATTTATTCTTGACAGATACAAGAACCGGAGTTATGATTCTTTTATGCACACGTGTGCGAGACTCTTACTAGGGCCACACACGTCTTCTACAAACCTGTTGAGAACGATACATAAGGAGTCCACCATTTCTGTAACAATCAAAGATATTGCCAAATTAGCGAATGTCAGTCATACAACCGTATCTCGTTGTCTTAATGATAGTCCCATGATCTCTGATAAGACTAAAGAGAAAGTTCTCAAGATCGCAGAAGAGTTGCAGTATGAGGTGAACAGTAATGCACGATCTCTCAGCACGAAGAAGACAGGGATCATTGGGGTCATCTATCAACAGGGGCTCGAAGACTTTGGGTCTTCTGCCTATATCAATGCACTCTTCCTCGAACTACGTCATGCATTAGAGACTCTGCAGCTTGATACTATTCTAGTAGAGGCTATCAACCCTGATACCTTAGCAAGCAACACGGTAAGACTGATCAAACAACAAAAAGTGGATGGTTTCCTTCTCGTTCATCAACAGATCACAGAAGAAGATAACAGGATGCTTCAAGAATATGATATTCCAGCAATCCAGATTCACTTCAAACCTGAATACCTAGATATCACCACTATGGACTACTATCTCACCGATAATGATCATGGTGGGTATCTAGCGACAAAGCATCTGTTGGAGAGAGGGGCTCATAAGATCCTTACGATAGCATGTTCTCCCAATATTGGAGAGGAATATGGATATAGGACTGAAGGGTACAGGAGAGCGCTCACAGAATATGATATCTCAATTGATGATTCACTCATATTCGAGATCGAATGTGAGTATATTGCTGCCTATGACTTCATACATGAACATATAGAACTCATAAAGACCTGTGACGGCATCTTCGCTCAGGCAGATATCCTTGCAGCAGCATTCATAGCTGCGTTGAAGGAACATGGGATCAATGTACCACAGGATATGAAGATCGTCGGTTATGACGATTCATTCTACAGTATCTTAGTCCCCCCCTTCATCACGACGATCCACCAACCAAGAGAGGAGATCATCACTAAGGCATGTAATAGGATCCTAGATCTGACTCGTTCAGATAGTGTTGATAAGAGTATTAAAGAACAGGAGTTGATCAAACCTTACCTCATCATACGTGAGAGTAGTTGAGACTATCTGTCTTTAATAGAGTGTCCAGTAGTTTTCGGAGAGAATCAACTCCGAATATATAATTTGATTATGCCTATATTTTAGAGGAGGTAGGGATATGAGATCAATGAAAAGAATAGCGGTAATATGTATGATCATGTTACTCATCGCACCAGTAATGGTATTTGCAGGAGGAAAGCAGGAGGCTGCTGATACTCCAATGGAAGAACCTACTCAGATGACTGTGCGGATGTTCGGGGCCTTTAGAGGAGAAGAGGCAGCGAGATTCAATGAGGCTTTGAAACCTTTTATTGAAAGAACCGGTATCGATGTAATCTATGAAGGATCTCCAGAGTTTGAGACACAGATCCTCATTCAGACTGAAGCGGGAACACCTCCAGATATCGCAGCACTACCTCAGCCAGGGCTTATGATGAACCTTGCTGAAAGAGGATTTCTCAAACCATTACCACAGAGTGTCACAAGCAAGATCGATGCGAACTACACCAGTGCGTGGAAAGACCTTGGTTCCTATAATGGTGATGTCTATGGGGTATTCCACCGAGTCAATGCAAAGAGTTTCGTATGGTATCCCAAGAAAGAGTGGGAAGCTGCAGGTTACGAGATCCCAACTACTTGGGATGAGATGATTGCCCTCTCGAACCAGATGATCAAAGACGGGAAAGTCCCTTGGTCGATCGGAATGGAATCAGGTGGAGCAACCGGTTGGGTCGCTACAGACTGGATGGAAGATATCATGCTCAGAACAGCTGGTCCTGAAGTATATGACAAGTGGGTCAATCATACGATCGCCTTCGATGATCCTGCGGTAAAGAAAGCAGCTACGATCATGACAGATCTATGGATGGATGATTCATACGTGCTAGGAGGACCAACGAATATCCTGACAACGAACTTCGGTGATGCCGTAGCTCCATTGTTCAGCAACCCTACACAGGCGATGATGCACCGACAAGGTAACTTCATCACCGGATTCATGCCAGAAGCTATACAGTCTAATCTAGTAGAAGAGGTTGGTGTATTCGCCCTCCCTTCAATCGATCCGCAGTGGGGCACCCCAGTACTTGGTGGTGGTGACCAGTTCGTCATGTTCTCTGACAGACCAGAGGTCATCCAGGTGATGGAATACTTAACGACCTGGGAGTCCTGTAAAGATTGGGCAGGAGCCGGTGGAGCACTCTTCCCTCATCAGGATCAGGACTTCAATGACTATGCAAGCACTTTGGAAGCTGACCTTGCCAAGATCCTAGTAAATGCTGAAGTCTTCAGATTCGATGCATCCGACCTGATGCCTGCTGAAGTAGGTGCGGGAACATTCTGGACAGGAATGGCAGATCTAGTGAGTGGTGTGAAGATAGACAAGGTATTGGCACAGATCGAAAAGAGCTGGCCATAGACACTGGTTGAACTCAAGAGTACAGGTGCAGAATCTTTGCGCCTGTACCTTTCGGGAGCATATGTTATGAGTAATTTTTCTATGAATAAGACCCTTGAGAAGCCCTCTCAAAGAATACTCAGCTGGATTGCACGGCTTTTTATAAGTATTCTCGTGCCATTCGTAGTATTCGTCGTTCTCTATTTCGGGTTTCGGTTCCTTCGTGATAGTCAGGCTCCACAGATTGTCATCACCATTAGTGCTATCGTCTGGGGAGTCGGTGGATCTGCCGCACTCTACGGGGTCACTAACTGGGTGATTCAAAGAACCAATGAGAGTTGGAGAAAGATCCTGACTCCTTTCATGTTCGTGGGACCTGCAGTCGCAATATTGGGCTGGTATCTTTTCATACCAACGATCAGGTCATTGGTCTTGAGCTTCTATGATCGTTCAAGCCAGAATTTCGTAGGATTTGACAACTATGCCTATCTGTTTTCTGATGCATCCATGCAGACAGCCTTTGTGAATAACATCATCTGGCTAGTCGTCGGGACAGCAGGTAGTGTGGTGCTAGGTCTCATTATAGCGCTCCTTGCGGATCGATCAAGATTCGAAAAGGTCGCAAAAGCGATCATCTTCGCACCAATGGCAATCTCTTTCGTAGGTGCTGGTGTCATCTGGAAGTTCATGTATGCCTATAGACCGGTCTCTTCAAACCAGATAGGTCTACTGAATGCCATCGTGACTTTCTTTGGAGGAGATCCTCAGAACTGGATAGTATTACGACCTTGGAACACCTTGTTTCTGATTATCATCCTCATCTGGTTACAGACAGGATTTGCCATGGTAGTACTCTCTGCAGCGATCAAGACTGTTCCAAGTCAATTCCTTGAGGCAGGAAGGATCGATGGCGCATCGGAACTCCGTATCATCAGAAGTATCGTCATACCCACAATAAAAAGTTCCCTGATCACCGTATCCACGACTATACTTCTTATCACATTGAAAGTATTCGATATCGTCTATTCCATGACGAATGGTCTTTATGGTACCGAAGTGTTGGCAAGTCAACAATATAAGCAGATGTTCAAGTTCCTGCATTATGGCAGAGGATCTGCTATAGCGATCATCATCCTAGTCGCTGTCACACCAGTGATCTGGTATAACCTGAAACAGTTCGGTAATAGGGAGGTCTTCTAATGGCACAAGCAACCCCAAAGAGTATGAAAAAAACCAAGACTGTCCAGGAGGTGATTGTCAATGCTGTACTTATCTTCATCTGCATCATATGGACGCTACCTACCCTTGGTGTGTTCGTCACGAGTTTCAGAGATAGAGACAGCGTTCTGGATAATGGCTGGTGGACGAGTCTGAGCACCCCTTCAGAATTCACGACACAGAACTATTCACAGGTATTAGCAGGTAAGGATTATTCCTATACAAAATCAGATGGTACAGTGGTAGTCTCTCGTGGTGATAACATGCTTGGTGCATTCTTGAATAGTATCACCGTCACGATCCCCTCTGTCATTATCCCGATTCTCATAGCTGCCTTTGCAGCCTATGGCTTTGCTTGGCTCGATTTCCCGGGAAGGAAGATCCTGTTTGGATGTATTGTCGGCCTACTTGTAGTCCCGCTACAGATAGCACTGATCCCGATCTTGAGAGACTATATGAAGATCGGTCTCAATGGATCTTATCTGGGAATCTGGTTGGCCCATACAGGCTTTGGTCTTGCATTAGCTACCTATCTGTTATTCAACTATATCTCGACGATCCCAAGAAGTATCATGGAAAGTGCTTTTCTCGATGGAGCATCACACTTCACCACATTCGTGAGGTTGATCCTTCCATTATCGGTTCCTGCATTGGCAAGTTTTGCTATCTTCCAATTCATCTGGGTCTGGAATGATCTACTTGTAGCCCTGGTATTCTTGAGTGGTGCGGGACAGACCGTAGAGGTCGTGACCCAAAGGCTTTTGAGTATCGTTGGATCAAGAGGTCAGGATTGGCACCTTCTTACAGCTGGAGCATTTGTCAGTATGCTATTACCATTGACAGTATTCTTCGCTCTACAAAGATTCTTCGTAAGAGGCTTGATGGCAGGTTCAGTCAAAGGTTAGAAGTAAACTGGATAT
Source organism: uncultured Spirochaetia bacterium (assembly GCA_937125225.1). Taxonomy (GTDB): domain Bacteria; phylum Spirochaetota; class Spirochaetia; order CAKZLE01; family CAKZLE01; genus CAKZLE01. Next base: position 96,848 of record CAKZLE010000003.1, read on the forward strand.
AAGAGCTGCTGCTTGTTAAGATCAGTAGTTCTTATGATTCTTACCCACCACTGATCTTTTAAGGATAATATCCCTAAGATCACAACCTAGAGTCCTAGCTACTACCTCACACTTTGCTATCAGGAGGAAATAGATCGGGGCATCTACATCAGAAAGAGCTTCGAAGTTCCCCTGCCCTTTACTGATGACAAGATCTGCAGAACCGAATAATTCCAAGTATTCTTCTGAACAACGCTCAACGACCATCCCCGGGGCATCTGAGCCACTAGAGACTACCGTCACGAGTTTATCTAGTCCAATCTGCTGTGCATCTTCGATCAGACAATCATTGAGGATGGGTTTACCTCTTGTAGCAAAAGTGATCGCCAATTCAGGGTAGAGCTCTTTGAGTGTTGAGATCAGGATCTTATCGAATACGATCTCACCTGCATTGTCACCAACATAGAGGAGTGTTTTGGCTTCACTAAGAGCTTTCTTGAACTCTAAGTAGGCAAAGTTCTCAGAGTCTTCCCTTTCAAGCTGAAGGCGTTCCTGACTCATGAGGGCATTCAGTTCTTTTGCCACATCTAGATCATGAATCGCACCATAATCTATAATATTCCCAGCAATAGCTACCTGAATCGCACTCTTCAGTCGATCATCCGATTCTTCAACTAAAGATGACATCATCTCATAATATCCAAGAGCCTTTTCATTACTTTCCTGTTTCAAAGCAAAGTAGGGATCACTTTCACCCATCTTCTCATTGATCAACTGTTGTAATTTCCTTGCCATATCAGGTGGTGAGGTCTCTAAGGAGACATCACTGAGCCCTGCCCCTACGATGTCAAACAGATCTTTGATCACTTCATCAGGTAACGCCATCAATCGTCCGGCACTCAGGGTCTGTTGCATGAAACAAGGTATACAATCAAGAAAGGTTCTCATAGCATTAAAGCTCCTATTTATTAATCGAGCACATCCTATCACCATAGAAGAACAACTGCAATAGAATATCTCAGCTATTTACTTATGATATAATAATTAGTAATTTTGTAATACTAAGACAGAACATGAAGGAGGGATGTTCGATGAATGCCATACAGACCTCTCAGGACGTTGTGAGAACGATGCTTTCAGAGAAGATGAATTTTCTTGATAAGCAGATGATCAAACACTCACTGATAAAAGATACCCTCTTGCTATTACAAGCGGTAGACCTATCAACTTTAGTAGATGATCAGTCAAAAAGGGCATTCTGGATCAATTGTTATAATGGGATCACGAACTATACTATCATAACCCGAAAGATAAACGGTTCAATACTGTTACATCCAGGATTCTTCCGAAAAAGGTCTATTAACATTGGAGGGATCCTCTGGTCGCTCAATGATATAGAACACGGGATCCTGAGAAAGAACCGACACCCGCTAGGAAGCCTCCACAAGCAATTATCATCTCGTGATATACGTTATTCTCATATAGTTGAAGTATTTGATCCTCGAATACATTTTGCATTAAATTGTGGAGGGCTCTCTTGTCCTTTGATCCGTGAATATTCAGCTAGGAGGATCGATAATGAACTTCATTATGCTGAAATCTCTTTTCTTGCCCAGGGGTTATTAAAGGATCCTAAAACTCAGAGAATAGCAGCATCACGGATCTTTAAATGGTACAAAGCTGATTTTGGTTTCTCCTATATAAGTAGGGAAGAAACGAGGACTCACGTCATCACCTACCAAAGATATCATTGGAACGTAAGTTAGTAACGTATGAACACAGAGAAGCCCGTATCCAATACTTCAAATAATAACTCCTGCCCCTCTCGCTCATTCCCGGTAAATGATAGTGTACCGATTCTTGCTAATAAAGCCTCTATCGCTTCACTTGAGAAATCACAGACAGCCTTCATCGAGTGTAAAGAATCGATTACGATCTCACCAGAGATTCGTACATCGCTCAACCCATCGATCATATAACTCTTCCCTTGGTTTATCATGGCATATCGTTTATGTATGAGTTTCGAATACTTCACTAACGCTATCAAGATCTGTTCAGGTCTTTTACTCAAGGATTCAATGAGTTCCCTCGTCTCGTTATCGATCGTTTTCTGTATCTCGATGATTACTTGAGTGTAGAGTCCTAGTTTTGATTCATAAAAATGATAGAACGCACCTTTAGATATCCCGACTTTTGAGACGAGTTGATCTACGGTGACATTCTGTACACCAAACTTACTGAACATATCTATTCCAGAGATGATTAGATCCTTATTGATCTTGGCTGTTTCCTGATAGGAGAACTTTCTAGGCATACTTTATATACTCCCTATGACTATTATAGTACATTTAGTCATATTATGCAAATAAAGTTATCTACTGATGTTAAATAGTGCTGTATTCCACATTCTTGAATACTCTTTAAGGGGATATCGTAAACCAGATTATCTATGGAGAGGGAGTCTTCACAAGCTCTTAGCCTTTGGGTCTTCTCAAAATGGGGTGGGTAGTAAATATATTTGTGACTATTTCCAGGTTATCAGTCACAGTATCAGAGATACTGTCAAAGAGGAAGGCTGACAACGACTTTCAATCCTGAATGGTCGATCCTATTCGTTATATCGATAGAACCCCGATGATTCTCAACGATTCGTTTCACGATAGATAAGCCTAGCCCGGAACCTGTTCCAGTAGCCCGTTTTGACCTGAAGAACCGATCATATATCCTATCTATCTCATCTTCGGGAATTCCTTCCCCCTCATCTAGGATAGTAAGGGCGATCGAATCAGCCCCTCGGGTCGTGGTGATCTTGATACAGGTATTCTTAGGTATGTATTTAATACTATTCTCTACCAGATTCTTCACGGCAGTAGTCAATTGAAACTCATTGCCGAAGATCTGCTCAGAATCATTTATATCACTCATCCAATCTATGGTAATCTGTTTCTCTTCTGCGAGAGGACGGACCATATCAAGAACCTCTGGGATAAGGTCATTCAATGAGATATCTAAAAAAGTTTTACGGCTGTTCTCATCATATTGTTCGATCCTCAGGAGATCTAACAGGTTCACTATGATATCACGGCTCCTGTTGTTCTGAGAGATACACATGTGTATATACTCCTCTCTTCTCTTAGGATCTTCTTTAGCTTTTCCAGTAAGTAATTCCAGGTATGCTGCTAAAGCCGTGACAGGTGTCCTTAATTCATGAGAGGCATCCATAAGGAATCGTTGAAGTCGTTCCTTCTCCTCTTCTAGGTTCGTAATAGTTCCTTGAAGTTCCTGTGCCATCTTATTGATTTGAATTGCGAGTTGGTTGAGTTCCTGATCCTTTGAACTAGCCGTAGCACGTACTCCAAGATCTCCAGCACTCATATCGTTCACGACCTTCGTAAGTGAACGGAGAGGTCGCGTGAGAGAGTCTCCGATCTTCCAACCGAGAATCCCGGAAATAAGTAATACGATTCCTGCAGCAATGAGAAAGACAAAACCAACAGGATAAAACAGACTGATCCCACCCTCTTCTGGGGCTTTGACAGAGAGTTCTCCGGTATGAAGAGATCCTGCTATAGTAAACTCGAGATATCCATCTTCAAGAAGTATCTCGAATTCTTCACCGTTATTTTCAGATAATCCCCGGTTTCCCAGAAAGTATTGCCATTGCATACCATTCGGTCGTAATGTCTTATTTCTACTGTTCCCACTAGTATCCTGATCCATATTCATGATCTCAGGAAGTCGTGTGTCGGTATCGATCGTGAATATGGCACTGAGTGTATATTGTTCAAAAAGATCTTCACCATGTTCATCTAGCAAGGAGATCTCGACACCTTGCCCTCGCTGGATGCTATCGATGAATATACTGAGTTCCCCAAGGTCAGGACTCTCTTTCATGAAATTATAGAGTTGATTGATCGATCGTTGCCTCACCTGCTGGGACAAGGTCTCCTCAGCCTGTTCAGAGTACCTTTCGATCATAAAGAAGAACAGACCCCCTAGCAACATCAATGTCACACAGGTCAAACCAAAGTAACTCAGGATCAGTCTGTTCTTCAAACTCTTCATATAATAATTCCTTACAGGATTCTATTTCCTAACCATCTGTAGGATCAACATCTCTCTGTAATCCTTTAGGTCTATTACCCTTCTGACCACCGAAAGTCATGTCGTCATCTCCATACTGGCCTCTCATCTGAGAACCCAGTGCTGAATAGGTAACACCAAGAAGAGGGGTTCCATCAGCGTCACCCAAAGTGACCTTGATGTCTGAGAGTTCCTCATTCTGATAGATACTTAACGTAATAGTATCACCGCTATTATGGGCAAGTACAGCACTTTTAAGATCTCCTTCAACTAGAGATTCCCCATCAATAGCAATGATCACTGCCGATGCGATGATACCTCCTGCCTCTGCAGGGCTCTCGGTTGATACCTCTGATACCAGAGCAGCACTTCCACTCTCTATGGCTGTTAACACCTCTTCTGGTAGGTCTTCTGAGAACATACTGCCCATTCCACGCCCACCAGGAACCATCTGATAGTTGAATCCCTCGTTATCAAACTGCTCGAAGAGTTCATCCCAATCCATATTATTCCTGTTACCGCCTTGAGCTCTACCCTCTTGAGGACCTGAACCATAGATACCGATCAACGGCCAGCCTATTCTCATCTCTAGAGTCAAAGGAAGGCTCAGGACTTCACCACCTCTAGATACATTCAAAGTAATCTCATCTCCATGCGAGAGTTCACTGATAGCATCAGTGAGCTCATTGATACTCTCGACCTCTTCACCATTGACTGAAAGGATGATATCACCTCGTATCAGCCCTGCTCTACTTGCGGCACTATCTTCAATGACACCGGTGATCAACATCCCTTCAGTTTCTACTAGTTGCATCTGTTCATCAGTGTCTATATCTTCATCAAGGAGTTCTTCAGCTTCATTAAGAGCCTCAGACTCTTCAAGCTCTTCTAGTGAATCAGCTACCTCAGGAGCCTCCTGTTGCCCATTGGCAAAGATCACAGAGGTTGAGAAGATCAGTCCTCCAAGGACTAGGACACTCAGATATTTTTCAAATCGATTCATGATATTCCTCCATTAGAATACTTTTCATTTGTTATACTAATATAGCGAATGAGTATTCATCTAAGATTGCCTTAAGATTAAGATTTCTTAATCTTTAAGATCGAACCTATAGCCATAACCACGAATGGTCATGATCGAGGAAGGATGTGCGGGATCATCTTCTATCTTCTCTCTGAGATGTCGGATATGGACATTAACACTCCGTGTATCATCCACACTCCAGATCTCCCCCCACACATGATTAATGATCTGATCTCGTGAGAGGACCTGATCAGGATTCTCAAGAAAGAATGAGAGTATTCGATACTCTATTGGGGTCAGATAGACGTCCTTTCCCTCTTTGAATACTCTCATGGATCTTTTATCAACTAAGATAGTCCCAAAGGTAACGGTATCAGGACTCTTCTGTTCAGCAGCTAGGGTCCCATAGGCTCTTCTTAGCTGAGCCTTGATCCGAGAGAGAAGTTCTCTGAAAGAGAAGGGTTTAACCATATAATCATCGGCACCGATCTCCAGTCCGACGACACGATCCATGACGTCATCTCTTGCAGATAGAAATATGACAGGAAGGTTCAGATCTTTCTGGCGTACCCGCCTACAGACCTCATAACCGTCTATACCGGGTAGTCTTATATCAAGGAGAATCAGGTCGAATGTCGCGATATCCTTTGATAAGGCATCTTCTCCACTTCCTGCGATCTCTGGCTCAAATCCCTCATCGACAAGTCCATCGAAGAGAGCCTTGGCAATGGGATATTCATCTTCAACGATCAGTATTCTCTTATGACTCATAGTCACTCCAATCAAGTATTATGTAGATACCCTTACAAAGGGCATCCTTTTAATACAGTATAGTGACTTATAGAAGAGAAATAAAGGATTATAATATAGTCAAATCAGGGAGTATCGGCCTTAAGACTATCTATATAGATCGTCAACAAGGATATTGAAGACTGCAGATCATAGTCGTCCAAGAAAGCTATCTGAAAACAGAAGGCCTCGATCAAGGTCATCAGATGACCTGTCACATCATTGATAGCAACACCTTTGAGTTCTTTGTTCTTGATTCCGATCCTAAGAAGTCTTTTGAATAGGATGTTCAGCTTTGCGGTTCTTTTCAGTATCACATCAGAGAAGTCCTTACCTTCTTTTCTCAGCAACATCATGACATCGACTAGAGCGGTAAGGGATTTCTGATTCTCAAACCCCATGGTGATGATCTCTATACAGATCTCCTTGAGTTTCTCTGCAATGTTCCCGGTCGTCTGCCAAGCGATATCGGCATACTTCCTGAACATCTTACTCGTCACGAGTTTGACCGCATAATAATAGATCTCTTCCTTATCATGGAAGTATTGATATATAGTGGGTCTCGAGATTCCGCACTCCTGTGCTATGAGCGACAGGTTACTGTCTTTATAACCCTCTCGTGCAAATACCGCTAAAGCGGTATTGAGTATCTCTTCTTTTCGCTGATCGTGATCAATGATCTTAGGCATCTCTTTTCCTTGTCATTTTGTTACTGATGGTAACACTTTAGTATAATTTGTCAGAAAAATCTAGTTAATTATCACATGAGTATCAGATTATTATTAACAGTTTTATTAATACTGTTAATATTGACATCATAACACCTGTATGTTATTTTAAACATACCAAAGATATTAGATTCTTTGGAAAGCACTCAACCAACTCTATATGCCGGGGCAACTCGGCATTCTTTTTTTGTCTAAAATACTTCACAATCCCTGAGTTAATTCATATGTTATTACATAAGAGGTGCTCATAGCATGTTTGAAGCGATCTATCTAGAAGAATTGAAGGATCTGAAGTACAGGGTCAAGTCGATCATAGAAACAATCAAGGAGAGGGCTCCAGCAACAGGAGCACTATATATTGGCGTTCCCGGAGGCAGGTCTGTAGTCCATATCATCTCAGCGTTGAAGATGCTCGAGGATGATCTACTCAAGCAGGTTCATCTAGTCTTAGTAGATGAACGTCTCAGCGGTGAGAAGAATATTGATACTATCAAGATGGGAGGGCTAGATGAACTCATTGCTGAGAACAGATTCTCTGAGACTCAGATCATCCCGACTCAAGAGGCGAACATGCCCCTTGATCTGGTTTTTCTCGGTGTTGGAGAGGATGGCCATATCGCGTCTCTGTTTCCAGGGTCCTACTCATATTTGTCAGATGTGACGACTCCTGTTATCACAACTATCGACGACTCTCCGAAGCCACCTCCTCAACGAGTAACCATCACCTACAGTGGATTCTCCAGACTCTCATCCCAAGCAAACTATATCCTACTATTCCTGGGAGAGACAAAGAGAGATGCCCTCAAGAGATATATCTCAGGAGAATCAGTAGAATCCTTACCCTCTGCATTCTTTCGTGATACCATGGATAACGTAACGATCATTTCTGATAGCAAGGAGTCATTGTCATGAAACAGATAATCATCCAATATGGAGGAACTGGCGATCTTTTCAGGAAGAAACTCATCCCAGCATATATCAATCTACTCAAGAAAGGTCATGACTTTCATCTTATTGCCTTAGGAAGACGCTATACAGAGGCTTCTCAGTTCATGAATGAGATCATCCCTACTATCAGTGAACAATTTCAAAACCATGTCTCTTATCTTCACTATGACATGAAAGATCCTCAGAGTGTGATCGATCTAACACAGGAGATCAATGATCGTCTTGGAGATGAGTGTGAAACAGAACTCATCTATTACATTGCACTGCAGCCCTCTTTATATGAGCTGGCCATCAAACAGATCCATGATGTGAATGAGGGTGTGCGTTGCAGTATCAGTAAAAAGATCGTTGTCGAGAAACCTTTCGGATTCAATTCAGAGAGTGCCAAGATCTATAATGGTATACTCACCTCGGTATTCTCTGATGAGGAGATCTACCGGGTAGATCATTATCTTGGAAAAGAGTTCATGCAGAATCTTCTGATCATGCGTTTCCATAATGATATCATCAGAGGCATCTGGAATAATCGATTTATCGATAATATCCAGATCATCTTCGATGAGACCCTAGGAGTCGAACAGCGACTCGGGTTCTATGAGAAGATCGGAGTAGTCCGAGACACGGTTCAGAATCATATCCTGCAGATCATTACCCATCTGACGATGGCAGAACCTTCAGAGTTCTCTCCGGAAGAGATCTCTCATGAGAAGATCAGAGTACTCAAGGCGATAAGACCTATCAAGGACTTCTCACTCTCTCGTTATGAGACCCTATCGAAACTCCAGGGGGATGAGGTAAGAACCTCTACCTATACAGCATTGAAGTTCTATGTAGACACCTTCGAGTTCGCAGGAGTCCCCATCTATGTACGTACGGGAAAGATGCAGAATGAAGCCAGATCTCAGATCTATGTGAATTTCAGAAATACTATGGATAGAGTGTTGGGAGATCAACAGATAGCGGCAAACTCTGTGATCATCACGACCAATCCGGAGATGACCATCGATATCACATTGAATATGAAACGCCCGAACTCGAAGTGGAAGGCAGAGCCGGTACGATTCAACTTCAACCATGCAGATACTTTCAATGTGAATACACCCGAAGCATATGAGCAGATCGTGGAGAAGATTCTAGAGGGAGACAAGAGTCTCTTCCCTTCCTTCGAGGAGATCGAAGAGGCCTGGAGAATAGTCACCCCGACATTAAGTGGTAATGTAGTGGAGACCTATCCTGACCATACCCGACCAAAGACGGCTGATGATCTGATTGAGTCAGACGGCAGAAGTTGGAATGCCTGATCGCTCTAATAAAAGGCACTCACCACTATGAGATTATTACCAATTTTACATAGATACTTCTGAGTGAAAGTCAAATCATGCTATACTGTCTTCTATGAATACAACAGACGAGCAAGCTTCAACAGAACTACGAATAGGATTGCGTTCACTCCTACTGGCAGCGAGCATCCTCATCATCCTTATCACCCTCACGGGGATACTCACGCGGGTGATCCCATCAGGATCCTATCAATGGATTGAGCATGATGGTGTCACAGATGTCATCGAAGGTTCATTCACCTACGAGGAGACTACACAAGTGCCTTTCTGGAGATGGTTCACCGCCCCAGTGGAAGTTCTTTGGGGTCCCGATGCGGTTACGATCATCAGCATTATCCTATTCATGTGTCTGATCTCAGGAGCCATGCATGTGATGAACAAGGGGAATATTCTCTCCTATATCATCACCTCAATAGTGAATAGATTCTCTGATCGTAGAATGCAGATGGAAGCGATGATCATACTCATCTTCATGCTTTTCGGAAGTGTTCTCGGCAGTATGGAAGAGGTCGTAGTCTTGGTCCCTATACTCGTACTTCTTGCAAGATCCCTCGGCTGGGATGCCCTTACAGGGCTCGGTCTGAGTCTGGGAGCTATAGCCTTTGGATTCGCATCTGCCATCTCAAATCCCTTCACCGTAGGAATCGCACAGAAGATAGCTGGAGTTCCCCTCTTTTCAGGAGCCCTCTACCGTATTCTCATCTTCATCGTGATCTACCTGATGTATACCACCTATGTGGTCTACTACTCAAAGAAACATCAAAATGAACTGAATAACGGACAGACGCTGGATGCCTCACTCACCTTCACCGATAATACCAAGAACCCACATATGAAAAAAGCTGTCCTTTGGTTCGTCACCATGATGCTCACTATGGTCGTCATGATCATAGTCACCTCAAATATCGAAGCATTGTCAGATCTGGTCCTGGTAGTCGTCATGCTATTCTTCCTCCTTGCTGGCCTAGGGTCTGGTCTCATATCGGGGATCAGCGTAAAAGATCTATTTCGATATATCTGGCAGGGGATACTCAATGTAGCTCCTGGAGCGATCCTTGTCCTCATGGCCTCAAGTATAAAATACATCATGGCTCAAGCTGGTATCATGGATACGATCCTCTATATGGCTTCTCAGAGGATCGCTGGTTCCGGACCGATCTCAGCAGTATTGATGATCTATCTGCTCGTACTGATCCTCAACTTCTTCATCAGTTCCGGCTCTGCTAAAGCCTTTCTCATCATTCCGATCATCAGTCCCTTAGCAGACCTTGTCGGTCTGACTAGACAGACTGCCATACTTGCCTTTATCTTTGGTGACGGTTTTTCGAATATCTTCTATCCCACGAATGCCCTGCTACTCATCTGTCTCTCAATCACAGGAGTCAGTTATGGTAAGTGGTTCAAATGGATCTGGAAGATCGAATTAATCATATTCTTAGTATCAATAGGTTTCCTACTTCTTGCAGTAGGGATAGGATATTAATCAACTACAGGAGATTCCCATGTATATTGCCCTTATCATCATCATTATCATTGCTTTTCTCAGTACAATCACCATCCGAACTATTCGTTTCAAACCTGAAAAGACCTCTTCGACAGAGACTCTGAGCATGCCTGAGAATCAGTCTCCAGAACATCTGGCAAAGATCATCTCTTTCAAGACCATCTCATATCCGAATGTGGATAATGTCGATTGGGAAGAGTTCCAAAGACTCCATTCTTGGCTTAAAGAGGCCTACCCATTAGTTCATGAACATCTTGAACTTGAAATGATCGGAGGTTATACCCTCCATTATACTTGGAAGGGTACTTCTTCTGATCTTGAACCGATTCTATTATTGGCCCATCAGGATGTAGTCCCAACAGGAGAAGATTCAGGCTGGGAACATGGACCATTCTCAGGAGATATCGATGATATGTTCATCTGGGGGAGAGGGACACTTGATGTGAAGATCCAGATCATCGGTATACTCGAGGCCATCGAGGCCCTCCTGATCGAAGGGTTTACTCCTCAACGTTCTATTCATCTGTGTTTCGGCCATGATGAGGAGGTAGGAGGTTATCACGGGGCCTCTGCTGCGGTAGAGCTCTTCAAAGAGAGGGGGCTCAGATTCGCCTACGTCCTTGATGAAGGAGGAGCTGTCTCAGAGGGAATGATCAAAGGGATAGACAAACCTATCGCTACGATCGGGATCGGAGAGAAGGGATATCTCGATATAGAGATCAAGAGTCTATCACCGGGAGGTCACTCCTCTATGCCCATGCCGCATACAGCATTGAGTAGAATCGCAAAAGCAATCACAAGACTGCAAAAGCACCCCATGCCTTTGAGGCTTGAAGTAGCACCTTCTGCCATGTTCAAGGTTCTCGGTCCTCACATGTCACTGACTAACCGTATCGTATTGGCAAATCTATGGATCTTCAAACCCCTTTTCCTTTCGATCATGTCAAAGAATAATACAAGCAACTCTATGATCAGGACCACGATCGCCTCTACAATGGCCTCAGGTTCCGGTGCTGCGAATGTCTTACCCACAGAAGCAACTGCCATTCTGAACATAAGACTCTTACACGGAGATACTGTTGAATCTGTAGTAGAGTATATAAAGAAAGTCATTGATGATCCTCAGGTATCCGTCACACCTCTTAGAGAGGAGAATCCCTCACATCTCTCACCAGTTGAAGGGAAGGAATTCTCCCTCATTAAAAATACTGTAGCAAAGGTCTTCACCGATGCGATCATCGCCCCCTACCTGATGGTGGGAGGCTCTGATGCGAGAAAATATGAAGCAGTCTCTGATAAGGTCTACAGATTTGGACCCTATCAGCTTCCAGCTGCTGAGTTAGGAAGAATGCATAGCTATAATGAGAGGATCTCAATCGACAACGTGAAGAAGGGTTGTTTATTCTATGAAGAACTCATCAAAGCAACCAATGAACTATAAAGGAGACTGACCTATGGCTAAAGCAAAGATATTTGCAGGAAACTGCAATTTCAATACAACAGTAGAGGCTCTGATGGGAGATGATATGCAGGTACATCTTAGTATCTCTAGTGATTGCCCACATATCACGAAGATGGCTGAAGAGATGAAGATACTTGATCCTTTTCGTGAGATGTCTTTTCAATCAGGAGAGGGCCCAAAGGTCTTTGAGGTCATGACCAAAGGTTGTCCTCATCCTTCCTGTCCAGTATTCTCCGGTATCCTACGTGCAACCGAGGTGGCTGCAGGTCTAGCCCTCCCAACCGATATGAGGATCACGTTCGAGTAGGGAAATTCCCTATAATTGCGTCAATAGGGACTATAAAGTCATATAAAAAAGGAGTCGGTTATTTTAAACCAACTCCTTTTTTTCTCAGATCATTAGATCTTATATCTTACCAGCAGTAGCGACCATGATCGCCTTGATAGTATGCATCCTATTCTCAGCTTCATCGAAGACCACTGAATGACGGCTTCTGAATACCTCATCGGTAACCTCCATCTCAGAAAGCCCATATTTCTCATGAATCTCTTGAGCGACTTTCGTATCTAGGTCATGGAATGAGGGTAGACAGTGCTCGAAGATCACATCAGGGTTACCGGTTGCTCTGATCATATCCATAGTCACCTGATAGGGCTTTAACTGCTTGATCCTCTCCTCATACTTATCCTCTTCACCCATAGATACCCAGACATCGGTATAGATGATATCTGCATCTTTGACAGCCTTCACCATATCATCAGTCACCTCGATGACAGAACCGCTCTCTCTCCCATAAGCTTCAGCTTCACTAAGCATATCAGCTGCAGGAAAGAGCTCTTTTGGTGCAAGGGCAGTATAATCCATACCGACCTTAGCTGCAGAGAGCATAAGGGAGTTAGCAACATTATTTCGGGCATCACCAACAAATACCATCTTCATATGGTTCAGGGGTTTTGCAATATGTTCCTGAGCTGTCAAGAAATCTGCGAGGACCTGTGTGGGGTGATAGAGGTCAGTAAGACCATTCCATACCGGTACACCAGAGTACTTCGCGAGGGTCTCGACAGTCTCCTGCTCGAATCCCCTGAATTCGATCCCATCATAGAATCGACCAAGGACTTTTGCCGTATCTTCGATAGACTCTTTCTTTCCCATCTGAGAGTTTGTCAGGAATGTGACATTCCCTCCCTCATCATAGACTGCTACTTCAAAGGCACACCTTGTACGAGTAGAGGTCTTCTCAAATAGTAAGACGATGTTCTTTCCAGAAAGCAGATCACCGCGTAAACCTGACCGTTTTTTCATCTTGAGTTCTTTCGACAGATCCAAAAGGTATCTGATCTCTTCGGCTGAAAAATCTTTCAGGGTCAATAGACTTCTTCCACGTAAATTCACAGGCATGGTACCCTCCTAATAGTGTTACTTTCTCAAAGAGATCTGAATAGTGGCATGCTCATGCATCTAGGACCACCTCTTCCTCTGACGAGTTCTGAACCATCAATAGTCAGAACCTCGATCCCATGAGAAGTCAATGTCTCATTTGATACCACATTTCTACGGTATGTGACAACCTTTCCCGGTGCTACAGCAAGAGTATTTGTAGAGTCATTCCACTGCTCTCTCGCTGCAGTGATACTATCCCCACCTCCAGTCTGTATCAGATCGACTGTAGGAAGCTTCAAAGCCCTTGCGAGTGAAATACTCAATGATTCACCCTGCTCTACTCTCAAAGTCCCATTACCACCCTTCTCGATAGTGAAGACCTTCAGTCGTCTCTCAACTCCGGGGTATATAGTGAACTTATCATAGTCTACCATGGTGAACACCGTATCGAGGTGCATATAGGCTCTCGTGAAGGGGATCTGGATGACGATGAGTTTTGTGAAGCCATCAGTCCCCACGGAGAGAACCTGTTCAGCCAATCGCTCGATCGCCCAGGATTCACTTCTCGCACTACATCCTACTGCTAAGGTATGTCTGTCTAGTATCAGGATATCACCACCCTCGATCGAGGACCCATCGGTATAGTGTTCAAGAAGTCCTATAGGACTACCCTCAAAAGGCATAGAGGTCTTCAACGATCGCAGGATCACTGACAGGAGCAGCGTCTCTCTCTTACGGGCAGAGGTATTCATCTCATTGATTGAGAAACCATGACCTATAGCCGTACCGGGATCTCTCGTAAAATAGAGATTCGGTAGTGGAGCGATATAGTAGGGGTATTCATCTCTAATGAAAAAGGAGAGATCTTTCACTCCTGTGTGTGGTGCGATGTCGGTCTTCTGTATTCCCCCAATCAGGTAGGAGGCAAGCTCATCAGTATCAAGGTCCTGAAAAAGCTCTTTGATCGCAGATTTGATCCTCTGATCCTTCACACTAGAGGATTCGACAGCTTCAGTGATCACATGGTCACGAACATCCGGGCTCACTAGGGCATCGCTAAGAAGCTTCTCGAAATAGAGCACCTCGCAACCAGCTTTAGTCAATGTTTCAGCGAACTTATCATGTTCGATCTGCATATTCTCAAGAAATGGGATATCTTCAAAGAGCATAGAGTCCAGATAACGAGGAGTCAGGGTCTCTAACTCTCTTCCCGGTCTATGTAACAGAACACTCTTCAAGGGTTCGATCTCTGAGAAGATCTGTATTGCTAACTCATCTTTTTTCATCTAATCATCGTAGGGGGGCTGATCGATAATGTCAACCTCACCCCTTACCTGAAACTAACTGAATAGATTCATCAACCCTGACCCACGTCTCTTTGTCTCACTCTCAGGGATCTCCGATCCACTAAATTCGGAAAGAGCCTCTGGGGAACAGGCGACAAGCACTACCTCTTCATGATCGAGAATATAATCATGATTGATGAACTGATGATACCCATCATCTCTTTTCAACGCGATGATGTTCACTCCAGCATTCCGTCTCAGGTCCGCCTCTAGGATCGTCATTCCCCCATACTGTTCAGGTATCTTCACTTCAGCGATTACCAGATCATCACCAATAGGAAAATAGTTGAATAATCCATCAGAGAGAATCATAGGAGCCATTCGTTTAGCAGCTTCCTGATTTGGAAAAACCACATGAGTGGCCCCAATGATCTCGAGTATCTCACCGTGTTCTCGGGATTCTGCCTTTGCTATGATATTCTTTATCCCAAGCTTCTTCAGATAGTTCGTGACCAATACAGAAACCTCAATACGGTCTCCAAGATCTACGATTGCAGCATCGATGGTCTTGGGTACCAGACGAAAGATAGTCTCCTCATTGATCGCATCAGCGATGAATGCACTCGTGACCTTATCCTTTAAGGCCTCTATGAGTTCCCGCTTCTTATCGATGACTAGGATCTCACAATCTATCCTATTGAGTTCATCGAGCATAAACCTTCCAAACTTACTCATTCCAATGATCGCATATTGTTTCATTAGCCTATTAAGACCTCCTCTTCAGGGTAGTCGACGATATTCTCATCATGTTCTTTGAACAGTTGGATGGTCATAGAGATGATTCCAACTCTTCCAGCGAACATGGTTACTATTATAATGTATTTCCCTGCTAATGACAGCAAAGGAGTCAAACCCGTGGAAAGTCCAACAGTACCGAAAGCAGAGACACTTTCGAAGACGATAGAAAAGAAGCTAGTAGCAGAGCCTTTCCCCATCTCGGTGATGGTCAAAAGAAAGATACTTGAGATCAGTAGAGTAACGGCCTTTCCGAGAAAGAGCATCCCACGTGAGACTATCGATGAGGGAATAGCCCTATCCCCTAATCTGATTCGGCCATTGGAATCAGCACCTTTTATAATTGCGAGAAAGACGATGGCAAAGGTTGTAGTCTTGATTCCTCCAGCTATCGAGGCTGGAGAGCCTCCGATGAACATCAATATGATCGTCAAAGCCTTTGAGGCTGCAGAGAGGCTATTCTGGTCTACTGCATTAAAGCCTGCTGTCCTCGGTGTAACTGATTGAAAGATAGCGTTCATGATCTTGTCAAGAAGTGACATCTCATTCCCAGTCCAACTCCACTCAAGAACGAAGAAGAGGAGCGCACCAATGACTAGCAATGCCGCAGTGGTCTTCAAAACAATATGGGTATGGAGAGATAATCGTTTCTTCTCATTTTTCACTACATTGATGATATCGTTATAAACAAGGAACCCAAGCCCCCCACAGATGATCAGTCCCATGATGATGATCATGAATACCGGATCTGAAGCATAACCATTTAAGCTGTCACTGAATAATGAAAAACCGGCATTACAGAATGCTGAGACTGCATGAAACAGGGCATAGAAGAGAGCCTCTGCCCCCGATAAAGAGCTTCGGAACTTGAAGAATAGCAATAAAGTCCCGATTAGTTCAAAGGATATGGTAAGTATCAGAATATTAGAAAGTATATGATGTGCTTTGAATTCTATCGAGTCTAGATAGAAGTTTCTGACCGTCTGTAGATTACGTAACGAGACTTTCTTACTTTTATTCGTTGAAATAAAGATGACGGTGGTGAATGTTAGTATTCCTAACCCTCCAAACTGTATCAGCAGAAGAATGATGAACTGACCGAATAGTGAATATAAGGCAGTATCTACGGTAATAAGACCGGTAACACAAACAGCGGAGACTGAAGTGAATAGAGCATCAATCCCTTTAAGGCCATCTGAACCAGCCCAAGCTACGGGGAGACTCAAGAGAAAGGTTCCAATCAGTATCAATATCAGAAAGTAGGAGAACAGGACCACCCGTTCTGAACCGAATGCATGCTTCATAAGAAAAACAGTAATATAAAACAGCATCTATGGCAATAGCAAAAGTGGTATCCAGTCTATGCTCTACCTGCCACTCCAAGATCGATACTATATAATGTCGTGGATGCAGTAATGTAGAGTTTATTCAGATCTGACCCACCCCAACAGAAGTTCGCTGCCTGTTCAGGTACATAGATACGACCTATGAGTTCAGCTTCAGGACTGTAGATCAGAATTCCACCAGGTCCAGTCGAGAAGATATTTCCAGCTGAATCTATCTTGAGACCATCGGCCTTACCCGGCAGGTCTTCATCGAATTTCACCCAAAGATGTCCATGGGAGAGATTCCCCGCCTCATCAATATCAAATACTCGGATCAGTTGTTCTCTTGTATCATTCACATAGAGTTGACTCTCATCTTCTGAGAGACACAAACCGTTAGGGAAACTGAAGTCATCGACAAGAAGTTTCGTCTTCCCGCTTTTCGGATCATAAGAAAAAACCCCCATGAAATCGAGTTCAGGTTCTCTTGGAATCCCGAATCCAGCACCTCTACCAGAAATAGGATCTGTGAAGAGGATGAGGCCATCACTACGCACGATCACATCATTGGGACTGTTCAGGGCCTTTCCGTTATAGGATGAACTCAGGACTGAATAATCTCCATCTCTTGTAGTCATCGAGACCCTACTCGTACCATGTTCACAAGTTATGAGGTTCCCCGCATTATCAAGAGTATTCCCATTTGCTAGATAACTATTATCACGAAATAGCCTAAGTCCTTGGGTTGAATCTAGTAGATATATCGCATTCCCTTTTATATCATTGAAGAATAGCTTTTGATCACGCTCATCCCAGACCGGGCCTTCAATGAATCTAAAACCAGTCTCTACTAGTCTGAGTTCACTACTCTCAAGAATATAGTCTGCGAATGCAGGAGTGACTGCTTCGATATGTTTTGTCTGCATGGGATATTCCTTATGAATCAGTTACGGTCTTTGACTGAACCTCGCTCCAAGATCTTTCCATTGAATAGATAGGAGACAGGATCTGGGGTGAAATCTTCGATCTTATCGATCATGAAGTCGATAGTTCTCTCGATCATGCGTTTCATGGGTTGTTCGTAAGTAGTAAGCGGATATATCTCTTCGTTCGGTACAGTTATCCCATCAAACCCGACAAGTGAGAAATCATCTGGAATAGATAGATCACTCTTATGATAGATGTAGTCCATGAAGCCAAGAGCCATCTCGTCGGAGGGGCAGAAGACCGCATCAAAGGTTCTCTTTGAGGATAAGAGTTTCTCTGCAGCATGAAATCCTGCATCATAGGTAAAAAACTCACCTTCGATCATGAAGATATCCCCATAACCAAGCTCTGAAGCTCTATTATAGAAGCCTTTCATTCTATCACGATTCGTTGAGGAGCCTTTCTCTCCAGCGATATAGACGAGTTCCTTATGCCCTTTATCTATCAGATAATCGGCAACAGTCTCTCCTCCAGCAACATTGTCACAGCAAACAGCATTCACACTTTGCCCATCATTGAGACGGTTGAAAAGTATTGCAGGGGTCCCAAAGGATTGGAATTGACCAACAAGATTTGATTCCAATGTTGCAGATGTGATAACGACACCATCTACCTGATATTCAAGAGCCTTGATAAGATCAGCTTCAACTCGATCCTCTGTATTGATATTGAAGAGCATGATCGAGTAACCACTTTGCTGGAATTTCTCTGTGAAAAGCCGTAAAGCATCTATATAGAATTGATTCGAGAAGTTCTTCACTAACAGGCCGATGATATTGGTTCGTTGCTGGTTAAGAGATCTTGCGATCATACTAGGGCGATACCCAAGGCGATCAGCAGTCTCAAGAACAAGTTTCTTCTTATCTTCTGAAACAGGAATACCACTATCATTGAAGACTCGAGATACGGTAGATTGTGATACCCCCGCCTCTCTTGCAACATCTTTGGATGATACCCGTTTAATATTCTTTGCCATATTGCAACCAACCTCGATTCATTCTTAAAAAAAATACATCTGAGTAGTTTCCTACTCAGATGATTATATAGCAGTATCTATTTAAAGAGCAAGTATTTCTTTGATCTGCTGAACTCCACTTCTGAAGCTGTGAAGTACCGGTACCGGTTTACTCTTACATACCTCTACAAGAGAGATCATAGACCCCTGAGCTAGACAGACGACTTCATTCTCTGCGCATGCTTTATCGATGGTTTCCATCAGGATCTTATCATGTTTTGGTTTATCCCCTTCATTCAGAAGTGCATCATAGGCCCCTTCAGCATAACAGGAATTAACGACTACATCATCTCTTCCAAGTGCTTTAGCAACACTCTCTACTAATCGTACAGATGGTCCTAGAGTAGTATATGCTGTTCCTACAACACCGATATTCTTTCCTAAAGAGATAGCAATATGAGCCATAGGTTCATCAACTTTCACATAAGGGATAGATACAGATTTAGCAGCGATCTCAGAAGCTTCACCAACTGATGAGCACTGGTTTAGGATCATATCACAACCGAGAGCCTCGAGCTCTACAGCATACTTTGTCATTCTTCTAATAACGTTAGGAGTGACTCCTCCATTATCTAGTACTTCTCGAAGTAGACTATCGTCGATAATATTGATCATTTCGACTTCTGGTACCAATTCTGCAAACAGAGCCTTCAAAGCCTCTACTGAATAGAGGAATGTATGTATTACTCCAACTTTCTTTTTCATGGGTGTTCTCCTTATAATCAAACAGCCGAACAGATTAAAAGAGAAGGGACAACCTCAACGAAGTTGCCCCTTCATTCGGCGGTTATGGGTTCATTTTTCTCTTGCTCCAGCCTTTTCCATTGCGGCAATAAGCGGAAGCTGCTTGCCTGACAGGAATCTCACCATCGCTCCACCGGCCGTACAGATATAGTTCATATCTTTTGGATCAGTGAATCGTGAAGTAGCACTGACACTATCTCCACCACCAATCACAGTAAAACCAGGAGCTTTGGCCATTGCCTGCCAGATATATCTTGTACCACTCTCGAACAATGCATCTTCATAGACCCCAGCAGGGCCATTCACGAATATGGTACCAGCCTGTTCGATCTCTTTGACATAGGTTGCTATCGTCTCTGTTCCGATATCGAGGAATAATTCATCGATCGGCGCATCACAGGTCTTCATCTCTTCCCTCACCCCATCTCGACTAAAGGCAAGGTCTGTTGGCATAAGGATCTTTTCTCCGTAAGCATCTAGGAGCTTCTTAGCATCCGTGATGTATTCAGTCAGACCTTTATCGTCAAGAAAAGCTTCAACCTTTTTACCGAGGGAGAGTCCAGAGGCAATGAGGAAGACCTCTCCTGTCACACCACTCGTAAGGATCTTGTCTGCTGTTCCATTCTCAAGAACCTGTTCCATCATCCCGAAAGCATCAGAGATCTTTGCTCCTCCGAGTACGAAGATCGATGGGGTCTTTGGTCCATTGAGGATCATTGATAAGGTCGTAACCTCATCGAAGAACAGTGGTCCGGCTGCACTAGGCAGAAGCTCTTGGAATGCCACCATACTTGGAGCATTCCTGTGAGCAGCTGCAAAAGCATCATTGATATACAGATCGAACAAAGGTGCTAGAGATCTGACAAGCCAGGTATTCAACATCTCTTGCGGGGTCAATTTGACCGCAGCCTCGAATGTCGAGATCTCTTCACACAGATACCGCAGGTTTCCCAACAGTATCGCCTCTCCATCATCAAGAGCCTCTATAGCAGATTGAGCCATAGGACCACAAACATCATCAACATACCGCACTTTCAAGCCAAGCTTCTCAGTGAGCTTCTGTGCATGTTCCTTCATGGGGATGAGATTCTGATAATCCAGGGTATCTCCCTGATGAGCGATGATCGCTACCTTCGCTCCAGATCTCATCAACCATTCCAAAGTCGGTACGGTCTTGTTGATTCTGTTCTCATTGACTATACGTTTCGTCTGAGGGTCTATCGGTGAGTTGATATCTACTCTGATCAGGACGTGTTTCCCCTCCACATCATAATCCTTCATCGACTTGAATCCCAAACTATTCGTTTTCATTATTTCATTCCCAAGTATTTGTTCGTAGCTGCAGTTCCCTCTTCACCAGTTGCCTGCATATTCATCGCTGCTCTGATCGCATCGATATTCTCAGGTATTACTACTGCTTCCTGTGGGATATTGATCGCAAACATGATGTCTTTTCCACTCTTTACAATTGAATCTTCCCAGAGTGCGATCTCATACATGTCACCTCTTGGGTTCCCAAGGTCTCGTGCATACTTGAACAGTGATGCATTACCGAGGAATCCATCTGCAAGTCGTACCACTCGAATTCTTGGATGTGCTTCAAAGATCTCAAGGAGTTCCTCTTTACTAATATCCTCTTTCGGTGTTACCACTGCGGTGATGATATGTCCATGTGTTACCGGTGTATGAACAAGTATACCTGTCGCATCGATATGAGGCATGATCGTCATCAGGTCTAGTGCCTGGTGGCTAGGTGCTGAGTCTACCTGAAGAGCATTAGTCAGTCCTCGGTGATAGTCACCAGGATCTGCTACTCGTCTGATGATCGTGATCGCTGTCTTCACGACACCGACTGCTTTATCGATACAATCCATGGCTCTGATCAATCCGGTTGTGTTACAACTTGTCAGTTTTAGGTAATCGACTCCGAGTCCCTTCTCATAGTTAGCATAACCATGGAAGAATACATCAGCTACATCATTACTCTCTCCACCTTGGAAGATCGCTTTGGTATTATATTTCTTATAGATCTCTTTGTTCTTCGCACCGATTCCTGCACTGGTCGCATCGAACATGATATCTACTTTCTGTACTAAGTCTTCTAAGGTTCCTGTTACCGGAATACCTTTATCTGTAAGAAGGTTGATCTTCTCTGGTACTGCGGTATATAAGTCATATGGCATGCCTCGTTCATACAGTGCCTGAACTGGAAGTGTTGGAGCCACATCTGCTACTCCCACTAGTTCCATGTCACCCTGTGCTGCTACTCCATCTGCGAGTCGCTGTCCGATTACTCCGTATCCTGCTACACCTACTTTTATTTTTCCCATGATTGCCTCTCCATAATAATTAAAATGTTATATCCGCCATGGATCAGACGGTACTTCTTATCTCTCTGGGAATGCCTCAGAGAAATCTTTTACGAGATTTCGAGCCATAGCTCCTAAAGAAACGGTATCAGACATCAACAATAACAGTTGATAGCCCTTCTCATATTTCTTTGTAGCCTGGTCCCAAGAACCACCGACTGTTGCCAGGATCTTGTCACTAGCGAAGACCTTTTCCTCGATAGTCTTGATCACAGCCTGAACTTCAGGATGTGCTGAGTTACCGAAGTGCCCCATACTTGTCGCGAGGTCCATAGGTCCGATGAAGATACCATCGAGACCATCGACTGCCAACAGGTCATCGATATTGTTGACAGCTTCCATTGTTTCTATAGCAGTCATGAGGAAGATCTCATCATTAGCCTGCTTCATATAGTCCATTGAGTTATTTCCGAAGTGAGGGCCTCTTGGGGAACCCGATACTCCACGGATACCTTCTAGAGGATATTTCACCGCTTTAACAGCAGCTTCTGCCTCTTCTTTGGTATTCACATAGGGCACAAGCAGTCCGAAAGTTCCTGCATCAAGGATCTTCTTGATCATGACGAAATCATTCCATGGGGCTCGTACGAAAGGAACTGCTGGCTGACCTTTCATTCCCTGTATCTGACCGATAAGAGTGAGAATATCTCCAGGTCCGTGCTCCATATCGACCATGACCACGTCAAAGCCTGCATCAGCAAGGACTTCTGTTGTGATATTACTTGCAGCCTGAGCCCAAGCTCCGGTCACACGTTTTCCCTCTCTCAGTAATTTCTTGACTCTATTCTTATTGGTAATTTCCATCTGTTTCCTCTTCTATTTGAACACAACTGGTTCGATATCGAGCATCTTACAGAGCTCTACGAGTTCTTCTACATATTCTCCAGCTACACCTGAGATGTGATTTGAACCATACTCATCAACGAATGCATCCAGATCAAAATCAACTTTTGCAAAGAGTGCTGGTAGTTGGTGTGGCCCTCGTTCTTTGACGAACTCATCGAGGATATCTGAATTTGGAGTCACAGCGTCACAAGGGATGATAGCCATTCGGTATTTTCCGTTTGTTCGATATAGACGCGCTAGCTGCATGTCTCCCTCTGCTGCAAAGAAGCCAGAGATCGCCGCTCCACCAGGTCTGATAGATTGCTTGATCGTTATCTTGTTCAGATTCTTGTTTGGATCCTTGTCTCTACCTGCATACCAAGCACAGACAGCACCACAGTTGACACAGTAGATGGTCTTTCTTGCATCATCAATATGACTAACATCGGCAAAGAATGTAGGCATACCCCCAGAGATCAGTTTCAGGATCTGCTGGGTGAGTGCTCCATCACCATCTGCTTCACAGGCCATAACGATCGCATCTTTCTCACCCTCTTCCCCATCAAAGTTGTTAGGAAGGAAGGTTGCTGTCATACACTGAGGAACATAGTTGTTCGATAGTTCTGGCATACATTTGATGGCTGTGAAATCGAGTCCAAGATCCTTACAGATATCCTTGGTCGCAATATAACAGGCCAATTGAAAATCAAACTTCTCTTTAGTGAACTTATCATCGTTATAGAGAACTTCTTTCGCATTATCTTCGATCCAGATTCTCATCTTGTCGATTCGACTCTGGTCGATAGTTTCCGCGATTCTCAGGATCTCAAGCTGATCGATATGTTCGACATCGATACCAAACTGTTTTCTCCAACCCATTGGGTCAAAAGAAGCTGTATCGATACCAATAGATCTACCACCGAAATGACCCATCACAGATCCCTTCAATCGTTTTGCAGCCGATGCAGCTCTGATAATAGGAAGAAGTCTCTCTTCATACATCGCTCCATCATAATCCATTCGGATTCTCTTATGTTCATTACCAATAGACGCAAGAGCACCTGCAGCGCCAAAGAGCCCTACACAGCCATGAGTACCCATATCTCTATTACCGAGAATAATGGTATATAGACCCATTCTCTGAACACCGTGAACTACGAGGTTCGGAGATGTCCAACAGGGAGTATGTACGATAAAGACCTCTATTCCAGAGCCTTTAAGAGCATCTACCTGTTCATTGATATCCTCTCGAGTCCGTGCTACTTCAGGGAAGGAGACCAGATCGACAGGTAGCTTTGAGATCAACTCTACAGCTGTACCATGTCGAGGTACTGTCATTCGTTCAAATACTTTTGACCACTCGGGTCCTCTATGGTCACCAAAGGTGATAAGTCCTACTTTTGGATAGTTCATGATTATTTGCCTTCTTTTACGCTTTTTAACAAATCATAGTCTTCATCGGTAACAGTCTTGTATCCTGGTGTTGGATAGGCTTGGAATCCTCGCCCTCCATCATTGTATATAGATTGTCCCATGATGAAATCAGAATCTTCACATGCTAGGAATACTGCGAGTCTTCCACATTCTGTGGTAGTTCCGATTCTTCCCAGTGGTGTTCGAGATAGGATAGTATTGATCAATTGCTTGTCTGATCCTACTCGCCTCATCAGGTCGGTCTCTATAGGACCTGGTGCCATCGCATTGACTTTGATCC
>CAKZLE010000004.1 GCA_937125225.1 uncultured Spirochaetia bacterium
AATTTTCAGTATATCAGATTTTCATGGAGCTTTCTTTTTCTCCTTTTCTTCGTGTGTCATTTCATTTTACCATTCAGCCCCATATAACAACAGTTGGTTAAAAAGTTGACATGCTACATATTGTATTATATACTAAAGAATTAATTTGATTATGTATTTAATTGTATTTGACTGGAAAATACTTAAGTAATACTAAAATTTTTATCTACACATAGTATTTATATATTTTGATTCCCTTGCTTTTGTGAGAAGGAGTAATTTAATATATGATAAACTTAACATTTGTAGATGTTTTTCTAACTAACATCCCATCTCTTATACGAATAACCCCTTTATCAAAGTTCTCATCACGGAAATCGATAATGATTTCTGAGATGGAGATTGAGACCAGAGTCTCAGTTATCTCATTACTTCTTAATAATCAGCATCTTATATGGAGCATGTTTTTAGTCTGTTATGTTCCATATCAACATATTAGATACTTATATTGATCACTAATCTGTATTTGAAGAAGTATTTGATTATTATGGTATCAAGTCCGTTGTGTATCAGATAAATCTCTATGATTTATCCTTTAGAGACTGGTAGTAATAAAATTTAGAGGTATAAGAGGTAAAGAGATGAACAGGTTCAATTCACTGATTTCTATAATTCTTTTCAGTTTTCTTCTGATTGTGTTTTTAGGTTGTCCGTTCATTCTACCTGATACGTATACTGTGATATTTGATACTGATGGTGGGAGCATGGTGAATAATCAAATAATTCAAAAAAATGATATGGCTATAAGACCTACACCAAATCCAACTAAACCTGGGTATTCATTTGAGAATTGGTATGCAGAAGATAATTTTATAACTTTATGGAATTTTAATAACCCAATAACCGATGATACAACCGTTTATGCTCATTGGAGTGCAGATACCTATCGGGTCACCTTTGATTCTCAAAGTGCTGATACTGAAGCGAGTCCTACGAGTGAGACGGTCACTAGCCCTGCAACGACAATCGATCAATTACCGACAGCCCCTACGAAGACTGGATACACCTTTGTTGGATGGTACACCGCAACAGAGGGAGGAGGTACTGAGTTCACTACCAGTAGTATCGTAACCGGTGACATAACTGTTTATGCTCATTGGACAGTCAGACCATTAACACGTGATGAACTCATAACAATGATCAGTGATGGTGATGATGTAACAAACGCAGATACCTCTAGTATTACTGATATGAGCAATATCCTCGGTATGAATTCAACATTCAATCAGGATATTTCAAATTGGGATGTGAGTAGCGTTACCAATATGTCTTATATGTTTCATCGTGCAGAGGCTTTCAATCAGGATATTTCAAGTTGGGATGTGAGCAATGTTACAGATATGTCTAGGATGTTCAATTCAGCATTTTCTTTTAATCAGGACTTATCAGACTGGGATGTGACAAGTGTCACAGATATTACATATATGTTCAATTTTGCAAAGAGCTTTAATGGGGATATATCAGACTGGGACGTGAGCAATATTACCAATATGGATGCAATGTTCTATGGTGCCGAGAGTTTCAATGGGGACTTATCAGACTGGGACGTGAGTAATGTTACAAATATGTCTAGTATGTTCTATGGTGCAGATGATTTCAATCAGGATCTACTAACTTGGGATGTGAGTGGTGTTACTACTATGAAACAAATGTTCTGGGGTGCAGAGAGCTTCAATGGGGATATAACAGCTTGGGACGTGAGTAATGTAACAACTATGTATGGAATGTTCGGATGGGCATTTGGTTTCAATGGGGATATATCAGCATGGGATGTGAGCAATGTTACAAATATGTTCTCTATGTTCTATAGAAACAGTGTCTTCAATCAGGATATATCAAGTTGGGATGTGAGTGATGTTACAGATATGGAGGGTATGTTCAGGAATGCTTCCGTGTTCAACCAGGATATTTCAAGTTGGGATGTGGCTAATGTTACTACTATGGATTATATGTTCAGCTATGCATCATTCTTCAATCAAGATATTTCAAGCTGGGTTGTGAGTTCTGTCGAAGATAGACAATATAGATTCTCTTGGGAATGCCCTCTCCTGCTGGAATACCATCCATCATGGGAGTAGTGAAACTCTGTATTTCTTCCAAAATAACATAGCTAGAGTTCTGTCAGTGCAGCCTTCATCTGCTCTGCAGAGACGAACCCAAAACAGAGAAGGATCTGGCAGAGAATAAGCCATTATCAAAAAAGTCCCTGGGGTAAAGATAAAAGACTTCACAGGTATCGGTTAGGAGGTGAAGGGGTACATAACTCAAGATCGTTGCCATCCTAGATCAGACTCTTCCGGTCTCTACGATGAATCATGCAACACCAACTGAATATCTTGGGTTCATGGTCTGTGTCTCTCAGAAGATCATCTCAATTCATACTATTGTATGCAGAGTTCGATCGGACAATGGTCCGAACCCATCACCTCGTCGATGATATTTGCGCTCTGTAGCTGAGGTTCGAAACTAGAATTCACACAAAAATAATCAATACGCCACCCCATGTTCTTCTCCCGAGCCTTGAAGCGATACGACCACCAACTGTATCGATTTGGATCCTTGCAGTATTTCCTGAAGGTATCGATATGACCATGACTGATGAACCTGTCCATCCATGCTCGTTCCTCTGGCAGATAGCCGGGGTTCTTCTCATTTCGTTTGGGGTTCGCAAGGTCTATGGGCTTATGTGCCACGTTATAATCACCGCACAGGATAAAGTGTTTTCCCTCTGCGACTGTCTTATTGCAATAGTCCTCTACGGCTTCACAAAATCGAATCTTATAATCGAGCCGTTTTCCGGCCTCCTGACTATTAGGGAAATAACAGTTTATCAGTTTGTAATCGGGATATTCGAGGATGATACTCCTTCCTTCGGCATCAAACTCATCGATCGCTAGCGTAGAGACTGACAGTGGTGCTTCTTTTGCATAGGTGACTACTCCGCTATACCCTTTCTTCTGTGCTGATGCGAACCAGGAGGTATACCCTTCAGGTGCCGTGAATCTCTCATCAAGCTGTTCTATTTGAGCTTTCGTCTCCTGAAGACAGATGATATCTGCATCTTTCTCTCTCATCCAGTCGAATAGCCCTTTCTTCTCGGCAGCCCTGATACCATTCACGTTCCATGAGATCAATGTTTTCACGGTATATCCTCTCTTTTTTCCACCCTATGTAATAATATAATGATTGTACCATGAACTGATCATTTAATTAATCCTAAAAGGACTGTTACATTCCCTAGGTTGTTTCTCATATGAGTACACCCTGTCTTGGTGCATAAAACATATTCAATACCACATGAGGCAGTAATTCTCTCATATCGAGGGTTAACCCCCACAGAATTGACTTCTTCTATGATCTATCGATTTTAGAAGTATTTCCAGCCTTCAGGAATATGATTGATTATTTGATGTGGATACGGTTCGGTATAGTCTGGTATATATACCGACAGAACCTGAGAAACTGGATACACCTTTGGTAAATGGTATACGGCAATAGATGGAGGAGGGAGAGTGTTTACCAGTAGTAGTGTCGTTACCGGAGATATAAACGTATTTGCGCATTGGACCATCAGAATGCCAACATGAGGTGAACTCAAAGCAATAATTAGGAATGGCGATGATGTAACTAACGCAGATACATCTGATATTGCTGATAAGAGCAATTTACTTGTTAGAGGTTCGACATATAACAAAGCATTGAAATTCACCATTGTATTCGAATCTATAAAAGGACAACGACAAGTTTCTAAAATCGCTGCAGAATAAATTGTTTATCCAAATCAGATAATTACAAGGAAGAAGCTTATCTTTAAAAAGGAATCGACGATTTTTAGAAAAAAGAGTAGAGTCAGAGGAAACACAAGATGACCTTTTCAAGAAGATTGACCAACTTTTTGTCCGCACCCCCTACAAGGGGATTGGTTTTGTATCTATATACCTTTTCATACAATCTTATCTACCCCAGATTTTCTTTCAGGATCTTTTTGACAATTATGGTAAAAAATCCCATCCAAAGTATGAATCTTTGACGGGGAACATCCTGATTAGCCTTAGATTCTCGATTTATATATCTTTCATTCTAAAGTGAGTTAATGTCTTGTGGTAAGGGATTCCACCTGAGTAGATACCAGTGGGGTCCTTGTCTACAAATTATGTTTCAAGGTGAGTTATCGCTTCATGAACAACCCGACTCAATGGTCCACTCAAATAGGGTTTACGGATAAAACCTTTTAATCCTAGATCTTTCATATCATCAAGAATATCCTCTCCGATGAATCCTGAAGAGAGGATGACCCTTACTCCCTTATCGATTTCATGTAATACTGAAAAACAGTCTTTACCATTCATCACCGGCATGATCATATCTAAGATGACAAGATCGAACTTATTCGGGGTCTGCTTGTAGAGGCTTATAGCATCTTTACCATTTTCAGCTAATGATACTGTATAGCCCAGATTCTCTAACATAGCTTTTGCAGTCAATCTCATGGCTTCTTCATCATCAACAACTAATATGTTCCCTTCTCCATACATGATCCCTTCAGCTTCCTTGTACTCCACATAATGATTTTTCGTCAGGGGTAAGAAGATCTTGAAAGAGGTCCCAATCCCTAACTTACTGTAGACGTCAATCGCACCGCTATGCTGTTTGATCGTTCCATAAACGGAGGAGAGGCCGAGTCCTGTTCCCTTACCTTGCTCTTTTGTCGTAAAGAATGGATCAAAGATCTTTCTGAGATTCTCATTACTGATACCACATCCGGTATCTTTGATCTCAATCTCAAGGAATCTACCCGGTTGAATATCAAAAACAGAATTCTTACAGAATATGTCATCGATCATTACATTCCGAGTGGTTATCGATATGGTTCCTCCCTCTGCCATAGCTTGAGATGCGTTGATCCCAATATTCATACATGTGCTTTGAATCAAGGAAGAATCACCTGAGACTATAGGTTTCTCAGCTTGTAGCTTCGTGATGATATCAATTCGTCGATCAAGAGTATTCTTAAGGATATTGACAGTTTCATCAATGATGGAGTGAACATCGACTGTAGCGATCTTGTTCTTCTCAGTCTTTGAGAATGCAAGGAGATTTCTCGTCAGCTCAGCAGCTCTCGATGCTGAATTCATGAGTATGTGATGATACTCCTTTACATCGGGTTTGTCAGGTAAATAAGAAGTGAGAAGTTCTCCTGCACCAATAATCCCACCTAGGAGGTTATTGAAGTCATGAGCTATACCGCCGGCAAGTTGTCCGAGCGCATCCATTTTCTGAGATTGTTCTAATCGTTCAGCATAACTATTGATCATTTTGGATATCCTTCTGGAAATAACCAGAAAGACTATGCTCATAATGAGGATTATCAACAGAGAGAACAAAAGAGTAGTTCTGATCTCTCGATGAATCTTGCCATTGACTTCCTCTTCAATGAGAGCTAATTGCTTCTCAAGAGCGTTGTAGTAGAACCCACTACCAATGGTCCACTCCCAAGTGGGATCATAGAAGAAGAAGGAGGTCTTTTTGACCTCAGTCCCATCTTCAGGTGAAGGAAAGTAGTAGCTGAGAAAACCTTCTCCTTCATCTTTCAATAGTGTGAGAATGTCTTTTCTGAAATAGTTTCCTCGACTATCGAGATCGGTATCATATAACAGATCTCCTGGCTTATGTATGGGATTACGAGAAAGGATGATAGAGCCGTAGGGGGTATCCTCTTCACCTCCTAGGTGGTACATCTCTTTGATAAATAGATCTTCACTGTCCTCCCAATATTGTGTCTCTAATCGCTCAAGTACGCTGTCCTGTAGACGTTTCTCAATATCATCTAGATACTCACCGGTACCGATCAACCAATTGTATGGTTTGAAATAGCGAACATACAGTTGTTTAGGGAACTCTTCATCCGGGGCTGTGGGTTTTGAAAAATAGATTATTTGAAATGCTCCGTCCTGATCAGAAAGCAACTCTTTTTGCTCTGTGAGAACCATGGTACCTCGTATATCCTTATGCTGGCTCATCGAATATCCTATCATATGCTCAAGCTTATGAATGATGATGTTCTCTGTTTCCATATCAACGGCGAAGAAATAACCATCCGGATGATCGAATACTGCATGGGATAGGATGAGTCTTAACTGTTCTTTCAGTTGACTTTCTGGTATTACCTCATGATATGTCTCATAGAAAGCATTACAGATATGGATAGCCTCATCAACTCGATCCTTCACTCGTTTCTGAACAAGATCCATAGTTTGACTCTGCTGGAATTGAATGAGCTCTGAGGTAACCATGACCCGCTCTTTTACGATCTTTTTTTGTGCATTGATGAACTCTGTCGTGACAGTATTTATCTGTTGTTCTTTATCATGCTGCAATTCGTAGATATTCAGAAAAGTGAGTCCGATGGCAGTTAACATGATAAATGCAATGGGGAGAAGAGTGACCTACCATGAATAGCGGTTTTTCATTGATCTTCTATTATGAGATTGAGTCTTCATAAACTATAGTATAACACAATATTGAATAGCTTCGGATAAACCTTTACTGCAGATACCAATATCAGATCGTCTATAAACTTAAGAAAGAGAATGGTGACAAAGTCTATGAGGTGAGAAACCAGTGCTTACCATGTCAAAGATCTAGCCCTTCTCTAAAAAGAGGTGTCTAGATCTTGATCTGTCAGAGTCTTACCCCTCCATACAGATCATATCAACGAGAACTCCTATAGAAGGAATTCTCGTCTTTTAAAGTGGTCTCTACTCTAATGAGATATCAAAGACATAGGCACTTCCTGAGTTGCCACCGTTATCATCATCAGTGTTTGCACCAATCAAAGCGATATCACCATCAATACTGACTGAAATACCGAAGTTGTCATTGTTGCTTCCATCAGCAGCAGTCAGCTTATTCTCTTGTATCCATGTGGTATCTGATCGAGTAAAGACATAGGCACTTCCTTTATCATCATTGGTAAAGGCACCAATCACGACCGTATCCCCATCAATACTAACAGAAAGTCCAAAAAGATCCCTTGCAGATCCATCGTTAGCTATCAACTTTGCTTCTTGTGTCCATGTGGTACCCGAATAGGTGAAGACATAAGCGCTTCCAGCGTGATAGCTCTTATCATCATCATAAGCTGCACCAATTACTGCGGTATCTCCATCAATACTAACAGAAATCCCAAAATAATCCCCTGCAGATCCATCGGTAGCTGTCAATTTTACCTCTTGTGTCCACGTGGTACCTGAACGGGTGAATACATAGGCACTTCCTGAGTTAGAGCCTTTATCATCATTGTTATAGGCACCAATCACGACAGTGTCTCCGTAAATACTGACAGTACTTCCAAAACTGTCATTCGCTGCTCCATCTGAAGCTGTCAGTTTCGCCTCTTGTGTCCACGTGGTACCTGAACGGGTGAATACATAGACACTACCTGAGTTAGAGCCTTTATCATCATCTGTATAGGCACCAATCACGACAGTTTCTCCGTAAATACTGACATTCCTTCCAAAATTATCATTCGCTGCTCCATCTGAAGCTGTCAGTTTTGCCTCCTGTGTCCATGTGGTACCCGATCGGGTGAATACATAGGCACTTCCTTTAGCATCATCATCTTTATAGGCACCAATCACGACAGTTTCTCCGTAAATACTTACATTCCTTCCAAAATTATCATTCGCTGCTCCATCTGAAGCTGTCAGTTTTGCTTCTTGTGTCCAAGTAGTACCTGAGAGGGTAAAGATATAGGCACTACCTGAGTTAGAGCCTTTATCATCATCATACGCTGCACCGATCACTGCGGTATCCCTATCTATGCTGACAGCCACACCAAAGAGATCAAATTCGGCTCCATCCGTAGCGAGTAATTTTGTTAATTCTACCCAGTTCGCATAGAGTACCAATGGAGTATTGAGCGAGTAGGAAGCCCCTGCTTCATAGGTAGTACCTGATCCATTAGCAGCAGTATTCCATCCTGCGAAGAAATACCCATTCTTTACAAGATTGCCGGTGTTAGTTGCTAAGGTCAGATCCTGATCATAGACTTTACTCTGGTCATCCGGAACACTACCACTCGTAGCAGTATTCGCATCATAGGAGATGGAGTAGGTGATAGAATCCCACTTGGCATAGAGGGTGATCTCTCCTTCAGAGGAATAGCTCGCCCCTGCAACATAGGTAGTACCTGATCCATTAGCCGCAGTATTCCAACCCCCAAAGGTATAGCCATCCTTTGTGAGATTTCCCGTGTTGGTTGCTAAAGTCAGATCCTGATCATAGATTTTACTCTGGTCTTCAGGAGCAGTACCACTGGACGCAGTATTCGCATCATAGGTGATGGTAGAGATCTCTGGATCCCACCCTGCATAGAGGGTCATCTCTTCCTCGATAAGGTCTTCATCAAAATCCCAGCTTATCAAACAGTCTTCATCACCGTACCAACCGGTGAAGCTGTAGCCTGTTCTTGTAGGGGCTTCTTCGGGTTCGATGATATAGCCGATGGCCTCTTGGGGGGGAATGGGACTCCCTCCTTTGCTATCGAAGGTGATCATAGCCCCTTCCATCAATATCAGGTACTCACCACAACCACTATACAGGAGGGAGATCAGCATCGCTATAACGAGTAGTCTTGTCCATCGTCTCTGTTCTTTCATCATCATTCTCCTTAGAGTGTCACGCTCGTACCGACAGTCACTGCTGTCTCGAAAGCCATCTGATCTGATCCGGTATAGAAGATCTCCTCTCCCCTGAGGAAGAGTTCCTGATGTTCACTGATCATTCCTGAAAGATCGACCCCAACTTTCCCATACCCGTCATAGCAGGGGATCAAGGTGCCGGTACAGTGGATAGGTGCCTCAAAGAGGAGTCCGGCTCCGATCTGTGGTGCAATAGTGAGTATTCCGAAGTCTACCGGATAGGCTGCCCCAATCCCTGCAGAACCGGTATGTACGGTAGTGATGAGATCACTAGGGGATGAACCCTTCCAGTAACTTGCCTCCCCATAGATCTCCATGTTCTCATAGGGTTTGATGAATCTGAGCGATCCCCCGTATCCCTGTTCATACAGGGCTTGAGGTGTATTACCGAGAGGCTTCACATAGAGTCCTCCGAGAGCGATCCTCATAGGTTCAGTAGGAGTGATACCGGTTGCTTCAAGGGGTGAAAAGGGGTGTTCCCAGGTGTCGGAGATCGGGTCATAGGAGAGTTCAAAACTACTACTCCAGCTTTTTCCATCGAGGGTATACTGGTAATAGACGATATCTTGGAGTATATCGGAGGACACCCACTCAACAGAGGGGTCTTTCTGATCTAAGAGGGTCCACCCATCAGTGACAGCATGATTGACTTGATACCGACAGGCTCTGATATCATCGCGAAGGATGAATCGCAGAGAGACGGTCTCTACACAATCGCCAGCGAACAGTGTAGCGGGGATGATCAATAGGAAGATAAGGATTAGGATGACGTGTGATGTGAGTCTCATAGAGTTCTCCTCAGTAAAATCAAATAGATTGATGATGTCTTATATGTTGGTATAACCACTTTTTTACATGATGAGTACGGAAAAAATGATACTATATAGTGAGAAACCTGTGTTGTAAGCTTTGGGGTAATCTTGTAGGACAATGGGAAGTTGAAGGGGTGAACAGCTCAGACTCGGTTAGTGATCGGGTTCCTGATAGTTGGAGTTGTTCTCATACACACAGGTTCATATGATTGGGTGATGGGATGAATCTTGGAAGATCACCGATGATGCTTTGGGGATATATACCTATGAAAGATAACCATTGGACCAATTTATCATCGTGTAGTTAATGTACTCTTTAGTATCACCCCTCCATACAGATCATATCAACGAGAACTCCTATAGAAAGAATTCTCGTCTTTTAAAGTGGCCTCTACTCTAATGAGATATCAAAGAAATAGACACTTCCTGTTTTAACGCTATTAATTCTATCACGGGTTGAACTGACCAAGGCTTGATCACCATCAAGGCAACCAGAGATCCCAAAATAACTAATATTAGCGCCATCTCTAGGCGTCAATCTCTTTTGTTGGGTCCAATAACCATCTGAAAGGGTAAAGACATAGGCACTCCCAGTGCCATTTCCGTAGTCATTATCGTCTGAATATGCACCAATCAAAGTGGTATCTCCATCAATATCTACAAAAACTCCGAATTTATCTCCTGTGGCTCCATCAGCAGCCACAAGCTTAGCTTCTTGCACCCATGATGTACCTGTCCTGGTGAAAATATAGGCACTTCCTGTATCAGTCCCATTATCAGTATCATCAGAAAATGCTCCAATTATGGTCGTATCTCCTTCGACTCTGACATGCCGTCCGAAATTATCACCTGCCGCTCCATCTGAAGCTGTCAGTTTTGCCTCTTGTGTCCATGTCGTTCCTGAACGGGTGAAGACATAGGTGCTTCCTGAGTCCGTACCATTATCATCATCATACATTGCACTAACCATAATAGTATTCTCATCGATACTGACGATATACCCAAATTGATCCCCTGCCGCCCCATCTGAAGCTGTCAGTTTTGCCTCTTGTGTCCACGTGGTACCTGATCTGGTAAAGACATAGGCACTTCCTGAATTTGACCCATCATCATCATTATAATTTGCACCAACGACGACCGTATCCCCTTCAATACTTACAGATTTCCCAAAATTATCATATGCAGCTCCATCAGTAGGTGTTAACTTTGCCTCCTGTGTCCATGTAGTACCCGATCGGGTGAATACATAGACACTACCTGAATCAAAACTATTATCATCATCATACGATGCACTGATCACGACCGTATCCCCATCAATACTCGTATTAACTCCAAAATAATCATATGCTGCTCCATCTGAAGCTGTCAGTTTTGCCTCTTGTGTCCAAGTAGTACCTGAAAGGGTAAAGATATAGGCACTACCTGAGTTAGAGCCTTTATCATCATCATACGTTGCACCGATCACTGCGGTATCACCAACTTTACTGATAGAATCCCCGAAATAATCATCCCTATCCCCATCTAGGGCAAGTATCTTTAGAGAGTCTACCCAGTTCGCATAGAGTACCAATGGAGTATTGAGCGAGTAGGAAGCCCCTGCTTCATAGGTAGTCCCTGATCCATTAGCAGAAGTATTCCATCCTGCGAAGAAATACCCATTCTTTACAAGATTGCCGGTGTTAGTTGCTAAGGTCAGATCCTGATCATAGACTTTACTCTGGTCATCCGGAACACTACCACTCGTAGCAGTATTCGCATCATAGGAGATGGAGTAGGTGATAGAATCCCACTTGGCATAGAGGGTGATCTCTCCTTCAGAGGAATAGCTCGCCCCTGCAACATAGGTAGTACCTGATCCATTAGCCGCAGTATTCCAACCCCCAAAGGTATAGCCATCCTTTGTGAGATTTCCCGTGTTGGTTGCTAAAGTCAGATCCTGATCATAGATTTTACTCTGGTCTTCAGGAGCAGTACCACTGGACGCAGTATTCGCATCATAGGTGATGGTAGAGATCTCTGGATCCCACCCTGCATAGAGGGTCATCTCTTCCTCGATAAGGTCTTCATCAAAATCCCAGCTTATCAAACAGTCTTCATCACCGTACCAACCGGTGAAGCTGTAGCCTGTTCTTGTAGGGGCTTCTTCGGGTTCGATGATATAGCCGATGGCCTCTTGGGGGGGAATGGGACTCCCTCCTTTGCTATCGAAGGTGATCATAGCCCCTTCCATCAATATCAGGTACTCACCACAACCACTATACAGGAGGGAGATCAGCATCGCTATAACGAGTAGTCTTGTCCATCGTCTCTGTTCTTTCATCATCATTCTCCTTAGAGTGTCACGCTCGTACCGACAGTCACTGCTGTCTCGAAAGCCATCTGATCTGATCCGGTATAGAAGATCTCCTCTCCCCTGAGGAAGAGTTCCTGATGTTCACTGATCATTCCTGAAAGATCGACCCCAACTTTCCCATACCCGTCATAGCAGGGGATCAAGGTGCCGGTACAGTGGATAGGTGCCTCAAAGAGGAGTCCGGCTCCGATCTGTGGTGCAATAGTGAGTATTCCGAAGTCTACCGGATAGGCTGCCCCAATCCCTGCAGAACCGGTATGTACGGTAGTGATGAGATCACTAGGGGATGAACCCTTCCAGTAACTTGCCTCCCCATAGATCTCCATGTTCTCATAGGGTTTGATGAATCTGAGCGATCCCCCGTATCC
Source organism: uncultured Spirochaetia bacterium (assembly GCA_937125225.1). Taxonomy (GTDB): domain Bacteria; phylum Spirochaetota; class Spirochaetia; order CAKZLE01; family CAKZLE01; genus CAKZLE01. The sequence continues at coordinate 12,275 of CAKZLE010000004.1, forward strand.
CTGTTCATACAGGGCTTGAGGTGTATTACCGAGAGGCTTCACATAGAGTCCTCCGAGAGCGATCCTCATAGGTTCAGTAGGAGTGATACCGGTTGCTTCAAGGGGTGAAAAGGGGTGTTCCCAGGTGTCGGAGATCGGGTCATAGGAGAGTTCAAAACTACTACTCCAGCTTTTTCCATCGAGGGTATACTGGTAATAGACGATATCTTGGAGTATATCGGAGGACACCCACTCAACAGAGGGGTCTTTCTGATCTAAGAGGGTCCACCCATCAGTGACAGCATGATTGACTTGATACCGACAGGCTCTGATATCATCGCGAAGGATGAATCGCAGAGAGACGGTCTCTACACAATCGCCAGCGAACAGTGTAGCGGGGATGATCAATAGGAAGATAAGGATTAGGATGACGTGTGATGTGAGTCTCATAGAGTTCTCCTCAGTAAAATCAAATAGATTGATGATGTCTTATATGTTGGTATAACCACTTTTTTACATGATGAGTACGGAAAAAATGATACTATATAGTGAGAAACCTGTGTTGTAAGCTTTGGGGTAATCTTGTAGGACAATGGGAAGTTGAAGGGGTGAACAGCTCAGACTCGGTTAGTGATCGGGTTCCTGATAGTTGGAGTTGTTCTCATACACACAGGTTCATATGATTGGGTGATGGGATGAATCTTGGAAGCTCACTGATGAGGCTTTGGGGTATCCTATATACGGAGTAATCCTCGGAAACCACGAGCGTCATAGTAGGAATCGGCCCCGTTATGATACATGAAGACTTGATCATAGCGTCTGTCGCAAAAAAGTGCACCACCAAGGTCTCGGATGCTCGCGGGGGTCTTGATCCAACTCGATGATCTCAGGTCGAAATCACCTAGATCTTGTAGATGCCGATACTGAGACTCGGTAAGTAACTCGATACCCATGGTTGTGACCATATCGATCACAGAACCTTTTGGTTTATTCTTTTTCCTGTTTATCAAAGCCTCTTGGTCATAACAGAGACTTCTCCGTCCTTTAGGGCTCTCAGGTGAACAGTCGCAGAAGAGATATTCTAGAGTAAGATCATCAAACCCAATGATATCTGGCTCTCCCCCAGTAGTTTTCATTTCTGATAGAATCATGTATTTTCCCGGATTCTTTTCGAGTCGATGCTTCACATCTTTCCATTCGATATTCTTATGACGTTCCATATGATTCAGGAATCTCATCTCAAGGATCTCTGTGATTGGTATAGCAGTCTTTAGATTCATCACTCCTCCCATAGATTCGGTAAGATCAAAAACCATTGGATGGTTGAGATAGTCATGATTGTATCATGAAAACCTGGAGCAATGGGAATCGGTGATCCTAATTTGCTTATTTGAGTAGATTGTTATGAGATGAACGATTATCTATCTGTTGCTAGGGTCTCTCTGTATTCTTCCTAGACACTCCTTGTGGTCACTACCCCAACACCGGTATCTTGAAAATCTGATATGATCACTTCCCCCATCTTGATCGGGGAGGCTAATCTCAGGGTGTACAGATGATTGAGTAGTGATGCGATCTGGGCTTTTGGTAAAGCCTCAGTGGTCTTGACCGGTATCCTTGAAAGTCCTTTAGCTCCGGTAACCGCTACCGTGGCAGTCACTACCCGTCTTGGAGCTGAGATCTCCTCACGGGCATAGATGACCCCACGCTTACATTTATTTCCCGTGATCTCAAGATCTTCCACATCTCCTGCTATATGAAGATGACAACCCAAAGGGCAACTGATACAAATTATATCTCTATTCATGATTCGTCTCCTTTAAATGGACCTCTAGATGATCTCCCTCATCAATATCTTTAAGGATCTCATCAGGAACATCGATACCGATCATTTCCGATGGTTGAATATGTCGAAGTCTCTTTGAGAAGATCACTCGATTTCCAGCGGTAAGCTGGATCTCACTACGATTCGAGACGATCAGACTGCGCATATAAAGATGATTCTTTCCCTGAAGGCTCATCCTTCTTGGAACCACGTATTTTAAGTTAGCCCCTGCTTGAATATCAACCTGCTTTCCTACAGATTCTTTCCCGATGTAGGCATCCACAGAGGCCGCACATCGAAGGCTTTCTTCAGTGACATAGTCAACAAGGTCATGCACATGCAGTACATTCCCACAGGCAAAGATACCTGGGACAGAGCTCTCATGCCGAGAATCCACTAGTGGACCTCCTGTCTCCGGGGTCAACAAAACACCTCCCGTCTTGGCTATCTCTGTATCTGGGACTAGTCCCACCGATAGAAGAACGGTATCACAATCGATAACGAACGGTTCTGTGCCATCCCTTGGGGTAATCTCCACTGCTTCCACCCGATCCTTACCTCGAATCTCACTGACAACATGGTTCAGGTAGAGGGGGATACCGAAATCATTCAGACACTGTACGATGTTACGGGTGAGCCCGGCTGGATAGGGTTGGATCTCTACTACTGCCTTCACCTTGGCTCCGACCCAACTCATCCGGCGGGCCATGATGAGTCCGATATCACCGCTTCCGACTATAACAACCTCTTTACCGGGAATATATCCCTCAATATTGACCAATCGCTGGGCTAGTCCAGCGGTATAGACTCCACTTGGTCTTGTACCAGGAGTCCCGATATTCCCACGGTTCCGCTCCCTGCAGCCCATGGCTAGGACAACTGCTCTTACCTCAAAACAGACCATCCCGTGTTCAGCACTGAAGCCGTAGACCTTATGACGGTCTTCTACATCTTTTCCTGGGGTGATCTCGGTGATAGTCATCCCTAGATGGACGGGAATCTGCTGTTCGTTCACCAGCTCAGAAAAACGCTCGGCATATTCCGGGCCAGTGAGTTCTTCTTTGAAGTGGTGCAGGCCAAAGCCGTTATGGATACATTGATTGAGGATTCCTCCTAACACATGATCCCTTTCCACTAGGACTACATCTCGGCCAAGTTCTTTGAGCTCTGTTGCTGCAGCCATTCCCGCAGCTCCTCCACCGATGACGAGGACATCTCTATTCTCTATCTTCATACCATCTCCTCTACTGACAGATCGCCGACCTTGGCATTCACAATATAACTTCCACTTCCTCGTTTCGTGAGATCCTCAATAGTCTGACCAGTCTCCCGTTGGAGTATCTGCAGGATACGGAAGGTGCAAAAGCCTCCCTGACAGCGTCCCATTCGTGCTCGGGTATAGAATTTGATCCCATCTAACGTCTTATGTCCCCGCCTGATCGCTGCTACGATCTCAGCCTCTGAGACTGACTCACAGCGACAGACGACTTCTCCATAGGCTGGGTTTTCGGCGATGAGCTTGTCTAACTCTTCTTTTTCCGTCCCACGGAATCGGGGAACCGCTTCAATCTCGGGGTCGTATTCAGGATTCTCTTCCAAGATTAGACCAGCTTTTCTCAGGAGGTCCTTGACGTATTCCCCAATAGCCGGGGCTGCGGTAAGACCGGGGCTCTGAATACCCGCTACCTGAACGAACCTGGGTGCTTCCTTGCTCACGTCTATATAGAAATCATTTCCTTTCAGGACTGGTCTCAGACCAGCAAAACTGGTGATGATATCTCTCTCCGACACAGTAGGGACCAGGCGTCGAGCGGAATAGAAGACCTGTTCGAAATTTCCTTGGGTAGTGGCTTTATCCTCTTTGTCATCTCCAATGATCGCTGTAGGACCTACCATAGTAGTCCCTTCAACCGTGGGTATCACTAACATTCCCTTACTGACTTTGCTAGGGACCGGGAAGATGATTCTTTGTGTGAAGGCTGATGCGTTTCGGTCAAGGAGGAACTCTTCACCTTTTCGAGGTGTTATCTTGAAATCTTCAGCCCCAAAGATGCTGCTGATCTTATCAGCATAAAGCCCAGCGGCATTGATCACCCATTTAGCTTGGATCGTCTGTCCTGATTCTCCTGTTATGAGGTAGCAACCATCTTTTTCTTCAGCTTGTGAAACGTTGAAATCAGTTTTGAGTTGTACACCGTTCTTTAAAGCCGACTCCATGAGGCTATAGACGAATTGATAGGGTTCGATCATACCCCCACCAGGGGCATGAAGTCCTCCGACCACATCGGGATTCAGCTTTGGTTCCAAGGATAGGATCCGGCTGCGGGAGCAGAGTTCTATACCGATGGCCCCATTATCTAAACCGTTTTGGTAGAGTTCCTCCACAGTTCGCATCTCTTCTGTGCTGAAGGCAGCCACTAGGATACCATTCCGTCGAAAGGGAAAGTGCAGCTCCTTCTGAAGCTGATCGAACATGAGGTTTCCTTTCATCTCAAGGTGACTCTTTAAGGCACCTTTCCCGTGATGAAACCCTCCATGTATAATCCCTGAATTCGCTTTGGATACCCCAAAGCTCACATCGGTCTCTTTTTCGAGAAGAACCGTCTTAAGCTTATAGGCACTCATTCTACGGGCTATTGCCGCACCACTTACCCCACCACCAATAATAGCTATATCGAAACAATCCATTTGACACCCCTTGTTAAGATAGGGTTAGCCTATACTTTATTTGAACGTTTGACGAGTCTTTATGAACCTTTTGAAGGTAGAAATGTTCGTTTGTTAATTAATATGATCTAATTTAAGGTTAACCTAAGGGAAACCGGTCACCACTTCCCTTATCTTCGGCATCAGCTTGTGCATATTCAGCATTATATTCGCTTCTTTCGAAGGGCGGATTTGATATCTTATGTTTCCCAATAGTACTCCTAGTGCCTTTGCACTTCTGGTTCTGGTATACCTCCCTGATCCGCAGTAATAATATTGCAATTGAATCCTCTCTTCCTAGGAGAGATGGGTATGCCGTGTCCCATTTGTTATGATAAACTTGTTTCGTCCCATGGTTCCTCTACTTTGATGGTTGTTAAGTAGTTTCATCTTAGCAGAGTTCTGTCGGACTTTCTTTTTTTCTCCTTTTTTTCGCGTGCATTTCATTTTACTGCACGAGGAACTACGAAAAATCATAAAAAATATTGACAGCAATTACTTATGCCCCTATTATATACAGACACAAGTCAGTTCATGAATAACTGTTGCATGTTGATAGAGTTGGTTTTCAGGTTAGAGTATTTGAACACTAACAGTAGAGTTCAGCGGTAGGTTCTTTTGAGGATTGATTTTTTTTATCATGAAATGTATACGTATACATTCTATGATAACCAGAAGAACTGAGGTGTATGAAGTTGGATTTGTGTAAATATATGAGAGAAGTTCCTGATCATTCAGTGGTCAGCGTACATTATTAGGAGGTACATTTTATGTCATCATTACGAGAGCGGAATTTTCGACGCCTAAAACAGAGTATTGCTGGAGAAAAATCAGATAGACATGCTGTTTTCCATTACTATACCTATCCCTTTTTTCAGTCAATGACGGGAGTGGATCTGAATGATTTCTTTCATGACCCTGAAGTGACACTGAAATGCGAGATAGATACATTTAATCAGATAGAGGGGGTAGGAAACCCACTCCCAGATATGGGTTCTGTACCAGTAGCAAGCGGACTAGGTGGAGTTGTGAAATTCGATGATGCCGGTTTCATATCAGTGCATCCGAATCCAAAGATCGTATCTGCTGAGACAGTGGAAGACCTAGACTGGCTTGAAGCGGGTGATCCCTATGCTGATAATTATATGTGCAAAGCTCTTGAATCCCTCCAGTATATGGTAGATAACTGTCCTAAAGATTATAAGATCAATCCTCACCCAATACAGGGAGCCTATACAACCGGTGCGAATATCCGGGGAATCAGTGAATTCTGTATTGATACGCTCATTCAGCCAGAATTTGTGAAGAAGATCCTTGATGTTGTTATTGAAACTCAGATCCGTTTCCTGGAGGCTCAGAAAAAGATTCTTGGTTCTTTGTCACATATTCTAGTTGGTGATGACCTTTCTGCTTTCCTGAGTGAACCGGTATACCGGGAGTTCATTCTTCCTACCTACTCAGCATTGTTCGAGGCGTTCCCTGACACTCCGTTCTGGCTCCACAATGATTCTACTGCAAGACACGTAGCACCGGCTATTGGAGATTCCGGGATGAAGGCTTGGCATTATCATCCAGATATTGCTCCTCAGGATGCTCTGGAAATGACTGGAGGTAGAGTGACCCTCTTAGGAGGATTGAGTCCCCTTGATCTTCAGAAATGGTCTGCTAAGGAAACCTATGACAAGAGTATTGAGATTCTGAAATCTTTTGGTGGGAATAGTAAGTTCGTCCTGGCTGCCGGTGGTTCTGTTAATCAGGTACCTGTTGAGAATATCATGGCTATGTTCAGAGCAGCAGATGATTTTGAGATCTAATATGCACGACGATTTGACTTATCAGAGAGTATCAGCTTACTGATGACTCTGTTTGAATTTTCATATCTTAGAGTATCCATATGAAGAGATGGGCTCTTTACCACTTGGTAAGGAGCCCATCTCTTCAGATAGTAGTACTACGAGAGATAGTCTTATAGGCTACGGTTTTCAAGTTTTGAATCAAAGTCATCCTGAATACCCCATAGGTTATTTTCATCTACATAACATACAATTGAAAGTTAAGGCTATCCAAGTATCGTTCATTGGGTATGAGTAAGCTTGTTTAGTTTTCTATATGTTATATGCAAAAATCTTCTATAAAACGAAAGGACCTCCTATGTACCATTCTTTTTCTTGAGGATTAGAATGAGGTCTATGGTCTTTATCTTAACCGACGGATAGGAGCTTTTATTTTAGGAAACCGATAGGTCTTTTTCTGCTGTCTTAAGTAGAAGTAATTGAAATATTTTAATTCACTGGCAAATTCACAACATATTAATAAGCCGATTTACTACATGTGAATACCCCATTGATACTACTCATATCCATATAAGGTGAGTATGTATAATAATGCGACTTAGTGCATAAAGAGGTGGAATCGTTTAATAGCGATGATGGAGAGCTCTAGATCTAAATACGATATTACAGAGCATGTAATATGATAAGAATTTGACATGTTGTCATATTGTGATTATGTTATGAAGGTATTCACTTAGGGAGGACTATATGGAAAGAATAAAATCATTACAAATTTGGTCACTGATTAATTTGGGTATCCTTACTGCAGTCATTGTGATAAATGTCTTAGCTAGTACGTTACCATTAAACGGCCTAGATACTGGGCAATTATCTGATATGTATCCCAATCTGTTTGTCCCAGCTGGATTGACCTTTTCAATTTGGGGAGTCATCTATCTGTTGTTGATCAGCTTCGCATTGTTTGGGCTTTATACCGCATTTACGAGCAGAGAATCTGCAAAACCATTAGAAAAGATTGGTAGCTGGTTTCTCATATCATCTTTGGTGAATATTGGGTGGATCTTTTCATGGCACTGGAAGATGCCTATCCTTTCATTAGTGTTCATGTTGGTCATCCTTTTTTCTCTTATCAGAATATATTTGGCCCAGCATCAGAATGTAGTTCCTACGAGCACGAAAGAGAAACTGTTCTTCACGGCTCCTTTTAGCGTGTATCTTGGTTGGATCACAGTTGCAACAATCGCCAATGTCACAACAGTGCTCGTTGATCTTGGCTGGTCAGGGGGACCATTCTCAGAAACGTTCTGGACGGCTTTCGTCATCATTGCTGCAGTCGTTATCACAGGAATCGTTCTATTTATTCAGGGTGACTTGTTGTATGCAGCGGTAATCGTCTGGTCTCTTCTTGGTATCATTATCAAACGAAGTAACGTTGGGGATGCCCCCATAGTTGTGGCAGTAGCATCTATTGGTTTGGTGTTAATTATAATTTATGCCATCCTACGAAAGACTGTGATGACCAGATAGCATCAATTATCAGTAGGAAAACAACATCTTATCAATCCGTACTTGCCCCTTATAACTCTAAAGTAAGGGGTTTTCTTATAAACTACTGTGATGGGTTACATTGTCTAAAAGGGTAGTATGTCTGTAGTTGGAAAGTCATAGGTGTTATCCTGTTCTTGACGTAGAACGGGAACCGGTGACCGTGTAGATGAGGTTTGTGATGGATGCTCAATACTCAGACATCCCTCAATAAAAAAGATACACTTGCTGGTCACCGAAGACTACTTCGTGACTTCCCGGGGATTCTCCCCGGGAATGATCTCAATAATAAACATGAAGGACATCTACGAATTTCCTGTCATAAAGTTTCCCAACTATCCATTGATTCATTTTGAGGAGGCTGCCATGATAGACAGACCTTTACGATTGACGGCAACTAGGATCATCGGATTGGATCTTCCCAAGAAGACGCTGGTTGGATGTATGCTTCTCGATGAAGAAGATTTCTTAAAAACCTCATGAGATTTCAACTTGTCGTGAATTCTTTCTTCTTAGACTCTCTAGGGGGAGTTTTTGTATAAAGCTAAGCTTGGGCATCTTGTCCAAGAGGCCTCTTTAGACTCAGTAGTACAGAATATCTGTTACATACTTCTTTCTCTTACCTTACAAAGAGGTCCACGAGATATTCTCTAAAAACAATATCAGATTCTCAAATATTCAAACTACTTACATCTTGTTTTACCATATGAAACAAACGAAAATCCCGAGCATCACAAGAAAAAGTGAATACCACGTAAATCTGTGATGTTACCCATGGCTCAATAATAATTGAAAAACTCTAAGTATAGTGATAGCATGTATATAAGAGAGTGAAATCTAGCTAAAAATAGAATATACAGCTTGTAGATTCAAATAAAATTGTTAATCTGAGGGGTTACTATGTACAAAAGGAGATCTGTTTCTGCCATCGTCGTCTTTATAATCATATTTATGAGTATCTTCACGATCGGTTGTCCGGTCGTCCCTGTGGAACCTGATACCGGAGATCTTACGATCACTTTACCGACAAGTCTATCTGGCAGCAGAGATATCGACCCTGATATCTCCCTGATACCAGCCACATTCACTATCACGGGGGCAGGCCCGGAAGGAGCTTCATTCTCTGTGAGTGATTTTAGTGGAACCATGTTCTCCAGACCTGGTCTTACCATAGGTTCTTGGGCGATCACTGTCTCAGCCTACAATGCGGATGGGACTCTTATCGGTGATGGATCAGGGACCGTGGATCTCACCATCGATGGTGCTAATTTGCCCATTTCTATCAATATACTTCCCGGAGATGGGACGATCGATATCGTTGTCTCATTTGACACCTATTTGATGGAGGACCCCAGGATCACCGCGACACTCTCTCCGACATCCCGTGCGATCAATTCCTTTAGCGTGACTTCTGATGTGGTGAATGGAAGGGCTATCTGCCGTGCTGCTGGGTATGCAGCAGGGGATTATACCCTGACTGTGAACCTCTATGAAGGATTATCCCTTATGGAGACGAAACAGGAGAGTGTCCGGGTGATCAAGGACCTTCCCACCGTTGGAGCTGTGAGCTTCGGTACCACCACCCACGCTTTTGGCTCTCTCTCAAGACCGATCATCCTTAATCATGAGATACCTCTTGCCGTTGAGATCAGTTCTGCTGCAGATACGAAGACCGAAGATGAGACATTGGTCCTCACTGCATCAGTCACGAGTTTCGATGCCCCCATCGATTACGTCTGGTATGTGGACAGAACTATTGCAGGAGTAGGTCCCTCATATACTCTCGGTAGTAATCTGGCTATCGGAACCTATACGGTCAAAGTCGCAGCAGTCAATGCTGATGGGACGAGAGCTGGTAGTGATATCAAGATTATCACCGTCACATCAGGAGAACAGACAGAGCCAGTCTATTCGATCCCTCTGACATTCGTGGAAGGTGGGACCTTCACGATGGGGGGAACTGATAACGGTCCGACTCACGATGTCACCTTGGGTGATTTCTATATCGGGACCTATGAGATAACTCATGGTGATTTCTACCATGGGGCAGAAGTGTATACCTCCGGTAGTTACCAGAGGGGCTCCTCATATCCGGCTGACAATATCTCTTGGTATAGGGCGCTCGCTTTCTGTAATGAATTGAGTATCACAGATGGACTTACCCCGGTCTATACGATCAAGGGGAGTACCGATCCTGATGACTGGGATTCCACCTCAATACCCTCATCGTATGATGATGATTGGGATGCGGTAATAGTAGATTGGACGGCACATGGATACCGTCTACCGACCGAGGCTGAGTGGGAATATGCTGCACGGGGAGGCAACAATGCATCTGATACCCTCTATGCAGGGAGTAACACCATCGCTGATGTCTCTTGGTATCAGAATACGAGTTATGATGCTACCTGGAGCAAGAAAGTGACCCATCCTGTGGGTGAGAAGGCTGAGAACGAACTTCATATCTTCGATATGAGCGGGAATGTGGAAGAGTGGTGTTGGGATTGGTATAATGTTTATTCCACAGATGAACAGACTGACCCACACGATGCTACCCCACAGGACATGAAACACCGGGTACAGCGTGGTGGTGCCTATAACTACATAGATGATGCAAACAGAGTCTTTCATCGTAGAAGTTATGCTCCCTATAGTAGAACTGATTCTATGGGAATGAGGGTGGTCTTGAACCCCGGGGTCACCATGGTTCCGGTAACTGGGGTAGATATCATCGAAGATGATCAGGTGATGAATCTGTCAGGATCTCTGCAGTTACATACTGGTATTATCCCCTCCAATGCTACGATGCAGGAAGTGCTTTGGGAGAGTGACGACCCTAGTATCATCTCTGTAGATGAGAATGGGCTTGTGACTGCGAATCAGGTTGGTGATACCGTGATCAGGGTGAAGACTGTTGACAGTAGACACGAAGACTCGATCAATCTAGAGGTTAAGAACAGTTTGTTCGATTCAGCTACAATGGCTCGGGTTGAAGGTGGGACCTTCATGATGGGAGCTTACAAGCATCTTACGGGAAAAGAGACAACGGTAAGCAGTTTTTACATCAGTACTCATGAGGTGACTCAGAATGAGTATCTGTCTGTCATGGGTGAGAATCCCTCATACTTCCAAGAAGGTGATACCGGAAGTTGTCCGGTAGAGCAGGTGAACTGGTATGAGGCAGTCATCTATTGTAACAAACTCAGTGTCCAAGATGATCTGACCCCGGTATATTCCATCACTGATGATCTGGGGGTCTTAATTACTGATACAGATCAGTGGATAGCTGATTATGAGGGTATTCCCGGTCGTGGTGATGATCCCTCCTATAATATTGCTTGGCATGAGATCGAAGTCGACTGGCTTGCAGACGGCTATCGTCTACCGACCGAAGCTGAGTGGGAGTTTGCAGCCCATGGAGGCACTTCTACTGAAGGGTATCGATTCTCAGGAAGTGATACCATCGATGATGTTGCCTGGTATGGTGGTAACAGCAATAACAAGACACATGCTGTAGGTGAGTTGGCTCATAATGAGCTCGGACTCTATGATATGAGCGGTAATGTGAGTGAATGGTGCTGGAGTAAGCTCGTCAGTTATGGAACTGGTCCACTCTTTAACCCCACCGGATCAGGTGATCCTGCTGAAGGCTCTAGCCAAGTAGAGCGAATGCATAAAGGGTACTACTATAATCTAGTTCCAGAAGCAAACAGTGATTACCTAGAGATTGGAGGAAGGGAGTACCGAGAACCTTCTCAAGATTCTCTCACGACAGGTTTTAGGATCGCTGCCCATGATAAGGGAGATGAGGTAAGGGTGACTGGTATCGAGATCGAGGAGGGCATTCGTGCTGAACTGGAGATCGTGAACGAGGTCGCTGATACCATCACTCTGCATGCCTCGGTGAAACCTGAGACTGCATCGAATAGGGTGTTCTCCTGGTCATCGACCAATGAATCAGTAGCCACCGTCGATGAGGATGGTCTGGTTACTGCAGTCTCAGATGGACTTACTGTCATTATCGCGACTACTGAAGAAGGTGGTTATACTGATCGCTTCGTCGTCTTCGTAAAAGAGCATTTCATTCCGATGGTATCGGTCCCCGGATGTACCCTCGCTATCAATGGTGTAGCAACTGCGGCTGATTTCAAGATTGGCATGTTCGAGGTCACACAAGCTCAATATGAAGAGGTCATGGGTAGTAATCCTTCTGGCTTCCTTGAAGGAGAGGACGCACCGAATAGACCGGTTGAGATGGTCTCCTGGTTCGATGCTATCCTCTTCTGTAATACCTTGAGTATCGAAGAGGGGTTGACCCCTTACTATATGGTCGATGGGAGTGTTTATCCTGATCAATGGGATCCTGTCCCAGAAAGTCTAGAGGATGAACGTACTAGTTGGATCTCCATAACTGGTAATCATACTTCGAGTGGTTATCGTCTTCCGACTGAAGCTGAGTGGTTGATCGCTGCAAATGGTGGAGCTGATAGAGAGGGGTATCTCTTCTCAGGTGGTAATCAGATCGATGATGTCGCTTGGTACGGATATAACAGTGGAAGGACCACCCATCCTGTTGGGGAAAAGCAACCGAATGAGCTCGGTCTCTTTGATATGACGGGAAACGTCTCAGAGTTAGTCTGGGATAGCACACCCGGACAATATATATACACTGATTTTGAATGGTGTAAATTCTTCGGTGGTAGTTATATGACATCTAGATGGGACTTCCTACAACCGAAACTAGGAATCCCTCATTGGCGGAATTATCGTAATGTGACCATTGGTTTCCGTGTCGCTAGATATGACTACGACTAATAGGAGTATATGACGCCACCAACTCTCACCGAGTTGGTGGCTTTTTCGTTAAGAAGCACCTATCATAACTCTTCTTTAGAACCGATCTGTTGAAATGAGTATTGATGATCATGACAGTATTCAACGAGAAGATAGCCTGCATGCATGATCACCCCCATAGAGCAGTACCGGTCAATCATGATCATAGGCTACCTTTTCCTTCGGGTCTCTACCACAACAAGCTTAGTGAATAAGCTCTCAATCCATCCTAATATCTATACGTCGATCATGCAGTGAATAATCACCATAAAGCACAGAATACAACTCATGTGATACAAACAGGCATATTTTAGCGACTTTTTCGTCTTACATCACTACTATTTGAGTGTTAGATTATAGTTAGACATATTACATATCATAGAGATACATATAACAGATTGCTCGAAAGATGAAACGTCTTTTTAGCGATACTCACACGAAGGAGTATAATGATGGCAAAAAGAAAGAACCAATTTGGAAGAAAAGGCTGGACACCAGAGAGAATGAGGTCTCAGAAGGGTAAGACCTATCTGATCACCGGAGCTAATAGTGGTACGGGGTATGAGGCCTCTAAGATCCTTCTGTCGAAGGGGGCAACGGTGGTGATGTTAAACCGAAATCCGAAAAAGTCTGCAGATGCGATCGGGGCTCTGAAGAAGGAGCTTGGTAGGAACATTGATGTATCGTTCATTCGTATGGATCTAGGAGAGTTAGCCTCTGTGAAGAGGGCAGCTGAAGAGGTCCTTGAGCAAGTGACCCAGATCGATGCTCTTATCTGTAACGGGGCAATCGCCCAAGTCCCAAAAAGACAGATGACCATTGACGGTTTTGAAAGTCAATTAGGAGTGAACTATTATGGTCATTTTCTTCTCCAGGGAATTCTCTTTCCCCTTATAGAGAGATCAAAGGGTCGTATTGTGACCGTGGGTAGTGAAGGGTATAAGATGGGTATCAAGACCATCAAATTCGATGATATGAACTGGGATAAGGACTTCACTGGGAATAACGCCTATAGCCAGAGTAAATTGGCGCAGATCATGTCTATCTATGAATTACAGGACCGCTTACGAAAAGCTGGTAGAACTGATGTCAAAGCCTATGCCTGCCATCCAGGAAGTTCTAGGACTTCTCTGATCAAGACGAGTGGTAATCTCATGATGAGGTTCGCATTCGTACTCATGACTCCACTGACACAGTCTGCTGAGAAAGGATCCTATCCTGAACTCATGTGTGCCACAGAACCAGATTTAGATCAGAAAGGCTTCTATGGTCCTACGGGGAGAAGTAATTGGGTTGGACCTGTTGGGGTGAACGATCTCGCACCACATGCAGTAGACAAAGCTGTTTCAAAGAAGTTATGGAGCATATCAGAACAGGCAGTGGGATTCTATTGGGGCCTATAGAAATGGCTGATGACCGATGAACGGATTCCTCTGAATGTCATTCAGGGAATCGTTCATCTATCTATTAGATGTATGAATAGGTCTGTTTGGAAGAGGGAATGGGGATGTCAGACTATGCCTATGGGAATCTGCAGGGAATGACTCCACTGTCTAGGAGACTGTCCATACATACGTTTGAACTCCCGGCTGAATTGAGAGGAGCTCACATACCCTACCTCCATGGCAGCCTCGTTCACGTTCATACCTCCAGCAAGCTTCATGGCAGCATTATTGAGTTTCATGGACTTCACGAACTGGATGGGAGACATTGTGGTAGCTTGTTTGAACTTACGGTGGAACACCGCTCTACTCATCCCAACCTGAGCTGCCATATCCTCGATCGTGAATGATTGGTCTATGCTAGTAGACATCAATTCGATCGCACGGGCAATCTCATTACCAACGCCAAAAGCACGTCTTGCAGAATCTCCTGCCCCACCTTTCAATATCGCATAATACAATTCACGGAGCCTTCCTTCTCCAAGTACCACCACATCAGTGGGGTCCTCCAATAAGCTCAACAACCGAAAGAGGGCCTCAGTGAACTCTTCATCCCACGGTGCGAGTACTAGTCCCTGAGGGACCATAGTATCCTTTGGCATACTGATAGCCCCATGAGCATTCTTCATCTCTATTGCGAGGTCAGTCATGACTCGTGTGTCTAGATTGATCTTCACCCCAAGGAGTGGTTGTTCTGGAGATGCTTGGGGAGTCCCCGCCTCAACGGGCATCGACATACAACAACACAGATACTTACTGCTGTCATAGGTATAGGATTGCCCATCTAATATTGCTTCTTTCGTCCCGCTCACGATGGCAATCACTGCAGGTTCATATATCGCAGGGGCACAGCGCATCGAATCGGTGACACGAAAGAGCTCAACTCCCTTTAATTTGGTTTCCACTATTCCACTCTCACTCACAAGGCGATCGATCAATTGTTTTATCTGTATACTACTCATGAATCAAAGATACCATGATACATATCATTCTTCAATCTCAATGATACGATTAGGCATATATTCGCCACTATTAAACATAAATACAGCATGAGACGAGCCATTCATTACGGTTTGTTAACACTTCATGAAACTCAATGAGTTTCTCCTGAGTTGAGATCGAAGAGTTCTTAAAGACGTTGGCCGGGTTGTATGAGTATAAGACTATATCCCTCCAACAATCTGAGATCGGGGTACGACTCAGAGAGAATCTCATCAGGGCTGTCTTTCTCGAGAAGAGAGCGAATAGACTAGGGATACACCTCTATACGATCGATTCTTCAAGATAGAAAAAATGGTAGAACTACTTTTCATGACAGGGGAAAATAGGTAATATATGAGCATGAATGATCTATTTGATAGTATACTAGATGAAACCTTTGAAGCTGTACTGTCCACCCTTGAAGAACGGGCAAGAAAAGCAGATTTCGAGTTGTCCTTGATCGAGCGGGAGTTATCAAGTCTTTATGACTATGATGGTCTAGGTTGGGCTGGGCGAGGGGATGTGAAACAGGCTGAGATTGAAGGATCCATTCTTGCCTATCAGGCTTTGATCTTACGATATAAAAGCAACGATCAGTAAGTAGCAAAAGGACTCTAGCCGTGATCAACCTCTTAGGCCACTTGGTCTTTAGCAGAATCTCTTCATATTCCCATCAAGAAACTGTTGTCTTTTTCACTATGTCATGACAGAAGAGTATATCCCTTCCTTAAACTCGAAGGGGTGAGATTATCATCACGATATTGATCTTTCATCTTGATAGGTTGCCCACCCCCGGTATGTAATTATCTCATAGAAGATACGAGAGGGTCACAAGAAGTCTAGGACCGAAGGAATTGGAGGCTGGGATCTTGTGATGATTCTCAAGATACAAGAAGACCGGGGATGCTTATGGTCCTTCCCACAGGCAGCCCCGGTCTTATGCTATTAAGATTCCAGACTAATCTACATCACGTACGAGCAATGCGTAGTTATAGAGTACGATATAGTCAGCAGCGTTCTCTGAAGCACTGAGCTCGAAGATCGTGGTGGTATCTTCAGGGTCGTAATCATAGGGATATTCCTCACCGTAGAGGCTCTCCCATAGTTGTCGACTGAGTTCAGGTGCCTGAGTTGCCACTCCGGTAGTATCCTTATAATCATTTCTCATAGCACCCGGACCATGGGTGTCTACAAAATCATCGACTGTAGCATCAACGGAGGAGGAAGATTCCTCCTCATCGGAGACCTCTTCAGTTGGAGGAGGTAGTTCTTTAGACTCTTCCCCATCCTCTGGGGGTGGTCCCATCTCCTCATCACTCCCCATTCCGGTAGCGCCTCCGGTTGCCAGGTTGATCCCATAGGCTCTTCCGAAGGCAAAGTAGAGGGCTGTGTCGGGGAAGTCTCCGCAGGTGGTACTCGTCCACATATAACAGTCTTCCCTACTCAGGTCGAAGTAGTCTGTATCCACGACAGGAAGCTCTGTGATGCCGTACTGGACGATACTCTGAAGTTCCTTGGCATCGGGTAGTCTCCAGTCGCTATAGCCAAGATAGGCTGCATTGTTCATCTCTTGGACCCAGCCTAGGGTATCTACCCAGGTACGCCCGTATCCGTAATCATCATCAGCTTCAGTCCTGAAGGTCCCGTCACTGTTGAGAGCTCCACTGTCTTGTTGACTCCACATGAAGCCGGTCGCCTGATCTGTTATCGTCCCATCTCCATTATCGACGAAGTCATTGATACCGAATACGCCCTCTTCACCTCGTACTGCCCTGACACCTGCAGGTATAGAGGAACCTGAAGAGCTCCCGTCTAGATAGTAGCCATCTCCATAGGATTTCAGGTGGCCATCAGCCCAGTTGAAGCCATAGTTCTTCTCTGACTCTTCATATTCGTTTTGAGCTGGGATCTTTGTGACAGAGCTAGTCCAGTAGGACCCGGTGTAGGGTCGTCCCTCGTCATAGAAGAAATCGAAATAGTCTGAGTCGATATAGGGTACGCATTCTTCTATATCAGCAGCATTCAATTTCCCGTCCATATCGGCGAGGGAGAAGGACTCCTTTATGGTAGGGAGTCTCCAGTCGGTATAACCTCCCAACTCTAAGTTCTCTATATATTCGAGTGCCTCATCATAGGTGAGCTTATCAGAGGGAGGTGTTTGCTGCCACATCAGACCAGTATTGTCGTCTGTCACAGTCCCATCACCGTTATCGGTATAAGATGGTATGATACCCTGGTATTGTGCATCCTGACCGTACAATGGATCGCCGAGTTCCGGTTCATCAATGATGTTCCCATCTGCATCGTAAAAGCTGCTCTGCATCGCATCGGTGACGACGAACTTTACCTCTGGTACCTCTGTTGTCATATCGTTGTTCCCGACAGTCAGACAGCCTGTTGCTATGAGAACCGTTGTTGCCAATAAAAGCATACTCGCTTTTCTATCAATCATTTTCATTTGTGACTCCTAATAGTTAAGGTTTATGTCATAATCTTAGTATAGGGAAGCCTTAGCAATCGTCCAAATGGCACGATTTGGACAAATTCACTGAATATCTCTCCTTTTCGTACCTATTTCAGAGAGAAGTCTATGCATGTGAAGTAATGATTCATGCATCTAGAGGAATGATTGCTCTGAGACCTGTCGGTACAGATCGATCTGACTCATCTTCCAACACACACATGAGTTCACCCTAATGGAAATATAAGGATCCAACAAAGAGACTCTTTGGTTGAAGCTTGGATGCAATACTTTGAATACTGCATCCAGGTCATTCCTTGATGATCAGCTACTGCCGTTCTCCAGTCCTCTGTCCGTTTCCCCGGTACATGGGCCATGGTGCATTGGAATCTATCCCTGAAAGAGATTCTGTCTCGAAAGCAAACACTGCGGTTGTTGTAGCCCCTTGGCTGTTGTGACTATACGTATAATGCTTTATTACCACGAGGATCCCATCAGAAGTGATGACAGGAGGAAGCAGGG
Organism: uncultured Spirochaetia bacterium; assembly: GCA_937125225.1. Taxonomy (GTDB): domain Bacteria; phylum Spirochaetota; class Spirochaetia; order CAKZLE01; family CAKZLE01; genus CAKZLE01. Next base: position 30,362 of record CAKZLE010000004.1, read on the forward strand.
TTATCGAAGAAGAATCTGCTACATCATCTAGATCATATGACCATTCGATCGATCCTGTGTCCCTGTCAAGAGCATAGAGTTTACTCCCGCTCGTAGCATAGAGCCGATTATCTGAGCCAAGAAGCATATAGGCGTTACTTGATTCCAGAGATGTATTCCACTGTACATCGCAGTCTGAACTGTCTATTGCCCTGATTTTTCCGCTTCCTGGGAGGTAAAGAATCCCATTCCCATCGATCACAGGAACACTCTTCTCATCGATCGATATGTCAAATCCATCGTTCCCGCCTGAGTATCCATAACCACTAGTAGACCAATCTGCTGTTGTAGGGCCTGTACTGACGTAATTCCCGGATTCATCGATCTTCAGTAGACGGTGGTCTTCAGTTGATACATAGATATTCCCATTACTATCGATGACCGGCTCTACGGTAGAAAGATCGGTATTCGATGTGGCTGTATAGGAATAAACCCACTTACGTGTTCCATCAGAGGTATTTACCGCATAGAGGGTGTTCTCTACGGTGAAGTAGAGAGTCAGACCATCTTCTGATATCGAGATATCTGATCCTTCAGCTGTTCCGAAGGAGTCGTTCGTCCAGGTGACGACTGAGACTTTCTCAGCGTTCCATTGTCTTGGTACATGATTCTCGATCGCATACAGAGTCCCATTCTGAGCTCTGAAATAGATATCCCCATCACCGACGGTGGCTGTAGAGGTGTCTTCGGTATATGAAAGACTCGACAGGACATCCAGACCTGAGATTCCACCAGGAGAGACCTCGTAGGAGTATCCAGATATCACAGAAGAGTTATTGGTGAGCTCATATGATCCCATATGGGTATCATCATCGATCGTGATGATAGCATGCTTATCTGTGTAGGAGTATTCCGGAGTGACCATGGGTGGGATATGGCGTGCAACATCCAAAGAGGCTCCTAAGTAGTTAAAATCGATGTTCCTATTATAGAGCGTAAAGAACAAGAGCGAACTGATCGGGTTGTTATTCTGATAATAGGAGATTATTGAGAATATATTATTCTCAGGATCGATGCTTGGTGCAGAATATACATCATAGAAGTCCGCATAGGTATGTTTCCAGATGAGATGGTCATACTCCCTGAATACAGGTGAAAAGGGTATATCTTTATCGATGGTGACCTCAATCTCTGGCTCCGTACTATAGTTACCATAGGGGCAACCCCAAGAGTCCAGGGTATAGCCCTCATCTGGGACGGCGGTCAAGGTTATGTTCGTACCAGGTTCAAAGGAACCGGAGGTGAAGATACTGCCATCCTTCAGAATCTCACCATGAGTCGCCGTATTGACAGTGATCGTATAGGTCTCTGGTGTGAAGATTGCTCCAATAGAGGAGTCTTCTGTGATGGTGAAGGTATAGGGGGTTGTTGTCATATTGGAACTTCCAGTCCATCTTGAGAAGTCATATCCCTCATCAGGTACCGGAGTAAGAGTCAATGAAGTACCATAGGGGTAGTCATGAGTTCCTGCCGTGAGGAGTTGGTCTCCTTCTTTGATAGCGCCATTCGTAGGAGCTAAGACTGTCAGTTGATAGATCAGATTGGAGAATGTCGCACCTATACTCATATCTTCGGTGACGGTTACCACCTTTGGGTTCTCTGAACCACTTATATCGTCTGTCCAGCTACTGAGCGAGTATCCGGTATCTCCGACTGCATGCAGGGATATCTCTGTCCCATAGGCGATTGATAGGGTCCCCGAGGCATCGATACCGTCTATCTGGATCTGACCATTGGTCGGATCAGATATGGTAATGGTATACATGTTGGGCTCGAATACGGCGGTGACCTCTGTATTCCCATCGAGGATGACCTCGAGGGGATTCTCACTCCCCGTGGCTCCAGAGGCCCAGTGGTCGAAATGGAATCCTGTCTCTGCTGTGGCCTGTAGGGCTACCTGTTCCCCAAATTCATACACATTCTTTGAGGGGGTGCAGGTTATTGTCCCCTGAGTATCATCGAAGATCAGGGTCAAAGAGGCAGTCTGCTGCGGACAGCCTGTGAGGATGATGAGAATGAGTACTACTCCTACAATAAGCACTGATGAAAGTCTTCTCTTCATATTCTCATCCTTTTTCAATAGGCATGATTCTCACTAGTTGAGAAACACATGCATTATACGTGATCACCTCATACACAACATATGAGACCCTGTTCTTGGGAAATATACTCAATATCAGTCATGAATAACGGTTACATTATACTATGGAAATCTGGATTTTTGTACTACCTGTTAATAGGATATGCTTATAACTTAGATTGTAGTGGTTGCTCGCTATCTGAGGTTACTGAGACTCTTAAAGATCCGATCATGAGGAAGTCGTCACTTCCAAGATAAGGGTGGGCATGAACTGTCACAGATCGTAGTTAAAAGGTAGTCTTGAAAGGATGAGCAATGATCTACCCTGATGAAAACTACCAACTCGTCCGAATCTGTTGATTGAGATCTAGATGAAGACGATGTTCCCCATGGGTGAAGGTCAATGCCTCAGGTTCTCTGTCTGCTGTGATCCAAGGTGAATCGAATCGGGGATAGGTAAGATTCTGTGCTTCATCGTCAATGAAGAATCCCTTCTGGTACTCCAAACTGATGATCCCTTGCGGTGAAGGATAGCTCAAGAGCCCTGATTCATAGGTCGTCTTTGCTACCTGCTCCCTTATGCGCTCCTTGAACTGTGAATAGTTCTCTCCATCTCCCTCTGATCCCACCTCAGTGATCCACCAGCTGTCTTTTCCCTCTAATATCAGATCATCTGGGGTCTGCTCAGAGGTAAGATGTAGGAGATCACTTCCGATCAACGCTATATAAGCGGTTCCTGACCTCCCGAAGGCTATAGTTCCCTCTATGGTGGCTTCATCGAACCTGTCCATGGGAAACCATGCATGCGTATATGGCAGTAGTTCTTTCTCAACGATTTCCTTCCGCTTTGGGAGTCTGTAGATGGACAGATTGATGTTCTTCGTCTGTACCGTATGGGGAATATGGCCATAACCTACCCAATAAGCTGGTGAGTTCGTATGCACACCATGTTGTCCCTCTTCTACGGCAGGATGGGTATGAAATACCATCAGGTCATTACGCAAGGTGACCCCGAATAGATGGTGTTGATCACCGAAGGTTCCCGGATGATAGGACTGAGCAGTATACATCATATACTCAGGGGTCCTATAGGTATAGGTATTCGCCCTCTGGATAGCGATCCCATCAGTCTGTGGCGATATGAGTCTTGCTAATGGGCTTAGGAGTCTCATCTTGAGTAGGAGGTCATAGTTGATGTCAGTGAAAGCGTGAAGATCGCTGTGAGAGAATAGCTGTTGGTCCCTGATATAGGACAAGGAGTTCTCAATGATCTCGGGATTGGTAAAGGCTTCCATCCCCCATTGCATCATGATCTGGTGGTCCTCATGTCCTATGAGATCTTTGGCTCTTAACTCCTTCAGATCAAGTCCCGTTGAGGCCTTGATCTCGGATGTTCCTGAGTCTTTAGCGATAGCTTTACATACTTCAGGTATCTGGTAGTTGTCACAGAGAAGGAAGGTCTGGAGCATGTGAGCTCCTAGGTCTGGACTTTCGTCCCAGAACACTCGCATGAATTTCTCCATGATAGACCCATCATCATATTTACGATCATGTTCGTAGGCCCTCCCGCTCGAACTGATGAAGGTGCCCTGAAAAGACTGGCTCGCCATATCATAGAGCAGAAGGTCCATGATCGCTGTTGCTTTAAAGACTATCTCCTCATCTTCAGCATAGGATATGAGGGCCGCAAGAGCTGAGATATCCTCTTTGTAGTAGGTGTTGGAGTACCATTCTGTGAACCCATGATCCCAACGGAATCCAAGCCAAGTCAGTATACGTTCTCTTGCTCGCTGCTCATGATCGATCCCGGAAAGACCGGTATTCGTGAAGGTCTCTTGCCGAAAGAGTTGCCCGGAGAGGTATTCTCCTGTAGCTCCTAGGATCTGATGATTCTCACTCCAGTAGACCATGGAATCTTCACCGGGATCAGTGATCCAGTATTTATAGTGGAGGAGAGCCTCTTTGAGGGTCGAGAGATCTACAGCCTTCAGGTGATCAGGGAATTCATAGAGGAGAGCAAGGATAGAGGGCAGTCGGAAGTCAGAGGTATCCTGGCGTGAGTCCAAGAAGGCTGCAGTCTCCTCGATCTGTAATGAGTCATATTCTCTACCTTGTCTGATATCATAGAGGACTTGATCAGTCCATCTAGAATCCTTGAACCAGGTCTCTGTAGATCGTACTACTGATACGGACTCATTGCTCTTCTTATCAGCTAGAATTGACCAAGAGATGCTGATCAGGATCGTAAGGATTCCTATGATCAAGATTCTTCTTATCCATGTTCTTTTCAACGGGACACACTCCTAGATTCGTAAAGATGAACAAAGTAGTATCAACCCTCTTTCGTATCATCCCTTGGTATCGACACACTGAGCATCTGTAAGGAGCTCTTGTTTCCTATAGATTCTATATGAGTTGTAATCTCTAGCAAAGGAGAGTTTAAGAATATCGGGGAAGTTTTATATTAAAAAGTGTTCCTTTGAGAAAAGAGCCCGTAACTTATATAGAACATGCTAGCCTCTAACCTAAACATAGTAGTCAGGGCCAGATTGCACTTTTCGCATAGTCTCGTCTTTCGTATGAGTGTTTGATGAGAAAAAGTATATACCATGCTATACTTCTAGTATCTGGAAATTACAATGAATGGAGTAATCTCATATGGTATTGGATATTAGGACGTTGTCTTTAACTTCGAGCATCATCAGCATTGCCCTTGCAGCGGTCATGATGCATATCCATACGACCCATAAGACCTATCATGGTTTCAACTATTGGGTAGTTGCCGCTATTTCCATGATCCTGGGGTTATTTCTCATGAGTATGCGGGGTTTTATTCCTGATCTGTTTACCATCGTGCTCGCTAACTTACTCATGCTAGCTCACTATGCATTGGTGATGCATGGTTTGATTATCTTTTTGAATCGGCAAAGTAAGATCTGGGTATATGTTATTATGACATTATTGTACCTTGTCATGATCCTGTTCTTTACCTATGTGAGCCCCAACATATCTGTGAGGATCGTCGTTGTCACCATCTTATCAATGATCTTCTATCCCATCTCCTTGATTCATATACAGAAGTACTCTAAAGATATTAGAATCGACCCGAATTTTCTCCTGATAGTCACTTTCATCATATTGATCTTATATAGCCTGTTTCGAATCATCTATACACTCTTCTATGAAGATCATATCTCTGACTTCATGGTAGCCTCTGCCATACAGGGGATAATGTTTCTCGTTATCATCTTTACGAATATCACTATGTTCATCGGGTTGATCATGTTGAACCAACAAGCCATAGAACGTGATTATTTGGAAGGTGAAGCGGAAATACAATCTTTGAGAGGAGTGATCCCGATATGTATGCATTGTAAGGAGATCAGGGATGATGATGGGTATTGGCAACAACTCGAGCAGTATATCTCAGATCATGCAGATGTACAGTTCAGCCATGGTATCTGTGATAAGTGTCTAGAAAAATACTATTCAGGAATCTATCCGACCATATCTGATGAGGATGAATAGAACTGACTAGAAAGGTCCTGAAACTCTCCTTACTGTGAAGCTTCACTGTTGGCTATCATATGATTTAAATAAACCTCAAAGGTATCAATAGTAGGAGAGGGATCTATGCGTGAGATTCAGAAGACATTACAAGCTGTCTTAGATAAGACTGTAGCAACAGACAAAGTCTTTGGGACATCCTTTGCTATAGAACAAGGCGATCTTATATGGTCAGGGGCCTCAGGTGATCTTTCGAAGGATCAATCATATTTTATTGCCAGTACCACAAAGCTTTTCACCACTGCGATGATATTACAGCTCCAAGCAAGGGGAGATCTCGCTCTTGAAGATAGGGTCAGTAACTACTTGGATGAGAGTGTGTTGCTCGGGTTACACCTGTTCAAGGGGCAAGATTATTCAAGGGAGTTGACGATCAAAGAGCTACTTGCCCATACCTCTGGGCTCCCCGACTATTTTCAGGGGAAAGGAGATCATGGGAAAAGTCTGGAAGATGAGATAACCCAGGGATATGATCAGTCCTGGACTTTTGACGAATCTATTGAGAGAACGAAGAAGATGCGCCCTCTATTTGCCCCAGGGACAAAGAATAAAGCACACTATTCTGATGCGAACTTTCAATTATTAGGGAGGATCATCGAAGTCATCACGCATAGAACTTTCTGCGAGAATTGCATTGATCTGATCACTGGACCACTTGGATTAGAAAAGACCTACCTGTATCAAGACCCTTCTGACAAGAGGCCGAAGAGACTCTACTATAAAGAGAAAGAACTGATCATTCCCAAAGCTATGGTCTCCTTTGGAGCAGATGGGGCAGTGGTCTCGACTTCTGCTGATATGCTGGTTTTCATTGAAGGCTTCTTTACCGGTAGACTATTCCCGCTAGAGTATCTGAGCTCATTGCAGGAGTGGAACCGGATCTTCTATCCTATGCGTTCGGGTATTGGTATCCACCTATTCAGACTTCCATGGCTGGTCAATCCGGCCGGTTCCATACCCTACTTCATAGGACATTCAGGTCTTTCCGGGGCATTGGCATTCTATAGTCCCAAAGAGAACCTCTATATTGCCGGTACAGTGAACCAGGTGGCACATCCCGATATCTCCTTCAAGACAATGATCAAGCTAGCACAAGTATTGTTAAAAGGTAAGAATAAAAGTAAAGGGGCTTGAATCATTTTGGGATAGATCAGAAATGGTAGGGTGAATCAAGAAAATAGAGACCTTTTTCTAGCGCTTCAAGAAGCTAGTCCATGAGGTGAATTCAAACTCAGAATGAATAGAGCTACGAAGTCAGACCCTAAGGATCTTATCCATGGGTTTCCCCTTTGCCAACTCATCGATGAGCTTATCAAGATACCGGATCTCACGCATGATGGGGTCTTCGACTTCTTCGACACGAACCCCACAGACGGTCCCAGTGATCAGAGTCCTCGAAGGGTTCAATTGTGGGCTCTCTTTAAAGAAGCTCTCAGCATCTACTCCTTGCTCGATCTGACTCTCTATGGCCTCCTGGCTATATCCCGTCAGCCATCGCAGGATTTTATCAACCTCTTCTTTGGTACGGCCTTTCCTCTCTGCTTTATTGATATACAGAGGATACAATCGAGAAAAAGCCATAGAAAGAACTTTATTTTTACTCATAATATACATCCTTGACTTAAAAGTAATTCCTCTTGATATGAGTCGTCAATGGTCGGGATGGTATAAGATGAACGAGACCTATAAGATTCTCCTAGAGGAATGCTACCTAGATGAGCTATTTAAACTTTCATGGGGTGATATTATGAAAAGGAATAGTCTTCTTGATCATAGAACAGTTCATACTATGGCTGTGTTCGTAGTGTATCAGTAGTTAGTTCTGTTGAAAGATGCAGGTGGGTAGGCAAGTTACATTAAGAATGACTTGCTACGGGTTTACACCCGTAGCAGTGAAGTAATACTAAAACTTCTTGAATATGCTCTTTACTACACTATTCTTTGTTTCATTAGCTTTTTTAAGTACTTCCTGTTTGACAGATTCTTCTACTAAGAATTTGACCATATCTTCTGTACCTTCTCTACGAGTCAAGTAATCGATAGCACTCATATCTGTTTGATAATTCATCTTATGGATACTAGGGAAATAGGTAGCGATGGTCTCTAGTACTTCAATATTTGTAGTATAACGAGCAGCGATCATGAGAATAGAATCTCCACTCATGATTGATACATCGATATCTCCACCACGAGATTTCTCTTTTTCAAGATAGGTCTTGATGGCATCGCTGTCATCGATATTTTCCACGATGAATTGATATGCTTCTTCGTTATCCTTCTCTACGGTCATACAACCGGATAAGAGTGTCACTGCTACTAAGAGAACCAATAGTATTCGTTTTTTCATGTTTTCATTCCTTTTTTGTGATTTTTATTAGGATATTGTAGAGTATAACAACATAATTAGCAAGGATTGAGTTTTAGCATAACTTTATGATTAGAATGCTCTACCCATTGACTAGTGAGACCGATATATAGGGTAATCGTTGTTGAGGAGCGGCTGTAATCATGAAGATTCACTTTGATCGTTCTCACTTCAATAATATAGGCTTAGTAAGCTTCCTGATGAATTACCCAACACCAGAAGCTACGCTCTACGAAAAATGTGATATGATAAGCTATGGAAAAGGAACTCTCTCATCTGTGATATAGGAAATATGAGGAAGAGCTGATCGATAAAGTTCAACAGTAGGGTGCTCGTCTGTTTTTCCGGCTAGAGTAGGCCACCTTATTGGGGAGGGAGTGTATTAGATGCATACGGAGGATAACCATGCCAAATGTAAAAGAACTACTTGAAAGTGCTAAAAAAGAGTTTGATCTGACTGAACCTGCAGATCAGGAAAGTTTGTACGCTCTCACCTCTGCCTTACTCGAACAACCTGAACTGACTGATTCTCTATTACAGGAAACAGCCCGACAACCTGATGCTCCGCTTGAATTCAGACTTGCAGTTAAGTTGGTAATCTCTAGACGCTATGCCTTGAGTATGAATGAACCGATCAACATCGGTGTGGTCTTTGCCATGTGGGGTGAACATAATAGATTATATGCAAAAAATGACAATAATCCTCATGGTGAAGATTCCTTACGTACCAAGCTCGAGCAGTTGAATTGGGTGACCGAAGGGACCCCAATCGAGTGGACTCTCTATGCAGTAGATGACGGGTGTCCTCACGACAGCGGAAAGATCGCTCAGGAAATAGCAGATACACATCTCTTAGGGGACAAGGTGAAGGTCCTGTTCCTTAGTGATGCTATACCTGCATCGAGTGGGCCTCTAAAAGAACTTGAATCGGTGAACGACTCACGGAAAGCAGGTGCGATCATCCTCGGTTGTATGCAGGCAATCTCCGATGATAAGGATGCAGTCGTTTACACCGATGCTGATAATTCGGTCCACTTGGGACAACTCGGGTTGTTACTGAAGCCCTATATTGAAGAAGACTATCGGATCATATTGGGTAATCGTAAACATCCCGATGCCGTACTCGTAAAACAGGAGGGACGATGGGGGATCGGTATCAAGGTTCTGAGGCACATGCAACGGATGGTGGGCCAGGCGATCTTCTCACGTGACATATTGGATACTCAGGCTGCTTTCAAACTCTATGAGTGCGATCTTTTGGAGAAGATCATTGCACACCCTACCGTGTTTGACTTTTCCTTCGATACCGATTGGATATTAGCTGCTATTAGCATGGAAGAGTCCTTTGCTAAGGTTCCTTTTGCGTTCATCGACTCCTTTGCAGAATCAGCTTCGATAACACAAGGGCCTATGACGACCTGGGAGACTTTGTTGAAGGGTTTGGTCAAGGCTGTACGGCGACATGGGGTACCTCATAACGAAGAGATGGCTCGTCTACTTGATGAAGAGATCAAGAGTTCAGCAGATCTGGATCTGCTGATCCATCATCTACCACAGGAGTTGGAACATGCGAGCGCAGAAGCTCTAGGTGACCCAGCGTTGATGTCTCCAGAGTCTTTGCAGGTTTGGATTCAGCAGCGCAAGAAGGATGCAAGGAATCAGTAGATAAGACTGGTGAGTTAGTGCTTGCCGGTCATGAAAAAGGGAATAGGAGCGATTTTTCGATTCTGAAGTAGCCAGGAATAGGTGAGAACGATATAGATGACGTGAAACCTCTGTTCAGCACTAACCTTTTCGTCCTCATAAGCGGTGATTAACTCCCTGTCTCACTGCTAATCTTCTCAAGGAGTGAACCAATAGTTGATTATTAGTAAAAAGAGTAGAGACATCAAGATACCGCTTGTTGAGTATTACTAGATAACCTGTTAGAGTTCCCGGACTAAACATATCTTAAAGGGTTTTTAAAAATTAATGAAACAAAAGAATAATTTTCTCTTTTCAATACGGATTTCCAAACCAAGAAATCTGAAAAATGACTTTCTATCTGGTATTACTGTCTCCCTGGCTTTAGTCCCTGAGGCTATAGCCTTTGCCTTCATTCTCGGTATAGATCCAGTCATCGGACTGTATGCAGCATTTATGATGGGACTCGTCACTGCTCTGATCGGAGGGCGCCCAGGTATGATCTCCGGGGCTACCGGAGCGGTTGCTGTGATTCTAGCTCCCTTGATCCGAGAGAGGGTCGCCCTTGGAGGCATGGAATCAGCTTTGGGATATCTGTTTGCAGCAGTAGTGCTGATGGGGATCATCCAAGTCCTCTTCGGAGTACTCAAGCTGGGAAAATTCATTCGACTCGTCCCTCATCCTGTTATGCTCGGCTTTGTGAACGGTCTTGCGATCGTCATATTCCGTTCGCAGTTCGAGATGTTCGAACTCAGCCATGACCTCCCTTCAGAACAGAAAATACTGATCTGGACAGTCATGGGAGTCTTGATCCTGCTGACAATGGCAATAAGCTATCTTATGCCTAAGATCACCAAGGCTGTACCGGCGACCTTGACTGCTATGGTTGTGGTCAGCTTGATCAGTCTCATACTGAATAACCTAGGAATAGTGGAAGTCACGACTGTTTTAGATTTCGTTCAGGGTAAAGATCCTTCTAAGCTGACACTCGCTGCAGCTCTACCTCGATTTGCAATTCCTCATATTCCCCTCTCGCTAGAGGCCTTCAGAATCATTCTACCATATTCTATACTGGCAGCCTCTGTTGGGTTGATCGAGTCTCTGATGACTCTGACTCTTGTGGATGAGCTTACCGAGACGCGAGGCTTCGGTAATCAGGAATGTGTCGGTCAGGGTATTGCAAATATCTTGAACGGCTTCTTTGGTGGTATGGGCGGCTGTGCCATGATCGGTCAGAGTATCATCAATATCAGGGCTGGTGGTCGAGGGAGGACCTCGGGTATAACAGCCGCAGTAGCTCTACTGGGTTTTATCCTCTTCGGCGCACCGCTTATCGAGCAGATTCCATTAGCAGCTCTTGTCGGGGTGATGTTCATGGTAGTCATCGGTACTTTCGAATGGTCGAGTTTTCGTGTGATGAAGAGCATTCCTAAATCGGATGCATTAGTCATCGTAGTCGTCTCAGTCATTACCGTCGTAACCAATCTTGCCATAGCTGTGGCAGTCGGGATCATCTTCTCTGCACTCGTGTTTGCGTGGGAAAAGGGAAAGAAGATGGAGGCCACTCCGTTTACCGATCAGTTCGGTTCGAGAATCTATCCGTTAGAAGGAGCATTGTTCTTCGGGTCTGTACAGTCCTTCAAAGATCTCTTTGATTATACTCAGGATCCACTCGATATCGTCATAGACTTTGATAAGGCCCATGTACACGATCATTCCGGTCTTGAAGCTATCAACTTCGTAGCAGAGAAATATGGTCAACAGGGCAAGAAACTGCATCTGCTGAATCTGAGTGATGAATGTCGGGATCTCCTAAGCAAGGCGGAGAATATCGTAGAGGTGACCATAATAGAAGATGCCCATTACCAGCTAGCTGACGATCAGCTCGCTTGGCAGGGGTTACGTTTGAAAGAGAGATTGAAAAGGACTATGGCAAGCTTGTAGCCCGGTGAATCCTTATTTGAGCATGAGAATAGTCATTTGACTATTCTCTCTTTGGAAGATACCTTGTCACTGCACCTGTGTAGTAATTGTTGATCCATTTATCTGTTTTCCCATAGTCTGCATAGAGTAACTGTAAGTCGGTGATCAGACCGATGAGATACTGGAACCACTCAAGTCGTAGGGGATTCTGCCATGCAACCACGACCTCATCATAAAAACTCTTTAGACCTTCTGCCTGTTCAGCAGTAGGAAAGTCTCGATCAGTCGTCGTGAAGGGTGACCAGTAGTAGGGAAGAACCTTCTCGATATCCGGGTGGAGAGCGAACTCTTTTGTGGCTCGTCTCCAGGACGCTAGATCATTAGCTCCTGTCCTTAAGAACTCCTCGGTCAAGGAGAGGAGCATCTTATCAGTCACATAGAGTCCGGTCGGGTTGATCATGAAACCAGTCAACCTGTCAGTGAATTCTTTGTCTCTACCGAGCATAGGACCTATGAAGATACGATAGGGAGTATAGTCGTTGGCATAGTAGTTATCCCAGATGATCAGATTGTCTTTGAACAATTCTCTGATCCTCCCTGTATTCGACTCACCGATCGTCTCTGAGACCACCTGATCACCAGTCCAGAATATTGGGATATCATCGGGGATGATCGCTGCCAGGTCTTTGATATAGTCCGAATCTGCAGCTTCACCCTCGACAAAATAATCAGAATAGACTGTAGGACAGAAAAGAAGATCACAAGTAGGTTCTACTTTACGTAGATCTGATTGGAGTCTTATCAAGAGCTTCCCATGGGCATCCCCTAAAGAGTTGAAACTCCCCTGACACGTCGAAGGTAACTCTGGTACAAGATCATCCATGAGTAGCGCCATGATGGTGATACCCATTTCGAAGTAGCGTTCGAATTTGCCCAGGAGTATCGCATAATGCTCATCAGAAAGGTAATCATATGAGAGTCCGGGGGCTAGGGCCGGGACCACATCGATATCTAAGGACCTTCCTTTGGAGGCCAACTCCTCAAGCACTCTCTGTTCGGATGCAGGATAAGGGACTTTCCACTGTACTCGATGGTAGGGATCCTCTTTTGGAGCGTAGAGGTAGGTATTCATGTTTAAGAGGCTTAGATGTTCGAGTATACCTATTCTCTGTTCATGAGAGAGTATCCTCCCAAAATAACCTTCAATATAACCAGTTCTCTTCATCTCCTGAACCCTCCGATATATAGTAGTAATCAAGTCTTATTCTAATACATTTTTCTTGATTCGAGAAGAAAAGAACGATTTGCCACATAGCTGAGTAATGTTAAGCTTACAGCTACTTATGTTAGCATCCCCTTTACTCAAGGCTGAAGAACGTGAGATAATTATTTCAGACGTTGATTTAAGGGAATTCCCTACTTGCATGCGTCTTAAAACAAATTTGCTAAAACGGAGGATTTGATGATCAAAGATCAGAGAATTTACGATTTCCCCTCTATCCCTCATTCACCCCTGATCCTCCACATCCCTCACTCGAGTAGGGAGATCCCTCCTTCCTATCGTGATGAGTTCTTGATTTCCGATGATGAGATCGAGGATGAACAGCTCCAACTTGTCGATCACTATACAGAAGAGCTTTTTAGTACACCAGATGAGGTTCAGGCTATATTCCCTGTCTCTCGATAGTCTGTGATCCTGAACGATTCTCTGAGGATTCAGCTGAACCCCTGACTGAACATGGGATGGGAGTGATCTATACGAAAACCCTTAAGGGTGGGTGCTTAAGGGAATACTTGACAGATGAAAAGAGGGCCCAGTTACTCAAGGAGTATTACTTCCCACATCACAAACTCTTAGAGGGACAGCTGCGTTCAGCTTTATCACGGTTCGGAAAGGCTCTCATCATAGACTGCCATAGTTTCCCCTCAAGACCTTTTCCCTATGAGCAGGACCAGCTTTCAAGGCGGCCAGACATCTGTATAGGAACTGATTCCTTTCACACCCCAAGGAGGCTCTCCACTGAAGTGATGAATTTTTTCAGGGATCTCGGATACACGGTCGCTAGAGATCTCCCTTTTTCTGGTAGTCTCGTTCCTCAGTGGTATTATCGACAAGAGCGAGGAGTGACCTCGATCATGATCGAGGTGAATAGAGCTCTCTATATGGATGAGGTGACTGGATCGAAGAAGTCTTCATTCTATGAGGTAAGACGAGTCCTACAGAAACTGATCAGGCTTCTTGGTGAATCATGACAGTTGTTTTAGGTTCTACAGAAAGATTGTTCATCAATATGGGAGAACACCTCTCTGAAGGGGCCTATGAAGGTTCTATCGTCAGACCAATCAGCTATCGCAAAGACTACGTTGGAGAACAACCCACAATAGGGACCAGTAAGGGCTTCCTTGAAATCTTCAGCGGTAGTATATGGATTGTTCCAAAAGGCCCCACAACCCCAGGCTCCTAGTACTAGCTGTTGATAACCAAAGGCATGTGCGGTCTCCAAGATCCTGAGAATTCTTTTCTTCAGAAGGGGTCTTGCCCTCCTTTGACCTATAGAAGATGCTACAGGAGCTGCGCAGGTGAATATATCCATGAGCCAGGGCTCTTCTATACCTGTTCCATCGTCCTCACGGAAGACCGGGACCTTTGGTGAATAGATGATCCAATCGGTTGAATCTGGCTCTTCTCGCTCTAGGTGGTATTCATACATAGGGTCATCGATCAAGGTTCTGTATAGGCCGCTCGAACGGCAGAGTACCTCTTCCTGTGCTCTTGCCCCATGTAAGAAGCCCCCACCAGGGCTGATCCCATTGGCAAAATTAAGTGCTACAGTCTTTTTTCCAGTCTTTAAAAGACGATATGCTGCCTGCATGGTCGTCTCATTATTGATCTCGATATGAGTATCACTGATATGAATATCATTAGGCTCAGGAAGTTCTGTAGTAGGAGGGATAGACCTTTTCTCTTCTAAAGCTTTCTCCATAGCGTCGGTGATAGAGATTTCATTCCCTGTATCAGAATAATATATTCCCTCTTGTGAGATATCCCATGCTGATAGTCCCAACTCCCTCGCATAGTTTCTTTTCAATTCAAGAGATCGCTTCATATCCTGAGCACATTGCGAATTATCATGTAAAGAGACTTGAAATCTAGTCATAGCTTTTTTATCCATATAAGAATCTCCTCTAGGTGTTGTTAGCTATTGTTTGATGAGTGAATATTGCAATTACACATTCTTTTACTGAGTATACCATGATTATTAAAGGAAAACATGAGAAAAATCGTTCAGTCTCAAACGAAGGATATTTGCTAAAAAAGAGGAGATCCTATTGCCTCTTCTACAGGAAAACCTTATCCGTCGGTATCTGTGTTAAAAAATAATCCATGAACTAAACCCTGATTGTACTCATTAAGCCTCGATCTTAGCTATCAATCAGTTGATTGATTATGTAAGAGTCTATAGATCTTAGTGCCAAGGTCTTTTAATGAGAAAGGTTTCTGAATAAAGTGTGTTCCTTGTTCTAATACTCCATGAGGGGCTATCACATTATCTGTGTAGCCTGACATATAGAGTGTCTGAAGACTTGGACATATTTGTTGTATCTTTACTGATAGATCCCGACCGTTCATATCTGGCATGATCACATCCGTCAAAAGGAGCGCTATGCTATCTTTTTGAGTTTCGGCAAAACTGATAGCTGCCGTAGGGGTCTCTGCTACGAGTACCTGATAGCCAAGACGTTCTAGGATAGATTGTACCATTTCCCGGATGATCTTCTCATCCTCAACGAGTAATATAGTTTGACCTTGTCCTTTGTATAATCCTTCTTGAGTTCTTGGTAGTTGTATATCAGTCTCTCCAACATATTTAGAGAAATAGATATTGATAGTGGTTCCTTTACCAATCACACTAGAGACGTTAATGAATCCTTTATTCTGTTTGACTATGCCATATACGGTTGCCATACCTAGACCAGTACCTTTTGCTCCCTTTTGAGAGAAGAATGGTTCAAAGATCTTATCTACAGTCTCCTCTTCCATACCACTTCCATTGTCACTGAATGAAAGCAAAACATAATCACCTTTCGCCAACTCTTTGTACTTACCACTATAATCCCTATCAACTGATATATTTTTTGTTTTGATGGTGATTCTTCCACTCTTTTCTATGGCATCTTTCGCATTGATACAGAGATTAACAAGTATCTGATTAAGTTGAGAGGGGTCAAATCTGATTATACTTTTTAAAGAGGAAGGGAGCCATATCAGATCAATATCCTCTCCAATCAATTTCCGTAACATATTCAATGTATCCTCGATATTCTCATTTATATCAAGAACTCTTGCAACTATGGTCTGCTTTCGGGAGAAAGCGAGTAATTGTTGTGTAAGATCAGCTGAACGAGTTGCTGCTTTTAGGATCTCTCCTACATCCTCATGAACAGGATTACTTGTATCTATCTTTTCTAGAATGAACTCAGCATACCCAATGATTACACCTAGCATATTATTGAAATCATGTGCTACTCCGCCTGCTAATCGACCTATTGCATCCATCTTCTGTGACTGTACTAGTTGTTCATGTAGTCTCTTATTCTCATCTTCTGCCTGTTTCTGCTCTGTCAGATCCCGGAACTCGACTACTCGTACTCTTTTGCCTTTATAGGGGATGTTTCTTGCTTCTAACCTTAGCGGGTATTGCTCTCCATTCTTGCGAATACCATATACTTCATACGATTTTTCATAACCTAAAAGAATATTATTCAAGACTGACTTCCGATATTGTTCAGCAATCAATAACAGACCATCCATCCCTAACAGTTCAGTATAACTAAACCCTGATATCTCGGAGAGCCCTTGGTTTGTCTCAAGTATGATTCCCTGATCGTGAATTGCAATACCGCCAAATGAGGCATTATGCAGTGCCTTGAATCTGTATTCGCTTTGTTGTAGAGCTTCTTCGATCTTGACTCGCTTCGTTATATCTCGCGAAACACCCAATAGTGCGATGGGGTTATTTTGAGGATCCCTTATAAAATTTGCTCTAATCGCATCCCAACCGATGGTTCCATCACTAAAGAATCGTTCTACTTCAAATTCAAAGATACGATTGTAATCTGGATTAGGGGTCTGCTCTCTTTCAAGCTCCTTAGATAGTATTTTCTTGAACTTTTCAATCGAAGATGGAGGATAAGTACTTGTTATGGGCAACTGGAGGAACTCTTCAGGTGTGATCCCAATGATTCGTTCGACGGATGGACTTATATATGTTGGTTTCAAATGTAGATCTGTGACCCAAACCACATCAGTGACATTATCTGCTATACGACGATATTTCTCCTCACTTACACGAATCCTTTCCTCAGCAAGAAGTTTTTCTGTATTATCGATGATGATCGTATAAAGGTATAGGGCCCTCTCAGTCTTTACCGGTCCGATAAAGAGTTCCAGATCTCTGATAGCCCCTGATTTCAATCGATGCTTGACGTGTAATATCTCTGAATCTTTATTTTGGGCCTTTCTCAACAAAGCTAAAACTTTATCATCTGGTTGAGTATCCAGATCTGTGATACTCATCTTACTGAGTTCCTGTTTACTATACCCATAGAATTCACAAGCTGCTTGATTTGCTTCTATAAGAGTTCCCCGATTCGAAACATCTATAAGAAGCTTGATAGCCTTATTCTTCTCAAACATCTGCTGATACTTATCTGCTCCATCAATGATAGCTTTGTTCAAAAGGGTATATGGCTTTCGTAACCCAGTATAGATAAGTGCTTTATATACAAAATAGACTGAAAGCAGTTTTAAGAGGTGACCGAAAAGATTCGAGATCCCATACACACTGATATAGAAAGTGAACAGTAGTTCACTTACTATTGTAACGATGATCGACAGTACATAATACTTCAAAAGGACTGGATCTATATGATCACGTTTTATATAGACTAGATACAAAGAAGCAAGAAGGATGATACTGATTATATACTCACTTGTCTTCTTGAAACTAGTAAGACCAATTCCCTCAATGAAACAAGTAGGGAATATCTTATAAACAAAGATCATCAAGAAGATCACCGTTGTGATCAAGGTGTATCCTGCAAAGACTGATCTTGTTCGGACTCTTCTATGAAAAAGAAATGGGAATAGGAATAATGAGATGCTTTCCATATAACGAGCTGCAATCCATAGCTGGGTTGCAGGGTTCGCATCGTCTCCATTACTGATGATCATCATTCCTCTATAAGCTATGGTATGAAAGAGGTCGATCATTCCAATGAACAGGTAGGCAATTGCTAAGAATATGATCGCTTTTTCCTGATTCTCATTTACGGTATTTAGGAGAATGATGAATAGAGCCCACATGACAGCTATGGTTATGAGCTCCACAAAGGTATGAAAAAGGAGATAATTCACTTCACTTATACGAACACTAATAAAAAGGATAGTGAGAGAAATCAATATGAATTTATTATACTTAAGTTTAAAAAATGTCTTGTTCATTTCATGAGTATATCATTAATGAAATATATGTGAAGTATGATTATGGAAGAATCCTATGGAATCATAGTTTAGTGGAGAAGAATCAACACATTTTCAACAAGCAAATAAAGAATATCCTAAGGAGTATTGGATCATTAGTCTCTTAGAATAGACTAGCTGAAAGAGCTATTCTGATTAATTTCTTTTTAGTATTAATTGGTTTTAGAGTAAACTAAGAGAGAGACTCTCCAACCTCCGATTTAGATATTCAAAAAAGGTGTTGCTAGTTATGATCCCCACAACCATAGAGAATCTTGGAGATCTCTGCAGCAGCATCATTGAGGGCAGGAAGATACTGTAAGAGCTCTTCTTGTTCCTTGATACCGATCAAACCGCTAAAGGAGAGGGCCGCTATGGCGGTACCTTTGCTGTCACGAATAGGGACACCAATACAACTCCCGTTCTCTGCACTCTCTTTGTTATCTACTGCATAACCCTGCTTTGCAGCATTCCTCAATTCTTGCCAAAATTGTTCAACATCGGTAATTGTCCTTTTTGTGAGAGGAACTAGCTCTCGTGAATGAATGATGGTATCAGCAAGGTTTATGGGGAGTTCAGATAGAAGGATCTTCCCTCCGGCACAGGCATAAAAGGGGAGGTCTGAATAGAGTGGTGGGATATAATCTACCAGTTTCTTTGTTCTGGATTGCTGCATGATATAACAATGTGATCCTTCTCGAACTATGAGGTTCATCGCATGATTGTATTTCTCAGTATATTTCTCCATCACGATCAAGGAAGCTTCCTGTAATGCAAGATAATGATTATCTTTTCCCAGAACAAAACTCAGTTTCTCACCTGAGATGTATTTCCCATCTCCCATCTGGTAGACCCAATCATTCACCTCTAGTGTCTTCAAGATCCTATGGGCTGTTGAAGGATTGATCTCGCATTGCTTTGCTATATCATTCACCCCAATACTTTCTTTAGAAAGCCGAAGGATATCAAGAACCTGTAGTGCTCTGTCTACCATTTTGATTATATCAGGGTTCTGTTCTACCTTTTTCTTATCCATCTTTTCTTCCTTATTTTATGCTCCAGGTAAATTAGGAATAACTATTTCAAATAGTATCATACTATATATTACGAAATTAAAGTATTTTTTTGTAGTTGTCAATACTGAATCAGTCATAAAACACTATATCATATTATTATGGAATAGATATTCCAAAAAAGTGCAATCGTCTATTCATATAAAGAATAACAAGAAGTGTCATAACATCACTACTAAATTGGAACTATGGATTTATTAGTTATAAGATAATAAATTATGTCTTTTAATAGCCTTTAAGTGGTGATTCTGAGATTATTTCTATTTTCTAGAAAAACCTTTGATAGTTTTTGTTGACAACCATTCTAAACCATGGTTTACTAAAACAGGAATAGCTATTCCAAAAAATATACAACGAGCTGAGAAGGAGACTACATAATGGGCAAAGGAAAAAAATTGGATGGGATCTATATCCCGATGGTAACTCCATTTAATAGAGATGAAACTATTAATTTCAATGGGATCAAAGAATGTACCGATTTCCTAATAGAGAATGGTGTGACAGGTGTCATCCCGTCTGGAAGTACTGGTGAGATGGTTGGAATGACCCCAGCAGAACAGATGGCAGTCAACGCTGCTACCGTGAAAGCTGCAGATGGAAGGATCAAAGTCGTATGTTCGACTGGAGCGTATCGAACTAAAGATGTCGTAGAGATGTCTAAGTCAGCAGAAGAGGCTGGGGCAGATGGGGTCATGGCTGTGACTCCATGGTATATGGCTCCTAATGAGAATGAGCTGTTGCTTCATTATGAAACCTTACGTAAGGCAATAGATATCCCTATCATGGTTTATCATAACCCCTACTATTCAACCTGTCTCATGTCTGATGAGTTCATGGCAAAACTCTATAATGAGGGTTTTATCGATGCAGTAAAAGAGAGACAGGCGGACGTATTTCGACAACAGAATCTTCGTTATCTTACTGATGATGATTTCAGTATCTTCTATGGTTATGATGTTTGTCCTGTAGAGAGTCTCTCTTGCTGGGCAGATGGCTGGGTCTGTGGAACCGGTAACCTCTTTCCAAAGGAGAATACTGCAGTTTACCACCTAGCACATGAACGTAAGATGGAAGAGGCGATGAAAGCTCATTTCGAGAAGGTAAGACCTTACCTACCTCTCTTTACAAAGCCTACCGCAGACGGTATGCCAACACCATGGCTTCAGATCATCAAGGAAGGTATGAAATTACGTGGTGTCGATGCTGGATTCTGTAGAAAACCGGTTATCTCTGAACTTCCTACCGAGGTGATGGATACATTGAAGACCGTACTGAAAGAGTATGGGTATCTTGCATAAAAGGTAAGGAGTAATGACCATGAAAGAGAGAAAGATAGATGTGCTTGTAGCCGGAGGTGGGACAGCCGGTATTATCGCAGGATTAGCTTCTGCAAGGAATGGTGCCAAGACTCTTATTGTTGAGAAACAGAGATGTCTTGGTGGACAGTTCACGGTAGGTCTGCAAGGGGCCTGGGTTGGCTTCAGTGACAAACAGAAGGTCATCATCAAAGGAATCGCATGGGAACTGAGAAAGAACCTCTTAGCTCGTGATGCCATGGTTGAAGATGATCCTAATACAGATGTCTGCTTTCTCTATGATACGGAGATCGCCAAAGTCGTATTGGATGAGATGGTGGCACAAGAGCCGAATCTCAGTGTATATCTCGATACCACTATCGTTGATACGCTCACAGATGGTGATACGATAATCGGGCTTAAGGTGCTCTCCGAGTCAGATTTCATGGAGATCCGAGCAGCGGTAGTCATTGACTGTTCAGGGGATGCGGTTGTAGCAGCAAAGGCAGGAGCGCCGTTTGAGATAAGACCAAAAAAAGACATTCAGCCAATGACTCTGATGGGGAAGATGTCTGGAGTCGATCTGGACAGGGTAAAAGAGTATTATAGGACCCATCCTCCCATCGTCGATCATCATGTACCTCCAGCTTGGCGAGAATTCAAGACCTTCCCCGGTTTTATGCATTTTGGACTACATGATGAACTTGAGCATGTAGACCTTCCAGAACATCTTGAATACCTCCGCTCCTGGTTGGGTATCTTTACCTCTACGCCGAATCCCGGAGAGGTGACGATTAACTGTTCTGGAGCGATCGAGGCCCACAGTACAGAGGGCTTCGAGTCGAAGGCGGAACAGGAGGCCTTCTCTCAAAAATGTCTGTATGATGTCTCAGAGGCTTTCAAGCGCTATGTTCCAGGTTTTGAGCATGCCTACCTTTCAACTATGGCAGCTCTTTTAGGGATCCGGGAGAGTCGACGGATCATCGGTGACTATAAAGTCACTCTTGAGGACTTTCTCGAAGCAAAGGAGTTTGAAGATAGTATTGGTCGTGGTGCGATGCCGGCTGGGGCTCACACCCCCGATGGTGTCACGATGAACGTCTATAATCTAGAACCTGGAAAATCAATGACAATCCCGTACCGGTGTATGTTGCCAAAGGGTAAGGAGGGGCTTTTGGTAGCAGGTCGTTGCGTCTCTTACGAAGCTCCAGTCGCTAATTGTATTCGATGTATGCCTCAGTGCATGGCAATGGGAGAGGCTGCTGGTATTGCTGCATCGCTTGCAGTGAAGGAGGGTACAACACCACGGAATGTTGATATTCCTAAACTGCAATCGATATTGAAAGATAATAACGCCATAATCTAGGTATGTATAGGAGTGAACTGAAGATAGAAGATAACCCTTGATAGGGTTTAGATCGAAAGAGATCTGTCAGGTCTCAGTAAAAGGAGAAGAATATGTTTAAGAAAATGGTTGTTTTAGTACTGCTATTAGTAGTAGGGGCCATGGTCTTCGCTGGTGGTAACAGTGAGGATACCGTAGTTGAAGAGAAAGATACCAGCCAAAAGATCGTCATCTGGACGAACTTGACTGCCGATGCTCAAGCTGTAGTGCTGAGAAAGCAATTCACTGAGGTCGCACAAGAGATGGATGTCGACTTTGAGATGGTCACTATCTCCTTCGGTGATATGTATACCAAACTCGCTACTGCTGTAGAGTCTGGAACGGTACCTGATATCATGCATACGAATTTTTCTGGTACCGCCTATCTCTATTCTCAGGATATGCTCTCACCTATGGATGATGTCATAGCAGATCTTGGCAAAGATGACTTCATCGCATCTTACCTTCATGTCCTCAACGCTGAAGGAAAGACCTGGGGACTTCCTGACTGGGCTCTGCATACCTCCGTATGGTATCGAAAGGACCTCTTTGAAAAGTACGATATCGATATCCCAACAGATTGGGATGAGTTCATGGCAGCTGCTGAGAAACTCACAATCGATAATGACGGCGACGGAAAGACCGATATCTATGGTTTTCCTGTAGCACTTAATGCTACTCATGTTGCAGCACAGACCTTCTATGAATTCCTCTATTCTGCAGGTGTCACTACCGTAGATCCAGAGACTGGTGAATATACATTCGGCTCACAGAAAGAGACTGCAGAAGAGGTTCTGGATTATATGATGGAACTCTACCACAATGTCTCACCAAAATCATCGATTGAATGGGCCTGGAGTGAATACCGTAATGCACTTGTTGAAGGTACGGTTGCGATGACTCTCGATATGGGTGCTGTCATTTTGATGTCCCAGAGTAATAATCCCGAGATGTTAGAGAATCTTGGATGTTTCGATCTTCCCGGACCAGATGGACATAAAGCTGCATCCTTCGGTAGTGGATATGCCTTTGTTGCCAGTAACAGTGGCGACAGCGATCAGATCAAGCTCAAGAAGGAATTCCTGACGAGACTTTACACCAAGGAAAGGGCAGCAGAAAGAGCTCTCTCTCGACCGATGTTCGCTTTCCCATCACTTTATTCAGCTGTCGCTACCTATAGAGATGATCCAAAGGTCGCACTCTTCGGAGAACAGATCGATACGATCACCGACGCATTCGAGAATAACAACTGGTACTGGTATGGTATGGAGAATGGATTAAGTCAGCTTTCCTCACAGATCGAATCAACCACATTCTTTGGTGAGACACTGCAGAGTGTTGCTCTGGGAATGGAGTCAACTGAGGATGCTATCGAATATATTGATCAACAGTTGCAGGAACAGGTTGCTCTGATACAATAATAGTCAAGGC
Organism: uncultured Spirochaetia bacterium; assembly: GCA_937125225.1. Classification (GTDB taxonomy): domain Bacteria; phylum Spirochaetota; class Spirochaetia; order CAKZLE01; family CAKZLE01; genus CAKZLE01. Next base: position 53,725 of record CAKZLE010000004.1, read on the forward strand.
ATCATGTTCATGCCCAGGCTGAGGGCACCCTTAGCCTGGGCTAGCTTTTAAGGAGATATAGGATAATGGAAAGAGCGCGTTTGATGGGACACAAGAGAGATTATCATACACAACGGCAGTTACTGGGTATCATCTTCATCATACCTACGGTACTCTTCCTCCTTGTGTTCGTCATCTATCCAGTCATATACAATGTCATCTTGAGTTTCACCGATGCACGTCTGATGAAGCCGGACTTCTCGTTCATCGCCTTTGATAACTATAAGAAACTCTTCTCTAATATGAGATTCTTGAAATATGTGAAGAACACATTGATATGGACGTTCTTCTCAGTGATCGGTCAGCTTCTTCTTGGGCTTTCGATCGCACTTCTGATCAACAAGAAAAAATCTGGAACAGGGTTAAGGAGCTTCCTGCTCATCCCCTATGTGGTTCCGGCAGTCGCTCTCGCTCTTGTCACTAAATGGGTGACCAATGGAGATTATGGTATCGTGAGCTGGTGGCTCAATTCATTGGGTCTTCTCGAATACAGACAATCTCCTCTTGCGGTACCAGGTAGTGCGATGGCCGTATTGATCATCGTGAATATCTGGAGGTCCTATCCCTTTCCCATGCTCATCTACTGGGCAACTCTTAAGGGTATAGATAAGGAGTTGTATGATGCAGCGAATGTCGATGGTGCAGGAACATTTCAGACTTTCTGGAATATAACACTCCCTCATCTGAAGAACACTACTATCGTACTCGCTATCCTGCGAATCGTCTGGACAGCTACCTATTTCGATCTGATCTGGCTAATCACAGGAGGTGGTCCTGCTGGTACGACCACACACCTGCCCATCATGATCTATCAGGCATCCTTTGGGACATTCCAAACAGGTTATGCATCGAGCATCTCGGTGGTACTAGGACTGTTTCTCTTTATCTGTGTCGTATTCTACGTTAAAAAGACCATTGCGAATGATCGCTGAGGATAGGACAAAAACATGAAAACAAACATAATCAAGCATATAAGAGATGACTTTTGGTTCTATATCATGGTACTTATTACTGTGATGTTCGTAGGCTTCCCACTCCTGTGGATGGCCTTGAGTTCCTTGAAGCCCTCGGTAGAACTGTTCAAGATGCCTCCTCAGATCTTTCCGAAGAACCCGACTCTACTCTGGTACAAGAATACGTTCAGTAATTCGACTGTCGTTCGTTATTTCTTCAATAGTTTTCTTGTAGCGAGTTCAACTATGATCATTGATATGGTCATCGCTACCTTGGGAGCCTATAGTCTAGCAAGATTCAGCTATAGGGGAAGACGCTTCATCATGATGACAGTTCTGTCTGCCTACTGTCTTCCACCCATCATGTTGATGATTCCTCTCTATAGGATCATTGCAGCATTGGGTCTCAATTCTAGCTATCTGGGGGTAATCATTGGTCATGTTACCTTTACATTCCCCTTCAGTGTGTGGCTACTGATTCCCTTCTTCCAGAAGGTCCCAAAAGAGATGGAGGAGGCTGCGATCGTAGATGGAGCTACCTCGTTGAAGATCTTCTCTGCAATTATGCTTCCGTTATGTGTTCCTGGTATTCTTAGTACCGGGATCATGGCCTTTATTCTCTCCTGGAATGAATACCTTCTATCGAGTGTTCTTATCATCAGTGATACCATGAAGACTTTGACCGTTGGACTTGCGAACTATATAAGTTCAACAGAGATCGATTGGGGGGCGATCATGGCCTTAGGGACCGCAACCACTCTACCAATAGTCATTATGTTCTCTGCCATCCAGAAATACTTTGTAGAAGGTTTGACTGCAGGAGCAGTCAAGGGATAAGACTTCTATAGTCACCCATGAGATAGTCTTCCTCTCTGAAGAAACAGGTATCCAATGATGGATGCCTGTTCTTAGATTAATGAGAGTATGGCGCCTATGCTAGCTCTTTTGTTGGTTGACCCCTGATACCATCGCTAGGGTCAAGGATTTCTGCAATTACTAGCCATGAAAATTGTATTCTAGATAAAGTGAGTTTATAATGATGCTCATACGTCTTTTGAAGGGCACTATCATGATGTACTCAGGTGACATGTAGGCAATATGCTATATGGAGGTGTTGAAGTTGATAAAGAATACCATACAAGTCATGAAAACAAAACATATCAATTACCTACGAGAAGATGGTCAAAAGATCAAACATAAACCCTGGTTAGGTGATTTATTCTCATTCCTGTATGATTCAATCATGACTAGATCTATATTTCCTAAGAAATTTGGTGCCTCAATCAAAGAACATACTCGATTCTTAGAAAATGAATGTATAGATATACATAACAGAAGGGTCTTGGAACTAGCTACTGGTAGTGGGTCGATTACCGAGGTTCTTCCTTGTGATAATACCTATCGAGGGATAGATATCAGTGAAGGTCTGTTAAGAATCGCATATAGAAAATTCCTGTTACAGGGTTTTGAAGATTTTGAGCTGTTTGTGTGTGATGCTGAAGCCTTGCCGTTTGAAGATGATCAATTTGACCTATGCATCTGTAATCTCTCATTGAATTTCTTCAACAACCTTGATCGAGTGGTTAAAGAGTTGAAAAGAGTAATCATACCTGAAGGGGTCTTTATATGCAGTGTTCCGGTTCCGGAGAGAAATACCAAAGACAGTGAAATAAGAGGTCACTTACTCTCGGAAAGCGAACTGAGAACGTTATTTGAACAAAACGGTTTCTCAATCTCTTCATACGATTTCGTGAATGGGGCAATCTTGTATTTCAAGGGTATAAAGATTGATTAGGAGACTTGCGGTTGGGACACTTGAACTGATTTAATAAGACTCTGTATTTCTTTATGAGAATATAATTTGGAAAATCTTAATGACTTCCCACCCAACCCTTTAGTTCAATACGATTAATTCCTCACCTCTGTACTCTTATGATATATTGGTGCATTTCATGTTCAATGTATATAGTGCAGATCTTTATTAGTTATTTTTTTGAGATTTACCTGTGTATCAATTGGGATAAGAAAGAAAATAAATTAATAAACTCTTTGTTATAGTAGAATATACTATCTATATGTTATGATGCTATTCAGAAAATATCGTGGTCTGATTATTCAAGAATAGGAGCTTTAATATAGAAATCTTATTAGAATAATCCCTCCTTAGAATAGGATGTACTATGAATGATTTGAGTTTAAGAAGATATTGTACTATGACGATAGGTATTATACTCCTACTATTGGTTGCAGGTTGTGAGACGATAGAACCCAATAGTGAAGAGCCTTTTTCTGTGAAAGATGAAAAGCGGTATGAAGAAATTATTAATGACCGTTGCGCCCGGCTCAATAGACAAGATGTCAGTTCCGTAGTTATCAATGAGGTCTCAATCTGGAATCATTCTGAACTCGAGACCGAAGATGGAGAGTTCCCTAGTTGGTTAGAAATAAAGAACAATATGGAGCTTCCTCAATCCATAGAGGGTTGGAGGATCAAGATACATGATCAGGATGGTTCTTCCTTGGTATTACCTCCTTTTCCAGCCTTGATGCTTGAACCTGATGAGATAAAGGTGATTGCCTTTGTTCCAAAGCTCTCTAAGCTTCCCGTAGTTAGTATCAGAGTTGGTACCGATCTCCCTAAAAGTACGATTGCTTTGGAGCTTCTCGATCCTATGGGTACTTCAGTTAATCTTTTCAATCTGAACGAGGTTGCTCCTTATGATTGGACTCAACCTTCAAAGAGAGATTTTTCCCAGTTTCGAAGAACTTCGTTGGTTAGAGAGATCTTGAGTGGATGTCATGCAACACCAGGATTAGAGAATGATGTGATTATCCCCTCACCAGTATTTAAGCAGGATTCTGGCTTCTTTGAAGAGTTTATATTGCAATTTGAAACTTCAACTCTTCCTGAAGGGTATCAGATTGTTTATACGATCAATGATGGTCAGTTATGGGATGATGATGTTCTATTTGGATATCACAAGTGGGATTATCCAACCCTTGTTAGTGGTGTGAGATATACTGGTCCTGTCACTCTTGACAAGACTTCTGTGGTGAAAGCTCGTGTATTTGCTCCGAGTGGGGCTTGTGGTCCTCTGGAGACAAGAACATATTTTATTGGAGAGAAGACAGATCTTCCCATAGTTTCTCTTACAATAGATCCTGCTGATCTTTGGGATGCTGTTGAGGGGATATATACCGAAGGTCCTGATCCAGAGGATCGAAATTATTTGAAGAAAGCTTACCGTTCTCTTCATATGGAATATTTTCCAGATGATTCTTCAATTGCATCTGTTATCGATGGTGATTTTCCTTTCAGGATATTTGGATACTATTCTAGATATTATCCTCAGAAATCTTTAGCTATCTATGCGAACAGTCATAGAAAATCTGATCTAATCCCAAATTTTTTCTTCGAGACTGGATCTGCCAAGGATATAGATTCTCTCTCTGCTATTGTCATGAGGAACTCCGGTGGAGATAACTCTAGAACGATGTTCAGAGATGCGTTAGCAACTGAAATCACCACCGGCTATGATATTGAAATGCAGGATAATAGGGCGGTAATTGCTTTTATAAATGGGCAGTATTGGGGAATCTACAATATTAGAGAGAAGATAAATGAGTATTTTCTTGAAGATCATACAGGAATGAATCCCCAAAAGATCGATCTGATCGAAGGAGTTTACCGTGAATATATGACAGTCAATGAGGGTGATTTCGAAAAAATGGATGAACTGATCGAACTCATTAAAAACTATGATCCAAAATATGAGATAGCATATAATCAATATGGGGATTTGATCGATATAGATAATTTTATTGATTATATGATCTTTCAGGTCTTTATCAATAATACTGACTGGCCATGGAATAATACTAAGTACTGGAGACCTAGGACTGAGGATGGGAAATGGCGATTTATCTTGTTCGATACTGATGGATGTATGGATACAAAAGAATACCATACTAGTCACTTACCAGAAGAGGGCTATGCTCATGGGTTATCAAGTTTCGATATGCTCTCTTTTGTTAGTTCAGAAAATAACCCCGCTGTGGTTTGTAAGTTGCTGGCAAGGTTACTCAGAAATCAAGAATTCTATGATAAGTTCATCGCAAGGTTTGAGTTTCTTCTTGATACTCATTTGACATCAGAGATGTTTCAAGAAAAGATTGACGAACATGTTGGGAACATAGAGGGGGAGATTCCAAGACATTGTGATCGTTGGACCTATAAGGATGAAGAGACTGGAGAACATATTAAAAGATCTTTTGAAGTATGGGAACAAGAGGTTCAGGTATTACGGGATTTTGTAGATCAGCGTATAGATTATATTGAAGAATATCTTACTGCTTTTCAAGAAAGGGTTCACCCTCCAGGTTTGGAACGGATAGAGAATGGAGGATTCGAAGATGAAGACTATTCTATGTGGAACATGGTTTGGTCAGAAGATTCTGTTAATAGTAGGATTCTTGAGTTAGATGGTTCAAGAGTTGGCTATTTGAAGATGATAGAAGGGGAAAAGAATCCTTGGGATGCAGTCTCTTATGTCTATGATGATATTTTCATGCAAACTGGTGAGATTCTCAAGTTTTCTTTTGATGTTCGGGTTAATACTAAACTTACTGGTGATGAGGTCCTCAGAGTCAAAATTTTCGAGATTACATCGCATGATATGATTGCTGTAAAGGACTTTATACCAAGAACTGATTGGAATAGGGAAAGTATGACCTTTACCTATAGTGGGCCGACGATTTTTTCAGGTCGTATGCAGTTTAGGGTTGGAAACCTCAATACCGGACAGGAGATGTATCTAGATAATATTACCCTTGAGGTCGTGAACTGATAAATAATTAGAAAATGTTACAGAGATTATTGGTATAGTCAAAAGGATGAATTACTTATAAAAAGTCACTGATAGAATGAGTTGCACTAAATACAGTCTTGATGAGATCGAGTCTGTCAATATTCTTGAGAGAACTTTCCTGTATCTTTTATCCTATCGTCTATTGAACTAGTATCTTACAATTATTGTATATTTACTCTGAGTGTCATTTGGTGTATTATTCCATCTTCATTACAACATGTGTTATACTCATAATAATTTGGAGTTATATATGAAAAAGCATACTAAATCAGTCATAATTATACTATTACTCACCATAGCTGTTCTTCCACTCTTTTCTACAGAAGATTCGAGGCAGCCCTTCTTACGTTTTGAACTCGCTCCTATGGAGCCCCTGTTCCGAGAACCATTAGCCGATCCCTATTCCTGTTCTTCTAGTGTGACTCATATGTCCATGAGTGATGAGCAGAGTATTCCTCACACTGTCTTGATCAGTAATGGTGAAGAATATGAGGAGGTCTCTTTCAGGGATGTTGACTTTGAGAATAAGAATGAGTTCTTTCAATTGAAAAGTGCCGTCAACATTGGTTTGATGCGGCTTTCTGTAGGACCACTCCAGGTCGAAGGATACCTTCAAGGAGGGCTCAGTTCCACCTTTCAGGGGTTTGGTGCCCTTGATACATTAGGATTCGGAGGGATCTATGGAGCAGGAGTTTCAGTACGTTTATTCAATGTACTTGCTCTACAGGGTGGATTGCATCACTTCTCAGGACACTGGGGTGATGAGACGCTAGTGACTCTCGCAGAAGAAGGTGTAGATCTAGCAAATACCAAACTCGAAGAGTACACTCGTGGTAACTCCTGGTTAGCAGGATTTTCCCTTGATTTTTCTGAACATGGGCGAATCTATGGATTTGCAGAACTTCCTATGGATCAGGCCTGGGTCAGACCCGGTATCCATGTTCCCTCTTTCGTATACAAACCAGGCTCAACCGAGCAATTACAGTTTGACTATATAACAGGGCAGGAGGGACTGACAGATCTTGAACTCTATGACTCCTCCTACAAAGCATGGAGGCTGCAGTGTGGTCTAGAGTATCGGATTCCGATACTGAAGTTAGGGTCACTTTTTCTAGCTGGAGACTTTCAGTTTCATCAAGATGGGCAGACGTTACATCAGGTAGGAGCCTACAGCCCAGATAATCCCTGGGAGACTGAATTCACTGTAGGTGGAGGATTTGAGTTCGATCAGACCCTTCTTGGACGGAAGATCCGTCTAGAAGCCTACTATCATGATGGGAGATTCCCTGAGTTGAACTTTTTCTATCAACGTAGCAGATATATCAGTATGGGATTCGCGGTCAACGGATAAACAGGAGAGTTACACAGCATGAGAACAAAACAGCTAATATGGGGAATCCTATTTTTCCTAATCACTATTCCAATAACAGCAACACATTCGCCAAGGAGTCTTTCGTTCGATCTATATGCCCCTGCTGCACTCTTTCCGGAGGCCGTTGCAGATCCTCATTCATCTGCAAGTAAGTTGCATGTCCTGTCAATCCTAGAAGGACAACCGAGAACCATCAAGGTAGAGGGAACTAATACCTATGAGGATGTATCCATCTATACCGGGGATAAATATTCTTCGGAAACACTCTATGCACAATTGAAGACTGGTGTGAATCTTGGGCTTTTTCGATTGAGTTACCAGGACTCAGTTGCAGTCGAGTTTGCATTTCAGGGAGCTTTGAACTCTGTCTTTCAGGGCTTCGGAGGGGCTGATATGTTAGGCTTTGATGGGAGTTTCTTCATCGGTACCAATGTGAAGCTATTCAATATATTGACTGCTCGTTATGGATTACAGCACTATTCAGGCCATTATGGTGATGAGACTCTGGAAAATGTTCGTGACCATTCAGGAAGTACTGCTACTCCTATCGAATACTGTAGGGATAATAATATTCTTGCAGGTATCTCCCTTCCTGTGGGTAACAACCTTCGCTTATATGCAGATGCAAGCAAACCCATTGGGGATGCCTGGATGAATCCTGCCGTACATATTCCTTCTTGGGTGATCAAAGAGACCTCTGGTGAACCATTGTATATCTCGGTGTCCAATAACGAAGGAATCGATCCTGCGGCTCTGCCAGCCTCTTATAAGGCTTGGATCATCCAGACAGGAGCTGAATTGACTCTCCCAATTGGCTTTGGAGAAATCTTTCTTGCAGGTGATCTAAAACTTCACCAGGATGGACAGACTAATCATATGCCTGGACAGTATGCTGAAGATGATCCATGGGAGAAAGAGTTCACAGTCGGAGGTGGGATCGCATTCTATCAGGCTGAGGGGCTTGGAAAAGCACGGCTTGAAGCCTATTACCATGATGGGAGATTTCCCTTGTTGAACTTCTTTTATCAGAGAACGAGATATATCTCCATCGGATTCGGTTTTAGTGATTAATAGCAAATAAGGTTGTTCCATCAAAAAGGCACTTTTGCACTCTGATCTCAGGCCTCCTTTGGGCATACCTGATTCTTACCAGCTCTTTTTGCCTTATAGAGCTCTTCATCTGCTCTATCTATGACAGAAGAACAGGAATCTCCCTGTTGATAGGTACTGACACCAAGAGAGATCGTTTGATTCGGGCTTATAGGGAATTTCGTCTCAGAGGCATTCATTCTCAGATGCTCAGCCATGATAAGCGTCTTTGCTAGAGCTGTCTCAGGACATAGGATCAGGAACTCCTCTCCTCCATACCGATATACCGTATCGGTGACCCTGATAGAACTCTGTAGTCTTCTAGCGATCTTCTTGAGAACCTCATCTCCCTCACTATGTCCATAATTGTCATTGACCTCTTTAAAATCATCAATATCCAATAAGATGAGAGAGAACGTCGATCCATATCGCCTAGCTCGTTCGATCTCCTGGGATAATAGTTCATCTAGCTTCAGACGATTATAGAGACCTGTGAGCTTGTCTGTGACCGATAGGAGCTCTACCTTCTTCTTATCAGTGATATCCTGACCAATCGAAGTATACCCGATAAGGGTCTTTTCCAGATTATAGAAGGGAATCAACTGCACATCTACCCAGAAGCAATTACCATCTTTGGAGACCTTTTCGATCTCCCCTGAAAAGACTGAATGAGACCTGATCTTCTCCATGATAGCCTCATAGAGCATATCAGACATATTGCTGCTCCAAAGCTCCCTGAACTGCCTACCTAGAAGTTCATCACTCTCATACCCACTCAAAGCACAGAAGGCAGCAGAGACTTCAATGATCATTCCCGTCATGTCGATACTCAGAGATATGATATTCTTGTCTATAAGAGAGAGATATTCCTTCATGGAGCTTTCCATATAGATCCTTTTCTTTATCTCACGCTTCAACCGTCTGTTGATACGATTGAAGCAAAGGATAATAGTTACCCCTATGAGTGCCGCGATGAAGATCACTAGGAGTATGTCCTTAAGTTGGATCCCGTGTTCATAGCGAACTGAGAAGTAGGAATCTGTGATCGAATTCTTTGTAGCTTCTGGGATTGCCTCTAACCCTTTATTGATGATCGAGACTAGTTGAGGCCAGTCGTCACGGATAGCCATCGCATTGGCATGGTTTCCAAAGGGGGTAGGTGCGGCGATCTTCACGTTATGGAGATCGTTCTGCTTGATGAAGAAACTTCCGGTAGCAAGATTCCCTATATAGGCATCGACCTCTCCCACCGCTAGAGCCTCTATTGCTAGTTCAGTGGCATGAATCCCTGAATATGGTCTTAAGAGGATCTCAGGATAATTGGTCTCAAGGAGGCTTTGCATGACAAATCCCTCCTGTACGGCTACAGTCTTTCCATAGAGGTCTCTTATCCCAGAGATGAAGTGTGAATCGTCACGGGTGAAGATGACCCAAGGAGGTGCCACATATTCTGTAGTGAAGAGCATATGCTCTTTTCTCTCTTCAGTGATCTTTGCAGTGAGGATGAGATCTATATCTTTCTTCAAGGAAAGAGCCTCTAATGCATCAGTCCATTTCTGTGGATAGGAGACTAGGGTGTAGTCAATATCTAGTCGATCGAAGATGTAGGATATGTAATCAACAGAGATTCCACGATAACTATCATTATCACTCATATGATAGGGGGGCCAATTAGCCACCCTGACAATCACAGCATGCCCTTCCTCGAGCCAAGTGGTCTCTGCAGCAGTCAGTGAGATCGACTCCTCAAAAGAGGGTTGATCTGCAGAGAGGGAAAAAGAGGTCAGTAGGATAAAGACAATAAGAAAAATCTTTGTTTTCATGTGTTGAATAATTCTCTCATTTATTCATTTTAGATGAACTCATACTAGGATGCAATCATTATTAGCCTTTAGTAGCAGAAAACACCGAAAGATACTTAAATGTTCAGTACTCCTTGATGATGGCTTACGATATCATTTGACCCCAATCCATCCTCCGATTACTATAGGGTATGGGAAAGAATCATTGCTCACTACTATTACATGACATATCAGAAAGGATCTATCTTTTCGAGACACCAGAAGAGGTCGATGGCTTTCTTACTGAAGCTATAACGTTGCTGATGGGGGAGTCTGGTGCCTCTCTAGGAGCGGTCTTCGTACGGGATGATCGTTCACAGGAGTTGGTCTTCCGTGTCGGAATTGATGACGAGGGCTACTGGGACCGGTCGATCTGCAGTAAAGATCAAGCTAGCAGGAGATTTCGTTATGATGGGACTGATCTTGGAAGGGCCTTTAGAGAGGGGGCGACCCGGTTTCATACCTATAGTGAGGATGATGAGGCTCATCCATTAAAATCTAAGATCCTCATTCCGATCATTAGAGGGCCAGAGAAGATGGGAGTCTTCATCATGGCTCATAAAGATGCTCATGCGTTCTCGGATGTCGACCATGAAGATATACTCAATACCTCATCTCTGTTAGGGGCGATGCTCGCTGAATCTACGATGTTGATCAATGAAGGTGCTAAGGAGCCGAGTACTCTTGAAAGAGGACCTTCCGTGATCAAAGGGATAAAGACCTCTGAAGGTCTTGTTGAAGGTAGGGCTTTGCCTATCTGGTCAGATACGAACAGCGCTGTAGAACATTTACCACCCCAAGGGACTCCACAAGAGGAAGAGGCTCTCTTCAATAGGTCTCAGAGTCTATCTTTAGAGCAGTTAGAAGAGATGCAGAATGCATCTGCAGCGATCGACTCAGAGATCATCTCTCTCATCTTCACCGCTCAGTACTATATGCTCAAAGATGAGAGTCTAACCAATAAGATCCTTACCCGTATCAAAGAGGGCTTCTCTGCACCGGATGCAGTCCATGCGGTGATAGATGAATATGCTGAGATCTTCTCCAATATGAAAGAACTCAGATTCGCTGAGAAGGCTCAGGATGTGCGGGACCTGGGCTTTAGACTCATCACCAATATGGGGAAACCACGTGATGAGGGTTTTTCCTATAAGGGCCAGATTGTCCTTTCGAGACATATATACCCATCAGATCTTTTCAGACTCGCAGTAGAGAAGGTCGCTGGACTCGCACTTCGAGGTGCCGGAGTGACTGCTCATATCTCGATACTTGCACGATCTCTCAACCTCCCTGTACTCGTGACTGATGATAAAGATCTCTTAGAGATCCCAGAAGGGACCCCTCTATTACTAGATGCTACAGGCGGTAGACTCTATATACGACCGACTGAAGAGACTATCACGAGTGTTAGAAAACAAAGGGCATTGAAGCTGTCAGTGAGAGATTTCTATATGCTCAAGGGCAGCACCTCTGATGGAGTCCATGTGCATGTTGCGGCAAATGTGAACCTCCATAATGATGCTAAGGTCGCAGTCGCTCAGGGAGCCGAGGGTATAGGGCTGTATCGATCAGAGTTCCCCTTCATCTTAAAGAAAGACTTTCTCTCTGAAGAACAACAATATAGAATCTATAAATCGATTATCGATACCCAGCAGGGAAAACCGGTGATCATGAGGACCACCGATATCGGTGGGGATAAACTCCTCAAGGGACGTTCTGAAGAGGAGACCAACCCCTTCCTTGGAGTCCGGGGGATCAGGTTCTCTCTAGCGAACCGGGAGATGTTCCGTAACCAGCTGAAGGCTATGCTACGAGCAGGGGCTAACGCTGATCTGAGTATCATGGTTCCTATGGTTACCGATGTGGAGGAGATACTTACCGTAAAAGAGGAGCTAGCTCTTTGCATCGAACAGCTCAAGAACAGGAAGGCAGAATTCAATCCTGCACCAAGACTCGGTGCGATGATAGAACTGCCCTCTGCTGCTATGGCAGTCGATGAGTTGGCAGAAGAGACCGACTTCCTCTCTATCGGTTCCAATGACCTGACGATGTATCTCCTAGCGATAGATCGGACCAATAAGAATCTTAGCCATCTCTACAGGAGTTACCATCCTGTCGTGCTGAAAGTACTTGCTCAGATTGCTGAGAAATCCGGTGATAAGATCAGTGAACTCTCCATCTGTGGAGAGGCCGCATCAGACCCAGTACTCTTACCCTTTCTCCTCGGTATCGGTATCAGAAAATTGAGTGTGATCCCTTCTAAGATAGAAGAGGTCAAGCGAAATCTGTTCAACTACTCCATTGAAGAGGCTGAGAAGATCGCACAGCAGATGCTCTCGATCAGGCGTATAGGAGATATGGAGAAGTATATCAAAGCATTATAGAGAACTGCGATCTCTCAGCTACCTCATGCAGATACATAAGGGCCTCTGATCTGATCTATTAGATCGCTTTTGAGTTTGGTTGACCGGTTCCTGATAAGATGATCATAAGGGGGGGATACATGGAGAGAATAAGAATACACCATTTCTTCGATATCATCAGGGATCATGGTAAAGGAAAGCTTCTGAAGCCCCATCCATATGGACATGCCTATCATACGGTAGGGAACAGACTCATTTCAGGGGAGATCGACCAGATTCGTTTGGTTATTGAGAATGATGATATCTGTTGTGACTGTAGTAAACTCGTTTCCGGACACTGCATCGATACCATACACCATCGAGCAGATTTCACCTCAAAGGAGAAGTTCAATGATTATCTTGATTCAAGGATCATGAAGACCCTTGGATTGGAAGGGGGACAGATCATTTCTATTGAGGCACTGCTAGACCTAACCTGTATCTATCTTGACCATATCGAGGATCTCTATGAGGGGAATGATCCTGAACATACAAGAACGAGAGCTGTAAACGTTACAAGAGGTACCCATCTCATGAAGGCCATCATATCAGGAAACCTCTCTCAGTATACGACTGAGGAGAATGAGAATGGATGATTGAAGATCGGTTATTTCATAGATCCCGTAAAGAGTACATCATTGGTGTCCAGTAGTATAAAAGCATAGTCTATAGACTCTTCTACAAGCAGGGGGACTTGTGAAGTTCCTTTTATTCTTCTCATCTTACAGATTCCATCAATGCACCTGAATTCTTGCTGGCAAATAGTATTTAGTATATAGTTACTAGATGTATATAAGATTCTCGATAACTGGATGAACTGTATGGGTATAAAGCGTAATGTGTTTGAGTGGTCTGGCAGTCATGCAATCCTTATAGTAGTCATAACAGCTGTTCTCACCATATGCTTAGGATTCTCTGCTCTCAGGATCACACTGGATTCGAATATTCAGAATCTCGTCCCTGAAGATGACGGGGTAAAGATGATCCTTGAGCAACATGGGTTTGAAGAGGGCACCTACCGGATACTCATTCTGGCTATTGAGAGTGGGCAGAAAGACATATTTGACCTAGAGGGCCTTCAGTTATTCGAACAAGTCATCCATGAGATCGAAGCTCTCGATGGTATAGAGGAGAGTATCAATCCCTTCAATTCGATATCCTTCAAAAAAGAGGGATCTAGGCTAGTCGTCTCCACATCAGGGCCGGATGGTAGAGCTCCCAGGAATCAATCTGAACTTGAGATCTATAGAAAAGCATTTGTCGGAGATCCCACACTTGTAGGGACTGTAAGGTCAGAGGACTCTTCAATGATCTCAACCTATTTCTATTGCGATAGCATTGATGATACTCAGCTGTTCATGCAGGAATTCAATCTATTGATCGAACCTCTGAAGCAATATTACTCTGTCTATGCCAGTGGTGATCATGTATTCACTGCAAGGACAGAGACCTATATGTCAAAGGATCTCTCAATTCTCCTTATCCTCAGCAGTCTATGCATTCTCATCTTCTTCTATCTTGGGTTCAGATCCTTACGAGCAGTCATCCTTCCCTTTATGAGTGTCATCATCGGGACGATCTGGAGTCTGGGGTTGATGGTACTCTTTAAGATCGAATTGACTATTATAGGAATCATGATGCCTCCTTTGGTAATAACCCTTGGTACCTCCTACAGTATTCATCTTCTCAATGAGTATTATCGCTCTATGCCCCAAAAGATAGTGGATACCCGCTGGATCACGCTGGGGGTCATGAGAATATCTGGGACGATACTCATGGCAAGCCTTACCACTGCTGTAGGGTTCTTGAGTCTCCTGACGACTTCTTTGAGCCAGACCCGTGATTTTGGCCTTGCATCTGCCTTCGGTATCGTCAGTTGTGCTGTTCTCTCGCTCTTCTTCCTTCCTGCTGTTCTGACACTACTACCTTCACCAGCCTCAAAACATACCGACTCAGTTCGTAATGGGTTACTGACTCGATTGATGGGTAGGCTAGCAGAGAGAATCTATGAACTACGTTTACCTGTTCTTGGAGTTCTCGTCTGTATACTAGGGGTATTCTTCATAGTGAATCCCCATATGACGCATCAATCAGATTACCTGAACTATTTCCCTGAGAAAGAACCGATGGTTCAGGAGCTCAAATACCTTACAGAGAGACTTGGTAGTTTTCAACCAGTCAACATCACCTTGAAAGCTCCGAACGATCAGAAAGAATATTTTCTTCAGAATGATATAGTGTTGAAAGTCTCAGAATTTGAGAAGGAACTACTTTCAGACCCCTCTGTTCAAAGGGTCAGATCCTATATCAGTTATCTGAAAGATATCAATTATATTATGAGTGGTGAATCGGTATTACCTGAAAGCCGTGGTCTTACGATGGTCGTGAGTCGATTATTCAAGTTGTTCGATCTTCAAACCACCGATGCCATGGCAAAGACCTTGATCGATCAGGATTACTCAGAGATCACGATCAACTGCATCGTTCGTAATCCAGAAACAGGACTTCTCGTGAATGACCAGGCCTTTCTTGATCTATACACTCATATGAATGCCACCATTGAAGAGTACCTTCCTGCTGAGATCGAACATGAGGTATGGTGTAATGCCCTCATCTATCTTAATCTCAGCAATATAATCAATGAAGATCAGCTTATGTCGGTATTACTCTCGATGCTCTTCATATTCCTCACAACGTTCGGGATCTTTCGAGTCTTCCGCTATAGTCTCCTAGTTCTAGTTCCGTTGACCTTCGGATTGATGATGAATACGATCTTCATGGTTTCATTTGGGATTCCCCGAGATATGATAACCCTCATGGTATCTAGTGTAGCGATCGGGGTAGGTGTAGATGATGCGATTCATTTCATGCTTCAATATATCAAGCAGAGGAAACGGTATGAGAGTAATATTCGATTGGCTCTGATCTCTACCCTGAAGATCACCGGGAGACCTATTCTCCTCACGACCATCTCTATCTTTGCCGGTATGATGGTACTCACAGCGGCTAGTTTCAAGGGAATCGCCGTCTTTGGCCTACTTGTCTCGGTCGCTCTTGTATCGACGATGCTAGGGACTCTTATCTTCCTTCCTGCGATCCTTGCGGTATTCGGTAAAAGGAAGGATCAACGTATCCTAAAGATTCCAGGAGACAAAGAGTTGTGAACGGTAGTGTGATCCATCATATGCTGTGAGATGGCCAAATCTTCATCAAGTCAGAGATTTTACCAGTTTTCTACTGGTCTTCCTTGAGAAATCGACTCGGTCTTCCACAGTGAAGATATGACGAGGCTTGAGTTGTCCCAACGAAGAGGTAGAATCAATCTTATCAAGGATCTCTGTCTGTATTTCACTGAATGCTTCAGGGTGTGTGATACGTATCTCAAGTAACCCCATACTCTCTGCTGATTTGACCGTCTCTGTCTCATCTTGGGTCTTATACATCAGGGCCTTTCGTACCTTCTGGTCATACCCCTCAATATTATCAGGTATCTGTTCCGGATAGATCAGGAAGATCAGCGGACCAGGCCCTTTATCCCCATTCCTGACTCGAAATAGTTCCCACCAGGCAATATTGTGAAGTGAGAGGAGCGCCTGTTGTATTTGAGGAGTATAAATCTTCTTCCCCATGAAGGATCCCATCTCCTCATCAGTCTCGAAATCGATAGCATCTGCAGAGCGTGCGATAACCCGTATTGCCGGGGCCGGTACAGGTTCAGAGAGTTCTTTGGGGTATAACAGTGCAGTCTCGGGAGTGAATGCTCTGAGAGGTTCTGCGATCTCCAGCAGATCCCCAGTGGCATAACGAAACAGAGGCAGTGCCTCTCCCGGGCGGGAGATGATGAGTTCTCCAGTCATCCCTTTCTCCCATTTGTACCAGGGGATGGTCTGAACCCCATAGTCTGGATCCTTCTTTGCCTTATAGACTTCTAGAGGGTCAGCGAGCTCTGCATAGAGTGCCGGCATCAACAAAGCAAGGGCATCATCACGCTTATTCAAGGTAGCACCGATGATCGGCACTTCAGTACTTCCATAGACATCATACATGCTGAGGTTCGGGAAGAATTCATGTATCATCTCTATATAGGAGGAGAGAGGTTCTGCATAGGAGAACCCTATATACATATGTTCCATTGCCTGACTGAGCTTTTTGGTATTGAATCCTGACAGGACCATCTTAGCAGTGGGTTTGGCCAGGAAGGCTGGTAGATGTATGTCATTCTTCAATACTCTCTCTACACTCTCATAGATATATTGTTGATCACGAACAGCCTTGCATATGAGAAAATAGGCTAGTGTTGGACCGGCAATGACGTCAGCCCCTGAACTCTTTGAAGCTTTCTTCAGGGCTTTGATGAAGTCTAGTCCATTCTTGATGGGAGTATACATCCCTCCACTGGGTATGAATCGGTCTTTGACCAATTCAAGGAGTTTACCTGAGACCATCGGCATCTTGGAACCGAAATTCCAGAAGGAGAGATCCGACCTGACTCCTGTTAACCATGCATAGGCTGCCCAGATGTCGGCTAATGAGTCAGTATCCTCTTTAGTATAATAAAAGGTCTTTGAGACCCCTGAATACCCTGAAGTCTTAAAACAGTAGGTGTGAGGTGTGTTCAAGACAGATCCGAGAGGGTGCTCATGCAAAGTACGTGTGATCTTTTCAGAGGATATGATTGGTAATCCAATCATCTCCTCAGGGTCCTTGATGATCGGTAGTCTCTCACCGTATAGGAGCGTTGCTCTCCTCGCTTGTGTTGATATCTTCTTTAGTAGTGATCTGTGTTCTTCGATTCTCTGCTCAGGGGTGACACAGAAGAGATCTTTTGCGATTTGAGAAGTTGTTAATGCCATACAGTATTGTAGAAGTCGGTTAGGATATAAGTCAAATACAAATTAATATTTATTTACACGGAGGGGCGGGTACATTAGAATCATCTTAATGATACCTAAAACACAAAGATCATATTATGGTTTCCTGCTTTTCTACCTGGGATTGTATGAGATCTTCGACAGCTATTTGACTGTTGGTTATACTATGCATGTCTCTCTAGTCATAGATTATTTTCAGACTACACTCTCATCATATTATCAGGCTGTCGCTTTTGGTTCTCTTGGTCTGTTCTTCGTTGTCATGACCCTGATCCTTGCCGACTTGATCGGGAGGAGGATATTACTCATCATCGTCTTCTTTGGAATGGGTTTGAGTATGTTCTTCCTGAATCTGACTCAGACTATCGAACAGTATGGCTATGCATTATTCGCGATGTTCATCTTCTTCTCATCTGATCTTTGGGTGATCATCATCGCAGAGGAGGCTCCCCCAAAGAAACGGGCTCGATATTCTTATATCATATCATCAATCGGAGTCTTAGGTATCTTCCTGATCCCTCTATTCAAGGTGTTCCTGACCCAGGCATCCAATCCTGCATCATGGAAACGAATGACCTGGTTCGGTTGGCTGGCAATGCCTTTGAGTCTTCTAGGTCTATTGATCAAAGAGAATCCTTCGAACATGGACCAGAGAGAAAGAAACGCCAGAGTAGAGTTACAGGATCGTAGATTCCGTGTTCAACCCAAAATGATTCTAAACCAGATGAAAGGACTCTTTATTGAGAGAAGGTGGAAGACCTCTTTAGTCTTTATGGGAATAGGATTGCTCATCGGATTGAATGCTGCATCATTTCAGACGATAGAGAACTATTTGATGCATACATTGTCTCCGAGTTTTCCCGACCCTGAGATTCGAAAGAATACCATTGCACTCATTCTCACTGTTGCAAATGTGGGGGCGCTATCAGTATATGTATTTACAGGATTACTGGCAGATAGATTCGGAAGGAAGCCGATCCTGCTTCTTTTTAGTTCCCTCTTTGGCTTTTCAGTATTCGGATTGGTGATTGCAGCTGAGACAGGGATGATCATCATGCTCTACATCACTGTATTCACGGCCCAGATGGGCTACTGGGGATTGTTCTCGTTAGTTAAACTCTATAATGCTGAATGTTTTCCAGCAAGTGTACGGGGGACTGCAGCCGGTCTACGAACCATCATGTTTGCGATCGGGATGACAGTAGGAAGTCTGGTCGCAGCTCTTATGGTCTCCCGTTTCTCAGATTATATTGTCTATTTAGTCTATGCAGGGTTGTTCACTGCAGGGATCACCTATTTCTCTTTGATTCTGCCGGAGACAAAAGGTTTGGACCTGAGTGACAAGGGTACCGATGGTCTGGTTTATGAGACCATTGAGAATGAAGCCTTTTAAAAAGAGGAGCTTACTCAAAGCTAGTATGCCCCTTCCCACTCTCATCAAGGTCGTTACACCACTAGATATCATAAAGATGTGACATGGACTCCTGAAGATAGCACAGACTTTCAGAGTCACGAGAAGTGATCTTGATACCAGACTTAGTGAGTGTCTCATGTGAAGATCCTATTCAGCCCCATTCTCTTACCTGTCTCATCTCTCTGTTATCATGAGAATCTTTGAGAAGTATTCAAGTGAGAGGATACGCAATACACTCAAGAAGGTAAATGTGGTGAAGCTCGATAGCAAGATATCAAGACTACAAATTCGATCAGGTATCACAAAGACTCATAAAAGTGGATGTGAAACTAGATTCGGGTAGAATGTATCCACGAAGTATGCGATCAAGAACAGGTTGGCGAAACGACGGAACCTAACTGACTCTCTTCATGAACAAGCTTTTGAGACTCCTTTCTCTATCATAACTACACAATAGGTTATTTCCTCTGTTACGTCTTGGTCATGATAGACCATGAATCCTACGGAGTTTAAAGGAATCTTTGATCAAAACTCATGAAAGATGAAAAATTCTTCGTTCTTATTGTGTGTAGTGTTGACTAATATATAAAAGTTTAGTAAATACTATAATATATGTTTTATAGTGAATACTAAAATAAATTAAAACAGGTGGACGAACATGTGCCAATGATTGGTACCAATCCATCAGGAGAGAAAGAGATGAAGAAGAGATCAATAGTTAAAGCAATCTTAGCTGCCGTTATGATCATCATGATCGGTGCAGTAATCGTATTATTCGGGTTCTTTTCCAGTGAGGAGAGGAATCTCATGTTGTTTATGATGACAAATGGATCAAGTTCTGAGAATCAGCTGGAGTACCAGGTCATTGAAAGAAATGAATCGGCACCGGCTCCGACATCCTTTGAACCGGTAACAGCGGAGACGAGTGATGATGATCACAACATCAACATCACCGTGATCACTGAGATGGTGCAGAATGAGAACTCCAAGATGCTCAAGCAGGCAACGGTACAACCAAATGGGGCAGGAGAATATCTAGGGTGGCAGTTACTTGCCGATGAGGGTTTCGAGGACGGGGTGAATACCTTCGGTCCATCTCCACTCAGTTATCTGACGACTGGAGCAGCGACGAACCTCCATACACAGATTCTTCGGGTAGCTGAAGTGATGGATCTAGAGCTTGATGATGTGAAGGTCGAAGTCCTAGACAAATTTCACTGGGAAGATATGATGTCAGATGGTGGAGCAGGTTATCTCGGAGAGACCTATACGAATATCATCATCGAGAGTAGTGAGTCAGAAGAGTCCATCTCTGAGTTGACACGAATCGCTCTGAATGCCTGGACTGCTGGAGAGGCTTTCGGGAATGAGACGACTATCGTACCTTCTTTGGTTGTCAATGGTGACCATTGGGATGACTATCGTGCTGTTCCTGGCACCTCTCTATCTGATGAATCCTATGAAGAGGGACTGATCCTGACACAGATCATAGATGAACCGAAACCCTCACAATACTTTGAACAGGTGATAGAAGAGGATAGCGATATGTCCTTCAATGCTATCTCGAACCTGGTCTTTGAGATCCTCGCGATATCTGAATCTGCAGATGATCCTGAAGACCCATACCTGAAGAAGGTCACGGTCTCTTTCAATACTACTGAATCAGAGACGTGGGTACTCTACTCAGATGAGTTCGATGGAACTGATGAAGTCCCCAAAGCTCCAACCTCTCTGGAATATCTGACAGCCGGTACTGCGTTATGTCTGACTTCCCAGACGACTCTTGTCAGTGCGATGATGAACCTTGATTATACAGACTTCCGTGTTGAGCAGCAGATTGACTACAGAGAGGAGGATGTTAATTCTCTGGAGATGGCAGGGTATGCAGATACCGTCTATTCGAAC
Source organism: uncultured Spirochaetia bacterium (assembly GCA_937125225.1). Lineage (GTDB taxonomy): Bacteria > Spirochaetota > Spirochaetia > CAKZLE01 > CAKZLE01 > CAKZLE01. Next base: position 74,479 of record CAKZLE010000004.1, read on the forward strand.
GTGATCATAGAATCAGATGAATCTCAGGGAAGGTTGAATGAGTTCTTCGAGAAGTCATTAGCACTCTGTTTTGCAGGGGAGGCCTTCAAAGGTGCAACAAATATGTATACTAGCTGTTATCTGAATGGTAGCGAACTCTAGTAGGAAGGTCAGATCCTCTTAGGAGGATCTTATTTAAATATCAGACCCGGTTTTCATTGACCGGGTTTACTATAGATTTTTTATATCTTAAAGCATTAGAATAGTGTTAGTAAGATTAACTAGCTAGATTGTGAGGTAGCTGAACATGGCAAAAGAAGAGACGAGGAATAAGATCCTGAGTGCAGCAGAGAAACTGTTCTCTAGAGATGGTTTTGACGGTGTTCCGACAAAGAAGATCGCCGATGAGGCGGGAATCACGGAGATGACGCTGTTCAATCATTTCGCTAAGAAGAAGATGCTCTATAAGACTGTGGTAAAAGAGCGATACCTTGCCATTGAGATCAAATCGATACTCGCAGAGTTGACCTATGATGATCTTGAACAGGACCTCAATAAAGTCGCTGAAGTGCTGATCGGGAACTTTATGGATAATAAAATGATCCTGATGATGAGATTGAAGGAGAAACAGAGTTTTCAGGATGATGAGGTCTTCAGTCTTGAAAAGGACCCGATACTCACACAACTACTACCTGTCTTTGAGACCTATGAGAAAAAGGGTGTTATCAATGGGCAGAGTGAGAAGGTCGCGTTGCTGTTCATGGCTACATTCAAAGGTCTCTGTCATATCTGTCTCTTGGAGAATAAGAGTTTAGAGGCCATCAAGGCTCTCATCCAAGACTATGTGGGAACCTTTTGTCATGGAGTGATCAAATAACCAGATAGTGAATAGGGTACTTGATCCGTAGCATCTTGTTACTGGATTTTACGTGAACTATCTTTAGATATGATTAGTATCTTGAAGTTCGAGTCTTCTTTCGGGCAAAAGTTCATTCTTTCAGAGATTCAGTCTACACTCTCTACAGGAGTTTTACTGATCACCGCCTCAGTCTCAATTGATTGCTCTCTCTTTGCTAGATCGTTCGTATCAAGAGTCTTACCGAAGACTATGAATCGATCATAGATATACTCTGTGACAAAATTGAGAATCATATTGATGACCGTAACAAGATAAGCATTCCAGAGAAGTGTCTCTACGAGGTGTTCTCCCATGAGGGTAGTCACCGGTGTGAATACTAAATAGAACCCAAGGATCTTCATCATTGCGACGGGGATATTGTTAGCAGACTTGAAGGTGAATCTACGATTCAGGGTGAAATTCCATATTACTGATAACAGTAGGGCAATAAGATAGGATGGCCAATAGTTCCAAGTGGTTAGTTCCTTCAAGAGGCTGAAGCTGACGATCTCTATGAGCCCTGCACTTATAGAGAAGAGTAAAAACTTGATCGATCGTAATAACTCTGCATTCTTTTCGCTTCCCATGATCTACCTTCCTGAAATCTCTAGATACTAGCAACTTTTTACAGAGTATAGCATGAACTCTTTGAAAGTTCTTTAGGGAATATCAAATCTGCAGAATACTGCTTCTGCAGATTAGTATTAGCTCTACTCATATCCTAAGAATCAAACACTTTCATTTATGTTAACATTACCACCTCTATACATAATATCTACACATTTGATCTGTATAGTACACATAACAGATTAACTGACAGATAAAAGCGCAAGGAGCATTCAGATGAAGAGAAGAGTTTCGATGATGATCATAGCTACCCTGATGGGCGTGATCCTGTTATTCGCCGGTTGCCAGGCGACCGGATTACAGGAAAGTTCGACAGATACCACTGAGGCGAAGACCTCTGATGTTCCCCAAGTGAGTTTTGTGATCACTGACACCCTGCAGTCAAAATGTTTTGACAATGAGGGGAATATCATAGAGGCGCCAGAGGCTGGTGAGCTCTACTATGGACAGGATGCCCAGTATGATGGGATTCAACCTTCCTATACTGATAATGGGGACGGGACTGTAACCGATGACCATACCGGATTGATGTGGCAGCAGACTCCGGAGGCTGAGAAGATGACCTATGATGAGGCAATCGATTATGTTGAGAATCTGGAGATCGGTGGTTATTCCGATTGGAGATTACCAACTATACAGGAGTCTATGTCTATCGCTATGTTAGATGGAAAGCTCTCAGATGATATTCCCTATATTGATACTGATTACTTCGACTTCTTCTACACAGAGGGCGAGAAGAAATATACCGGTTCCTACTGGACTAGCACAGTCTGTAAGATGCCTGCTACTAATGACTATGAAGAGATGGAGAAGAACTATGGTTTCAACTGGGCTGATGGGCACCTGAAATCCTATGGAGATGGATATACTATCGATGGTGAACCTACTGGATTCTCGATCCCTGCAGGAGTCAGAGCTGTTCGAGGTGAAGAGGGCGTCTATGGAGTCAATGATTACCAGGATAATGGTGATGGGACTGTCACTGATAATGCTACCTCTCTTATGTGGACAGCTCAGGATAGTGGTGCAGTCACAGATGCTGGAACGATCCTGACCGAGGCTGATGAGGACTTCGGACTCGGACGTACCTGGACTGATACCCTAAAATGGGTAGAGGCTATGAACGAGGCTCAATATCTTGGATACAGTGATTGGAGACTACCGAATGTCAAAGAGCTGATCAGTCTTGTAGAGTATGAGATGACTACCATCCCGGCGATCGATACTGACTATTTCTCCTTGAGTAGACCTGATTGCTTCATCTGGACCAATACTACCTGTGGTGATTTCCCAGAGATGGCCGATTATATCGCCTTCGGAAAGGGGTATGGGATCAATCTTGTACCTGATGATCTGCCTACAGGTACACCACCAGAAGATGGCGAGTTATCAGCAGATGATGAACAGCAGATGGGACCTCCTCCAACAGAGACTGAAGATACTGCAACAGAGGCCTCTGAGAGTGATGGAGAATTCGTCGATGTCCATGGGCCTGGATGTATGAGAGCTGACTATAAAGATACCAATGGTGTTGTTTCACAGGCCCCTGAGGCTTCAAAAGAGTTCTGGGAAGAGCTGTATGGTGAAGACTATCCCTATGAATGGGATGCTTCGAACACCATCTCTGAGAGTGACCTGACCAATTCAGAGAATGCTGCAGACTATATCGTGATCTATAATTATGCCCTACTTGTAAGAGATGCACAGTAGAGATAGAAGAAGATGAGTATGAGTAAGAGTTAAGTCTCTGTCTGCTAGTTTGTGTATGCAAGCTAGCAGTTTTGTCTTATACTTTTGATGAGCACGGTTGTAGGAGAGAAAGCAGTGAACTATCGTATACTTGTTGTAGAAGATAATCCTGAGATCAGTAGAATAGTCTGTAAATATCTTGATACGAAGGATTACAGCTGGTCTCTTGCAGAGAATGGGCTCGATGCTCTTGAGCTCTTCAATGAGCAGGATTACCATCTAGTACTGCTAGATATCATGCTCCCCGATATCACCGGATTCACTATTATCGAGCGGATTCGAGAGGTCTCTCAGGTTCCGGTACTCTTTGTGACCGCTAAAGAGCTTGAAGAGGATCGGTTGAAAGGGTTCGATCTCGGGGCAGATGATTATATCGTAAAACCCTTCAGCCCGAGAGAACTGATCTGTCGCATCCAGGTGATCTTAAAACGGGTTTATAAAGAGAATGAAGAACCTCTTCGATATCATGAACTCTCTCTTGATCCCAAGACGATGAAAGCGAGTCTGAAGGATCGTCTTCTCGATCTTACCACCACGGAATTCAAGATCCTGAATACCTTCCTTCGGTATAGTGAACAGGTACTATCGAGAGAACAGCTTATCAACCTCTCTTTCGGTAATGGCTATGAGGCTTTTGACAGGAACATTGATACCTATGTGAAGAAACTCAGGCAGAAACTCGAGGATGACCCAAAGCATCCAAGATTCATCCATACAAAATATGGTGCGGGTTATATCCTTCAGGAGGAGTTATGACTATACGTCGAATGACGCACATCCTCCTCCTCTCTACGACCATATTCTCCGCAGCCCTCATGGCTCTATTCCTGACAGTCCTCACTGATGCGGCTCAGCGGGAGATCACCCTTGAGGAGTATGACAATACTATTATCGAGTTTCAGATGATGGTGAGCTCTATTCTTGAAGAGGATCCTGAGTATCTTCCAACCATCTTTCCCCTCTTAGTGAGACAACCGATCCAAAGAGCTGTCGTCTTTGATCTGAAGGGCGAGGTCCTTGCAGAAGAACATGATAACCGTGTTCATATCATAGAGAATGGTCAGGAGTTCCTGCATGTGGGACCCAATGCCCCGCCTATGGTACCAAATGATCAGATCGATAGCTTTACCTATACGCTTACCTCACAAGAGGATGAACCTCTAGGGACGCTCGTAGTAGAACGGAGAATACTTGCTCGTGTGCCCTTTTTCAACAGGGTGTTCGATTCATCCCTGTTCAAGAACTTCCTGATTGCCCTCATCCCCGCTTTCATGGTCTCGATCCTACTGGGATTCTGGTTCAGCAAGACGCTGAGCAGGTCTCTCAAAGGTACTGCTGTGTATGCACAGAATCTCCAACAGGGAAGAGGGGCTATCTCTATTGATGATATCTCAACTTCAATAGCAGAGATCTCTACGATTCAGGACAGCCTTGTCAATCTAGATAACAGGCTCAAGATAAAACAAAAGAGTCGTAAGACCCTCATTGATAATATGGTACACCAGACGAGGACTCCTCTGACTATCTTGAAATCCCATCTTGAAGGTATCGAAGATGGAATCATGAATCTGGATGCAGATGAGCTGAAGATTCTCTATACTCAGATAGATAATATCACCGAAGTCATAGCGAATATGAGCGGAATGATAGATGCAGCAAAAGAGATCGTCGATCTTTCGATTGAGGAGATCTCGATACCTGCTCTTCTGCAGAAGGTCTCAGCAGGCTTCTCCTCTCAGTTCTCAAAGAAGGATCTTGCTCTGAGTGTACAGCAGGATCCCCCCATCACGATCATCTCTGATAGATTCCTCCTGTCTCAGATCCTCTATAACCTTTTGAGTAATGCACAGAAGTACTCTAATGCTGAAGGCGAAGTTTCTATCCGATATACTAAGAAGGAGGATTCTCTTTTGATCAGAATCTCTGATACCGGTATTGGTATCAGAAAAGAGAGGCTCCCCAATATCTTTGATGCCTATTACCGGGCATATTCCTCTCAAGAGGTAAACGGAGAGGGGTTGGGTCTCTTTATCGTGAAAGAGAATATGATACTACTAGATGGAACGATCTCTGTGGAGTCAGATGAGGGGATAGGAACAGTCTTCACTCTAGAATTACCTCTCGTGAGAGAGATCGATCCATGAAAGAATGAAGACTTCTTAGATAAATAGGATTGCTAGAGGACAAGTATCGTTGTGATAGCACCTATTGCAAGTCCTACACAGGCATAAATACCTGCATACATGGATTCATTGAGAGAATCAGCGGCTTCTGGCTGTCTTGCTATTGATTCAACTGTGGAAGCGACTAACATCTCGATCCCTGCTGCAGCACCAGAGATCGCAAGACCTATTCCGATGTTCTTACCGAGATTATCCAACTCTTTATTGACACGATCGAGATCCTGTTGACCAAGACCCTCAGCCATGAGAGGTGTGACGCAGAAAACTAAGACAAATAGAATGCAAGTGAGCTTTTTTAAGGATGTACTCCTAAAAATTGTATATAAAGCGTCTTAGTGGAACACAGTTTATCTTCGTTATGTGAAATAGTTACTTCTCTTATCAAACATGAATTCCTGTGGTAAGATTCAATGAGAGAATCCTATTGATCAAGAAATCGAGGTATGAAAGATGACACCATTAGCACAAGCATATGAGAATAAAGCAAAGACCATAATCAAAGCATTAGAGAGGGGTAATATGGAAGGAACCTATTTCTCTACTAAGGAAGAAGCCAAAGCTTATGCTCTTCAGTTGATCCCTGACGGGTCGGTCATCTCTTGGGGGGGCTCTATGACCGTAGATACTCTTGGTATCAAGGAGTCTCTGAGAAATCGAGAGGTGACTTGTCTCGATCGTGAGAAGGCAACCTCACTAGAGGAGACGAAAGAGATCTATCGGAGGGCTTTCGGAGCCGACTACTTCTTGATGAGTTCCAATGCGATCACCATGGATGGGAAACTCATCAACATCGATGCAACCGGTAACCGGGTAGCTGCCCTAATCTTCGGACCTGAGCATGTGCTTGTGTTCGTTGGGATGAACAAGGTCGTGACAGATGAACGGGAGGGAATCAGCAGGGTCCATAATATTGCATCTCCCCCTAATGTGAATCGTATAGGTCTTAAGACTCCCTGTTCGACAACAGGCTTCTGTCATGACTGTCATAGCGAAGGGTGCATCTGTTGCAATACCGTCATCACGAGACATAGCCGACAGAAAGGCAGGATACAGGTCCTTCTCATCGGGGAGAGTCTCGGCTTCTAAGAGGGTCTAGAAAATTCATTTAGATCACTGCTATGAGATAGTACGATTTTTCATAGCAAATATTCCTCATTCATGATGTTATCAAAGGTGGCTATCGGCCATCCCCACAATAAGTTCAACGATGTTCAAATGATAGGGAACGATAATAGGATCTTCCTCGTAGTTCTCCTTTTTTTAGCTATGAATCTATGTGAAAGGGGCTATACTGATAATCAGTGAATCAATCCTTTTTGAAGGCACTAGAGGGGAGAGATATGACAAAGACGATCCTGTATTTTAGTCCCACTGGTAATGTACGATATGTAGCACAATCACTTGCAGATGCACTTCATATGGGAAAAGATGTCCCCATTGCCATTGAAAAGACACCATATGAGAAACTCGGAGGTAATGAACATCTTATCATCCTATTCTCCATTCATGGGTTCAACCCTCCAAGAACCGTAAAACGATTCATCAAAGAGATGCCAGAAGGCCTTTGTGATTCTATCTCCCTGTTAGCTGTAGGTTGTGCAGAAGCCTGGGTGAATGAGGCTGTGAATACAGACCTGCGTAAGTTCTTGGAAAGTAAAGGGTATCAGATCCTTATCGATAGAGTTCTTGCTATGCCTTTGACTTTAGTTTCTGCCTTTTCCCTTGAGACGGGATCTGAGCTTATCGTAGCTATGAGAGAGAAGATCGATATTATCGCAGAGGAGATCGAGAGTCTGACCGTGATGAAACCGAAGATCCGTAGAAGGTCAAAGCTGATCCATACGTTTGGAAAAGTCGAGGATCCGGCTTCACGGTTATTTGGATTGGAATTACATACGAGTGATGCCTGCATACACTGTGATCTCTGTATCAAAGAATGTCCTGAGAAGAATATCCACTATAATAGAAAAGAGAGACCGGTATTCGGCTTACGCTGTATCATGTGTCTGCGCTGTGTTTATAGCTGTCCAGTCAAGGCGATATCTCCAAGAATCGCTAAGTTCATCCCGATCAAAGGGGGCTATTCCCTGACAAGATATCTTCTAGCATCTCGAAGGTAAGACCTTTCAAACATCGAGTTTTCGAGATCTATGAAGCAAAACGATAGGTGTATCAAGTGTTTGAAACTATAATATCGATAGCACCCTGCAATTATTAGAAAGTTGTAGTAAAGATGTAGTAGTAATCACGTATTTAGCCTTGAGTTATGTGGATATTCACCGTAAGATGCCTGTATATTTGATACTATCGAATAGATTGGATGTAAATGCTTTGATGCTCATGAGGCTCCTCTGTTCTCCCCCCACGTGCTGCGGGATGAAAAATTGCTTCAAGACGATTCTGTTACCTGCGGGTAGCGGTCATGATCAGGGCATATGCTAGAACAATTGGTGTGTATGCACGGAACAAGGAGAAAATAGATGAATAATAGTAATAAGGACCTAGCGGTCTCAGTGATTTGGAAAGATGAGAGACTCTTCTTTCTCGATCAGACACTCCTGCCTAATGAGTTGGTTCAGGAAGAGCAGCTTACTGTAGAGCAGGTCTGGGATTCTATAAAGAGACTCAAGGTAAGAGGAGCACCTGCTATAGGTATTGCAGGTGCCTATGGGCTGATCGTTAGCATCAGGGATGACGTGTCTCTGACGCCTCAGGAGTTACTAGTTGAGATCAAGAAGAATGCTGATTATCTCAATAGTTCAAGACCTACTGCGGTGAATCTCTCATGGGCCTTGAAACGACTCACTGCTAAGGCTGAGGCACTGTTTGATAAAGGACTCTCAACCCGGAAGATTATTATAGGACTCACCGAAGAGGCTGTTTTGATACATGAAGAGGATAAGATACTTTGCAGAAGGATCGGAGAGAATGGACTCCCTCTCATCAAAGAGGGTATGGGGATTCTCACTCATTGTAATGCAGGAGCATTAGCGACATCGGAACTGGGAACCGCTACGGCCCCAATGTATCTTGCCCATGATAAAGGTATCTCCTTCAAAGTCTATGCTGATGAGACACGACCTCTTCTTCAGGGTGCGCGATTGACAAGTTGGGAGCTCCAACAGGCCGGTATCGATGTCACCCTCAACTGTGATGATATGGCTGCGAGTCTTATGGCTGAAGGTCTCATCGATATGGTCATCGTAGGTACTGATAGAGTCGCTGCCAATGGAGATGTGGCAAATAAGATCGGAACTATGGGTGTTGCGATCCTTGCCTCCTATTTCAATATACCGGTGTATGTTGCCTGTCCTTCATCGACTATCGACCTAGATACAGCTATTGGGGCTGATATCGAGATCGAAGAACGGGGTGAAGATGAGGTGACTTTCTTCGGGATGAGAAGAACAGGACCTGAAGGGATCGCTGTCCGGAATCCTGCCTTCGATGTTACCCCAAATGAGATGGTAGCTGGACTCATCACAGAGAAAGGGATCATTAGAGCCCCATATGATGTGAATCTGAAGAAGATGTTCTCCTAGTATCATACAGAGTTTAGACGATCAGGTGGGAAAGGAGTCATAAAGTGCTGGGTGTAGAACGACGACAATATATCTATAACCTCTTAGAAGATAAGGGTAATATTTCCGTAACAGAACTCAGCAGCCTCTGTGCGGTTGGTGAGGAGACGATCCGACGAGACCTGTCCCGTATGTCCTCTGAAGGACTCATCGAGAAGATCTATGGAGGCGCTGTCCTCCGAAATACCATGCATAGTGTACTCCCTGTACCTATGCGGAAGATCACAGCGGCTGAAGGGAAGAGAAAGATCGCGAAAACCTGTGCTAAGCTCATTGAAGATGGGGACACGATCTTTCTTGATGGAAGTACGACGTCCATGAAGATCGCCGCAGAACTGGTAAGGTTCAGACGTCTCGTGATCATTACCAATTCAGCAGAGATAGCCTGTATCTTTTCAGAGAACCCGCTGATAAAAGTGATCTGTATCGGTGGGACTATGCGGGCAAATACTCGGACCTTCGTAGGTCAGAGTACCGTCAATATGCTCCAGGACTACTTTGCTGATAAAGTATTTCTCTGTTGTGATGGTATAGATATGAGGACGGGAATCACTGATGCGAATGAGCAGGAGGCTGAAGTGCGGAGAGCTATGATCGATCATGCAACAATGATCATTCTCGCTGCAGATCAGAGTAAATTCGATAAGACCTCTTTCGTATCAATTGCAGAGATCCCGATTCTTGATAGGGTAGTAACAGATGTGAGACTCTCAGAAGGTTGGGAGAGGTATCTCTTTGATAATGAGGTCTCCTTTTCCTATGGTGAGTGAGCTATAGAAGCTTGCACCTCACCTAGAACATCATCTCATGAGTCTCTCTTGTCCCATAGTCTTGTATCTCTTCGATCTGTAGACCTTGATTATTGATGGCTGTATTGACGATCTTCCTGTTGAAAGGATGAGTATCCGCATGCTCAAGGAACTGTTCTACCGGCATCCATACCGCTTCAGATATCTCTCTAGGGTCTAAGGTGATATCTGAAGATAGAGGTTTGAGTCTGCATACGAAGTAGATATCTGATTTGCCATACCGGTATCCATGCCAGTGCCTGAAACAGTTGAGGGAGATGAACTCTGTCTTGATCCCCGTCTCCTCAAAGACTTCACGAACAACCCCTTTTGAGATATGTTCACCAGGATCAAGGGCTCCTCCCGGGAGCTTGTAATGCTTTCGGGTGTGGTATTTCTCCTGGATAGTCAATATCCGGTTCTGATCATCGATCACCACTCCACCTGCCCCGATATAGTGGGTTGCATAACCGGGGATAAAGGCGTCAGATCTTAGCCTTCGTACTAGCTGTAATCCTTCAGCATCTGCATGATGATAGAAGAAGCCGTTTTCTACCGTTATCCCAACGAGATTAGCCTGAACAGTAGGAAGTTGCAGCCAAGCAAGGTTAAACTCCTGTTCCCGAAGTTCTGAGAGGGTGGCTTTGATGAGGACCTCAAATTGGTCAGGTGTCATAGTATCTGATGGGGCATCTATGAGGGCTCCCCCATAGGGGTCTATCGTATATGTGAGTTTCATGAGGACAGACTATAGGCTATCTGAGATTCCTTCAAGGTCATAGCCTCTTATTGTATTATCATATTAAGCATCGTCACTCCCATAGAGCTCCTTTGATAGTGTGATGAATTCTTGGAAGGTGAGTCCCATATTCTTGTAATAGGAGATATCCTTCTCGATCTTTGCAGAGGCTAATCGTCTCTTCTTAGCGAGTAACTCTTCCTCTGATAAGGGGACGATGAAACACCCTCGTCCTACGACCGTATAGATAAGACCTTCCCGTTCTAGCTCCTCCCAGGCCTTCTTCACCGTGATGATACTGACCCTTAGCTCTTTAGCTACGGTCCTGATCGGAGGGAGACCATGGTCCCCAATCAGGTCTCCTTTAATGATCTGTGCACTGATCTGATCGAAGAGCTGTTGGTATATCGGGGTGTCTGAACTATTGGCTATGATGATCTGTATCATACATCAACACTCTCAAAACGTCGGATTGATAATATATAGGTCTCAAATATAGATAAGGTGAAGAGTCCCATACCAAGTATAAGAAGAAGTGCTTGGATCCCATTACCAGATTCTTCCATGAGGTATCTAAGACTACTATTGAAGATGATAAGGAGTTCCATACCTAGACCCAAGAGGGTGGCAGCGGTGATTGAGATGATGAGGGGGACACCAAACGAGTAACCGGTCTTGAAGAACATCGGAAGCATGATCAGGTTGAAGACTCCATATATGACGAATACAAGTCCGAAGAAGGCCGGATTCAGATCTAATGCAAAGTTATTGGGGTTATGATAAATCGCTCTATTTAGCAGAGCGAATATTGCTGCTAGGAGGATATGTAAGAGCTCTAATCCTACTACTGCTCCGATTCTTGCCTTCACGATATCGCTCTTACTGACTGGTAACATCGCAAGGAAGCTAAGGTCATTAAAGGCTTTGTACGAGCTGAAGAGATTGGGAATCGAGACAAAGCAGAAATAGAGGGGGACTAGGGTGAATATCCACTGTGGGATGAGCATCAGAGCCCCTATAAGGAATGGAAAAAGAAGAAAGAATGGGTGAATCGATAATTTGAACTCTTTATATAATAGATTAAGCATGAGTACGCCCCCTTTTAGCATAATAGATCATGATATCTTCGAGCGTGGGTCGTTCACTAGTATAATCACTTTCAATATCATGTGAATGATCATTGGTCTTCATAAGTCCAGAGAAACCGAAATCGTTCTTCTTATAGGATATCATAAGCTCTTTTAGCTCATCAGTTAATTGTGGGAGAGTCCCTTTGATAATAGCATATGAATCAATGAACTCATCCTTGGTCGTGCTAGTGATGATCTTTCCCTCATGAATATAGGTAATAAAATCTGCATACTTCTCAAGATCACTCGTGATATGGGTAGAGAAAAGTACACTTTTCTGCCCGTCCTCGACTAACTGTTGAAAGATCTCGAGCAGTTCATCTCTTGCGGCGGGGTCAAGACCGCTCGTGGGTTCATCGAGGATGAAGAGTCGTGCCTGATGGGATAGGGCTAGAGTCAGAGCGTATTTGGTCCTCATTCCGGTGGAGAGTTCGCAGAGCCTTTTCTCTTCATCGATATTGAATCGATCGCAGTAGGTGGCATATATCGTATCATCCCAGTGGGTATAGAATCGCTTGACTACTTCAGTGAGTGTCTTCACCCTCTTCTTCACATAGAAATCCATATCACCTAGCATTACCCCTATATCTTGTTTAAGTTCGAGTTCGTGTGACTTGAACTCCTTTCCCATGATCTCTATATATCCAGAATCGGCATGGACCATATTGAGGATTGACTTTAGGGTCGTCGTCTTTCCTGCCCCGTTCATTCCGATAAATCCCATGATATACCCCTTCTCAAGGGAAAAGGAGACATCCTCCAAGTGGAATGATGGATAGCTTTTATTGAGCTCCTGAACTTTTAATAATTCCATATTGAATTCCTTATTGTATCTATTGAGTATACACAATATACAATAAGTTTATACACATGTCAAGAATTGTTAACTAAGAACATGAGATAGCGAATAAGAGCTATTTTCATTTAGTAACTCTATCATTATAATCCCTGAGTGCTACAATGGGATCGAGGATACATCTTGTCAAGATCATACAGTCTTTCACTGTATACTCAGGAGGTTCATGATGACGTATGATAGTTATTCACTATTCTATGATCAGGCTATGTCTGATTACCGATGGTGTGAGGATTTCCTACTTAAGATGATAGAGTCTAAGCTAAAGGCACATCATTCCGTACTTGAACTCGGATGTGGCACGGGAAGGATCCTTGAGCTCGTAAAAGATGAGTTCACCTGCAGCTCAGGAGTAGATATCAGCCCCGCAATGCTAAAGTTTGCGAAACAGAGACTTCCTGAAACAGACTTCTATGAACAGGATATGCGTTACTTTAAGATCGATAGGAGTTTCGACCTGATCCTCTGCCTATTCGATTCGATCAACCATCTGAACTCTTTTGACGGATGGGAGAGGACCTTCAGGTTGATTGCGAGCCATCTCGCCCCCGCAGGAGTCTGTATCTTCGATATGAACACCCCCCAACGGCTTGCTCGGCTCTCCCTCTTTCCTCCGATGATCGAGACCTTCGGTGAGGATGACCTTCTGATCCTTGATGTTCTCGAAGATGAAGAGAATCCAGATCATAGTGGCCTGTTCCACTTCAATATTACCATATTCAAACAGCTCGTCGATGATACCTATCAGAGATACTCTGAACGGATCCTCGAGTTCGCACCTACAGTAGAACAGGTGTTAGAGAGTCTCTTGAGTATCTTCTCTAAGGTGGAGATCTACGATGAGGATGAACAACTAGTTGGGGAGGATATATCCTTAGAAGAGGCAAGAGAGGGGCGGTTATTCTTTGTCTGTGAGCGATGAGACTCCTTAGTGGTTTCGCATGCGGGTCAGCCACCTATCCCGATCAAGGCTGCCCCGGTGATTGCGAGTACCAATCCTCCGATCCTTAATGGAGTGAGTTTCTCTCCCAGGAAAAGACGCTGTAAGAGCACTGTTGGCGCAGGATAGAGGGCTGTTATCACGACAGCAGTGATCATCAGTCCGGAACGTGAAGCTAGAAGATAGAATATATTGGCTCCCATATCGAGAATCCCACCAGTAAAAGCATACCTTCGAGACCCCTTAACTAATCGAATCGGTCTCTTTCTGAGGAGCAAAGTCATCAAGAATAGTGGTACGGTAACAGCTCTTGCAGCAACGAGGGGCCACATCCCTGAACTATCACCTGTTTGAGCGATGAGAATGAAAAAGCCACTGAAGCCGACTCCCGCGAGGAAGCCCATCTGAAAGGATCTTATCTGGTGGGCCGATCGTTCCCCTTTCTCCAAAGAGAGTAGGAGGATCGCAGGGATTGCCAGGGATACCCCGATCCAACTCAAGGGGGTAGGTTGTTCTCCTGTGACAACTCCGAAGAATACCGGTAGTATTGCACCCGTGAGTGCTGCTACTGGAGATATGATAGAGGCTAGCCCACTTGCAAGACCATGATAGAGGAAGGCTACACCTATTGCACCTGATACACCTGCAGCTATACCCCATAGGATGTCTTGTGTCACCACAGTTGCTTCTCCCAAAAGTGGAGTGGCAAAGAGTGCGATGAGGAGACCTATTGCCTGTGACCAGGCAACAACGGTGACTGCTGAGTTCTTACGAGTAGCGAAGCCCCCATAAAAATCGGCGGCTCCATAGGTTAATGCTGAGAGTGATGCGAAAAGTACGACCATAAGGTGATTATAGGTTATTACTATTGACTTGGGGAAGTATCAAGAAGACTCCTGATCAACAGAGTTTCCAGTCTATCTTGTAGGATAACTTCCTATTCTTCAGTGATCAGGTCTTACAATTATTGGAGAACACATGTATAAAGAGGTTACTGAAAGTGAGCAGCTAGAGAATGGTTGCGAGGGAGAGTAGATGACTAATAATGATGTATTGAGAAGGATCCGTTTCATCTTTGACTATAATGATGAGAAGATGATCGCTATTTTCTCCCTATCAGGGTATACCCTTACCCGAGAGATTCTTTGTGATTGGTTGAAAAGGGAAGAGGAGAGCTCTTATAAGGAATGTACAGATTCTCAGCTTGCATCCTTTCTCAATGGTTTGATCATTGAGAAGAGAGGGAAGAAAGAGGGACCCCTACCTGTCCCAGATAGAGAGCTCAATAATAACAAGATCTTCATGAAACTCAAGATTGCCTTGAATCTGAAAGCAGAGGAGGTCCTTGAGATCCTTACGCTAGCCAATCTAACGATAAGCAAACATGAACTGAGTGCCTTCTTTAGAAAACCCGGTCATAAGCACTACCGGGACTGTCAGGATCAGGTATTACGACGATTCCTTAAAGGTGTACAGCTGAAGTTTCGTCCAATAGAGGAATAGATCGATGAGTCCCGATGAGAATCCAAACTATACAGAATCTGAGATACAAAGATGTATCTCGATCTTAAGAGAGCTCAGTGAATCAGGTGATGCCTTCATCGCCTTGCCTAAAGAGCAACAGATTGAGTTGATGAAAGCTGCCGGACAGTTGGCAAAACCTGATCATAGACAGCTGAAACAACGGAAGAAAGCTGCTCTAAAACAGAAGAAACAGCAAGTAGCTTCCTCTGAAAGACAGGCACGAGCTGCAACTGGGATCAGAAGAGCAAGAGAGGCTTCAGTCTTCACCGCACCTGAACAGCTTCAGTTAGATGATAGTAGAGAAAGCCTTCCCCCTGAGTTGAAGCTCAATTCACCGAGGAACTGTTATGTCTGTAAAGCTGAATATAGCCAGATGCATTTCTTCTATGATTCGATGTGTCCCTCCTGTGCTGAACTGAACTATCGCAAGAGGTTCCAGACTGCAGATCTGACCGGACAGGTAGCCCTGATCACCGGTTCACGTCTGAAGATCGGTTATCAAGCGACCTTACTGATGCTCCGGTCAGGCGCGACAGTCATTGCAACCACGAGATTCCCTATCGACTCTGCCTTACGTTATGCGAAAGAGAAGGATTACCCACTTTGGGGTGACCGACTCCATATCTATGGACTCGACTTACGGCATACTCCGAGTGTAGAGATCTTCTGCAACTATATCGAACACAGCTATGAACGATTGGATCTTCTGATTAATAATGCGGCACAGACGGTCAGGAGACCTCCAGAGTTCTATGCTCACCTTATGGAGAATGAGAGCAGACTCTTTGGGGATCTTCCCTCTGATGCACAGAAGCTATTGGGTAATCACCAGCAGTGTACTGCAGCCTTACATGATTCGGTTGGGGTGAAGGCCGAGGTGAGTTCTGGCTTGCCGGTATCCTGGAATGGAAAACTTCCCGGGATCGGTATCAGAGAGTCCGCAAAACTCTCACAGATCCCCTATGCCTATGATACGAACGAGGTGTCTGTGGATATGGTCTTCCCGAAGGGTGAACTCGATGTGGATCTACAACAGGTAGACCTGAGAAGGACCAACAGCTGGCGGCTCAAGATCGGTGAGATCCAGACCGCAGAGATGCTAGAACTACAACTCATCAACTCTATCGCTCCCTTCGTTCTTTGTAATAAACTCGTTCCAATGATGAAAAGAGAGAACACAGGACAGAAGCATATCGTCAATGTATCTGCTATGGAAGGTAAGTTCTTCAGGTTCAAGAAGGGGGCGCGACATCCCCATACCAATATGGCGAAGGCTGCACTGAACATGTTGACTCATACCTCTGCAGATGAACTTGCCGATCATGGGATCTTTATGAATGCCGTAGATACAGGGTGGGTCACAGATGAGGACCCGGCACAGCTTTCGAAGTTCAAAGAGGATGTACACGACTTTCAGCCACCCCTCGATATCGTAGATGGTGCTGCAAGAGTCTGTGATCCCTTCTTCGATGGTATCAATACTGGAAAGCATTGGTGTGGTCAGTTCCTCAAGGACTATTTTCCTATCGATTGGTAGAGTTTAGCTGATCTCTCTTCTGAGTAGATAGTCAGATTGAAGTTCCTCTCCCATCTTGAAGATACGAGTCCCTGCCTGGTGAAAACCCATCTTTTCATAGAAGGAAACCGCAGAAGGGTTCTTCTTCCATACACTAAGCCATATATATGAGCAACCAAGTTCTCTACCAAGCGCTATTGAATGCTCAATAAGCGTTTTTCCGAGACCTCTTCTTTTATACTTCTCAAGGACATATATTCTTTGTAACTCCATCCCCTCCTTTTCCTGAAGGTCGGTCTGTGAGTCGAGAATATTGACCTTAGAGAAGGCGGCGACCTCTTCTTCGATAGTGAGAAGGAAGGTATGGGAGTTCTGATCTTCGAGCTCTGAGCGTATCTTCTCATGGGGGAAGGCCTCATCGAGATATGCCTGCATGATAGAAGGGGTGTTCAGGTGTTTATAGGTATGGTAATAGGTCTCCCTTCCCAACTTTGCGACTAGTTCCGTATCCTCCGGCGTACATCTTCGTATCTTCATGTGACAACTCTACCGGGCATAGAAGATTTATACAAGGAGAGGATCTGAATTTGAAGGAGTCCCCACTTAAGTCCCATAGACTTTTCATTCTTATGGTAATTATATATAATCCTGACAAATAGACAACGAAGTATCACATTCATACAATATGCTGATGGGGAGTAATATAATATGTATATAGTATTTTTTATAATTGGTTTTGGCGCCTCAGTCATCGGGGCCATCAGTGGGATCGGTGGTGGAGTCATCATCAAACCGGTCATGGACCTTGTCAGTGGTCTTGGTGTTGCTTCAGTCAGTTTCCTTTCGAGTACCACCGTTCTCTCCATGGCCACAGTATCACTGATTCGTTCACGGAAGAGTCCAGTCAATATTAATGTGAAGAATACCTCAATGATGGCAGTCGGTGGGATTCTTGGTGGATTAGCCGGGAAATCTCTCTTTGATATAGTGAGAACCGGATTCGGGAATGATAAGGTCATCGGAGTTGCTCAGGCTAGTATCCTGTTTGTCATTACCCTTTGGGTACTCCTCTTTTATATTAATAAGGAGAAGATTACTCCACAGCACCATACGAGCCTGATCTTCAGTGTCTTCATCGGTCTGATCCTAGGTAGCTTTGCCTCTTTTCTTGGCATCGGTGGAGGACCTATCAATCTCGCAGTTCTCTACTTCTTCTTTGCGATGGACTCAAAGACTGCTGCACTCAACTCGATCTTCATCATATTCTTCTCTCAGATCGCGAATCTTTTGTTCACCACACTTTCTGGTAATCTGCCAGAGTTCGAGCCTGTCGTATTGATCATCATGATCGTTGGTGGGATCACTGGTGGGCTCACCGGATCGGTTCTCTCTCACAAGATGACGAATCGGGCTGTTGATAAGCTTTTTATGATCGTACTGATTGTGATCATGATTTTATGTGTCTATAACACGATCAGTCTGATTCTTTAGCAATAATACCTGATCAGCTTGAAAATCCTCTACGATACTCTATAATTGAGTTCATCATGCGGAAGATATTCTTTTATATAGTTTCAATAGGCATACTCGCTACTTCTATACCTGCTATCAGTTACCGGGTCATTGAAGCTGAGAGTATACTTCATGTTCTGAACCTCTTTGGGTATTTTACCATTCAGTCAAATGTTGCTGTACTAGTCCTCGTTATAGCAGCTTTGAGCGGCAGGCGTTTTTCGAGAAGAGTCGAGCTAGCAGTCGCTGTAGCCATTACTATTACCGCTATCATATTCCAACTGTTTCTCCGTCCTTGGATCGAGGGGACGGGGGTGACGGTCCTTGTCAGTAATATCAACCATGGTTCAACTACCATCCTCTATCTCCTCTGGTTCTATCTTTCAGAGAGGCGAGAGGAGTTGGTGTTCAAGGATATCCTCTTTACCATTCCCTATCCTGCAATCTACTGTGTCTTTGGGGTTCTCGAAGGTCTTATCAGAAAACAGGCTCGTTACTTCTTCCTAGATCTTAGAAGTCTGGGCTTTCTGTTTCTCCTCTGGTTAGTCGGTTTGATACTCTTATTCCTAGGAGTAGCTTCTCTGATCATTCTTCTTGATAGGAGACCAGATAGCATCATTGAGGAGACCTAATGCAGGTATTCCTTAGCCCCTGAGATCACGGCCTCTGAGAATAGGGATAGCTGCCTTGAAGGGATATTCCAGCAATGCCAGAACAGGTCTACCCCTTTAGGTACTTCAGATAGCTCTACTAATTCATGAGTTTTCAGCTTCTGCCTGTATTGAAGAAACGGCACCATACCGTAGGCTGAGCCCATGGAGATCAGCTCCAGGAACTTCTCTGTAGAGGGGATCTGGTGGGTAGGAATAGCTGAGAAATTCATCTGATAGTGATCAAGTAGATACTGCCGCTGTAAGGTGTCTCTACTATTGAAGATGACTGCAGGGGCTTCTTGAATCGATTCGATAGTCAGCCCCTTCTTGAACCATCTCTCCTTGAATGCAGGAGTGCAGACAAGATGATAATCCATCTTTCCGAGATGGGTCATACTACAACCTTTTAAGGGTTTGTCATTCGAAGTGATACATCCTGCCACGATCCCGTTCTGTAAGAGGGTCCGTGTCTCATCCTGATCATCGACGCTGAAATCGATCACTATCTTATGCTCTGAATAGAAATCTTGCAGACTCGGCAATAACCAGAGGGCAAGGCTATCTGCATTCGTCCCGATAGAGAGGGTAGAGAAGGTTTCCTCATCTTGTTCGTCAAAGGTGTTCTCAAGTTCAGCTTCGAGTCTACCGACCTGATGGCAATGCTTGATCAGTTCATATCCTGCAACAGTCGGTATTGGAGGATTTGCCCGCGTGATGACAATCTTCCCGATCTGCTCCTCTAGAGATCTTATCCTCTGTGATACGGCAGACTGTGTGATGAATAACCGCTGTGCTGCCTTTTCGAATCCTCCCTGCTCTACTACCATGACTAGTGCCTCTAGTAACTTATAATCTAACATGATCTAATATTAGGATAACTTATATAGTATGTATATAATTAATTATACTAATTAACATATATACACTATATTCCTATACAAAGATTTGAATGAGGGGATAACGAATGTTGATGATATATGGGAAGGGCTTGGCCTTAGGGGGATCATTGATCATGGCGATAGGGGCTCAGAATGCCTTTGTATTATCACAAGGGGTGAGAAAGAGATTCTATTTCATCATCCCACTGATCTGCAGTATCATCGATGCCATCCTGATAGCCACAGGTGTACTTGGAGCAGGTGCTTTCTTCTCATCTCATGAATCTCTGACCTGGATAGCCTCTATTGGAGGTGCTACCTTTCTTATCTGGTATGGGATAAGGAGTTTTAAGGCCAGTTTCACTGCAGAGAGTATGAATGAAGAACAGCAGGGACCTTCTGATCTGAAAGCTGCAGTATTATTCACCTTGGCAGTATCTCTACTCAACCCTCATGTCTATCTTGATACTATGCTCTTGATCGGTAGTATCAGTAGCGGGTATGCAAGAGATGAGAGTATCTATTTTGGTTTGGGGGCGATCACCGCATCATTCATCTGGTTCTTCGCATTGAGCTTCGGGGGGAAGGTCCTGTCCCCGCTATTCAAGAACCCGCTAGCTTGGAAGATCCTTGATATCATGATCGCTCTTATCATGTGGATCCTTGCCTACTCCCTGATCAGATCTGTGATCATGAGCCTATAAGCAGGTCATGCCTTTACTCTATGGTGTACTTTTCATATGAAACAACTCGTAGGACGAGTAGATCTGTTTAAGAGGACTCATGAAGGATGACCATCACCCCAAATATGAAGATCGTAGTACCGGCTATCATATCCATGATCTTGTGGTGCTCTCTCAAATAGCTTCCGATACCTCCTGCAAACACTCCTACTCATATATAGATTACAGCAGTGAGCCCGGTAAAGCTGAGACCAAACAGAAAGTGTGGAAAACTCTGTGGTATCTCATTGTGTATGATGAACTGAGGGGGGAAAGCTAGGAAGAAGATGACTTTCTTCGGATTGAGGGTGTTTGATATGAGACCCTGACGAAAACACGTTCAATATGAACTCTGTGAGATCGTCTCTCCTAGTTCAAGCATTTCTCTGCTTTTGAAAGTCTGTATCTCTAGGTAGATAAGATAGAATCCCCCAAGATAGGTAGTCATGGAGAATAGTCCTGGAACAGCCTGTATGATTAGAGCCACTCCCAAAGCTGTTAGACTCTTATGGAGAAGAAGCCCAGTTGCTATTTCCATTGCTGCGACTATACCATACCTCTTCCCGAATAGAACACCTCTTGTCATGGTATAGATCAGACTAGGGCCCTGAACGATGCTAACCAGGAATGCTGAGACTAAGCATACTGGTATTGAACTTATCGATAGAGGTCGATCCAATGCTCGAGATCGTTGCACAGGTTATGCAGCATTACTCTCAGGTAGTCTTGGAAGAGGCCTTTGATAGTAAAGGAGGGAGTACTACACAGAGTTCATTAATTCTTGAAGAGGATAAATCTCTCTATTGATGTGGTGTATTGGGCATTATAATAGACTGAATTACTGTTTTCTCGTTATACTTATGGTAGACTGAACATAGTAGTAAGTATGATCAGAAGGTGGGAAGATGAAAAAAGGCCTATTGTTTCTCATGATCAGTATAATCCTCTGTTTTACCGGTTGTTCAAAGAGTGAGATCGAAGAAAAGTCCTTTGACTTCTCGCTTCTATTCAATAGCCGGTCAGAAAGTCCCTATTCAGAGCAATGGCCGATATGGGATGAATATGAGAAGAGAAGAGGGGTTCTCTTTGATGTGACTATTGGTGATGATAGTGATTACCGATGGTATGTCGTGAAAGCTTTAGAATCCGATTCCCCACCTGACATCATCCTGAAAGTCTTTCCTGAAGAGATCGCCGAATATGCGAACAAGGGCTTGGTTCTCCCCATTAGTGATTATGTAGAGGATATGCCATTCTTTCAATCCTATATAGCTGAACACTCCTTAGAGGAAGAGATCGAGTCCTTGAAGCAAGAAGATGGTAAGTATTATGTGCTACCCGGTTACCAGAGGGCTATACAGGTACAGCAGTGGATCTATAGAGAAGACCTCTTCACAGCAGCAGGTCTTGGTATTCCTCAAACCTACGAAGAACTGTTCTCAGATCTAGTAATCTTGTATGAACAGTATCCCGATTCAACTCCCCTATCGGCTTGCTGGGGTGGTGCTCATCTGTATTCCATGATGGGTGCTGGTTACGGTATAACCTCGGGGTGGTCAGGGAATAGGTCTTTCAATGAACAGACGAAAAGATGGGAGTATGCACCTGCTACAGAGGCTTATCGGGAGATGTATAGATTCCTTCATAGGTGTTATGAAGCTGATCTCTTTGCACTAGATGAAATCAATCAGACAGTAGAATCCTTCATTGAGAAGCTTACCGATAATAGTATCTTCTTTACTCCTACCTGGATATCCTCAGGATTTGATTCTTGGAATACGAAATTAGTAGAGAATGGGTATCAAGGTGCTCAATGGAGTGTCCTTCCCGTTTTAGAAAGTACGGTCGGTTTGAAGACACTTCCTCCGGTCAATAGATTTAGAAAGGGACTTGTGATCTCTTCAAAGGTGTTGGAGAAACCCTACCTAGACGAGCTGATCAGTTTTATTGATTGGGCGGTCTATTCTGAGGAGGGGCAGACTCTTACAACTTGGGGAATCGAAGGAGAGACTTTTGAGTTTACTGAAGATGGCCCAAGGTATCTTCCCGAGATGCAGAGTTTCATGAATCCTGAAGGAGAGAGGTCGATCTATATTGAGTATGGATTAGATCAGATATTCAATCTTTGTGAGAATGAAGAGCTTGAAGATCTCAAGAAGCCAGCAGATATTGTGAGCTTTCTTGAACGCTCTGAGATGAACGAAGAGACTCTACCGATTGATCCTATTTTGGAGTTATCTCCACTTGAACTGGATACCATCAGTAAGATTGATGAATCAATAGATGCCTATGCGAACAATGCTTCGATCAGATTCATCACCGGAGAGTTGGATATCGAGGGGGACTGGGAAGAGTACTTAGCAGAGCTTGGTATGTTAGGATATCAGAGTTTAGAAACCATCTGGAATACTGCACACCAGGGAGGCCTAGATTGAGAAGTCTCAAGAAGCTTGTGAGCCCCATTGGTACTTTCATCAATACAAAGCTCTTTCTGGTACTTGTCATTGGAGTTCTCCTCTCCTATACCTTTATCAGTTGGCAGGGGGAGAAAGAGGAGAAATTTGACCAATTACGATATGAGACTCAATCAGCAGCACTTATCATAGCAAGAAATACTGAGATAAGCTTTCAAGGACTCTCACAGGCTCTTGACCGCCTAGCCCTTACAACCATCCATTCGGATAGTATAGATCAGAGGGCCTGGCGGGAGAAGGCCAAGAGATATCAGGAGACTTATACAGGAATACGAACGATCGAACTATTAGATGAGAAAATGAAAGTCCTCACGTCATTTCCCAATCAGGAATGGCAGAAAGCTCATGAACAGGAATTAACAGCTTCTCAGATAGTTTCTGTCGTATCTCCAGTGTATGATGGAACCCAGTTAGAGGGATTCATCATCGGACGGATTGATATGTATGATGTCATGCATAACTCCTTTGATGAATATGATGATCTGTTCCAGATTCAATTATTGAAGAATGAGGCTCTTCTGCTTGAGACTGGGGATTGGAATAGAGCTGGGATCCCTTATCAGAAGATAGAAAAGATCTCTCTCAATGAGTTCAATACAATGTCAGTGGTGTTAGCTCCAACAGAGGCTTTTGAGAAGAAGAATCAGGAAAGTGTTCGGGCCCTTCTGCTATTCCTGATCTTTACCACCTTGATCGTCTCCTTTGTTATTGGGCTAGCTCAGAAGAATCATGCGTTATCTGCCCTTAATCTTAGGCAGTACCTGGAACTCTTGGAGAATATCAAGCTAGCGGCAATGACCGTCGATATCAGGGGGAATCTAACCTACTGTAATGATCACCTTCTCGAGTTGCTAGGGTATGAACAGAAAGAGACCCTTGGAGCAAACATATTCGAACTCCTGCTTCCCTATTATGGGGATAGTTTGAAGAGAGGTTTTCTCAGACATTTGAAAGCCGGAGATATCCCCACTCACAATGAGGTGAGGATCAAGACGAAAGAGGGTGTAGAGAGATATATGGTCCTCAATAACACTCTTTTGAGGAATACTCAGGGCGAGGTCGTCGGCTTTGCCTCTATTGGTGATGATATTACTGAGCAGAAACGAAGCGATCAGACCCTGTTCCTACAAAGTAGTGCTCTCTCATCGGCGGTCGAAGGGATAGTCATTCAAAAGATCTCCGGTGAGATCGAATGGGTGAACAAAGCCCTCCTTGAACTGATCGGCTATGAAGAGTCTGAGGTCATTGGTAATTCTTTCAAGAATCTCATTCGCTCTGATCACAAAGATGAAGATTTCTATGAAGCCATTGATAGGACTGTACATGCCGGTCTAGTCTGGAGTGGAGAACTCGTGAACAGGAGGAAAGATGGTTCTTTATACCATGAGTATATGACTATCACCCCTGTGAAAGATGAATTTGATGAGATCTCTCACTATATATCGATCAAACGTGATATTACCGAACAGAAAAAACTCGAAGAAGAGAACAGGATCCTTGCTGAACAGTTTGCCTTGAGCCAGAGGATCGATTCACTGGGAAAACTTGCTGGTGGTATTGCTCATGACTTCAATAATCTACTTGTTCCGATCATAGGCTTTGCAGATATTGGGATGATGAATGAGACAGCCGACAAGAGTATTCAGGAGAGCTTCAGGCAGATCAAGGATGCGGGAGAGAAGGCTGCAGAGCTTACGAAACAGATACTTGCTTTTGGACGAAAGCAGATGCTCAAATTAGAAGTCCTAGACATGAATAAGGTCATCTCTGACTTTCAGCCGATGCTTGTACGCTTGATAGGAGAACAGGTCCTCATCTCTTTTGAACTGGATGAAAGAGAACTCCTCATAGAGGCTGATAAAGGACAACTAGAACAGATCATCATGAATCTTGCAGTGAATGCCCGTGATGCCATGGTGAAAGGTGGAGAATTGACCATCACAACACGTGTGGAGAGTTTGGATATTGGAGAGCATGCGGTATTGCTTTTCAAAGATACAGGAGCCGGTATGGCCTCTGATACCCTTGAACATCTCTTCGAACCCTTCTATACGACGAAACCTCAAGGAAGTGGTACAGGATTAGGACTCTCTACGGTCTTTGGGATAGTAAAACAACATAATGGAACTATCGAAGTCTCTTCGACCCTCAATCAAGGAAGTGAATTCATCATCTCTTTCGGTCTGGTGGGGGGTAGGCAGGTTCCCACTAAGAAACATACCAAAAGTATTGGGAAAGCTGCAAACGGAAGTGAGACTATCGTAGTCGTAGAAGATAATACTCAAGTCCTTCAACTCGTATCAACTACCCTGAGAAATCATGGATATACCGTGATAACCTGTGATACTCCCAAGAAAGGACTTGCGGCGGTACTTGAATCGCCTTCTAGTATCGATCTAGTCCTCTCTGATATCATCATGCCTCAATATGATGGATTGACCCTGTTAGGAAAGATCAGAAAGCAAAGGCCTAAGACAAAGGGTCTCTTCATGTCCGGCTATACTGATACTGAGATCTCAAAACATATGCAGATGGATGATGACTTTAATTTTATTCAGAAACCCTTTAGTACTGATGCACTTCTTGCTAAGGTGCGTTGGGTCCTAACAAGGCCCTAAAGTTTTCTTATCATACATATTGTAATTATTATAAAACTGTGATAATTACAATATGTATAGATTAAGCACAGGAGTAAAATATGGAAGCAAGAGATAAGGTTTTGGAAGTCATGGGAAGTGCAGGCCGTCCGGTTAGTGCTGGAGAGGTCGAGAAGATGTCTGGACTTGAGAGAAAAGAGGTCGATAAGGTCTTCAAAGCATTGAAGAAAGAGGAAGTGATCATATCCCCTGTTCGTTGTAAGTGGGAGATCAAATAGTTGAATGAACTAGAGAAGGAGAGGATATAGATTCCTCTCCTTTTTTCACATGATATGAAACGATTTTCTCATCCATTGGTTCTTTCTAGTGTATGGAGGACACGCAATGAGACACAGATCGCTATATATGAGAACCATGATATTCATGGTTATGATAGGTCTTTTATTTGGATGTGCAACGGGTGAAGAGTCTATAGTTCAAGAAAATACAGAATTACTTAGCCCAAGTGTAGAGGCTCTCGTGAGGCCCGTGATGGCATCCAAGGCTATGGCAAGTATCGCAATGGATACCGGGGTGAATACCCAATCCTTTTCACCTTCTGATAAGAATACAGAAGAATATGATCGAATCACCGATAATCCTTTTCGTAGTGTAGCAGATGATCCTGTCTCAACCTTTTCCATAGATTCCGATACTGCAAGCTATACCAATGTCAGAAGATTTCTCACACAAAGTAGTGAGTTGCCACCAAAGGATGCCGTACGTATCGAAGAGTTCCTTCAATACTTCCCTTATAAGTATGCACAGCCCTCAGGAGAACATCCCATTGGTTACCAACTCGATATGGAGCCGGCCCCTTGGGCCCCGGAACATCGAATACTCAGGATCGCCCTGAAAGCAGAAGAGATCATGACCGAAGAGCTTCCTGCTTCCAATCTAGTGTTCCTGATCGATACTTCAGGCTCTATGCATAGTGATAACAAACTACCCTTACTGCAGAAGAGTATGCAGATCCTAGTAGAGCAACTTAGACCGCAGGATTCGATCTCCATAGTTGCCTATGCAGGGTCTGCTGGAGTGATCCTGGAAAGGACCTCCGGAGAGAGACAGAAGACGATCCTTGCTGCGTTCACTGACCTTCAGGCAGGTGGTTCGACTGCAGGTGGAGCGGGAATAGAACTTGCCTACCAGATAGCTAGAGAGAACTATATCCCTAGCGGGAACAATCGAGTCATTCTTTGTACTGATGGTGATTTCAACGTTGGGGTCAGTTCTACGGGAGAGCTAGAACGGCTCATCGAGGAGAAAAGGGAACAGAATATCTATCTCACTATCTTAGGTCTTGGGATGGGGAACTATAAGGACTCTCGTATGGAGGCTTTGTCAAATATCGGTAATGGTAATTATGCCTATATCGATAATCTTCTTGAGGCTAAGAAGGTCCTCGGTAAGGAAATCTGGGGAAATCTGTTTGCTGTTGCAAAGGATGTGAAGATCCAGATCGAATTCAATCCTACTATCGTTGGATCCTACCGTCTGATCGGATATGAGAATCGGGTACTGAATCGGGAGGATTTCAATGATGATGGGAAAGATGCCGGTGAGATGGGTTCAGGACAGACTGTGACGGCCTTCTATGAACTGGTACTAACCTCGTCACAAGAGGAAGAGTCCTCCTCCTCTGATCCTTTAGTATTTCAGGAAAGTACCGTCATTCCTTCAGATGATCTGCTATCTTTGAAGATCCGTTATAAGAGACCTGAAGAGGGCAAAGAATCGAGCCAACTCATGAGCGTCCTGATGAATGAAGAATCTCTTTTCCATGAACCGGGAAAGACCGATGAAGATTTCACCTTTGCCAGTGCTGTTGTTGAGTTCGGTATGTTACTTCGAGATAGTCCCTATCAGGGGGACTCCTCCTGGCAACATGTGCTCACTCGTGCAAAAGAGTCTAAAGGTGTTGATGAGAATGGGTATAGAGCTCAGTTCATACAACTCGTTGAACTTGCTGAACTCTTATCAAAGCAGAAATGATGGTTAGAGTAGGCCAACTCCATCTTCAAACTCCTAGAGGAACAGGATCTCTCTGTGTACCGATGAGATCCTAGGCAAAACGAGTTCGAGGATCTTATCCTGATCAGGGTTCATGATCTTTAGGGTCAATTGACAATGTTACTTGAGATCTGCCTACAGATTCCACCTATAGTAGTCTCATCTCCCTTTGCTTCGATTATCAACAGATAACCCTTATCAGCTGAGGTTGTTGTATAGGTCGTAGAAGTCGCCCCTTCGATGAGGGTCCTGTCTTCCATGTCAGCGGGATTCACACGATACCATTGATAGGTAAGGACACTCGTATCAATTGGGGTCCCTGCGGGGATGGATTGGACTGAGAAGTCAGCAGAAAGGCCATATCCGACATTTGGAGCTGAGACTCCTGTATTATCTATTGTTTCATCAAGACCCCAACTATTAAAATAGGTATGAATAGTGGTTACGGTAGAGTCTTCGATATTCGATTTCTGCCCATCGTAGGTACCCCCTGTAATATGAAACCGGTACTTATAATCTGTGTTCGTATAGACACTCAGAAGGGTGGACTCTCCAGATATCGTGACCGGTTCACCATCATTGAGATAATTCTGCCAATCAGTAGTTCCATCTAGGGAGCATTCTAGTGTATAACTTGTCGCGCCCAATATGTTTGGTGCGGCATATCCCAGATATACTGCTGTTTTTCCACCTGAAGAGCTAGAATATACACACATTTCAGTGAATAGGAGGTTATCAGCTGTCCTTACCCATGGTAAATAGCCACCATCCCCATCACCACTGAAGAGGATATCACATCCGGAAAAAAGAAGAGAGATTACTACTAACAAAGAAATTAGCGAAAAGACTTTTTTCATTTGGGCCCCCCAGTTCTTTATTCAAGCTAAGCTGAGAGTGTTACATGATTATTGCTACACTGTGATATAATTATAACATAGATTGTAGCTACGTAGTTACAATGTGTTGAGTTGTCATCTTCCTGTGGTTGATATGAGTTTTAGGGCACTGCTCTGGAAGAGTAGGTTGGAATGCTCAATTAACTAGTGTTTTACTCTGTGCAATCCCAGCTCTATTGGTTTTTTACAATTAATCCTGACCCCAACTCGCGATAGGTTGTACCTGAGATAGATAGCTCATGACTCCTCTGTTTGCAACAATCGAAGTAATTATCCACCCATCTATTTCTTTGGGAAACAAAATGTGCCAAACTGATAACACACTAGATGCTGGAGGGGTGTATGAAACAGAGAGAGTTCTCAAGAATGTGGGGTAAAAGACTACGCTGCACTCTGTTCCTTCTCTTCTTTATCCTAGCAGCTTCCAATATGGTTGCAGCCAACAATGAGGTTAGGGATCTTTTAGTCGATGCTACTGTCCGTATTGACAGTATAGACTCTGCTGGAGAGGTCTTCTCTTATGGATCAGGTTTCTTCATTGCTGAGAATGGGCTTATCTGTACCAATTTTCATGTGATCGAGGATCACTTCCGTGATGGCTACACATTGGAGGTCCAGACTAACTACGGTGAGTCTTTCGATGCTGTACCGATTGTATGGAACTATGAGAGAGATTGGGCTGTCATTCAGATAGAGGGGGCCTTTCATGAGCAGTATATCGATTTTGGGACGGATATCGATCTTCTTGATGACATCTGGGCGGCAGGTTATCCGGTCACCGGGAATCTGAAGATAACAGAGGGGACGATCAATGCCTACCAACCAGATTTCATGGGGTATGGTCAGAACTTCTATGATGTATCGATAAATTTCGATAGTGGTAACAGCGGTGGTCCTGTGATCAATGAGTATCTTGAAGCGATCGGTATCGTAGTGGCCTACTACACCGAGGCAAGGGCTATGGATTTCATCATCCCGATAGAGGAGATCGTTGATGAACTGTATTGGGCTCGCTACATAACCGGGAGTGATGCCTTTGTACCTCAATATATCTCAGGAGACTACTATAGTACCAATAGTGATGAGGTCTTCTATGTGACGAACTTTACCGGTTATGAGATCAGTTATCTCTATATACTCGATGAGAAGATGGTAGCTCTAGATGATTGGGGTGAAGATTTACTTGGAGCAGGGATCCTCCCTGAGAACAGTTGGATCACCATCGACCCCTATGAGTATCACTATATCCAAGACCAGATTGATGGAGTTCTCGGTGAGTTGATCATACTGGCAATCGATATCGATGGTGATATGTATATAAGAGAATGGTTCCCTGATCTTGATCCTTGGGATATCGAGCTGACCATGGATGATATTGAATACTACTGGGATAGTGAGGATAAGATCCTGACTGATGAGAGTATCACGGTGACCAATCATACTGGGTACACCTTTGAAGGTCTCTATCTCACAGATGGCGATATGTTAGATTCCGGGATACTAGGGGAGAATCTTCTCTCCTCATTGATGCATGAGGGTATGAGCCAGATCATCGATCCTCAAGAGATTGATTTGCTCACAGAGATAGAAGATCTCTCTTATGAATATTTCTATCTTATCGCGATCGATGATGAGGGAGATTATTATGTCCATATGTGGTTCCCTGGTTTAGATTCATGGGATATTGAGATGAGCTTCGAGGACTATGAGTCAAACTACCAGTTATAGGGATCAGATAAGTTCTGGAGAAAGACGAAAGATCTGAGGGAAGGTGATATCTTCATGATCGATCCTCTGTAATAGGAGATCTGCTGCAGTGGTCCCTATCTGCCCTAACGGTTGTTTGACTGTTACGAATGAGTGTGTGAATAGGGGGGATATGGCTGCTAGGTCGAATGCAGCGATCTTGATCCTGCTACCTTCAGGATGTTCAGCTAGATACTTCTCCGCACCGATTCGCATGAATAGATTGACGATGAACACATAAGAGACATCCTTGGAAGACTCCATGATATGGGCCATCGCATGATAGCCTGATTGGATATGCATATCACCAAATTGGATAATATCCTCTTCAAGTGGTATCTGATGATCAGATAAAGCCTGTGAGTAACCTTTGAAGCGCTCTTTTGCAGAGGTGAGACTCTGGTCGCCAGCTATGACGGCGATCTTCTTTGCACCATCCTCGATGCAACTCGTTACCGCCTCATAGGCCCCATGATAGTTATCGGTCAGGACACAATCTGAGCTCATCCCCTCGATCATACGGTCTACAAGAACGAACGGGATCTTATGTTCATCAAGGATGGAGAAGTGCTCTCCTCGGTCAGAGGCTGGGATGATGATCGCTCCATCCACCTGTTTCTCGATCAAGAGCTCTAATCTAGCTTTCTCCTCTTCAATATCCTCTCTTGAATTGAGGATGAAGGTGGTATAACCTTTAGCCCTCAAGACCTCTTCGATACCCTCGGCTACTGCAGTGAAGAAATCATTCTGGAACTCCGGGGCGACGATCCCGATCGTATGGGTCTTCTGTGCCCGTAGGGAACGCGCGATAGGGTTCACACGATACCCGATCTCTTTCATAGCGACTAGGACTGAGTCACGTGTTTTCTTCTGGACCTTAGGATCCTTGTTGATGACACGGGAAACCGTTGCTGTTGAGACTCCTGCTTTCTTCGCTACATCTTTTACGGTTGCACCGCGCCCCTGTCTTCCCATTATTTGAATACGACACCTTTCTTCAGGATTATATTGGCATAGATTGCCTCTTCTCCACTAGCTACGATTGCATAGGCCTGTTTTGCCCGTTCATAGAATGCGAATCGCTCTATAGATCCAAAATCAGTGAAATCCTTCTCGTGCTTTCTTGTGACTGCATCATATCTATCCCAGATCTCAGGTCTTCCACAGGGGTCTCCCGGAACGACTTCCATCAACCATGCCTGGTTCTCACTATACTGATCGAGAGGCATGAGGGAGAGGATCGCATCAAGGATCTCTGGGACCCCATGCCCATCAAGTCTTACGAGCTTCTGTGAATAGTTAGCTGAGGGGAAGTTTCCGTCTCCGATGACGATCTCATCTCCGTGTCCCATCTCCATCAAGATCTTCAGCAGCTCCGGTGAGATGATCGAAGGTATCCCTTTTAACATATTGATTCTCCTCTGATTATTTTTTACTTGCGTTCTAGAAAAAACCATGTGATAATGTAATCGATTACATGTAATCGATTACATGATTATACCATGAGAACCAGGAGGCCGCCAGTGGCAAATGTAAAAAATATGAAGATGACAGAACCAGTATACAGACTGAAAGGAAGTCTACCGAAGATAGGTATCAGACCTACTATCGATGGACGAGGTGGGGTTAGAGAGACCTTAGAAGAGCAGACGATGAATATGGCAAAGAGTGCCGCAAAACTCATCTCTGAGAATCTTACCCATCCATCAGGACACCCTGTCGAATGTGTTATCGCAGACAGTTGTATCGGTGGTGTGGCAGAGGCTGCAGCTTGTCAGGACAAGTTCGAGAGAGAACAGGTAGCCGTGACACTGACGGTGACTCCCTGTTGGTGTTATGGTTCAGAGACTATGGATCAGGATCCTAAGACCGTCAAAGCTGTCTGGGGTTTCAATGGTACTGAGAGACCTGGTGCGGTATATCTTGCAGCAGTCCTTGCCGCACATACACAGAAAGGTCTACCAGCTTTTGGTATCTATGGTAGAGATGTACAGGACTCAGGAGATACCACGATCACCGATGATGTGAAAACGAAGATCCTCAGATTTGCAAAATCAGGTCTTGCTGTAGCACAGATGAAAGGTAAGTCCTACCTATCCCTCGGCGGCTGTTCGATGGGTATCGCAGGTTCTATCGTAGATCAGGATTTCTTTCAGGAATATCTTGGCATGAGAACAGAGGTCATTGATATGAGTGAGATCGCTCGTAGAGTGGAAGAAGAGATCTATGACAAAGATGAGTTCGAACTGGCAAAAGAATGGGTCAAGCAGAACTGTGTAGAACAGGAAGATACGGCCAATGAACCTTCAGCTAGAAGATCTGCAGAACAACGGGCTGCTGATTGGGATTATGTCATCAAGATGTTCATGATCGGTAGAGACCTGATGGTCGGTAACCCTAGACTCGCAGAGGCAGGATTCTATGAAGAGTCTCAAGGCCGAAATGCTATCGTAGGTGGATTTCAGGGACAACGATCTTGGACTGATCACTGGCCAAATGGAGACTTCATGGAGACCTTCCTTAATACCTCCTTTGACTGGAATGGTATCAGAGAGGCCTTTGTCTTCGCCACAGAGAATGATTCTTTGAATGGTGTTGCGATGTTATTCGGTCACCTTCTTACCAATAGATCTCAGATATTCTCAGATGTAAGGACTTACTGGAGTCCTGATGCGATCGAACGAGTGACTTCATGGAAACCTGAAGGACTTGCGGAGAATGGATTCATCCACCTGATCAATTCAGGGTCTACTACCTTGGATGCTGCCGGTGAGATGAAAGACGCTGCTGGAAAACCTGTGATGAAACCCTTCTGGGATATCACAACAGAAGATGTCGAGAAGACCTTGGATGCGACTGAGTTCTGTGTCGGAGATGGTGGATACTTCAAAGGTGGTGGTTACTCATCTGACTTCTTGAGTAAGGGTGGTATGCCTGTGACCATGACCCGAGTGAATATGGTGAAGGGATTAGGCCCGGTGATCCAGATCGCGGAAGGCTGGACGGTCGATATCCCTGAAGAGGTTCATGAAGTTCTCGATGCAAGAACCAATCCTACCTGGCCGACTACCTGGTTCGTGCCAAGAGTTGATGGTAAAGAGGGTCCTTTCAAAGACGTCTATGAAGTGATGGCGAACTGGGGTGCCAATCATGGTGCTATCAGTTATGGCCATATTGGAGCAGATCTGATAACTCTCTGTTCGATGCTAAGAATCCCTGTCTGCATGCATAATGTGGATAAGGACGATGTCTTTAGACCAAGTTACTGGAATGCTTTCGGAATGAATAAAGAAGGTTCAGACTTCAGAGCATGTGATGCTCTAGGACCTCTATATAAATAATCCATTTTCAAAACTCCTCTCTTCTTTCAGACCCGGTTTTTTGCCGGGTCTGTTTTGATTATATTACAGAGAGCTCCAATAAGATGTTTCCCCAGTCCAAAGGCTGTGCTAGTATAGTCTTGACCCTGTTTCTATATATATTGATAAAAATAGAGTATCATCATAGATACTGTTAGAGGATAGATTGTGTATAAACTATTGTTCGTTGATGATGAATCGATCATACGGGAGGGAATCTCGTCTGTCATATCGTGGGATGAACTCGGGTTCGAGTTGGTAGCAAAACTTGAGAACGGGTTACAGGCTATCGAATATATCAGAAAGAATCCGGTAGACATCGTGATCTCCGATATCAAGATGCCCAAAGTCGATGGTCTACAGCTCTCGAAGAAGATCTCTGAGGAATTTCCCGAGATCATGGTCATGCTCCTTTCGGGGTATGATGACTTCGAATATGCTCAGGAGGCCTTGAAATACCAGATCAGTGAATTTCTTCTGAAGCCGATCACTGCTGATGAACTCTCGAAGGTCCTGACCTCCATGAGGGAGCGTCTTGACGAACAACATGATGAAAAAGAAAACCAGAAGGAGCTTCAGAAGAAACTTGATGAGAGTTTCCCTCTCCTGAGAGAACGGTTTCTCTACCGTCTGATCTCTGGTAGGATCCCCAAAGAGGCTATCGCTGAAAGAAAGGACTATTTTCAATGGATGGACCTAGAGGGGCTGTATCTTGTCATGATCATCGATATTCCTGAGACCAATGATGATCTCGATCATATAGCACTGATGCAGTTTATCGGTAATCAGTTGCGGGAGAGTGATGAGATCCTGATAAACCGCGATGATAACTTCGTCCTGCTTCTCCAGGAATTCGTAGACTTGAGTGATCAGGCTTCCGTGGATGAGGAGAGTGCATCTCTCAAGAAGAGGAGCTATGAACTCGGCAAGAAGATATTCTCCTATCTGCACAAGAGATCCGATGATCAGGGTGCCATCGGTTGTGGGGAGGTCGTCAACTCTATCGATCATCTAGTCATATCCTACCGAGGGGCACATAGTGCAGCAGAGTATGTGAAGGTCATAGGTAATGAGATGATCATGCAGGTCTCTGAGATAAGGAACAGACAGACTATATCTCCTGAGGACTTCTTCCTGCTTTCAGAACAGTTGGTAGCAGAATTGAAACGGGGAGCAAGAGAGGATGCTGAATCTGCTCTTGATGCCATCTTCACCTACTTTGAGAAACACTATCTCACCCTTCATGAAGCATCGTTATATCTTGTGCGGCTCCAATCAGTTCTTCAGGATTTTCTTCAAGAACTTGGATTAGTACATGGAGATGAGATAGTACCCTTTCAGAGTGATTACTTCGTCTCGATAAACCAGGCTCGGGGATTCTTCACCAAGGTCGTTCGTGATATCGAGGATAGAATCCAAGATAGACGACTCGATAATACCAGAAGTCGTGTGGATAGGGCAAAGAGTATCATCTCACAGCGTTATGCGGAGAAGGGCTTCTCCCTGCAAGAGATCTGTGATGAGTTGTTCCTCTCTACGAGTCAATTCAGTCTGCTCTTCAAAGAGGGGACGGGGAAGACCTTCGTCGAGTATCTTACCACATATAGGATCGAACAGGCTCAAAGCTTGTTGAAGAGCTCCTCAATGAGAGCCTATGAGATCGCAGAGCTCGTGGGTTTCAGTGATCCGAGATACTTCTCGATCATATTCAAAAAACTGACAGAGAAGACTCCTCTTGAATACCGAAGGAGTCTGTCGGAGTGAGAAATTCATTGCGATTCGGGACCCTTGGATCAAGAATATACTCATTCTTTATCCTCTTTATCTTCGGGACTATCATCATCTTGCAGCTCGTTGCCTTTCAATTCACGATCAGTACCGTTCAAAATACGACCATCGAATCGAATAAGACCCTCTTAGGGCAACTCACTCGTCAGATTGAGTCCTACATAGAGGATATGGAACACCTTTCTCTTGCTGTCATCGAAGCTGAGGAGGTACAGACCTATCTAAGAGGAGAGGCTCCTGCTCCCTTGCCGGTCTATACGAAATTGATCCAGAAGCAGTTGGGGACCTATCTGAAGGCTCGCGAAGATATAAAGAATATCTACTTCTCAGATATGGTTGGTAATATTCTCTCGGCTGATGCATCAGTCGAGATCAATCAATATGCTGATGTGCTCAACAGTCAATGGTTCACCTCTGCAGTCGATAATCCCTCTGAGACTATCCTGTCCGGCTCCTATGTACAGAATCTCATTACTGAGGACTACTCATGGGTGACCTCAATCAGTAGAGGGATCGTATCGTTGGATACGGGAACACTCTTGGGGGTCCTTCTTGTAGACCTGAAGTTCGATGGGATCAAGGAACTTTGTCAGTCAATGGTCACGGGTAGAAAGGGGTATAACTTCATCATCGATGATCAGGGAGTATATGTCTTCCATCCTACACAACAGTTAGTATACAGCGGCGTGAAGGATGAACCTCTCGATGAGATTCTGGAGTCTATCCATAGTGGTGAGGATAATACCTATAGTGATGGGGAGAAATATTATTTCATCAATGATTCAGAGACCACCGGCTGGCATATGGTGAGTGTCCTCTATGAGGATGATATTATCACCGACTGGCAGTATGTTCAGATTTCCTTCGCTGCCATCGGTCTGATCCTATTCTTAGTCGTCGGTCTTGTGACGAATAGGATCACCCGATCTATCACAAGTCCTGTGAAGAAACTACAGAAGATCATGAAGAGTGTGGATGAGGGAGAGTTCCATCTAGTCGGAGAGATCCATGCGACTGATGAGATCAAAGAGCTTGCTCACGATTATGACATCATGGTAACTCGGATCAGAGAGTTGATGCATGAGAATGTAAAGGAACAGGAACTCAAACGAAAGAGTGATCTGAAGGCGTTACAGGCTCAGATCAATCCTCACTTTCTGTATAACACGCTAGATTCGATCATCTGGATGGCAGAGATGAAACAACATAGAGAGGTGGTTCTTATGACCTCAGCTCTGTCAAAACTCATGAGAATCAGCATCAGTAAAGGTCGGGAGATCATTCCGATCAAAGATGAGGTCGCGCATGTAGAATCCTATCTGACAATCGAAGAGATGCGGTACAAAGGAAAGTATGATTCAGAGATCCTGATCGATCCTGAGTTGTATGAGGAGATGACCTTGAAGATCACCCTGCAACCACTGGTAGAGAATGCGATCTATCATGGGATCAAAGAGTCTGATCATAAGGGACTTATCCAGATCATTGGAACACGTGAGAAGGATACTATTGTGTTGAAAGTCATAGATAATGGAAATGGCATGACACCTGAAAAGGTGAAGATGCTCAATAGTCCCTATACAGTCTATGAGGATGACCAACCCTGGGTCAATCTGAGAGGGATGGGAGTCAGAAATGTTCATGAGAGGATCCAACTCTATTTTGGTGAAGAGTATGGACTCCATTGTGAGAGTCTTTTAGGTGTCGGTACGACGATTACGGTGAGAATCCCGGTGAGAGGGGGCGTCAGATGAAGAACTGGTTCGTATTATTATTGAGTTTCATGGCAGCTTTGATTCTTTTCTTTGTCCTTACGATCTTCTATGAACAATCCACCCCTCAGAAACTCGAACTTGATACTCCAATCCCGATCGTCCTGAAGTCCCGTATGGTAGAACCGATGGAATTCTGGGATGTGGTACATCGTGGTATCTATGAAGCTGCAAAAGAATATGGGATCGATGTCAAGATCTCCGGTCCTCTCTATGAGAAGGAGATCGATCAACAGATAGAGATCGTAGAGGCTATATTGAATGAGCATCCACCCCTACTAGTCCTGTCAGCGACTGACTATGTAAAACTCGTATCTACTGTCGAGAAGGCAGATAAGATGGGAATACCTGTGATAACCATCGACTCAGGAGTCGATTCAGATATCCCGGTCTCATTCATCGCTACAGATAACATCGCTGCAGGAGAGAAGGCTGGTTTAGAGTTGCTGCGGCTTCTAGAGAACAAAGAGAATCCAAAGATCGCAATCGTCAGTCATATCAAAGAGGCAGCCTCTGCTATCGATAGAGAGGCTGGAGTTCGAAAGGCTCTAGCTGGAGAGAATATCGTAGGTACTTGGTACTGTGATGTAGAAGAGGATCGTGCCTATGAGATCACCAAAGAACTCATTGATACTTATGATCTAGATGGGATCGTTGCACTTAACGAAGTCTCCTCCCTCGGTGTCGCTCGAGCAGTGGATGAGTACCAGGTGAAGGATGCTCTTGTAGTTGTCGCCTTCGATAATGCGATCAGAGAGTTGGCATTTCTGGAATCCGGTGTGATAAAAGCTACAGTGGTTCAGAGACCTTATAATATGGGATATATGACAGTGAAGATCGCAGTAGACTATTTGAAGGGAGAGGATGTTCCTGATTTCCTCGATACTCAATCGGTACTCATCACCCAAGAGAATATGTTCCAGAGGGAATATCAGGAGCTTCTCTACCCCTTCAGTAATGCTGAATGATTAAAAAAGTATACGAATTTCCTAGCTAATTCCTCTGATTTAGGAATAATTTAAACATTCTCCGTAAAATCCTCTATTTCGCGATCAAAAAAACGGGTTGATACTAATATTGTCGAAATTATGCAGGTGCAAAGGGTGTACCTGTCTTTCAGGGAGCGAAAGTTTGAGTAAACAAATTCTTTCAGTGAAACAAATCGATAAACGATTCAAAGGTGTTCACGCATTAAAAGGTATAGATTTTGACCTGAATGAGGGCGAAGTCCATGCACTAGTAGGTGAGAACGGTGCCGGGAAATCGACCCTAATGAAGATCTTGACTGGAATCTATGAGAAAGATTCTGGAGAAATGCACTATCTAGGTAAATTGTATCATCCACACGGCCCAAAACAGGCACTGCAGATGGGCATTGGTATCATCCATCAGGAATTGAACATGATGGATCACCTTACTGTTGCACAGAATATCTTCATTGGTCGAGAATCGATGCATAAAAGCGGATTGTTTCTTGATGAAAAAGCCCAGAATCAGAGGGCTCAGGCATTATTTGATCGATTGAACATGAATATCGATCCATCTGAACTGTTGGGAAACCTCACTGTAGGTATGCAACAGATGGTAGAGATCGCAAAAGCTGTATCACATGATCTTAAGGTGTTGATTCTTGATGAACCAACAGCTGCACTCACCAATACAGAGATCGATGAGTTATTCACGATCATGAGGAATCTTTCTAAACAGAAAGTAGCAATGATCTATATCTCACACCGAATGGATGAGATCCATAGAATCACCAACCGGGTAACAGTCATGCGAGATGGTGAGTATATTGGAACAAGGGATACCGATAAGGTGACAAAAGAAGAGATCATACAAATGATGGTCGGTCGAGTCATCTATGAAGACCCAAAACAGAAGAGTAATGTAGAAGATGGAGCACAAGTCGTCTTGAAGGTCTCGAACCTTCATGCCGGTAAGATGGTCAAGGATGTCAGTTTCGAACTCAGACGTGGTGAGATCCTGGGATTCTCAGGTTTGATCGGGGCTGGTAGAACAGAGACAGTAAGAGCTCTCTTCGGAGCAGACAAGATAGAAAGTGGAACAATCGAGATCAATGGGAAACCTGCATTGATCAAGACTCCTAGGGATGCTGTCGAACATGGTATCGGATATCTTTCAGAAGATAGAAAGCGATACGGATTATGTACCGGACTCAGTGTGATCGATAACTCGATCATGGCTACCTATGAATCTTATCAGAAGTATTCATTCATGCAACAGGGGAAGATGAGAAAGGTCGCACAGCAGTTCAGTGAAGCTATGAAGATAAAGACTCCATCCTTGGAACAACTTGTCGTCAATCTTTCTGGTGGTAACCAGCAGAAAGTAGTCATAGCAAAATGGTTGATCAAGAACAGTGATATCCTCATCTTCGATGAACCGACTCGAGGGATCGATGTCGGTGCTAAGAGTGAGATCTATCATCTGATGAATGAACTGGCTAAAGAGGGCAAGTCGATCATCATGATCTCTTCAGAGATGCCTGAAGTATTAAGAATGAGTGATAGGGTCATCGTGATGTGCGAAGGCCGAATCACTGGAGAACTCGATATCAGTGAAGCCAATCAAGAGAAGATCATGGCTTTCGCGACAATGAACAATTAGGTAGAGGTAAGAGAGAATGGAAAAGAAAAAGAACCTTATCGAGGATATTAAGAGTAAAGGACTTCAGAAGATTCTTGCACCTGCTGCATTGATCATCCTGTATGCTTTCTTTGCGATCTTCGGAAGAAACTTCCTGTCATATACGACTTTGGTGAATATTCTAGATTCATCATACTATATTGGTTTTATTGCGATCGGTGTAACCTTCGTCATTATCACAGGTGGTATCGACCTATCCTGTGGAACAGTAATGATGTGTGCAGCGATCATCGGTGGTACGGCATATAAGACTTGGGGATGGCCAATGTGGATATCTCTTCTTCTTATAATCTTTGTTGGTTTCCTATTCGGATTATTCAATGGTATCATGGTCTCAAAACTGAAACTCCCTCCCTTCATCGCAACATTAGGAACGATGATGATCTCAAAGGGTGTTGGATCTATCGTATCAAACGTAAGATCAGCTACATTCCCAACGAGAACAGAGTCAGCAGGTTGGTTCAAAGGTATCTTCAAGTATATCACTCCGGACAAGACTTCTATTCCTACTGGAGCTTTCGTACTGTTCGGTGTCGCATTCATCTGTTATCTGATCCTGACCAAGACGAAGATGGGACGTTATACCTTCGCAATCGGATCTAACAAAGAGGCTGCAAGACTCTCCGGTATCAATGTAGAGAAATGGGAGATGATGGTCTATATCGTAGTCGGAATCCTTGCAGGTGTCGGTGGTATCGCATTCGCAGCTGTTTATACGACAGTTATGCCTGCTCAGGGAGCTGGATTCGAACTCTATGCAATTGCAGGAGCGGTAATCGGTGGTACATCACTTTCAGGTGGTATCGGTACTATCTCTGGAACCCTGATCGGTGTATTCATCATGAGTGTACTGAGAACTGGTCTTCCTTCAATGGACCTACAGTCTCATTACCAGACATTCTTCACTGGTGTTGTAGTAATCCTTGCGGTTTTACTCGATATCTATAAGACTAATCAGTCAACACAGGAGAGGGTCCTTGCCCCTTCAGAGAAATATAAACAGTCAATGAACGAGAAGATCGAAGATCTTAAACAGGCATTAGCTTCTGCTTCAGATGATAAAGCTAGTGGAATCAAGGCAGAGATGGCAGCTCTCACAAAAGAGAGAAATCATACCTACTCACGAATGAGAGCTGAAGAAAAAGCAGAAGCAGCTCGAGTCAAGAAGGCAGAGAGACTTGCAGAGAAGGAATTCAAGCAGAGTCTTTCTAGCTAATTATATTGTGAATACCCGGTACGTATGTACCGGTGAAATAAAGAGGAGGAACTTAATGAAAGTTTCAAAAAGATTTGTAGCAATTCTTTTAGTACTCGCTTTTCTAGGAACTTCTATGGCCGTGTTCGCACAGGGTCAGGAAGAACAAGCCTACATAGCTGTTGTATCTAAAGGTGAACAGCATGACTTCTGGCAGCAAGTAAAACTTGGTGCTAAAGATGCAGCTGAGAAACTCGGTGTAGATATGACCTTTGAAGGACCACCATCAGAAAGTGATGTACAGATTCAGGTAGAGATGTTGAATTCAGCTATGGCTAAGAATCCTGTAGCTATTGCTCTTGCAGCTCTAGATACTGGATCAGTTATGGACCAGCTTCAGGACGCTCTTGATAAGAATATCCCAGTAATCGGATTCGACTCTGGTGTTCCAAACGCTCCTGCTGGATCAATCTATGCAAATGCATCAACTGACAACTTCAATGCTGCCGGTGTTGCTGCTGAAAAAATGTTCGAAGTCATCAAAGCTGACATCGAAGCTGCAACAGCTGCTAACCCAGTAACAATCGTTGTTATGAACCAGGACGCTTCTGGTGAATCACTTCTTAGCCGAGGAAAAGGTTTCAGAGATACAATGATCGAATTGATCGTTGCTGAGACTGCTCTTGGAAAAGACGACATCAAAGTTATGGGTAACACTGCATATATCTCAGCAGATAACCCAACTAGCGGCTCAAAAGTCATGATCGATATGGTAGTTCCTGCTTCTGCTGATGCAACTGATGCAACAGCTTCAGCACAGGCTGTATTGAACAAGGTTGAAGACGCTGGTACTCTTGGTATCTTCTGTTCAAACGAATCAACAGTCAAGGGTCTCCTAGCTGCAACCAATGATGGTTCAGATCTTCCTGGAAAATTC
Source organism: uncultured Spirochaetia bacterium (assembly GCA_937125225.1). Taxonomy (GTDB): domain Bacteria; phylum Spirochaetota; class Spirochaetia; order CAKZLE01; family CAKZLE01; genus CAKZLE01. Next base: position 116,240 of record CAKZLE010000004.1, read on the forward strand.
CCTGGACTCATAGTTGTAGGTTTTGATGCTGGTAAAGCACAGAAAGACGCTGTTCGAGCTGAGTACTTCTTAGGATCAATCACACAGGATCCTTACTCAATCGGATACAAAGCAGTATCTCTTGCTTACGATGCATACATGGGCAAAGCAGTATCAGATGTTGATACAGGTGCTAAGTTCTACAACAGTTCTAACATGGACGATGCTGACATCACCGGTCTTCTTTACGACTAAGATCAAGTATTGTTAATATGCTAATAAAGAGTCACTTCGGTGGCTCTTTTTTTACGCTTGGTAAATAAGAGTTTTCATGTTCTAAATGGTAGAGCTGATTTGATAGTATCCGATTGCTACATGAACAGGAACATTCCCATAGAGGATCCTGTATGAAGCCGTTGTTATCCGTCAGATCACATGATGAGACAAGGGCGTTCACGTCGATTCCATAGGATTCCAAAAGATGTCCGGGAATCTGTAGGCTAATTCTTCGGGGTAGGTACAGTTCGAACAGAACTTACACTTCCTAGCATTCAGAGGAAGTATCTCTCCGAAGAAAGATATGTCTTCGAGGATATATGTATGGATACTACGGTAGGTCTCATCATGGATACGCTTTGCCTCTTCCATCCCTTCAATATCAAAAGAATCCTCTAGTTGAAAGATAATCTGTACGACTAACCCTTTCCTGAATCTTCTTACATATATGATCGATTCATCCAGTGGTCCCACAGCTCGAGACATACCTAGTTCATGCCATAATAGCCACAGGAGTTTTACTCACATGCAGTTCTGAAATCAGATGAGAAACTCATATTCGCGATATCTATGATCCTTGAGGAATCAGCCCCTTGTCTTACGTCCTCTTGTGATAAGTCGGTTATATCAGCATAAGCTGACTATACTCTGATTTGAAGAGGGATGAAAAAAAAGCCCCTATAGACCTTTTGGGTGGATCTATAGGGGAAAAAGGAGAGAAAAGTATTATGGAGAATTAAGGAGGTGTGATTTCTCCATCAAGATCCCAGAGTGCTGTCCAGTCCTGGTCTTCCTTCCACAGGAATACCTGACCTTTGATCAAACGGCAATTCTTATTAAGATTAGCTAGAGCAGTCATCTCATCCTCAGTTAACGGATCGATCACTGAGCATTCTAGGTTGCTCAGATATTCATTCTTTCTTACTGAGAAGGGGATCGGGGTCTGCCCTCGCTGTACTGCCCATTTAATACAGATTACTGCTGGGTGAACGTTATGGTTCTTTGCGATCTCGAGTACCACAGGATCTTCGATATCGACAGTATCATTTTCGGTCTTGTCTCTATCAGGTCTCGTAGGAGATCCAATAGGGGTGAAGCCGATAGGTTGTACATCATTTGCTTTGAGGAAATCAAAGAACTCTTTCTGCTGGAAATGGGGATGGAGCTCCATCTCATTCACTGCAGGTTTGATCTTTGCATCTCTTAAGATGAGTTTCATCTTTGCGATAGTGGTGTTTGAGGTCCCGATATTCCTGACTAGTCCCAACTCTACGAGTTCTTCCATCTGTCTCCAAGTCTTCATGAAGTTCTCATGAATATAAGGTTTAGCATCAGGTGATCGTGAATCAACATCACAACCCGGTGCATGAAAGTTAGGGAAGGGCCAGTGAACGAGATAAAGGTCCAGGTAATCGACCTGTAGATCTTTCAATGACTGTTTACATGATTTGAGAACATCACCTTCACCGTGCATGTTGTTCCATACTTTTGAGGTGATCCATAATTCTTCTCGTTTGAGACCTCCATCCATGATGGATCTGAAAGCCTCTCCGATATTCTTCTCATTGCCATAGACTGAGGCACAGTCAAAATGACGATAACCGATCTCTGCAGCTCCAACGACTGCGTCTGCAATATCTTCTGCACTAAAGCGGTCAGAACCGAATGTTCCAAGTCCTACTGCAGGAAGTAGATCCCCTGATCTCAATACTCTTTTTGGTACGAGATTCGGATCGATTCCATCACTTGCCTTGGTGAATGTTCTAATTGACATAGTGAACTCCTTCTGTTTCTTAGCTGTTATAGTACACTATAACACGATATGTTTTGTTCGTAAAGGGTAAAGATAGATAATATTCATATAGCATTATGTTGACTGTTCTATCTGTTCTAGGACAGTTAATTGTTGACGGTTTTTCACTATGCCTCTACTATAGAGTTATCACTGAATCAAGAAGGTAAATCAGATGACCCTACAGGTTGATAAGAATAGTACGATCCCCCCATTCCAGCAGATCAAGAACCAGATAAAGGCAGCAATCGTCTCAGGAGAGTATCCTGCAGAGGCTGCATTACCTTCAGTCAGAGAAGTCTCAAGGATCACCAATGTTGCTTTGACGACAGCTCAGCGCGTATATACTGATCTTAGAAATGAAAACTATATCTATTCAATGAGAGGTAAGGGGAATTTTGTCAAATCTCTTGCTGATAGGATCAACCATCAGATTCATGTGTTTCTTCCCTCATCCTCCCTCTCCTTCTTTACCAAGATCCTTCAAGGGGTATTCTCTGCAGCCTATTCAAAGAACTGGGAAGTCATAGTACATAGTCTTGAGACTGATAAACTTCTTTGGAATGAGCATACGATCGAGATGCTCACAGATGCGATCGATCAGAATGCTGGAGTGATCTTCATTGAGGAAGCTTTCGGTGATGTTAAACAGAAATGTATCGAGGCTGCGAAGATCATTCCCTTTGTATCCATCGAGTGGAAACTTCAAGGGGCCTCGTCAGTCACGAATGATTATGAACACTCGATGTACCAGGCCATGAAGTATCTCGTTGAGCAAAAGAGTAGTAAGCGCTTTCTTATATTAAAGGGACGTGATTATCAGTATAACGCTTCACAGAAGATCCAGGGAATCCATAAGGTGGTTGAAGAATTCAATCTTTTGATCAATAGAGACATCTATTTCAGAGATAGTGATTTTGATGCGATCTCCGGTTATGATGTGACACAGGGGTTCTTTAAGGATAAATCGGTAGATACGGTTATCTGTGCCAATGACTATGAGGCAATCGGGGTCATCGGAGCACTCACCCAGAAGGGTCTTCTCGTAGGAAAGGATGTAAGAGTCCTCGGCTATGGTGATATGACAGATAAGACCACCAACTATTTCCCTTTATCCACGGTATCTCAGAATCTTGCTCAGGTCGGCCTCAGTGCGGTGGAAGAGATCTTCAGATTATCGAGTGGTGAATCTATCCGCGATATTACTGTTGCAGCACATCTTGAGATGAGAAACACCTAAAAGCATAAGAAGATACGAGAAAGAAGGATTGTTTAAATGGGATTATGATGTTATAGTGTACTATAACAGTTAGTCATCAAGGAGTATTATATGAGTAAATATATCCTGAGTATCGATCTTGGCACCACAAGCATGAAAGCTGCGGTATACCAATTAGATTTTACCCCTGTATATACAGTACAGAAGGGGTATCAGACAACATTCCCTCATGAGGGCTGGGCTCAACAACACCCTGATATGTGGTGGAAGGTCCTCTCAGAGGTGGTGAAGGAGCTCTTAGAAAAGAGTCGGATAGCACCTTCAGATATTGCCGTCATCGGTATTGATAGTATGTCTTCTGCAGTAGTCCCCCTCGATGGAGAGGGTAATGTCCTCTATCCAGCAATGCTCTGGATGGATAGGCGAGCACGAACAGAGTGTGATGATATTGACTATATATTCGGAAACAAGTTCTTCACGATCAGTGGGAACCATAATGACCCCTCGAACTTCGGGCCTAAGATCATGTGGCTCAAGATGAATGAACCTGATGTCTATGATAAGACATCGGTGATTCTCCATGCCAATGGATTTCTTGCCTATCGACTCACTGATGAACTGACTATGGATGTCAGTGAATGTGGATTATCGCAGTTATGCTATACCGCAGAGTCGGCATGGTCTGAGGAACTTCTCACAGGCTGTGGTATCGATAGAGAGAAATTACCTGAGATAAGAGAATGTACCTCAGTCATCGGAAAGGTGACTAACAGAGCAGCCGCTATTACCGGTCTTGCAGCGGGAACTCCAGTAGTCGCAGGATCCATGGATAATGTGGCCGCAGGTGTTGGAGCAGGACTCTATCAACAGCATGATGTCTATGTCTCAGCGGGAACGGTAACTACTGTGAACAGTTGCATCAGTACTCCTGAATATAGTGAGAAGATGCATCTGTATCGACATGCAGTCCCGAACCGTTGGCTATCAGTAGCGGGAGTCGATTATGGTGGAGCTGGCTTGAAATGGTTCAAAGAGATATTGGAGAATGATGATTTCAAAGAGATTGACCGATTGGCCACAGAGGCGGTCACACGGGTGAATTCACCTCTGTTCTTCCCCTATATGGTAGGGCAGAGAGCACCTTTATGGAATGATGACACGAGGGGAGTCCTCTATGGACTGACTCCTGCAGTAACGAAAGGTGAACTCCTTCGGACTCTCATGGAGGGTAATGTCCTTGGTGTCAGAAGAATCTTCGGAGAGCTCAACAGGATGGGGGTCCGACCAAACCAGGTGCGACTCACAGGTGGTTGTGCAAACAGTACTATCTGGTCTGAGTTGTTTGCAGATATCCTTTCAATGGAGGTGGTCATTCCCGGTTCAGGAGATGTTGCTTCCCTTGGCTCTGCTATGATCGCAGCAGTCGGAGCTGGTATCGTAGATGATTTTGAATCTGCAGCAGAGACAATTCCTATTAGAGAGACCTTTACTCCTCATGGAGAGGAGATACATAGGATGTATGAAAAGAGAATGGAACTTTTTAATACTATTTACGAAAAATTAGAAGATACCTTCCATACCTTTGGTGCCTCTGTAAAAGAGTCCTAGGTGGAAGGAGATAAGGAGTAGCGGTGTGAAAGCAGCATTAAGAAGTGCGCTGAAACAGGTAGAGTGTGTAGAGATCGATAAACCTACAGCAGGTGATGGTGAAGTCATCATCAAAGTCGCATTTGCAGGGATCTGTGGATCAGATATTCATCGAATGGTCGATGATAATGAGAAATGGAACCGCATCGTCCTTGGCCATGAGTTCTCAGGTTATATCGAGGAGATAGGAGAAGGGGTCGAAGGTCTCACTAAAGGTGATCGTGTCACTGCAGTCCCCCTAGAACCTTGTCACCACTGTAAGTGGTGCCAGCAGGGACTCTATTCACTTTGCGGTGGATACTCATTCGTCGGTTCAAGAAAACATGGGGCATTTGCCCAGTTTGTCCGGGTAAAGGCTGATAATGTCCTGAAACTCGGGGACAAGGTCAGTATGCGACAGGGAGCTCTGATGGAGCCTGTCACAGTGACCCTTCATCCGGTACTCGAGTTGGGGACCATTGCAGGTAAAAGAGCTCTTATTATCGGTTCAGGTACCATTGGGGTACTTGCCATATCGGTACTGAAGAAGATGGGGGTCTCTGATGTGACTGTTTCAGATGTCGTAGATCAGAAACTCGAACTTGCAACGAGATGCGGTGCAGACCGGGTGGTCAACGTGCTCAACGAACCTCTTACAGAGGTAGCTGAGAAAGAGGGCCTCTATGATATCGTACTTGAATGTTCAGGAACCCATATTGGGAAGAATGATGCTATGAATGTGGCTAATGGGAAGGGCACTATCGTTTTTGTCGGTACCTCTCCAAAAGATGCACAGTTCAGTGGAGAGACTCTTGAGAGGATCAACCGTAAAGAGTTGACTATCAAGGGTTCTTGGATGAACTATTCAGCACCATGGCCTGGTAATGAATGGAAGATCGTGAACGATATGATGAATGAAGGACTTATAGATGAGAAGCTTATTGTCTCACATGAGTTTGGAGTAGAAGATATGCAGAAGGCATATGATGTGATCTTCGGTGGTGAGTACTACGTGAAGATCCTTATAGCTATGGGAGAAGAATAATGAGCGATGCATTAACAGGATTTCAGGCAATGCTTATCAGTAATAGAGAGAATGGAACAGGTGGAATCTGTTCTGTATGTTCCGCTCATGCTGAAGTGATAAAGGCAAGTATGGAACAGGCTGTAGAAGATGATTCTATCGTCTTGATCGAGGCAACTTCCAACCAGGTGAACCAGTTCGGTGGTTATACCGGTATGAAGGCACCAGATTTCGTCGAGTATGTGAACAGACTCGCCGATGAGGTTGGCTTTCCCAAAGAGAGAGTACTTCTTGGTGGTGATCACCTCGGACCCAACTCCTGGCAGGATGAACCAGCTGCCTCCGCGATGGATAAGGCAGAGGAGCTCATCAGGTCCTATGTGGCCGCAGGCTTTCGGAAGATCCACCTCGACTGCAGTATGTTCTGTGCAGACGATGAGGGTGATCGACATGCAGCACTTGCTGATAGTATCGTAGGTGCTCGTGCAGCACGTTTATGCGCTGCAAGTGAGGATGAGTGGGCAAAGACCGATGGTAAGGGTGCTAGACCTCTCTATATCATCGGGACAGAGGTCCCTATTCCTGGTGGAGCACAGGAAGAGGAAGATACAGTCATCCCTACTACTGCTGAAGATGCGAACCGGACCATCGCAGTGACAAAGAGTTGCTTTGAAGATGCGGGTCTTGCCGATGTCTGGTCACGAGTGATAGCTCTTGTCGTTCAACCCGGTGTTGAGTTCGGTGATGATCAGATCTTTGACTATGTACCTGCAGCAGCAGCAGGCTTGAGTGAATCGATCATGGCGCATTCAGGGATGGTCTTCGAGGCCCATTCTACTGATTATCAGAGGGAAGAGGGACTTGCTGAACTAGTTCGTGATCACTTCTGTATCCTCAAAGTCGGTCCATGGTTGACCTATGCTTACCGAGAGGCGATCTATCTACTCGCTGATGTAGAGAAAGAGTTGATCACAGATGAAAGCCGACTCTCACGAGTCAAAGAGGTGATCGAAGAGGTCATGCTCGCGAAGCCAGGGAACTGGAAGAAATACTATAAGGGAACAGATGAAGAGATCACCTACAAGAGAAAGTACAGTTTCAGTGATCGTTCTAGATACTACTGGCCGGATGCAGATATACAGGGTGCTATCGCAACTCTCAATGCGAATCTGAGAGAGAAGGGCATACCGTTTTCCCTGCTCAGTCAATATTTCCCGGTTGAATTCACTATGATACGAGATGGGAAACTAGATAATGACCCTGTTGCGATCGCTCGTCAGAGAGTTCGTCAGGTAGTGAGCATCTATTCACGAGCAAGCGGAATCGCATAGGAGGATATGATCATGTTACGAGGTATAGCACCACAGATTTCACCTGAGCTATTGAAAGCTCTAGCAGAGATGGGGCATAGCGATGAGATCGTGATCTCAGATGCGTTCTTTCCTGCTGCAAAATATAATGATAGGATCATCAGAGCTGATGGTATCAAGATAGCGGATCTCCTTGCAGGGATTCTCCCTCTGATTACCTTGGATAGTTATGTCCCCTCTCCGGTCCTCATGATGCAGCCTGGGGAAGGTGATGAACTTGACCCTACTGTTGAGGCAGCTTATCGTGCTGAGATAGACAAAGTATGGCCAGAGACTCCTGAAACAGGGCGGATCGATAGATTCGAGTTCTATGAAAGAACGAAGAGTGCCTTCTGCGTCGTAGTGAGCGGTGAGACTGCGAAGTATGGCAATGTCATCCTGAGTAAGGGTGTGATCAACCGATAATCAATTCAATTCTTATGAGATATGAAGATGGCCAATGAAAAAAATCTGTTTCATTGGCCATTGTTCTTTATCGGGATAGAACTCTATTCTTGTATAGAGACTCTGTTACGACCTGATTCCTTTGAGGTATAGAGGGCTTTATCTGCACTTTCGAATAGACTTTCTGCGATTGAATCATTCGCAGGAATCACCCCAAAAACTCCGAAGCTCATAGTGAACTCCTTTATTGCCCCAGTCTCTGGATCCTTGATCCTTAGCTTCATGATGTTCTCTCTCATCTGTTCTGCAACTGCAGCAGCCTCTTCGGCTGTTGTCTCTGGGAGGACTGCGACGAACTCATCACCTCCGAACCGTGCGATCACGGCATTCTTTGTAGTCAGAGTCCTGTTGAACGTTTTAGCTACTGCTTGGATGCAGAGATCTCCATAGTGGTGTCCGAGTGTGTCATTGAGTTGTTTGAACCTATCGATATCTGTCATGATCATAGAGATAGATGTACCGTTACGCTTTGCTGTATGCCACATCGAAGTAAGGGTAAGGTCATAGAATCGTCTGTTGGGAATACCGGTCAATCCGTCAAGGAAAGCCAGTTGTTCAAGTTCAGCATTCTTTCTTGATAGATCTTGGATCAACTCCCTATTCTGCATCTTCAGATCGAAGATCTCGAGAACCTTAGCTACAGAGAGGGGGAGGGTCTCGGCGATAGCAGAGCCTTTGAGAATATAGTCATCTGCACCCTTCTGGATAGCTTGGATAGCGGTCTCGATCTCGGAGTTCACCGTGAGGATGATGATGGGGATATCCCCATTGAACTGCCTCACTGCATCAACGAGTTCTAGGCCGTTCATCTCTGGCATATTGAGGTCTGAGACTATCAAGTTGATCATGTTGTTCTGCTCTAAATACGATAAGGCCTCTTTCCCATGCTCAGCCTGATAGATTGTAAATCCCAGGGATTCGAGGATATCACTTATCATCTCCCTGACGAAGATATCATCATCGACTACGAGTATCTGTGTGGTACGACCTGTTAACTGTTCCATCTGCTATTCTCCATATTATTATCCTACGAGTGTCTTGATTGTCTGGATCAAATTCTCCTGATCAAACGATGACTTGACGATATACGCATCTGCTCCTGCTTGCGCACCCCGCATCTTATCTTCCTGGCTATCACGTGATGAGACTAGAATGATAGGTTTATGTTGATAACCCTTAGTCTTTCTTAAATTCTTAGTCAATGTGATACCATCCATTCTCGGCATCTCTATATCGGAGATGATCAGATCGAATTGATATTCTTCGATCAACTCCATCGCCTCTACCCCATCTCCTGCGATCTCTACATTATAACCATAGGATTCTAGGATACTTTTCTCTATATCCCTTGTGCTCACTGAATCATCTACAATGAGAATTCTCAAAGAGCTCGCATCGGTCTCTTCTGATTCTGTTGTTGTCACTACGATCTGGTTCTGCGAGTATTCCAACAGATGCCTGACATTGATGACACTCGTCAGATGTGAGGTGGTACGTATGATACATCCCGATACCCAAGGTGTCGATTTCACAAGGTCTGGTAGTGAATGGATGACAAAACTATCTTGAATCAGAATATCATCAATGGGGAGGGCAACCTGTCCACTCCCGGTCCTGACGATGACGACCATCGGTTTTGGTTCAAGCTGTCTATTCGAATGGGTATCGAAAAGTCCATCTAAGAAGACTAATGGGATGATCTGTTCCCGCAATCTGATTGCCTGTCGATCTACAACCTGGATGAACTCATCCCTGTCTACACGCAGGACCTCTTTCATCGAGTGGGTAGGGATCGCAAGTTCGCAATCATCGATAGTGAAGACAATCACATTCATGATAGCGGTATTCAAAGGTAATCTGATGGTGAAGGTCGTCCCTTCTCCGCTCTTTGTCTCTACATGAATCGAACCATTGAGCTGCTTGATGATATTCTCATATACGATGTCCATCCCGACACCACGTCCGGAAAGATCAGTGATGATCGTACTTGTCGATAGTCCGGGAGTGAAGATCAGATCAGCTATTGCCTCAGGAGTTGGGACCTTCAGGACTCTCATGGCCTCAGCCTCTGAGAGGATACCCTTACTCATGGCTTTGTCTACGAGTCTCTGGGTATCGATACCCCTGCCATCATCTACGATCTTGATCCGACACATGCCCTTATCATAGTCGGCTCTAAAGGAGATCGATCCCTGAGCGGGTTTACCTGCCTTCAATCTCTCTTCAGGTGTTTCGATGCCATGATCTATGGCATTTCTAATGATCTGGATGAGAGACTCATCGATCATATCAATGATCTTCTTATCGAGTTCCGTCTCTTCTCCGGATATGGAGAATACGATGTCTTTAGAGAATCTCCCAGAGAGTTCTCTGACAACGCGTGGATATTTCTCTAGGATGGTCACCATTGGGACTAATCTAAGATTGAAGAGCATATCTCTTAGCTCCATATTGAGCTGTTCTAGTGTCGTGATATCATTGAGGAGGTAGGAAGATAGTTGGTCAGCATTCTCATGCAAATCACCAACAAGAGACTTCAACTCCTCGGGAGTACTCTCATCCTGTAGTTTATCAAACTGCTGAGAGATCTCAACTGTGGAAGAAATATATTTCAGGTTCTCTGATAGAGATCTGTTCCAAAGATAGGTCTCTGATACGAGTTTGATCAGTTGGTCGAGTTTCTCAGTCTTGATATTGAACATATCACTCTCTATGTGGTGATGTGTCTCCTGTATCGGGGGTGCAGGTTCATTTTTCTTGGGTTTCTCTGCAGGAGTCTCAGTTGAGTCCTCATTACCAAAATCCTCAAGAGCACTCACCATCGATTCTGAAGGAGGAGTGACCGGTTTATCTGCCTCTGCCTCATCAACCATCCCTCCAAGGGTATCTACAGCTTTCAGGAGTAGATCTATATGGCTTTTAGAGACTACCACCTCACCATCACGTATCTTACTGAGGTCATTCTCGATCATATGTGCGAACTCTGAGATCTCCGTGAGGTTCATCATGTTCGCCGAACCCTTTATCGTATGAGCACACCTGAAGATGGTATGGATCTCCTCTGAATCATCAGGATGCTGTTCAAGTGTGATGAGCCCTGAAGATAGTCTGGCAATATGCTTTCTTGCCTCTTCTATGAATCGGGTTAGGAATTTCTTTGTATCAAAAGCCACACATACTCCTTACTACTAAATCTGTGAAAGACTATATCTACATAGTCTGATAATCTGGGCAGCCGTCTGCTCATTCACTGTGAAGATCAGCAGATAGTCTTTTATCGTATCTTTCTCGAGTGATTCGATCACTCTCTGGTAATTTCTTTTTGCCAGTTTCTTCTCACCTGACTGCATATAGATATCTGCCGAATAGTAGAGTGCTATCCAGCAATCAGGATCTATATAAAGTACAGTCTTGAGTTCTTTGACGGCCTTATCGAATTCTGAATCGATCTTATAGATCATCGAAAGAATGATATGGGCCTCAGTCGACATCGGATCTCGACTGATCACCTCTTCACAGACACTCTTTGCCTCTTCTTTGAGGTTCTGTTCGAATAGGATTCCTGCCTTGACGATCTTTAGTCGGTCTGCTGAGGGGTGATCTGGGGATATCTGAGCGATGAACTGCAGTGCTGAAGATAAAGAACCTGTTCTTGCCTGTTGTACAGCGATCTGTTCAGGACTCTTTTCCTGAGCCTTTCTCACTGGTTCCTCGACCCACTTCGCAGGTACTGTCTCCCGTCTCTTGCGATGCTCTCTGATACGAGTAGGGAGGGGAACATGCTTCTGTCTTTTTCCGATGATAGGGTTGATGATCCTTCTTTCTTTGACTTCTGGTATAGGCTCTTTAGAGAAATAGAAGACTCCCGATTCCTGGACCAATCTAAGGATACCAATATCATGGGGCAGAGTCTCAGAGGAGCTGGTAAAGAGTTTTCCACCCTCATTCAGCCGCTCTGAAAGACTTCTGAAGATTGCTTTTCTCTGGAGTTCATCAAAATAGATCGAAACATTCCGATAGAAGATGATATCAAAGGAGTCAAGATTCGCTATCTGCTCCTTATCGATAAGATTCGCCACTGAGAAGCTGACATGTTCGCCGATATGAGGAGCGATATGGTAATAGGGCTTATCTTTCTCTTTCTGAAGATATTCTTCTTGAATAGAGAGTGGGACTCCTCTCAGCGCATGTCTGGTATACATCCCTTTTTCGGCTATGGTAATAGCCTTAGGATCCACATCAAAACCATGAACAGAGCAACGCTGCAGTATTGCAGGTCCGAGGCGGTCTTCGATCGCTATAGCGAGTGAATAGGGTTCTGCACCGGTGGAACACCCCGCACTGAGAATGGAAAGTGATCCCTTCTGTGCAAGGAGTCTTGGAACGATCTGTGTCACAGCAAAGAGCAACATCTGAGGTTCTCTATAGAAATAGGTCTCTTTAACTGTTGTTCTGTGTATGAGATCTGCGTAGGCATCCTCTGACTCAGAGATCAGCTGAAGCAGCTGTTCTTCACTCGTACAATCCCATTGGCTCATGAACAACCCGATAGAACTGTCTATGACATGATGAGAGAGTCTTGCAACTGAGGTTCCAATCCTTGACCTGATATATTGCTGGACCCGGGGATACTGGATTGCTGTCATCTGAGACCTACCTGTCTGACTAGTTCACCGGGAATCGAGGATAGCGGTAGTATCAGGTCGATGCTTCCTGTCTTTATTGCAGAACCTGGCATGCCGAATATGACTGAGCTTTCCTCATCCTGTGCGATGGTAAAGGCACCTGAATCCTTGAGGTCCTTGATACCGATAGAGCCATCATTACCCATCCCTGAAAGAACGACTCCGATGCTTCGGGTGGCAAAGAGGGAGATCGAGGTAAGGAGTCTATTACAGGAGGGGGTATAAAGATCCTTCTTTGTCGAGTCGGTGAATCTTATGCAGTTATCGAGACCTAACTCGATATGTTTCTCGTTCGGTGCAATATAGACATGTCCCGGTAGTACTTTCTTACCGAAATCTGCGATCTGTACAGTCAGAGGTGATATCTGATTGAGCCAGGTAGCAAGGCCTTGGGAGAAACCTCCTCCAATATGTTGTGCAATCAGAATGGTTGCCTGAAGATCTCCGGGAAGTGAGCCTAGAATATCCGCAAGGGCCTTTGGGCCTCCTGTTGATGATACGATGCCGATTATCATCAACTGTTCTCCGGAGATCCTTGGTTTGGGAGTTAACGGTTTAGGTATATAGATGTTCGAAGCTTTGATCAGGTGCTTGATGACTTTTACCCGGGAGAGGCTCTTGATACGTGCAATGAGGTCCAATGCATCGATCTCATTGAGTTTTGGTTTACGAAAGACTTCAAGAGCTCCTTTCGAGATTGCCTCATAGGCTATCTGGGAGTCAGTCCTAGAGGTCAGGACTAGGATAGGGGTCGGAGTCGATCCCATGATCTGTTCTATCGCAGTGATACCGTTCATCACCGGCATCGTGATATCCATAGTGATCAGATCCGGATGTAAGGAGGCAGTCTTCTCGATAGCCTCCTCTCCATTGGATGCTTCACCAATGACCTTCAACTGAGGATCATTAGAGAGTATCTCTTTCACTATCTCACGGGCGAATGAACTATCATCTACGATAAGTACTTTGATCATTCTATCCATTTTCACTCCTGCTATCTCTATTGGGAATCATTCTTTGAGAACTTGAACTTCTTGATCATCAGAGACAGTTGTCTTCCCACCCGCTTGAAGTCACTACCTGTCTCATTGAGAGCCTGAATAGCAGCACTGTTCTGTTGAGCTCCAGTTGAGAGTTCCTGTAGACCAGTCTGGATCTGAGAAGCAGCAGTCTGCTGCTGCTGTACAGAAAGAGCAATCTGTTGAGAAGAGTCAGAGGTGGATCGGATACTCTCTACCATTGAATCGATATTGGAGACTGAGATATTGGAGTATTCTAAACCCTTCTGGATGTTCTTAGTCGTCTTCTCGGAGGCAAGGACCATCTGATCTGCAAGATTCTGGATCTCTGAGATGATCTGATCGATACTTCCGGTAGACTCGATCACACTCTCTGTGAGTTTTCTGATCTCAGCCGCAACTACTGCGAAACGCTTTCCGGCCTCTCCCGCGCTTGATGCTTCAAGGGCTGCATTGAAAGCGATGATCTTCGTCTGGTCTGAGATATTGTTGATGATCTCCATGACCTTAGCTATATCTTTTGATCTCTGTTTAAGATCCATGATATTCGCTATGTCACGATCATTATCAACGTTGATGTCTCTGATCTTGTCTGCCATAGAGTCCATGAGATTTGCACTCTCATTGATAGAGGTATAGATCTGCTCTGTCATAGCTGATACAGAGTTGACGTTTTCGGTCACTTGAGCGAAGGAGGAGGTGAACTCATCCATGGTGGTCGAAATCTCCGTGATCGAACCGGCCTGTTCAACAGATATGGCTGACTGCTCTTCAACACTTGAAGCGATAGTCATCCCGATCTCATTCGTCTTCCCTATAGAATCATTGATAGCCATGACGATAGTCTTGATCCGCTCTACCATAAAGTCTGTATTATTCAGTAGAATCCCGATTTCATCGGTCCTTTCTGATTTGATGTCCATATCAAGGTAACCATCAGCTAATCTTGTGACATCTTCACTGAGGGTGATGATAGGATGGAGGATACTTCTCAGAAGGAAGTAGCCGAAGATCAAGATGATAGCACCCATGCCAAAGATCAAGATCACGGTGATCCAACCTCTTCTAGTGGCTGCTGAGAACATCTCTGACCGTTCGATCTGAGAGATGATGAACCATTCAAGATCCGATTCGATCTGGGATATCTCTCCAAGATCAACGGCCTGGGCTGCCAGTACGATCTCTCTACCGTGAACAGGATCATCGATCTCATCGATGAAGCTAGAGTTCTTAGTTGCTAATTCCATTTGAGAATTATCATATACGGTTCCAAAGGCTTTTGCAGTACTACTGAAGGTAGGCTCTGTAAGGATGAGATAATCTGAATTGATCAGATAGGACTCTCTACTCTCATACTTCCCAAGATCAAAGGTCACGATCTCTTCGATCTCCTCTTTCGCGACTGTAAGTACTATCGCACCATCGGAGGTCGGGATCCCCATAATGAGATCGATCCCACTAAGATCATCTTCATGATAGTAGTCTTCGATGATGATCTTCTTTGTGCTTTGAGCAGATGACCAGAGTTGATAGACTGCAGTCCCCTTATCCCCGAAGGCATTCCTCTGTGTATACCCAGTTGTCTGATTGATCCTGATCATAGTGTCATTCATATTCGAAAAGGTGATGAGGTCGGTGAAGTTTGAAGAGATAAGACTGTGTTGTAAGAGAGCTACCTGCTCGTTGAGGAGTGTCTCATCTTTAGTATTCATCAGGTCTTCAAGTTCTGGGTGCTCGATGAGCATTTGCGCCTGATAGGTCAGATTCTTGATGAACTCCACTATCTGATGCTCTTTTGTCGCATTGATATCTGTAAGTTCCGCAAACAGGAAGGTCCTATCATCACTTCTTGAGACCTCGAAATTGAAGAGACCGACTATCATAGTGGGGAGAAGACTCAATAGGAAGAAACTTAAGATGAGTTTATTCCTTAGACTGCTTTTGATGCTGAGGTTCATGGTTACTCCTTTTCTCTACGGTACTCCTGCAAGAGGATGTACGGATCGAGTATGCAGAACGTATGCTCTGCAAAAATACAAATATGTTTAATACTCTCAGTGTTCTGAATCGTGGAAAGAAGTTCAGGTAACTGATATAGTTCGTTCTCTTCTATCTCGATGATATCATTGGGCTCCTCTATGAGAAGAGCTGCAGGTTCCTCTCCCTTGAGAATAAGTAGCTTTCTATCGGTTCTGACCTCAGGGACCACGGGAATCTTCAGTATCTCTACCGGGTCTAGGACGATCATATCTTTAGAATCAGTCTCTGCTGCCATCTTCATGATCCTGTCTATGTTCACCGCGATGGGAACACCTCCAGAGCTGCATAAGAGTAGATTCATCCTTACGATCTCACTTTTGAGATCTGCTGTGCTAGCGCTGTTGCATCTATGATGATCGTATGATGATCTTTAAAATCGAACTCACCCTTAGCAACAGCTTTGATCCTGTCAGGTAAGGTGGACATGACTGGTGAAATCTGAGATACGGGGATGTCTGCGATATCTTCTATGCTGTCTACGAGTATTCCTGTCTTGAAGGAATCTTTCTCGACAATGAGGATTCGTGAAGTCTTCTTTGTCTTGCTGTTCTTTAATCCAAAGATCGTGCGAAGATTGATGACGGATTCGATATCCCCTCGGATATGGATGATTCCCAGGACATAGTCCGGACACCCGGGTATGAAAGTCACCGGCACCTGCGGATGTACCTTATTCACATCAGCACTGTGAAAGGCATAGCTGGAGTTCTCCAGGTTGAAAATCAAAAAGGATTCTTTCTCTTCATCGAATAGTTCATCTTGATCAATCATAATCACCCCATAGATTAACATCTCTTAATGATTACTATATAGAAAGAGAGGGTATCATGCAATAAAAAAAGGGTTTTAGAGTGGTCTAAGAGCTATAAGCATGAGGATCAGAATGCACAGGAGATATACTTTCCCCATATGAGACCTTAGCGGAACTTGGATGATCATACAAGGAGCGATCCTCCTTGATTCTCTAGGGGTTACAGTCTATCCTAAAAACGTAATGAACTCATTTTCTAGGGGGGGATATGAATCAAAGAACAGCCAAGGTCTTATCATATTCCTAAGAACGATGAGAGATCATGTTAGCCAAGATGAGAGATGGAGGATACACCACATGAGTGATGAGATAAAAGCGTTGAAAGAGCGTGTCTATGCAGCCAACCTAGAGCTTCCGAGAAGGGGGCTCGTGACCTATACCTGGGGTAATGTCAGTGGTATTACCGAAAAGAGAGATAGAATCGTGATAAAGCCAAGTGGTGTATCCTATGAGGATATGTCTGTTGATGATATGGTCGTCGTTGATATCGATGGAAGGACTATAGAGGGTGCTTATCGCCCGAGTTCAGACCTTGCGACGCACTTAGAATTCTATAAGAGCTTTCCTACGTGCGGAGGAGTCGTGCATACCCATTCACGGATGGCTACTTCTTGGGCTCAGTCAGAACTTGATATCCCTGCTTTTGGAACGACTCATGCAGACTATTTTTATGGAGATGTTCCCTGTACGAGAAGATTGACAAGAGATGAGATCGAAAGTGCCTATGAGGTGAATACTGGTAAGGTCATAGTCGAGACTTTCACGCAGAGAGGAATCGATCCAGTGAGCATCCCCGGTGTTCTTGCTGCCTGTCACGGTCCCTTCACCTGGGGAAAGGACGCCGAGGAGGCTGTCCACAACTCAGTAGTGCTTGAAGAGCTTGCTGCGATGGCTTTCAATGTGATGGTATTAGACCCTGATCATCCAAGTATCCCCTCCGCGATCCTTGATAAACACTACTTGAGAAAACATGGCAAGAATGCCTATTATGGACAAGACTAGGTAGTGACGATATCCGATAGGATGAACTTCTTCTGGTCTACTGATCAGAAGGCATAGGAACATCCTATCTGGATCGCATGCTCGAAGGGAGAGAGATCCGCTTCATTGAACTCGTTCTCTTTGAGGGAATAGATCCCTACATAACCCCCTTCTATGACGAGTCCACTATCAGTGTATACAGAGGCCATCGGAGCAACCATCAAAGAATTGGAGTCCGGTGAGTACAGCGTTGATAGGTTCACGTCAGTCTGGTATTCATAGAAGGAGTATGAGAGATTACTGAGGATATAGTGCTCGGCAAAGTATCCTGGAACGAAGGCTTCGAGTAGCGTTGAGTCTGCGAAGACCTCAGTGAAATAGTTCTGTCTCTCAGAAAGATCAAGACCCTCCTGATGGTAGAAGTACTCGATGATCATACTCATCCCATTCTCAAAGAAATATTCAATTCCTCCTAGTATATCAAGGTCTGTATTGATCTCCATATATACCCCGGCACCCGCAATATCGAGATAGGTTCCGAGTCCTGCAGTCAAGACGAGATTCTCCCCCACACCGGTAAGCTCTGCAAGAGCTGTCAACTTGATCTCAGACGAGTCGAGGAGTAGAGTCGTCTCAGCTCCCACGGAGATATCAGACCAGGAGGGTGTCCCACACAAGAAATCTGAATCAAGGAAGAGAACGGCTCTACCGATGAACCTGTCCCAGTCATCATAGAGAATACTCACAGCATCGATCCCCATCCTATCTGCTTCGGGGTCTGCTGGATCTTTGATCTCTGAGAAGAGATCGATCGGATTCCAACCATAGCCATAACCGGTAAGAAGTCCCTGCCGTCCGAGGGTGAGTTGTGTATGATCATCTAGAGTCCAGAGATAGGAGAGGCGGTTCAAAGAGAATTCACCTCCCTCCTCGGTGAGGGTTAATGATGTCCAGAATGAGAGGTTGTCAGTCTCAACAGTGAATGAGGTGCTGTTAGAAGGTATGATATTATCTTCAAAGGTAAAAGCAGTATCACCGAAACCTGCAATGATCGAGAGAGAATTCTCCCCATTGAGGTATGCCTCCTCTGCACTCAAAGCGGTGATAGAGATAAGTATACATAGGATTACTGATAGGCTTCTCTTCATAAGATCTCTCTCCTATTTAAGACTCTCAAGGTACGATTTCGAGAAGTATCGTTTCTGAACCTTCTTGCTGTCAAACTCTATCATGTTCGTTATGATGACTGTCTTCGAGTCTTTGAGCTCACTGTACATGGTGATGGTATGTGGATATAACTTCCCGTTGATATCTCGATAGTCATCGAGGACCATCGTCTTGATATGAGCACCATTCTTATACATCTCTATGCGAAGATACTCATAGGTGTCTTTTGTGATATAACAGATAGCAGAATCGTATGCCGGGTCTTCTGAACTCGGAATCAGGGTAATCTTATAGCAATTTTTTCCCTCGATGGAAGCTTCGGTTATCGAAGAAGCTTCATATTCTGCTGCGAACCCGTTATTTCCCTCTCCCATATCTGCATAGGAAAAATCTGAACCGCTAGCAGAATTCTGTTTAGCCGAGGAGCTGAGTTTACGGGTTCTTCCAGTGGAGGCGAACCTGACCCAGAGATCTTCACCTATGGTCAGGTAGGCTGTACCTGCGATTCTTTTTGGAGCAGTGAATACGGCGAGTGAGAGGCTCTTGCCTCTATCCTCAAGATAGTAGGACTTCATGATCTGTTCGATCCCAGCCTCACCTTTGGTATAGATGACCATACTACTCTCCTGATAGATATTCTCGGCAGTGAAGATGGAGTCTGCCCTATCAAGGATCGTCTTTGCATCCTCAGCTGCCACAGTGAATGCGATAAGTGATAGGAACAACGCTAGTATCATGAATTTTCTCATTTTTGTACCTCTTTACTACCCCAAGGTCTCAGTGAAGCACCGAATCTCTCATGTGCGATGAGAAGGATCGCAGGGTGTAGGAATATTGAATAGATGAAAGCCAAAGCCATGGCAACTGATAATACGACACCTGTCGATCTCATCGCCCTCATGATCGATGGGATGAAGGATCCGAATCCGATGATCGTAGTGATCGTGGTCAAAAGGACAGCGGTCCCTGTTTTTGCGATGACCCGATCCATATTACCTTTACCCTCAATCCTGTATCGGTGGTTTATATGAACCGCATCATCGATACCGATACCTATCAATAGTGGGACCGATATGATATTCACGAAGTCGAACTTGATACCGGTCAAGGCCATGATGCCGAATAATGAACCAAAGGAGAACAGGAGTGGGATATAGGTGAGCAGGGTGAGCTTGAGGTTCCTGAAGTCAAGAAGGAGGATGATCCCTACCACCAAAAGGGCTATGATTGAGGAGCGTAGTCCGTCTGTGGTTGCCATATAGGTCAATTGATCTGCGACCTGGATCATACCGGTCGCTCGATCGGTGACACTCTGTATCTGAGAACTGAAGGCCTCTCTGTTCTCACCGACCCAGGGATTCTCTTTTGCGTTGATCGTAAGCAGATACTTATCTCCATCTCGGGAGATGAAGGTGTCTGAGAACATATCTGGTAACATGTCTTGAGTGATCTGCTGTGGATCAGCCATATTCTTCAAAAGGAGGGCCATAGTCGAATCGACCTGCCTCTGCAGATCGACTAAGGCTTGGTTTGCCTCATCAGTCTCGAGAGTCGTTGCTAACCGATCGAAGATCGTATCTCTATATCTATTGCCCTCATCATCTATCCCCGTGATCTCATTGAGAACGGGTGAGAGCCTCTCCATATTTCCAAGATAGGCCATATCACCCATTTCGATTAAGTTCATCTCAAGCCGAAAGACCTCTTCATAGAGTTCCCACATATCGATGTACTCAGCTGAATCCGGTCTTAGTTCAAGGATTTCCCTGAACTCCTCGATCAAGGTCGCTCGTATTCTCTGTTTCTTATCAGAGGGAAGGTAGGAGGTGATCGAATCCACGGAGGCTACTGTCTCTAACTCCTTTAACTCCTCCTGTAACCGCTCGAACTCGGCAAGGTCGGTCCCAAGGATACTCATCCCGTCCGGTGCCATACCGAATTCATCGACAAGAAGGTCCTGAAGTTCGACAGATTCAAGTCCTTTAGCCTCCATCTTCATGAGGTTGTCCTCGATCGTTACACCTGGGGCGAAGATCGAAAGAGTAATACCAATAATAAGAAATCCGGTGGCGATCGTTCCCGGATGTGCTTTGACGAAGGAACCGATGGAACCTGTCAGGCTTGATCTGATCTGGACTTTTCTTGTGTGAATCGTATCAGGCTTGCCTTTCTTTTCTAATCGATGGTGTCGTCTTCCAAGTAGTGGTGGGATCAGAAGTAACATGGCTGTCATCTCACAGAGGATACCGAGACCTGCGACGATTCCGAGTTCACTGAGAATATCAGTCTTCGAGAAGGCCAATGCCCCGAATGCCGCAGCTGTAGTGAGGCCACCGGTGATGATCCCTGAACCACTTGTCTTGTAGGCATAGATGATTCCGTTGAGCCAATCCATTCCCTCATCACGCGATTGTATGTAGGTGGAGAATATATGAATAGCATAATCGATACCTAATCCCATGAGTGCGATCAGATACATAGCTGTTATGATATTGAGCCTACCGATAAAGAGGCCTGCAGCGCCTGTAGTCCATATGATGCCTATGATCAGGGGGAGACCTGCTAGAATTGGTGCTGAGTTCATCCTGAAGGCTAGAATCATCAAAACCATGATCAGGATGAAGGCTAAGACCATCGATATTCCCAAACCCTGTTCTGAGGTGACCATCTCATCTTTGCCGACGACGATGATACCGGTAAGGCCTACCGTCACACCCTGCTCTGAGGCAATCTCTTTTGCGATCTCTTCAATCTCAACGACCCTCTCAAGTTCCATGAAGTCGTTCATGGTGAATGTCGGTAGGAGGAACATGATTCCCATGTTCTCCGCTTCACTGAGCATGTAACTCTCACCGAACAGATAGTCTTCGAGGGTCTTCTTGACTTCAAAAGTCTCTATCGCATTTCCCTCTGCTGCCCGATTGACGAGGATGAGCAGTTCGTTGAGTGCTTTGAACTGTGAGACAGCCATCTGCTCATGATCTTCGAGATTATCTGCATCCTGAGTATACTCTCTCTCGAACTCATCATTGATATTTCTCAAGAGCGGTACTAGGTTCAGATTACTATAGGAATCAGTGAATCGTTGAAGGTCATCTGCTTCAGTGAGCATGAGCCCATGGCTCTGTAGGAAGTCTCTATCCACTTTACTGTAGACTGATTCTATGACCTCAGAATGCTCTGGTAAGGAGAATTCGACCTGTAGTGCATCGATAGTCTTTTTGACTTGTTCGGTCGTAGCATTCCCGTCAGTACCGACTGCTACGATAATCTGTGATGCGAAGGGGAACTCCTCATTTATCGTCTCATAGTCTTGCACTGCTGCGGAGCTCTTTGGCATCATGGAGTAGAAGGTCATCTCAAGTTGAAGCCTCGAATACCCGATACCTAGGATCAACGTGATGAGTGCGACTATGAGAAAGGCTCTCTTATAGGAGATGGCTGACCATGCAGCCCAGCGTTGTAGGAGTAGTTCTTTTCTGATCATATAAAAACCTCTTTTATGTACTTAGGTGGCCATAGAAATCTTCAAATACGTTGTTCTGTAAGTCCTCGTCGATAGCTGTCACTGCCGAGATCAGCAATCCCCCCTCGATAAGGGCCGCGAGTTCGAAAGCCAATACCGATGGGTTCCTGTCACTCTTGATCTCCCCAAGAGTTTGAGCCTCTGAGAACAGTGTTGTGAATGATTCAATAGCATTTGTATAGATTCGTGATACCCGTACACGAACTTCGTCGAACTTCTTGATGGCAGAGAAGAGTAACGTGATCAGGACTGAATAGTCATTGAAGAAATCGATCCCGATGATCTGTGCATACATCTGTGAGGTGTCTCTGAGCTTGAAGAAGGGTCTTAGCTGTTCTTTCAGACTTCTTGTGGGATCGAATTGCCCCATCGAGACCTGCTCGAGAATATCGATGATATAGATGACTGTCTCTTTGAATAGATCGTCCTTACTGGAAAAATAGTGGTAGACCCCACCCTTGGTGATATCGAGAGCTTTTCCGATAGACTGTAGGGAGACTCTATCATAATCCTCTTTAGCGAACTGATTGAGTGCCTCTATGAGGAGCTGTTCTTTAGTTACTTTCATAAAACCTACCTTTGGTAGGTTTTATTATAAGTGATGATAGGGAGTGATGTAAATGGGAAATATGCAATAAATCTGAGGAAAGAGATACAATACTACGTACACAAAATATATGTTTACAAATAATATATGCAGTGATATAATGCATACCGAATACACGGACAAGTAATATTAACTATGGCAGATGTCATCTCAGTCATACTCAGATGAACATAAATTTTTATTAGAGGGTTGAATATCCCTATATACTAGTACGTAAGAGATTCTAAAGATCGTTTCAAGGGGACAGACTCTTGATAGTCTGAAAAGGAAGATAGATATGGCACGAGTAGTGACGAAAGAAGTAGCTGCCAAGATGATTGATAATGGCAAGGTAGTTGCCATCAACGGGTTCGGTCCTCTCGCACAACCTGAGAATATCGAGGTTGCGATAAAAGAACGTTTTGATGCAGAGCAAGAGCCGAGAGATCTTACTCTCGTAGTCGCTGCAGGACAGGGGATCTATGACAGGAAGAGTTATATTGACCAGATCAGTATGGAGGGGCTCTTTACCAAGGTTATCGCAGGACACTACCGATCCATGCTAACCATAGCGGATCTCGGAGCTCAAGAAAAACTTGAAGCCTATAATATTCCCATGGGTGTCATTTCACAGATGTTCAGAGCTATGGCGGGAAAGAAACCAGGAATCCTAACGAAGGTCGGGCTGAAGACACTCTGTGATCCCAGACTCGAAGGAGGAAGGCTCAACAGTATCTCAAAAGATAGTATGATCGAGCTTTTTAAGACTGGAGGAGAAGAGTATCTCTTCTACAAGGCCTTTCCTCTCGACTATGCACTTCTTCGTGGTACTACGGCAGATCCGAATGGGAATATCACCATGGTGAAAGAGGCTGTTTTTCTCGATGCTCTCTCGATGGCTCAGGCTGCAAAGACCAATGGTGGAAAGGTCATCGTTCAGGTTGAAAGACTCTCAGATATGCCTGCAAATCCAAGAGATGTAAAGATCCCGGGTCTCCTCGTTGATGCGATCGTGGTAGCGCCAGATCAGAAACAGACTCATTTTGAAGTATATAATCCCTATTTTACTGGCGAGATGCGAATGGAAGAGTCCGATATCCCTGAATTTCTGAAGACTCTTAAAGAAAGAGCTTCGGCTTCTGGTAAGAAACGAGCCCTATCACACTATATCATCACGAGAAGAGCTGCTGAGGAGGTCCCTCAGGACTGTGTCGCTAATCTCGGTGGAGGTCTACCGGAGATGGTCGGTTGGTTCATAGATCCACAGAAGAACTGCACTCTGACCGTTGAGTCCGGGGTACTTGGAGGTATTCCAACCAACGGTCCCGATTTTGGAGCTGCGATCAATCAGCAGGCAGTCTATGATCAGCCCTATCAGTTCGACTTCTACGATGGTGGAGGTCTTGATATCACCTTTCTCGGCGCTTTAGAGGTCGATAAGGTGGGAAATGTCAATGTGAGTAGATCTGGAGATAATATCGTAGGGATCGGAGGCTTTATCAATATTACACAGAACACGAAGAAAGTAGTCTATTGCTTCCCCTTCAGTGTGAAGGGACAGGTGATTAGTTTTTCCGATGGTAAGCTCAATGTCGATCAGGAGGGGAAAATCCTGAAGTTCAATGAGAAGGTCCAACAGGTGAGTTTCAGTGGAGACTATGCCAACGATACTGAGCAGGAGGTCCTATACATCACAGAACGATGTGTTTTCAAATTAGAGAAGGAGGGGCTCCACCTGATCGAGATTGCTCCTGGGATAGACTTGATGAGTCAGATCATTGATTTGATCCCATTTGAGATAACGATAGCGGAAGATCTTAAATTAATGGATGCGAAATATTTTGCACCACCTGAGGAATAGGTAATAAGATTATGGAAATTTTGGAGGCGATCCTGCGAAGGAGAAGCATCAGGAAGTTCCTCCCTGAACCGATAGATAGGGAGATTTTGACAAATATCCTCAAGATATCAAGAAGAGCTCCCTCTTCGGTGAATAGTCAACCCTGGGAGTTCACAGTTGTCCAGGGAGCCATACTTAATGATCTGAGAGCAGAGAATATATCGAAGTATAGAAGTGGGGCACCTGCTGAGACCGAATTGAGTACGAGCTATTGGCCGAAGGACAGTATCTTTCGTGAGAGACAGGTGGAAATTGCCAAACAGCTCTTCTCCTCTATGGATATTGGAAGGGAAGATACTGAAAAGAGAACAGCTTGGATTGAACGGGGCTTCAGATATTTCGATGCACCTGCAGCGATTATGATTACCTATGATAAGGTACTGAGCCCTAGAGGCCCTCTCATGGATATCGGAGGGGCCGTTCAGACGATCTGCCTTGCCGCTGTACAGTATGGACTTGGGACCTGTATCGCTGAACAGGGAGTAATCTATAGCTCTGTTGTCAGAGATCATACGAATATCCCGGATACAAAGAAGTTGGCAATTTCTATAGCTGTCGGATACCCTGATTGGGATTTTCCTGCTAATCAGGTAGTTAGTAATAGAGAAGATATTGATCATATCATACATTGGGTCCAATAGATTCGCGAAACAAGATATATAGGAGGACAGCCTCCTATGTAAAGTTCTATGACTTAAGAAATATGTGGTTCTCTGTCCCTGAATTATACAATAGTTTTGTAATTAACTAGATAAATTATAAATTAATTATTATTAGGAGTTATATATGGATTTTAGGTTGACACCTGAACAGGTGATGATTCAGAAGACCGTACGAAAGTTCGCAGAAGAGGTCTGTGAACCGATCGCAGCTGAGATCGACAAAGAACATCGCTTTCCCCATGAGACATTCAAGAAGATGACAGAATGCGGAATAACAGGAATCGGTTTTCCGAAAGAGTATGGTGGATCAGGACTCGATAAGATCGCACAGACTATTGCGACCGAAGAGCTTGCAAAGAAATGTGGGACGACATCTGCCGTATTCTCTATTCATCAGGGAGCTGCATGGTTCATCCATCTGTTCGGTTCTCATGAACAGAAAGAGAAATATCTTAGACCACTTCTTGAAGGAGGAGTAGTCGGAGCTTTCGCATTGACCGAACCCAATGCAGGATCAGATGCATCTAATCTTCAGACTGTAGCGGTCGAAGATGGGGATGATTACATCCTCAATGGATCTAAATGCTTCATCACAGGTGGAAGTGTTGCAGGAATCTATTTCGTGCTCGCTCTGACAGATCCTCCTGCAAAGACTCGTGGAATATCTGCATTCATTGTCGAGGCTGGGATGCCTGGTTTCGAAGTGGGGAAGATCGAGGAGAAGATGGGGATCAGAGGTTCTGCTACAGCAGAGATCATCTTCAAGGATGTCAGAGTCCCCAAAGAGAATCTTATGGGTAAATTGAACAAAGGTTTCAGTATGGCTTTAGCCTCTATCGATGCTGCCCGTATCACCGTTGCCGCTGCACAAGCCCTTGGAATAGCAGAAGGAGCTTTCGAACATGCCGTACAATACTCGAAAGAGCGTGTACAGTTCGGGAAACCTATTTCCTATAAACAGGGTCTCCAGTGGTATATCGCTGAGATGAAGACACGGATCGAAGCAGCCCGATGGCTCACCTATCATGCAGCATGGAGGTCTGATCAGAAACTCTCTGTCACCACAGAGGGTGCCATGGCAAAGCTCTATGCTTCAGAGGCAGCCTCCTTCGTTACCAACAAGGCTCTTCAGATCCATGGTGGTTACGGATATATGATGGATTACCCTATTGAGAGAATGCTGCGAGATGCGAAGATCACTGAGATCTACGAAGGTACCAATGAGATCCAGAAGATGGTCATTGGCCGATCAGCACTGAGTTAAAGGATATAGGAGAAGAATAGTGAAGATCATAGTATGTATAAAACAAGTACCTGATACCAACGAGGTACGAATCAATAAAGAGACTGGGACCCTGATCAGACAGGGAGTCCCGAGTATCATCAACCCAGATGATATGAATGCGGTAGAACAGGCTTTGAAGATAAAAGACACCAGAGACGATGTCCAGGTGACGATCCTCTGTATGGGTCCTCCACAAGCTGATGTGGCTGTCCGTGAGGCCTATGCGATGGGTGCTGATGAGGCAATCCTCCTGAGCGACCGGGTATTTGCCGGATCAGATACGTGGGCGACTGCCACTATCCTTGCTGCAGCAGTCAAGAAAATCGCTGATTATGACATTATCTTCTGTGGACGACAGGCTATCGATGGAGATACCGCTCAGGTAGGTCCTGAGATGGCTGAGTTTCTCGGTCTTCCTCAAGTGACTTATGTGCAGCAACTTACCATAAGTGAAGATGGTTCTTCTGTTACTGTCGAGCGTGCTACTGAAGACGGTCACATGGTGATCGAAGCTCCTACCCCGGTACTTCTCACAGCGATAAAAGAGCTCAATGAGCCGAGATACCCTCGCATGAGAGGGATCTATGAGGCCTATGAATCGGGCGATCATATCAAATTCTGGACTAATGCCGATATCGATGTGGACCTCACTCAGATCGGTGTGAGGAACTCGCCGACTAATGTAAAGAAGAGTTTCGTACCAGACAAATCAAGAACGAGTGTTGAGATCACAGGGACACCTGTAGAGATCGCAGGTAAGTTGATCCATGAGATATCGAATATGGATTCAGTAATGATTATCGGGAGAGATGCTACATGAAAGTAAATAGAGATTTGACCCTTGAAGATTGGAAGGGTGTTTGGATCATAGCTGAACAGAGAAAAGGAAAACTCCTCCATGTTACCTATGAATTGCTAGGAGAGGGAAGAAAACTCGCAGACTTGCGAAAGACAGAGTTGACTGTCGTCATTATTGGGAACGGAATGTCTGAAGAGGTTGATGAGGCTTCAGCCTATGGTGCTGATAGAGTCCTCTATATAGAGCATCCTCTCCTCGAAGTCTATAACACTGATGGTTATAACAAAATACTTAACCAATTGATCCTTGAAAGGCAACCTGAGATTGTTCTTATCGGTGCAACAGCAATCGGCAGAGACCTCGCTCCCCGACTCGCTGCAAGTGTGGGTACTGGATTGACAGCAGATTGTACTGGTCTTGATATCGATGAGGATGATGGAAAACTTCTTCAGACTAGACCTGCTTTCGGTGGTAACCTCATGGCTACGATCGTCTGTCCGAGAAACAGACCTCAGATCTCGACTGTTCGTCCTGGTGTTATGGTCTGTCCTCCATTACAGTCTTCCAAGGCTGCTGTAGAGATAATCACCCCAGAGCTCTCCGATGATGATATCATCGCAAAAGTCAAAGAGGTCGTTGATAATGTGAAGAAACGGGTATCTCTCCATGATGCAGAGATTATAGTCTCTGGTGGTCGTGGTGTAGGTGGACCGGAAGGCTTCACCATACTCGAGAGACTCGCAGAACAATTCGGTGGGGTCGTTGGTGCATCTCGAGCAGCTGTCGACAGTGGTTGGATTGACTCCTCTCATCAGGTAGGACAGACAGGCACAACCGTTAGACCCAAGATCTATATCGCTTGTGGGATATCAGGTGCGGTACAGCATCTAGCTGGTATGTCGGAATCAGAGTGTATCATAGCGATCAATACGAATATCAATGCTCCTATATTCTCCATTGCAGATTACCGGATCGTCGGGGACCTGTTTAAAGTCATCCCTGCCCTTAGTGAAGAGTTACAAAAAGAGATGTGTTAAGAATTTTTCAAGGGTCAGTGCAGGGGATCCTCTACCTGCACTGACCTCTTCATATGCAGAAATAGAGGAGAAGTGTTTGAAGGAAAGACTCTATTAGGTTTACTAATACGTTTGCATTTATTCTGATTCAGCTGAGAATCAAGTTGGGAAAATAGGCGATTAAATAATACACCATACTATATCCTTAACTAGATATCTTGGGGAATCGATCAAATAAGTAGTTTTTGTTACATCTATGCCCTCTGTATTTGAACCCGGCCTCATATCGTATTGGTATGAGGCCTTTTCTCATGGTTTATTTCTTGACTTAGCTATTGTGTATATATATAATACGTATACGGATTATAAATAAACGAACTATTTAATGTATATACTGAAAGATATTACGTACTATGATATAGATATTATGAGGGTATTTGTAAGGAATTGTCCTTTTCAAAAATCTATCCTGCTGATACTATGTACCATAAAAGTATGTATCAAGAGTATTAAGGGGTGATGTATGGTCGAGCTTAGCGAATGTTTCAACTTTCTTCTATCAAGAGCGCAACTCGTAGTGAACAGAGAATTTAAACTGCAATTGGGAGCATATGATATTACTCCAGTACAGTGTGGAGTTCTCAATTGCCTCTATAAAGAAGATGGACAGGGATTGAAGGCTCTTTCAGAGAAGGTCTCAGTGAATGCCTCAACTATGACTGGGGTGATAGATAGGATGGAGGCAAAAGGAATCATCGAACGAAGACCTGATCCCGACGATAGAAGGGCTCAAGGGGTCTTTCTTACAGAGAAGGGATATGAACTCGAGTCTACTGCGACCAATACTATTCTCGATGCGAACAAACTCGTCCTTTCCGATTACACCCAGGAGCAAATCGAACTCCTTATGGGGATCCTCAAGGATCTAGGAGATAAAAGAGCCTAGAATCTCTTTGCTTTTGTCAGTAGATGGACAGAAGACAATTTCTTACTAATAGGAATTACCTCTCCCTGTTGTTTTCGCTTGGAGCGATATCATGCCATATTTTCTTTTTTGACATTTTATGTCTACCATTTAAAAATAGATGTTTTTTTATAACTCATGTATATAGACCTTTAGCTATATCCAGGCTTTCTAAATATGAGTAAAATAATCTTGAATATTAGAATATAATATTCTATAATACAAAATAGTAAAAAAAAGTAGTCGAACTGCACAACAGAGGTAAACTTATGAAACGGCTATTTCCCGGCAACTTCGAGCCAACAAAACAGGATATCCTGAAAATCTGGGATGATTGTACATTGATCTTAGATTCGAGTGTGTTTCTCTCCCTGTATAGTAATCCAACAGAGGATGCTATTTCGCTGATCAATGTGATACACCAGTATCAGGATCTCATATGGATCCCCTACCAGGCAGCGAAGATCTATCTCGATAAAAGAGATCATCTCATTGCAGAGAAGGCCAGTGAACTTAAAGAGTTCAAGGAGTCCTTCGATGAGAACATCCAGTTACTGACAAAAAGATTTGCACGGTGTAAGAATCCCATCATCCATGACCTTTCTCATGATCTCGAGGATTTCTCTCCGATTATTGAACACTTTGAAAAGAGTATGGATAAACGCTTAAAACAGTATATGGAAGTAACTGCTAAGATAATCCAGGATAAACTTAACGATGTGCTTGATGAAGATAGTATGGGGGTGCCAGTTCCCTACCAGGTACTCGATAATCTTCAAGAAGAGGCAGACCGTAGAGAAAGCTATCATCTACCACCCTTCATACATCATGAAGAGGTTGGTCTGAAGATGTATCAAAGCCTTCTACAATGGATTCAGATAGTCTCTTATGTGAAGAATGAGAGAAAGCCAGCTCTTTTTATCACTGCAGACCATCCTAATGATTGGTGGGAGAGCGTTGGGCAGAATAAGTTCACCTCTCGGCCAGAGTTGATCAATGAGTTGAACTCTGAGTTACGAGTCTTCTTCCATATTATTGATATATCAACATTCCTTGAGGTCGCAAAGGAAGTTGAGTCTCGTGAGAAGTCTCAAGCTATTGAGATAGGGAATAAAGCGGTAATGGCTACTTGAGAAATAGGGTGAACCCTATGAAATGGCAGGCAGTACCTCCGAGTACGAACAAATGCCAGACCGCATGGTAATAGGGCATCTTCTTGATCGCATAGAAGATCGTTCCTACTGTGTAGGTGATACCACCCGCTAATATCCAGGCGAATAGTCCCTTTGGTATGAAAGGGATGATATCCTTCCAGAAGAAGACCAACGACCAGCCCATCACGATATACAGTAGCACATGTAACACTTTGAACTTTCCCCAGAAGATGATCGTTAGAGTTGTTCCTACAATGGTGATACACCACAGTAGGAATAGCATGAGTAGTGCTGGAGAAGAATCGATATAGAGAAGGATCGGGGTATAGGTGCCCGCTATAAGAAAATAGATGTTCGCATGATCGAGGATCCTGCAGAACTTCTTCAGGGTGTTTCTCGGGAGAAAGTGGTAGAGGGTCGAGGCACTGTAGAGTAGCAACATAGAGAGTGCATAGACGATCAAACCGGTAGCGAGTCTAGGAGAGGAGAGTCCTCCACCTATCCTTAGAACCCAGATGATAGCCCCTATCGCAAGAAGGATCCCCACAAAATGGGTGGCAGCATTAGCTCGCTCCTCCTTCAGGTTGTCAAAATCATGAAGAGTGATATGTGAATCGATCCAGGTAGTAATAGACATGTCTTCCTCGCTTCAAAGTGATAATATCCTTGTATCATGATTAAAACTACAGTTTGTAGCAATAGGTAATTCTATCTAAGGATAAGATGATACATGCCTAGAATCTCTTGTCTATATTCAACTTAAGTGGTTTATCATAAGTAACTCCTCTAGGACTTGAATAATTGGCATATGCTTATTATAATACCTTACAAAATATGTAAGGAAGGTATTATGGGACCGTTGATTTGTGCTTTTGGTGTGGATGAAGGAAGTTCCTTCACAGATAGACACTTTGGAGATTCAGAATACTTTGATATCTATGAGTTAGTAGAGGAGACCTTTAATTTCAAGACTCGACTGAAAAATACGAGTGAAGATGAGAAGGTACATGCAGACCCCAAAAAGGCCGGGAGTATTGCAGGATTACTCAAGACTCAGGGGGTACAGGTTGTCTTTTCAAGACAATTTGGTCCGAATATTGTTCGTATACGGCGCCGATTCGTCTGTATCAAGCTGCAAAGTAAGTCTGTCGAAGATGTAAAGCGCCTAGCGATCGCACACCTAGATACCCTTTCTCAAATGTGGGACTGTGGTGAACATCGGGGAATCCTCATCGAATCTGGTGATACCTTCAAGGAGAAAAACTAATGAAATATGAGATAGTAGTCGTTGGAGGAGGCCCTGCGGCAATCACTCTGGCAAAAAGGCTTGGGAAGAAAAAGGATATCGCGATCATACGACCTGAAGCCCATTCTATGATCTATTGTGCGATGCCCTATGCAATCGAGGGGCTACTTCCCGTTGAGAAGACCCTTAAGAGCGATGCCCTAGTCACTGATGCAGGTGCAACATTGATCAGAGACCGTGTCGAGAGTATAGACTTCGTTCATAAGAACCTAATAACAAGAAAGGGTGAGACGA
Organism: uncultured Spirochaetia bacterium; assembly: GCA_937125225.1. GTDB lineage: Bacteria > Spirochaetota > Spirochaetia > CAKZLE01 > CAKZLE01 > CAKZLE01. The sequence continues at coordinate 148,105 of CAKZLE010000004.1, forward strand.
TTGGCTATGAGAAGCTCATCTTAGCTACTGGTGCGGAGCCTCTCATACCTCCTGTGCCTGGTACCGATCTATCGGGAGTCCATGCTTTCAAGAGTGAAGAGGATCTGCTGCGTCTATCTCAGTTAGTGGATCAAGGTGTCAGCAAAGCTGTGGTCATAGGAGCAGGTGCAATTGGCGTTGAACTCGCTCAGGCCCTTAGGAGCAGAGGCTCTGAGGTCACTCTTATAGATATGGCATCACAGGTCCTTCCTAATCTTATTGATGGTACGATGGCTCTTCAAGCAAAAGAGCAGTTGGAGAGTGCAGGGGTTGAACTTGTCCTAGAGAAGCGAGTTGTAGAGATCAAAGGTTCGGATAGAGTAGAGTCTGTCCTTCTTGATGATGATACGATCATTGAGCTCGGAGTGCATGGACTCTTGGTCTTTGCTGTAGGCATGAAAGCGAATACAGAGCTTGTCGATCCTGAATTCATTACCACAGGACCGCAAGGGATCATGGTCAACGAGAAGATGGAGAGCTCCCTAGCAGGAGTCTTTGCAGTCGGTGATTGTACTCAGTTCATCAGTGGGATAACCTTAAAAGTAACCCCTGGTAAGTTGGCGACGAATGCGGTACCGATGGCTAAGGTTCTTGCAGATAGGCTACTTGGCTCAGAGCGTGTCTATCCCGGATTCTTCAATGGTGCGGCTACGAAGGTGGGCTCATTATACTTTGGTGGTACTGGTATCTCTGCATTAGAGGCGACAGAAGCAGCGTTTGAACCCGTTGTAGGAAGGAGTAAGGTGACGACCCAGTTTCCCATCATGCCTGATGCAGGAGAACTCTCCATTTCTTTGACTTTTGATGCCGTCACAAGGCGGCTTATTGGGGCTCAGGTGGTAAGTGAGAGCCCTGTGACTATGGTAATAGATCTCTTGACGTTTGCGATCCAGAAGGAATCTGTCATTGAGGACCTCATAGAGTTGAGCTATTCCTCTCAACCCTATCAATCGTTCTATCCTGCAGCTAATGGTGTAGTACTTGCTGCAGAGCAGGTACTAAAGGCCCTCAACTGATTTTAGCATAAAATAGTATCGAGTATCGTTATACCTTACTCGATACTATAGCTGTGAGTTCCGCATCAAGTGAATCCACATATCTGTCAAACGAGTAACGTGTGATAGCTGTCTCTCTGCCCGCTTTAGCCAATCGTTTCCTCAACGGTTCATCATTGAGGAGTCTCTTCAATGCCTTTGCAAGATCCTTATGGTCACCAGGTTCGAAGGAGAGACAGTTCTCTTCATGAGTCAAGAATTCTCTCTGTCCACCATTTGTCGTACTGATCACCGGTAGACCACTTGCCATGGCCTCGAGATGAGTGAGACCAAAAGGTTCCTCCCAGATAGATGGGAAGATGAATATATCATGCTGTTGGTAGAGTTCAGGCATCGTATCATGAGGGACACGGCCTTTGAAATCTGGAGTGATCCCTGCGATCTCTGCCTTCTTATGAAGCTCTGCGAGATAACTCTCTGATCCTGTCCCTGCGATTGTCAGCCTGCAGAGGGGAAGTTCATTAGCCGATTGAAGATGGCCCATTGCTTCGATGATCGTATGGACTCCCTTATAGTCATGGACCTGTCCAGCATAGAGGATTCGAATGGGACTATGGAGGAATCCATAGGGATTGTTCCTCTTAGGGAACTTCTCTACAGGGATCCCCTGATGAATCACCTTGGAGGATGAGATCTTTACCCCTTTAGCGATGATATTGTTCTTTGTTACCTGACTGATACAGGTGGTATGTGCCATTGAAAGCCCCGAAAGAGTTATATCGGGAGTGATCAGAGAATCCAAGAACCAGTTGACGATAGCTGATGGTGATGGTTTCAGAGCTCTTTTCATATAGCCTGCGATATTCTCATCATTGAAGGTATAGAAGACTGGGATACCTGATTTCTCAGCTGCTTTTGCAGGTGATGGCATGGTCCGTAGAAGACTCCAGATGAAGATCACATCAGGTTGGATCCTTTCTATCGCACGAACAGTCATTCCATAATTATGCTTTGCTGTCTGCGCCCTTTTTGAACGTTCGAAGCCCTGCGGCTTCTCCGAAAAGGGGACGAAGATCTGTAACGACCTTTCGACCTGTGGGGAATCCTGGGAGGATTCATGGTCAGAGGTGAGGATATGGACCTCGTGCCCTCTTTTCTCTAGTTGAGTAACTACTTGTTCACAAAGGATTTCGTATCCACCTAGAATGTATGGTGGGTATAAGTTGGAAATGATCATTATCTTCATAGGAGTGATTATATCATAACCGTGGGGAATTGCTAACAAATTGTTATCAATTATTCATCTTAATACAATAGTCTTTTACCCTCTTAGTGAGTATTGTTCTATTGTAGCTTACTATGCAGGTAGGCTGTATTGAGATAACTAGCACATATTAACTGTACGGTATAAGGAGAGAACAGTATGGCAGAAAATAAGAACGTGATCATATCACTCAAAGATGTACATAAGGTCTACCCGCTCGGGAAGACAGAAGTACATGCAGTCAAGGGTGTATCATTTGATATCACCAAGGGAGATTTCATCTCTATCGCCGGCCCCTCAGGTTCCGGTAAGTCAACGATCCTCAATATGATCGGGTGTATCGATACCCCGACAGAAGGATCTGTCACTATCAATAATATCACTACCAATGGGATGAAAGATAATGATATCACCAAGCTGAGACACCGGACACTTGGATTCATATTCCAGAGTTTCAACCTGATACCGGTCCTCAACATCTATGAGAACATAGAGTTCCCACTGCTTCTCGATAAGTCCACCATGTGGACTAAAGAGGAGAGAAAAGAGTGGATCGACTACCTTATCATGATGGTCGGTCTCGAACAGTGGAGAGATCATAAGCCTAACGAACTCTCAGGTGGGCAGCGACAGCGAGTCGCTATCGCACGAGCACTCGTGACAAAACCAGATATCGTCTTGGCAGATGAGCCGACTGCTAACCTCGACTCTGCCACAGGTGAGGCTATCATCGAACTCATGAAGAAGATGAACAAAGATGTGGGAACGACCTTCATATTCTCAACACACGATCAGACGATCGTCGATATCGCAGACCATGTCATCAGACTCAAAGATGGTCTTGTCGTGAAGAACATCAGAAAAGAGAAGGAGTAGCAGATGAATGGCGTATTGTTCAAGATCGCTTTCCGAAATCTGAGAGAGCACAAGACTAAGACGCTGATCATCGGGATACTCATTGCTTTGGGTATTGCGATCCTTGTGGTCGGTAATAGTTTCATGGATACCGTACAGGCCGGTATAGAAGAGAATTATGTAGAGAACTATACAGGAGATATCTTTGTAGCGTCTTCAAAATTAGAAGATGTCTCTTTGATCATGTCAAATGAGTTGTTCGAATCAAAACCAAAAGTCATCCCCACCTATCCTGAGGTGAAGGACTATATCGAATCACTTCCTGAGGTCGAGACGACCACAGGTCAGATCAACGGTGTCGCCTCTGCTAAATGGGGTGAACTCGGTGAGGGATTCATGTTGCTCTTTGGAGTAGAGAGTGAATCCTATCAGGACATGTTCCCTGATGGGGTGAATATCACCGATGGTGAGTTCCTCTCCGCAGGAGAAGAGGGTGTGGTTCTCTCGACACAGGTGGCAGAGATGTTCAACAGCTCTGCTGGTGAAGATATCAAACCAGGTGATAAGATCGTCCTTACTATGATGAACCAGACTACTGGTGCTAAGATCCGGGAGGTCACAGTTCGGGGTATCCATGATTATGGTGAAGCATCCTTCGATCTTTCCTTTATCTGTTTTATAGATGAAGGGAACCTTAGGACTCTTAACGGCCTTGTCTTGAACACTGCCGAGGCTCTGATGCTATCAGCTGAAGAGGAGTCCTCCTTAGGTTCACTTGAAGAGGATGACCTGTTCGGAGCCGATGGTGGAGACTCACTGTTCGGTGATGATCTGATCTCTGAGGCAGAACTCGTAGAGGATGATACACTATCCACAGAAGAGGACTGGCTCGATATCCTAGGTGACACCTCCGGTAGAGCCTATGTGAATGAGACAGACCCTGATGCATGGAACTACATGCTCATAAAGCTAACTGACAACAGTAATGCTGATAGGGTGCTGAAGGATCTCAATACCTATTTCGAAGACAATGAGATCGATGCTAAGGCCTATGAATGGATCAAGGGTGCCGGGATGTCTGCTAAGATGGCGGATTCCATGAGTATCGTGTTCAATGTGCTGCTCTTCATCATCGCGATCGTTGCAGTCATCGTCATCATGAATACCTTGGTGATCTCTGTATCTGAGAGATATGGGGAGATCGGTACGATGAGAGCGATAGGTGCAAAGAAGAACTTCATACGTCAGATGATCTCGATCGAGACATTGATGATCACTATAATCTTTGGTTTGGTAGGAGTCATTCTTGGTGTCATCATACTCCTTGTCATGGGAGCTATCGGGATCGAGGCAACGAACCAGTTCCTCCAGATACTCTTAGGTGGTGATGTGTTTAGACCGGCTATATCAGGAAGTGCGATCATCTTATCGATGATCATGATCTCCATTGTCGGAGTCATCTCCAGTCTCTACCCAGTAGCGGTAGCTCTGAAGATTTCACCCCTAGAAGCAATGAACAAGAACGGTTAGGGGAGAGGAAAAGATGAATATATTAAAGATCGCATATAGGAATGTATCGAGACATAAAAGAAGAAGTAATCTGCTCGCAGCAGCCATCGCCTTTGGGGTGATGATCATCCTGCTCGTGAATGCATTGACTTCAGGTCTTATCAATAATACAGAAGAGAACTTCTCTTCTGCACTTGGTGGCCATATCTACATCGCTGGAGAGGAGCAACTTGATAGCGGGAAGGAAGTCTATCGGATCGATGATACCCAAGTCCTCGATGCTGTGATTCCACAGTTCGCTGACTACATCGAAGATTATCAGAAAAGATCTACCTTGAATGGTAACCTGATCTTCAGATCAAAATCAGAGTCAGGCCTCATCTATGGGATCGATTGGTCACATGAACAGTCTCTCCTCGATTCTCTCGTAGTCACCCAAGGCTCTCTTGAAAGAGTAGGTGAACCTCGGGCAGTGGTACTTCCTGAAGATGTGGCAGAATCTCTTGGTGTGTTGATAGATGAAGAGATCATCATCAGTCTAGAGACGGTCACAGGTCAGGCTAATGTAGGAGAGTTCGTGGTCGTAGCTATGACCAAGGATACGACCGGGTTCGGATTCACCTCCTCCTATGCCGATATCGAATACATCAATGAACTCGTAGGACTCGATTCAGATGAGTATCAGACCTATAACTTGATCCTAAACGATGTCACTATGATAAATACCATCTCGGAGCAGATCAGAGCTGCTATCGAGGCCGAAGGGTCTCCAGTCAAGGCTAAATTAGAACTTGAAGATGCCATGAACCCTATGTCCATGTTCCAAGATGAGGATGTAGAACCTTGGGAGGGTACGAGATTCGATGTCACGACCCTCAATGATTTCATGGATGCAGTCACTCAGATCGTATCTATTCTCAATGGTATAGCGATGGGAGTATTCCTCGTTATCCTGTTGATCACCATGGTCGGTATCATGAATACCTTCCGAATGATCATGATAGAGAGAGTCAATGAGATCGGGACCATGAGAGCCGTAGGGATGAAGCAGCGTGATGTGAAGCGTCTATTCCTTTATGAGGCTGTGATCCTAGCCCTGAGAGGCGCTCTCATAGGAATTGTTCTAGAGTTAGTCCTCAGTTTCATAGCAAACAGGATCAACTTCGGGCTTGATACACGATTCTCCTTCTTCTTAGATGGAGGATACCTAGGAATGCCAGTGGTACCAGGAACTATCCTGTTAGTCACTGCGATCATTACATTAATAACACTGTTCTCTGTAAGATCCACAGCTAAGAAGGCTGCGAAGATGAATCCTGCAGATGCTCTTAGAGCGTAGAACGAATAGAGAGGAATATAAGAAGATGAAGAAAAGATTAGTATTGGTAAGTATGATGTTGATCCTGTTGATGAGCTCTGCATTCGCTGTGAGCATAGCAGATGGTGAGAGGATCTTGGGTGAGATAGATGAGCTCTCGAACTTTGAGGGGACAGATTTCTCTGCCCTCATGTCAATGATCTCTGAGGACCCTGAAGATGGTATCGATAAGACCACAGTACAACAGTTCAGAGATGATGATGCGGACAAGTTCCTCATGCTCATTCAGGAACCTCTCGTCCAGAAAGGACAGGGGTATCTGATGATCGAAGATAACCTGTGGTTCTATGACCCGGAGAGTAGGAACTTCTCACATACCTCTATGAACGATCAGTTCAATGGCTCTGATGCGAATAACTCTGACTTCACTGAATCATCGACAGCCGATGATTATGAGGTGACTTCAATCGAAGAGGGAAAACTTGGGAAATATGAGATCTATCTCATGGTGATCGAAGCTACGAATGATGAGGTCACCTATCCTACTCAGAAGATCTGGGTGACACGGAAGGGGTCTTTGGTCCTCAAGACAGAAGACTATAGTGCTGGAAACAGGTTGATGAGAACAAGCTATTATCCCTCTTATGCTAAGGCAGGAGATAAGTATATCCCTAAGAAGATGATCTTCGTAGATGAGCTTATCGAAGGGAAGAAGACCACTATCACCTTGAGTGATATCTCAGTCAAGGACGTTCCTGATACCATATTCACTAAATCATACGTAGAACGTGTGAACAACTAGTGAAGGAGAACAATATGAGACGATTAATGCGACCTTCCCTCATGATCCTTTTGATCATGAGTATAGCAATGACAGCAGTCATTGCAGATGATGATATGGACTCCCTGTTCGGGGATGAGGATAATACAGAAGAGGCCCTCTTTGGAGCTGATGATGATATGGACAGTATGTTCGGGGATGAGGATGACCTCTTCGGGGGAGACGAACTCGTCAGTGATGTCGAAGAGACAGAACTAGATCTTACAGAACTCCTTCTTGTCAATGAAGATGGTGTAGTGATAGGTGGAGATTTCTCCATGAGTATCACCCCTACCTATATGTATATGATGAATACTGATACAGATTCATGGAATCTTGGTTCATCGGGTCTCTCATCAACCCTTTTCTTTGATGCTCGACCTGATTCAGACATTAGGATCTTCGGAAAAGCTGATATATCCTATCCCTTTACTGAGAGTGATATCGAGATAACTGATGAGGATGGTGATGATATCGCAGATACTGCAACACAGGCTGTCAGCTTTGATGATATCATCAGTATCACCGAGCTCTTCGCTGATTTCAATGTTGATGAAACGGTATTCATTCGTGCTGGTAAGCAGGCGCTCAACTGGGGTGTTGGATATTTCTACTCCCCGGCAAACTTGCTTAATGTGACTCAGATCGATCCAAATGATCCTGAGGCTGAACTCGAGGGTCCATTATCTGTGAAGATGAATATGCCAATCGGTATCGATAACATCTATGGCTATGTGATACTTCCTGATGGTGCGACTGAGATCGAAGATCTTGCCTATGCGGTAAAATATGAGAAGGTCATAGGTTTTTCTGAAGTAGGACTTGGCGCTTACTACTCATATGATGAACCTCCCAAGGCTATGGCAACATTATCGACAAATATTTTTAACAAGATAACCTTCTTTGCAGAAGGTGTGGCATCCTATGGATCGACAAATCCAATTTTATTAATGACAGGACTTGATGCATTCGATTACTATGAATTCGATGATGAACTATATCTTTCAGGGACTTTAGGTGGGATGTATACATGGTCAGACGATGAGAGTGATCTCGGTTTGACACTGCTCGGACAATACTACTACAATGGAGAGGGGTATGATGGTGCTAGTCCTGTAGTTTCGGGAACATCTGGCTACCACTATGGTGGTGCGATGGCTTCTCTTAGTCTGACTGATTCATTATCCGCTGGAGTCTCCTGGTTTGGAGATCTGAGTAATGCAACCGGAATGGTAAGCCCTAGTCTTTCCTGGTCAGTCTCAGACTATATTTCTACATCTTTGGGGACTACCTACATATATGGGGATATGGAAGTCCTCTCAACATCAGTATCATTCTCTCTCGGAGGAACGAGTTTCTAATATGAAAGCACAGGTATTGATCATTGAAGACGAACAGGAGATCGCAGAACTTGTAGGGCTCTATCTGAGGAAAGAGGGTGTCGAAACGATCTGGGCAGACTCTGCCGAGAAAGGACTCGCCTATATCTCAGAGGGCTTATTTGACCTGATCGTTCTCGATATCAACCTTCCAGGAATGGATGGCTTCGAGTTCCTGCAGAAGTTTCGCCGGGATTCGAACATACCTGTTATCATCGTCTCTGCCCGGGAAGCTGATGAGGATATCATCATGGGGCTCGGGGTAGGGGCTGATGAGTTCGTGACAAAGCCCTTTGCTCCAAGAGTACTGTGTGCACGGGTGCGAGCTCTCCTAAGACGTTCTACCATCTTCTCAGGAGAAGATCGAAAGTCCTTCTCCTTTGGTCCTTATGAACTTGATTATGATGGATACAACATTAAGAAAAGTGGGGAATTGATCCCAATAGCTGTTCGAGAATTCGAGATTCTAAGATTCTTAGTCGAACATGCTGGTGTGGTCTTCTCCCTCAATGACATCTATGAAGAGGTCTGGGGGCAGGAGTTCGGTGACATCTCTGCAGTCTCAGTCTATGTTCAGAGGATCAGAAAGAAGATCGAAGAAGATTACCATAAACCTGTTTATATCAAGACGATCCATGGTAAAGGATACCTTTTTGATAGGGAGCTTCTCACATGAAGTTGAAACGGCGATTCCTTGGGATCATCATCGGGGCGATCATCGTCCCTGTGATCGTAGCAGTATTGACGATCCATCTGATCGCACCAGATGTTGGATCCATCATCCGGGCTAGCCAATGGGATATAGGTGCATTCTTTACAAACCTAGATGATGGGATCTCCCTTGAAGAGGTCAAACAGATGACCTCTGAGTTTCCCAAACCCTTCTATACTCTAGTCACTGATGACCAGAATACGGTCGTCTACCGCTATGATCCCGGTAATTCCCTAAGTGATGGGAGTAGCGATACAAACCAACAGATGATCACTTCGAAGAGGGTCCTCTTTGCTGATGAGACCTACTATACAGTTGTAGTAGGTTCTGGCTTCCTCGTTTCCTACAAAGGTTATTTTAATGCGTTGATGATGGGGTCTATCATCCTGTTCATCAGTATCATCTCCTATATGACCATCCGAGCCCTCTCTAGATCTTTACAGAAACTAGAAGATGGTACTAAACGTATGGCAGAGGGGGATCTTGATACACCAATCCTGCTCTACAATGATGATACCTTCATCGAATTAGCAGACTCCATGAACACGATGCGGAAAAAGGTGAAAGAGGAGTATGACAGGAGAACGCGATTCTTTACTGGAGTCTCTCATGATCTCAAGACTCCTCTATCCTCGATCATGGGCTATTCTCAGGCACTTCTTGATGGGCTTGCAGAGGATCCTGAGACTCGTGATAAGTATCTGAAGATCATAAATGCAAAAGGACAGATACTCGATCGAAGGATCGCTCAACTGATCCAATATATCAAACTGACCAATCATGATTTCCGATCGAATCTCTCTTTCCAGATGTTCGTCCCCTTCCTCGAGGACTTTGCTGCTGTTCAAGCAGATGAGGCAGCCCTCTTAGGGACTCAGTTCATCTCCGAGATCAATATAGACAGGACCACAGTCGTATCCTTCGATACAGACCTGATAACTCGTGCGATGGAGAATCTCATGCAGAACTGCTATCGTTACGGTATAACTGATAGACCGGTACGAATGATCTGTCAGTACAGAGATGATTCGATCCAACTTGCCTTTATCAATCGGCATGAGAAACCCATCAGTCGAAATGTGATCAAGCATATGTTCGAGCCCTTCTACCGAGGAGATGCCTCCCGGCAGGGTGAAGGCTTCGGTCTCGGCCTCGCATCGGTGAAATCGATCATGGAATCACATGGATGGGATATCGAGGTACAGTCAATAGAGAGTGAAGGTATCACGGTCTTCCAGATCCTGATACCAAGAGATGGAGAGGCCCAGAAGGCACTTCCGGTGAAATAGACTTTGTCATGCCCGTTACATCTGTGATATAGTATGGATGACTCTACGAAAAGGATTTTAAAAGCATGAAACGTTTGGTATCCCTGACAGTCATCGTTCTACTGATCTTCAGTTTCACCTCCTGTTTTACCACAGGGAAGAAAGAGACGAATCCCATCGATTCCGAACCTGAACCGGTCATCACAGAGATAACAGTGACACGGGTATTCGAACGCAAAGAGCAACCAGAGAATCCCTATGCAGATGAGGCTCTTTGGTTGGCAAGACCTGAAGGTGAAGAGATCACCAAGCCTATTGATGTCTTCTATGTCTTTCCTCCTGAATATGGTATGGATGCCTATGAGATCAAGGATGGTGAACTCGATTACCTCTTTGAAGAGGAGGAGCCAAATCCTGATGATCCTGAAGCGACTGTAGATGGGACACCTGATAACAGTGATACTGCTGGAGTTATCGAAGAGGAGCTTGAAGAAGAGGTTATTAACCCCTTCGTCGCAAAATGGCCCTATTATGAAGCTGCCCATTTGTCGATCTTCTCTGAAGAATGTAATATCTATGCCCCCCTCTATACTCCTGAGAACCCGATCAAGTATTGTGATTATAGTGAAGAGGAGCGTGAAACACTCTTACGTCGTTCCGTGGTTCCTGATATCACCAAAGCATTCGCCTATTATATGAACAAGATCAACAATGGAAGACCCTTCATCCTTGTCGGTAACAGCGAAGGAGCTGCCGCACTGTTACTTATGATGAAGGACCTCTTTGACAATCCGTTGATCAGTAATAATATGATAGCGGCCTATCTTCTAGGCACTTCAGTCACTGAACGTGATATGAAGGAGTATCCCTTTTTAAGATTCGTACAGCAAAGTGATGATACCGGAGTGATCATCAGTTGGAACACAGAGGGCGAGAAGGTTACGGCAAACAATCCCTATGTCTTCGATGATACCCTGGTGATCAATCCGACAACCTGGAGTTATACTGAAGAGTTCATATCAAATTCAAAACATAAAGGTGCGACCTTCTACGATGACGAGGGGAACAAGATCATTGATATCAACAAATTCAGTTCGACACAGATCGACCCCATTCGAAGGGTCTTGGTCGCCTTTAACCCTGATTCAGGATTCTACACTATCTGGAATAGCCAAAGGGTACCTCGTGGGGTATATCATCTACAGGATTTCACCTTCTTTTTTGAGAATATCAGGATGAATGTGAAGGAGAGAATAGCTTCTTATCTTGACAAATAGTGCCATTAATGTCAAAAATAATAGAAAAGAAGTGGGGTCTCCATGAATGCACAGAAGGCACTTCAGGCATTAAGAGCAGGTTATAACCGTTTCGTTGATAATAATCAGAATCATAAGAGCAAATCATTACTCTTCTCTCAGCAGTTTGCTGAAGCCCAACACCCGAAAGCTGTCATCGTATCTTGCTCTGATTCCAGAGTACCACCGGAGTTGATCTTCGATGCAGGATTCGGAGAGTTATTCACCATCAGGACGGCCGGTAATGTCGTAAGTGATTATGATCTTGCAAGCATAGAATACGCTGTAGTGAACCTCGAGGTGCGATTGATCATCATCATGGGGCATTCCTCCTGTGGAGCGATCTGTGCTGCAGTAGAGGACTCTCCTTCAGATTCAGTACATCTCACCTGCCTCAAAGAGGCGATCCAGCCAGTCATCAAAGAGGGTATGAGCATCGATGAGGTTGCCATAGCCCATACAGAAGATATAGCACGATCACTAACAAAGAGATCACATACCTTGGAATCGATAGAGGATCTTGTGATCACCAGCTGCTTTTACCGGCTTGATACCGGGGAGATGAGTTGGGGGTTGAGATAATTTCTTAACCTTTCATTATTATTCGTGTATACTATTACCTAATAATCCCAGTACAATCAAAGAGTATATGATGAAAAAAAACTATAATAAACTTATTAGAGATAGAATACCCGAGATCATTCTGACTAGTGGTAATACTTGTAGTACTAGAACTCTTTCTGAAGAGGAATACGAATCTTATTTAAAAATGAAACTACAAGAAGAGGTGTTAGAGTATTTTGAAGAACCTTCAATTGAAGAACTCGCAGATATCTTAGAGGTCGTCTATGCTTTAGTGGAGCTCCATGATTCTTCTGTGAAATATCTTGAAAAGACAAGAAAAGAGAAAAGAATTTCTAGGGGTGGTTTCACTAAAAGAATCTTTCTTGAATCGGTAAATATCAATGATTGATGCAATCTGTAAATGGCTCAAAGAATATCATTATTACAAAAGTACATTGGATAATAAATCTCTGGTTTTTGTAAAAACCGATGAAGCTCGTATTATTATTATTGATACAGATATATGTAATCAGGATTGTGATTATACAGAATACACGACCAATCAAAACCAATTGATGCATACCTTTGATTCTCTATATCGGTTTATTATTGAGAATGAAAAAGATTTGATACAGGCAAAAGATGAACTGAAGACTATTCTTGAGATAGAACAAGATTATGATATTCAGCAGGTTTTGCCCTCAATGAGTATTGATAGAGCTAATGTCTTTCCTGATCCCACACCAACGGAAAAAAGATTCGAAGATGCTTTCTTGGATACCTATGGTCGTGATTCTTATGATAAGATTCTAAGAGAGGCTTCATTTTATGATATCTATGGAACAGAACGTTTCTATGATTATCTCTTAGAGATCTCTGACCCTCATTATTTCATTGCAATAGAGCAGAATGGAGAGACCTATCATAACCCGTGGATTATAAAGAAAGAGAAATATAAGTCTCAACTCATTAAGCAAAACTCCTTTATTGCTAATGGTAATAAACTCTTTCGATGGTCTATTGGTGGAATGATCCAACCAGATAATTTTATTGAAGATATTAGACAATACCTTGGATCTGGGGCAAACTTTCTTACATTGAACTATGTGAAAGCTAATAGAGATTTTCAACTCTATGAACATCAAGAAAAGGCCTTATCTGAAATTCATAAAAATAGGAAATGGGGAGAGACCAGTTCTCTGATTGTTCTTCCAACCGGTACTGGGAAAACACAAATACTTATTGAAGACCTAAGGAATATGTATACTCAAGATAGAGAGATGAAGTCTTTAATCATGGTTCCAACAAGGAATCTTTGTGCCCAGATTAGCAAAAAGATTGCTGATGCGGCTCTTCCAATAGATTTGATCGATATTCACACCTATTCTTGGATCGGTCTTCACCATCATAACTTTGAAAAGAGTCATTATTCATATATTGCAGTAGATGAGGCACATCATGCATTAGCTCCTACGATCAAAAGGTCAATTCAATACTTTACCCCAAGGTATCTTATAGGGATGACAGCTACTGATAAGAGACTTGATGATAAAAAGCTTGAAGATGTATTCGGTAGGTACGAGACAAACATGTCTTTGAAAGAAGCTGTACTTAAAGGGGTTCTCACACCAATCCATGCATTCAGGGTTAAAAGTAATCTAGATTTGTCTGAAATTCGTTTCAACGGAAAAGATTATGTCTCTACAGATCTTGAGAAATCAATAATTATTGACTCTCGTGATGAATTGATTGCAGGAATACTAAAGAAATATTTTTGTAATGATAATTTTTCTAAACAAGGTGTGATCTTTTGTGTGAATGTTAACCATGCAAAGAGAATGGCAACTTGCCTGAAGAGCTATGGGATCATTGCTAAGGCTGTAGCAGGAAAGATCACAAAGTCTAATGAGTATTTAAAGGCTTACGAGGATGGGCATATCCAATTTCTTACTTGCTGTTCCTTGATAAGTGAAGGGTGGGATAGCCCAAGAACATCAGTGATCGTAATGGCGCGCCCAACTATGAGTAAAGTACTCTATACCCAGCAGATTGGTAGAGGGACGAGACGTTGTAAAGGGAAAGATGCTCTCTATATTATCGATATTGTTGATAACTATGGAGCTTATACATCTCCTTGGTCGATCCATGCGATGACGCAGAGTAAGTTTTATAAACCCTGGGCAAATATATTCTCTCAAAATCATACAACACCAGAAGAGCTTGTGCTTTCTGGTCTATACCAGAGTGTAAGAAAGCTAGAGGAAATTGATATATTCACCTTTGAAGAAAAGTATGGTTCATTTCTTAGTTCTGAACAACTTGCACGGGAACTCTTTGTTTCAACTGGGACAATTAATAATTGGATTAGAAAAGAGGCGATAAAACCAGACGTAAATGTTCCTTTTGGAAAAAGAGTAATACCATATTTCCATCCTTCCCAAGTAGAGGAAATTCGCAAGCTAAAAGGTTTAAAAGAACACGATATAAGCACAATCTATAAAGATTTTAATGATTTTCTTGATCAAGGGGACTATACATTCTCTTATAAAATTGTCTTCTTACTTGCATTTTTGACTTTAGTAGATAGTAAGGGATTTTGTCAGCTTGATAAATTAATGGAGCTATATATAGATTTTTATAGAGACCGAATTGAAAGAAATCTAGCCGTAGATCGAAAAGGGTGTCCCTATAGTCTGGTCTATCTTCAAGATAGGGCTAAGGTCCGAAGGAGTATTCTCTCAAATCCCTTTGAAAAATTTGAAAGGAAGCGGTTTATGTTTCATACAAAACCTGAAAAGAGTGATTTGCAGCAACATCCAGAGCTTAAGGACTTCAATATCATATCTTTCTCTCATACACTCTGGGAAGAGTTACAAAGTCATGAGGTTCTATCAGATATCAAAAATAACTTGAAAGACGATCTAGCAGAATACTATCGAGAGATGGGTGGATTAACATCTTTTTCCTTTGGAGCCAGATATGGTAGAGAGTCTACGGAGTCTTTTGTAGCTGAATAAGAATTAGGAATCTAGGTGATACCTAAATACTACAGATTACAATGATAAGAATACACATTCAGAGTATGTTAGATTACTCTAACCTGCATACGTATACAAATGCCAATAAAGATACTACGTAGTCATCAAGAATATGAGTTATTTATTAAAAAAGTGTTTGACGACTCAGATAACCCATGTTATTGTAATTCCAATGAATACGTATACATTTAAAAATTCAAGATGTATGCGTTACAGAGAAAAGGAGATGGATATAGTGATAAAACGTATATTCAAATGGTTGGATATCAATTTCGAGCCGGTCATCATGGCTGTGCTCTTTTATGCGATAACCATATTGGTTACCTTGCAGGTCATCCTTAGATTCGGATTCTCAACAGGTTTTTCCTGGGGCGAAGAGGTGGCACGGTTTCTGTTCGTCTGGTTGATGTATTTCAGTATTGCCTATGCAACACGAAATCAACGGCATATCAGAGTAGCTTTCCTGGTCCAGCAGTTCGGTGAGAAGATCCACAAAGTGTTCATGCTTCTTGGTGATGTGGTCTTTTTGATCTTCTCGAGTCTGATTTTCATATCTGCTATCAAGGTATGTCAGTCAATATTCAAGTATGAGGATATGGCAGTCACGATCAATGTATCGCTGAATGTCGTATACGGTGCTGGAGTAGTGGGATTCGCTCTTATCATCATTCGTCTGGTTCAGACTGTGATCTATAAGATCAAGAATTTCAGTGAGAGTATGGAAGTATACGAGAATTATGCAGGTGTCTACACTGGTGCTGAAGAAGTCTGTTTCTTCCCAAAGAGCGACGAGACTCTTAAAGAGGAGGCGAACTAATGGTTGGTTTGTTATTTGGTTCATTAGTAGTACTACTACTGTTATCGGTACCTATCGGTATCTCATTGGGTGCAGCATCGATGCTCACCATCTTCATCGCTGAACCTGTCAGCCTTGAATCCTTTACCCAGACTATGATCCAGGGACTGAACTCATTCCCTCTCATGGCGGTACCCCTATTCACATTTGCTGGTGATATCATGGGTAAGGGTGGAATATCAAAGAGACTTCTTAATGTGACCGGCATCATGTTCGGACGTTTCAAAGGTGGTCTTGGAGTCGTATCCATCGTTGCTTGTCTATTCTTTGCAGCGATCTCAGGAACAGGGTCTGCGACCGTAGCAGCGATCGGACTTATCATGATACCTAATATGGTAGATAAAGGGTATGATCGAAACTTCTCAGGCGCACTGATCGCGACTGCAGGAACTGTTGGAGTTATCATCCCTCCTAGTATCTGTATGGTCATCTATGCAGTAGCTTCAGGAGTATCGGTAACCGGTATGTTCATGGCAGGTATCGGACCTGGACTACTCGTAGGACTCGCACTATCGATCTATACCATCATATATTCCACTAAACATGGATATGAGGGTGACCCAAGACGCTATACAGCTAAAGAGGTCCTAGCTATCGTCATCGATGCTATACCAGCTCTATTAGTACCAGTAATCGTACTTGGTGGAATCTACGGTGGAGTATTCACTCCAACAGAGGCTGCCGCAGTAGCCGCTGTATATGGAATCATCGTCAGTGTATTCATCTATAAAGAGGTGAAGATCTCTGAACTACCAAAGATCGGCTTCAATTCAGCTCTACTTTGTGCAGCTGTACTAGTCATCATCGGGATATCAGCTGGATTCGGAAGGATCTTGACTATCACCGGTATTCCAGTGACTATCGCGAACTTCATCTTGAGTATCACACAAAGTAAGGTGATGATCCTGCTGTTCATCAATATCATGCTACTCGTAGTAGGGACTTTCATGGAGACCAACGCGTCTATCATCATCCTAGTTCCAATCTTGTTACCAGTAGTGACAGCGCTTGGTGTGAACCCTATCCACTTTGGTGTGATCATGGTACTCAACCTCGCGATCGGATTCGTTACCCCACCATTAGGAGCTAACCTATTCATGGCATGTCAGATCGGTAAGATCAAGTTCGATGATATCGCCAAGTCGATCGTTCCCTGGATATTGGTTATGATCGTCGTCCTGATGCTCGTGACCTATATTCCCGTCATCACATTAGGATTACCAAAGTTAATGGGTATCCCAGTATAGAAAAGGATGCTTTATGTTAAAGAGTTTTATGCTAGGATCTGTATACGTATACATATCCTGGCTGAACTATAGTTTTGAAGAGTTTTTTAAAGGAGATGTTTTATGAAGAAGATTATCGGAATTATGTTGGTTTTGTTGATGGTTGGAATGACCGGACTGGTAGCTAGTGGTCAGCAAGAGAGTGCAGAGGCTGAGAAGATCGTGATCAAATTAGGTCATGATAACAATGTACAGACTCCAGGACATGCAGCTTTCTTGAAGTTCAAAGAGATCGTTGAGGCAGAATCAGAGGGAAGAATCGAAGTAAAAGTATTCCCTGGCGGACAGTTAGGTTCAGTACAGGATATGTTCGAACAGACTCGACGTGGTGATATGGACATGAGTGTTGGTGCAACAACTCTATTCACTCAGACTATTCCTGAGTTCGCAGTATGGGACTCATTCTACATGTTCGATGATGCAGCACATGCACACCGAGTATTAGACGGGAAAGCTGGACAGGAACTGATGAAACCATTAGAGAGAATGGACCTTGTCGGTCTTGGTTACATGGAGATCGGTTTCAGAAACTTCTCAAACAGCAAGAGAGCTATCGAAACACCAGAAGATGTTCAAGGTCTTAAGATTCGAGGATATAGTCCAATGCAGATCGCAGCATGGGAATCTGTTGGATGTTCACTTACCAACCTTTCATGGTCAGAAGTTTTTACTTCATTACAGCAGAACCTCATCGATGGACAGGAATGTGCGACAACTAGTTTCTATAATGCTAAGTTCTACGAAGCACAGGAATTCTGGTCACTCACACGACATATCTACACCAACTGGTTATGGTATGCAAACAAAGATTTCATGGATGGACTCTCAGCAGCTGATAGAGCAATCGTAGAGAGTGCAGCTAAAGAGGCAATCGCAGAAGACAGAAGACTCATGGCAGCAGCTGAACAAGAGACTCTTGATATGCTTCCAGGACTTGGAATCACCGTACAGGAAGTACCTCTTGAGACCAGACTTGCAATGGGCGAGAAGATGAACGCTGCAGTCGGTGGACAGATTGTCGAGAAATGTGGCCAGGACATCTATGACATGGTTATGACAGAGATCAAGAACGAAAGACAATAATACTCAAATACCTTTTTTCTCCCTCTCCTCTTAAGAGAGGAGGGGGAGTTTTATCCAAAGGATAAGAGATTATACATAGGAACTATTGCAATGGATATACAAGAGTTAAGACAACAGGTCTTGGATATTTGCAAGAAATTACCGTTGTTCGGGTTAGTGACCGGGACAGCTGGTAATGTCAGTGCAAGAGACCAAGACACAGGCCTTGTAGCAATAAAACCTAGTGGTGTGCCATACGAGAGTATGGTTCCGGAAGACATTGTAGTGTTACGCCTTGATGGCAGTATTGTGGAATGTAGAGGGGGATTGAAGTCGAGTTTCGAGACGCCGACCCATCTCGAGATCTATAGAAGATATGAACAGATCGGAGGAATCATTCATACACATGCGAAGTATGTGAATACCATAGGTTGTGTGTTTGATGAGATCCCCTGTGGTACGACTCCAACGGGAGTACGCCTGCTCAAACAGAATGTTCCCGTGATCGATTTTATCAATAACGGTACACAAGAGATGGCAGATAGGGTAGCCCCTGTATTGGCAGATCATGTGGCGGTAGAGATCAGGAATCATGGACCGTTCACCATTGGTGAAACCGTTCAGCTAGCACTAGAACGTGCGGTAGCTTTAGAAGATACCAGTGAAATATTCTTTCAGGCATCTTTGCTTGGAACGCCCTCCCTTATCGGGGAAACGGCTACATAGGGATTGATAAGATGGGTTTGACAAAACAGTATGTCGCAGTTGATATCGGTGGAGGCGGAGGTCGAACCTCTGTTGGCAGCTTTGATGGGAAGACTCTGAAGCTTGATACCGTTGGTTCTTTTACGAACGATCATATCAACATGAACGGAACATACTATTGGGATTTCCTGCATCTTTTTGGAGGGCTGAAGAATACTCTCAGTCAGATCCGTTCGACATATCCTCATGAGCTCTCAGGTATCGGGATCGATACGATGGGGGTGAATTTCGGATTGCTCGATATCCATGGACAGATGTTATCGAACCCGCTCTATACTCGGATATCTCAGGAGAGAGAGATCGAGGAATTCATATTCTCGATCGTCTCTCCTGAGGTATTATACAACCTAACTGGTCTGCAGTTGACCAAGCTCAATTCTCTATACCATATTGCTCGGTTACTGCATAACCAATCACCTTCAATCTTGCAGGCAGACCAGTTTCTTATGCTTCCAGATCTGTTGAACTATATGCTCACAGGACGGAAGGTCTCAGAATACACCATAGCTTCTACCTCGCATCTCATGAATGCACAGACAAAGAGTTGGGACAACGAACTGATCTCACGATTCGGACTAGATCGGGCTATCTTCCCCGAGATCGTGAAACCTGGAACGATCATTGAGAACTTATCATCGATCATGACTTCAGAGATCGGGTTGGCGCATACCCCCGTGATTGCGACAGCCTCCCACGATACGGCAGCAGCGTTGGCCTTTGTGCCGACTACATCAGATGACTTCGCCTATATCAGTTCAGGGACCTGGGGGATGATGGGGACTGACATTTCAAGACCCTTACTATCAGATCAGGCTCGAGATCATCATTTTGCCAATGAGGGTGCGGCTTTTGATAACATACGATTTCTTCACAATTCAGTGAACCTCTGGTTACTCAAAGAGTGTAAGAGAAGCTGGCGCGAAGAATCGATCACATATGACTGGAATGAGTTGACCGAGTTGGCTCTCTTTGAGCGACCCTTCTCCTCTTATATAGACCCGCAGGATCCAGACTTTCTCATGACCAGGAATATGCCTGATGCTATCAGGCTCTCCTGCCAGAAGAGAGGACAACAAGTTCCAGACTCTATCGGTGCTGTGGTACGCATCATCTATGAGAGTCTTGCGTTGAAATATTCCTGTGTATTCGATGACCTGTGTGATACTATCGGAAGAAGACCGAACGTATTACATATTGTCGGGGGAGGAGCACGAGATGACTTTATGAGTCAGTGCATTGCAAATGCTCTCGATATACGAGTCGTCTGCGGCCCCTATGATGCGACTGTCATGGGTAATATCCTCATGCAGATGGTCGCAACCCGTGAGATCTCATCACAGAAAGATGGACTCGAGATCATGAGAGACTCCTGTGAGATGAGAAGTTTCGTACCAGAACAACATAGCCGATGGAGTGAAGAGAATGCTCGATACCGGGAGTTTATCAAGAATTCCCCTGTAGTATCATAAACTTCTAGCAATGAAAGGTAGTTTTTAGTATGATAGAAAAAAGAAAGATGGTAAAACGGAAAGTACGGCAAAGAAGAGTCTCTTCTGTTGATGTAGCAAAAGAGGCTGGGGTCTCACAGGCAACAGTATCTCGTGTATTCAATCAGAAGAAGGGGACCAATGTCTCCGAAGATACCGTTGAGAAGATCATGGCTGCAGCTAATAAGCTCAACTACCGTCCCAGTGTCATTGCGCGATCTCTACAGGAGAACACTACCAATATCATCGGGATCATAAACCGTCGGTTCGACAGCTCCTTTCATATGATCTCTTTAGACCTCTTCTCTCGCGAGTTACAGAAACAGGGATATACCACACTACTACTCAATCTGCCATCAGATGGTTCGATGGACTCAACACTCCATAAGGCACTAGAGTACCAGGTAGATGGAATCATCCTCACCTCTGCAAAATTGACCTCTAGTCTTGCCTCTGAGTGTCAGAACTATGATACCCCAGTAGTACAGTTCAATCGTTACTCTCTCTATCAGGAGGTAGACTCCGTCTGTCTCGATAACTATAAGGCTGGTATGGATGTTGGTAATTATCTACTCGAGACCAATCATAAGAGAATCGGCTATGTGTCTGGGATTGCAGGCTCCTCTACAAGTGTAGATAGGAAGAAAGGCTTAGAAGATAGTATCGGTAGGGAAGGACTGGCTCTTACTTGTGAATATATCGGGATACTCACCCATGAATCAGGATGTAAGGCGGCAGACTCATTCTTTTCTCATGTGGACCGGGAAAAGTGGCCAGATGCAGTCTTCTGTGTTACAGATGATGTAGCAGCAGGTTTCATCGATCAGGCAAGATCCGTCTATGGAGTGAATATACCCGAAGATGTATCAGTTGTCGGATTTGATGATGCTCCAATAGCCAAATGGCCCCAGTACCAACTCTCTACGATCTCACAACCGATCGAAGTCATGGTAATGGAGACTATAGATATCCTCATGGATCTCATCAGATATGAGAAATCTGGTGTCATGAAGAAGATGATCCCTGGAGCTTTCGTAGCAAGAAAGACTGTCAAAGATAGAAATAAATAAAACAAAAGTTCAGCTCAAGAAAAAGTAGAAGAGATTTATAAAAAACATAAATGTATACGTATACATATGCGAAGAAGTATGGTATAAAGAATAATGTGATTAAGAGAAGTGCAGTGTATACCACACTAATGAATCACGAAAAGATTGGCCACGTACTCATAGATCATGGGAAACAGGTTTGATCGATTCATAAGAGAGCATATGTTGCGGTTGAATCTTGATGAATTGATATCATAACCCCTGAATAAAGCGTATAGAGGAGTAGAGAATGAAAAAGAGTTATTTCCACCGAGTCACTGAACAGACACCTACAAGGTTCTGGATCAATAATGTAACAAGAGAAGAGGCTGATGTTGCCTTAGAAGCAGGAGCCGTAGGCTGTACTCAGAACCCATCTTATGTCTATAAGATGTTAGTTCATGATAAAGAGAAAGGCTATGCTTATGATAGACTTGATGCGATCCTGGCAGAGGAATCTGATGATGAGATGGTGCAGGAGATTCTTCAGCAGCAACTCGTTGGTGAGGTAGCAAAACATTTCTTACCCCTCTATGAGGCAACCAAAGGTAGACTCGGGTATGTTAGTGTGCAGGGAAATCCTTTCAGAGAAGATGTAGAGAACATCGTCAGAAATGCAAGATTCAACCGAAAGGCCGGTGTGAATATCATGGCTAAGGTTCCTGTGACTGAAGATGGTCTTAAAGCGATTGAGATCCTTATTGCAGAAGGTGTACCTATCAATGCAACAGAGGTTATGGGTGTACGTCAGGCAATGGATGTCTGTGATGTCTATGATAAGGTAGCATCGAAGATGGACAATCCTCCTGTAGTACTGTTTTCCCATATCACCGGAATCTATGATGAGTACCTTCAGGGATATGTCAAAGACAAAGGAATCGAGATCTGTGAAGATACGATGTGGCAGGCTGGAATGGTCATTGCCAAGAAAGTCTACAAACTGACCAAAGAGAGAAACAGCAAAGTAGGTTTCATCGGTGGTGGAGCACGAGGGCTGCAGCACTTTACTGAGATGGTAGGTGCAGACTGTAATATCACCATCAACTGGAAGGGAACTGCAGATAAGCTTATCGAACAGGATGGTCCTGTTATCGATAGATTCCACTCTCCAGTTTCAGAGAGTGTACTTGATGAACTGCTTGAGAAGGTTGTTGAATTCAAAAGAGGTTGGGAGATCAATGGTCTTGAAGCTTCAGAGTATGAAGAGTTCGGCCCAGTCGTCTTGTTCAGGGTATCTTTTGAGAAGAACTGGGGACAGGCTAGAGAGTTGATCAAAGCAAGAAGAGCAGCATTGTAATTAGAGAGGTTGTACCTGCTGTTCTGGTGAAACAGTTCAGCAGGAATATGAGAATATGAAAAGAACGTTATCAGTGATCGAGATGGATATGATCCATCCCGACTGTTATAAGATCATCAGCAAAGAGCCTACACTCGAACTACTCGAGACCGGTTTCAGATTCATAGAGGGTCCTGTCTGGATAGAAGAGGAGCAAAAACTCATCTTCAGCGATATTCCGGGGAACGCTCTCTATGCTTGGACTGAAGCTGAGGGCATCTCCATGTTGAGACCTAATAGCTATCTGGCAAATGGGAACACACTTGATCCTTATGGCAATCTGATCAGCTGTGAACATGGTACGAGCAGGGTCACTGTAACGGACCTGAAGACTGGTCGTTATTCAGTCCTTGCTGACTCCTATGAGGGAAAGGCGCTCAACAGTCCTAATGATGTTATCGCAAAATCTGATGGCTCTATCTATTTTACCGATCCGATACCCGGGAGACAACCAAGAGTCGGGATCCCGAGATCCCCTGAGTTGTCTTTCAGAGGGATCTATAAATACGATGATAAGGCTGCCTTTCTCTATCTTTTGGATGATACCTTTACAACCCCGAATGGATTGTGTTTCTCAGATGATGAATCAGAACTCTATGTGAACGATTCAGCAAATGGCAATATCATGGTCTTCGATGTTGACTCAAAAGGTATGCTTGAGAATAGAAGACTTTGGGGATGTGTGACAGGGGATGGTCCTGGTTGCGCCGATGGTATGAAATACCATCCGACCCACCACATATTCTGTACGGGTCCTGGTGGTATCTATCTGTTGAATCAAGAGGGCAAGGTCCTCTGTAGGCTGAAGATGCCTGAGGTCGCAGCGAACATGACATTCACCAAAGATTTTTCAACATTATATGTGACAGCTACATCTTCAGTGTATCGGATAACGCTGTAGGTAGAAGAGATTTTTATTTTAAACAGATTGTATACGTATACAATCCCGGAGGAACTTATGTCTGATAAAGAAAGAATGATTAAGCCGGAAGCCCTTGAAGCATACTTAGCAGTACTCTTCGAGAAGGCTGGTATGAATAAGGGTGATGCACTTTTCAGTGCTGAGTGTATGGTAAAGACCAATCTCTGGGGTGTCGATTCCCACGGAGTCTTGAGGATGCCGATCTACCTGCAGAGAGTCCTCGCAAAAGTTATCAATCCAGAACCTCAGATCACACCGGTCACAGAGATGGATGGCCCTATGGCTCTTCTCGATGGTGATGCCGGAATGGGATATGTTGTGGGAAAAGCTGGAATGGAACTTGCTATTGAGAAGGCGAAGAAGTTCGGTATTGGTATGGTACTTGCAAGAAATTCAAATCACTATGGTGCAGCTGCACTCTACGCACGACAGGCTGTTGATGCCGGTATGATCGGTATCGCTACAACGAATGTCATCCCAAATATCGGGATGAAGGGAAATGCAAAACCATCAACGGGTAACAATCCGATTGCTATGGCAGCACCGCTAGAGGGAGACTTCCCCTTCGTTCTTGATATCTCACTTTCTGCTGTTGCAGGGGGTAAACTCCTTCTCGCACAGAAAAAGGGAGAGAAGATTCCAAAGGACTGGGCAGTGACGAAAGAGGGGAAAGAGACAGATGATCCTTTTGCAGGATTTGCAGGGTTTTTACTACCTGTAGGACTACATAAAGGATTTGGACTCTCCTTGTTCGTTGATCTTATCACCGGTGTACTGAGTGGTGGACCTTATCTTCATGGACTTAAGAGTATGTATAAGCATGCTGATGATCCCTCTTTGACCTCACACCTGTTTATCGTGATCAACCCTGAGGTATTCCTCTCAAAAGAGGCTTATATGGAGAAGGTCACTGATTGGGCTGCAATGGTACATGCAACAGAGATGGTAGATCCTGACTCAAAACAGGTCATCCCTGGAGAGATAGAATATATGAAAGAACAGGATCGAAGAGCTCATGGTATCCCGGTCCCTTCAGAGTTGATCAAGGATCTCGCAGCCTATAGTGAACAACTCGGGGTAGAGATGCCCAAAGAACTCTGTGATTGATAAGCTTGAAGCTTATAAAAGATATTTCAAATTATACATTTTAGGAGAAAGATAGATGAAAAAACAGACAACATTCAAATTGAACAAAAGAGATTCAGTATGGTTTCAGGAAAACAGTGCTCATGTGAATGCAGCATATGCAAAAGAGGTTTGTGACGTAGCGATCCTTCCTATCGGAGCAATCGAACAGCACGGAGCTCATTGTCCTACAGGAATGGACACCTACAATGCGATCGGGATCGCAGAGAAGGTCGGTGCAGCAACAGGTGCTATGGTTCTTCCTTGTCCTATGTATGGTTCACACCCTCACCACCA
>CAKZLE010000005.1 GCA_937125225.1 uncultured Spirochaetia bacterium
ATTTGGGAGGCTACCAGGCGTAATCCAAAGGAGAGATCCTTTGAATTACACAGAAAAACTTCTTGAGCCTTTTTTATTATCTTTAATCTTTTGGGGATTACCGAACCAATCGACCATCTACCTACATCAAGGAAACCAATCTTCTTATAAAGTTTCCCTGCTTCTGTATTATTATAGAATTAGACAACCGTCTTATCTTGGGATATCATCTCTTTACATATTTTAAAGTACACATGCTTTTGCATATCCCCTATTTCAATATTCCTTGTCCGTCGCAACGGCAATAATCGATCCATTACAACTATTCTCAGCAGTGCTTATGACTGTTGAGATATATTTATTATCTTTAATTATATAATATATCCCCCCTGTATTATTAGTAATCTCTTTTCCAAAACACTTTCTTTTCTTTTCTTCCATAGAGAATTCCTCTATTCCCTTCAAGAAATCAAATAATTGATTCAATTCATTAACACCTGCTTTCTGCGGTGCATGTGTCAAGGGGAGATGTTTGAATGTATGTTTATTCAATTCTGCTAAAGAACATCTCTTGATCGCTTCTAATTCGAGATAAAAAGCTATCTTTTCAATAATCTCTTCTCTTTCAGATAAAGAGAGTGCTTCTTTATCTTTCTTGATGATAGCAACAATCTATTCAAGATGACATATACTATGGGTACTTATTAGATAATAATGGTAATAACGTAACAATACCGATGTTATTTGATCATTGGTATTGAATTGCCATACATCGATAAAATCATCTTCAAAATCGTAAATTTTCAATATCACCTATAAAGAAACAGTTCTCCGTTTGATTCTCATATAAGAAATTATGTAAATCCTCTTTATGTGCATTTGAACATATCATATGTAGGATTCATAAACCATGATAATATTTATAGCAATATTTACTACTTCACAGTAACTTTTTAACTACAGACAATTAAGACCCTGTATCTAAGGATGCAAGGTCTTGTGTCTATAAAATATTGAGATTGCTATCTAATATCTATATCAGATATGTTTTCTGCATCTCCATACTTATCCCTCTTTTTACGACTGTTAGTATCTTTCTTGTTATTCAATACTGGTTGATCCTCTAACATCGCTTCAATGGATGCAATCTCATCTTCAGTTGTAGTTTTCTTCTTTTTTGTTTTCTTTTTACCTTTCCTAACTGTCAGAGTCATCGGTAAGGTCACGAGAACCCCAATGAGAATTGAAATGAAGACTGTAAAGAAAACAGGGACATCCTCTAGGGTGATAAAGACAAAAGAGATGTCCGAGGTATGGTTGAGGTTCACTGCGATAAATAATATTAAGATCGCCGCAATAACTATATACATTATGGTTTTGAAGGACATGCTATTTCTCCTTTTAGTGTCGTACCAATGACCTCAGTCACAGTCATTTTCAAAATATCACCGATATGAATATTATCCTCTTTCTTGAAGACGATCCTATCATTATGTTCAGTATGGCCGACAAACTCATCTTGGTTCTTCTTAGATATGCTATCACATAAAACAGTGACTGTCTTTCCAATAGTCGTTCTTTTATAATCGGCTGTCAAGTTCTTCTGTAAATCTATAACTCTCTGGAGACGTTCGAGTTTTACCCCATCTGAAAGTTGTCCAGGAAGTGAGGTTGATGCAGTTCCCTCTCTAGGATTGTAATAGTACATATATGATTCAGTTAATCCGATATCTCGCATCATGAGTAATGTATCATCGAGATCTTTTTCGGTCTCTCCAGGAAACCCCACCATGATATCTGTAGTGATTGTGATCTCTTCTGATGAACTTCTTAATCTTTCGACTATTTTATAATATTTTTCGGCATCATATCGTCTATTCATAGCTTTAAGAATGTCACTAGAACCACTTTGCATAGGAAGGTGAACATGAGAACATATTTTCTTCTCATTGATGATCAAATCTATTAATTCATTAGAAAAGTCTTTGGGGTGTGCACTCATAAAACGTATCCAGGTGATCGAGTCTACTGCCTTGATGATCTGTTTCAGTAAAGCAGGAAAATCAACGAGAGAGCCATCCTCTGAAGTGTAAGCGTAGGAATTCACGTTCTGACCTAATAGTGTAATCTCTTTTACCCCTTTCATAGAGAGCGTTACTATCTCATTTATGATATCATCAACTGGACGAGAAATCTCCCTACCTCGTACATAGGGGACGATACAGTAAGAACAGAAATTATTACAACCATTCATGATTGGAACAAAGGTGGATAGTTCTCCCTCTTTATAATAGGAAGAGGCAAAACTGTATTCATCGCTCACGGAAGCATCTTTCTGAAGGAAATGTATGATATCAATCTTATCATTCGTCCCGATTACGAGATCGACTGCCGGTTCTTTTTTCTTAAGTTCCTCTTTCAGTCGCTCAGCCATACATCCTGTTATGATAAGGGTTAAATCCCTCTCTGTTTTGAGGTGTTTATAAAAACCTATTCTACCCCAGATACGGTTTTCTGCAGTCTTTCTTACTGAACAGGTATTCAAGATGACAATATCAGCATCTTCAGGTTTTACAGCCGCTCTGAATCCATGTTTGAGAAACTCTGAATCCAACACATTGGATTCAGCCATATTCATCTGGCAACCGTAGGTCTCTATATAAAAACTTCTATATTCTTCTATTTTCTGCATAAATCGATCTATCTATATCCTATTTTTTGCTGATTTTATTGTATTGAACATCAACATGGTAATGGTCATGGGGCCAACACCACCCGGAACTGGAGTGATATGTGAAACGTAGTCTTTCACCTCTTCAAAATTCACATCACCAACAAGTCTGTATCCCCTTTTCTTCGTAGCATCCTCTACCCTGTTTACACCGACATCAATGATCACTGCACCTTCTTTTACCATATCTTTTGTGATAAGTTCTGGTATGCCTACTGCTGCTATGATGATATCTGCCTGTCGAGTATGATAACCGATATCTGGAGTACGAGAATGACAGACCGTTACAGTAGCATTGGCAAGATTATGCTTCTGAAGTAATAAATTTGCAACTGGCTTACCGACAATATTGCTCCTGCCTACAATACAGACATGTTTTCCTTCCGTTGAGATATCACAATATTCTAATAATTTTATAATCCCATAGGGAGTACATGAGTAGAATGTATCCATACCAATCATCATTCTTCCAATATTCTCTGGATGAAACCCGTCAACATCTTTCTTAGGATCAATAGCTAAGAGAATTTTTTCTTCGTTGATATGGGAAGGTAGAGGTAACTGTACAAGGATACCATCAATCGAATCATCTTGATTCAACTCCTCTATGATGGTAAGAAGTCCCTCTTCTGAGGTTTCAGCAACCAGATTATAATCCTTTGCATATATACCAAGGGCTTTACAGGTCCTTCTCTTACCCTTTACATATGATTCGCTTGCTGGATCTGCTCCGACAAGTATGACTGCAAGTCCTGGTGTGATCCCATGATCTTTTATCAATGAATCTACTTCGATCTTCAATTCATCCTTTATAGTTTGAGCGATCTTTTTACCATCTATTATCTGTCCCATAATAATAACTCCAAATAATTAAAAAAAAGTTTAACGAATTATACAGATAATTGTTATCTATATAAAGTACCTCCTATTTCATTATGAGAAATCAAAGGCTATTTCTTAACAATGATTGATATATATAACATCATTTGGTACTATCTAATGGCAACTTGTTAAGGAAGGATAATCCATGAACCTAAGAAAACATATTCTATTTCTGGCATTACTCATATGCCTCATCACCCCTTTTGCACTATATGCCGAAGAAAGCGAACAAACTAATCCTGTTTCGTATCGGTATGATACTGGGGATCAGCTGTTCTTTTTTGATGCTGGCCTCTATAGACCACTTTTCATTCTTGCTCCAGGCCAGAATTCTGTCTATGAATCGATAATCGATAACACCTATCTTGGAGGAAATGCCTCCATGGGGTTTGAAGCGTTCTATAACCATCAAGTTTCATTTGGTGTGGAGATTGGTTATACCTTCTCGTATGCTAAGGATAACAACCTCTATACGGCTGTTCCATTATCAGCGAACGTCTCCTATTATCTGCTTCAGGGAGATATAGATCTTCCCATATCTTTAGGAGCTGGTATTGTATATAACTCCTTCGCAGATGAATCCTATCTCAGTCCTATTTTCCTAAAACCACAGATAGGACTAGTATGGAACTTCAATGATAATTGGGGTGTAGGTCTGGACCTTGATTATTGGTTCGTATCCGAGTTCTATATGGGTGACAACGCTGAAAAAACCACCTATCTCAATAGTGCATCAGCAAGAATTACTCTTCAATACAAACAATAATGATACGGGGAATATAAATGAAACGAATATTATTACTATTACTGATATCTATCATGACACTAAGCTTCATGCTCTCTTGTAATCTTGATGGAGCAGGATTGTTCCTCTCCATGTCTGAGGCTGAGGAGACCACAAGTACCGATTATTCTGACCTACCTGTGCAGACCATACTCAATAAAAGCGGAAATACCATGTACTTGAAGATGGGTGCTAGTATCAAGATTAAGGATATCTCTGACGATGACGCCCTATGGGATGATATCACTGCACTGAATGGTGATGTCAATGATGCTGTTTATGCTGATTCAACCTATTATCTAGCTCTCAACGATGGTTCTGATGTAGACTTATATTATAAAGCTGCCATCGATAAAGATACCACGTTAACTGATTTAGATGGGCAACTCTTAGATGATATGAATATCACCAATCTGTTCACAGATGGTACCAATGCGTTTGCGGTGTTTGTCGATGGAGGTAATATCGTTGTTGAAGGATATAATTCGGGGGTTCAAGTCGGAGCGAAAACGACAGTTGTCACCGCCACCGATAATAATGCTATTTTAAACTCATTCGCAATCGATGATGGGACAAAGACTCAACTATTCATCAATATATTTGACCATTCTGATGAGACGAATGTCACCTATCATATGACCCTTTCCGGTGGGGTCTTATCTGCTGCTCAGAAGATCACCAATCCAGATTTCTCAGAATACCTTATCGGAGGTGTAGAAAATAATAATGTAGTATATCTCTATACTAATGATGGGGTCGTCTATAAATTTGATGCTGTCGGATTAGATTTCAATGAAATAAATACCAACGAAACATCCATCTTTGCGGATGATGAAACCATCGCCATCGGAATGAATAGTTCTGGTAATTCAATTGTTCGTTATTCTGGTGTTCCTACAGTGCTCGTGACCGAGACAGATGGGACAGGGGATATACTCGCTTTGATCGCAGGAGATGAGTATCTGTTTGAATTGAACCTGACTGATGCGGAAGAGGTTGGTTCTACCATTACAGACGTATCAGCTGTAGAGGTCGAAGCAGAAGCTGGTAACTATTTCAATGCATTATCTAGTACCCGAATAACAGATTTCTATGATGCTAGTGGAACCGGTGATTGGGCATTCTACACAGCTACATCTTCAAGTTTTGTACTTACAACAACTGAAGAAGAGGCTGTCTCAACCGTCATCCCTTAAAATTTACAGCAATTTTAAATCCCCAGATACAAGTTCTGGGGATTTCTTCATATTATGGAGCTTCCATGAAGAAACATTTTTTATTATTATTCCTTCTTCTCTTCAGCTTCACAATCTATAGTCATCCACATGTCTATATAGACATCGATATGAGACTCGATATTGATAGCAATGGATTAAAAGGAATTGAACATCATTGGACTCTTTTACGGAATTTCAGTCCTGATATGATCTCCCAATATGATCATGACTCTGATGGGTTATTCAATGCTGTTGAACAGTCTGAGATATTTCAAAATGCCTTTAGTAATTCAAAAAGATACCACTACTTCACGTTTATCGATATTAATGGTTCTACCTATGTTCCATCCTCTATTGAGAACTTCAGAGCATTCATCGATGGGGATAAGGTAATATATTCCTTCTATATTCCCTGTGAAATACCTGCAATTCAATCCTTTACCTCTTTAGACATCGTCATCTATGATCCTACAAGCTATGTCTCATTTGGATTCTTAAATTTGGATGATGAGGTCGATCCTAATATCCATTATCTTATCGACTTTGTCCGTGATGGAAACATCTATTCACATACAAATGACCTAGGGCAGTTACATCTACTTATCGATATGCGATTAAAAGAAAATGTTGTGGCGTCCAATAGGCAGACTACTTCATTGAAAGTGGTTCCTATCTCTTCAGTTGAGAAAGTTCCAGAACAGACAGTTAACAATCCCTTCATCTCTACAGGGACTTTCTTAGAGAATGATATCAAGGCAAATCCATTCCTTCGATAGCTTGATTGCATTTCTATTGATATGACCGCCTCCATACAGGTATAATTACTTCATCAACCAGTTTGCCATTTGGAGTTCTCTAATGCATCTATCAGCAAATAAATCTATTTCTATCCTCTTCATATTGTTCCTCATTCTATCTATGTCCATACTTGATGCACATCCACATATGATGTTCTATCCAAGGATGAACTTCATTATTAATGATGATTATTGTACTGGAGTTGAGATGGATTGGGAATTTGATTCGATGTTCAGTAGATCAATCATAGATGGATTTGATAAAAATAAGAATAACCTATTTGAAACTGATGAGATTAAGAACATTTATGATAGGGCTTTTCTCAATCTTCGTAACTATCACTATTTTCTCGTATTACAGACTGAAAATGATAAATTCCATCCAAATGATATATCTGAATTTTCAGCATCGCAAAACAATGGTAAATTATTCTATCATTTTCTGGTTTCTTTTGAAGGTCTCAAATTGTATCAAGATTTTTCTTTGAGTATATTCGATCCTACCTTTTTCAGTGCTGTATCCTATAAAGATGAGCCTGTTACCTTCTCAAGTATCAATACAACAAAACAACCTACCTATGAGTTTAAAACTGATAGAGGAGAACCCTATTATTATGACCCTCAAGGTGCTGTTGAGGATACAACTGTTCATAAGTCTTGGAAGCCAGGTCTCAAGACAGCATATCCAGAGGTCCTCTATGTCAAGTTCTAAGACTTTTCTAGTACGTGGGTTGTTTCTTATCATATTCCTTTCTTTACTCATTCTCCCTATTTCATCAAATCCTTTTCTCTCTAATGATCCTCAACAAGAGAATATTGATGCTGTACGTACTGGTACTATCGGTAGTTCGGTTGGACTTAATGAACTTCAGTTCGATTTCCGTGAAAAGATGGCTGATTATCTTCAGCGGTTTAAGACCGAATCCGGATTAATATTGTTCCTGTCCTTAGGACTTGCCGCCTTTGTCTATGGGATACTCCATGGAGCTGGTCCTGGGCATAGGAAAACAATTATCTTTTCTATCTTCATAGGAAGAGATGCAAAGATCTGGGAACCATTAGCTGCAGGTTTTCTAGCTGCTGGAGTCCATGCAGGAGTAAGTTTATTTCTCATTTTACTTTTCAATCTCATCATCAAGAGTGCCGTATTGATCACTTCGACCTCTATGGCGAGTCTCTATTTAGAAGGGATAACCTACATCCTCTTGGCGGTATTTACCCTCTTGCTCTTTTCCAAAAGAATCTTATTCGGTCATAGGCACAAAGAGTTAGCTACAAACAAAGGAATCTATTCGATGATAATAGTTTCCTCTTTGATTCCCTGTCCAGGAGCAACAATGCTTCTCCTCTTCTCTATCTCACTTGATATGCTACTTCCTGGTATCTACGGGTTATTTTGTATGTCCTTAGGTATGGGGCTTGTGATCTCTCTTGCAGGTTATCTTGCCTATGCCGGCAGAGAGGGACTATTCTTTAAACTCAAGAAGAATGAGTTACTTTTGGCAAGGATATCAAGTATTCTTGAGGCTTTGACCTATCTATTCATCATAGGGTTCTCTATCTATATGGCGTGGCCGTTCATAGGTTCTATGATTGATAGGGTCTTCCAATAAAAAAATCGCCTTTAATTAAAAAGACGATCTTCTTTACGTAATGCCTTTTGATCTATTTGATCAAGGTCTTCAAGATATTCTGAACTTCTATATCATCGTAATTTGACTCAATCTCATCTGGTCTTAGACCTATGAACTCATGATTCATGTAATGAATCCAAACATCTTCTTCAGGTGAATTGATCACATGCTTTCGACAATAATAATCCGGTTGCATCGGCAGGTAATCCTTCTTATAGGTCGGCATCTTATAATCATGGACAGCGATCTTGAGGTCTTCTCGAGGTATTCCCTTTTCCATGAGTACCTCCCCTAACTTATTGATCGTCTTACCAGTATCGAAGATATCATCGACGACAAGGATCTTGTCTCCTGTCCTGAGATGATCTGGGGAATAGGTCCACCCATCGATCATGACTTTTGACTGTTCTCTGATATCAGAATAGGATCTAGCTACAACTGCGGCATAGAATACGGGTCTTTCATTAGGGCTTCTTACCAGTTTATAATATTCGCTGAAAACATTGGCTAGATATGCTCCACCTCTTAATAGAGAATAAATAATATCTGGAACGAACCTATCCTCTGTATAAATCTTGTGAACTAGTTTTAGTGCATCGTCTCTGAGGACTTTCGGAGAAACAAAATCTTTATCCATCTATTTTTCAACTCCCGTTTTATTGATTTTCCCATTTCTTATATAGGTGATCTCATAATCATCTATCGTATCGTCTGATACTATACTATAAAAATCATGTATGGAAGAGACAGCCACTCCATTCATCTCTGTAATGATATCATAATTCATCATTCCAGACTGTTTGAACCGATTCTCTTCACTATTGGAAGTCATCAATTGGATCATAACACCATCTTGATTATCAGTTAGACCTAAAGATTCAAGGATATCTTCATTGAGTTCTATCGGTAATACTCCTGGCCATAATTGTTCTGAGTATTCTGATATCTCCTCATCACTCTTTCTTTGTTCAAGGGTAACATGTGCTAGATAATAATTATCTTCTCTATAGATCTTGAAAATCTGTTCTTCGCCTAAGGGAGCATCACTGATAAATCGAGAAAGAGACTCAAGATCAATATCCTCTTCATCATTGAATCCAACGATAACATCCCCAGCCCTCAACCCGCCTTTATAAGCTGGAGAGTCAAGATATATATTGGCAATAAACACTCCAGAAACATCTTCATCGATCTTTGTTGAATTCAATATGGATTCATATTGATCCATATCGAGCATAGATATGCCTAACCAACCATCTACGGCTCTTCCAAAAGCAATCAACTCTTCGATGATCAGTTTTGCATTGTTAACAGGAATAGCGAAGCCCAATCCAATTGAGCCCCCTGATGGAGCCGCGATCCAAGTATTGATACCGACAACTTCACCATAGATATTGACAAGAGGTCCCCCAGAGTTACCGGAATTTATCGCGGCATCGGTCTGTATGAAATCATTAATGTTATTTATCTCTTTCCCTGAACGTCCCAGAGCACTCACAATCCCTGCTGTAACGCTTGAGACGTAGCCATATGGACTTCCCATAGCTAAAACCCAATCACCTACCTTAAGATCCTTTGAATCACCTAGAGTGGCTATAGGAATATTTATCTCATCACTTGTAAAACTGACGATCGCTAGGTCTCGTCTTGAATCCGTTCCGACTAGTTCTGATGTATAGGCTCTACCATCATCTAAGACAACCTCTATACTATCTGAATCACCGGCTACATGATCATTAGTCAATACATAGAAGATATTACCTTCTTGTTTGAAGATGACTCCTGAACCAAGAATATTCGATTCATACTCTTCATAGGGATCAGATTCGAAGAACCAGGGCCAACCCTGCATAGTACGGGTTTGACGAGTCTCTATCGAGGTGACATTGATCTCTACCACGGTTGGTAATACACTCTCTATCACTGAATTGAATGATAATTGAAGTTGTTCTACTCCTGCAACTGTAGAAGAGCTTCTATTCGCAGGTTTACTCTCTTCGGTTCCACTTGTAGTTTCGACGATCATTTGAGAATCAGTTACAAGTTCTAGTTCAGAATTGTCTGTTTCAGCAACAACCTCTTTAGCTCCTGCTGAACCCAATAGAAAGGTTGCAATCAATAGTAAAAGTATTACTGAAAGCATTGAAAAATAGGATTTTGGTCTTTTCATTTATAGCACCTCACATGAAATATTACAAAGCAGTTAATATTTCCACACCATCTTCCGTTACAAGTACTGTATGTTCCCAATGTGATGAAGGCTTACCATCTCTTGTGATGACTGTCCATCCATCATTAAGATGTTTTATATGTCTTGAACCCATGTTGATCATTGGTTCAATTGCAAGGATCATTCCAGGTTTTAGTCTTGGATTAGGTCCAATGCTCACATAATTTGGTATTTGTGGTTCTTCATGTTGTGATAGTCCCACACCATGTCCACAATACTCTTTTACTACCCCATAACCGTTCTTCGTTGCATGAGAGAATACAGCTTTAGAGATATTACTGATCCTGTTCCCAGGTTTTACCTGAGAGATAGCCTGATAAAGACACTCTTTAGTCACTCTATTAAGCTTCTGAAGTTGTGTTGTGCCTTCACCTACGATTATAGATTGTGCGGCATCACTGAAGTAACCACCAAGATCAATACCAAGATCGATACTCAGAAGATCTCCATGATTGACGATTCTTGAACCAGGAATTCCATGAATGATCTCCTCATTCACCGATAGGCAAGCCGTTCCTGGAAAACCCATATAACCGAGAAAAGCAGGCTTTCCTTTATGGTCTTTAATAAAGGTATAACAATGATCATCGATCTGCTTTGTAGTCATGCCGACTTTGACATAGCCACGCAAATCTTCATGTAATGCACCTAGTAGCTTACAGGATTTTCTAATACCGTCAATCTGTTCATCATTCTTCAGTTGAATCATAACTCTTTCTTCTTTATTGAGTCCAACACCCCATTGATATAGGTATATGAGACATCATCACTAAACTCTAACGAGAGTTTGACAGCCTCATCTATCACAATGTTCGGATGAACCTCTTTATTATATAATAATGAAAAAATACTCAATCGTAGAATATTTTTATTGATTTTTCCTATTGTTTTCACAGAATGGTTTTTACTGTACTTATCAATGAGGTCATCAAGAGCTTCAAGATGTTCTTTTGTTCCTTCTACAAGATAGTTAGAATAGATAACGACCTCTTCACTAATTAGGTCTTCAGCATCCTCATCGATGATTATGTCCTCTGATACGTTTGAAATATCTCTATTGATATCCCAAATATAGAGTTTCTGTAATGCAAGAGATCTTGCAGCGTGTCGAATTTTTCTTTGTGTCATTATTCTTTTTTTAGTAGTATTGTGATCTCTGCTTCTTTTCTAAGATCGGATACTAGTGAGGAGATTGCAGCGTTATATGCTACATCCTGGTTCTGCGTATAGAGTGTTTGTGTGATATATTGGTTTACGGTCATATTATTAGTAGGACTTAGAGTATCACTCAAAAGTAAGATTTTTGGATCTCTTCTTTCCTGCAGCTGTAGTATATGGAATCCAGAATTGGATTTGACTACAGACGAAATCTCTCCCACTTCGAGGGAGAAGGCAACATCGAAGAAACTATCACCGAGAATCATCTTGTTCGTGGTATCATTGATAGCAATCCAACCAAGCGTACCTCCAACGAACTTCGAATTATCATCATCTGAATATTCAATGACCTGTTCTTCAAAGGATTTTACCCCATAACGAATATTTCTACTGATCTTATCGGCTAGGACCTTAGCGTCGGCTTCTGTACGTCCAACCTTACTAATGAAAATATGATTAACCTCAATAAACTCTGGGTTTATGAAACTTGCGGCATTTTTCTTATAATAGGCCTGAATCTCTGATGTAGAAGGTGCTTTAGCAGAATCAATAATTTCTTTTTTTGAAGTTCCGATATAGGAATCTACAATATAGTTCTCATAGATCTTTGCCCGGTAATCTTCTAGAGTAAGATTGAAATAGGATGCGAGGATTTGAGCGAACTGCGAATCATCCAATGGTGTTCCGAGTTGCTGAGAAATGGAATCTTTCTGTTTGCTCACAAGTGTATCCAATTCTTTATCACTCAGTGTTATCCCATCTCTTTGTGCGCCCTGAAGTACAAGAAGATCATTAATCATGATATCAAGGACGTATTCCTCAGTAATATTCTCTGAACTTTGTCCAGCCTGTGTTCTAGCTGCTATATATGTATCCATCTTTTTTTGCAACTCATCTACAGTGATCATCTCTGATCTTACCAAGTTGACTACTGCTGCAGGTGCATTGAGTACGACCTGAGCTGGTACTACCTGAACTGCGAAGATAAAGAGCATTAGTAAAGATAAATGTAATTTTCGATTATTCATGTAAGATGCCTCATGTTATCCAATGTGTAAGCGTTTTCCGATCTCTTTTGCATCCTGTGGCTGATTTATAAGCTCAGAATACTTCAAATACATTCCCTCATGTTCCATAGCGTCCATGAGTGTCTTGAGGGTTTTGTTCTTTCTGATACCACCTTTTGCGACAAATGCAAAGGATCTCTTACCCGAGACCATACCACTTTGTGAAAGAAAATCATTCACGGCTTTTGGTATTTTACCACCGAATGTGGTAGTAGTATCAGTTCCCATGGCAATATAATCATAGAAAGAGACTTTCTTTCCTTGTTCTTTTATACCATCGATAATCTCGACCTGATGACCGTTTGCCATAACACCTTCTGAAAGACCTTTTGCAATATCTAACAACTTCTTTCCGTTTCCATGATAAAAAACCACGATACAAACTCTCATAGACCAACCTTCAAAAATGTTGACCGCTATATATGATATATAGCGGTCAATCTTTACATACTAATTACTACTCTGACTGGTCAACTGCTGAATCATTCCACCATTCAGAAGCTTCTTCAGTCTGCTGTGCTTGTGTTAATAGACT
This sequence comes from uncultured Spirochaetia bacterium, assembly GCA_937125225.1. GTDB lineage: Bacteria > Spirochaetota > Spirochaetia > CAKZLE01 > CAKZLE01 > CAKZLE01. The sequence goes on from CAKZLE010000005.1 coordinate 13,015, forward strand.
ATCACTTTCTGGCGTACGGTTAATAAAAGCCAGACTAAAGGCTAATATCAAAAACAAAGCACCAACAACATATGTTATCTTTGTCAGGATATTACCAGAGTTGGAACCGAATGTCGTATCACTGGAACCTCCAAAGATACCACCGAGCCCTTCACTGTTCTCATCCTGGATGATAACTAGTAGAATCATCAATACACAGACGATGACGAATAGAACTAATAAAATTACGCCAAAAATTCCCATAAAAACTCCAAGTCTTATTTATCGAATGTAACTATTGGTACAAACAATTCAGATTTTAGTGATGCGCCGCCGACTAAGGCGCCGTCGATGTTCTCTTTTGCCATAAGATCTTTTACATTATCAGGCTTAACAGAACCACCGTATTGTATTATTACATCATCTGCGGCTTGTTTGTCAAAGAGTTTCTCAACTTCTTTTCTGATAAATGCATGAATTGAGTCTGCATCTTCAGGTGTAGCCGTTTTTCCAGTTCCGATAGCCCATACTGGTTCATATGCAATAACGATATTTGCCATATCCTCTTTTGCTACACCCTCAAGGCCACCAACGAGTTGAGTAAGACATACTGCTTCAGCTTTTCCTGACTCTCTTTCTTCTAGAGTCTCACCAATACAGAGAATTACTTCAAATCCGTATGATAAAGCAAGTTTAACTTTTCTATTGATGAAAGCATCGTTCTCACCATAGATTGCTCTTCTTTCTGAGTGTCCAAGGATCACTACATCGACACCAAGATCTTTCAGCATTGCTGGAGAGATCTCACCGGTATGAGCACCAGATTCATTATCTGACATATTCTGTGCTCCAACGAGTATATTGGACCCTGCAAGAACCTCTTTGACAGCTGGGATAGTAGTGAAAGGTGGCGCAACCAATACTTTCGCATTACAACCAGCAACAGCAGCTTTTAGCTCATTTGCAAGTTCAACACCCTCTGTAGCAGTCTTGTTCATCTTCCAGTTTCCAGCAATATATGTTCTTCTCATTTTTTTCTCCTAATTCAGTAATGCAGCTATTCCAGGAAGAGTCTTTCCTTCCAGAAATTCTAAAGAAGCTCCACCACCGGTAGATACGTGATCAATCTGATCAGCGAATCCGAATTTATTGACAGCAGCGACTGAATCACCACCACCTACCACAGTAACACCTGAACTTTGTGCGACCATCTTAGCTACGTCAGTGGTACCCTTAGCGAATGTATCGAATTCGAAGACACCCATTGGTCCGTTCCAAACGATTGACCTAGCACTATCTAGTGCTTCTTTAACAGCTGCAAGAGTTTTCACACCTACATCTAAACCAAGAAGACCATCAGGTACATTCTGGCTGTCAACAAAGATCGCCTCTGCGTCTTCTGCAAATTTTTCGGCACATACATGATCTAAAGGAAGAATGATCTTCACACCCTTCTCTTTTGCTGCATTGATAAGATTTTCAGCAACATCAAGATAATCTGGTTCGAATAGTGATGCTCCGATATCTTTTCCTAGTACTTTGAGGAAAGTAAACGCCATTCCTCCAGCAATAATGATGGTATCACAGGTATCTAACAAAGATTGGAGAACTCCGATCTTTGAAGAAACTTTAGCTCCACCGATGATGGCAACAAATGGTTTTTCAGGAGCAGTCAATAATGGAGAAAAGAATTTGACCTCTTTCTCAATCAGAAAACCTGCTACAGATGGGAGATATTTAGTGACACCTTCTGTGGAAGCATGTGCTCTATGAGCAGTTCCAAAAGCATCATTAACAAAAACGTCACCCATCTTCGCTAGCTCAGCTGCGAATTCAGGATCGTTCTTTGTCTCTTCTTTATAGTAACGTACATTTTCTAGTAACATCACCTGACCAGGTTTTAGTTCTTTTGTCTTTGCAAGAACCTTTTCCCCAATACAGTCTTCAGCCATGATAACCTCTTTTCCAAGAAGTTCGCTGAATCTCTTAGCAACTGGAGCAAGACTGAATTCAGGTTTTTTTTCACCTTTAGGTCTTCCTAGGTGTGTCATTATAATGACAGAAGCACCCTCTTGTCCTAGAATATACTTAATAGTCGGGAGAGCTCGCTCAATTCTAGTCGAATCTGTAACGACCCCCTCTTTGAGGGGGACGTTAAAATCGACACGGATGAGGACTCTTTTATTCTTCAAGTCAATATCTTTGACTGTTCGTAAGTCCATATCACATATCCTTCTTTAATTAAACAAGTTTCTCTGCAAGGTCAACTACACGTGTAGAGTAACCGAACTCATTGTCATACCATGAACAGATTTTGAAGAATCCTTTTCCCATCTTCATAGTACATCCAGCATCAAAGATTGATGAATGGCTGTTACCTTTAATGTCCATTGATACGATTGGATCTTCAGTATACTCAAGAATTCCCTTCATTGAACCTTCAGCAGCTTCTTTCACAGCAGCATTGAGTTCTTCAACAGTACAATCATTAGTAAGCTGCATTGTAAGGTCTACAATTGATCCTGTAGGTGTAGGAACTCGCATTGCCATACCGTTTAGTTTTCCATTAAGTTCAGGAATTACGATACCGACAGCTGCGGCTGCACCAGTAGTTGTAGGAATGATAGAAAGTGCACATGATCGTGCTCTTCTTAAGTCACTGTGAGGCATATCCAGAATAACCTGGTCATTTGTGTAGGCATGTACTGTAGTCATAAGACCGCTTACAATTCCAAACTTATCGTTGATAGCTTTTGCAACAGGAGCTAAACAGTTTGTTGTACAAGACGCATTAGAGTATGCGACCTTTGAATCTGAAATCTCTTCTTCGTTAACACCAAGAACGATTGTCTGATCGATCTTGTCTTTTGCTGGTACTGTTAGAATTACTTTCTTAGCTCCAGCAGTGATGTGGTCTTTGTAACCACCTCTTGCACTTTCTGCTTCTCGGAATACACCAGTTGATTCAACAACAACGTCTACGCCCATCTCTCCCCAAGGAAGTTCTGCAGGATTTCTTACTGCTAAGATCTTGATCTCTTTACCGTCTACGATGATTGAATCCGCAGTTGCTTTAACCTCTTTGTCATATACACCATAAGTTGAATCATATTTCAACAGGTGTGCGAGTGTCTTAGGATCTGTTAGATCGTTAAGTGCTACAACTTCAATATTCTCTCTTTCGAACGCGATTTTGAAAACGTTTCTTCCAATTCTACCAAACCCATTAATTGCAATTTTCATATTTAAATGAACCTCCGAATAGTATTATATAACCGCCTAAACTATACTGAAACAGTGACTATCGTGTCAATGAACTCAGCTATCCTTGATAACTAGTTTAACAGTATTTATCTTATGCCCAGACATACTCTGAACAATAAATTCAATATTCCTATAAGTGACCGTCTCTAGATTCTCAGGTATCTTCCCGAAAAGTTCAAAGACAAATCCTCCGATTGTCTCAAAGTCCTCATCTGATAATTCAAGACCAAGAGCCTCATTGAGCTCATCTATCGGTGTCCTTGCCTCACACAAGAAGATGTTCTTGGCAATCTTCACAATATCATCAGTCTCATTATCGAACTCATCTTGTATATCACCAACAATCATCTCTAGAATATCCTCTAGACAAATGATCCCTGAGACCCCACCATACTCATCAACGGCAACAGCTATATGGACTTTACGGATCTTAAACTCTTTCAACATCTCATCAAGTCTTTTACTGTCTGGTACAAAATAGGCTTTTCTCATCGATTTTTCAACTGAAAATGGATTTTTATTTCCTACATAACTAAGAATATCCTTGGCATAGATCATACCTATGATGTTATCGATGGTATCGGTGAAAACCGGATATCTAGAGAAACCTTTATCATTGATCTGCTGAATAACTGAATTCAATGTCATATCTGTCGAGAAGAATTCAACATCGATCCTGGGAACCATCACCTCTTTGACAGTCGTATCAGAGAGCTCTTCGATCCCCTGTATCATATCAAGTTTCTCAATACTGTCATCGGTTATATCTCGCTCATTTCCATTCCCAAGAAAGATTTTCTTGAGAATGCTCTTGAAATTATTACTCAACTCTTTTCTCCAGTAGATCCTCTAGAATCTTCTCCTGCAATATAAGCATCGGTTCATTGCTGTTATTTGTCTCATGATCCATACCTATAAGGTGAAGTACCCCATGTATGAGAAGTCTATGTAACTCTACATCCTCACTAACATTAAAGTAATTAGCATTTCTTTTCAATGTATCTAGAGAAATAATCATATCTCCAAGGATCGATTCATCAACAGGAAAGTCTTCATCGACTGAATCTAGCTGTACAAAGGAGAGAATATCGGTAGGCCCCTCTTTCTTCCTGTAACTCATATTTAATTCAGCAATCTCCTCATCATCACAGAAAGTCAAAGAACATTCTTTCTCATCAATCCCAAGAAAAATGAAGATTCTTTGTAAGAAAAGTTCTACTTCGCTCAGATCGATGGATCCTGGAGAGACATGAGACATGATATCTATGGTACAACTCATTTAATAACCTCATCTGGAATATCCGGATACTCTATTCGAGTATGAAAACGTCCTGCTAATATAATAATGAAACTATTCTTAATCGTCTCTAAGTCGTGTAGTGAAAGTTCACAATGTATGAGTTGTCTTCGATCTATCTTATCGAGGAATATCTTCCAAATGAGTTTCTCCATCTTGGCAGTCGTAGGTTGTTTCAAGGTTCTTGATGCAGCATCGATACTATCTGCAAGCATGACCACGGCCGCCTCCTTTGACATGGGGGGGGTGCCGGTGTAGGAGAAGTCCTCTGGAGAGACTTTAGACCCCTTCTCATTGTTCATCAAAGCTTCCCGATAGAAATAACTGATAAGGTCACTGCCATGGTGTTGTGCGATGATGTCGATTACCTCTTGGGGTAATCCGATCGATTTAGCCTTCTCTATCCCCAACTTGACATGTGATTTGATTACCACGACTGAAAGACTTGGTTTAATCTCATCATGTTTGTTATCACCTGTCTGATTCTCTATGAAGTATTCAGGCTGATCGATCTTGCCTATATCATGGTAATAGGCCCCAACTCTAGCTAGTAGATGATTAGCACCAATAGCTTCACATGCAGATTCTGCAAGATCAGCTACAGCTACAGAGTGGCTGTAGCTACCACGAGCCATGACTGCCATTCTCTTAAGAGTCTTGGAATTCATGGTAGTAAGCTCTATTAATCTAAAACCAGTTGGAAGATTGAAAAAATGTTCCAGGATTGGAAGGATTATGATTACAAGTAGTCCAGAAACAAGATTCACACTGAAGGTATACCCTAAATAGCCAAGTAATTCTCTAAATACCATATTCTCAATGATCGCCGTAATACCAAGAACCAAGACACTCAGAAGAGATACCGTCAATGCAGAGGTTACTAGATCAATTCTTCTTTTAGCATTTTGAACTACAAAAGAACCTAAGATTCCTACGGTCAGGATAAATAATGCCTCAATAAAGGTTATATCAGGTATAGCTAAAGTTATCGCTACCAAGAAACCCGTAATAATCAAGGAAGCGTTCCTGCTGATGATAATAGTCAACAGCATCGAGAAGAGTACAATCGGAGCAAAAGAGGCTACCTGTGTGATGTTAAATGAATAGAGTTTTAGTATTCCAAAAACATATAAGATCAGGTAGACCAAGATAAAAGAGATACTTAAATAGAGATACTGAACCCTTCTCTGGGTTTTAGGAATCGTCTTTAGGAGAGAGACTGCTGCAACAATCGTTATCAGGAGATAGTAAAGTATGCGTCCAGTCATCTCCAAAGGACTCTGGCTGATCTCAACCTGTTCAAGAGCTCTGATTCGTTTATAATCAGACTCTGTCACGAGAAATCCCTCTTTAAGGATTAACTCACCCTGCTCAATCTTATTTATAACAGGAGAGATATTCTGTGAAGCTTCAATCCGTCTTTTCTCTGTTGTTATGCTGTCATAGATGATATTCTTCTGTGCAATAGAACCTACCATACTCAAGACAGTCTCTTTGAAATCGTTGAGGTAATCCTGTTCATGAACAAGTAGAGATTCAATATAGTGTTCCATAGATTCTATAGTGAGAAGCTCCTCTACATCAATAATCTGTTCTTCAGCCTCTGAATGGGTCTCTGAGGATATTCGGATCAATGTGATCTGTGAGGGATCATCTGCACGTGAGAGTTCTTCTGAATCATAGATCCCAACCTCATACAATTGAATAAGAAGTTCCTCAATCAATGAGAATAGATAATAACTGTCTTGAACAGAATAGGACAAGATAGTCTGAAGATCGTCACCTGTGAATAGATCATCAAGATTCTCTTCTTGTAACCATTTGATCTTACTTTCAGTATCTGCTTGTTCATCGGTCAGGACATTCCTGATACTCTCTAGATCATCAAGAGTGGTGAGAGCTTTCGATAAAGAGACTCTGAATACAGGAAGGATACTTTCAGCAGCTTCCTGTTGTAATGCAGTCGTCTGATCAGCATCAATATAATAGACTGTCTCCTCTGCGATGACATCCTTCGTCGAAAGTTCTCCTACTTTAAGACCTAAAACAGTCTTATCGATTACATCTGACAAACGTTGATGCATCATGATATCAGAGATAGATAATCCGGCTACAAAGACTACGAGAAGAGACAATAGGATAATCTTGTCTCGTAGTGAAAGCTTGATTTTCTTAGTACTTTTCTTGTTCTTTGTCTTTTTCATAAGCATGTATTATTCGTTTTACCAATAGGGATCTTACCACATCAGAGGTATCAAGTACGGTACATTCTATACCCTTGATATTCCTCAGTAATCTTGATGCATGTAGTAGACCAGAATTATGTTTCTTAGGCAGATCGATCTGTGTAACATCACCAGTTATCACAGCCTGTGCTCCAAATCCAATTCGGGTAAGGAACATCATCATCTGCTCTTTTGTTGAGTTCTGTGCCTCATCAAGGATGATGAAGGCCTGCTGCAGACTTCTTCCTCTCATATATGCTAAAGGGGCTATCTCAATAACACCCTGTTCTTCCATCTTCTTGATAGTATTCATAGAGATCATGTTCTCCATCGCATCGTAAAGAGGTCTCAGATAAGGAGAAATCTTCTGTGTGAGATCCCCGGGAAGAAAGCCAAGACTCTCCCCTGCTTCAACAACAGGTCTAGTCAGAACTATCTTCTTAACCACCCCATTCTGCAATGCCTCTAAGGCTTTTGCAATTGCGAGAAACGTCTTTCCCGTACCAGCCGGACCGATACCGAAGGATACCTGATTCTCTTCCATTGCCTTCATATATCTTCGTTGATTACTACTTTTTGCAAGTATCTTCTTTCCACTTACAAGGATATAATGTTGTTTAAGAGGTTGGATATCACCATCTTCAGGTTGAAGATCATGATACATGAGCCTAATCTGATAAGGATCGAGTTCGAAGCCCTCTTCAATGAAATTCACCATGCGTGTGAATAATGATTTCAACAGCTCCATCACTGTTGAGTCAATATTGTCGGGAATATCAATGGTATTCCCCCTGTAGAACAGTCTGACTCCAGTTAATTCTTCGATACAGTCAAAATGTTTATCTTCAATACCACACAGATGATGTAACACCTCAGCATCTTCTACTACTATTTTCAAAAAGGCTCCTTTTATTCCACAGATAGAGAATAGTCGTTACCGTCTTTCTCTATGGTAGTCTCAAAATCAAGTTCAGGTATAGCTTTCCATTGCAGGTAAATTGTTGCTTCAGGTTGCCACTCCCATGCATTATCATCATCATTGTACCCTATCTCACCAATAATATCAGCATGCAAGTCCCAATCCTTCATGTAATGTACTATACCAACTTGTAGAGAATCAAGGTTAAAATTCGATGCTAATCTTTGATCTGTATCAAAGAAATTGAAAGACATAAGAAGATCTTCAAAAAATCCTGTAGTCGGATTTTGGAAATACGCATAAGTTGCAGTATTTTTTGATATAGAAGAGAAAGTTAGATCAAGAAATTCAGCTATACCAAAATTTAAAGAAAAATTGAAATCAAGTGAATTGTCATAATAATCTGTTAGGTCAAGATACCAAGAAGATGAGACTCCCGCTTCAAAGGTTACCCTGTTTTTCCAACTTCGGCTGAGATAAGTCAATTCTCCAGTATCGATTTTGAATGCAGTCATATTGAACCCAGGATCGAAGAGGGCACTTCCTGTCTCGATATTCTCAGCCCACAGCTTCAGATATGCATCATCATAAGAAAGTTTTGTCCAACCGGAATCAAAGAAAACGTCAAATATATCAAATGAATAAGAGCCACTCAACTTCAGATCTTTAATGATCTCAGTATTGAACGAGGTCTTTAAGTTTGAAGCAGATAGATCATCAAGATCATGAGAATAGCTTAAAGAGACCCTAGAGTTCGTATCAAATGAATAAGAGGCACTCAAAGAGAGCGGATCAAGCTCATAATTAGCAGTATCACTATTCTCAGTGATCGACGTTGAAAGATCTAAAGATGCTTTACCATAATCAAGGGAGATAGAAGGTTTGATTACAGAATCCATGGGCGGAATATCCCAAGAAAGAGAAAAACTCAGATCAGCTGAATCAAGATCGAACTTTTCCGATAGAGAGATTCTATGCTTTATCGTGGTATCATCGGTACTATCGCTATTATAGAGATAGCTCTTGTATTCATAACCAAGATTGAGGATGTCACTTTGAACTTTGAGATTCTGTGTAAGGTAGATATCCTCTTCAAATGAGTCATCAATTGAATCATCAAAACTCTCCCTCTGTTCAATATCATACACAGGAACAATATTCTCCTGAAAACTCAGTGCTGAACCAAATAGATTAAGATCAAGATCTATATCTGCAGTCAGACGATGGTCTATATCATAATAGGTCAAAGTATCTGAAGTGTAAGAAAGTTCATCGGTAAAGGTATCCTTGACCGAGTAAGAAAGAGAAAGGTCAAATATATCTTTGTCTGAATCTTGGGAGACAAAAGGATCAGCATTGAGTGTATTAGCCTCACCCATCTGAGGTAAAAGAACCATTTCTTCTTGTGGTCTTTTGATAGGGTCTAAGATTTTCAGTTTATGGGGACTATCAATATTGAATAGTTCTTTATCCTCTTTTTGTTCATCAGAAGTTTCGATTTCTCCTTCCCGATCAAAGGAAAGATCGAGTAATCTTCCAGAGACAGTTAGCGAAGAATTCGGGAGGATGATAGAGTCTAGTGAATATGTTTCTGTAGTTGAATCATAATCATCCCAGGAGACTTCCGACTCTAATGTATCCAAACTTATCTTCTCGATAAAGGGATTCAGGAACTCAGGTTCCCAGACAGCCTCTGCTTTGAGTTCCCAAGAAAAATCATCAATATCAGAATAGGATTCAGAAAAAGCATCAGAAGAAAAGAGATCATCAAGGTCAAAGACATTCTTTCGTGTTAGCAAATCACTTTTAATATCAGAGTCTGAATAAAAGGGCATGGCTATGGATAACTCTATATTATCAGCTTCGATTGAGGCCTCAAGGTCAAATAAATATCTGATTCTATCATCACCTGAATAACCGATTCCACTAAAAAGGGAAATATCATCAAATATTGAGATCTTTTTGAATTCAGAGTCCAGCGATAGAAAAATACCACTATCCTCAAAAACATCAGCAAACAAAGTCACATAGGAACCCGACTCTTCTGCCCACTTTTGTAGATCACTTTTTGGCTCATCAGCAAAGGTAAGGATTAAACCATCACGTGTGATATAGGGAGTCTCTGTGATATCCTCCATCCGCATGAAGGTTGAGAAGGAGGTCTCTTCTTTTTCAGAATCCTCTATCCCATTCCCTAGAAGAGCAGTCGTTGTATTGAGAAACCAGCCTCTCGTCAGATCATAACCGAACGATGGATGAAAGATCAGTGTGTTAGCTGGATAATAGAAGAAAGGTAGATAAAGTATCGGAACTCTACCCAAAGTGAGGGTCGCATTCTCGAGGAACCAATCTCCATCAGGTAGAGCCTTCATAGTTGAGGCTTTCAATCCATAGTAAGAATCTTCGACATCCGAGGTTAAAAAACTGGATTCCAAGAGCATGATCCCTTCATTTATTTCAACCTCATCTCCTGTTAGATAGAACTCAATCGTCTCCTCAGAGCTATTTACTCGATCCGATCGCGTTACAGCATTATTAAGAATACCAGAAAAGCCCTCATAAGAAATGAGGATACTATCTGCAGAGTATTCATTTGTCTCTTGAGTCTGTTCGCTCTTGATAGATACATTCCCCAAAGCGGAGATCAGCTTTTTAGCATCATCGATGATGATCCTGTCAGCAGTTAATTCTGTGAGGGTCTGTTCAATCGAATCTTCAATGGTGATCTCGACTCTTCCATTTAATTCTATCTGATCATGATACAGGACTCTATCTGCATGCAGTATAGATACGACTAATGACTTATCGTCAGCTACCTCAATCTTTATAAAAGAGGAATCTATCTGATAATAGTCATAGAGAGCTCTCTTTATCTCATCTTCAGAGAATTCTTCCTTTATATCAAGACGTTGTACCCAAGCACGCAATTCCTGTAAAGAAGAGTATTCTATATCATATGCATAACTGCTTTTCCTTAAATCATCCTCTGCTGAAAGGCTCATACTATTCATGAAGAGAAACATTAAGAGAATCATGATGTGAACAACTCTCATTCTAGCCATGTAAAACCTTTGAAAGATACTCTCCTGTATATGAACCGGGACAAGCAGCAATTTTTTCTGGTGTTCCTTCACATATTATTTCTCCACCCTTATCACCACCATCGGGTCCTAAATCAATGATATGATCTGCAACTTTGATGACATCAAGATTATGTTCGATCAATACAACGGTATTACCTTTATCGGCTAATCTCTCAATGACTTCCATCAATCTCTTGATATCAGCGAAATGAAGGCCTGTTGTAGGTTCATCTATAATATAGAAGGTCTTGCCAGTACTTCTTTTTGATAATTCAAGACTGAGTTTGACCCTCTGAGCCTCACCACCTGATAAGGTTAGTGCTGATTGTCCAAGTTTTATATACTCGAGCCCGACCGATTTGAGCATCTCAAGTTTATGTTTGATTTTTGGTATCGCATTGAAGAAATCAAACGCTTGTTCAACGGTCATATCAAGCACTTCATGTATATTCTTTCCCTTGTACCTGACCTCTAGGGTCTCTTTATTGAAGCGCTTTCCACCACAAACATCACAGGTTACATATACATCAGGTAGAAACTGCATCTCGATCTTCAGGTTTCCATCACCTTGACAGTTCTCACATCGCCCACCCTTCACATTGAAGGAGAATCTCCCAGGTTTATAGCCTCTTGCTTTTGATTCAGGTAATGAAGCGAACAGTTCTCTGATTGGGGTAAAAAGACCTACATAGGTTGCAGGGTTCGATCTTGGAGTCCTGCCAATTGGGTTCTGATCTATACTGATGACTTTATCAATATGTTCCAGACCTTCAACAGCATCACAACTGTGATGATGTATGGGTTTTCTCTGTAATGATGCTTGAAGTGCAGGATAAATGATCTCATTGAGTAGTGTGGATTTTCCAGATCCTGATACTCCAGTAATGACGTTTAGTTTTCCTAGAGGGATTGATACATCAATATTCTTCAAATTATTCTTATGGGCATTGAACACCTTGATCATCTCTCCATTACCTGGACGTCTTTCTAAAGGCAAGTCAATCTTTATCTTACCACTCAAAAATTGCCCTGTAATACTCTTTGAGTTATTAGAGACCTGTTCAGGAGTACCCTGAGCGATAACCTTCCCACCGTGTACACCAGCACCTGGGCCGAGATCGACGATGTAATCAGCTTCTCGTAGAGTAGTCTCATCGTGTTCTACGACGATAAGTGTATTACCTATATCCCTTAGCCTTTTCAAAGTATCTATAAGCCGCATATTATCTCTCTGATGGAGACCTATCGAGGGTTCATCTAGAACATAGAGAACTCCTGTCAAGGATGATCCGATCTGAGTAGCCAATCGTATCCTCTGAGCCTCACCACCAGATAAAGTTCCAGCAGAACGGTTGAGAGTAAGGTATTCAAGTCCGACCTGATCGAGAAAATAGAGTCTCTCCTTAATTTCCTTCAGAATCTGTTCACTGATCTTCGTATCAGTCACAGAGAGCTTTAATCTATCAAAGTAGGCAATAGCATCTTTTACTGAGAATGCAGTGACTTCCGTAATATTCTTGTTATCTATTAGAACTGCAAGGGCCTCTTTTCTTAATCTCTGACCTTTACAAGATGGACAACTGTCTCCAGTCATGAATCCATCCATCCATTTTCGGATACCTTGAGAACTTGTCTCATAGTATCTTCTCTTAAGATCATTTATCACCCCAGCAAACTCTTTCTCATATTCATAGACACCATTGTTCTTCTCATTGATATACTTGATCCGGATCTTGTCTTTAGTCCCATACAGAAGGGCCTGAAAGATATCATCAGAAAGATTTACCAATGGTTCATCTAGTGTGAATTCATAGTGTTTTGCAAATGAAGCCATGAGGGACCTGTTCCAGGATGCAGAAGGATTCATTGAAGCTATACCACCCTCATTGAAACTTTTGGTTTTGTCGGGGATGATTAGATCAGGATCGAAAGAGGTCACTGCTCCTATTCCATTACATTCTGGACACGCTCCAAAAGGATTATTGAAGGAGAATAACCTAGGTTCTAGTTCAGGGATACTGATACCACAATCAGTGCAGGAATTCTTCTCTGAAAAAGTCTCTGCACTCATACTCTTATCATCATTGATCTTTAGTATCGTCACGACCCCATCGGAAAGTTCCAAAGCAGATTCAATCGAACTTACGAGTCTTTTATGATTGTCATCGTTTAATATTACTCGATCTATAACTATTTCAATTGTATGCTTCTTATGTTTCTCAAGTGAGATCGTATCATCGAGTTGTGTGATCACTCCATTAATCCTTGCTCTAAGGAATCCCGACTTCTTTGCATCTGATAATACTTTCTGATGCTCACCCTTCTTTCCTACGATCACTGGAGAAAGGACCATCAGTCTACTTTCATCTTCATATTCACAAACATGCTCGACAATCTGATCAATCGACTGTTCTTGAATGGGTTTTCCACATTTAGGGCAATGTGGAACTCCAATACGAGCCCACAATAGACGATAATAGTCATAAATCTCAGTAACGGTTCCTACCGTTGACCTTGGATTCTTATGTGTTGTCTTTTGCTCAATTGCAATCGAGGGGGATAGCCCTTCGATATAGTCTACATCAGGTTTCTCGAGCCTCCCTAAGAACTGTCTAGCATATGCTGAAAGTGATTCTACATATCTTCTCTGACCTTCTGCAAATATCGTATCAAAGGCCAAAGAAGATTTTCCTGACCCACTGATTCCTGATATCACTATGAGTTTATCCCGTTCGAGTTCTAAATCTATATTTTGAAGGTTGTGCTCTTTCGCACCCTTAATTATCAGTTTTTTCATCAATTATCCTGTTAAGCTCCTGTAAAAAATTCTTTTTTGCATCTTCCTTCGATACACGAGAAAAGATTTTCCCCTGCTTGAATATCACAACCTCATTTCCTAGGCCGGTTATACCCAAATCAGCGTGAGAGGCCTCTCCAGGTCCATTAACCGCACATCCCATAACAGCTATGGTTATGTTCTCCTTCACCTTTTCCAGTTCATCTTTAATCTCTTCGATGAATTTATGAGTATTGAACCCTGCCCTGCCACATTTAGGACAGGATATGGTCCTGATCCCATCATCATAGCAGCCTAATGCTTTAAGTAGTTCCTTTCCTGCTACTATCTCATCTCTCACAGGACCGGTGATTGATATTCTGAGTGTATCACCGATTCCTTGTTCGATAAGTTTCCCAAGAGCAAGGGTGCTTTTTGTAATCGAAGGAATCAATGGGCCCGCTTCAGTCACTCCAAGATGCAGTGGTATATCATATTTATCTGCGAAGATCCTATTCACCTCATAACATACATGGGGATCTGAATCTTTCATAGAGACTACGAGATTCATAAAATCTCTCTTATCGAACATATCAATATAGGAATCAATGATCTCAAGCATCCCTTTCACACGATCATCAATCTTTCTGTATGCGACAGGAAGGGATCCACCGTTAATTCCAATCCTTATTGCACTATCATGATCTTTAGCACTCTTGATAATCTCTTCTACTTTCCATATAGCTCCAATATTTCCAGGATTGATCCTTATCTTCGGTATACCGATTTCAAGAGAGCCTATGGCAAGTTTATGGTCAAAGTGTATATCTGCAACAAGGGGTATAGGAGAGTGCTCTTGTATGATACCAAGCGGTGTCAAAGCGTCTGCGTTCTCAACGGAGAAACGTATAAGATCACAGCCAATCGATGCAAGGTCATAGATAGATCGTATGACTTCTTGAGGGTTACTAATAGCTCTATCCCACATGGTCTGTATGGCGATCCTATTATTATTTCCTATCTTCAAGGCACCTATATGTACTTCTCTAGTTTTCTTTCGTTTCATATCCATAAATATAACATATAAAAAAAAAAGGTTGTACCATCAAATGATACAACCTTCTTCGCATGAGCTAATCGTAAGTCTTACTGTAGTGTTAACATCAAGAAGACCATCACGAACAGTGCGACTGTCTCAACGACACCGAGAACCATGAAGTAGTTTGCAGTACCTTTTCCAGTCTCAGATAAAGCATCTGCAGCTGCAGCTCCGGCCTTTCCCTGCATCATTGCAGAAGCGCCCATCGCTAAACCACCGAAAATACCAGCGGCGAGGAGAACCATCGGATCCGTATTCCCATTTGCTGCTGCAGCTCGGATGAAATTCATCAGAAGGTAACCATAGATGGTCTGAGTAAGTGGTGCACCTACAAAGGCCACAACCATAAAAGGTGCAGGCTTATTATTTGCGAAACACTTCTTCCATCCACCTACTGCTGCTTGAGCTGCAAATCCGGTACCTAATGCAGATCCAACTGCTGCGAGACATAACGCGGCTGCTGGTCCCAATAATCCAATATTCATACGTCACTCCTTAATATTATTCGAATTTTGTGAGTATTCTCTAATTGACGCTTCAAGATTCTCCTTGAAGGGTTCATATTTTATACCGGTCCATTCCATTCCCAACTGACCGGAAAACTCCAACATATTCAATCTGACACCATGAACAACTACTGAAAGAAGTCCCATGACAAGGTTCAAACCATGACCTAGCAGCAGTATAATAATTGCCGCTGGAATAGTCCATCCTCCGAACATAGGTTCTGCCATTGAGTTGAAACTCGATGAGATCGCAACTGATGCCATACCGACTGCAAACAGTCTGATATAAGAGATAATATTTGAAAATCCACTGATAGCATCTAGGAAGGTATTGAATAATCCTCCGAGTCCTTTCAGTAGTCCTTTAGCAAAACTTTGTCCTTCTTTCTGTTCATAGAAAAGCACAAAGGTGATAAAACCGATGACGATCAGATACATTCCCCAACTTGGGAATGCATAACTCAGAACTAGAGTTAGTACGAGGAAGTAAAGGCCTACAATCATCAGCAACCAACCTAGTTGAGCAAAAGCTTTTCTTTCAGGAAACTGTCTGAAGAAATTGATGATACATGCAAGTGAAAGTTGACAGATTCCAAGAAGAAAACTGATGAAGATCACAGAATTCTGAGAATCTTTAACAGATACTCCTTCGAATAGTTCTGTGAATGTGGATATCTGAGGAATCACCAGTCCTTTGAGCAATGGAATCGTCTCTAACAGCGAACTGGACCCAAACCAGGTACCTGTGAGTGTTCCCCATATGATAGTCACACTACTGAGAACATAGAGCAGTTTTACAGGTTCTGTCAATTTCTTGATTCCTACATGTAAACCTATTGCACCACCTAAGAAAATAAGTCCATACCCTGCATCACCAACAATCATCGCGAAGAATATGGCAAAGAAGAGCAAGAAGAACATACTAACATCATATTCTCTATAACCAGGTACCGTCCCAAGTATATCGAAAACAGGTTGTATGATACGTACGAACTTATTATTCTTTAATTTAGTTGGAACTGGATCCTCTTCGGTAACATCATCAATAAGGAGTCCCCAATTATCGCTCTTAGCACGACTTCTCACTGCATCAGAAGATTCCTCTGGTATAAAACCAGTGATCCAGGAGACAGTTCCATTACTATCCATACTATGTTTGACGGTCTCAAAAATAATCTCTTCATTGATAAGTTTCAAGACCTCTTTATAGGCAGAAAGATAACGTATCTCATCATAGAAAGTAGCCGTGATCTCTTCTTTTCTAGCTAGATTCTCATCTATAACTCTTTGACAATCAATGATTCCGTACTCTGGTAATCCAAAAGAGATGAATTCATCATTCTCAGGTAGAATACCACCTATTACGGCAATCTTAACCTGCTTTCCCTGATCCTTGAGAATCAAATACTGTGTCTTTTCATCAATCTTACTAAGAGACTTCTTTGCTAAAGAATAGAGTTTTATTGAAAGGCCATAATCACTTTGTAGTTTCTGAATTATTTTGGGGTTAAAATCCCCCCATTCAGAGATACGGTCAATTTCCATTTGCAGATTTATATTCTGCATTTTTATGGACTCTTCCTCATCAATGATAGAAAGAACGACAACTCTCTTTTGCATTACTTCGTTATATCTGATCTTCTCTTCCACACGATGAGTAACATTCTTTACAGCGCTATTAAATGTCAATTCAACCCGGTCGATGATCTTGACCAGTTCATCTTTTTGCGTTATCAGACTATCAAGTTTCTCAGATTTCCCACTTTTCTCATTGATATGTAACACACCGAGTTCTCTGAGAGTCATCAGCGCATTAGTCTTATCAGCGGTTTTGACAAAGATCGAAATCTTTTTCATTGGTACAATCATATTATGATACCTTTGTAAGTTTGCTCTTTGCGATTTTTCCACGAACAACAGAAGCAGTCTGTTGGTCACCCAAGGCAATAGAGATTTTTCGGATATTATCTTTTGATTCAGGGATCTTGATCTTCTCAAAGAGATTCACTCGTTGAGAAGTTGTAACAAGTTCTCTATTGAGTAGTACGACCTGTTGTTCTAAAACTGTGATGAGTGCATCGAACTCTGCGATGTTTCTCAAAGCCTCAATACCCTTATCAACCCATAAGGGATATTCTAACAGGTTATATGAAATCTCCTTGAAAGTGAGTTCTTCAAATACCGGTATGGTCACTCCTGCAATATTACCCTTCTTCTTCTTTATCTTATCTACTTTAACAAGATGTTGTAACTGCAGGGATTCGTCGAACCTACGGTTCTCACCATATACGTGAACCCAATGGAGTAAAGATCTATGAACTGCTTCCTGTTTCTGTCTGTATTCAAGAATCTCTTGCTCAACCTGTCGTATTACCATCTGTAACTGCTGTTTCTTTAAAAGCAGAGTAGGTAGATATCTCTTATATCTTTTCAACTGATCTTTCTGTCGCTTTAATTCAGTTTTTGTCAACTTCACCGAAGCCATATATTAATACCTCGTTTAATCAGTCTTTCTTAGGCCAGTATTTCATGATCAATTCTGATCGAATTCCAGTCTCATCAGGTGTAAAACACTTTGCTAGAATCTCCCAACCGCTATCAAGGGCCTTTTCTAATGGAATATTAACTGCAAGGTCCATCATATTCTGTTCGAATAGAGTACCATATTCTAGTAGTTTACTATCCCAATCTGACATCTGAAATCCCATTGATTTCTTTTCCAAGGCCTCTTTGAATGCTGCATAGAGTTTGATCATACCATCCATCAAGGTTCTATGGTCATCTCTTGTATCTTTATTGACGAGTTGTTTCAGTCGTGAAAGTGAACCAAAAGGTTCAATTCTTCCATTCTTGAGATAGTACTGCCCCTCTGTGATATATCCAGTATTATCAGGTACTGGATGTGTTACATCATCTCCTGGCATCGTAGTGACACCAAGGATTGTGACTGATCCGGCACCTTCAAAGTCAACAGCCTTTTCATATCGAGAAGCCAATGAACTATACAGATCTCCAGGATAACCTCTATTAGATGGTACCTGATCCATTGTGATAGCAATCTCTTTTAAGGAGTCAGCAAAGTTTGTCATATCAGTTAGGAGTACAAGGACTCTCTTTCCTTGAAGTGCAAACTGTTCAGCTACAGCAAGGGATATATCTGGTACAAGCATACATTCTACTGTGGGGTCTGAAGCTGTATGGACAAAAAAGATCGTCCTACTCATTGCACCACCCTTTTCAAGTGATTCCTTGAAAAGAAGATAATCATCAAACTTAAGTCCCATACCACCAAGAATAATCAGATCTACCTCAGCCTGCATAGCAATTCTTGATAACATCTCATTATAGGGTTCACCTGAAACTGAGAAGATTGGAAGTTTCTGAGATTCTACGAGGGTATTGAACACGTCAATCATAGGTATACCGGTTCTGATCATCTTAGAAGCAAGGATTCTCTTAGCTGGGTTAACCGAAGGCCCACCGATAGGAATCATATTATCTGTTAAGGCAGGACCATTATCTCGAGGTTTACCACTTCCATCGAAGATTCGTCCCATGAGATTTTCAGAAAAAGAGACCTGCATGGGATAACCGAGGAATCTTACAGTATCTCCTGTTGATACTCCTCTACCACCTGCAAACACCTGAAGGGAAACCACTTTCCCATCAAGCTTTATAACACTAGCTAAAGACTCTCCATGCTTTGAACTCACAACGGCAAGGTCTTGATTTTTCACACCATCGGCAGCAACGGTAATGACGTTACCTGCGATTGAATCTATTTTAGTATATACTTTCTGCATTATATCCGCCTTTAACCTAATATCTTCTCATTTTCAGAGCTCAGGGAGATGAATTTCTCGTTTAAAAGATTATCAAGCTCTTTTTCCTGCATAGAGAAAGCATCAGAACCCCATTGGCAACCATTCCAGTCTAAGAACTTCTGTCTGATCTGGTTGAAATAGCCTCTTGCCGCATCTTTTGATTCTAGTGCATATTCTGATCCGAGAATGGTAAATAATTTTCTGAATATATATTTCTGTCGTTCTACTGATACTGAACTATCAACTGGATCAAAACCATTCTGCTGAAGGTATACTGCATCAAGCATCTCGGATTTCTGGAAGATAACATAATCATTAAGACTGGTACCCTCTTCTCCGACGACCTTCATCATCTGGTTGACCTCATCACCTCGAAATAAGACTCCTCGAGTATTCTCGACCATCTTATCATCAAGTACACCTTTATACTTGGACCAGCTTTCCAATGGTTGGATCGCAGGATACTTCCTTGCATCGGATCGTTCTCTTGATAGTCCAAGGAATGCTCCAACGACTTTCAAGGTAGCCTGTGTTACTGGCTCCTCAAAGTTTCCACCAGCAGGAGAAACTGTACCACCGATCGTTACTGATCCGATACTTCCGTCATTAAGACGAACAACACCGGCACGTTCATAGAAACTCGCAATCACCGATTCCAGATATGCCGGAAATGATTCTTCCCCTGGTATCTCTTCAAGTCTACCTGACATCTCTCGCATAGCTTGTGCCCAACGTGATGTGGAGTCTGCAAGGAGTAGGACATCAAGTCCCATTTCTCTATAGTATTCAGCTAAAGTAACAGCAGTATAAACTGAAGCCTCTCTTGCTGCTACCGGCATAGAACTTGTATTACAAATGATGATTGTTCTTTCCATCAGAGGTTTGCCAGTCCGTGGATCAAGGAGTTCTGGAAATTCTTTGAGAGTTTCAACGACCTCTCCTGCTCGTTCACCACATGCTGCGATTATAACGATATCGACCTCAGCATTTCTTGCTGTACCCTGCTGAAGTACGGTCTTTCCAGCACCAAAAGGTCCGGGAATACAGAAGGTACCACCCTTAGCTATCGGAAAGAAGGTATCGATCAAACGAGTCTTAGTGATCATTGGATCTACAGGTTTCAATCTCTCTTCATATAGGTCAATAGCTTTCTTTACCGGCCAGGTGAAAATCATAGTCAAATCATGATCTTTCTTATCTGAATCGGTGAGAACAGCAATTGTCTCATCATTACTATATTCTCCCTTTTTAACGATACTCTTGACGACATAATCATCAGGTTTCAAAGAGAAAGGGACCATGATTTTATGGTCGAAGATACCCTCAGGTACCGAACCAAACATCTCAGCTGGTCTGAGCACATCTCCCTTCTTCACAGATGGGGTGAACTCATAGGTAGCTCTTGGCAGAGCTTTGAGGTACTCTCCTCGTTCAAGGAAGAATCCACATTTTTCAGCAAGTTCTGGAAGTGGATTCTGTAATCCGTCATAGACCTTGCCAAGAAGTCCAGGTCCCAATTCTACACTTAACATCTCACCGGTGAATTCTACGAGGTCACCAACACCGATACCACCGGTCATCTCAAATGCTTGCATTGAAACAATACCATTCTTGATTCTTATAACCTCTGATTTGACTCTTGTTTCACCTAATACGATATAAGCTACTTCATTGAGTGATACGTCATCATCAACTTTAACTGAAACCATGTTACCGTTGATTCCAACGACTGTCCCTTTATTCATTGCCATGTAACTACTCCACTATTTCTAATAACTCTTAATGCTTGTCTGTATATTCGATAATAATCGTTTGAATTCTGTATCCCCACCATCAAAATCAAAAGCCGTTTCTCTCTCAAGGATCGATAGTCTGAGATAATATACTATGATATTGGTAATATCAAAATAGTGATTCATCTCAAGTTCATCTAGATATGCTAGTCTTGTAGCATTCAAGAGTCTCTCACCTTCTAAAGGAGAACTGTTGGAGATAGCATTTCTCACAACATCCTTGATACTTGGAAAGGAGAATTCTGTTGAGATATACGGTGCGGTATCTTTGATATCCATTCTTTCAGCTCTTTGAATTGCAAGTTCATACTTCAAAGCACTTGAGAAAAAATTCCACTTCTCAACAGTCTCGTTCTTTACCTCTTTGGGATCTCCCTCAACAACCTCCATCAGGATCTCAAGATCCTTTTTTGATAGTTGCATCTTACACATTTCGATATATTCATCGCATGTGATGAGCGGGATGGACTCCAATTGGATAGTGGGCAAAGAAGATACCAGATAATAATAACTGGACACCATTACTCTCCTTTTTTAGCCGCTTCTGCAATGATTGCTGATAGATAGGGGTTCACCAGTTTGGTAATCGCATTTGAAATCTCTTCTACAGAGAAGTCAAAATATGCTTTACCATCTTTTTGTGAAACTAAGAATCCACCTTTCATCGTTGATACCGGTTTAAGGGTCATACCTGATTCCAATTCTGATTTTAAACTCTTCTTCAAACCATCAAGTACAGTCTTTGCATCTTTCTGTGTCAATTCAACAGATGTAGAGGAAGCTTCGACTAGGTCACTCTTGACAACAGCCTCAATACAATTCGACAGGATTTTTCCTGACAGATTTTTTGAGACTTCAGTAAATAGTGATTCTTGAAGGATTTCTTTGATTTTCTGTTCCAAAGCCAGTAGAAGGTCCCTTGCTGCCTGTTCTAAGGTAGCTTTTGAACTGATCTCTGTTTGAACAGCCTCTTTTCTTGCTTTATCAGTCATCTCAGCCGCTTCTTTCTTGGCCTGTGAAATGATACTCTTTGCCTCTTTCTTGGCAGATTCAATTATTGCATTTGAACGTTTTTCAGCTTCTTCGAATCCATCCTTCTGAATAGATTCAATCAACTCTTTCAACTGTACTTCCATGTGCATCCTCGAACAATATTTTTCCATACTATATCCCTATTGCAAAGTTTAATCAATAATTCTTGTGACGTTATAAGCTACTCAATCAAATTGTCACAATTCCGTTAAGGATCAACCAAATCTCTACATAACTAAGCCATTCGATTTCGCATAAAACAAACCTACCCAACGCTCTTAAATCACATGGACAACGTCTTTAAGAATGTATATAGTATTGCTCATGAATAGAATAATGCGCTATACGATCTGGAAACTCAGGGGCAGAAAGGTTTTTGCACTTGTGGGCCGTAGCGGTACTGGTAAGAGTTTTAGATCAAAACTTGTAGCTGACAAATATGGGATCGAGTTGATCATCGATGATGGACTCCTTATTAAGGGAGATAAGATCATTGCTGGTAAGTCTGCTAAGAAAGAGAAAGTCTTTCTTAAAGCAATCAAGACAGCCCTCTTTGATGATGATTCTCATAGAGATGAGGTCTATTCTAGGCTTCAGAAGACTCACTTCAAGAAGATTCTTATAATCGGCACTTCAGAGAAGATGGTGAACAAGATTGCTTCCCGTCTAAAACTACCAGATCCAGAGAAAGTCATAAAGATCGAAGATCTTGCAAGTAAAGAAGAGATCGAAACAGCAATTAGGATCAGAAATAGTGAGGGCAAGCATGTAATCCCCGTTCCGACCATAGAAATCTCACGTAATTATTCACAAGAGGTCTATGATTCGATGAGAATATTCTTCAAAAACAAGATTCCTCTTCCCTGGAAAAAACAGAAAGTGTTTGAGAAGACGATAGTAAGACCTGAATTCGGTAAAAGAGGTAAAATCACCATGTCAGAGGCAGCACTCTCACAAATGGTAGTTCATTGCCTTGATGAGTTCGATGATATGATCCGAGTGAAAAAGGTGGTCATCAAAAATAATCCAGAAGGTTATCAACTCATGATAAAGCTCAAAGTCCCTATCAAATTTCAGATTTCTGGTTCACTCAAAGAGTTACAGACTTATATAGCAGAAAGTCTGGAAAGATATGGTGGTGTAATCATCTCTACGATAAATATTGAAGTCGATGATTGGATGAACTAATTAGTCGGTTTGGGAACTTCCCTCTTAGGGGAGACCTTCTTTCGGCCCTTGCTACCCTTCCGTCTGTTAAACTGCTGTCTTTGATTCTTATGCGGTTGATTCTTAACAGGCTTCCTAACAGCATTCTTTGGGACCTTGATGCCTGCATGTTTAAAGAAATACTCTACCGATTTCTCGACTTCATAGTTTGGAGGAGTAATAGGAGATATGATCTGTTTGATCTGTTTGAATACAGATCTAAAGAGTGCAAGACTGTTTTCATATTCATCAGGAAAGACCAGGAAAGGATCTACTAGACCTGCTAGCATCCTTGCTCTAGATACAACCGAGTTCTTCTTAATGAGAAAATCCAACGTGGAAAGCGAGTCTAACATCTCCAAGGTCCGAATTTTGTTCTTACCATGTCCGATCTGATTCGAGATCTCAGGAAGAATATGTACGAATAGTTTATAATAAAGTAATTTCTCTACAATCAGTCTTGAATAACCAGATTGAAGGATCTTGAATACTTCCTCAGTCATTCGTGATGAGGAACAGCGGGCAAGCTCATTCGCATATTTCTTAATCGCCCTATCCAACCTGAAGGGTATTGAGAAGTTACCAGCAACCGAATACTTGATACATCTGATCATTCGAACAGGGTCCTCAATGAATGTATCATGCAGAGGTATAATTGAACGCATCTTCCTGTTCTTGATATCTTTGAAAGAATCATTATAATCAACGATCTGTTTTTCAATTGGATCGAAATAGAGGCCATTGATGGAGAAATCTCTTCTCTTTGCATCCTCTTCAATCGTCCCATAGATATTATTACCCTGTTCAGGATCTATCGTACTTGACCGAAATGTGGATACTTCGAATATCTTTTCTTGAAAATAGATATGAACGAGTTTGAATCGTCTACCGATGATCCTTGAATTCCAAAAGAGTTTTCTGATCTGCTTTGGAGAAGCATCAGTAGCAATATCAAAATCTTTTGGGCTTTTACCCAGTAAAAGGTCTCTTACTGCCCCACCGACGATATAGGCATCGAAGCCGTTCTTTTTAAGTTTATCGATGATAAATACAGCATCACGATCAAGAGCTTCCAATTGCATGGAATAATCCTGTTCGGTGTAAACTTTTGCGATAGCTTGGCGTTTTCCATGTTCATTGATCTTATAACGTATTAGCATTTATATAATTCTCATATTGATTGAAGTTATTATCTTAATTAGGTATTATTAACCTAGCAATTATTTCGATTTTTAACAACTAGTGAATAGTTAAATATACTAGTTTACTGATAAAAGGAGTACCCATGATCATCGAACCAAGAGTATTGAAAGGATTTAGAGACTCTCTACCCAAACAGGAGCTCAAGAAAAGAGATCTTATTCATTCTCTGGAGATGAAGTTCAGATCGTTTGGATTCGAACCAATCGATACCCCAGTTCTTGAATATACTGAAGTCCTTCTCGGAAAAGGCAGTGGAGAGACAGATAAACAGATCTATCGATTCAAAGATAATGGTAAACGAGATGTAGCTATGCGTTTTGACCTAACTGTACCCTTTGCTAGATATATGGCTGGTCATATCCATGAGTTATACGAACCTTTCAAACGCTACCATATCGCAAAGGTATGGAGAGGGGAGAACACTCAGAGAGGAAGATACAGAGAGTTCTTTCAGTGTGATTTCGATATCGTGGGAGTAGATACTCTTTCAGCCGATTTTGAAATCCTCCTGATGATGTATCAGTCTTTAAAGGGTATTGGGATAGAAGCCTTTACCATCAAAGTATCACACAGAGGTGTTTTCAATGCCTTTCTAGACCGTTATGATATACAGGAAAAATCCACAGAGATTCTCAGAATAGTTGATAAACTCGCTAAAATTGGTAGAGAAAATGTGATCTCTCAACTCAATGAACTGATAGATGAGAAGATAGCACTTTCGATCCTCTCTTTCATCGAAGACAAGGGGTCGTTCAAAACGACTTTCGAAAATATGGTCGAACTCTCAGGAGGTGTAACTGACGCGTCAAAAAGGCTTTCAGGAATCTTCGACCTCATTGATTCCTTAGGACTACAAGATTTCTTCATGTTAGACCCCTCAATTACTAGAGGACTTGATTACTATACTGGGATTGTCTATGAGACTATTCTAGATGCTAACCCCACCATTGGCTCAGTATGTTCTGGTGGCAGATATAATGAACTTGCTTCACTCTATACTAAAAAGTCCCTTCCTGGTGTTGGAGCATCAATAGGATTAGACAGATTATTGGCGGCCCTTGAAGATAACGAAGACAAAAAGAGTAATGAAAGAACTGTTGATGTCATCGTATTCGATCTTGATGAAGAACTCCTTTCTGTTTATCACAGGACAGCTCAAGAGCTAAGAACTGCAGGTCTAAGAGTAGAAGTCTTCCCTAAAAAGAAAAAGCTTCCACAACAATTCAAATTTGCAGAGAGAAAGGATATACCTTTCGGCATCTTCATTGGGTCTGATGAGGCTGAGAAGGGTGTTCTCACACTGAGAAATCTCGTAGAAAGAAGTGAACACAAGAATATTACCTGTAGTGATGCTGCAGAAATCATTAATAAAAAATTGGAGATATCGTGTGATAAAACCCCATGATCTTCCCGTATACAAAGAACGAGACAGGATTCTAGAAGAACTTAAAGATAATCAGGTGATCATCGTAGAATCTCCTACCGGTTCAGGGAAGACAACACAACTTCCAATCATCCTGCATGAAGCTGGATATGCTAAAAACGGCATTATCGGAGTCACACAGCCAAGACGTATCGCAACCCTATCTGTTAGTGATTACATAGCTAAACAGTTCAACACTAAAGTTCCCGGGCTTGTCGGCTATAAGATGAGATTTGCAGATAAGACAACAAAAGAGACAGAGTTAAAGGTCATGACTGATGGGATTCTCCTTATGGAGATGAAAGCCGATAACCTTTTAAGCAAGTACAGTACTCTGATCATCGATGAGGCACATGAACGATCTCTCAATATTGACTTCATATTAGGTCTACTCAAAGAAATTCTCAAGCAAAGACCTGAATTCCGACTGATCATTTCTTCAGCAACCATCAATCCAACTATATTCTCAGAATATTTTGGAGGTTGTCCAATCATTCATATTGATGCGAAGATCTATCCGATCAAGATCATCCATTCTCCTGCGAAGGTTGATGATAATTATGATATGATCATCGCTAAGATTATAGAAATTGTCCGTAATAGGAATATGAAAAGTATTCCTGGAGACATTCTGATTTTCCTACCTGGTGAAAGGATGATAAAGGACTGTATGTTCGGGATCGCTCATGAATCATGGTCGAAAGATTTTTTACTCATTCCACTTTTTGGAAGACTCCCAAAAGAGGAACAAGAGAAGGTCTTCATGGAGACTCCAGAAGGGAAGACAAAAGTCGTCATTGCAACCAACATAGCAGAAACGAGTATAACCATTGATAATATCACTACCGTGATAGACTCTGGCCTTGCCAAGATGAACTATTATAATCCTAATACCTTCACCTCCTCTCTTATCGAGGTGCCAGTTTCACAGGCATCCTGTAATCAGAGAAAAGGAAGAGCCGGTCGTACAACATCCGGATACTGTTTCCGTATCTACAAACAGGAGAATTTTTCTCAAAGGAATATGTTCACACCCGAAGAGATAAAGAGAACAGATCTTTCAGAAGTAGTTTTAAGAATGGCTGAACTTGGGATATATAATTTTGAAGCGTTTGATTTTATCACCTCACCAGGATTAGAAGGAATCATAAGTGCAGTTAATACCTTGAAACTACTTGATGCTCTCGATTCAGATAACCATCTAACCAAGATCGGTGAACTCATGACTGAATTCCCGCTTCTTCCTCGCCATTCTCGAATGATAGTTGAAGCAGTCTATACCTATCCACAGGTCATCCATGAGTCTGTGATAGCTGCAGCCTTCCTCTCATCACGATCACCATTTACTTTTCCTGTAGGAAAAGAGATAGAATCTCGTGCCATGCAGAACACCTTCTCAGATAGTTATGGGGACTTTGTCTCTTACTTGAGATTGTTTAAAGTGTATACTAAAGAGGATAATGATAGAGAACGAGAGAAGTTCTGTAAGAAATTCTATCTTGATTTTCAAACGATGCAGGAGATAGTGAACATAGTCCTACAATTAGAAGAGATCATTTCCGCCCTTGATATACCAATTTCAGAGGGTGGTTCTATCCATGACTATCTTTGTGCGGTATCAAAAGGACTTATTCAGTTCGTATGTGTTAAAGATGGTCGAGGAGCTTTTCGTTCCTTGACAGCCCAAAAGATCTTTATACATCCAGGATCTTTCATGTTCAAAGAATCACCAAACTATATCGTTGCTGGAGAAGTTGTTAAAACTTCAAGAATGTTTGCCAGATCTGTTTCAGTTCTCAAGCGTGAATGGATAAAAGAGATCTATCCAGATTTCTTCCCACAGATTAGTACGGCATCAACCGAAAAAGGAAAGAGTAGATCTGATAGAAAGAAACCAGCATCAATAAAGGATCACGAGAAGATCCTGAATGATAAGAAGACTGGGAATTCAAGAATCATCCTTTATCAAGAATTGTTTGATATTATCCCCTACAAGGGAAATAAGAAACTAATCGTTATTCCGCTCGAGAAATCTCTACCTCTATATAACTCCTACATGAAAAATCCCAAGGGAATCAGGAATTATCGAGTTAAACTGACCTATCGATCCTATGATATTCATATTGGTGACAGACTCACTAGTGTGATGAAGATAGTCCCTTACCTAAATCCTAAGGGAGGAATACTTGATGGGCCACCGAAAGGTAACTTCAAGATGGAGGATCAGTTTCATCTTCTGATGGATAACCTTGATCAACTATTCAATTTTTGTAAATTGAAAAAACAGAGAAAGGTCTTGGGTTTTCTAACTATCGAGCACGGGAAAGATGGTGTATTCTGGTTCAAATCGGTAAAGAGTTTTCATACCGCAATTGATCTTGCTCTTTTTAGCATTCAGATCATCATGGATTCAATGTCCGATTTTGATCAGGTTACCGATGCCGAATTAGACAGAATTAGCTCAATCTATAGAAAAGCCTCTTCGATGTTCGAGAATTATTAGGCAGAAACGACCTTTCTGATGATCTCCTCTGAAAGTGGAGTAAGAAAGGTCGTTCCAACACCACTCTGAAGAACAAAATGAACCTTTCCTGCACGTTTTTTCTTATCATGAGAGATGATTTTCAGGAAAAGATCGATCTCATCCCTTGGTATCTTGTACTCAATCTCAAAACCGTAATCTTTGAGTAAACTCTTTACATAATCTGCATATTCTAATTCAGTCTCACCGATTTCAACTCCTACCTCCATCGCACGAGCGATACCCCAAGCAACAGCAGCTCCATGTGACCAAACTGAAAGATCTGATATAGTTTCCAAAGCATGTCCGAATGTATGTCCAAGATTTAGTTTAGCTCGTTCACCAAGTCTCTCTTTAGGATCCTTCTCGATAAACTGTTTCTTTACCAGAACAGATTCAAATATCATTCTCTCTAGCAGATCCTTATCAGATCGTTTAGAGATTGGTTCTCTATTATCGGTTATCATATGAAGAAGTTTCCCTCCGAGAAGTAATCCATGTTTGATAACCTCTGCAAGGCCATTCTTGTATTCCTCTTCAGTCAAAGAAAAGAGTGTATCGGTACAGATATGTACACGATCTGCAGGATGGAAAGTCCCAATGATATTCTTGACTTTCGTAAAATCAGCACCAGTTTTCCCACCTAAAGAGGCATCCACCATTGATAGAAGCGTTGTAGGAACAAGTTCCACTGAAATTCCTCGCATATAGATCGAAGCGGCAAAAGCTGCCATATCACAGATGACACCACCGCCAATCCCAATAATCTTTGAATCTCTACCAAGTCCTGAGGCTAAAGCAAATTCGATAATCTTCTCAACACTTTCCCACCTCTTAAACTCCTCCCCTGCTGGAAGGACTAACAGGTTGATTCCTTCATGCTCTGGAAGGATCATCTCAACATTCTGATCGGTTACGAAGACCCGATCATCTTTTTCAGAAAGGATCTCTTCTAATGAAGAGATAACGATATCTGTGGTAAAACCATCTAAAGTACAACTATTTCTCATACTGTGTTTATACTTCATCAATTGTTAAAATTCAACTAAGTAGTTGCATATTTGATTCAATTCTATCATGATACAAGGATGAAAGAATTCTATCTTGATTGGGCTGCCACGGCACCGATGTCAGCCTCCGCATTAGACACTTATTGTAAAGCTGCAACACAAGAGTATGGGAATCCATCCTCTATCCATCAAAAAGGTAAAGAGGCCGCAAGCACTCTCTCTGAAATAAGAAGAAGATTCGCCAAACTACTGCAAGTGAAGAGCCAACACATCTATTTTACCTCTGGTGGGACAGAATCAAATGCTCTGGTATGCAACCATTTCCTCACAAAAAGAAGAAAAATCCATATCATCATGTCAGGGATCGAACATCCTTCAATCTATGAATATCATTCAGCATTCCTGCAACAGGGCCATGAAATCACCATCGTCCCATCACCACTTGGTGTTATTGATACCAAAGCACTCTCTTCAGCTTTACGCAAAGAGACCGCTCTGATCTTACTTATGACCGTGAATAACGTATTAGGGACGAGACAACCTCTAAAAGAAATCCGAAAGATCATTGACGACTACTCCTATCGGAAAGGTAGCACAATCCATTTGCATGCAGATTCTGTTCAAGCTTTTGGAAAGATAGCCTCAAATGAATATATGCCTTATGTAGATTCAGCTTCTTTCAGTGCTCATAAGCTGCAGGGACCAAAAGGTACAGGTATTCTTTATACGAGAAAAGTCATATCTGTAGCATCCCCCGGAGGTGGACAGGAGTTAGGATTACGTCCTGGAACAGAAGACCTTCCGGCCATTGCCAGTTTCTATGATGCTGCAGCCCATTATTGTGATAATCTAACCATTAATGAAAGAAAGACTACCATCCTCAAAGATCATTTAATTGAATTAATAAAAGATGTTCCCTATTTCAAGATTTTGGAAACGGCACCTGATAGATCACCCTATATACTTTGTATCTCCATCCCTGATCTCCCATCAGAGGTATCAACTAGGGTCCTTAATGATCATGGGATCTATGTATCAACCGGTTCTGCCTGTTCCTCAAAGAACAGAAAGAAGATGCAGAGAGTCCTTATTCAGAGCGGTTATGATCAGAAAACCTCTGATTCACTCATTAGACTATCTTTTGGACCTACAATGACTTTGTCCGATATTGAATCAATAGCTCGACTTATGATAGAAGTTATTGGCAACGTACTCAGACAAATGGGTAAATTGAGGAAGTAAAAAATGAATACTAGACAATTATATCTAATAAAACTTGGTGAGATCTGTCTTAAAGGTGAAAATAGAGCATACTTTGAGAAAAGACTCAAAACAAATATAAAAAAGAAACTAAAACCATTAAAACCAACCTTCAGAATTCAGAAAGGAAGATTCTTTCTCGAGACAAATGGGGGACCTCAAGCAGATGAACAGGTCTGCAGAGCTTTAGAGACGACTCCTGGACTCGTAGGCTTCTCTAAGACCCTTAAACTCTCAAAGGATATTGAGACTCTCAAAGAATCTGCAAAGATTCTTATGAAGGGAGTCTTTGATACCGAGTTGTCTTTTAAGGTGATTTCTCGTCGTTCAGATAAGTCCTTTCCCATGGACTCATATGAAATCTCCTGTGAACTTGGTGGTGTTATACTTGAAGCCTATCCAAAGGGCAAGGTCAATGTTAAGAATCCAGATGTCATTATTTATGTAGAGATTCGTGACAAGGCCTATATGTACTCTTCTGCTAGTTCACATAAAGGGCCAAGTGGTCTTCCTGTAGGTGTCGCGGGAAAAGGTCTTTTATTACTTTCTGGTGGTATAGATTCCCCCGTTGCTGGATACAGAATGGCTGCAAGAGGGCTCAGACAAGATGCCATCTATTTTCATACCTATCCTTATACATCAGATGAAGCCCTTGAAAAGGTTAAAGATCTAGCAAAACTGATCTCCCCTTACCTCAACGGTACGAGGTTATTCGTTGTACCGTTTACTAAGGCACAACTTCATATCAACGCTCATTCGAATTCAGAAGAACATACGCTACTCATGAGATATTGTATGGTGAAAATCGCAAATATTGTAGCTAAAGAGGTCAGAGCAAAGACCCTTGTTACTGGAGAGTCCTTAAGTCAGGTAGCATCTCAGACCTTGGAGAGTCTCACCTTCACTGATAGTGCATCAGATATTCCTGTTCTAAGACCTCTTATCGGACTTGATAAAGAGGAGATCATCAATACTGCAAGAGATATTGGAACTTATGAGACCTCAATACTACCATATGAAGATTGTTGTACTATCTTTTCTCCAAAACATCCATTGGTCCGGCCTGATAAAGAATTGATGATAGCATCTTATAAGAAGCTTGAGATCGAGGAGATGTTACAAGAGGCTGCAGATAATTGTGAAAGATTCGAGTTCACCTACAGTTAGGCTCATGCAGGATCTTTCTTGTTAGTTGAAGCACTATCAGATTTCCCAGGACTAGCGCTGTTACTTGATTTATTATCAGTTACATAGAAACCACTACCCTTGAAGATGACACCGAGTCCGCCTCCAATCAGCCGTTTTAATTTGCCTTTACATTTTGGGCACTCAGTCAAAAGCTCATCCTGCATCATTTGAAATTCTTCGAACTCAAATCCACAGTTCTGACATCTATAATCGTATGTGGGCATACCCAACTCCTGTCTTAATAAAAATTCTTCAAAACCATAGAAAAGAGGTCATATACTTCCTCATTACTGATAAACATACCAGCAAGGGTAATAATCTCATCTCCTATGAGTATATGATCTTCCCATCCCTCTAAGGGTGTAGGAAGTTTTCTGATCGTCTTCAGGTAGTTAAGTCTCAATAGAGTACCTAGGACTCTTGTAGCCTGAGGAGTATTTGTATCGAGAATCCCCGAAACATTATAGGAATCTTTCTCACCATTAAGAACTAGCCAGATTCCATTCATACTCAATAACATAGTTTCAGGAATCTGATCTGTCAAAAACCCGATATCGGTAGGTTTTTCCATATAGATCCCAAAAAGACTTTCCTCCATACGTTCAGATACATCATATGGGATGAATAGTTCACGTTCTTTGAAAGTCTTTTGATAAACCTCTTCTATACTATCATTTGAGAATAAGACTAAACCACTCTTGGGTACCTTTACATCAAGATTCATGGTATCACTACCAAAATATTGGATATCCTGCTCTTCCATCTTTGCAAAATCTTTACTGAAACTCAGAACAGTATCGGTGACGATCTTACCAAAGTCACCCTCAATTCCTCCGTACATCATAGGAGTCTCCTCTTCTGACGCAGAAGGATCTATTGCAACTGATATTCTATCACTACGATCCAAGATTATTTCAAGGGACTCTAACTGATCACCAGCTACCTCATGAATAAGGGCCTGCGCCATATCTACATTCACGGTTGCCACTACCTCACTCTCTTCTCCGAGAGCCCGTAAATAGCTTTCATCAGTGAAGGGTGTCATATGAGTACAACCGTTTAAAACTAACAGTATCAATAGAATCGATACTGTCATTAGTCTTTTCATGCAGGATTCCCTCTCTTATGCTTTCTCTAAGGAGATCACCGCGGAATGGTCACCCATTTCGACAGTGATAGTATTATTAGCAAGATCATCAACACAGGTCGCTAAAGTCTCTGAACAAATATATTCCTTGAACAACTCAACAGATCTCATGACCATATCATCACCAGTAACGTTCAAAGAGATTCGATCAGTTACATCAAGCCCCGTCTCTTTTCTCTGGTTTTGAATAGACCTTATGATATCTCTTGCTAGACCTTCAAGCAGTAGTTCTTCAGTCATCTCGCTATCAAGACCAACGGTAAGATCGCCCTCATTTAGGACTTTCATATTCTCTTTTTCAGTTCTCTGAACTGCTAAAGCCGCAGAATCAATCATGATGGTACCAGCACTATAAGTAATCTCTTTAGATTCCCCATTGAGTATTGCTGAGATGATATCCATATCGAATTCAGCGATCATTCCGGCAACTTCTTTCATATTCTTACCAAGTTGTCGGCCTAATACCTTAAAGTTTGCTTTTGCAGAATAGGAGACAAGATCCTCTTCATTATCACGGTAGACTACACTTTTAACATTCAACTCTTCTTTTATGATACCTTCCATCTCTTTGAGTATCGCAAGCTCAGCCTTGTCACGAGTTACAAGATAGATTGCCTTCAAAGGTTGTCTCGTCTTTAATGAGTGAATTGCTCGAAGAGCTCTTCCCATGGTAACAGTCTGCCTTGTGATAGCCATCTTTTTTTCAAGATCGAAGTCTCTCAGACTTTCCTGGTACTCAGGATAGTTCTGTAAGTGTACCGACTCCTGCATAGATTCATGCTTGAGATTCTGAAACATCTCCTCTGTAATGAAGGGGATAATAGGTGCAGATACTTCGATGAGTTTGATAAGAACGGTATACAACGTATCGTAAGCCTGGATTTTATCATTATCATTCTCTGATCTCCAGAATCTTCTTCGAGACCTTCTGATATACCAGTTATTCAATAGATCGATGAATTTTGTGATAGGCCCACAGGCTTTCTGGATCTCATAATTATTAAGGTGTTCAGTTATATCATGAACAAGAGCTTCAGACTCTGAGAGGATCCACTTATCAAGAGCATTATCAGGGGTGTAATCTATCAAACCATTCGGTGCATTATAATCATCTATATTTGCATAGGTAATAAAGAAGCTGTAGGCATTCCACACAGGAATGATAAGATTCTTGAGAACCTCTTTAACCCCATCATCAGAGAACTTCAGATCTTCAGCTCGTACAACTGCAGAATTCATTAGAAAGAATCTGAGGGCATCAGCACCAAAAGTATTGATGACTTCCATAGGATCAGAATAGTTTCTCTCTGATTTTGACATCTTCTTCCCATCTTCAGCAAGTATGAGGCCATTTGTTACAATATTCATTGAAACAGGAGTATCGAAGAGACCCGCTGCAAGTATGGTCAAGGTATAGAACCATCCACGAGTCTGATCTAGTCCCTCGCAGATGAAATCAGCAGGAAAGTGATTCTCTATTAGATCTTTATTCTCAAAGGGATAATGGCTCTGAGCATAAGGCATTGAACCTGATTCGAACCAACAGTCTAGGACGTCTGGAATTCTTCTCATGGTTCCTTTACCATCTGGACTAGGCCATGTTAAGTCATCAACGAAGTGTTTATGAAGATCTTCTATCTTCTGACCACATTTTTCCTCTAACTCTTCTCTAGAACCGATGACCTCAATATGTTCGGACCCATCACATTTCCAGATTGGGATAGGATTACCCCAGTATCTGTTCCTACTTATTGCCCAATCTCTAGCACCTTCTAACCACTTACCAAATCTACCCTTTTGCAGATGTGAGGGAACCCAGGTTATCTGATCATTTGCTGCAAGCATCTTATCTTTAATCTTTGTTACATCTACGAACCAACATGATAAGGCTCTATATATCAGAGGTTGTTTTGTTCTATAACAGAAGGGGTAACTATGTTTATAGTTTTCTCTTTTAACGAGTTTACCCTCTTCTTTCAGACGTTTGATGATAGGCTTATCGGCATCTTTGACGAATAGTCCTTCAAAATCGGCTACTTCGAAAGTGAACTTACATTCCATGTCAATAGGACACTCTACAGGAATACCTGTCCCCTTAAGCACTTTATAATCATCTTCACCAAAACCAGGAGCAGTATGGACGATACCACAACCATCATCATCAGTTACATAATCTCCGGTAAAGGTTCTAAAGGCGCCCTTCTCTGCATGTTGAGCAAAATAGGGGAATAGAGGTTCGTATTCAATCCCAGTCAGTTCACTACCAATATAGGATTCGACGATCTCATACTCCTCTTCATTCTTAAAATAGGAAGGTACTGCTTTTTTCCCGAGGATATAATATTCATCTCCATCTTTAAGCTTCACATATTCGATATCAGGACCTAGTACTAAGGCAAGGTTCGAAGGTAGTGTCCAAGGTGTGGTGGTCCAGGCAAGAAGATAGGTATTCGGTTGATCCTTAACTGCAAATCTAACGGTTATAGCAGGATCTATAACATCCTGATAACCACCGAGGTTAACCTCAAAGTTTGATAATGGAGTTGCTAGTTTAGGGCTGTAAGGCATAATATTATACCCTTCATAAACCAATCCCTTTTCAAACAATGATTTAAATACCCACCAGATAGATTCCATAAAATCAGGATCCATGGTCTTATAATCATTATCGAAATCAACCCATCGGCCCATTCGAGTTACGATGTGCTCCCATTCTTCTGTATATCTCAATACTATGGATCTACATTTTTCATTGAATTCAGCGATCCCATATTCTTCTATCTGGCTCTTACCTGATATTCCTAAAGTCTTTTCCATCTCATACTCGACAGGTAGACCGTGACAGTCCCATCCGAATCTACGGTTTACTCGTTTACCTTTCATCGTCTGGAATCTTGGAATAACATCTTTTATAGTTCCAGGCACGAAATGTCCGAAGTGAGGTAGTCCCGTTGCAAAGGGAGGTCCATCGTAAAAGACGAACTCGTTATCCTTGTCTCGTGTATCGATTGATTTCTGAAAGATATCATGATCTTTCCAAAAAGCTATTATATCCTCTTCCATCTTCGGGAAGTTTACTTTGTTGTCTACAGGTTTATACACAATACACTCCTAGCACATATTTTTTCTGCCATCTTTCTTTCGATTCATGGTATGCTGAACTCTTGTTAATCATTGATCTTTATTTAAGCAATTATGAAATAATATAGCTATTTAACAATATATTTTCAATGAGTATTGACAACAATCCTAGTCAATGTATAGGTTTCATGTGTGAGAAGTTATAAGATCTCGAAGAAAATATCAGATTTCGCCTCAGTATTCCATGAAAACTCTTTCTGCCTCTATATTGTCGGAGGAGCAGTGCGGGATCATCTTCTCGGTAATGAGAGTTCAGATCACGATTTCGCGACGGATGCAACACCAGAAGAGGTTATAGCATTATTCAATCATGTGATCCCTACCGGGATCCTTCATGGAACTGTAACAGTCATCTTTAGGGGTGAACATTTCGAGGTCACGACATTTAGGACTGAGTCAGGTTATGCAGATAATAGACACCCAGATTCTATAGAATTCGTGTCTGATCTTTCTGAGGATCTCTCAAGAAGAGACTTTACGATTAATGCTCTTGCAGTCGATACCCGAGATGGCAGTATCATAGATGAACATGCAGGGCTTGATGATCTCAAAAATCGTATCTTAAGAGCTATCGGCTCCCCTGTTTTGAGGTTCACGGAAGATTCTTTGAGGATTCTTCGCGGCTACAGATTCTCAACTGTTCTTGAATTCACATTCGATACTGCGACAAGACAAGCCGCAAAAAGTTTAGGATATACAATCTCCAATATCTCTGTTGAACGTATCAGAGATGAATTGAATAAGATGCTCAGCGCCAACAGACCCTCTATAGGCTTAGTTGCTATGAAAGAGGATGGATTTCTTAAGTATATACTGCCTGAACTCACTATGGGCTTTGATATAGCGCAGAAAGGTATCCATAAATTCGATGTCTGTATGCATAATATCTATTCCTGTGATGGAGCACCAAAAGAGAATCTTATCGTACGTTGGGCGGCACTCCTTCATGATGTTGGAAAACCAGAGTCTCTCAGTATAGATGATAATGGATTGCCTACCTTCTATCATCATGAGCGCATATCAGCTTCGTTAGCAGACACAATCCTACAACGACTCAAATTCCCTAATAATGAACGTAATAGAATAAACCATCTGATTACCCATCATATGTTCCATTACACTCCAGAATGGACCGATGCGGCAATAAGAAGATTTATTTCTAAAGTGGGAATAGATTATCTAGATGATCTATTTTTATTACGTTTTGCTGATTCCTATGGTGCGTCAGGAAAACCGTCAAATGATAGACTCCTGTTGGAATTCATTGAAAGGATTAATACTATCCTTGAAGAAGAGAGTGCACTCTCCATCCGAGACCTAGCTATTACTGGAAAAGACCTCATTTCATCAGGAATTCCGCAGGGACCATTTATAGGTCACATCCTCAAAGAACTCCTAGAAACAGTCCTAGATGATCCTTCGAACAATACAAAAGAGAGACTAATAATTATTAGTAAAAGATTATATGAGAAATTGAGTTAGGGATTCATCTCTTCAAAGGCTATACCAGCAGCATGCTGTTCTGCCTCTTTCTTATTCTTACCCTTTCCAGGACCATATAACTTCTCATCCACAGTAACACTGACCCAAAAGATCTTATCATGATCAGGTCCAGTCTTTTTAACTACTTCATATCTCGGATAGGTCTTGTACCTCTTTTGGACGAGTTCCTGTAAAAGTGTCTTATAGTCTTTCTTGTGTTTGTTTTCTAAGACTTTGGTAATTTCAGGTATAAGATACGTCAGTATGAAATCCTGTGCTGGCTTGAATCCAGAATCAAGATAGTACGCACCGATGATAGCCTCCATACAGTCAGCAAGAATAGCTTTCTTGTTCCTGCCACCAGAATACTCTTCACCTTTACCAATGAGAATGAAATTATCAACTTTGATTTTCTTTGCTATATCAGCAAGACTGTCCTCACTGACTACAAAGGATTTGATACGAGCAAAATCACCTTCTACCATAGAATCATAGTAGTTCCGATAGAGAAACTCACTGACGACAAGTCCTAATATACTGTCTCCAAGAAATTCTAATTTCTCATTGTTATCTACATCTTTATGGTGCTCGTTTGCGAAGGATCTGTGACAAAAAGCGAGGTTCAGGAGTTCTAATCTCCTGAACCTTATAGCTGCATGCTTTTCAAAGAGTTGTAATTCTCGTTTCCGTTCGTTTAATACTTTCGGAGCCTTATATTGTTGCAAATCCTGTAGAAAAGCCATACGCTATCAAAAAGACTTAGAGCTGTGTTGAAAGATAGTCAACTGCATCCTTCACAGTCTCAAACTCGTTTGCCTTTTCATCAGGAATGGTTACACCCAGTTCCTCTTCGATTGCATAGACAAGCTCATATGTGTCTAGACTATCTGCACCAAGATCCTTTCGGAATGATGATTCAAGACTAATCTTATCTTCTTCAATTTCGAGCTTATCCGCGATCAGTGATTTCATTTTTTCAAACAGGTCATCCATGTTAAACTCCTTACGGTTGTTGATTAACCAATATCTTCAAGATTCAATACCTGCTTACCTCTGTAAAACCCGCATTTCGGGCATACTCGGTGAGGAAGAACCTTATTCCCACAAGTGCTACACTCAACCAACTTGGGGGCACTCAGCTTCATATTAATGGATTTTCTTGTTCTCGATCTAGCTTTTGAAGTCTTATATTTAGGTACTGCCATTTACTTTTACCTCTTAAACGTTCTCAGTCAAAAGACAATACCTTAATTATCTTCTAATGTCAACATATTTAGTTTACTTCGTAACCTATCTGCGACAATAACTGGAACCATTGTACTTATATCGGCACCATACCGGGCCAACTCTTTTATTGCTGATGCTCTCAGCACAAAATACTTGTGATCTGTAGGTAGAAATACCACCTCCAGGTCGTTATAGATCTGTTTATTGGTCATTGCAAGTTCGAATTCATACTCAAAATCGGCAAGGGCTCTCACCCCTCTGATCATGACATGAACATCATATTTCTTTGCAAAATCAACAATCAACTTGTCCCAAAGTACCACGGTAATATTCTCGTGATCCTTCAGTAATTCACTCATCATCTCAAGTCGTTCTTCACCAGAGAAGAAGTAGTTCTTAGCAGCATTCTCCGCTATAATCACATATAGATGATCAGATATATTTGCAGCACGACGAATGAGATTCAAGTGTCCATTCGTGGGAGGATCAAAACTCCCTGGTAGCATAGCCTGCAACATTATCTTCTCTTCCTCGTCAGATCAACTGCGTTCTTCCTTTCATTAACGATCTTCTTGATCTTATCCATAGTCTCCTTGGTTTCGATCTGGAATCTCTTGATAATAGTGAAAGGTCCCGTAGTGTTCTTGTTTTTATACTCGATCACTGCGAAAGTACCATTTCCGATATAGCTTATCCTCTGTCTTTCAGTCAGTTTTTCATCTTCCTGAAGCTTTTTCAAAACACAATCAAAATGGGCGATGTCACCTGGCGAATCACCACTGAAAGCTTGAGTGATACTCTCAATCGGCTTCTCACAAATAGAACAGATAATAGGATCGAACTCTTTCTCAGGCACGATCTTCTTACCGCGAGACCTCTTATAGTTCCGCTTTCGTATACGACCACCCTTTCTAGGTTCTTTCTGCTGGTTATTACTGTTATCTTCCATATTCACATCCTAATGTGATCACATCTTATATAAGAATGCAACTTCTTTCAAGAAACTAAAAAAAAGAGCTATATGATAACACATAACTCTTTTGTAGCACCTGTAGAATCACCTTATTTTCGTCTGATAAGTTCTTTAACCTTAGCTGCTTTACCGACTCGGTCTCTGATGTAGTAGAGTTTTGCTCTTCTTACACGACCACGTCTGACAACATCGATCTTTTCAATTCTTGGTGAATGTAGTGGGAAGATTCTTTCCACTCCAACTCCGTAAGACATTTTTCTTATCGTTACGGTCTTTCTTACACTGGTATTGTTGATTGCGATAACGAGTCCTTCATAGACCTGTACTCGCTCAGTCTGTCCCTCTATGATCTTAAAGAAGACTTTTACTGTATCACCAATACGAAAGTTCTCAGCATTTTCTTTCAGCTGTTCAGCCTCTATTGACTTAATAATATCCATTGCTCTTACCCCTTCGGATTATTTTCTAAATGTAATAGGTCAAGGATCTTATCCCCTTCTTTCGATTGGTCAACAAGTTCCTTAATTAAATCAGGTCTGTTCTCCTGGGTCTTATTAACCCGTTCTTTCATGCGCCATTTTTCAATTCGAGCATGATGACCGGATAATAATATATCAGGAACGGAAATTCCGCAATAGGTTGAAGGCCTTGTATACTGAGGATATTCTAATAATCCATTAGAAAAACTCTCTTCTTCAAGAGATTCACTACTAATAACACCTTCTACTAACCTATATACTGCATCAATGACAACCAAAGAGGCAACCTCACCTGAGGAGATCACATAATCACCGATACAAATTTCATCGTCAACATACAGGTCTATGATTCTTTGGTCAATACCCTCATACCTGCCACAGATGAACACAAGTCCATCCTCTTTCGAGAGTTCCTCTGCATATGCCTGAGTCAGGCGTTTACCTGAGGGACTCGGGAAGACGACTCTTTTATCTTTAGCACCGATAGACTCTAACGCTTCACCAAGTGGTTCCGGTTTCAGAACCATCCCTGCTCCACCGCCATAGGGTGCATCATCACAAGTCTTATGCCGGTCGTGGGTAAAATCTCTAATTTGTACGGTTTCGTACGAGATCAACCCCTTCTCGACACTCTTTGCCATGATAGAATCATGAAAGAAGCCATCGATTATTTCAGGAAACAATGTCAGGACTTCTATCTTCATCCAAGTATCCAATCATTACGAAGTTCGATAGTTTTATTCTCTAAATCAACTTCGTTGATGAACTCATCCATGAAGGGGACATAACATCGCGCTTCATCGACAGTCTTTTCGATCTCAAGTAGGTCGGATTGAGCCCCCTCCACGAGGGAGATGACTTTACCGATCACACTTCCTTCAAACAACACGGAACAACCGTGAAGATCCGCTTGATAGTATTCATCGTCATCAAGAGGAGATGCTTCATCTCTTGGGATCCAGATTTCCCATCCATTTAGAAGTTTACCAGCTTCAGGATTATCAATACCATTGAGTTTCAACAATACTGAATCACCATGAAACATAGATTCTTCTACAGTATACATCTTCTCTTGTGAATTCTTTTTCAGCAAGAGTTGAGTATGCGACAGGAAGTTCTCTGCATCACCAGAAAAAAGCTTAACCTTTAAATAACCGCGAATCCCATGAGTTGTTCTGATTAATCCAGTTGCAATTTTTTCCATTGTTTCGATTAATCCAATATCTCCAACACAACTCTTTTCCCATCCTTGGTAGAGGAAGCACTCAAAATGGTCCTGACAGCTTTCGCTATACGACCATGTTTACCGATAACTTTTCCGATATCGTCTTGTGCAACCCGCAATTCAAGAATCGTGGACTTTTCGCCTTCAATCATGTTTACAGATACATTATCTGGATCATCTACAAGGGATTTTGCAATATACTCTACAAGATCCTTTTCCATGATCGTTACTCCTGACTGTCAGCCGCTTTTCTAATAATGTTGATGTTGTTCTTGTTTAAGATCTTCTTGACAGTTTCAGTAGGTTGTACACCCTTGACTAGCCATCCTTTGACCTTCTCTTCATCGATCTTAACCTGGTTTCCCTCTTTCTCGATCGGGTGGTACAGACCAACCTCATCTAGTGTTCGGCCATCTCTAGGTTCTCTTGCATCCATAACTACGATTCTGTAGTATGGTCGTTTCTTAGTTCCAAATCTCTTCAATCTCATCTTTACGCTCACAACGTTTCCTCCTGCGCTTTAACGCGAATATTACATGCCCATCTGTT
Organism: uncultured Spirochaetia bacterium; assembly: GCA_937125225.1. GTDB lineage: Bacteria > Spirochaetota > Spirochaetia > CAKZLE01 > CAKZLE01 > CAKZLE01. The sequence goes on from CAKZLE010000005.1 coordinate 54,846, forward strand.
TCAGCATCTGGGCTTGGTATTTCTTATTCTTTGCGACCTTTTTCATCATTAGTCGCATCTTATCAAATTTCTTCAACATCCTGTTCACATCATAAACAGCTGTACCACTTCCTTTAGCAATCCTCTTCCTTCGAGAAGGTCCGATGATTCGGTGGTTATTCCGCTCATTATAGGTCATAGATTGAATAATCGCCTGTTCCCGAGCAAGTTCCTTCTTGTTGATATCATCTTCACTGATGTTGCCTTTCGCACCAGGGATCATATCGACAATAGACTCCAACGGTCCCATTTTATTCATTCTCTGTAATTGTTCAAGGTAGTCTTGCAAACTAAATGTCGCAGAAGACATCTTTTTCTGTAATTTCTCTGCTTCTTGGACATCAATCGACTCTTGCGCCTTCTCAACAAGTGATATTACATCACCCATTCCCAGAATTCTAGTGGCTATTCGTTCTGGATAGAAAGGATCAAGATCCTCTACTTTCTCACCGACTCCGATATATTTTATCGGTTTACCGGTTACACTTCTAATTGAAAGAGCCGCACCACCTCTCGTGTCTGAATCGAATTTAGTCAGGATCACTCCGGAGATGCCAACTTTCTCATCGAACTCTTTTGCGATATTGACTGCGTTCTGTCCAGTCATGGAATCCGCTACAAAGAGTGTTTCATCAGGATCTGCAGCCTTGAAGATATCATGGATCTCTTTCATCATCTGCTCATCGAGATGCATACGTCCAGAAGTATCTACGATTACCGTATTATACTGCTCTTTCTTAGCAAGTTTAAGTCCGTTCTTTACCACTTTGACGGGATTCTTGATCTCCTCAGCATATACGGGAACATCAATACTCTCACCAAGGACCTGAAGTTGTTTGATTGCAGCAGGTCTTACCAAGTCAGCTGCAATAAGGAGAGGTCTACGCCCCTCTTTCTTAAGCTTATAGGCAAGTTTAGCAGCTGTCGTCGTCTTTCCAGAACCTTGAAGACCCATCATAAGAATGACAGATTGGGTATCTGGTCCTTTCAGGTTGAGTTCTTTTCTATCATCACCGAGTAATTGAACTAATCTATCATGGACTATCTTTATGAACTGCTGACCAGGGTTCACGGCCTTGATGACAGCCTCTCCTTGAGCTTCTTCGATAGTCTTATTCACGAACCTTCGTACTACACGAAGATTCACATCCGCTTCTAGTAGAGCGATCTTTATCTCTTCTACCGCTTCTTGGATGTTCTTTTCTGAAATAGTTCCCTTACCGGAAAATTGTCGTACTATATCTGAGAATTTATCTGAAATCTTTTCAAGCATATCTTTCCTACTTTATCGTAAAGACTTATACCGTATTATTCGAGTCAGTGTCAACCATTATCGAAAATTGTTTCACCATCTGGATCCTTCCCGATACGGTAAGTGATGACCTTAGTCACCCCTGGTTCCTGCATGGTCACTCCAAGGAGCGTTGAAGAACCAAGTACAGTCTTCTTATTATGTGTGATGATGATAAACTGTGAATTCTCACTGAATTCTAGCAGAAGATCAAGAAAATATCCTATATTTGCATCATCAAGAGCAGCATCTATCTCATCGAGAATACAAAAAGGAGACGGTTTGACTAAATATGTAGCAAATAGTAATGCAACTGCCGTCATTGAACGCTCACCACCGGAGAGAAGCGTGATCTTTTCAAGTTTCTTCCCTGGAGGTTGAGCAAGTATATCTATACCGCTATTGAGAATATCATTAGGATCGACAAGTTTCAACTCTGCTCTTCCACCACCAAAAAGGCGTCTAAACATAAGATGAAAATTCTTTTTGATCTTATGATAACTCTCTTCGAAAAGCTCCTCAGACCTTGTCTTTATCTCTTTGGTAATCGTCAGGAGATCGTTCTTTGCCTGCTCTAGATCCATCAACTGTTTTCTCAGGAACTCATAACGTTCTCGAACCTCTTCGAATTCCTCAGTTGCCATATGGTTTATATAACCAAGAGCGATCATATCCTGTTTAAGATCTTTGAGACGTGACCGGTAGCTCTGCTCTCCATCTCTAATATCATAGATTCTCTCATCAAATTCAGTGAGGCTCTTGGAATAGTTCTCTTCGAAAGCCGAATAGATGAACTCGATCTCACTCACAAGAGCATCAATCTCGGCTTTAGTCCTTTCGATCCTCTGAGATACATTCGTTAGCAACTCCTGTTTGAGAGCAAGATTCTTTCGCTGAGTCTTTATATCCTCTTGAAATGAATCTATCTCCTCTTTGAGTAGCTGTAACTGTTCGGTGAGTTCTTCGACTTCTATTCCAATCTCTTCAGAATCTTTTTCTAACGCAGAAATCTTATCCTTCGTATCCTGTAATTTACCCTTTGTAATATCAAGGTCCTTAACAGATTCATCCCGTGAGATCTTCTGTTCATTGAGTGATCGATAGAGATTCTGAAGAAGATCCTCAACATGCTTAAGATTCCCTTTGAGTTCTACTTCGGTGAGTCTCAAATGTTCGAGAGTTTCTCTATAATTCTGCAATTTCTTCAATAACGAGGTATTTTCAGAGGAAAGATTATCTATCCTCTCCTTCTTATCTTCCACCTCTGTATAACTCTGTTCAATCTGATCATCGATGAGTCTTTTCTTCGTAAGCACCCCAGCAGGAGCTAAGAAATCATCTATGAATGAAGGAATCTCTTGAATATAGCTAGTATAAAGTACTTGAAGCTCTCCCATCTGGTCGTTGATCATCCTGATATCATCAGTTGTCTTTAAGAACAAGGCTTTATCCAATGCCTTCTTTGTTGATCCAAGACTTTCTGCGTCTTCGAGAATATCCAGTCTACCCTGAAGGGTGATCTTCATTCTATTGAGTATATCGTGGATCTGCTGCTCGATATCATTTCGCCTATGGTGAGAATACCCAGATTCGTTAAGTCTCATATCAAATTCTTTGACGATATGTTCGGTAATCTCCTGAAGATCCCTTCTAAGAAGCAACTGTGTCCGCTCCAGACTCTTAATCCTCTCTTCAGTCCCCTCTATCTCTCGACTGTTAGCAGATATCCTTTCTTCGGCAGTCTCAATCGTCTCGATGAACGTCTCGATATCTATTTCGATCTTCTCTAGTTCATCTTGAATAGAGATTCTTTTTTTGACACGTTCATCTATATCAGCAGAATCACGATCGATCCTTTGAGCCATCTGATCACATCGGCTACTAAGATCTGAGATATTCTTTGTAAAGTCTTCGATTCTGTCTAGATAGATATCGATCTGGTTCTTCTTACTGTTCTTACTCTCATCGATACGATGTAGGCGGTTCTGTATATTAATCCTCTTGTTAGACTGATCATTAACAGAGTCCATGATCTCCTCAAGAGTAGTGTTTATCTTTGTGATATCTGCCTGGAGAGTCTGAAACTCTTCAACTGAAGTGTGTAGATATTCGATTTTCCGTTCTTTCTTCGTATTGAGTTCATGAACCTTTGCAAGCTGCAGATCGACCTCTAGAGTGAATATCTTCTCTTTTAGTACTCGGTATTTCTCAGCTCTCTGAGCCTGTACCTTACGAGTATCATAGGTATGTTTCACCTCTTTGAGGATCCCCTCTACCTGTTTGATATTCTCATCTGTCTTCAATAACTTCTTCTCAGCTTCTTGACTCTTCTGTTTGAATCTGGTGATTCCTGCTGCCTCTTCAAAGATATAACGCCTATCCTCAGGTCTCTGAGAAAGTATCTGATCGATCTTTCCCTGTTCAAGAATCGAATAGGCACTCTTTCCGATTCCTGTATCATAGAAAAGTTCTTTTATCTCCTTGAGTCTAACATGTGTGTTATTGATGAAGTATTGACTTTCGCCTGATCTGAAGACTCTCCGTTTTATTGAAATCTCTGATACATCTAGAGGGAGGTACCCAGCCTCGTTAGAAATTATGAGATTCACCTCTGCAACATTGAGCTTCTTTCTAGATTCAGTACCATTGAAGATGACATCCTCGAGCTTACCCGCTCTTAGAGTCTTCATCGACTGCTCTCCGAGCACCCATTTGATACTATCTACAATATTGGACTTCCCACAGCCATTGGGACCGAGTAATGCAGTGATTCCGTTTGAGAATTCTAATTTACTCTTATCAGCGAATGATTTAAAGCCAAACAGCTCTATACTCTTTAAAAACACGCTCTCTCCATATATTTCCGAAGATTATTACTATCTTTTGTACTATATCATAAATATTAGATTCGAACATACTCTTAATAGTTTTTCTATTCAACTTGACTCTGCATATGCACAGCAGTACACTTTAGTAGAAATACAATAAGGGAGGAGTTATGCTAGAACGTAACACCACTCCGACACCTAAGAAGATCTCGATTCAGCCTAAGATTCTAATTATAGTCGTTATCGCTATTGCGATCGTTGCTATATTCTCAACCAGTTTCTTTGTAGTTGATCAAACTGAACAGAGCGTTGTCCTACGTTTTGGCCAGTATAATCGAGTTGTAGGTCCGGGGTTACAATTTAAAGCGCCTTTAGGGATTGAGAAGAGTTACAATGTACCGACACAGGTCGTACAGAATATGAGTTTCGGATTCAGAACAGAGCAATCTGGAGTAAACACCATCTTCGATCAGAGAGATTTCCCTGAAGAATCAGTCATGTTGACCGGGGACCTGAATATTATCGATGTAGAATGGGTTCTTCAATACAAGATTGACAATCCATACGCATGGTTGTTCAATGTTGAAGATAAGACATCTACGATTCGTGATATAAGTCAATCGGTCATCAACGAACTCGTTGGAGACCTACCGATCCTATCAGTCATGGGTTCCTCAAGAACAGACATCGAAGTTTCTGCTCAACAGCAGATGCAGGATATTCTGAGTAGCTATGGTCTTGGAATCAAGATCGTTACCGTAAAATTGAAGAACATCGTCCCACCGGTCGGTGAGGTTCAGGATGCCTTTGAAGATGTCAATAAGGCTATCCAAGATATGAACAGGCTTATAAACGAAGGTAAGGAACAGTACAACAAAGAGATACCGAAAGCACGTGGTGAAGCTGCACAGCAGATTCAATTTGCCGAAGGGTACTACTCAGAAAGAATCAATGAGGCGAAAGGTGATGTAGCGCGTTTCAATTCCGTACGTGAAGCATACAATGAGAGTAAAGAGGTCACAAGTACTCGTCTCTATATAGAGACAATGGAATCTATCCTCTCTAGTGGAAATACTACGATCATTGATAAGAATCTTGAGAATTTTCTACCTCTACAGGACATAGGAGGTACAAAATGAAAAAATTCATAACTGCCCTAGTAATCATAATTGCAGCGATAATCATTTTCGTACTTGTAGGACCTTTCTACATCCTCAATGAAGGTGAACAATCGGTGGTCACTAGATTTGGTGCTATAACCAAGACAGAGACTGATGCTGGGTTCAAATTCAAAGCACCCTTTGTAGATAATATCGTGAAATATCCAAAAAAAATTCTCTCATGGGATGGCGACTCTCAAAGAATCCCTACAAAAGAGAATCAGTTTATCTGGGTAGATACCACAGCCCGATGGAGGATTGTAGATCCCCAAAGATTCTATGAATCTGTAACCTCCCTCAATCAGGGGTACGCTCGATTGGATGATGTTGTTGACTCTGCGGTCAGGACCATCATCTCTGAAAACTACCTTAATGAGGCTGTCAGAACTAGCAATGATATAAACACTATCAAGGTAATCGAACAAGTACAGTCAGAGAATATAAAAGACTCTGAACAATTGAATAGTCTAACTGCTACTCAAGAAACCTACCAAGAGATCACCAAAGGTCGTACCATGCTCTCTGATGAGATGTTCGAGTTCGCCTCTACCTTCACTGCTGAATATGGTATTGAACTCATAGATATCATCATCCGACAGATCAGATACTCTGATGACCTAACAGAGAGTGTTTACAACAGGATGATCAAAGAGAGAAACCAAATTGCAGAAGCTTACCGTTCCTATGGTGAAGGACAACTTGCTGAATGGATAGGTCAACTGGATAACGAGAAGAGAAAAATCCTCTCTGGAGCATATGCTACATCGGAGGAGATCAAAGGTAATGCTGATGCAGAGGCAACAAGAATATATGCTGATGCCTATGAAGCTGATACAGATTTCTTTGAATTCTGGATCACATTAGAATCATATACAAAATCCATTACCGATTTACCTAAGACGCTATCAACAGATATGGAATACTTTAAATATATCTATTCATCTGAAATTGAATAATTCCTGATCAATAGGTTCTATTAAACTGTTACTGCTTATGCGGTAACAGTTTTTTTATGCAAAAGCACATATATTATTCTTTTCATAAGATTTCATTATTTGATGAGGACATGATTATGGCTGAATCCTTCTTCAAATAACGAAAATCTCAATTTTACCAAATCATGAAACAATGACACCTAATTAATGTACTAATCAATCAATAATAATTTTTAAAATATTTCACATTACTATTCTTGACTTTAACTTATTTAAACTTTACTATAACTTTATTGATAATTATATTAAGCTTTGTCTAAACAAAGGAATATTTGATGAATGAATTACCAAATTGGATTATAAAACTGGAAAAGGAAGATTTGAACTTTATTAAAAGATTCATTCTTTATTCAGGATCATTAAAAGAAATCGCAAAATACTATGAAGTGACCTATCCAACAATAAGATTACGACTTGATAGACTCATTCAAAAAATACAGTTGAATACTGAAGATGAGCAAAAACCATTCGTATCCCTCATCCGAACCCTGGCAATAGATGAGAAGATCGATTTCGATGCAGCTAAAATTCTCATTGATGCATACACGCATGAGGGAAGAGAGGATACATGATATGAAGATTATAATTATCACAATTATTCTCAGCATCATCCTTGGAGTAATTCAATGGTGGTTATCATTAAAACCAAACTCTTTCTTTGGTAAAATCATACCAATTCTTAATGTGGTTATCTCAACCGTACTTGCTATGTTAACTTCTGATTTTTTTTCCGCTTGTTATATCTTTTTGCTATCCATCTCTCCTCTTATATTATGGTTGATTATCTATAGATCCTGTCGAAAAAAGATCAAGAAGAAAAGACTGGCAGCCATCAATCTGACGAAGCTAAAGGATATAGGGTGATTCTATGAAAAAATGGCATTTTTTTCTTATTTTATTAATCATAACAGTAAGTATCTCCGCGGGAGTCCTATGGAACCGATTTTCTATGACAAAGTGGGAACCAACTAAGAGTCAAATCGGTAAATGGTCCGGTACCGGTGAACTTCACTTGGATTATCAGGTTACACCTTATAAGAATGAGGATAGTGAAATAGTATTAGAGATCCATAAGAATGGGAATGTATCTGGAACGTTGGGAGATTCACAGCTCATCGAATGCAAGATCACTCTTAACCGAGTAAGATTCGAGAGATTCCTCCAGATTAAAACAGACTATATCATTAAGGGGTATATCGATTCAAAAATCAATGAACATGATGAACTCTTTATGAGGAAAATCAGTATTCCCTGTAATATTGATGATAATGTTCTGCTAGGTTCTATTTTCCATATCGAAACTTTGAAATACCCCTATCCTCTTATACCTAAACTTCAACTCACAAAAGAATGATCAACTTAAGTTATTAATAATTTAAAGAAATGATTTAAATCATCAGCACTAGGATATTTTGAGAACTACCTACTCCCGAGTATTAGTTAACGCTAAAAATTCACCTTTTTTCTCATGGATTCTTTTAATCACCACAGATGACCGTATTCTTTCCAGCCCTCTTAGCTGCATAGAGTGCACTGTCAGCTCTATTGATCATGGTTGCTAGCGTATCATTGTTTTTTACTGAAATGATACCAAAACTAGCTGTCATATGTTTGACATATGAGAATCTAGTCTTGTCTATATTATTCTTCAACTCCTCAGCTAACTTAAAACCATTATCGATTTCCATACCTGGGAGGATTATCATAAACTCCTCTCCACCCCATCTACCGACAGTCCCCAAAGCCCCAATCTGTTTCTCGATGAGCTTTGAGAATTCAATGAGAACAGCATCTCCGGCAAGGTGTCCATAGGTATCATTAACATATTTGAAGCCATCTATATCTGTCATGATGATGAGGAGTCTCTCATCTGCAATACGCATCATATTCAGACTATTCTCACATTCACTATTCAATCTTGATCTGTTATAGATTCCTGTAAGTTCATCGGTCACGGTCAGGATTCTCAACTCCTCATAGGTTGTATCGTATCTTTTCGTACATTGCAAAATAATCAAGAATAGAGCAATCAATTGCAATGGGACCTGTATGATTCTATCTACGAATTGTGTTTTGTCCGGATAGATCATAATGATCTCAGGATACGAATACTCAATCGTTAGTAGGATGATATAAACTAAAATAAGCAAGGAGATGAGAATCAACCTTGAACGATCTCTGAAAAGATAGGTAATACTGACTGCTATGAGAAATGTATATCCTAGAGCATTATTTTCACTCCCACCCGACTCTATGAAAGCAAAGGGCAAAAAGACTGAGACGATGAAAAGGAAGAAGAATAGAGTTCCCACGTTATTGAAACGTTTTGACTTCTTAGAAAAAAGGGAAATCGATGAGGCTATGATCAATAGTAGCCATTTAATTGATAACATCAAGGGAAAACCACTAAATAGATTACCTATGATACTAAACAGGGATAATCCTATACTAAAATATAGTATTATGGTGAATATCCTGATCTCAAGTGTTCTAGTTATGGTACTTTTCAAAAGGATGCTCGCTTATTCTTAGTATTTTACTTTTTTATTGTTCGATTCTATCATGATACATGATCAAAGTGAATGATAATAGAAAACTATTAACATGGGAAAACTACTCATATTTCCCATCTAGTTGATTATTTTGGTTCTTAGGGCTAATATGTCTTGATATGGAAAACAATACGTATGATAGACCTCTCATAATTCAAAGTGATAACACCATGCTTCTCGAAGTCCATTCGTCATCTTTTAATGATGCACGTAATGATATCATACCCTTCAGTGAGTTGATAAAATCTCCGGAACATATTCACACATTCACCATTACTCCGATATCCTTATGGAATGCAGCTTCAGCCGGGTTCACTGCAGATACGATTATCGCAAGATTGTCTTACTGGTCAAAATACCCGGTACCAGATAATGTGAAGTTCACTGTAAATGACATCATCTCAAGGTTTGGATCAATCATCCTCTACCCAGTTGATGATGAACCCGATCTATTTTTCCTTTATATTTCTGAACATAAGATCTTCCAGGAGATTATGCACCGAAAAGCTATCATGGAATATCTCACGATCCATAAAGATGGCTTCTTTCTCAATGCCTATAACAGAGGTACTGTAAAACTGCTTCTGATAAAACTCGGATACCCTGTAGATGATAGGATACCTCTTAAAACTGGGGATCCAATAGAACTTTCTTTGAGAGATACTACGATTTCAGGATACCCTTTCATCCTAAGAGATTATCAGGATGAGGCTAAAGATGCGATCCTAGGGGATGGTAACCCTGGAACCGGATACGGGACTATCGTCCTACCCTGTGGTTCTGGAAAGACCATCGTAGGGATAAACGTTATCCATGCTCTAAAGACAAAGACTTTGATCCTTACGACTAATGTAGCAGCTGTACATCAATGGATCAATGAATTGATTGATAAGACCACCTTGACCAAAGATGATATCGGCGAATATTCTGGAGATAGAAAAGTCATCAGAGATATTACTGTCTGCACCTATCAGATTCTTACCTGGAGAAAAGATAAGGTGAGTGATTTCCCACATTTCTCCATTTTTAAAGATCATAATTGGGGTCTAGTCATCTATGACGAGGTTCATATGCTACCAGCTCCGGTATTCAAGGTGACAGCAGAGATTCAATCTATGCATAGAGTAGGATTGACGGCTACTCTTGTTCGAGAAGACAATCGGGAAGATGAGGTATTTTCTCTTGTAGGTCCTAAACGTTATGATATCCCTTGGAGAGAGTTGGAACAAAAGGGATGGATAGCTGAAGCACACTGTTTCGAGATCCGTATCCCTCTTGATGAATCCCTTGATATTGATTATGCCATCGGCTCAAAACGAGAAAAATTCAGAATAGCTTCAGAGAATCCTTTGAAGAAACCTGTCATAAAACAGCTGATCAATAATCATAAAGATGAATTCATACTCATAATCGGACAATATCTCTCACAACTCAATGAACTCGCGAAGTCCCTTGAAATACCGGTGATTACCGGTTCAACTCCAAACAAGAAAAGAGATGAACTTTTTAACTCATTCAGAGCTGGAAAACAAAAAATCCTAATCGTATCGAAAGTTGCAAACTTTGCTATAGATTTACCAGATGCATCAGTTGCGATCCAGATTTCTGGAACCTTTGGTTCCAGACAGGAAGAGGCACAACGTTTAGGAAGGGTCCTGCGTCCAAAGAAGCAGGGATCTCATTTCTATTCTTTAGTCACACGTTATTCCGTAGAGGAAGAGTTCGCATCAAACAGACAAAAATTCCTGACTGAACAGGGCTACAAATATCATATAGAAATGTGGGATTAACAAATGGCAGATTACACGACTTGGACTGATGCTCTCTACTCTCTTGATGATGATTCTTTTTTATCAATCATGAGAAACTATCTTGGTCCCATTAAAACACCTTTTAACAAACAAGGTCTGATCAAGCAACTTACCACCTTCCTGTCTCAGGATAAGATTCGAGAGAAGATTCTCTCCCTTATCAATGAGCAGGAGCGTTCAGTACTCAATGCGATCTACTTTTTAAAATCGCCTTCTGTCGATGATATCTATCAATTCTTTGGGAAGAACATCCAGTTCTATATCATACAGCAGACAATCATAAATCTAGAAGAACGCTTACTAGTCCTTCAGAATTCTGATCGTTCACTCATGATCAATATTCTTTTCCTGTCTGATCTACTAGGTAGCCACATCCATATCTCACACATCATCTATCTGCAAGAAGAAATTACTGAATCATCAGAAGCCCTTCCCCCTACAACAATGCTCGATCAACCACTTTTCATATCATTCTTATCGCTTTTTACCGGAAATTATATACGTACGACTAATGAAGGTAATCTCAAACGATCCACTCTCAGAATTCTTGATGATATTTTTACACAGACCGATTCGGAACGTGTCATATCCATGACCCATCTGACTATCAGATCCTTTCTCCATTGTGGGATCATATCTTCTCAAAATGGTATCCTGAGTTGTGATACTGCCTTTACTGATGAATTACTCTCTACCCATAGTTGGTCACAGATCTTCTTCAAATACCTTGTGGGATGTTTCACCCAAGTCTATAGAAGTGTAACTGAACAGAATCTCTATAGCTTCCTTTATGAACTACTTTCCATCCTTTTACAAATAGGCCCACTTCAACCAAGCTCTTTGCATCGATTCTGGTTGATCTTATCTTCCCATCACGGGATTCCGCTTCAAGAGATGCATGAACCACTGAATATCCTGTTGAACCTAGGTATTCTGAACTATTGTGGAAACACCTATAAGCTTAATTTCCATTTAGCCTCGGTTTTGGATGATAATGATGATGAGAAGAAAGAGAACTGTGTCATTGATTCAGATTATACGATCACCAGTAATAGGAACTTCACTTTAAGATCATCCAAATTTCTTTATGCATGTACAAGGATCCGTCATATTGATGCCCATTATCAATTTGAAATAACCAAAAACAGTGCTGTTCAGGCATTTGATTCTGGATATTCGTCAGAGCAGATCATCGAGCTACTCCATACTATTTCATCTACACAGATACCGCACAACATAATCCAGACCATCTCTCAATGGAAATTAGAATATGATTCACTTCAGATCTATTCAGGAATCATCATCGCTGCAGACACTCATAGATCACGAATCATTGAGAAACACCCAGCACTTCAGGACCATATGATCAGGAGATTCACAGAAGGGGTCTATCTTTTCAAATCCGATACAGAGGCTATATGGAGAGAGATTCTCTCACAATCGGGTTTTGATGTGATCCCAAAGACAAAGAATTCAATCGGTCAGGTCATGATTTCAAAGAGTTCTGCCGAACCATATATTAGACCGAACACGAAAGCTCATGTTCAATTCTCTGCTGAGGTCATCGGCTCCCATATTCCTGAGGCGCCCTACGATGAGAGTTTAAAGAAGGAGATGACCGATATTCTGATGAAGATGCCAATTCCTAAAAGGTCTGCAGAGGAGTTGGAAGCCAGGATAGACAAAGGGCTCATTCTCGTTAAAGAACAATTAGTATCTACTCATCTGCATCCAACAGTACAGGAGGCTCATGGCTTTGATTTTCAAGGGAAACTCAATCTTTGCAAACAGGCTATGGAAAGTAGTAAGGATCTTCTCGAACTGCATCTTAAGTCTTTCCCTGATGATGAGAAGGTCATCCTCATACGCCCTACAGAGTTAAAAAAACAGGGGAATGAGATAATTCTTATTGGTCTAGAAGTTCCAGAGAACCATCAATTCGAGAAATCTCTTAGAAAGATATTCCTTTTAAGAAAACTCAAGAGTTCTCTTTATACACCACTTTCCTGATCTTTTAAGACTCTTTCTTTTGGGGATAGTTGAATCCGGTGAAAGATTCGAATTGCAGTATTCCTTGAGCAATGAGCATATCCATACCAAAGATCTCTCTACAGCCAGCCTGTTCTGCACGTTTGAGGAATTTAGTGACCTTAGGTTTATAGACAAGATCATAAGCAATCTCTTTACCGGTGAACTCATAACCTGAAGATGGATCAACATCATCATAAGGGGACATTCCTCCGCTAGTCGTCTGAACAATTAGATCGATATCATGTACCGAATCCAACTCCTCCACAGTTTTCCAACTAGACCCTGTCTGCTCTGCAAGAAGTCTCGCCTTATCTGCTGTTCTATTCACGATAACCACTCTACAATAATAGTTCCTGAGTGCCCAAACAACCGAACGTGCAGCACCTCCCGCACCTAGTACGAGCGCAGTCCTGATCCGTTGCGAATCTAGCTCCTCCTGTAAGGGCTTCAAAAATCCGTAGAAATCAGTATTCACGCCCTTCCAGACACGGTTACTCTTAAAGACCGTATTACAGCTACCAATCAGCTTCACCTCTCGTGAGATCTTTCCTAGATAGGGCAGAACCTGCTGTTTGAAAGGTACGGTAACTGAGAAACCTTGAATAGATAGTAGATCCGCAAGTTGAAAGAATGTTCGTACGTCATCGACTAAGAAGGGAACATATATCGAATTAAGTCCTAACTGATCGAATGCTGGATTATGGATCTTTGGTGAAGAGGTATGCATAACAGGATTCCCTATGATTCCAAAGACCTTGGTATTCTCATTTACCCTGTCTGCATGATAGAGATCATGCATGATCTCAGGACTTAAATGCCCTGAAGCTACCTCTTGCCCCTCTGGAGAACAGAAGGTGAACATTGAACCCGTCTTCTTATAGAGGATCCTAGTTGGGATTCCTAGATCGCCCATACCGATCACGACCTTCTCAGGTATATCCTTGAGTTCTTTATTGACCTTGAAGATCATCATAATATCTTCCAAAGACTGAGGTGTGACAGCTATTTTTGCGACATCTCCCCTCTTGTGTAGTTTCAGAATCCTAAGGAATAGGTCCGTTGGGACTCCCTCCATATCATGGTATGATCTGATTATCTTGATAGATCTTTTAGAAGCCTTTTCCTCAAGTTCCTGTTTCTTGATATCCTCTTCCAAATCTATATAGGAAAAATCAAGATCAAGAAGACTGTTGAGAACCTTGCATCGAACCTTCTCAGAACCCTCATAGAGTCCACCGTCCCGGACTCGTCTATAGGTAGCTATGACAGGAACGGGTATCAAAGAGAGAAGTCCTTTGATTTCCTCGTATTTTATGGTTTCGAGATAATCTATTCTTAACTCTACTAATTGTATAGCTTCTTTATGTTTTTCATATTGAATGATGCTCTTTGCACAATCTGAACCGGTTAATGAGAGACACAACATGGGAGTCCTCCTTGAATATATCAATTAAGCTATGATACCATCGTTTTGTTTTATAGTATAGACTATTGATAATTTCAATAAGGTTAGAGAACAACAAATGGGTACATTACAATTACAGAATATATCGCTCTCATATGGTGAGCGAGATCTCCTAATAAACATATCTTCAACTATCGATACAAACACGAAAGCAGCTCTTGCAGGTATCAATGGTTCAGGAAAATCCACTCTTTTAAAGATCATTACTGGAAGCATCGAACCTGATACCGGTACAATTCACTCGACTAAAGGAATGCTTGTCTCCTACCTTCCCCAAAGCGGTATTGTCTTGAAAGCCAGAAGTCTCTATGAAGAGTTGGAATCGGCTTTTGATTCTTTTGTGAACCTGATCAAGAGAAAGAATCATATTGAGTCTCTACTTTCAGAATCTCAGGAGCATTCTAAACAGACCGATAATCTACTTGAAGAACTCAACTCCCTCGAAGAACATCTTCTTTACAGCAATTACTACCAGAGAGAGGCTAAGATCCTCCAGATAGCGAAAGGATTGGGCTTCAATCCAGAGGATACCCATAGACAATGCAAAGAGTTCTCAGGGGGCTGGCAGATGAGGATCGCTCTTGGAAAGATCCTTTTGGAACAACCAGACCTCCTCCTCCTTGACGAACCTACCAACTATCTTGATGTAGAGGCCCGTGTCTGGCTTAATCACTACCTCAATCAATACCATGGTGGATACCTTTTAGTATCTCATGACCGGTATTTTCTTGATGAAACCACAAACGAGGTCCTTGAGTTGTTTCACGGTGATTTAAAAAGATACCCGGGAACCTACTCGGCCTATGAGAAGAAGAAGGAGTTAGAACTCGAACAACTGAAAAAAGCCTATGAACAGCAAAAGATTGAGATAGATCATATCGAATCCTTTATCGAGAGGTTCCGTTATAAGGCCTCAAAAGCAAAACAGGTTCAAAGCAGAATAAAACAACTCGAAAAGATCGTGCCTATCCAGTTACCCTTCGAGACAAAGAGCCTTCGATTCACCTTTCCTGCACCTCCCCATAGCGGAAATGATATATTCAGATTAGAGAACCTGAATAAATCTTATGGAGATCATCAGGTCATAGTAGATCTGAATCTTCATGTCCAAAAAGGAGATCGAATAGCAATCTCGGGAAAGAACGGTATGGGAAAGACTACTCTTCTCAATATTCTCGCCGAACGAGACAGTCAATTTACCGGCTCGAAGAATAGAGGGGCGGGAATATCTATGGGTTATTTCGCACAGGATACCGATGCTTCTCTCAATGATAACCTAACCATCTTTGAAGAGGTAGAAGCAACTTCACCCTCTGCCCGTGTACACCAGTTAAGATCACTCCTAGGTTCTTTCCTCTTTCATGGTGATGATATTAACAAGTCAGTCTCCATCTTGAGTGGTGGAGAGAAGAGTAGAGTATCTCTCTTAAAGATTCTATTACAACCGGTTAATGTGCTCATCCTCGACGAACCCACGAATCATCTAGATCTTGCATCTAAAGATATGCTATTGAGAGCCCTAGAAGACTATAGAGGAACATTACTGTTCGTCTCGCATGATATTGATTTCATAAAACACCTTGCAACGAAAATTCTCTACCTCTCAGAGGAGGGAGCTGAACTCTTTGAAGGCGATTATGAATATTTCAGTTGGAAACTCAACCAGAAACAACTTCTAGAAGAGGAAGAGAAGAAACAGGAAATCACTCCTGAGGTACATCCAAAACGGCAATTAGACAGACAGGAGAGAAATCGTCTTAAAAATCGACTCAGAACACTTCAGAAAGACGAGACTCGTATTCTAGAAGAAATTGATGTAAAAGAGGGAATACTTTCAGATCTTCATCATCAGTTGAGTCTACCTGAGAACTATTCAAACGGACTCAAGGCTGCAAAACTTAATAAAGAAATCGAGAATGCAGAAATCTCTATTGAGGGACTCTCGCTCCAATGGGATGAAATGACCACAGAGATCGAGGAGATACAGCTTGATATCGAACTCTAAGAAGATAATACTCTCATCAGCCTCTCCTGCCCGTCTAAAACTTCTTGAAGTTGCAGGTTTTTCCGTTATAGTGAAGCCCACAGACACTGAGGAGATTCTTCGATATAAGGATCCTATAAAAGCAGCTACCGATATTGCGATGCAGAAGATGGAAACCTATCTTCGGATCCATGGGAAGCCAACGCTACCCCTTCTTACCGTAGATACACTCATTTCTTTTAAAGACCGGTTTATTGGAAAACAAGCTGACAGAGAAAGTGCAAGAACTATTCTATCAGAGTTTTCAGACAACACCCATTTTGTTCATACTGGGGCTGTCATTTCACTTCCGAATCACAATGAACTCATCACATTAACTGATCATGCAGAAATATCATTCTTCTCACTCAAACCACATGATATTGAGACCTATCTGGATACTGAAGAATGGATCGGTGCAGCTGGTGCCTATCGTATTCAAAAAACTGGTATTTCGCTCGTAAAATCTTTAGATGGTGATTATTATTCTGTTGTGGGGTTGCCTTTGATGAAGATATTTGGCATATTACGAGGACAGAGTTACTGACTTGTCAAGTCAATCTGAATATCCACCATTGGTGAGAAAAAGTGAAGGTGTGATACATTCTAGAATGTATCATGTGTGAAGGAGAAATCATGGCGATCGTATCCATGAAGAGTCTGTTAGAATCAGGCGTACATTTTGGTCATCAGACCAAACGATGGAATCCAAAAATGAAGAAGTTCATCTTCTCAGAAAGAAACGGAATCCATATCATCGACCTGCAGAAAACTGCTGGTTGTATCAACGAGGCTTATGAAGCTATCGTAGAGATCATTAAAGACGGGAATCAGATCCTGTTCATCGGAACAAAGAAACAAGCACAACAGTCTATCGAGAACGAAGCTAGAAGATGTGGAATGCCATACGTAAACCACAGATGGCTTGGTGGTATGCTTACCAACTTCTCAACAATCAAGAAGTCTATTCATAGACTCAAGAAGATTGAAAAGATGGAAATCGATGGTACTTTTGAGAGCCTCACAAAACGTGAAGTTGCAAAATTGAACCGAGAAAAAGCTAAATTAGAAAGAAACCTCACTGGTATCAAAGATATGAAAGATGTACCTGGTGCTATCTTCATCATTGATACGAGAAAAGAACAGATTGCAGTAGCTGAAGCGAAAAGACTAGGAATCCCTGTCATCGCCGTTGTTGATACTAACTGTGATCCTACAGATATCAATTATCCTATCCCAGGAAATGATGATGCTATCAGAGCTATCTCACTATTCGCTGAGATCATCTCTAACTGCGTTATCGAAGGGAACAATGCCTTAGGACTAGATATGATTCAACTTTCTGAAGAAGTTGCACCTGTTGCTGAAGTTGCACCTGTTGCTGAAGTTGCACCTGTTGCTGAAGCTGCACCTGTTGCTGAAGCTGCACCTGTTGCTGAAGCTGCACCAGTTGTAGAAGCTGCACCTGCAGAAAAGGTTGTTTCAGAAGAACCTGCTGCTGAAGAAAAACCAGCAGAAACTAAATAATCAGAATTTAATAAGGAGCAAAATATGAGCATTAAAGCTGCTGATGTTAAAAAACTTCGTGATATTACCGGTGCAGGAATGATGGACTGTAAGAAAGCACTTGTAGACGCTGACGGAGATTTCAAGAAAGCAGAAAAACACCTGAAAGAGTTAGGTCTTGCTGCTGCTGCAAAAAGAAGTAATAGAGCTACTGATAATGGTAGGATCTTCACACGAATCACAGATTCAAAAGCTATTGTTGTTGAGATAGCGTGTGAAACAGACTTTGTAGCCATAAATAAAGATTTCATCGACCTCGGAAATAATATGATCGATGTCATCATTGAGAAAGGTTATTCTGCAATTAATGATGAACTGGAATCTATGGTAAAAGATCTTATCTCTGTCATTAAAGAGAATATGAGCTTGAAGAAAGTGACTGTAACAGACCTTACTGAAAATCAGGTCGCTACTGATTATATTCATGGTCCAGGAACTATTGGTGTAATCATGGTCCTCGAAGTAGAAGATGCTGCTAAGATCACAGATTCAGTCAAAGAACTTGCATTCGATCTTGCTCTCCATATTGCGGCATTCAACCCAATATATCAGGATAAATCAAGTATCGATCCTGAATACCTTAAAGAACAGACTGAGATCTTTGAAAAACAGGTCGAGGGACTTGGAAAACCAGCGAATGTCGTTGAGAATATTGTAAAAGGTAAACTCAATAAACACTTCACTGAAATCTGTTTCCTCCAACAGAAGTTCGTTAAGGATGATAAGATCAGTGTCGAGAAAGCACTTGCTAATCTATCTAAGGAGATCGGAACAACTTGTAAAGTAGTTAACTACTCTTACAATAAAGTTGGTGAATAATCTCTAACCTATTCATATAAAGGCCGTTTCCATGTTATGATACATGGAATGGCCTTGTTTTTTTATGGTACAACAACTAATTATCTAGGAGAATCTATGAAAGACGTTTTACATAATGCTGAAGAAAGAATGAAGAAGAGCATCGTAAGCCTTGAAAATGAGTTCAATGCATTACGAACAGGTAGAGCATCTGCTGCCCTATTTGATAAAATAAGAGTTGACTACTATGGACAGCCTTCCCCGCTATCACAGGTTGCTAACATATCCATCCCAGAAGCCAGACTAGTCGTGATACAACCTTGGGATAAGAATCTTATCAATGAGATTGAGAAAGCTATCATGTCTTCTGAACTATCATTGAATCCAAGTAATGATGGAAAAGTCATCCGAATCAATATACCACCATTGACAGAAGAAAGAAGAAAAGATCTCGTAAAGGTTGCAAAGAATACCGCTGAACAGAGTCGTGTCGCTATTCGAAACATAAGAAGAGATGCTATTGAATCAATCAAGCAACTTGAGAAGAACAAAGAGATCAGCGAAGATGAACAGAAAGTCGGAGAGACAAAAGTCCAGAAATTGACAGACACCTATGTCAAGAAGATCAATGATATTCTCACAATCAAAGAGCAGGAGATCATGGAAGTTTAACTTCTTGAAAAGGTAGGTAGTCATGAGTTCAAATCTGCCGAACCATATTGCTATTATCATGGATGGAAATGGCAGATGGGCAAAGCTGAGAAACAAATCAAGATCGTTCGGGCATCTTGAAGGATTAAAGACAGCGAAAAGAATCATCTCTAAACTTTCAGAGTTCGGGATTTCTTATGTTACCTTATATGTCTTCTCAACAGAAAATTGGAAGAGACCTCCAAAAGAGGTCTCCTACCTTATGAGTCTGATCACCTCATATATAAAGAAAGAGTATTCATTCTATGATGAGTATGATCTGAAAGTCACCTTTACTGGTGATATTTCAGGTCTACCTCCAGAGGTCTCCGATGCGATGAGAGAGACTGAAGAGTATACATCACATAAAAAAGGTACAACAGTCAATCTTGCTGTTAATTATGGTGGGCGAGATGAACTGCTACGCGCCTTTAATAGATATATCGAAACACAACCAGACAAGGTTATACCAATCGATCATGAGAGTCTAAGTTCATATCTTGATCATCCAGAGATCCCAGATCCAGACTTGGTCATCAGGTCAGCAGGAGAGCAAAGACTCAGTAACTTTCTCATATGGGAAGCTGCCTACTCTGAACTGTATTTTTCTGATAAACTATGGCCTGATTGGACAGGTGATGATGTAGAACTAGCAATTGCTGCATATCAGGATCGTACAAGAAAATTTGGAGGAATCGTATCATGAACACACTTACACAACGTATACTACTTACGGTGATAGGTATTCCAGTATTCTTTTCTAGTATCTTCTTCTTTCCTCAAGCTCACTATCTATTCTTTACTATCATCTGTATTGGTTTTAGCATTCTAGGATCTTATGAGATCAATCGAATCATTAAGAGTTCAGTTGGTGAAAACACCCTCCTGCATCCAATCATCACGGGTATCGCCCCATTCTCCATGTATCTACAACTATATGTCTTTACAGAGTTTCAAGTAACTTTCATTATCTATATGGCCATATTGTTGTATTTACTTGCTAAAGAGATTTTCATTGGGGACAAAGATAATTTTCAGAAGAGTATTCTACGCATGGCTACCTCATTTTTTCAACTGATTTATCCATCATTCTTTGTTATCTTCGTAATCTATCTCACCTCTTTTGCACATGCTGATTCATTGATCATTTACTGGTTTCTCATGATCTTTTCAAATGATGTCTTCGCATATGTATTTGGTATGCTATTGGGGAAAGGGTCAAGAGGATTCCTACCGGTAAGTCCTAATAAAAGTCTTGTAGGTTTTGCAGGTGGATTTTGTATAACCCTTTTGAACGGTTATATTTTTTATACATTGGTTACACCGCTCCAAGAGATTGCTCCTTTATGGGTCTTTCTCATACTTTCAGCCTGTATCTCCATCTTTGCTAACCTTGGAGATCTTGTTGAATCAGCGATGAAGCGTTCATCAGATAAAAAAGACTCAGGTAAAATCATTCCTGGTCGAGGTGGAGTCTTAGATACTATAGATTCTATAATATTCAGTGCTCCCATTTTCATTCTTTTTCTTATTTATATCCTGAAGGTGTGATCCAAATGAAGAAACGAATAATCATCCTAGGAGCTACAGGCTCTATAGGTTTTAATACTCTCGATGTAGTTAGACGATTTCATGAAGATTTTGAGATAGTAGGTATGACTGCTCATACTCAAACTGAACTCTTATGTAAAATTGCACAAGAGTTCGATGTTAAGAATTTAGCACTCTCAGGAAAAGTAAAACAGATAGAAGAGATTTCTCATTATGGGAGTCAAGGAGTGTTAGATCTCATTCATCAGACTGAGGCAGATATAGTTGTCAATGGGATATCTGGTGCAGCTGGGCTCATGCCATCCGTAGTTACCCTAGAAAGCGACAAAGACCTGGCACTTGCGAATAAAGAGACTGTAGTCACTGCAGGTCCTCTTATTTCAGAATTAGCAAAAAGTAAAAACAAGAGAATACAACCAGTAGATTCTGAACATGCTGCAATTTTTCAATTGACCCGATTCAGACCAGAAAATCATCTAAAAAAAATCATACTCACCTCCTCGGGAGGCCCCTTTAGAAATACAGATCATGAATCTATGAAAAAAGCTACTTTGAAAGATGCTCTGAATCATCCTACTTGGGCAATGGGGAGTAAAATCTCCATTGATTCGGCAACTCTAGCAAATAAAGGGTTAGAAGTTATAGAGACGGTTCATCTGTTTGGTGTTTCACCTGATATGATTGATGTTCTCATTCACCCTCAGAGTCTGGTTCATTCACTTATAAAGGCAACTGATGGATCACAATATGCACAAATAAGTGAACCAGATATGAAAGTTCCAATCATGAACGCCTTGCTCTATCCTGAGATAGGTAATACCATGTTCAAAGATTTAGATCTTACCGATAAAGTCTTGGAATTCTTCAAACCTGATACTCAACGATTTCCGATGCTCAAATACGCCTATGAGGTGTTACGAGCTGAAGGATCCTATTCTATAGCTTTCAATGCTGCTAACGAGGTCGCAGTCGAAGCCTTCATCTCTGGTCAAATAAAGTTCATGGATATCCCTGAACTGGTAAGTTCAGTACTTCAATTAGATTGGTCGCAGAAATCATTATCCTTTGCAGAGGTCTTATCTATAGATAGAAAAGTTAGAGAAAAAAGCATCGAAATCCTGGAGTCTATATGATCATAACCATCATCCTTGGGCTCATCGGTCTTGGTCTAGTAATATTTATTCATGAACTTGGCCATTTTGTCATGGCCAAAAGTGTCAAGATCGATGTTGAGAGTTTCGCATTAGGATGGGGGCCGAAATTGGTCGGTTTCACAAAAGGGAAAACTGAATACAAGATTAATATTCTCCCTATTGGGGGCTATTGCCGAATGAAAGGTGAATATGAATTTAAAGAGGCTATTGAGAAAAAAATGGCAGCTTTCCCCTATTCAGAAGGTTCACTGTTCTCTGTTACACCACTAAAACGGCTACTCACCTATGCTGCCGGACCTTTTTTTAATATACTCTTCGCAATTAT
The DNA here is from genome assembly GCA_937125225.1 of uncultured Spirochaetia bacterium. GTDB lineage: Bacteria > Spirochaetota > Spirochaetia > CAKZLE01 > CAKZLE01 > CAKZLE01. The sequence goes on from CAKZLE010000005.1 coordinate 77,125, forward strand.
TCTCTTCTCCATAGTCTGGACCATTGGTTATGATACTCAAACCTTTACCAATAGAATCATAATCGCAAATGATTATCCGGCAATATATGGAGAATCCCAAGTCTTAAGCCCTGCAGAATTAGCAGGTTTACAATCGGGGGATACGATCATCTCGATAGATGATTCACCCATCAATAGTTTTGCTGATATCCAAAGTACTTTGATCGATCAAGCAGATAAAGAGTTAACTATTATCTTTGAACATGAAGGAAAAACTATTTCAAGTACATTGATTCCTGAATTGAATAAGAAAACAGGAGCGGGAGTTATGGGAATTGCCCCATGGATTGCTCCTGTAATAGAGTCCATCCCAGAAACTTCAATGCTCATAGCAAGTGATTTAATTCCTGGAGATTTGATTTTGGCTATCGATGAGACCTCTATACACAGTGTCATTGATATTTATAACTATATTTCCCTTAATAACAGTAAGGAACATCTTTATACGATACTTCGTGATGGAGAACAGAAAACAATCACTGTATTATCAGAATATGATACAAATGGGCATCCTGTATTCAATGCAATCTTTCCCTTGCTCATTGTATCTACTCCTGATTACCCCCCTCTTCAATCGTTAGGTAAAGGGATCTCAGAGACCTTCTCGACCTTTGGTCTTGCGTTTCATAGTATAGCGTTACTATTTCAAGGGTTGGATTTAAAAGAATCCATGGCAGGTCCTATAAAGATTACCTATCTTGTCGGAACAGCGACTTCTCAAAGCTTTTCAGAAGGTTTTCTTGTAGGTATTACCACAGTTTTCCGTTTATTAGGATTCATTAGTGTTGCACTCTGTTTTGCCAATCTTCTCCCAATACCTGCTCTAGACGGAGGACAGATGATAGTCTCAGTTACTGAGATGATTCTCCACAGAGGTTTTTCTCCTCAAAACTATTATCGTTTACAACTCATCGGTTTTGGGATACTGATCACAATCATGATACTTACCCTCTTCAATGATATTAGTTTCTTTATGGGATAAGGTTTATTATTGTTGTTCTCTTGTAAGAGAAACGAATTTTGTGAATTTTGGCTGAAAACCTAATTTCAGAGTTCCAATAGGGCCATTTCTCTGTTTAGCAAGAATGATTTGCGTCTCGATGATATCTTTGTCCTGATCATCTATCTCTTTCTCAGTCTCTCGTTCCTTATGAATGAACATGACGACATCAGCATCCTGCTCTATTGAACCAGATTCCCGTAAGTCTGCAAGATTTGGCTCTTTCCCTTCGGACTGTCGACCTACCTGAGAAAGACAAACAACAGGTATATCAAGCTCTCTTGCTAGAGATTTTAAGGATCTGGAGATCTCTGCAACCTGTTCATGTCTTGGGATATTACCTTTATTCTCTGATTCTATAAGTCCTATATAATCGATGAAGATGATCTGGATATTCTCATTCTTCTTCATTCTTCTTGCCTGAGCCCTTAGGTCCAATAGTTTTATATTAGGAGTATCTTCGATAAATAAAGGCGCCTCATAGAGTCTACCAGCAGCATCAGTAAGTTTGGAGAAATCTTTGTTACTCAACAATCCACTTCTCAGTTTCTTTGAATCGACCATAGCCTCAGCAGATAACAATCGTTGCATGAGAGACTTCCCAGACATCTCCAGTGTAAAAAACCCAACACCAAGTTTCTCTCTTAAAGCAATATGAGCAGCCATTGATAAAGCAAATGCAGTTTTACCAACGGAGGGTCTAGCGCCAATGATGATGAACTCTGACTTCTGAAACCCACTTGTGTGATCGTCCAGTTTACTGTATCCACTAGGTACACCAGACATCTTACCACCAGCTTTTACCAATTCTTCAAGATACTTTATCGTCTCGTCTACTATTTCAATAGTAGAACGATATTTACCTGTAGTTGTACTATCATCAGATATATCATAGATCAACTTTTCAGCCTCAGCGAGAAGTTCCTGAGTATCCTCTGATTCATTATAAGCTTTTGCGATTAGATTATTAGAGATCTTCAACAGCTTTCTTCTTATAGCCTGTTGTTTGACGATCTTGGCATAGAATTCAATGTTAGCAGTAGTTGGCACATCTGAGGTCACAGATGCGATATAGGACACCCCACCGCAGGAATCAAGCATATCAGTCTGCTTTAATTCCTCGGTCAAGGTAATGAGGTCAATGACCTCTCCATTTCCAGATATCTTAGTCACTGCTGAGAACATGAGAGAATGAGCATTTAAATAAAAATCATCTGCTCTCAGTAACTCAACTGCAGTTGCAGCTGCCTCCTGATCGATTAAAACAGCACCAAGTACTGCACGTTCAGCCTCTTTATTATGAGGTGGCACCCTTCCCAATAAGTCAGCAGTTGACATAAGATTTCCTTTTCGTAATTATTATTCTTCTACAGATTCCTCTGTAGCTTCTTCAACTACAGTTTCCTCTTCAACGATCTCTTCAACGACTACAGGAGTCTCTTCTACAGAAGCAGATTCTTTTGCTGCAGCAATCTGATCGTCTCGGTCAGATAAAACTGTGAGCTTAACAATTGCAGATTCTTTTTCATAAAGTTTTACAAGAACCTGATAGTTACCTACCATCTTGATGGTGTTTGAAGGTACATCGACTTTCTTCTTGTCGATTTCGATTCCTTCTTTCATCAGTGCCTCTACTATGGACTGACTTGTTACAGCACCAAAGAGTTTTCCTGACTCACCCGCATTCATTTTGATTGAAAGAGTAGTTCCCTGAAGTTTCTCTTTAAGTGAGAGTGCAGCAGATCTTTTCTCTTCTTTTCTTTTATTTATTGAGGCAGCCTTGCTCTTGAACAATGCAATGTTAGCGTTATTGAAAGGCACTGCGAATCCCTGGGGAAGTAGGAAGTTTCTTGCATAGCCATTAGCTACTTCACAAACATCTCCCTCTTCACCAAGATTATATACATCCTGATTAAGAATTATTTTCATGTAATTTCTCCTTATTTACATCTCTGTAATGTATCCATATCTCTGAAATACCGAATAACGGTATTCCTACCATTGCCAGTATATTGATACCTGGTAGGAGCAGAAGGATTATGGTCCATAAAACAACAGACCTGTTCTTCATCCCGACTCCCTTTGTTCTCATCTGGAAGATAAAGATCGATATTCCCTGCAAAAAGTATAATACTGCAAGGCTCAACCCAATATTCCAACCAATGATCCCAAGAATCCCAAGTTCTAGGAAACTAGTCATAAGGACTAGCGTCCATGCTATTAAAAATGGCCAAAGTATCGTTTCAGGAACTTTGAACCGTATTACCTGGACTTTTTCTGTCTTACCTATTTTGGCATTTATCTGATAACCAAGGTAAAGACATAGCCCCATTTGAATAACTAATGAAGGGAGGAACCCTCTTTTGATAACCTCTAACACAAATGTATAGAGGAATTCAGGATTAAAAGTATTGAGAACATCCCCATACCCTATCTCCTGGCCAACTTGCAACAATAGACTGAATTGCTCTTCAATGAGCTCTCTCGTATAAATTGCAGTTTGACTATCACCTTCATAAATCATAATCAAAGTAAAACCGGTCAAAGCAGGCAAGATCCAACTACCGATGAATCGATAGAATCTATCCATATAGGCCTGCAAGCTATGAAACCAAACTGCTGCGAACAGCAGAAATATCGGACCATATAATCCAATAGCAACAATCAATATATCCTGACGGGATAACCCAAAACCTAAATTCCTTACAGTTTCCTGTAAAAGTATAAAAGCAAGAACAATCCCTGCAGCTGTAAGAAATGACCTTAGATCTTTTCTTAGAGCCAGCATATGTAGAGGAACGGTGAACACAAAGAACAACATATTAAATTGATAAATGATGACTGAAGCTATAATCGCTAAAAGCGGTTCCAGCCAGAGTTCACGTTCTAACTTCATATGCACGAAGTTTATTTTTTCTCAAATGGAAGATATGCTAGCACTCTTGCACGTTTGATCTCTGTAGCCAAAGCTCTCTGATGCTTTGCACAAGTACCAGTGATTCTGCTAGGAAGGATCTTACCACGTTCAGTAATGAATCTTCTCAATGTATCTGGATCTTTGTAGTCAGCCTTCACATTCTGTGTACAGAATCTACAGACTTTCTTTCGAAACATCCCTCTTTTTCCACCAGGCTTTCTTCGAAAGTCTCTTCTTTCTGGTCTTTGACCACTTGCACCTTCAGGTCTTGATGGTGCTTTATTTTCTTCGCTCATGTAATTATCTCCTTATCACCTTACAGCTCTCTAAAATGGGATATCGTCATCAAAACCCTCAGGTCCTGATGAGTAATCATGTTTTGGTCCATTATCATATCCACCACCACTATTCTGTGGTTTCTGTTGATATGCAGGTCTAGACTGCTGAGGCGCTCGCGCTGACCCTCCACCGGAAGGGTCCCCTAATAATTGTACACTGTTGGCTACAACCTCTATTTTGCTACGTTTCTGGCCATCTTGTTCCCATCGGTTTTGTCTCAACTCACCGTTGACTGCAACCTGTTTTCCTTTTACAAGATAGTTATTCAATGACTCTGCCTGTTTTCCCCAAACAGTTGCATCAAAAAAACTTACCTCATCTGTCCAGCTGTCTCCGGACCTCTTTCTTCTATTGACAGCTAGTGAAAATCTTAAAACTGCAGTTCCGGAATTGGTATAACGCATTTCCGGGTCGCGTGTAAGTCTGCCGACAAGAACGACCATGTTTAAATCATTTGCCATAGAGTTGCTCCATTGTGATTTTAGTTATCTTTCTTAACGAATAAGAACTTGAGGATCGGTGTCATTAACTTGAAGTGTCTATCTAGAGTACTAATTGTCTCTGGATTTGCTTCGAGTTCGTAGTATACATAATGACCTTTTTCTGATTTTTTGATCGGATATGCTAGGAATTTGATACCAATGTTATCTTCTTTGGTTACCTGCACTCCAGCCTCTTTAAACTCATTTGCAATTGTTTCTTTGCCTTTGGCAACTTCTTCATCATTTGGTTTAAAGATTACAGTAAATTCGTACGTTCTCATATTTCCTCCTTACGGACTAATTGATCCGCATACGCGGATAAAGAGGTCAAAGTAAGCTAACATAATATCAAACCCCATGTCAATCAGATCGGGTCTGCCAAACAGTACAAACTAAAAATATTTTGTTTACAATCAACGATAGCTCAGATACTATCTAGCTATGAGAAAATTATTTGAAACATATAACATTGATGGTGAATTAACACAGAGGATCCTGGATCTCGTAAAGATCCAAGATAGTTCGATAACGACAGAAAAAGGGCCCATAACCCATTCTTTTCCAACTTTAGATGGAAAACAGGTTATTGATGGTTCTGCAGGTACCCCCTTTTCTATAGATGAAGACAAAGCAACACAAAATCTATCACAGATAGCTTCAGATATTCTGATTTCAGAGTACTGTTCTAAGACAGATGATAAGATGGTGAGGTTTTCACCAGATCAACTTAAGAATCTAGGGGAGAAATTACTCCCTTACGTAGCTTTTGGGGTACTCAATGGGGGTTCTGCAACGAGTTATATTGATACTAAGAAGAATACATCTTTCTATCCTCCACTCTTCTCTCTTATAGAAGAGCCTTTTTCACTTCTTGCGCCCCTTTGCAACGGACGGGCAAAAGGGCTGACACCTGCCTATATAAACCCGGATGGGAGTGCAGGATACTCATTTCTTGAACTAAAGATGAGAGCACTGCTCATCTTGGAATATAGAGCAAAAAGACATGGTCTCGAAAACTGTAAGATACCTATGTTCCAAATGACTAGTGACTTCACTCATGATCAGACTCTAGATAGTTTTAGAGTTTTTAAAGACTCCCCAATGTTAAAAGAACTCATCAAGGTTACCGGACATGATATCTCTGAGGTTATGACAAAGAAACAATCTCTACTCTCAGCCTTTACTCCAGCTACGGAGGGCTTCCCTCGTACCGTATTTACTAAAGCCTTTGGAGAGGACGATCATCTCATTGCCCTTCCGGGGGGGCATGGACAGAACTTTTATGTACTGAAATCTATCTATCAGGATCTCTTTGATCAAGGGAAACGTCTAGCATATCTGGTAAATGTGGATAATATGGGAAATCTACCATCACTCACCCATATCGCACTGACAGCTCTTACCGGTTGCGACGGTTCTTTTGAGTTCTCATACAAGTCACCTATCGATATCAAAGGGGGTGTTCTAGTCTCTTCGCCTGATGGTAAACTCACTTGTAAGGACATTGGGGTAGCTATCTCATCAAATGAGATTAAAGTAGCTGAGGATGAGGGCAAACCGATTCTTTTCAATTGTGCTACAGGATTGTTCAATCTCTCCTATCTAACCAAGAACATAGATCATATCATTGATAATCTTCCTCTTCGAGTTAGCGAGCAGAACAAAGATGCGGGAACCTATTCTCAAGCTGAACAGGTCACCTGGGAGATCATTGATCTCATGGAGAATCCTATTATGATAGCAGTCCACAAACAGGAACGGTTCCTCGCTGCCAAACTGCTCTCAGAGGCTATCATGACTTCTAAAGCTGACAAGATAGCTCCTGTATTGCAAAAGAGCAATCCCTCCTACAAGAATTTCTGTGATGTCAGTCTACAATTAGAAAAGGGCTTCACAAAACTCATGAGAGAATCTTATGGTATGTCTTTGATTGATGGATCATGGAGACCGTCGAACGTCGAACAGCTATAATCTTTTAAATTTCGTACTTCTGTTATCATATGGTATGATATAGCGACAGTAAATAATATCATCCATCTAGGAGGCAGCTTTGAGTAATCAATCTGTCAATGATTTCAAACTGAAGAAAACTCTCAGGACATTGGATATCTTTAGTATCTCGACCGGGGCAATGATCAGCTCCGGTCTGTTTGTATTACCTGCTCTAGCATATCAAAAGACAGGCACCGGTATTATTCTCGCCTACCTTCTTGCATCTTTGTTCATGATACCCGCTATGCTCTGTAAGACAGAACTTGCTACGGCAATGCCTAAAGCCGGCGGATCATACTTTTATATCAATAAGAGTATTGGGCCGTTCTTTGGCACCTTCAGTGGCCTAACAAACTGGTTCTCACTAGCATTGAAGAGCGCCTTTGCACTAGTAGGTATAGGTCTATTCATTACACCTTTCTATCCAGAGGCCACTATGGTCCAAATCAAAGCTATTGCTATCTTCTTTACCATATTCTTTGCACTTCTCAACGTAGTTGGTGTAAAGGAAAGTGGAAGGTTTCAGGTGATTTTCGTATTCGCTCTCATTGCTCTTCTTACCTTTTATATCATCTCTTCAATTTCCCAAATAGAGGTAGAAAATATCCTTCCTCTTATCCCGAATAATAAAGGATTCCTCGATATTACTGCTACAGCAGGAATGATCTTTATCTCCTTTGGGGGGTTAACGAAAATTGCTTCAATGGCTGAAGAGATCAAAGATCCAGGAAAGACAATTCCTAAAGGTATGTTCTCAGCCTACTCCGTCGTAACAATACTCTACATTCTCACGATCATTGTTACAGTCGGAATCCTTAAACCTATAGAGATGGCTTCTTCGATTCTTCCCATCAGTGATGCTGCAAGAAATACTTCAGGTTCTATCGGTTATTTCCTGCTCTCAATCGCTGCAATTACTGCTTTTGTCACTACAGCAAATGCTGGTATCATGGCGGCTTCTAGATCTCCATTAGCTATGGCAGAGGATAATCTTCTTCCTAAATTCTTTGCTCGTGTAAATCCTAAGACGGGGACCCCAATACGTTCAGTGATTACCACAGCCCTCTTCATGTGTCTCGTGATACTTCTTCTTGATCTAGAACATCTAGTCAAGGCTGCCTCTACGATGATGCTGATTCTATTCACTCTAAATTGTATTTCAATCATCATCATGAGGGCAAGCAAGATTTCTACCTATCGTCCAAAATTCACCAGTCCATTCTTCCCCTATATTCCCATAACCGGTATTATCATCTACACATTTCTTATCTGCGGGATGGGACGTGAACCACTGCTCATTACAGGGGGGTTCTTCCTAGTTTCAATCCTATGGTATCTTTTCTATTCTAGAAAACGTGCTGAAACTGAATCTGCTCTGATTCATATTGTTGAGAACATCACGAATAAAGAAATAAGATCTACTAATCTTGATGAAGAATTGAAAAACATCCTACTTGAACGTGATGATATCATCGAAGACAGATTTGATACGATCATTAGTAAAACAACCGTATTGGATCTTGATAATGAAAAACTACTAGACCATACACAATTATTTGATATCATTGCAGAATCACTTTCTCAGAAGTTCTCATATGAAAGCTCAAAGATAAAAGAATTACTCATAGAAAGAGAATCTGAATCTACGACGGTGATTGCAGAAGGATTAGCAATTCCTCATATTATCATTTCCGGCAAGAAACAATTCGATATTATCATAATTCGATCAAAGATTGGTATCAGCTTCCCCGATGCACAAAAACCGGTACATATCATTTTTGCTCTTGCGGGATCAAAAGATGAGAGGAATTTTCATCTTCAGGCTCTTATGGCCATTGCACAAATAGTACAGAATGAAGGGTTTGTCCAGGATTGGATGCGTATGAATAAGACGCAGGACCTCAAGAATCTGATACTTCTAGCCCAAAGGGTACGTCAAAACAGCGTATAAAAAACAAGCCACTATATTCATAGAATATAGTGGCTGTATTAATGATCGCGATAGATATATAACTACTAGCTAGTTTTTCGTTTCTTATGTCTATTCTTTCTCAACTTCTTCTTTCGTTTATGAGTTGCGATCTTGTGTCTTTTTCGTTTTTTTCCGCAGGGCACAATGCTGCTCCTTTACTGTAATATTACGTAGAACATATTATGCAGATATCCTAGTCTCAAGTCAAGGGGTTTTGCTCATTGTAAATTGACTTATTGAAAGATATACTATGATAAATTCATTCAGGAGTAGATTGTGCGAGTACTAATCTTTGGACTTGGTTTGCATGGTGGTGGAGTTTCTGCTGCTCTCTATTTCATTTCTCATGGTCATGAGGTTCGTGTGACGGATTTAAAGAGTTCTCAACAACTCTCCTCATCTCTTGATGCTTTGAAAGGATACAATATCAAATACTGCCTCGAGGAACATCGAATCGAAGATGTGAGATGGGCAGATATCATCATCAAGAATCCTGCAGTCCCGGCCTTTTTGCCTCTTCTTAAGGAGAATGGGAAGGTCTTCAATGATATCGGATACTTCCTGTCTCATACAAGATCGCCTATTATCGGGGTTACTGGTTCCAAGGGGAAATCTACGACGACTTCCCTGATATCACATCTACTTAGACAGAATGGATTGACAACCTTTGTGGGGGGGAATATTGGAGTATCTCCTCTGAATTTTATTGATGAGCTCTGCTCAACGGATTCAATAGTCCTCGAACTTTCCTCTTGGCAAATTCATGATCTTGCAGTACACCCTTTCAGGGGATTTCAGGATATCATCATGACCCCACTCTATCATGATCATCAGAATCGATATAAATCTTTTAAAGACTATCTTGATGATAAATTCAGTATCTTTCAAGGAGAACAACACACACGACTCGCTATTCTACCATTATCTCAAAAAGATAATGGCTATTCAGTTCGAGCGAAAAAGACATTCTACTATACCTTTGAGGATAACCTACCAGATGATTGTGATGGTGTTTGTATGTTCAATAAGACCCTCCGGGTATCAAAAGAGGGAAATATCATATATGAAGCACAGTATTGTGCTGATCTCTCATTCATACCGGCTTTGACCTATGCCTTTGCCTCTGATATCTCTCCAGACCTCATTGAAGCATCAATCAAAACCTATGAGGGTCTTCCTCATAGAAGGGAGATAGTATTCACGAATAAAATAACAACCTTTATCAATGATTCTGCTGCAACTATTCCTGATGCCGTAGCCTTCTCCATCAGTCAACTCGAAGGTCCAATCAATTTGATTACCGGAGGGACAGATAAAGAACTCGACCCTACAATATGTATTGATTCGATCAAAACGTGTCATTCTGTGCATCTTCTTTCCGGTAGCTATACCGAAAAATTGATCCCATTACTGAAGAAGAATAGTATATCGTTCTTTGGTCCCTTCGATTCTATGAAAGAGGTTGTTTTTTCAACAAAAAGTGAGATGGTACCTGGATCAGTGATTCTTTTATCTCCTGGAGCCTCTTCTTTCGAGTTCTTTGACCATGAATTTGCACGTGGTGATGCCTTTAAAGAGGCTGTAAAGGAGATATTTAAGGAGATTAACCCCTAGCACTTGCCATATGTATTGTTTCTACAAGACGAAAAAGATAGTAGATGAAGGGGTTGAGCACACTATCAAAACAGCCTGCTCGGAATATTTTCTCACCACCAAAGCCGGTCTTGAACATATTCAATGAATGGAGATGATGTTCTTCATCATCTTCAGGTGCTATACCATACAGATCATATAACTCGCACCCATGTTTTACCGCCTCTTGAATAGTATACCACTGTAGCGCATAGGACGGTGATGCAGAAACATACTCATGACGTGATGCTCCAAAAAGATACAGTGCTCTTCTTTGAGTATAGAGTACAATATTTCCACCGATTACCGAATCTCCTATCCAAGCTATATAGAGCTTACTCTCTACGCCTAGGGACCTATCATTACCGAGTTCAAGTATATGCTTCATATAGGCTTGTGATCTAGGAGTAAAAGCATCCCTAAGGGAAGTATACGTATAGGTCTCATACCAGTCTTTGAGCTCTTTTTGATCCCCTTTCCACTCACTTATCCTTATTTCATCTATCGATCTTCTGATATTCCTTTTAGCCCTCGTACGGAATTGTGAGAACACCTCATCAGGACCACCAGAGAGAGGGACAATTACAGTTCCTTCAGGCTGAATCGGGTATGAGGTCTGCTTTATTCCTGAAGGAAGTGTTTCCCCAGAATCGACCCATGGTACATCACTACGCATAAAGAAACAGCCCTTAGGGAGCTCTCTTTTCAATGAGTCTGATAATAACTTCAATTGTTTCAGATTCCTAATACCCTCAGGACCATAGGGAATATAGGCTATAGAGAATCTTAGAAAGATCTTCTTGATAAGGATCAATACCTGGTATTCAGCACCATTTATCTGATAACTGAAAGCTCTTGAGTCCCAGCCATTCATCTTTTTCACGGAAGCCCAGAAATGAGTTTGGAACGGGTTATCCATTTGGGATAACCCGGTTAAAGCTATTGGTGCTATGTTCAATGTCACGGTATAGACTAACCTACCTCTCCATTTTTCACAACTCTTGTCTTCAGCGGTTCACCTGCGACCTCTAAGGATGTTTCACCGACAAGGATTGAATGATCATTAGCTACTATTGGAATCTCAAAGAAGGTATCGATCTTGATTCGTTTCTTATCTTCAACAAGCTCAAGCCCTGAAAGCGTTACCTTATCACCAGGCTGTGCCCATGGTGCAAATATAACCTCAATAGTCTCTTCATGATCAGCATCTTTTGCACTTGCTGCTAGTAACATTCCTTGACTCTTAACACCACGCAGTTTAGCAGGTTTCAGATTATAGACGACAATGATGTTCTTACCAACGAGTTCATCTTCTTTGTAGAAAGGAACTAATCCTGAGACTATCTGACGTTCTTCACCATCACCTAAGTCTAACTGCTCCACATAGAGTTTATCAGCTTCTGGGTGTCTCTCTATCGATGAGATCTTAGCTACTCGAAGATCAATCGCATCATTGAACTGTTTCTCTGTAGTATTCTCATCCTGCTGTTTTCTCTCTTCTTGAGTTCCAGCATACTTATTTCTTAACTCATCTATCCGATCATCTTCTAATTTCTCGAATAGAATCTCTGGAGTTGTTAAGGTCTCCAACCCTTCATAGTTTTGGAGATCATCCCAACCGCAACCCTCAGAATTCAGGAAAGAAAGAATCCTCTGAGAAGTTGAAGGCATATAAGGTTTGATCAAAATACCAAGATCCCTGATTAGATAGGCAAGTTGTCCGAGAAGGCTTGCAGCCTCTTCAGGAGCACTTTTTCTTTTAGCCCAAGGTTCTCCCTCCTGAAACGCCTTATTACCATAAGAGGATAGAGAGAAGATCTCTCGAAGAGCATCACGAAGTTCGGCCCGTTCAAGATGTTCTGTGATACTCTCCTCTCGTCGGATGATCTCAGTTTTCATCTGTTCATTCACAGTTCCTGTAGGGATCTTACCGTCATAGAATCTATTTAAGAATGTAAGAGTCCTGTTTACCAGGTTAGCTAGGTTTCCAATGAGTTCGCCGTTGACCTTTTCCTGGAAATCCTTCCATAAAAAAGAAGTATCAGATTTCTCTGGTCTATTGTAGAAGATATAGAATCTCCAGACATCTGCAGGGATCCCAGTATCTTTAACATCATTCCCAAAGACTCCGAGCCCTTTACTCTTAGAGAACTTACCCGACTCATAGTTCAGGTACTCACTAGATGACATATGATGTAACATGGTCCAATCATCTTGAGTAGCCAACTGAGTCGATGGAAAGATTACGGTATGGAACGGAATATTATCCTTTCCAATAAATTGAAACAGTTCGACCTCTTCAGGTCTCTTCCACCAATATTCCCAATCATCAGTATGGGTCGCAGTAATTGATATATATCCTATGGGAGCATCGAACCAAACATAGAAGACCTTATTCTCAAAGCCCTCTTTTGGTACGGGAATACCCCATTTTAAATCTCGCGTTATACAACGTTCCTTCAGTCCGTCTCGAATCCAGCTCTTTGTCATTTGGACTGCATTCTTTGCCCAGAAGCCTTTCACCGAGGCATCATTCATCCATTCCTCAAGTTTAGGAAGAATAGCAGGAAGGTTCAGGTAGAGATGTCTTGTACTCTTCACATGAGGAGTATTACCACAGACTCCACAAGCGGGTTGGATAAGATCAGTCGGATCAAGGAGTTTTCCACAGTTCTCACACTGATCCCCTCGAGCATCCTCATATCCACAATGAGGACAGGTACCATGTACATATCGGTCAGCTAGGAATCTTTCACAATGATTACAGTAGAGCTGTTCTATCTCAGCCTCCCTGATATAACCTGCTTCGTCGACCTCTTTGAACATGGCCTGAACGATCTCAGTCTGTTTAGGGTCTGAGGTCCTTCCGAACTTATCGAACTGTATATTAAACCACTGATAGATATCTCTGTGGATCACATGATAATGATCACAGAGTTCTCTTGGAGAAACATTCTCCTGGAGTGCCCTTGTCTCTGTAGCTGTTCCATATTCATCTGTCCCACAGACATAGAGGGTCTCATATCCTCTTTCTCTGCAGAAACGTGCAAACACATCGGCTGATAAAACCTGAATCAGGTTGCCGAGGTGTGGGATGTTATTCACATAAGGTAGCGCTGAAGTTACTAATCGTCTCTTTTTCATAGCTTATAATATATCGTTAAACAACTATAAGATTCAATACTTTTTATTGTGTGCTTCACATAAGCTTCATAGAGATCTGTAAAGGATGCTTTAATAGGAATAAGGTTTAATTATATCCTAAGAACATTTCGTATAAAAAGATATTTCGTTTCTTCAATTTAATGCTATAATAGTATCAATGAGTGTTGAGTAGGTTTTTCACATAAGGATACCTACTATGAGTGATCAAATTGTCAAAAAGCCCTACCTCTTTAAAGATTGTATCATTGCTTGTTGTAGTTGTCGTAAAATGAAAGATGAAATTGGTGATTTTGTGGAATTTGATTTTAAAGCGGCAATTGATTCCGGCATTGAGATAACTCATACCATTTGTCCAGACTGTATCATGTCACTTTATCCTGATATTGCAGATAAACTCAAAAAATCACAACCATGATTTTCATCATTTTCTCTTAGTATCACAGTAGAATTAAAGAACTCCTGAGACGCTACACATCTAAAAAGATACTTGTTTACAACACTGTATAATTCAGTTAGGCTTAATCTATGGATTATATTTGTGGACTCGATGAGGTCGGTAGAGGCCCTATAGCAGGACCGGTGACTGCAGCAGCAGTTATTCTACCGGAGGATTTTCCAAAAGATAGATTACGGGATTCCAAAAAACTCTCTCCTAAAAAGAGAGCTGAACTGAATATACTGATCAAAGAACAGTCGGTAAGTTGGGGACTCGGTTGGGCATCGCCACGTACTATCGACTCAATCAACATCCTACAAGCTTCATTACTTGCCATGAGGCGTGCATATGATGCCATGGTCATTAGAAGTGGTCATATCCACCCTTATATAGCATGTGTTGATGGAAATCAGTTCCCCCCCCTTCCCATACAGATGTTTGCGATCATCAAAGGAGACTCTGCACTTCCGGAGATTATGGCTGCTTCCATCATCGCCAAAGAGGCACGTGATTCCTGGATGATACAGATGGCAAATAGATATGATAGTTGGGACTTTGAAAAACATAAAGGATATCCCACAAAGCGGCATAAGGAACTATGCTCTACCCATGGAATCTCCCCTATTCATAGAAGATCCTTTAAGATTTTTTCTTAACGAAGTCAACGGCTTTCTGGAACTCTCTGACAAAATCATTAAGATCCTCTTCAAAGATGATGACTGACTGTCGTTCGAAACCATCTGTAGCATTCTTCTTACTTTCTACTACATTGATAAACAGATCACCAAAACGATTTTCTTTAACATTAAAGAAATAGGTACGTTTATCATTAGCTAATTGAGTTGAAAAGACTTCTCCTCGTTTTCCCATAATTCTATTACTTCCTAAACACAAAGATATTCATCAGAACCCACTTCTGACTGAAGGCACAGTATCAGATAAGCAGAGATTTTAATCAAGACCCATTTGTCCACCGGGATTCATAATATGATTTGGATCAAAATGCTCTTTTAACATCCGTATAATGTCCATACGTTCACTACCATGATAACGTTCCATCCAGGGCCCTATCATCTTCCCCACACCATGATGATGGGAAAGAGAACCTCCTGATTCACAGATTGCATTGATCACCCCTCTCTGGAATTCCTTATACTCTTCTCTTGTTTTGAAATCGGCGCAGAAGATGAAATATAGATTCGTACCCTGTTGATACATATGAGAAGCATGAGTCATACAGATCGTCTTTTCCCTCTTCTTCACAAAAGATCTGACCTCGGAGTATATGTTCTCTAAATCATCCCAATTCACACTAGTCTCAAGAGTATCAATGACAATCCCATAATCACCTAGGTCTTCTCGTAGATATGGGTCTCTATAACGACCCTCATCCCATTTTTTGACTGCATAACCGGTCAATGAGAGTCCTTTGTGGGAACGACAGATCTTCTTTGCCCTTCTTCTCACATGTTTTGAGAAGCCCTTTTCCCCATTTGTTCTCGCAATAAAAAGACATCTTTCCCCATCTTTATATCCTAGTAGCTTGATAGCAGTATCAAGGACTGTACCTTCTATATGATAGAGTTTCATCCCGATACTCGTCTCTTCTGGATCTGAGAGTCTTAGAACCCCAGGCATACCGAACTCACCTTGAGAGATCTCCCTAACAGCAGCCTTTGCCTCCTCCCAGGAAGGGAACATAAAGGAAAAAGGTTTCTTTGTCTCAGGGGTATGATGATATATCTTAAGGGTTGCTTCTACTAATACGCCATAAGACCCCTCGTTTCCTTTCATGATATCATTGATCTTCGGTCCTGTTGCGCTAGCTACGAATTTTTCTGTCTTAAAACTACCCCGTGGAGTGATCCAACTTTGAGAGATCACAAGGTCTATAGCATCACCGTAATAGGAAGATTCCTGCCCGGCCCCACAGGTAACAATCCATCCTCCGACCGATGAAAACTCGAAGGATTGAGGAAAATGGCCGTTAGTGAAGTTCTTAGAGGTCCCGAATCTCTCTTTCGCATGATTCAACGCATCCTCATACTCGGGACCGCTGATACCTGCCTGTACAGTAGCGCTCTTGTTGATCTCATTGATTTCTAAGACCTTATTCATATGAGTCTTCAATACAAGTGATACTCCACCCTTCGGGGCACTCACTCCAAGATTAACAGAGGAACCTGCGCCAAAAGGAATGATCGGTATCCTATTTACATCACAATATTGTACGATCTGCTCTACATCTGTATTATCTCTTGGATGCAGAACCACATCAACTAGATCATGAGAACCCCCTTCCCGCAACTCCATAGCCTCTTCAACAGTCTTACCATAAGAATGAAATACACGTTGGTAGTCATCCACCGAGACATTCTCTGAACCAAGGAGCTCTTTGAAATGGGATAGATGGACCTCTTCTAGCTTAGATCTTTGGTTATCAGAGATAGTGACTAAGTCATCACCAGTACTTCTCATCAAGGAGAAATCCCCATCATCAAGATCGAAGTTCTCTTTGAGAGCTTCATAGAGACCACTGTTTGGATGTTTGAAACCTAGTGGGTCCCCCCACTTGAAGATCGAACGAAAAGTGTTTTCAGTTGGCGCGGTCTCTCTCCATTTTGGTATGAACTTATCTTTCTTACTCATATATTTCTCCTAGATTTCGGGATAATGTGTTATTTCACCAATCTGCTGGTAAAGGACTCTCAAAGAAGGGAAGATCTTCTCATATACTGCAAAGAGTTTTTTATAGATCTCATGATTCTTCTGATCGGGTTTAAAGGTATCTGCATACTTCACCATATGAGTAACGGCATCCTCGACAGTCTTATAGGTTCCGATTCCAGTCTCTACAATCGCAGCCGCCCCAAGCCCCGAAGTCTCAGAGGTCTCACCTCTAAGAATCGGTAGGCCGAATATATCTGCTGCGATCTGACAGATACCACTACTCCTGCTTGCACCACCTGATACTGTAAGGACCTTCATTGGCCTATGAGTGACTTTCTCTATCTTATGCATCCCCCCCAAGAGGGCAAAACAGAGACCTTCAATCATCGATCTATAGAGGTGCGCCTTAGTATGAACTGAACCAAAACCGATTATCGAACCTTTAGCTGTTGGATTCTTCAATGCTGGCGACCAATAAGGCTGAGTAAGAAGTCCCATAGATCCTGCTGGTACGGTATCAAGCATCGTATTCAAGATCTCCTCGGGTGAACGTCCTGTTTTTAAAGATTCCTGAACCTCTTTGAAGCCGAATTGTTCCTTGAACCAAGATATCATCCAAAATCCTCTGAAGATCTCAATCTCAGGATTGTATTTGCCCTTGATAGAAGCAGGATATGCGGGAATGAAACGTAAAGGTTCGACATATCTATCCATAGTCGTTTGTATCGTAGCAGTAGTCCCAAAACTCAAAGAGCCACGATCACTATCAACAACTCCCATACCTATCGTCTCACACCCCTTATCTGAACCGCAGGCAATCACAGGAAGTCCCTCAGGTATTCCCGTGATCTCAGAGAATCTCTTACATACACTTCCCATCTTCTCGCTGGGGGCATATAGTTCAACAAGTTTCTTCCTATCGATTGGGTATAACTTAGCCGTTATATCCCCTTTTGTTGCCCAACGTTGTTTTTTGTAATTGAAAGGGATATGCCCTATTTGAGAGGCGGTAGAATCACCTGATCTACCTGTGATCCGCCTATTGAGGAAGCCTGAGAGTTGTACATAAGAATCAGTCTTCTCCCAGATATCTGGTTCAAACTCTTTTATCCAATTACTCTTTCCTTCACGTTGTAGCTTATTTATCGTGTCACTCATACCCACGAAAGAATAGACCTGACTCATAAGAATACCCGGTTCATAGATTCTATGGGCCTTTCTTTGATCTAGCCAGATGATGGCATCTCGAAGTGGTTTACCCTCTGAATCAAGACAGACCATAGAATCTCTTTGCGTGGTCACCCCTATTCCTTCGATCCTTCCATACAGCTCAGGAGAGTCTTCTTGAAGGCATAAAAGAGCTTTGATGAGACTATCCCAATAGACTTCAGCATCCTGCTCAGCCCTCCCGGGGGCCGTCTCTCGATAGGGCACATATTCGATCTTCTTGATAGCCTCTAAGGTTCCGTTAGATGAGAATATCATCGCTCTGAGACTTTGGGTCCCGCAATCGATAGTTAGGACATAGTGATCTTTCATATCTTCACCTCCCCTTCACTAAAAGTGAAGTCTTGAGTCGCTATAAGATCAATATCACCCGAAATATGATCTATGAGAATATCTCCGCACTTACAGGATCTATTAAGTCTGAACCCCTCAATTCTCTCCATAATCAAAAAGATCTCCTCCACCGGTACACTTTCAGAACTTTTCACACTAACTCTTGGAACCTTCATTGAACCGGAGTTCACAGTGGTGGTTACTCTCCTTAAAGGATTCTCCAACTCGGTGTGGGCATACTCGATACCACGCACACAATTGTTACCAGACACCTCTAGAGCTCCATCAGCTTTTCTGCTTACCGTCAACTGACAACCAAGTGGACAATTGATACAAATCATCTCTATAGGCCTCATGAACGTTCCTCCTTGATAGATATGAGGAATGGAAAGTCTGTTTGAACCTTCGAGATTTCACAGGAGAGATCGATTCGGATCATCTCAGGAGGTTTGACCACATTAAACCTTTTTGTGAATAGCTCATTACCACCATTAGTGATACGGAGAATCGACTTCCTCATGGTTCTTTTACTACGGATGAATAAAGGTAGGGTAAAAGTCTTTGTCGCTGAGAGTGAGATTGTCTGCGGTATTATAGAACCGATCGATTGATCGATTATCAATTCAATCTTCTTCCTCGGTATAATTCCATTGAGATAATCAACTGCAGCATCTCCTGCAATCTCTCCACTCTCAGTCACATAATCGACAAGATCATTCACATGTAAAGCATTTCCACAACAAAAGATTCCTGGGACATTACTCATGTACGTTTGATCTACTATGGGACCAGAGGTATGAGGATCATATTTGATTCCAAGTTCTCTCACCATATCATGTTCAGGGATGAGACCTACTGAGACAATGAGGGTATCACAGGTTATGATCTGTTCGCTTCCTTTGATAAATTGTCTATTCTCATCAACATCCATGATAGTTACCGATTCTAATCGATGTTTTCCATGAAGTTCAATGACGGTCCTGCTTAAATGTAGGGGAATCCCGAAATCATTGAGACATTGTACTATGTTCCTTGATAACCCTGATGGTTCATTCTGAATCTCGTAGACCCCTAAGACTGAGGAACCTTCAAGGGTCAATCTTCTTGCCATGATCAGTCCTATATCACCTGAACCTAGGATCACACATCTTTTACCAGGCAGATACCCCATGCAGTTAATTACATATTGTGCTAATCCTGCAGTAAATACTCCGGAAGGTCTATCTCCCTGAAGGAATATCTGTCTTGCACTTCTCTCCCTGCAGCCAGTTGCCAGAATGATAGCCTCAACTTTCAGGGTCATCGTACCTTTCTTCGGGGAAACTGCATCGATCAGAAAAAAATCTTCCTCTCTCCTTATCTCAGTTATTGTCGTATGAAAATAGGCAATGACAGAACTACCTTCTAATCTCTTTATCTCTTTATAAGCATATTCTGGACCACATAGTTGTTCTCCGAATCGTATGGAGCCAAAACCATCATGGATACATTGATTAAGAATCCCACCAGCACTTTCAGCCCGTTCAATAAGAATGACAGATTGCCCTTTACTATCGGCAGCTATAGCTGCTGCGATTCCTGCAGGCCCAGCACCGATCACTAGAATCTGTGATTGCATCATGGCACTAGTCATGAGTGCCCCCCTGCTTGGTCTTTCCCATAACAATCTGAGAACCATGACCATTTTTCTCTATGTCCTCTATCGGTATTCCCAACTCATCGGACATGATTGAGAGGATCTTAGGGGCACAGAAAGCCCCATGGCATCTGCCACTCCCAGAACGTGTTCTCTTCTTGATTCCATCTAAAGTCATTGGAGGAATCTTACTTCTGAGAACATCTCTTATCTCACCCTCAGATATGTTCTCACACCTGCAAACTATATTCCCATAATCTGGTCTTTTAAAAAGCAACTCTGTCTTATCTACATGATTCAAAAGCGATACGTTTGGAGTGACTTTCCTGAATTGAGAGTAGGTTGGATCAAGATTGACATCACCCAATATCTTGAGAACAATCCCTTTCACCTTCTCGCCGATTGCAGGCGCAGATGCAAGACCAGGAGATTGTATTCCAGCAATATGGATCATATTCTCTAAAACAGGAGATTTTTCTATAATAAAATCCTCATTCCAACTACAAGAACGAATACCCGCAAAGTAAGTTATGATATCTTTCTTACTAAATCTCTTATTCAAGGACATAATCTTGAACAGAGCATCAAAATCTTCAAGATGAGTCGCATAATCATCCCTACTGAATATCTCTTGTGCTGTAGGTCCAATGAGTATGTTACCTTCAACACAGGGAACGATACCTCCCCCTTTTGAATGAGAGGCGTGTGTTTTGAAGAGTATTGGATTTGCTGCGATCATTGTCTGTTCTTCACTTAAAGCCTTATCAAGAATACAGTCGACACCTTTCCGGAAGTGTAGCGAGAAATATCTGTCTCCAGCAAGCTCCGCGATTCTATCACTCCAACACCCAGCTGCATTTATAAGGACCTTACAGTGAATCATTCCATTATTGGTTCTAACTGCCTCGATCCTATCTTGCTCCCTCTGAATCTCGAGAACTTCGGTATTAAAGTTTATATCGACCCCATTCTGAACCGCATGTTCTGCTAAGGCTATCGTCAAACCATAGGGGGATAACTGCCCTGCAGAGGGAAAGTTCATAGCCCCAAAATGGTCATCAGATAGATTTGGTTCTAATCTTCTCACCTCTCGTTTTGATAGAAATCTCACCTCACCATCGACACCATTCTTTTTAGCACGATCTAGCATGATGGGAATAAGTGGAAGGTATAAACGGCTTTTTAACAACATTAATGATCCTGGTCGAGATAGAGGGACCTGTAATTCTTCACAGATCTGCGAATAGGCTCGATTCCCTTTAACATTGAGTTCTGCCTTGAGAGTCCCCGGAGATGCAGCAAAGCCAGGATGGATCATCCCGTCATTCCTTGAAGAGGTATGACAAGCAACATCAGATTCTTTTTCGAGGTTGCAGACTGAGATTTTATATCGACTTAACTCTCTTGCGACCGAAGCGCCGATGACACCTCCTCCAATGATAAGGACATCATAAGTGTTCTTCTTGAGTCTTTGTGTCTTTTCTTTTAATCGTGGTTCTGAAGTAGGTCCTACTCCAGAGATTGTAATATCATTAATGACCTTATAACCAAAATCTTTTGCAGCCAGATAACCTGCGGATAACCAATCGGAAAGAGTATCTAGATCACCTTCTAGTCGAATTGAATCATTTATCTGGGAACACTCTATCTTTGTTGTGAACTTCCTATTCAAAGTATTCTGTAATCGGTCTACCCTATTATTCATCTCACATCACACTTTCGAGGTAGGATCTACTTCTCTCAAGAAGTTCCATCATATAGGACAAGGCCTGCTCTGAGTCCTGAGCCAAAATAGCATCTACGATTCTCCTGTGGAAAGAAAAGAGTTCTTTTACATGTTTACTATTAGCATAGAAACGAATTAGGATCATCTTATACAATGGACGAAATGAGTTCATGATAAAGGGATAGATTACATTACCTGAAGCTAAAGCGAGCGTATGATGAAATCTATAATCAATTAAAGCAATCTCTTGGGGCGATCCCTCTAGCACTTCTGATTCTTGCTGAATGATCTCCTCTAATCTAGAAAGATCGTCGAGTGTCGCATGGGTAGCTGCTAAAGAGGCTATCTCACATTCAAATAATTTTCTGAGATCCAAGAGGCTCATAAGGATATGAGGTTCTACCTCATTACCCTCATAATTCATCAACGATACAAGTAGTTCTAAAGATCCTGAAGTTCGATAGTCTTTGACATAGACACCATGTCTAGGTTTGATTTGTACGAGACCCTTTGATTCTAGCTTAACCAAAGATTCATGTACAACGGGTCTTGAGACTCCCGTGCGCTTAGCCAACTCCCTCTCTGGCGGAAGTTTCTCCCCTACCTTAAGGTCACCTGAAATGATCAATCTCTCTACATATTCAATGAAAGTCTCGGTCAGACTCTTGCTCTTTAGTTTTTCAAAATCCATGACTTCTCCTAGGCTGGTGGTATTACCACGTTTAGTGTATGACACTTATTGCCTCATGTCAAAGAAAATTTCTCAAAGTGTCTTGACGCTTCCAGATATTTCAGTTATAAATATGCCTGTCGATACGACAATGCGTCCGTCGTATAATGGTTATTACCTCAGCCTTCCAAGCTGATGATGTCAGTTCGATTCTGATCGGACGCTCAACAAAACCTGAACTATAATAGTTCAGGTTTTTATTTGGCTCTAGAATAAAATCTGTGTGATATGAAATAACTAAAAAAGTAGAAAAGAATGAAATGGGGCAAGACCTCTGTTAAAGTGTAATTAACCAAAAACACACTAAACGGAGAATCCTGCCCATGAATAATGGCTCTAGAATAAAATCTGTGTGATATGAAATAACTAAAAAAGTAGAAAAGAATGAAATTGGGCAAGACCTCTGT
>CAKZLE010000006.1 GCA_937125225.1 uncultured Spirochaetia bacterium
GAGTTCGCCTTCGCCACCGGTGTTCTTCCAGATATCTACAGATTTCACCCCTACACCTGGAATTCCAACTCCCCCTCTTATACTCTAGTCATCCAGTTCCCAATGCAGTCCCCCAGTTAAGCTGGGGTCTTTTACATCAAGCTTGAATAACCGCCTGCGCACCCTTTACGCCCAATGATTCCGAACAACGCTTGCCCCTCACGTGTTACCGCGGCTGCTGGCACGTAATTAGCCGGGGCTTATTCCTCTGTTAACGTCATCCCACGGTCATTCCCTACCATGGTTATTCCTCCCAGAGAAAAGAACTTTACAACCTCTCGGCCTTCATCGTTCACGCGGCGTCGCTCCGTCAGGCTTTCGCCCATTGCGGAAGATTCTTAGCTGCTGCCTCCCGTAGGAGTCTGGGCCGTGTCTCAGTCCCAGTGTGGCCGGTCACCCTCTCAGGCCGGCTACTCATCACTGCCTTGGTAGGCCGTTACCCTACCAACTAGCTAATGAGCCGCAGACTCATCTCTGTGCGAAGCCGTAGCTCCTTTCTTCTCCCCGCCTTGCTAGCAGAAAGATCGTATTCGGTATTACCCCATGTTTCCATGAGCTATCCCCAACACAGAGGCAGATTATCTACGTGTTACTCACCCGTTCGCCACTTTCTATACACCGAAGTGTATATATCGTTCGACTTGCATGCTTAAAACGCGCCGCCAGCGTTCGTTCTGAGCCAGGATCAAACTCTCCATGATATTATTTATAGCATCCGAAGATGCTAATAACCATTTCTTGTTTTTCCCCTGTCTCCTCGCTGACTCATTCTTTCGAATTCATCTTTAAATTGACTTAAGGACCCTTACGGTTCCTATTCTTCATCCTTCACTTTTCTTATTTCTCTGTCAAAAATCGTGCGTCACTTAAGGTGTTTCCCTCAGTGCGCTCGGTAGTTATACCAAAACGACAATCTATTGTCAACAACCCTCATTTGTTTTTCCCCTTTTTTTTCATCCCATGAGAGACCACAAAGAAAGAAACATGTACATTATGTTACTATATAAGCATTAAGATTGAATACCTCGTTTAGCGGATATCAGAAGTTCTGCAAACTCGCAGAAGCCTTTCCCACCAATCTCATGTGACCCATAGGAGGGGAGATCATTCTCATCCCAATCAGCCGAGAAGAGGTCTCCTACACCAACAGAAAGTGGAAAGGTTTGAAACAGGGGAATGTCATTGCTAGAATCTCCACAATAGACACCACAATTACGCAACTCCTCTAGACTGATATGGTAATAGCTTTCCATGAACAGCTTAACCATGTCGAGTTTGTCATAGGTTCCGAACCAGCAATTCACATGTATAGAGGATACACCATAAGAGGCGCCCTCCTCTTCACAGATCTTTATTATCGAATCGATTTTCTCTTTCTCAAGATAAGGGGGTTCACTGTGATGATCAAAGGCGATATCAAATACCCTACAAAATTGATCAGAGGATAGTTTACTGCCTGGAACCTCTTGCAAGACTCTATTGACCAATCTCTCTGCCTTAAGGGTATACCCTTCTTTCTCTATACTCGGATGATAGAAGGTCCCCCTTCTTTGATCAACTTCAGTATAATATGCCAGAGCACCGCTTTCTGTGATCACAGCGTCGATCGGCCATTGACGAATATAGGTGTCAGCCCAACCAGCTGATCCACCAGTAACCGGGATAATAGTTATTCCTGACTCATGAAGACTCCATAGGACCTTCAGAGTCTGAGAATGGAGTTTCCCTTCAGTAGTTATCGTATCATCGACATCTGTCAGAAGGAATTTGATCTTTTGAAGTTCTATTTTAGGGATCTCGGTAATATGTCTCATACCAGAACGCTACCTTGTCATCCCAGAGAGTTTCGGAATCGCATTTCTCAAATAACTGAGAAATGAGAGTACTGATGCTACTGCTGCAAGAATAAAGATATAGGGCAATACCGTTCCATAAATAGCTAACCACCGAGGTGCCCCTTCGACCATACGTATCAGTACGGAATAAAGAATCCCCAAGATAGCAGATATCGCATAAAGGACCGCTTTGAACTTTCCCCAGATAGAGGCTGCCATAGCAACACCCTCTCCCATGAGTATCATCCTAAGGAAAGTCACACCCAGTTCTCGATACAGAATGATAAGGAATACCCATAACGGCATGATCGATGAGAAAGCGAGACAGACAAAGTATGTCATCCTACTCAAGACATCAGAGAAAGGATCAAGAACCTTCCCCAGATCGGTGACCATATGGTATTTTCGTGCAATTATCCCATCAAGCAAATCACTTCCCTCAATGAGAATATAGACTATGATCAACAACCAAGTCATTAAAGTCTGGTCTACCCCAGTCCATTGTGGCAAGAAATATATAATGAAGAAGAGAGGTGCCATAAACAATCTACTCACAGTAATCTTATTCGGTATATTCATAAGAAGCTCCTTACCACTTGTAAATGGCTTTATATTTTGACCAGAGATATTCGATAAAATAGGAGGAGTCAAGTTCTTGCCCAGTGATCATTTTCAATAGATCTTCTGGGGTATAGATACTCCCCTTGAGGTATACCTCTCGGTTCAACCAGAGAGAGGCATCATTGAGATTCCCTTCAGAGAATTGAGTCACAGTTTCAGGTACTTGTTTAACCAATTCATGATAGATCTGTGCTCCATAGAGATTTCCTAATGCATAGGTAGGAAAGTACCCAATCAATCCCGCTGACCAATGAATATCCTGAAGCACCCCGTTCTGAGGACCATCTGGGATTATTCCTAAATACTCTTCCGATAGAGTATTCCAGGCCTCTGGAAGATCTTTCACGGCTAGAGAACCTTCGATAAGCTGCTTCTCAAGCTCATAACGCATGATTATATGAAGATTATAGGTCACCTCATCGGCGTTCACCCTGATAAAGGAGGATTCAACCTTATTGACACCTCTAACAAAGCTCTCTTTAGATATCCCCTCCAACTGTTCGGGAAATAACCTTTTGAAGATTGGGAAGTAGTGCGTCCAGAAGGCATCGGATCTTCCGATGATATTCTCCCATAATCTTGACTGACTCTCATGGATTGCCATCGAGACTCCCTCTCCAAGGGCTGTTCCTCGCGTCTTGCTGTTGGAAGCGCCCAACTCATATAATCCATGTCCACCCTCATGTATAGTACTGAAGAGTGGTGAACTCACTGAAGGTTCATCATATCGTGTTGTGATCCGTACATCATCAGCGCCAACAGTCGTAGTGAAGGGGTGCACCGCTTCACACATCTGAGCACGTTGAAAATCAAAGCCCATATCATGAAGTATTTCTCTTCCAAAACGGTCCTGTTTTTCTTTGGGATATTTCTTATAGAGAAATGAATCATCAATAGTTTCGCATGCTCTGATCTTATCCATTAACGAGACGACCTCATGCTTCAAAGGGGTAAACAAGGCATCTATTCTTGCTACCGTCATTCCTGGCTCATAATGATTCAATAATGCATTGTAGGGATGATCTATATACCCCACAGTATCAGCATAGACCCTTTTAAGTTCTATGATCTTCTCCAGATAGGGTTCGAACTCTTTGAAATTATTATTCTTTCGAGCAAAGACCCAGGCATTCTGTCCTTTCGACTCTGCATCACTCAGCTGTAGGATCAATGACTTTGGCACCTTGACCGCATCATCATACTCTTTACGATAGATCCTAATTAAAGCTCTCTGAGCATCTGTGACAGCTAGTTTGCCCTCTTCAATCGCACTGAGGGCAGCCCCCATCTCTGCAGATGACTTCAAATCATGAATATACCCCTTAAGCAAAGAGATCTGTTCTGATCTCCCATCGATACCATCAGGGGGCATCTGCGTCTCTTCATCCCATTCTAATAATGCTGCTGTTTGCTCAAGCAGCACGAGTTCCTTATCTATCTGATATAGGATATCCCAACTGGATTCTTTTTCCATATATATCACTCCTGTGATTTCATAGCTTTCTGCCAGATAATATAACCAAAAGTTCCCAAAACAACAAAGATAATCACTGAATACTTGAAAACCCCCAAAACAGACGTGGCAGTCGATCCATAATGATGAACAGTGAAGAATAACAGGCCTGTGGTCAAAGCAACTCCAAGAATATCATACAGGAGGTAGGTTATATAGGGGATTCTCACGAATCCTACACTCATATGAAGAATATTCCTAAATCCGAAGGGGAGATACCTACCGACAATCAACAGGAGAGCAGGATGTCTCTGCGAATGATCTTTTATCCAGGATCTGCGTCTATGGTATCTGATATAATGTCTTTCTCTTGATGGGGAGTACTGTGATCTTCGATAGAATCTGTTTTCTATAACTGGTTCAATGACCCTGCCGAACCAGTAAGAGACCTGATCTCCTGCATAAGCTCCCAACAATACCGCGGAAGCTAACTGCAGGGTCATCTCAGGATGAGCAGCAGCAAGAGATGCTGCTGCTATATTCAGCAAGTCTTCAGATATGGGGACATTAGCTCCTGCAATAAGAAGCAGGACAAAGATCAGATAGGGAGCTAGTGTCATATGGGACTGTATTAATAGTTCTATCCCTTCCATATTGCCTCATGCTAAGAGGATTATAAGTCCTCTTTCTTCTCAACTTTCTCCTGCAGAAACTCAACAAAGTCAGTAACAGGTATACCATTCTCCTGTTTTCCGCTTCGATAACGGCAGGAAACGGCGTTATTCTCAGCTTCCTTCTCTCCAAGGATGAGCATATAGGGAATCTTCTCTTTCTGAGCCTTTCGAATCTTAGCATTCATTCTATCATTACTCAGATCAACTGAGACCCTGAACCCCTCCTCTTTCAAGAGCATCTCTATCTTCTGACCATAATCATTGAATGGTTCAGCGACAGGTATGATCCTCACCTGCTCAGCTGCAAGCCATGGAGGGAATGCCCCGGCATAATGTTCGAGGAGTACTCCGAAGAATCTCTCGATCGAACCAAGTAGAGCCCTATGGATCACGAAGGGTTGTTTCTCCACACCATCAGTATCCACAAAGGTCATCTTGAATCGTTCAGGGAGATTGAAGTCGAATTGCACAGTCGAAAGTTGCCATTGTCTTCCAAGAGCATCTTTGATCTTCAAGTCGATCTTCGGTCCGTAGAATGCTCCACCACCTTCATCAACCTGGTATTCTAACCCTTCAGCCTCAATAGCCTTTCTTAAGGACTCTGTAGCAGCATCCCATTTGGACTTCTCTCCTACACTCTTCTCCGGTTGCGTAGAGAGGTAGGCACTGATATCGGTAAAACCAAAGGATCTGAGCATAAATAGTGAAAATCTCAATACTTCTAGGATCTCACCTTCCATCTGTTCAGGAGTACATATGATATGAGCGTCATCCTGAGTAAATCCTCGAACTCGCAAGAGTCCATGGAGCGCGCCCGAATTCTCGTATCTATAAACAGTCCCAAGTTCAGCCCATCTGCAGGGGAGATCTCGGTAGGAATGTTTTGTATTGTTGTAGATCATGATATGAAAAGGGCAATTCATTGGTTTTGCATAATAGTCGGCCTTATCCATGACCATAGCCGGATACATTCCCTCTTTATAGAAATCGAGGTGTCCAGAAGTCTCCCATAACCATGATTTTCCTACATGAGGAGTACTGACCATCTCATAGCCATTCTTATAATGCTCTGCTCTCCAGAAGTCTTCGATCGCCAGCTTGATTCTTGCACCTTTAGGATGCCAATAGACAAGTCCTGGACCAGCCTCTTCATGCAATGAGAACAGATCTAGTTCTTTTCCTAGCTTCCTATGATCTCGCTTCTCGACATCTTCGAGATGTTTCAGATAGAGTCTCAATTCTTTTGGGTTTGCCCAAGCGGTACCATAGATTCTTGTGAGCATTGGATTGGTCTCTTTCCCTCTCCAATAGGCTCCAGCTATAGAAAGAAGCTTGAAAGCCTGAGGATTCAACTGCTGTGTCGATTCCATATGCGGACCTCTACAGAGGTCAGTAAAAGCTCCCTGATTATAAACTGACACCTCATCATCCTCAGGGATAGCCTTGATAAGTTCGAGTTTGTAAACCTGATCTGCGAACATCTCCTGTGCCTCTGCACGGGTGACGACTTTTCGAACGAACTCTTTCTTCTCTCCAATGATCCTCTTCATTCGAGAAGTGATCTCTTCGAGGTCATCGGGTATAAGCTGTCTAGGAAGGTCGAAGTCATAATAGAACCCATTATCTATCGAAGGTCCAATAGCTATCTGTGCTGCAGGGAACATCTCCAAAACAGCTTCAGCCATCACATGAGCCATTGAATGACGGATCTTATGTAATTTCTCATCGTTATCTTTTGCCATAATCTACTCCTTCTGGTCAAATAAAAAAAACCCTTATACCAGACGTCCTATACACAAACGCACATCTGATACATTGTAACAGAGAACATGTGTAAGGACGAAACGTATAAAGGTTCTCTCTATACCGCTCCGCGGTTCCACCTTACTTCCTTAATGGAATACCAAAAGGCTCTTAATTTACTCATTCACGCAGAGATCACGTCGCAGTCTACTCTCACCTTTATGGGATTTCGGTCCGAAGCTCAGGAGGGGTTTTCAAAAGTGCTCATCCAAACATCTTCCAGCCTAGGGATGTTCTCTCTTAACCGAATTCACAGCTCTCTACTCGTCTCCATCATAGCCTATAGGAATACTATCGTGAAACGGGAAGCTTTTGTCAACAAGAATATATCTTATTAAGGTCTCTCTTTAAAAAAGTTTTAAAACCTGCTTGACAAGATATATTTTTATCGATATAAATTTACTTATTAAATATTAACGGGAGGACACTATGAGTGTTAATGCATTCTCTGTTCCAAGAAATATCGTATATGGCGAAGGGTCCCTGGCTAAACTTTCAGAACTTACCGGCAAGAAGGCAGTATTAGTCACTGGTGGTAACTCAATGAAAAAGTTCGGCTTCCTTGATGAAGCTAAGAGCCTATTGGAGAAGGCAGGAATTGAAACTGCCATCATTGATGGAGTAGAACCAAATCCATCAGTAGAGACAGTCAGAAGAGGATCTGAAGAGATGCTCGCCTTTGAACCAGAGTGGATAATCGCTATTGGTGGTGGATCTGCTTTAGATGCCGCAAAGGTCATGTGGTGCTTCTATGAACACCCTGAACTATCTTTTGAAGACATCATCACACCGGGAAGCATGCCTACCTTAAGAAACAAGGCGAAGTTCAT
This sequence comes from uncultured Spirochaetia bacterium, assembly GCA_937125225.1. Taxonomy (GTDB): domain Bacteria; phylum Spirochaetota; class Spirochaetia; order CAKZLE01; family CAKZLE01; genus CAKZLE01. Next base: position 7,256 of record CAKZLE010000006.1, read on the forward strand.
CGCTATCCCATCAACTAGTGGTACGGCCTCTGAGATCACCGCATTCTCTGTAATCACAGATACTGCAGCTCATATCAAATACCCTATAGTCTCAGGTGAGATGGTTCCAGACCTCGCTATCCTCGACCCGGCACTTCCAATGAAGATGCCAGCTCATATCACCGCAAACACAGGAATGGATGTCATGGCGCATGCCGTTGAGGCCGTTGCTTCGATAGCCGCTACCTCTTTTACATCTCCCTATGCAGTAGAGGCTATTAAACTGGTCTTCGCAAACTTGGAGACTGCCTATTCAGCTCCTGAGAATATGGAGGCGAGGACTGCTATGCATAATGCTTCAGCCCTTGCAGGAATGGCTTTTACCAATGCGTCACTCGGATTAGTACACTCTCTCGCTCATAAGATTGGTGGAGAGTTTGGTGTGACTCATGGTCTAGCAAATGCCATCCTCCTTCCCTATATCATCGAATTCAACAAGCAGTTCACTGATGCCTATGCTCAGGTAGAGGAACTACTTGGAATCGATTGTATTGAAGCTGAGATTCGAACACTAAATGCAAAGCTAAATATACCTGAAACATTCAAGACCTGTGATGAGGTAGATTTCTCAGAAGAGAAGTTCAATACTGTTCTTGATAGAATGAGTGTGAATGCTCTTGCAGACCCCTGTACCCTTACGAATCCAGGGACGCCTACAGTAGAGGATGTTAAAGCGATCTATATGGTAGCCTATAATGGAAAATAGATCATGCAACCCCGAATCCTGTATGATTTCTATAACATAATATAGTCCCATACCTTTTCAGAGCGTACATCCCCCAAAAATGTACGCTCTGTTTTCTTTAGTGGTTAATCCTTGCATATCTATCTTTTTTGAATTACCCTAGTCCCATGAATTTAAAGACGGGGAAAATCATCTCCACTATCAAAGATCAAGTATATGAAGTGTTGAAAGAGAATATCCTGAATGGATCTTTACAACCAGGTGAACGTATTCAGGAAGTACAGATCGCAGAAAAACTCAATGTGAGTAGATCACCCGTTCGAAACGCAATCAATAAACTTGTGGGGGAAGGACTTCTCGAAAGTATTCCAAACAAGTGTGTTTGTGTTAGAAGATTCTCTGATCGAGAGATCATTGAATCCTATGAATTCAGATTGATCATTGAAAAATTCGCTATCGAAAAGATCTGTGATCATATGACAATAGATATGGAAAAAAATCTTATTCGGTTCAGGGATAGATTCAAAGATACCGCCAATTTCGTACAGATGAATGAGTATCTACTAATTGATGCTGAATTTCATAATTACATAGTCAGTGAATCAGGAAATAATGTGATACATGAAGCTCTCGATAAAGTATCTATGATGATAAGTCCTTTTAGGATTCTCGCTCTCTCAAGAGAGAAACGGTTTTATGAATCTGTTGATGAACACACTAAAATCATAGAAGGGATCCTTTCACAAAACAAACAACAGGCACTTATTGCTTGTGAAACACACCTTTCTCTAGCAAAAGAAGAAATTCTCAAACACCTATCCACGAGATAAACTCCTACCCAAAATTAGCATCTGAAGAAAAATAAAAAAAATTTGACATGCAATCTCGTCTATGTATAATGTATACATAACACATAATACATAGACAGGAATGAATAATGAAAAGAATTGAGCTAGCATATGGGACAGGTACTATCGGGGTAGACATACCTTCCAAGAATCTGGTTGCCGTATTAGAGTTACCACCTTCTCATCAAAAAATAGAGCTGTCAGAGATAGAGATCATCAAGAAGTCTCTGGCCTCTCCAATCGATACAGCCCCTCTTCACATCCTTGCTCACAATAAGAAGAAAGTCGTGATCATCACCAGTGATCATACAAGAGCAGTCCCAAGTAGTATCACCATGCCGCTACTCCTTGAGGAGGTTCGTAAAGGTAATCCCCAGGCTGACATCACCATTCTTATTGCAACAGGATTACATCGGGGAATGACGAATGAGGAGAAGGTTGCTAAATTCGGACTGGACATTTTCACTAATGAAAGACTGATCAATCATAATGCATTCGACAAGAATGCCTTTACTGATCTTGGAACCCTTCCTTCAGGTAGTAAGTGTGAGATCAATACCTTGGCTATAGAATGTGATCTATTGATCTCAGAGGGCTTCATAGAACCCCATTTCTTTGCAGGCTTCTCCGGAGGAAGAAAGAGTGTACTCCCGGGAGTGGCATCACAAGACTGTGTAAATATAAATCACAGTGCATCAGCGATCAAACACCCTCTCTCAGTGACTGGAATACTCGATGGGAATATCATTCATGAGGATATGATCCAAGCCGCAAGATTGGCAAATCTATCATTTATCTTGAACGTACTATTAGATGAGAACAAAAAGGTCATTGAAGCTTATTGTGGAGATGTAGATCAGGCTCATCGAACAGGTGCTGAAAGCTTAATGAGACGTTGTGGGATTGATAAAGTCTCAGCAGACATCGTGATCACTACTAATGGAGGATATCCTCTAGATCAGAATCTCTACCAATGTCCAAAAGGTCTTGATGCCGCCCTTTCCTGTGTAAAGGAAGAAGGTGTAATCATTTTAGCAGCTTCATGCATCGACGGGTTAGGTGGTGATAATTTCGGAGACCTCATGCTATCTGCACCATCTAAAGAACTTCTACAAAGAATTCTCAGTACCCCACCAGAACAGACGATCTCTGAACAGTGGTGTGCACAGCGGTTCTCAGATGCACTACTGAAATATTCCATCATCCTAGTGACCGATGGTTTAGACAGATCCCAAGTAGAAAGAATGAATTTTATTTATACCGAGACCATCAAGGATGCCGTTACAAAAGCTCTTGAGTTAAAAGGCAAGAATGCTTCTATAGCAGTCATTCCCGATGGGGTCGGAATCATCATAAGGAGAGAAGAAAAATGAGTGAAAAAATACGAGCCATTAAGAATCATGACAATGATAATGTCGCCACGTTATTCGGAACAGCTACCTCAGGTGATATTGTGACCATCTTGGATAAGGCTGGAAAGGGATTCCCCTTAACAGTTCTCCAAGATATCCCCTATGGTCATAAGATCGCATTAATTGAAATAGCAGTTGGACAACAGATTACTAAATACGGTGAGGAAATAGGGATTGCAACAATACCGATTGCACTCGGCGAACATGTGCATATTCAAAATATCGACAGTATTCGAGGCCGTGGGGATTGGGACAAAGAAGGAGCAGCAAAATGAATTCATATATGGGATACGTAAGAAAAGACGGAAGTGTCGGAAGTAGAAATCATGTTGCAATCATCCCTTCTGTCGTTTGTGCGAATGAAGTTGCTGAAAGCATCGTTCAGAACACGATTCAGACCCAAGGAATCATCCATCACCAAGGTTGTTGTCAGACTCCTCCTGATCTTGAACGAATCACAGACTGTCTTATCAAAGTTGGAGAGAATCCAAATGTCGGTGCATCATTGATCGTAAGCCTTGGTTGTGAAGGTGTTGATACAGATAGGCTTGAACAGGCCCTGATAGCGACTGGAAAACCTGTTGAGAGAATAAACATCCAAGAACTAGGTGGAACAAGTGCTGCTATCCAGGCAGGCATCGACAAAGCGCAAGAGTTAGTCCTTAAGATTTCTGGGTATCAAAGAACAGAAGTTGACCTCTCAACGTTTGTCATGGGTATCAAGTGTGGAGCTTCAGATACCACTTCCGGAGTGGCTTCAAATCCTGTAATCGGGTATGTAGCAGATAAGATCGTTGATCTTGGAGGGACCGTCATCTTTGGTGAGACAACTGAGTTCATCGGTGCTGAACACATCCTACAAAGAAGAGCCAAGAACGATTTTGTTGCTTCAGAGATAGGTAGAATCGTTGATGAGATGGAAGCTCGAGCAAAGGCTATCGGTGTTGATATGAGAAAAGGTCAACCTACTCCGGGGAATATTGAAGGTGGTTTAAGTACTATAGAAGAAAAATCATTAGGTGCCATCGTCAAATCGGGAACTAAGACTATTGAGGGTGTAATCGGTTATACAGAAAAACCTTCAGGAAAGGGCCTTTGGATCAAAGATTCTCCCGGAAGAGAGATCGAACTTCTTTCAGGCATGGCAGTGGGAGGAGCTCAAGTCATCCTCTTCTCTACCGGGCGAGGAGCTCCTCAAGGCTTCCCAGTGGTCCCGGTAATCAAGATCTGTGGAAATCCCATCACCTATGACCGAATGAGTCGAGATATGGACGTGAATGCGGGAAAAATCGTAACGGGTGAAAGATCGATAGAAGAGGTTGGTGAAGAGGTATTCCAGATGCTCTTAGAAGTGGCTTCTGGCAAAACAAGTAAAGGTGAAGCAATAAAGTATACGAAATCAATGGATTTCTATTGTTTAGGACCAGTTATTTAAATTCAGGTATACTAGGAATACTCATGAATAGATTATGGGTAATCCTTATAAAAAAAGGAGTGTATAGAAAGATGGGTGATGTTAATGTCATTAGAGTCGTCATTGGGCTAGTGGTTGCTATCGGGTTGATTCTCTACATGGTAACACGTACGAAAATTCACGTATTCCCTGCTATGATCATAGGTGCGTTAGCAGCTGGATTAGTAGCGGGTCTGCCTTCAGCTGAAGTGCTTGGAGCAATAAAAAGTGGTTTCGGTGGAACCTTGGGAAGTATCGGGATCATCATTGGCTTCGGTGTCATGATGGGAGCGATCTTTGAGGTAAGTGGAGCCGCAAAACGGATGGCTCTGTCTTTTATAAAATTACTGGGGAAAGGAAAAGAAGATGTCGCAATGATGATTACTGGTTTTATCGTTTCAATTCCAGTATTCTGTGATTCAGCATTTGTTGTATTATCTCCATTATCTAAATCATTATCGAGAAATACCGGTAGGTCCTTGACCACCATCAGTTGTGCGTTAGGTACAGCTCTTCTTGTCACACATTCACTGATACCACCAACACCAGGTCCCCTTGCTATTACAAATTATTTTCACTTGGACATTGGTATATTCATGCTTTATAGTTTGATCGCAGCGATTCCTATAACGATCTCTGGACTATTATATGCAAAGTGGATCGGAAAAAGACTCTTCAAGTTACCGAGTCCTGATGATTCTTCTGTCCTCATCGATAGGCCCTATACCGCTGAAGAACTTGCTGTTACTGAAGAGATCGATGAAGATGATATTCCTGGAACTTTTATCGCCTTTGCGCCGATTCTGATCCCTATATTACTCATCCTTTTGAATACGGTAGGAAATATGGTTGGGTTCGAAGGTACTTTCAAATCGATCGTTGCAACCTTAGGCCATCCTATTGTAGCAGTAGGTATAGGTCTTCTGATTGCAATCTATGGTCTAGCAGGGAAGATGGATAGAAAAGAGGTTGTTGAAATCCTTGATAACTCTATCAAACATGCAGGTATTATCGTATTTGTGACCGGTGCTGGTGGTGCCTTAGGGGCAGTCCTCAAAGCCAGTGGTGCAGGAAATGCAATCGCTCAGACCTTAGTTGATGCAAATATCCCAGGAATCGTGCTCCCCTACCTCATGGCGTTCCTTTTAAGGATTGTTACGGGTTCCGCTACCGTTGGTATGTTGACGGCAGGTTCTATCTCAGCTCCAATCCTCTTAGCTATGCCTGGAATCAATCCTTATATGGCAGGACTTGCCTGTTGTATCGGATCAATAGGAATCACAAACCTACACGATAGTTATTTCTGGGTAGTAAACAGAACTACAGGTCTTACAGATGTCAAAGAGATGCTATGGCACTGGTTTGGTGCTGTTCTTTCCCTCTCAGTCGTTGGTGCAGTAGTGCTTTTTGTTATGAATGCCATCGTATAAGCCTACAGCTTGATTGTTTTTTCCAACTGAACTGCCGGATCCGACCTTAGGTCGATCCGGCTTTTTATATTAGGAGAAACGTCTTCTTGTCAACCTAGGATCAGCTATACATCCGGGGCCGCCGATACAACCGGACTCACAGCACATGACCTCAACAAGATCAGCAGCAGGAGGTCTCTTCTTCCAGCTTTTCATCAAACGAATTCTCTTGCGATCAATACCATCTATCTGTTCATATATAATATCCTCATGCTCAGATAAACGACTCTTGATCGAAGTGCTCACTCCACTAGATACGGCAAATACTCGAGGAAGTCCCTGTAGCCTAGTATCATCTTCTGGCTCTTCTTGGGTATCGATATCAGCTGCGACAAAAAAGGCGGCTAATTCCTCGAATGTAAGCACTGCATCCACATAGGGATCGATCGCACCCTCTTGTTTCTTCGCGATACATGGGCCTAGAAAGACAGTGAAAGTCTCTGGATCTTCAAGTTTAGCCTGCTCAGCACAGAAGGACATCGGACTACGTGTATGGGAGATCCTATCGTTCAGATCAGGGAGGTGTTTCTCAACACAGGAAACATATGCACTACAGCAGGAGGTGGTCATGAAAACCCCTTCACCTCTTCTATCTAACAGTTCTTGAGCCTCTTGCTCTACTGTGATCTGAGCCCCCTCTGCCACCTCGATGACATGAGTGAATCCGATCTTTCTGATACCAGACAGAATCTGTTTGAGGCTACCAGGAAACTGTCCATCAACCGACGGTGCGACCAATGCAGTAATTGACCTATCCGAGAGTAACCTCTGAGCTACTTGCAAGATCTGAGATCTCTCTACGATAGCACCAAAGGGACAAGCCCGTGAACACTTACCACAATCGATGCAGGCATCCCAATCAATATGGACCTGGCCATAGTCATCTTTACTGATCGCATTGACTGGACAGGCATCTTCACAAGGTACAGGTAGATAATTTATCGCACTGAAGGGGCAAACCTGCATACACTTTCCACAATTCACACACTTCTCTTCGTCAATCACAGCTCTATTATTCATAAAGCTGATAGCATCTTTAGGACAATTTGTCTTACAGGGTCTTGCAAGACACCCTCTACAAAGCTCGGTCACCTGATACCTGCTCTTCGTACAGGAACTACACCCCTCTTTGATGATCGTCAGGATTGGGAAAGGGGTAACTTCCTGTTTAAGAGCTTTATGAGCATATGAACTGAGAGGTGTGTACTCATCATCCTCTTCGAGGGCAACCCCCATCAAAGAGAGTAGACGACTTCTGATCATCGCTCGATCCTTGTAGACACAGCACCGCGAATGGTCATGATCTCGAGGGATCATAGAGACTGGGACTTTATCAATCTCGGTCTCTAAGGCCCCCTCCCTATGCAGCCTCAGAACATTTGTCGCAAGTTCTCTTCTTAGGTAGGTATATTGATTCTTCGATGTCAACATGATCTTTCCTTGTCAGGTGTCCTTCCTAGACGTTTCTGTACCCCTGGAAGTACCACTTCTGCGATCATACTGATCGTTGCCTCACCGATCAGCACGTCATCAATCAGCACAAAAGGAGGTCTCATCCCTGGGACTCTACAATGGCCGGTACACGTTTTCCCTTTTATCACTAGCACTTTGTCTATCTCCTTCTGTGAGATATCATGTGGTGCCCATATTCGGAGCAGTTCATCATTGAGTAACAAAAGGTCCGCTCCTCCCATAACAAAACAGGCAGTACCTGTACATATCTCAATAGAAATTGGTTCCATCCTCTTCTCCCTAGATATATTCGATAGATGTCTCTTTGAGACAGACATCCTCCAAAGCTCTTCTTATTCTCTGTATGATCGTTCTTCTTATCCCAATGTCAAAAGGGATACTCGGATCCTGATGAGCTTCATTGATCTTTGTACCAACAATGAAGAAGACTCTATCACTCACTTGGAGCAACTCAAGGAAAGACTTTACTGCATGGTCCGGCATTGATTCGATTGGGGTCTGTTGTTCTAACTCATGAGCGACTTGGTTCAACGTGAGCATTCCCTCAGTAACGAGTTCCACACCTTCCATCGCTGATGCAGGAGGAATCTTTGCATCCCAGCTCGATAGATCAACTGATACAGTCTCTGAAAGTTCACGTGAAAATATCTGAGCCGTAGTACCACCAGATATAATTTTCTTCCCCTCAAAACACATGACTTTTTTTACGAGTAGACTATCATGCAGAGGTTCGATAGGAGGACCTGTAGCAATGATCAAGTCTCTCGGTTGCCTTACACTGATTACTGCACAGGTGATATCATCACGAGGGATACCACCATCTAGACTCTTAGCTTTCCTTATAACAGTATCAGCTAGCACCTTTGAGGATATCGTAGGGTCTTTCTTCAAAACAGATTGAATGAATTCACTGACAGCGCTTTTTCGCCACCCTAAAGGATATAAAGGAGTCCCCAGTCCAGCTTGAGTGACACCATCAGTAAAAAAAACTAATCGTTGTCTATTAGAGAGCGTCAGCTCTGAAGTATAGATATGTTCATCTTTGAAGGCTCCCTTTCGTTCTAGGGTCATTCTCTGTTTCTTGATCGATCTTGATTCATCACCATCGAAGAGGATAGCTGAGGGATTATCATATTCCGTGAGTTGAACTGCTATATTCTGTGAACCATCAAAAGTAAGAGATGCAATAGAGAATGTGGCATAGCTGATCTTCCGTTCTTTGCAGATTGGTAGGGTGTTCATGATAATACCAGCCGAATGCTCAGCATCAAGAGGACTGAAAGATAGTTTCTCTGCCATATGAGCTGTTAGGTTCGCTAAGACATTTGCCTTAACCCCACTTCCCAACCCATCAGAGAGAGTAAAGACCATACGTGTCTTCTCGGGGTTCCTCGAGCTAAGATATACATCCCCACCGATACGATGACGATACTTATAGAATTGTGCATAATCTGCATCAACGACATATTTCATAACTATACCCTAGCTTCCAGGACTCTCAAAGACATCTATCATAGAACTCAACATGATCTCAGTCTCAGCGGCATTCTCTCCAAGGAGAGAGGCTATCTGTTGAACACTCTGCAAGTTCTTTTGAATGACATCCTCTGCCCTTCTCATGACTGCATCTCTATTCTTGGTAATCTTTGTGGTATCCTGAAACAGAGCCCCTGCCATCCGTCTATCATCTATCGAGAATAAGGTGATCTCTATGATTCTCTCAGAACTCTCATATTTCTGATGTCGGACTGAATGAGAACCGGTAAAGACCTGTGCGAAATCAGAATCAAGATCGATAAAGGTCTTAAGGTCTCTACCAGAGATCTTCCCTAACTCGTAATCTTCAGCTTCGTACGTGATCTCCGAGAACATATTGAGAAACTGGGCATTACAGTCAATGATCCGGTTATCTCTGTTGACAATGACCACCCCCATAGGTAAAGTCCTCAGGAGCATATCCACTTTACTTTGAGCCTGTTTTCTCATCTTTGCGACACACATCTCAGGTTCTGCCATATGTGCGAGATATGCCGAAGCAAACTCCTTACAGGAGTTGTAACCGCAACCACCACAATCAAGTCTCTCAGAATCATCTGCTTTACCAAGCTTCCGTAAAGCTTGCTCTATCTCATATCCAGCTGGTTTCTGAGGGATCTTATTCTCCAAGGAAGAAGAATCATAGGTGCATTGGATCGATGACGAGAAGACTTTTTGTGATCGGTTCATATGCTCGATCATAGAAAGTCGTTTTCTTGTGAATCTACTATTCACCACCTTCTTGATGACCGAAGCAGTCTTGCCTACACATCCAGGGCCATTGATACATCCACCATCACAACTGAGCATCTCAAAGAAAAGAGGAAGAGATTTACTTTCCTCTCCTGAAAGAGTCTTGAGTCCTATTAGAGAATCGAGAACCTCTTTTGTCCCGGAAATACTCGTAGTAATATCCTGCAATTCTACATCACCAGCGACCAACGTAGCGATCATCCCATTTTCCTGAGCATAGTTTGTACTCTTTGCAGCTAGAAACGGTAGAAACTCCAGAGGTTCAGAACTCTTCTCATTATGAGAAGATAGTCCATACCAGCTATTGAGAGGATCATTCATGAAGTCAGCATTGGTTCCAAGAAGTGTTTCAGGGCGCTTAAGGTCAATCCCCTGCTCACTCATCCAACTAATGAGTTCTCTGAATGTCAGTGCTACATCAGGAAGTCCTACATTCCTGTCTGCTTCTAATTTCTTAGATATACAAGGACCTATGAAGACTATTCCTATATTCTCACCATACAACTCTCTAAGCATAAGCGAGTGGGCTCCAAGAGGAGACCTGAGTTCTGTGACAGAGGGAAGAATCTCCGGGTAATACTTCCTAACAGCTTCGACGACCGTAGGACAGGCAGAGGAAATAAGATATTGAGTATCTTTGTCTTTTAGAAGGTTATCAACCTCCATAGAAACGATCTCCGCACCTAGTGCAGTCTCAGAGACCCCTGAGAAACCAAGATTCTTCAAGGCTATAAGGAGGTTATCCTCTACTCCAGTGAACTCTGTGACAAAAGAGGGTGCCAAGGAAACGAAAACATGGTCCTTCTCTTTGATCAACTGTTTGACCCTCGATACATCATTTCGAATTTTCTTTGCATGTGCAGGGCAGACATCTACACACTTTCCACAGAAGATACACCGATCATGTGCGACTACGGCACTTCCATTTTGCACCTGTATAGCCTTCACGGGACAGACCCGAACACATTTATAGCAATCTCTGCATTCTGTCTTTTCTGTGTAGATTGGTTCAAGTTTCATGAGACGTTCCTTTCTCAATCAGATTCTCAATGATCGTTATTATTTCAGTCTCTGCTAATCCCTGGTATATGGTCCCATCGATCCTGATATTAGGACCATTTGAGCAATCACCGAGGCAAAGATGACCTGAAAGATCAATAGAGATATGTTCATGCTGTAAGATAAGGTCCTCAAGGATATGGAGGAGTCGCGAATTTCCCCGTGCAAAACAGGAACTTCCCATACATAGTTCTATACGCATCACAGTCCTCTAAAGGTACTTCCAGAATCATGCTTTTAGGGAGAGAAGAATCTGAACTATTGTTCCAAATTAAAGGAGGGAAAGGTCAACCGCGAACAAATTCGTTCTTATGTGGTGTTTCAGAATGGGAGGAAACGGTCACCTTCTAGTCTATCAGAATCCTTAAAAACATGATCTGGAAGCTATATAAGATACATGTGGAGGATTCCCCTCCACATGTTATTCACGAATCTCGTATCTCAGGCGCCATAGAAGGCTGAAAGATACATCTCTCTGATCTCAGAGATCAATGGGTACCTTGGATTTGCTCCTGTACACTGATCATCAAAAGCCTGTTCAGACAATTCGTCGAGTTTAGCCAAGAAATCCGCCTCAGCAATTCCGCAGTCCTGAATACTCTTTGGTATGTTCAATCGATTCTTTAAGTCCTCAATGAGCTTCATAAGCTTTTGAACCTTATCTGCATCGTTCTTCCCACCAACTTTTAGGTAATCCGCTATTCGAGCATATCGAGAAATAGCTGTCGGGTATTCATACTGAGGGAACGCAGCCTGTTTTACCGGTGTATCCGTAGCATTGAACTTGATCACTTCATTGATCATAAGAGCATTAGCGACTCCATGTGGTATATGGAAAGCCGCTCCTAGTTTGTGAGCCATCGAGTGACACACACCAAGAAACGCATTCGCAAATGCCATACCTGCCATTGTAGAGGCATTATGAACCTTCTCTCTTGCTCGAGTGTCAGTATCACCATTCTCATAAGCTGCTGGAAGATATTTGAAGAGAATCCTAATTGATTCCAGGGCAATACCATTCGTATAATCAGATGCCATAATAGAGACGAAGGCTTCAAGAGAGTGTGTCAGAGCATCAATACCGGATGCTGCAGTAAGTCCTGCTGGCATAGATGCCACAAGCTCAGCATCAACAATAGCCATCGAGGGAGTAAGCGCATAGTCTGCAATCGGATATTTCAGTCCTGTCCTGTCATCTGTGACTACTGAAAAAGGTGTCACCTCTGATCCGGTACCTGAGGTAGTTGGAATTGCGACCATAGAGGCCTTCTTTCCCATGGTAGGGAATGAATAGATCTTTTTCTCTATATCCATGAACCTTAGGGCTAGACCTTCGAAAGACACATCTGGATTCTCATATAGTAACCACATGATCTTTGCTGCATCCATGGGGGATCCTCCACCAAGTCCAATGATGACATCCGGTTGAAAAGCCTTAAGAATCGCTACACCTTCATTAATAGTACTCAATGTAGGATCTGGTTTAACCTGATGGAAACACTCTGTATCGATCCCCATCTGATCTAGGACATTTGTGATTCGATCCACATAACCATTTTTAAAAAGATAAGAATCTGTGACTATGAAACATCGCTTCTTCCCTTTCAGTTCTTGAAGAGCAACTGGGAGACAACCATATTTGAAATAGACTTTTGGTGGGATCTTGAACCAGAGCATATTCTCTCTTCGCTCTGCGATGGTCTTTATGTTCATAAGATGTTTTACTCCTACATTCTCACTGACGGAGTTGTTACCCCAGCTACCGCAACCAAGGGTAAGCGAGGGTTCGAGTCTGAAATTGTAGATATCACCGATAGCACCCTGAGATGCAGGCATATTTATAAGTACACGTCCAGTCTTCACCACATCTCCATAGCGTTTGATACGATCTTGATTCTGGAGGTCAGTATAGAGCACTGAAGTATGACCGAAGCCACCAAGTTCCACAAGTTGTCGAGCCATATCAAGCCCCTCTTCAAAATCCTTACAGGAATAGAGAGCAAGGCAGGGACTCAGTTTCTCATGAGCGAAAGGTTCATCAGCGGTGACCTTCGTGACTTCACCAATAAGTATTTTACTAGTCTCAGGAACTTCAAGTCCTGCAAGTCCTGCAATAGTTGAAGCCTTTTGTCCAACGATAGCCGCATTGACAGTCCCCCGCTTCTTATCGAGGATGACATCTCGAATCTTATCGATCTCATCCCCTTTAAGGATATAGGCCCCTCTATCAGAAAACTCTTTCTTCACTGCATTGTAGAGGTTCTTATGTACGATGACTGACTGTTCAGAGGCACAGACAACACCATTATCGAATGTCTTGCTGAGAAGCACAGAGTTGACAGCCATTTTAATATCTGCCGTCTCATCTATCACAGCAGGAGTGTTTCCTGCTCCTACCCCGATAGCCGGTTTTCCCGAGGAGTATGCCGCCTTCACCATTCCTGGGCCTCCGGTTGCAAGAATCAGGTTGATCGCCTCATGCTTCATCAACTGAGCAGATAGTTCGAGTGAAGGTTCATCAATCCATCCTACCAATCCTTCTGGGGCACCTGCTCTCTCTGCTGCTAGCTTTATAATACGGGCAGCTTCCACTGTAGAGGCTTTTGCTCTTGGGTGGGGAGAGAATATGATAGCATTACGGGTCTTTAGGGCAATAAGAGCTTTGAATATCACTGTGGATGTAGGGTTTGTCGTAGGTACAATACCGCAGATAACACCAATAGGTTCTGCTATCTTTTTAATACCAAAAGACTGATCGTCTTCGATCAGACCACAGGTCTTCGTATCTTTATATTTATTGAATATGAACTCTGAGGCAAAGTGATTCTTGATTACCTTATCTTCGATAATCCCCATCCCAGTCTCGTTAACAGCCATCTTTGCCAAGCTGATTCTAGCCTCGTTTGCCGCAATTGCTGCCTGTTTGAAGATCTCATCTACCTGTTCCTGCGAAAACTTCGCATAGAACTGCTGAGCATCTTTTACTCGTGCGATCAGCGCATCAAGATCTGCTGCTGTAGTCACACCTGTCTTTTGTGTCTTTGTTTCTGTAATCTTACTCATTCGTAAACCCTCCATATCGATAAACTTTTATCTTAATAGGTTACGGGAGTAATATATACAATTTTATCGATATATGTCAATCGATATAATTATATCTTTTAAGTTTTTTTAGAGTATTTTTGTTTTAATAATCTTCTTTGGATTTCTCTTTTTTGTCTCGATAGAGTTCCGCAGTTTCGATGAGAGTTCCGCAAAACTAGTCGCTAGATCTGTTCTTTGTACGATAACATCATCAGGCAGGTTTAAAGTCTTGGGAGCAAAGTTCCATATCCCCTTGATACCAGAGCCAACTAGCCGTTGTGCAATCTCCTGTGCATATAGTGCAGGGACTGTAAGAACTGCGATATTGATCCCGAATCGTTCGATTGTATTCTCCAGATTATCCATTGACTGTATGGTTATCCCATAGGTCTGCTCACCAATCTTCTTAGGGTCTGTATCGAAGATAGCAACAATTCGCAGTCCATAGTTCTCGAACCCCTTATACCCGATCAAGGCATTCCCAAGATGACCTGCACCAATCAGGATAGCATCAGAGGTGTTGTCCCATCCTAGATGGTATTCAATCGCATGTATGAGTTCAGTAAGTTCGAATCCTACTTTAGGTTTACCCTCCACCCCAGTACAGGCCATATCCTTTCGAACTTGAATCGGTTTTAATTTAAGATCATCTGCCAGCTTGGTTGCAGAGATCCAAGTATCACCATAAGCCTGATAGTCTTTCAGTTTTCGAAGGTATGCTGGAAATCTTCGAATAGTCGGTAATGGAATCGAATAGATATAATCTTTATTCATATACACCTGTCATCGGGAGATAATCATGATCTTTATCAAAAACGATCACTAACGAACACTATAATACAGGATAGATCTAAAATCAATCCTGTAAATTCATACAAAGAGTGCTAATATGCTCCTCAATAGATACTACAAGCCAATCTGGTGTAGAGGCACCAGCAGTGATCCCAATAACATCAAAGCCACACATTTCCTGAGTCACCTCATCGGGGGAATTGATATGCCAGACCCAACGGCAACATGAACCTGCCAACTCAAAAAGTCGTTTAGTATTAGAGCTATTCTTACCACCTACCACGATGATAGCATCAACTGTCTCACACAAGGTCTGAAGAGCTTGTTGTCTATTCTTTGTAGAAGGGCAGATGCTCTGTATGATCTCAAGCTCTCCACCACATTGTTCTAGAGTTTGTTTGAGTTTCCCGGCAATAGAGATAAAGCGATCCTTAGAGAAGGTTGTTTGAGACAATATGGTCATGTGGGCTTCGAGGGGAATCCTTGAGATATCTTTCTCCTCATGAATTATGATCACTCTGCCAGGTCCACCTGCTGCCCCAGCGACCGCAAATACTTCACCATGGCCTGGATCTCCAACAAGAACGACTGTCTCTCCCTCATCAGAGCATTTAGATACGATTCGTTGGGATCGAATAACCCGGGGGCAAGTTCCATCGAGGAGATGATATCCTCGCTTTTCAAATTCTTCTCGCATCTTCTGGGGGATCCCATGAGCTCTAATCACCGCTATACCTGGTTCTGCTTCTTCGGGGGACTCGACTATCTTCACCCCATGACGTTCGAGATAGGAAAGATACTGATCATTATGAATCAACGGACCAATCGTATATATCGGCAAGCCCCTACTCTCTGCAAGATCTATGGCTTCATTTACCCGAACAATCGCATTCTGTACCCCAGAACAAAACCCCATGACATTTGACCTGATAATCTTCATATAGCACCTACGCTTTTTTAATACTCAAAGCTACACCCTGACCGATAGGGAGCATCGTCGAATAGTAACGATCATCAATGAAGAGTCTTTGATTGTACCGATCCACATGCACCCCAAGACCTTTTCTGATCGTTGGGTCGAATTGAAGCAAGGTGTCATCTGTGACTAATAATCCTCCAGGATTCAATAGATCATATATATCTTCATAGACAATATCATAGACATACTTTCCACAGTCTTGAAAGATCAAATCATACTGTTCATGATGCGACACGGCTCGTGGGACAAGCTCCTCAACATCTCCAAAACGAAAATCAACGAAGGAGTCTACCCCTGCTTTTGAGAGATTTTCTTTAGCCTCTTTGCTTGTCCTCTCATGATTATCCATCGTAGTAAGCCTTCCACCAGTAGCCTTCAGAGCCTCACCAAGCCAAATGGTGGAATAGGCTACCCCACTCCCTAGTTCAAGGACCGTTTGTGCGTTTGTTAGCCGTATGAGCAGTCCTAACATCTTTGCAAGTTCTGGCTCTATGAAAGGTTGGATATCATCACGAGATTTAGCTTCTTCATCAAGAAAGGAGAGTATTGGATTATCATAAGAGACCAGATCTCTAATATATTCTAGTGCTTTATCGCTTTCCATCACTCCTCCTGTTCTACCTTATCATAAAAAAGACCGCCCTGTTTATGCAAGGCGGTCCGAAAAGTTTTTCGTAATCTTTATCAGATGAAGACTATTTCTTAGTCTTTCGTTTCCCCTTTAGCTTTCTATCCGCTTGAGGTATCACTGCATCCTCTTTCACGACAGTCAACTTGGTTGCAGGAGCAGCCTCGACAGCTTCAGCTTCTGCGACAATCCCCAAGTGCTCCGCTTCCTTTGTCTTGATTCTTTTCATCAAAGTAAGGAGAACAGGAGATGCTATGAAGATCGATGAATAGGTACCGACAATGATACCGACGATCAAGTTTAGAGCAAACAATTTGATTGCTCCTGTAGCGAATATAAACAGAGGGATAACAGCCAGCAGAGTAGTAAGTGAGGTAATCAGAGTTCTGCTGAGTGATTGTGTGATACTGGTATTGATGATACCGTCTAATGCGGTGTCCTTCATACCCTTGATATTCTCTCGAATTCGGTCGAATACAACAATGGTATCATTCAATGAGTAACCGATGATAGTCAAGACAGCAGCTATGGTTGTCGTAGATACCTCAAGTTGAAGTATTGCGATAAAACCTAGCATGATCAAGATATCATGGGTAAGTGCAGCCAATGCGGATAGAGCATAAGCTAGCTTGAATCGAATCCAGATATATACTGCGATAAGGATGAGAGCCACGATTACTAACATGATAGAGCTAGTGGAAAGTGCTGCTGAGAACTTAGGACCGACATAGTCAGATCCTTTGATCACTACACTATTCTCACCAAAAGTCTCACGTAGAAGTGCAGCGATATCAGCCTCTAGTTCATTCTTCACCCCTTCAGACTCTGTTTCAGCTCTGATCTGGAATTCCTGACTGTAGTCATCACCTACAACCTGAACCTGTGCGATACCCATTGATGCCAAGGCATCTCGTACTGTATCGATAGCAATGAATTCAGCTTCATCAAGATTTGCAGTGTTTACATATACAGCTGTAGTTCCAAGTTCATATGGAAGAGACAGGCCTGTGACGATGGTCTCTACAGGTGTAGATGCAGAACCGATAACCGCAGCCTCTACCCCATAAACACCCTGTAGGCCAGCTACGAGGTCGCCGATTGTTGGGTATGATTCAGCAGTCAAAGTAGTAGTGAATACACCTTCTGTGTTTCGCAATGTGAGGATCACATCATCACCATCAACATCAAAGCTCACATCATCGTCACCGGCAACAGTAAGAGAAAAGCTCTCTTCAGCAATCTGGACTCTCTGGCTCAGACCGGCTGAGAAGTCGATACTGAGGTTAAAACCACCAAGAGTGATCATACCTACGATACCACCGATGATCAGCAATAATGAAAGGCCGAACATATAGTTTCGCATTTTAGTAAAATTTATGATTTTAGTGCTCATTACAGCCTCCAGTCTATGTGCAGTTTTGATGCACCCAATTGCTCGATAGCAAAATCAAAGATGAGTCGAGATACGAACAGAGCTGTGAACATCGAACTAACAATACCTACAGCAAGAGTGTTTGCAAACCCTGCGACTGATCCTGATCCCAATTGAGACAGTACCAATGCTGCGATGAATGTAGTGATGTTAGCATCCATGATAGTCCAGAATGCTTTCTGGAATCCCGCTTTAACTGATGCTTCGGCTGATTTTCCCAATCGGTACTCTTCTTTGATTCTCTCAAAGATGATTACATTCGCATCGACTGCCATACCGACTGTCAGGATAAGACCTGCAATACTGGTAAGGGTCAAAGTCAAGTTGAAAGCAGAAAGTACCGATAACATGAGAACAAGGTTAAGAAGCAGCGCCAAGTCTGCTACGAGACCAGCTCTTCTATAGTAGATCGCCATGAATATGATTACCAAAAGGAATCCTAATGCGATAGCATTAAGTCCACTTGAGACAGAATCTTCACCGAGGGAAGCTCCGACTGCCTGCTGATTCACGACATTCAATTCGATAGGAAGTGCAGCGGTCTTGAGGACTACAGCTAATGAAGCGGCTTCATCAGATGAGAATCCAGTAATCTGAACACTTGATCTGATAGGTTCGCTGATTGTTGCCATAGCCTTGACTTTGCCATCCATGACAACTGCCATGGTATCATTCTGATGGTTGGTAGTGAACTTGTAGAAGATCTCTCCACCATCATCATCAAGCTGGAAGTTGACTGTAGGGTTTCCTGTGATAGGGTTCGAACCAGTTGTAGCTTCCATAATATGAATACCATCTAGTCCGACCTCTTCATCAAGAACTACAAATCTCTGCAGCTCATCAATTCCATAATCATCATCAACAAAATATCCAGCTACAAGTTTACCAGCTTCCAGAAAATCATGTTGTTTGATCTCTCCGCTTGCAGTGAACTGTTCAGCTGGGTTAGCAGCGACATACTGCTGAACCTCTTGAGATGCTTCTTGATCTACTATTTGGAAAGTCAATGACCCCTTACCCATCAGGTAAGAATTGATTCTTTCCGGATCTGCAGCACCTGGAACCTCAACAAGAATCTGATCTGATCCCTGAAGACGAATATCAGGTTCTGTAACACCAAACTGGTCAATACGATTATTGAGGATTTCCATATCCTCTTTAACCTTCTCACTGACTTCAGCATCTGAGATATCTCTACCGACTTTTTCGGCATAAGCTTCTCGATCAGCTTCCAGAAGGACGCTCATACCACCAGACAAGTCTAGACCTAACTGAAGGACAGAATTACCATCATCTTTGGAATCCAGGAGGTCTGATCGATAGAAATCTTCTATCGCATCAAAAAGGCCCTCTTCTGATGTGTAGGCTTTCATTACATCTTCAACGGTCCATGAACCGGAAGGTGTATCCATTCCTCGACTCTTATACGAATCTTTTGCAACGCCAATTAAATAGTCATATGCTTCAGGAAGGTTCTCAGTAACTGAGAATCCCTTTAATTCCTGAAGTTCCTGCGTTGCCAGTCCTCGAGCATATTCTTTAATCTGCTCTTTTGAACCGGTAGCAAGATCCTTTGTCTCCTGGGGTACCGCGAAGTACCAATTTACGGTTGGGAATAGGAATAAACCACTCACAACCAATACCAGGAGCACGATGAACAAACGTCCGCGTTTAGTCATTGTGCAACTCCATTAGAGATAATTATCAGTATAGAAGTCATTCTTTGACTCCTATACTGTTGCTCTCAATATTTTATTTTGTTTCTTCGTCCTGCTTAGCAGAATCTGTTGCTTCATCAGCAACGGGTTTTTTGACTGTAGTCTTCTTTGCTGCAGCCTTCTTAGCAGCTGGTTTCTTTGCTGCAGGTTTTTCATCCTTCTTTATGATCACACTAGAGATAGCCCCTTTTGAGAACTCGATCTTAGCGTTATCATCAACCTTTACGACTACTGTATCTTCCTTGACAGAAGTTACGGTACCTCGAATACCACCGATTGTCACGACCTTATCACCCTTTTTAACCGCACTGATCATGTCTTTGGTCTCTTTCTCTTTCTTTTTCTGTGGTCTGATGATCAAGAAATAGAAAACCGCAATGATCAAGCCGAAGGTTACGAAAGTCGTCACCATAGAACCTGATGTTGCCTCACCACCTGCAGGAGTACCCATCAGTAGTGGAAAAGCAGAAAATACTGTTGTCATAATATGATTCCCTCACATTTTTATTATTGTTAGTATCGAGAAAAAGTATCATTTAAATCACCAGTAGTCAAGGAAGATTAGGAAGAGTGTGAACTAACTGTACTATCTTACCCAGTTTTTCATAAAAAAAGTCCAAGTTCATAACTTGCTTGCGACATCCATGAGAAACAGATTCCCAACCTAAAGAACTTTGGAAGTTGACAACTAGGATATGACAGGTTATCATACGAAGAAAGATTACGTAGTCATTTTTATGAGTATGTACTAAATCCTAATAAGAGGTAAGAGATCAAATTATGTCAACATTACGAGAAAGAAACATGCGACGATTACGGGAAAGCATTTCTGGAGAAAAATCAGATGGACATGCAGTATTCAATTTTTATACCTTCCCCTTCTTCAACTCGATTACAGGAGTTAATTTAGATGAGTATTTTCATAATCCGAAAGTAACTCTTGAGAGTCAGATCGAAGCTTTAGAAAAAGTTGACGGAATCGGAAACCCCCTACCAGATATGGGTGCTGTTGCGGAAGCTAGCGGTCTTGGTGGTGAGGTACGATTCGATGACGCCGGTTTTATTTCTGTTCATCCAAATCCTAAGATCGCATCAGCTTCAACTGTCGCTGATCTCGATTGGCTAGAACCGGGAGATCCCTATGGTGATAACTATATGGGAAAAGCTCTTAAATCATTAGAATATATGGTTGACCACTGCCCTGAAGGGTACAAGATCAATCCACATCCAATCATGGGGCCTTTCACCGTAGGGGCTAGTATCAGAGGGATCAGTCAATTCAGTATGGACTCTATCCTCGATCCAGATTTGACTCAGAAGATTCTAGATGTCGTGATTGAGACAGAGATCAGATTCATGAAGGCACAGGAAAAGATCCTAGGTTCACTGCATCATATCTTTGTCGCTGATGATCTCTCAGCGTTCCTCAGTGAACCAATGTATCGTGATATCATCCTACCAGGATATTTGAAGATGTTTGAAGACTTCCCAAATACACAAAGATGGCTTCATAATGATTCTACTGCACGACACGTCGCTCCTGCTATTGCAGATTCAGGAATGGTTGCATGGCAATATCTCCCTGAGATTGAACCAATGGATGCGTTGGAGCTTACCGGAGGTAAAATATCCCTTCTTGGTGGGTTGAGTCCACTTGATTTACAAAAGTGGTCTGAAGAAGAGACTTATGACAACTGTACCAAAGTGTTACAGTCTTTCCAGGGAAATAACAAATGTGTACTCGCAGCAGGGGGGTCTGTCAATCAGGTACCTATCCCGAATCTCAAAGCTATATTCAAAGCTGCTGATGATTTCAAACTGTAATAGAGTCTGATCTAACAGGGTACTCTACCGATAGAAGTACAACAAAAAAAGAAGTTTGTTCAAAGGAGAATTCCTCTGTGCAAGCTTCTTTTCTTTTACAGTTGATATGATGCATCTCTTAGAGAGAAGACACTCTACTTTATGATCAGGACTCGAGTGATGGCTTCAGCGGGCTCAATGACTCCGAACATCCTCTTAAGATCGTCTGAGGTCTGAAGTTTTGTACCTGCGATAGCGTTATAACGTTCCCTTATGAGGTCCAAGGCCTTCTGATCAGCATCAAATAATGCGCTACTTATTGCGAACCGATACAGCCCCTTCTCCACAAGCTGCTCAACAGAGTCGCCTGAATAGCTTTTCTTCGCCTGCCCATCAACTAGTGCAGCATCCCCCTGATATCCTATACAGAACTTGTAATCTTCTCGTTTCATATCATTTTTTCCCTATCGCAAGGACATCTCCCACATGTGCGGGAGATGTCTATAAAGCATTAATATTGATGAGTGAATGATCTCACACTGAACGGTATGTTCAGATGTTTACATCATGCCGCCCATTCCTCCCATGCCACCCATTCCAGGAGCACCAGCAGGCATTGCCGATTCTGGTTCAGGAAGATCTGTGATAGCACATTCTGTAGTCAGTAATAATGCTGCGATCGAAGCCGCATTCTGTAGTGCTGATCGAGTCACTTTTGCAGGGTCAATGATTCCAGCTGCGATCATATCTCTCCACTGCATAGAAGCCGCATCATAACCGATACCGATCTCTTCATGCTTAGCCTTATCAGCTATGATAGATCCATCAAGACCAGCATTCTCAGCAATCTGTCTGATAGGTTCTTCCAGAGCTCTTCTTACGATCTTGTATCCAACACGTTCCTCATCAGTGAGTTTGTCCAGGTCTTTCTCCTCAAGTACTTTAACGACTTGAATCAGAGTAACACCACCACCAGGGATGACTCCCTCTTCGATAGCTGCTCGTGTTGCTGAAAGTGCATCTTCAACTCGATGTTTCTTCTCTTTGAGTTCAACCTCAGTTGCTGCACCAACATTGATAACAGCGACACCACCTGCAAGTTTTGCAAGTCGTTCCTGTAATTTTTCTCGATCATAATCTGATGTCGTCTCACCGATCTGTGACTTGATCTGTCCGATTCGGCCCTTGAGATCTGACTGTTTCCCAGCACCATTGATGATTGTTGTATTCTCTTTCTCAACTTTGACAGTCTTAGCACGTCCGAGTTGAGTCAAATCTGTATTTTCTAGTTTCAATCCGATCTCTTCTGATATTACTTCTCCACCAGTGAGAATCGCAATATCTTCTAACATCGCTTTTCTTCTATCACCGAATCCAGGGGCTTTCACCGCAACTACATTCAATGTTCCACGAAGACTGTTGACAACAAGAGTTGCAAGAGCTTCACCCTCTACATCCTCAGCGATGATAAGAAGTGGTTTCCCTGCCTGAGCTACCTTCTCCAACAGAGGGAGAAGATCTTTCATGTTTGCGATCTTCTTATCGAAGACGAGAATGAAAGGATCATCTAAAACTGAAGTCATATTGTCTCGGTTATTGGCAAAATACGGGGAGAGGTATCCTCTATCGAACTGCATACCTTCAACAAAGTCTGTAGTAGTCTCGATATTCTTTGATTCCTCAACGGTGATCACTCCGTCTTTTCCAACTTTTTCCATAGCCTGAGCGATCTCATCACCGATCTCTCGATCGTTATTTGCAGAAATAGTCGCTACCTGAGCGATCTCTTCTTTATCTTTGATCTCTTTTGCGATCTTCTTGATCTCTAGAATCGCATCTGCAACCGCTCTATCGATTCCTCGTTTGATTCCCATTGGATTGATCCCAGCAGCAACACTCTTCATCCCCTCTTTTGTGATAGAGTAAGCAAGGACTGTAGCTGTTGTGGTTCCATCACCGGCAACATCATTAGTCTTTGTAGCGACCTCTTTCAAAAGCTGAGCACCCATATTCTCAAAGGGGTCTTCAAGTTCGATCTCTTTTGCAACTGATACTCCATCTTTTGTTACTGTTGGAGCTCCAAATTTCTTATCTAAAAGAACATTTCTTCCTTTTGGTCCTAATGTTACTTTTACTGCACTGGAAATCTTCTCAACACCCGCAACTAGCGAACGTCGTGCTTCCTCATTGAATTGTAGCTGTTTAGCCATGGTTCAACCTCTCCTAATATTCATTTTAAAATTAAATTGTTTTGAAAATTATTTTTTTCTCTTTGTAAAATACAAAGAATCAATCTGATTATCAATAAAAAAACTACATATTTCATACGATTTTTCCTATTAATCACAGATATAAGAGTTATTGGTGGTATGCTCCCATATATAGAAGAAAGCAAAACAGTGATTTTCCTTCATCCTTATTGATTTTTTTCATCTAATATATTAAGGTCATTTTCAGTACATGCCGGCGTGGTGAAATTGGTATACACGATAGATTCAAAATCTATTGAGCGTTTGCTCGTACCGGTTCAAGTCCGGTCGCCGGTAGTCATGTATTAAAAACAACTCCCATTCTGGGAGTTGTTTTTGTCTAGAACACCCAGATATGTCCCTCATGCGAGAAACGAAGAATTACTCTTCCTTATTCACTATCTAACAGATGGAGATATGCTATAATAACAACATGGCATCAAGCTCATTAAGAGGATTATTCTTTGATCCTGATGATATTGCTAAAGAAGATACCTCACTATTCTGGCAACAGATAGTATTCTCTGCCTTCTCGACCCTAATTATCATCGGGGGATCTCTTCTCACAATCCAAGGAAGCTACCAATTCTTTAAAGACAGAAACTATTTGATGGTCTTTTTAGATATCTTATTCTATTTCACGATTATCTCCTTCACGCTATGTCGAAAGCTCCCCTTCACGATAAGAAAGCGTTCTGTCGTCTATTGTTTCCTACTCATCGGATCCGTTCTCCTCATCGTAACAGGTCCCCATGGCGCAAGTCTAACCTATGTACTTTGTTCCTTCATCTGTGGAGGGTTATTTGAATCACGAAAAGGTCTTATCAATCATATTCTCTTTACCTTGACCACCTTCCTGATCATTACCATCCTGTTATTCACCGATAGGCTCTCAGGATTCGCCGTTGTAGCGTTGAGAGATACATGGGCGATCATCATTGGGAATATGTTGCTCATCGGATCAGTCCTTGAGATCATTGTATTCAATGTGACGAACGGACTACAGAAACAGACAAAAGAGCTACACAATCAACAGAAATACCTTGAATCGATATTCAACTCATCCATGGACCCGATGTTCACCATCGATGATAGGTACCGGATCATCAAACTCAATACGGCAGCTTCAACCTTTCTGGGAGGATCTTCTGAGAATTATTCGGGGATTGATCTTTTCAGACTCATCAATATCTCTGATAAAAGAGAGGAAACCCTTTTAAGAGATACGATTCTCTCCATACCTAGCGACCCTATGAGAGGAAAGACCTATAATCATATTCAGATGACCGATGACTCAGGGAGAATGATCCAAACAATAATCAGTATCTCACCATTGAGTCAGTACTTTGAGAAGAAGATGGGTCAAGAGATCATAGGAGCAGTGATCTCCATAAAGGATATGACTGCTGAATATATGAAAGACATTCAATTGAAACAGTATGAATGGTTGACTGAGAAGACGGACCTCTTTCTCTCAGAAGACAACTCTAGGCCCCTCGCAAGCTACGGCGACCTGACTAGACTCAATCGTAATAGACTCATTCTCGATTCTGTTGGGGAAAAGACACTATTTGCATATGCAAAGGAGCTCATGCTCCTGTTAGATAGTTCGATCAACATCTTTGAGTCAAATGGGGATTACGCGCTAAGCATGATCTCCTCTAGTTGGTGTAAGCTCCATGATGAGGCATCTAGAGAGAAAAACAGATTGATTGATAACAGTGTGGCCATAGGTTCAGGTCTCTGGGACTGTCATGAATGTCGATGGACTCAGAACGCCCGAATTGTAATAGATTCAGGAAGACCGTTAGACTCCCTGAACAGTTGCGGTCTCAGCGTTTTCGGAGTACCTATCAAGGCAGGCGATACGGTGATCGGTGCTATCAACATCGGATACGGTACTCCACCAGAAGACCTAGGGAAGCTTAAAGAACTTTCTAAACTGAATCATATCGAGCTAGAGCATATTCAACAGGTATCAAAGGAATATAAACCTAGACCACAATATATTATCGATGTAGAAAAGTATCGACTACAGACCATAGCAAGATTGATCGGAGAGATCGTAGAACGGAAGCAGACCGCACGAGAACTCGAGAAGGTTCAGAGTCTGAAGAGGATCGGATACCTTGCAGGCGGGATCGCTCATGATTTCAATAATATCCTGACCGGGGTCTATGGATACATATCTTTGGCTAAGATGACCTTCCCTGAAGACCATGAGGCATTTCTCATGCTTGAAACTGCTGAGAAATCTATAGACCGGGCAACGAACCTGACAAGCAAACTCTTGACGTTCGCAAAAGGTGGGACTCCCATTAAACAGATCCTCCATACCTCTTCTCTTATCAAAGAGATAGTCTATTTCGAACTATCTGGCTCGAAGATCGAACCGATCTTCAAGATCGACAACGGGTCCTACCACATCAATGCTGATAAGACTCAGATCGAACAGGTCTTTTCGAACCTGATCCATAATGCAGTGCAGGCTATGCCAAAAGGTGGTAAGCTCTATATCCATATATCAAACATCATTGACAATGGAATCGTATATCTACAGGTCTCAATCAAGGATGAAGGTATCGGGATCCCAGCTGAGAGTATCGAACATATATTTGACCCCTTCTTCACCTTGAAGGAGCATGGAACTGGTATCGGCCTAGCGACGGTCTATTCAATTATTACCAAGCATGGGGGTACTATCAGTGTGACATCTGTTGAGGGAACAGGAAGTACCTTCATATTACAACTCCCCACATCGTCTGAAATGATCATTAATCCGGTCATTACAAACCCAAAGGACTCTATTGATCTATCACAGTTCTCAGTACTGATCATGGATGACGAGAAGACTGTGAGGAAAATCGCTCAATCACTATTAGAAAAACAGTTCAGATCGGTGAGCACAGTACCAAATGGGACTGAAGCTCTCAAGACATATACTACGGCGCAAAGAGAGGGCGACCCTTTTGATCTCGTGATATTGGACTTGACTATCCCTGGAGACCTAGGTGGTGTAGAGACGTTACAGGAACTCAAGTTAGTTGACCCTGAGGTTAAGGCTATCATATCTAGCGGATATGTCGATAACTCAGACATAGCCCAATATAGCGCATATGGTTTCATTGGATATATCGGGAAACCCTATATTCAAAGTCAGCTATTGAAGAAGTTGAGGACTATCCTCGAAGCAGAGGATCTTTCCCCAAGAAGATGACTGAAAGATCGTTCTTTTAGGAATATCTTAGAAGCTTTCTCAGAGACCTATCATCTTTGTATACTCATAGTACATGGAAACTTACAGACATTCTGGTAGTGGTTTCTTCTCATATTGGTGAATTCATGCTTTAATGGTAGGAGAAATGAGGTACCTATGAGAAAGATCACACTGAGAATTATCCCCATCCTTTTATTATGTATTATGGCTTTCCCCCTATTCGCAGACTCGCTGTATCTTGCAGATACAGCGATCTTCTATGGAGAAGAACTATTCTCCCAAAGAATCTCGGAGAGTGAAAGGGATGAACCTCTAGGTCTTGTCCTCTCAGGTGGATCAGCTAGGGCATTTGCGCATATTGGAGTACTACAATATCTTGAAGAACAACATATCATTCCTGATTTCATCGTCTCGAATTCCATGGGATCAATAGTCGGGCTCCTTTATAGTGCAGGATTATCACCAGACCAGATCTACGAACTGGTCTCAGATACTGAATTCAGCGATCTATTCAGTCTGACCCTCCCCTTAGGAGGAGGACTACTTGATGTATCAAAATTCACAGACCTTGTTTATACCTATCTAGGAGAACGTAGAGTAGAGGAACTAGAAATACCGATTATCGTAGTCTGTGAGGACCTCATCTCAAAACGACCAATTAGAATCTCTGAAGGAGATTTCTATACTGTCCTGGAGGCATCATTTGCCCTTCCTGTCTATTTTGATCCAATCTCCTACAAGGATCATGTACTCCTAGATGGAGGGATCACTAACCTTCTCCATCTAGATACAGCCTATGCCTATACTGATGATGTGATTGTCTCATCGACCTTTTATGAAAATCCTGACCTGAATATCTCGAACCCTATCACCATCTTGAATGTATCCATTGATATCGGGAAACGTCGCGCGGGTGTTGCAGACCTGATCCTGTATGATCCAATCCTCATTCGGTGTGCTGTAGAGGATTTCTCGTTCATGGATTTTGGGAGACTTGATGAGATCTATGAAGCAGGCTATGAATCAGCCAAAGAGAAGAAGACCGATCTAGAAGGATTCTCACTTGAGCAGGAGGCTATGGCCTTTGAACAGCTGCGAGAGCAGTTTGAGTTGAGACAATCTATCGTTAAAAGAAATCTGGACTACTTTAACTTCATTCCAGGAAAGAGGGGTAAGGGGAAGTTCCATCTTCAACCGAAAGGATTCGGAGCTCCTCATGACAATACTCCGCTCTATGACGATACAGTCCTCTCTCTCGGCTATTGGTATGGTGGAGCTCAGTTCGAAGGTTCTTTAAGCCTTGGAACCTCTTTGTATACGCATACCACTATGAACTTCGCACCGATCATACTTTTTGATCACACTCAATACCTTTCCCCCGCTATACGGGCAAAGCTCAACGGAAGGCTCCTGTTTAATTCTGATTTCACTCTAGATGAAGAGATACTCACTATTGGTCTCGATTCGATCCTGTATAAGAGGGGTGGTGTGACTATAGATCTTAATGCAACAGGAATGATACGTACTGTTGATTCCTTTATCACGGATTATTCGAGATTGGGGACAGGACTCTCTGTAGCCTACAACCCCATAGGGATGATAGGGGGAAGTTACTTCCTCGAAGATCTCACAGTACATGGGATCTCAGGAGAGATATTTAGCACTCTGAAGATTCTTCCTACGTTCAACATGAAACTCTCAACTAAAGGGGTCATGTCGCTAGATCCATCTGAACAGATCAGATTCTTCCCACACGATAGCTATAGGATGAATAAGGCTGAAGATACTTCTCCCTATTTTCTAGGTGCCAGTCTCACAATCGAACATGAACCTGAGGATCTTGATTTCAAATTCGCTGAATTCCTAGTCATCGATCAGATGACCATCGGGCTGTATGGTGATATTCTCTTGACCGATTCCACCGATTGGGCAGCAGGTATCACCTGTGAGACGAATCTCTCCCTTATAGGGATCGAATCTACCTCATTACAGCTCTACGGAGGTTATAGTAGTCATGTGGAAGGATTAGCGATGGGTTATGTCTTAGGAACTGAACTCTATTAGAAGTTAGTAAAACTCATGACAAGACCAATCAGGCCACCGAACACACCACCCCAGATGACCAACCATCCTAGATGTCTTGCGATCATTTCCTGTACGATCTCTTTTACCAATTGAGGAGTGAGTTCATCCAATCGGGATGCAACGATAAGATCGACATTGTCTTTGACTGATAAGACGAGATCATCATTATTCCCGTAAGCACTGATCAAAGCCTTCTGAAATGATGCATCTTCAGCCTGTTCAGTGATGAACATCCTTATCTTCTCCTCAAAAGGACCTCGAAAGCCTTGAAGGACCCCAGCTCCTCCGAACATATTCAACATCCCACCAAATGAGGATTCAAGTATCATTGAGGTCAAAGCCTCAAAAGCTCGATCATACTCGATACAATCAAGAGCAGGTCTCACATCTATTTGAGCAGGCTTTGCATCAAGGGTCTCAGTAAGGAACTTTCTCATATTATCTTCAGTAAAGAATTGATCCATGATCAGATGTTTGATACCTGATTTAAAGTCCTCAAAATGATTGGGAACGACTCCTGAACCATAGAGAAAAGGGACTTTCTCAAATAACATATGAATGGCAAGCCAGTTTGTGATGGCTCCTGACAGGGCAAAGAAACCCACTGATCTAATCTGGTCTCCCCATACAGGAGAAATATATCCGAGAATGATCACTATGATCGCGATTCCGTTTGTTGCAATACTCTTATTCATCTCTTCCCTCAAATACCTTTATTCTTATCGAACAGAATATACATCTTTTTGCATTCAGAGGAAAGACCTCCTTGAAATAGTTCACCATCGAAAGCAGTACAGGAGTATAGAGTAATTTTAGATGGGTTTAGCTGCCCCATCTATTGCATTGTATTAAATAGTCTTTATAATATTGTTATATAGGAATTGAGAGAGTGATGAAAGGTAACATATCGATCTGGGTCTACATATATACAATCCTCCATGCGATCTTCTCCTTCGGGATGGGCCTATTGGCTTTGATAGATCCAACCTTTCAATTTACTGGACTGCTTCAGACTGCAGCGGTGATGCATCCGATCGGGCTATATGCAAACAGAGGCTTCGCCCTGGCCATCGCTGCAATAGCAGCCGTTATTTATGGGCTCAGGACTCGTAGGCCTTCTCAACTCACGAGCATCCTTCTCATCTTCTTTCTCATCGATCTTTTTGATTTCATCCAGCTTTGGATTCAGAAAGATGCTAGTTGGTTAATGGGTGGGACCTATACTATTCTCTTCTGGGTACCAGAGATAATCGCATTGATCTATCTCAACCGGAGATTACACCCAAGAAAGAGAATGAAGGCCTGAATCGAATCACAAACAATTGAATAATCTTTGCAATAGCACTTAATCGGTAGTACTATATATATGTGGGAAACGAGGTGAACTATTACAACTATTGGTTTAATTGATCATTCGGTCTTCTTGAATATCAACTCTTTGGATTATTTAGAGTCTTTCTTTCCAGATAGATCATATCATTTCTTCATACCGACCTCCTATAAGAAGATTCTTACTAACCTCATTGAGCAAGCCTTGGATCCAGAACAGAAGACGTTACTTGAAAACGCATTGACTCTGATTCAGCACACCAAGCAGACCCCCTATACCGGACCGAGCGGAAGGGTCAAAGTCGAATGTATCGAGACTCATTCGAGTGATGCGATTCATGCGATTTTGGAGGGATTGACCATTCTTAGGGACCGGTACGAAAAGGTCTTCCTCTATACCCAGAACGAGTTGAGAAAAACTGCGGTTGAACATTTAGGTTTTTTAGCAGACTTAGTTCACACCCCATTCAATCAGGATTTTCATGACCTATTCTGGACAACGAAGATTGCCAGGCATATCGAGCATCAGCAGATATCAATTGCCATGCATCCTACAGGTATAGATCCTGATAGACTCTGGATACCCTCTATAGGAACCTACTCAAAAGATTTGATCAAGCGAGCAATAAAGAAACTTACCGACACCTATCCTATCGAGACCATGTTCAGGAATAGAAATATTCTCTCAGATGGGGAAATCTCCTATTCCATTCCGAAAGGTCTGATACAGGTAACCATCGAACAATCAGAACCCGAGGTACGAGAGTTCATAGACTCCATCTATGAATCATGGAAAGAGAATATCGAGTCTTGGACAGAAGATTTGATTACCCAGTACCAGACAGATCTTCGATACAACTCCATCCTGGTGACGATGAAGAATCTCACAGATAATGAACTTCATAATATCACATTGAGTTGCGAGATACCCGATTCTATAAAACTCCTGGATGAAAGAGAAAGCGACCCAATCACCTTGGATATCCCTAAACTACCGATTCTCACACAGGAGAACTGTTTACATATTGAAAGGATCCCTCCTGAGACCTATCTTAGACTCTTCGGGAATGATCTGGATGACTGCTGCCTTATCTCACCCTCCTATCAGGAAAAGAGTGATACACAGAAGCCCTATTCAAGACTCTCAAGACGTATAACTTCAGGTGGACACAGAATCTGTTACACCATTGAGAACATACTCCCCTATGAAGATCTCTTGCTTCCTATCAATTTCCTCTATATCGGAGATGATGTGCCTTCCACGATAAAGATCGATTACTCCATCACCAGTTCAGGGAACATCAACATGGGAAGGGGAACGATGCTTATTCCAACGATCAATAAGGAGATATCAATACTCCACTATATCGAAGAGCTATTGGAGAGATCGACCTCATCAGTTCTCTGAGTATTCAGGAAAGGATTCATGTAGAATCTCAACGATCTCATCAGTAGAACGTGCTTTGATCAGTCTTTGTGATAGTTCTTTACAAGCTTCATATGAGATCTTACCAATGACCTCTTTGATAGTTACCAGTTTTGCAGGTTCGACACTGAAAGAGTCGATCCCAATACCTATCAGGAAAGGGAGCATCAAAGGATCACCTGCGGCATCACCACAAACAGATAGATACCCATCAATATTTGGATAGACCTTCTTGATCCCATCCACAAGCCTGTTCAAGGCTCTCAGAACCGAGGGATGGAATGAGGTATGGAGAGAGCCCACCCGTTCATTCCCACGATCAACAGCGAGCAGATACATGATGAGATCATTGGTACCGACACTCAGAAAATCTGCCTCTTCAGCGAGTTCTTCTACAATCTCTATCGCTGAAGGGATCTCTATCATCGCACCGAGTCTTGGGTGCTTACAATAGGGGGTATCACCTTCTGCCATCTCAGTTAGACATTGTCCAACGGCCTCTTTAGCCGCAAGGAATTCATCAAGAGAAGAGACCATAGGAAACAGGATCTTCAGCTCTGTCTCTGCACCAGCCCGTAACATTGCCTTGATCTGTTCATGAAAGATATCCATAGCCTCAAGGGAGTATCTGATACCTCGGAACCCAAGAAAGGGATTCTCTTCAGCGATAGTGTCAATGTAGCCGGGGAGCTTATCTCCTCCGATATCCAAGGTCCTGAGAATGACCTCTTTATCCCCAGCGATTGAACAGATCTTCTCATA
The DNA here is from genome assembly GCA_937125225.1 of uncultured Spirochaetia bacterium. Classification (GTDB taxonomy): domain Bacteria; phylum Spirochaetota; class Spirochaetia; order CAKZLE01; family CAKZLE01; genus CAKZLE01. The sequence continues at coordinate 39,487 of CAKZLE010000006.1, forward strand.
GACATAATACTGCTGACTCTCTGAAGGAAAGTCATTCTGGATCAGGAAAGGGAACTCTGAACGATAGAGACCGATACCTTCAGCCTTTCGCTCAAAACCAGCCTCTGCATCATGGAGGATGTTCACATTCACATTCACCCTGATCCTACGTCCATCTTTAGTGACAGTAGTCTCTGGGAGATCTGCAGGAATGGGATCATCGCTTTCATTGTGAACATCTTTATAATGGTTCAAGACACTCTTATCCGGCTTAATATGCAGTACCCCTTGAGTCGCATCTACTAAGAGATCTGACTTGTTGGGAAGTCTTAAGATATCTCGGTTATTCACAAGCAGAAGTGGGATTCCAAGAGATCTTGAGAGGATCGATATATGGGCTGTAAGACCATGACCTATCAAGACGATACCTTTTGCTTTCTGCACCCAGAAACGTACGAGTTCTGAGGGATAGAGATTCTGAGCTATGATAATGAGATCTGAATAGTCACTATGGTCGGATGTCTTATTGTAGAGATTCGCCAACATCCTATGTTCGAGATCCCTTACATCCTGTTCTTTCTCTTGGATTCTTGGATTTTCTGTACTTGCCATCAATTGGGCATAGGTATCAGATACGAAACGAATAGCATCATCTGCAGCCATCCCCTCCTCTATCTTATCTCTCATCATCCCCGCGAAATTGGGGTCCTTTAGCATAAGGTAGTGGGCAGTGAAGATCAGCCCTGCAATATCACTGAGACTCTCCCCGAGTTGGTCCTCGATCTGCTTGAGCTGTTCGAGGGTCTTCTCTATAGCGGTATCAAAGTCCTCAAGAGAATAGACTTTAGACGTATCCGAAGAGTGCAGCCCCTCATCGATTCGATCATCAAGCCCAAACTGTTCTCTGTTATAGAGAAAACTCTTTCCTTTGACTATTCCATGAGAGGCTCCTATACCTTCGATAGGAGATTTTATCGGGACCTCAGGTGTGTTCTTACGTTTCAGGGAGAGAAGGAACCCTGCACTCAGTACTGCTGAAGCTAACTGAGAAGCGATCGCCATCAGGATAGTGACATCCTTGACCGTGAAAAAGGAGGGCTCATGTTTATGAAGTGTTATCACCCCGATCCTGTTTCTACCTCTTCTGATCGGGACAGCTAGGAGGGATTGAAACTCCTCTTCGCCAATATAGGGATATGGTTTGAACTTTGGATGTGATGGTGCATGATCTGATTTAATAGGAAACAAGGTATCCATAACGGTACCTGTGATACCTTCCCCCCGTTTGAGGACAAGCTTCCCAATGAATTCGGAAGACAGGCCGTCTGTCCCCTGCAAGGTAAGCTGTTCGGTATCATCATCATAGATGAAAAAGGAACAGGAATCAGAACCCATATGGGTCGTGATGAGTTTGGCTAGATCACTGAGGAAGACTGTGAGATTCGTACTCTTCTTCATGAGTTCGGTAAACTCTATTGTCTTGTTCAATAGGGACATTCTCTTCTTCTTCATCAACCCTCACCTTACTAAAAGATATGTGCTATATAATACTATGGACTTCCGTCCTGCGACAAGGAAAAACCCATATTACGATTGCTCATTCATTGCTTATGTCGTATTATCACCAATAATGGAAGACAAACAGAGTAAAAAGTCTCTTACCATCACGATATCTACCCTATCGATGTTACCTATCATGGCGGCAGCGACTGTGGCTCCGATCTTGGGTGAATTCCAGAAGGTCTTTCCAGATTCCTCTGATCTGATGATCAGGATGATCCTGACCCTTCCACAGATAATGATCATTCCAGTCTCCCTAATCACAGGAAAACTCTCATCAAGATTTCGAAAGAAGGACCTCCTAATCATAGGTTTGACCCTATATATCATCGGAGGACTAACTGGCGGTTTCATACCTAACATAATGGCATTACTCAGTTGTAGAGCACTCCTTGGTGTCGGGATAGGTATGATCTACCCTTTGACAACATCATTAGTGGCAGATTTCTTTGAAGGAGAGCAACGAGTCCATATGATGGGTATATCCTCTGCCCTGAACAATCTCGGGGGTGTGATCGCAACGCTCCTATCCGGGAGTCTTGCTATCCTCTCCTGGAGAGCCCCCTTCTTACTATATTGTATAGCGATACTTGTCCTGATTGAGACGATCATATTTCTTCCGAAGGAGAATAAAGTATTCTCATCCCAAAAGAGTTCAGTCAATGACGGGTTGCTATCAACTCTCCCATTTCTCTTCGGGATCATCCTATTGAACATCATCTTCTACACGACCCCGTCAACGACCTCTATGTCAATTCGGGAACTCGCTCTAGGAAGTTCCCTTTTCAGTGGACTTATGCTCGCTACTCAGAACTTCTGTTCATTTTTGACAAGTTCGACTTTCAAGAAGACCTTCTCCATATTTGGGAAGATGATCAGGTATGTGGGGATGTTTCTTATAACATCAGGGTATCTGCTTTTTCTCTCTGTCCAGACAAGATGGACTTTGGCAATCTCTATGATCCTTATCGGATCAGGTTATGGGTTTCTCACCCCCTATTACCTCGTCGAGATAAGCAATTCTGTCTCTGAAAAATCTAGGACATTTGCACTATCTCTAGCAAGCTCAAGCATATTTCTTGGACAGTTCTGTAATCCGATCATTCTTACCGCATTACAGAAATCCCTGCAGATCAAGATGCCAGTAGCAGTATCACTCCTACTGATCCTACCCTTCACCCTCTTGATGATCTTCTCTGATCTGAAACGTTCTAAGAGATAGAGGCTCCGAAGGGTACCAATGCTATTCGAGCTAGTTTGAAGTGTTGTTTCCCGAAGGGGATACCTATGATGGTGATACTAAAGAGAAGCCCTAATCCTAGATGATAGAGAAACAGTTCCCAACCGAAGATCAGTATCCAGAGGATATTACCGATCAATCCCATTGCACCGAACGCGCCGATTGATACTTCAGTTCCGAACGGCCATAACGTTAGCCCTGCTATCTTAAAACACTGTTTCCCGAACGGGATACCAATTATCGTGATCATCAGAATGAATCCAGCAATCATCCAACCGATAGCCCCTACCAAGCCCCCAAAAAGAATCCAAAGTACGTTTCCAATTAATTTCATAACCTCATCATGGCATACTTTATTATATTGTCAATAGTGTTTATCCTTGACAGAACAGAGTAGGAATGAATACCTTATCAATATAGAAATTTATAAGAGGTGGTTATGAAAAATAGATTATTAGGATTATTCTGTGTCTTGTTATTGATACCGACTGCACTCTTTGCAGGTGGGGCTCAAGAGATCGAATCAGATGAATTGATCGTTGGTATGGAGCTACAATATCCCCCCTTCGAGATGAGTGATACAAACGGTGACCCTGCAGGAATAAGCGTCGAGATCGCTAAAGCTCTCGGGGAATATGTGGGAAGACCTGTGAAGATAGAGAATATCGCATGGACCGGATTGATCCCATCATTGCAGACTGGAAAAGCAGATATCATCATCTCCTCAATGACTATCACGGAAGAGAGAGCAGAGGTAGTAGATTTCTCAGACCCCTATATCAAATCAGGTCTAACATTACTCATTGCTAAGGATTCTCCAGTCGATGTGTTTGATGACTTGAATACAGAGGGGCGTATCGTTGCCGTGAAGTCAGGAACCATCGGGGCAAGGATCGCTCAGGAACAGCTTACTAAAGCAGACATCAGACTCTTTGATGAGGTAGCAGCATGTGTTTTGGAAGTAGCACAGGGAAAAGCTGATGCATTCATCTATGATGTATTGACTGTCTATGAGAATCATAAGAATAATTCAGAGACTACTCGAGTGAATATTCAATCGATCCCAGGGACTGATGGGTATTGGGGTATGGCAATCAAGAAAGGGAATGATGAGTTCAAGGCTCAAGTCAATTCCTTCATATCTGAATTCAGGACAGCAGGTGGTTTTGAAGAGATCGCTGATATGTATCTTGGAGAGCAAAAAGCTCTTTTCGAAGATTCTGGAGTCCCATTCTTCTTTGATATGTAATGAGAAATACCTATGAGGAGATTTCATAGTGAAGCTTAACAAAATGTTTTCCTCTCTAATGATCGAGAAAAAGGGAGAACCGGTATCTTGGTTTGTTCGTCTGACGAATATCCTTATTCTCGTACTATTATTCTATGGACTCTTCTCCTTTGGTTTCTCTAGACTTTCCTATACCTTCAGATGGGGCTCTGTGTGGAAGTATAGGAATAATCTGATCGATGGATTCATCATGACTATCCTTTTATCACTGGCATCGCTGGTATTGAGCGTCCTTCTAGGATTTCTCTTTGCCATTGCACAGAAGAGTCGTATTCTTCTGATCAGATACTTCTCTCGAGCCTATATCGAAGTGATACGAGGGACACCATTATTGGTACAGATCCTTATGTTCTTCTATGTCATAGCGAATGCAGCAGGACTGAACAACCGTTATATTGCAGGAGTATTGATCATGTCGATATTCGCTAGCGCCTACATAGCGGAAATCATCAGAGCAGGTATTGATGGGGTCGGGAGTACGCAACTTGAAACAGCAAGGTCTATTGGTCTGACAAAGCAGCAAACCTATCGACATATTGTATTCCCACAGGTCATCACAGGAGTCCTCCCTCCCATGGCAGGACAGTTGGCCTCACTAATCAAGGATTCCTCCCTTCTATCGATCATTGCTATCAAAGAGTTCACCATGGCCGCAAGAGAGGTGAATGCTAATACGTTCTCAACTCTAGAGAGTTATATACCTCTGGCCATCGGTTATCTTATTCTGACATTACCGATCTCGTATGTGACTAAGAAACTGGAGAGGAGATACTTCTATGAGACTTAAGATTGACAAACTTACAAAGAGCTATGGAGATCTCACAGTCCTTGATAAACTAGATTTGGAAATCAAGGATATCAACTCGCTGGTGCTCATCGGTCCTTCTGGGGGAGGAAAGACGACCCTTCTTAGGTTACTTGCAGGCCTTGAACAACCTGATTCAGGATCGATCATAGTCAATGATCATAATCTTGATTGTACTGAAGAGGAGCTTCTGACCTACAGAAGAGATGTGGGAATGGTCTACCAGGCCTACAATCTTTTCCCACACCTAGATGCCCTTGAGAATATCATGCTCCCCTTAGTACATGCTCAACAGATACCAAAGAAAGAGGCTCGAGAACAGGCACTCTCATTGCTTGAACGATTCAATCTTGCTGAACATGCCTTTAAAAAGCCTGTGGCCCTATCAGGGGGTCAACAACAGAGAATAGCAATCTGTCGTGCAGTGGCGATAAAACCAGAGATCCTCTTCTTCGATGAACCAACGTCAGCATTGGATCCAGAATATACCTCAGAGGTCCTTGACCTGATCGAAGAGCTCAGAGAAGATACGATGGAGTTGATTCTCGTCACTCATGAGATGGGTTTCGCACATAATGCGGCAGACCATGTCCTCTTCATCTCAGATGGTGGGATCATAGCACAAGGCCCCCCCTCAGAGCTTTTTGAACAAACAAAGAATGAGCGAGTAAAACGGTTCTTTGATAAAGTTCTCAAGTACAATTGATAATCTTTACTATAATCCTATACACTATCGAGAAATGCCTTTATAATCTCTATTAGAGGGGGATGAGTAATTGACACTGATAATATATGCCACGAAACATGGTGCAGTCACATCGTGTGCAGAGATACTCTCAGAGAGACTCGCAGATGATTGTACGATAATTAATATCAAGAAAGACAAGATTCCTTCGTTAGATGACTTTGATTCTGTTATTCTCGGGTTCTCAGTACATGCAGGATCGATCTCAAACCAGATAAAGAAATTTGCCGAAGACCATATTTCCAAGCTGAAAAATAAACGATTCGGACTATTCTGCAGTTGTCTATCTGAAGAGGATCAAGCCATATCATATTTCCACAAGAACTTCTCAACAAATGTCATCAAAGCTACTAAGACCATCGGGATCTTCGGTGGGAAGATCTTATTCGAAGAGATGAATTTTGTTGAAAGATTCCTCATGAAGAGGATCACTAAGAAAGATACCAGTTTCTCAACACTCAACCATGAAAACATCGCTGAGTTCATACGACTCTTCGAACAGGATTAAGGTTGAGGGATATAACCCGATAGTTCCGATAGGGAGTCTATCGGGGCTCTTCCTTTCCAACTCTCCTGAGGCATCCACCCTTGAGGAATCAGACATGCAGTAAATGATGCAGCGGGTCCTATCGTCTCCCATACGGTGAACTCATTCTGATCCACTATCAGATGTTCGATAGTGGTATGTCTTCTATAGATCGGGATGATCGTATCCAACTTATCTCTCAACTCTTCATAGATATCCAAGGAGCTTCCATCCTCTATCAAACCAGGAAGAAGCACGGTATAAGAGTCCTCATCATCAGGTAATAAATAGACCTGTCTTTCTGCCTGATGAGATATCGAACCAGTATAGGTGAATGGGGTGATACCTGGGAAAGGTTCTTCGATCCCATCCGCAATAGCAGGGAGAGAGAGGACCTTTACCGGAAAGACCTCTCCAATCCCAGTCGTTAGGGATCGACCTTGGCTGTTCGCTCCACTCATCCAATCGACTAAGAGAAGTGCACTATCATAATAGCGAGATTCACCTGTTATATACCACGCTGAAAGAAGAGCCCTACCCTTATAATAGGGAAGTCCCCTTCCCCAGGCCATAAACTGGAAGAACCCATGATCAATCGGCCAGTTCACCGTTCGATAAGCTAATTCCCTCTGACTCTCTATGAGTCTTTGTGCATATTTGATGATCTTATCGTTAAAACGTTGAGACCAATCTTTCCTGAACTTATCTGCGTAGAGTGTCAGGTGCATGAAGTGATAGGACCTGTCAGCACTGTAAAACCAATTCAGGGAGTCAGAGAACCCTTCTTCACTGAGATACTGCCCGTAAGCAACTGTATCATCGACGAGGGAGAGCAGAGAAGCTGCATGGAAGATAGCAAAGTCATCAAGTTGTTCTGGCTCCCTGTATTGATACTGTTCTTTTTTTAGCCCCTCTTTATGGGTGAAGGTCACATCAGTCGTGTTCGCCTCCTCCATTGCATAGATGAATGCTCTCCGAGCAGAAGATGCATAGCGTTGAGCTTCGTAATGCTCACCGGCCTCTTGATAGGCTAACGCTAACAATGCCGCTGAAGATGCATAACTGAGAGAACTCTCTCTTGTGGCAAGTGATAGATAGTATCGTTGTGTGTCTTTTGCCGGATCATACACGTGGGGGTGACTCTCTGCCTCAATCCAACAACCGACTCCACCGTCAGCTTGCTGTGCCCGTAACCATACATCGATACCCCAAGCTGCCTCATCTATGATATCGGGGATCCCGTTTCCGGACTCCGGAATATCTAGCTGATTATCACTGAACTTTTCTGGATACATGAGATAGGCTGTCAGGAGATCCTCTACAATGGCAAAATGATACATCCTTCTATCAAAGTCACCTGCATCATACCAGCCTCCCCAAACATCAGAAAGCAACTGTTCTGTCTTTGTATCTGCAACCATAGTGAATGGATAGTATCGAACCGGTTCACCAGAGGAATCAAAGAATCCAAAGGATTCCTCTTCAGCCCTGTAATGAGTATCATTTGGAGCGAATCCTCCCTGATAGGTCTCAGTGTGCCCTGCTCCCATCTCCCACTCCGTATAGGGGGAGACTTTTTCTATTCCACTTCTCTGATGATACAACCCACGAGTATGGGTATAGAACGCAAATCCAATGGCATCATAGCCTATTGAAAAACTCCAGGATCTACCAACAGAAGGGAGATACAGATGGTAGGTGCCAGGTTCACTGAACGATGAGAAATCAAGTTCATAGACATACTCACCATCGATAGGGATCTGAGCACCATACGAACTTTCATGATATTGAGGTTCACTCCTCAATGTAACTATCCCAGAGAATACACTTCTCTCAGACTTCTCATCAATAAGATAGAAGGGAGCACCTTCAAACTCATCAAACTCAATCGCTCCAGAGGTTCCGGCCCATAGTCCCAGATATCCATACTTCTCTCCTGCATCAGGAACATATCCTTGCTGATTGACTTTTAGCGCATAGGAGATCACATCCTTTGAAGCATAGGTAAAGTCGATTTCGTCATCAAACCCAGTTCTGAGCGTATAGTTTTTACCCTCCTCCATCGGTCTATCCAAGTGAAGATAGGCATAATGAGCGGTCTTTGCCATCTGAGCATCATGGAACCCTTCACCATTCAAATGGGGAAAGATCATCTGAGCTATTCCCTCTATCCAATAGGAGGACATATCTATGTTGATCTCATCAATACCATCAGTGATCGAGAAACTACCACCATGAGAGAAACTTTCCTGAATAAGAGGCCTATACTCTCTTACAATAGACTCTATAGCCTCTGTATATTGTTCAGAATAGGACCAGTCAGGAATTGAACCGACCTTTGCATCTAACGCTCTAAGCTGTTTACCATACTCTTTTGAAAGCTGATCGATAAGAAACTCTGAATAGTCTCCAACAACACATATCCACTGATCACTCAGGTGCCTAACAAGGAGGTCCCCTTTAGGTATACTTGGCTCGATCTCTGCATTTGGAAGAGCAAAAGTGAGCATCATGGGAAAGATCAGAAATCCAAAGATTAGCAACAGTTTTTTTCTCATTACCCCATTATACAAAAAATAACTTAGGAGTAAACGTATTTCTTACCTATTGCATCTTGACAATACTGTATATCACACACTATTGTATATTTATGAGTACCATCAAGAATAAACTATCAGGACGCCTGATTCAGGAATACCACAGAGGCACACTGACTCTTGTAGTATTATCAGTCCTCAAAGAGAGGCATTATGGCTATGCACTTGTACAGAAATTACAGGAGGCAGGTCTAGATGTGTCTCAAGATACCGTCTACCCCCTACTCAGACGTTTAGAGAAGCAAAAACTTCTACAAAGTGAATGGATTGTTGATGGATCAAGACCACGTAAGTACTATTCAGCAAGTATCGAAGGAAATCTAATCATTTCTGAGCTTCAACAGGAATGGTTGGTCTATACAGAGACCATAAGGGGGATCATACAATGAGAATAACAAAAGAGGCAGAATATCTTCTCGATCGTTATATGTTGTCAGTCTCTAGAAGACTACCGCTTAGACAACGGAAAGATATCACTGAGGAGTTGAGAAGCTCCATCCTTGATGAGATCGAGAGTAGATATCCCAAAGACATGATCGAAGAGGAGATGGTTGAGAAGATTCTCATCGAATTTGGAGCACCTGGTAAGCTTGCAGGTTCCTACAGAGGTGAGGAATGGATCATTGGTCCTAGATTATACCCGCTCTTTCGCATGATCTTTCTTATCGTATCGATCGTTGTCACAGCACTTGGGCTCATCCAGATGGGGATATCACTTCCCTCCTATGATCTCGTATCAGTCCTAGGAAAGTTTGTTGATCTCTTTGCATCCTTGATGACTGCATTAGGATTTCTCATTCTCGCGTTCTACATCATACAAAGAACCACTTCAAAGACAGATTGGAATGAGGAACTCTATGACGACTGGAGTATTTCAGAATTACCAGAGATCGAGACACGAACTCCGGTCAAACTCTGGGAACAGGTATTCTCTATGATCTTCTCGTTATTGATCATCATACTTCTCAATGGTTTCCACCACAGGATCGGAGCACGTTATTCGACGGGGAATAGCTGTGTATTCATTCCAATTTTTGAAGAGGGTTTCATCTCCTTACTCCCATACCTTACTGTTCGATGGCTATTAAGTATCGTACTAGCTGCCATCTTGATCTGGAAACGTGTTGAAAGATTCGGTACAAGTATCTTCACCATCTCATTGAGTTCATTCGATATTGCCATCGCAATCATCTTCATCCAGGGTAGAATCGAGACCTTCTTCAATGTTGATGGGCTAATGGTAACACCATTAGCATCAGTCGTTCAGATCTTCAAAGTCATGTTTTATATCGTTTTAGCCTTCATAATCATCGCAACAATCGTAGAAATCGTAAAAAAAGTGCAAGAGTTGCTTAAGTATCCCATAATAGAGGGAAAGTGACATTGACTATGAACCAAGGATGTGTTACTTTCAAATTGCTTTATTGATGACTTTGTATTTTATTTGAGTTCTTCCGTCTCTCACGTCTCTTTCTCTTGATCGGATCTGATGAGCAATGACTTGGTATTACATGTCGCGTCTTATAAAGTAAATTTATTATGTCCGGATATACCGGAAAGGATGCTTATGGCAAAGAAAATTTATGTAGGTAATATGAATTACGCTACAACAGAGGACCAATTGTTTGATCTGTTCGGTCAGTATGGTACTGTAAACAGTGTTCGAATCATTACTGATAGAGAAACACAGAGACCTAAGGGTTTTGGTTTTGTTGAAATGGAAGAAGATGATGCAGCAGATGCAGCAATCAGCGAACTTGATGGAAAAGAATACGATGGTAGAAACCTTCGAGTAAACGTCGCTCTTGAGAGACGACCTCGACAGAATGGCTACGGTCGATAAGTAATAACACTTAAGACTCGCAGAGGACTACCTTCATGGTAGTCCTTTTTTTGATTCCAGCTCCCTGTACGTGCCTATGGGTTACCAACAAGCCCAAGTTCTAGGGCAATCTCCTGCATTCCCTTGATAGTCCAATCAATGACCTCAGAAAGTTCCATACCCAACATCTCAGTTCCTTTCAAGATCACCGATCGATCAACTCCTGCTGAGAAAGCTTTGGATTTCCACTTCTTCTTCACTGACTTCACCTTCAGATCAAGGATACTCTTAGAGGGACGAACTAAAGCGGTAGCAGAGACAAGTCCTGTCAGTTCATCTATGGTATATAGGGTCTTCTCTAATCTACTGATCGGTTCTATATCACAGCAGAGTCCCCAACCATGACTTTGAACGGCATGTATATAGAATTCGGGCCATCCTGCATCTGTCAGAAGATCTAAGGCCTTGATACAATGCTCTTCAGGATACTGTTCGTAATCAATATCATGACAGAGTCCTATGACTCCCCATTGTTCTTCATCCTCTCCAAACTGTTTTGCGAAATATCTCATAACAGCCTCAACCGCCAACGCATGTGATATAAGATTTGGTGTATGCACATGCTTCTGAAGTAGAGTCCAAGCATCTTCTCTAGTTATACTCATATTGTTCTCCCTTATAATCCTGTCTGATATTCTCCAGAATACCATACAGTTGTCTTTTTATCATCTTCAATGATCAAACCACCATAGTCATCGAGACCCCGAAGTATCCCGGTTACCACATTTCCTGTTGAAGATACTCGTCCATCTTCTGTTGCTTCACCAGTCACAATCGAGATGGCCTCCCCTAGACGATAGAGCCTCTGTTCTATATAGTCCTTCCATGTTTTTAGATAAAAGGACCAATTGAGAGATTCAAGAATCTGAGGTAGCAACTCCAGCGGATCAGCAAAGAGCCCTCCCTCCAATCTCAGAGAGGTCGGTTCTCGTAAGGAACTGTTAGTGGGTACCCCTGCAAAGATTTTCTGATTCACATTGATCCCGATTCCTATAGCATAGGATTTGAAGGTACTCTCACAGAGCAAACCACAGACTTTCCTATTTCCGATGAGAATGTCATTTGGCCATTTGATCATCGATTTGATACCCGTAGAAATCTCCACAGCATGAGAGACAGCAATACCTGCTCTCAAGGGTAACTGCTCAGCAGGGAATGAAATCTGTGAAGAATCTAGTATGATTGTGAAAAGTAGAGATTCACCAGGAGAATCAACCCATTGTCTTTTTTCTATTCTTCCTCGACCTGATACCTGATGTCTAGCTGTAAGAACAAGACCACCAGTCTTTGTTTCAGCATACAGTTCTTTAGCCTTTCTCATAGTTGTATCAACCGTATCAACGAGGTATATCGGCGATTGGTTGAAGGGATTAAGCATATCGAGTCTTCTCATGTTTGAATGGTATTATTTAGCTAAGATTTATGCAACATGAATTTTTATATCTTGCAATAACCCCTTTCATAATGTATGTTTATACAGTATTTCAGTATAAATATACAAAAACAAACAAACGAGGTTGTTATGCGAGAACGACAGAACAGATTATCAAAGATAAAAGAGTTGATTAAGATACACAGAATCGACAGTCAGGATATGCTTCTTGAACTACTGGTCAAAGAGGGATATACCGTAACCCAGGCAACTTTATCAAGAGACTTGAAGATGTTGAAAGTCGGTAAGATCTCTGATGGATGGTCCGGGTACTATTATGCCCTACCTGATAATGATCTTATATCAGAATCAGAGAAAAGTTATATCCAGGATGTCAGACGAGGTGTCCTTTCCATTGAGTTCAGTAATAATATCGGAGTCATCAAGACCCGACAAGGTCATGCTGACAGTGTAGCCTTAGCTTTAGACATATTATCCATTCCAGAGATCCTTGGGACAGTTGCAGGGGATGACACCATCTTTATCATCCTCAGAGAGGGGATGACAAAAGAGGATCTCCTTGAGAGTTTCAAGGTCAGGATCCCTGAGATCGATACCTAAGACCGGTCATTCACTATAGATAAAAGTATAAAAAATCACTATCTTATTCATACATCTTAATATTATCAGGAGAAGATCATGGCAATAAAATTCACTGATCTAGATAAGACAACAACCTTTGCAGAACTTGCTGTATTACAACCAGCAGTCCTAAAAAAAGAGCTTACTAATACTAGAGTAGAAGCATATTCTATTCCAGCTGGAGGTTCCCTCAATTTCAATTATGCAGCATCACCAGTATATGAGACTCATATAGAACTCCTTCAAAAACTAGCAGACGAACAACAAGTCATAGAGAAATATCATGAAGTAGCAAGTGGTTCAGTCATGAACACAGGAGAATCCCGTAAGGTCCTACACCATCTGACAAGAGGTAAACTCTCTGCGGATGTCATCGAAGATGATATCGATCTTGAGAGATTCTACGCTTCACAGTTGAAGAGGCTAGACTCTTTCTCGGATCAGGTCCATTCAGGAGTTATCAAAGGGTCAACCGGTAAAGCGTTTGATACCGTGGTACAGATAGGTATAGGAGGTTCTGATCTTGGTCCAAGAGCTTTGTATCTTGCACTAGAGGGAATCATGACAACTCAGAAGATGAAAGCTGAATTTATCTCGAATGTGGACCCCGATGATGCAGCAGCAGTTTTACGAAGAGTGGACCCAGAGACAACCTTATTCATACTTGTGTCAAAAAGTGGGACGACTCAAGAGACCCTGACAAACAGAGACTTGGTATTACAAAAAGTAGCAGCGAAAAACATCAAAGGGTTCAACCCCTCAAAACATATGGTAGCGGTCACGAGTAACAGTAGTCCCCTAGCCTCCTCAGATGACAATCTAGAGAGTTTCTTCATAGATAACTATATCGGTGGAAGATATTCATCTACTAGTGCCGTTGGAGGACTTGTTCTCTCTTTAGCTTTTGGAGTAGACACCTTCAAGGACCTCCTAGGTGGAGCCCATGAAGCAGATGCCCAAGCACTACATCAAGATATTAAGAAGAATGCTGCGTTGATGGATGCACTCATTGGGCTCTATCAGAGAAATGTACTTGATCTGAGAACAACTGCCATCCTTCCCTATTCTCAGGCTCTATCTAGATTCCCTGCACATCTGCAACAGTTAGATATGGAAAGTAATGGAAAGAGAGTCAACAGAGATGGACAACCTATTGATTATAAGACTGGTTATACCCTCTTCGGAGAACCTGGAACCAATGGTCAACATTCGTTCTATCAACATCTTCATCAGGGTACTGATGTGACCCCTCTGCAGTTCATCGGATTCTCAGAGTCACAATATCAGGAGGATCTTATCATCGATGGTAGTACGAGTCAGCAGAAGTTAAATGCAAATCTAGCTGCCCAGATCATAGCCTTCGCAAAGGGACAAGAGCATGAGAACCTGAATAAAGAGTTCCCTGGAGAACGATACTCGACTTTGATCCATGGAAAGCAACTGACCCCTAGGACACTGGGAGCTCTACTTGCTCATTTTGAGAATAAGGTCATGTTTCAGGGATTTCTGTGGAATGTGAACTCATTCGATCAAGAGGGTGTACAACTTGGAAAACTCTTGACGAGTAAAGTCCTATCTGGAGATATCGACGATAGTGCACTCGTATCTTTTGTCGAACTACTCTCATAGTATACCTAGCATTTCACAAATATAAAGCCATGAGAGGATCTCATGGCTTTATATTTGCCCTTTCAAGGGGGATAAGCGGTTCATGAATTATTTTTTGGACAAAAAAACCCCTCAGGGAAAAGGAGGTTAAAACCCTGAGGGGAACATCAAAAGGAGGTCGATGGAAAAAGTCTTATGCTCTTTCATAACGGTAAACAGATACCGGAACAAAAGGTTACATTCTTTTCCAACAACTTTATACTAAAGCAGTTGTTTGACCAACTAACCTAGCAATCATTGCTTTTATGAATTTAAAATATCCATAACTCATAAATAAATCAAGATAAATTCTTGATATTCATAGTATTTTAAAACAAATAGTAGAATCCTCTAATAAAATATTCTCATAGAAGATCTACTCCGTTCTCTAATTCATCATGGAATATGGCTGTCTGGTATTCTCTAGAACATCTCTCCAGAGACTACCTTCAGTATCTACCCTGTTTCTCTCAGCTACAGCTACCTTGATGGGGATATGCACATATTTATTATTCACGAGGCTGATAAGAGTTTGAGTCTTTCCTGTCATTGCTGCATGTACTGCATGTGCACCAAGGCGTGAACAATAGATAGAATCATTAGGGTTTGCAGGAGCACTTCTGATGATATAACTTGGATCGATATATTTGATGTTCACTTCGATTTCTTCATTACTAAAATACTCTTTCATCTCTGATTTAAGGAACTCTCCAATATTCTGCAATCGAATATTACCCGAGGCATCAACCCTTTCACTCTTTTCCAAGAGACCCTGACCTGCTCCCTCTGCAACGAGGATCACCGCATGACCACGATCAAGGATCCTTTTTTTCAGATTCTCCAGCAGCCCATTGGGTCCCTCTAGATCAAAGGGATTCTCAGGGATTAGACAGAAGTTCACATCACTCATGGCAAGTGCCGTATGGGCAGCGATGAAGCCAGATTCGCGCCCCATGACTTTGACCAGCCCGATACCGTTGATAGAGTCTGTTGCTTCTATATGAGCACCTCGTACAGACTGTACAGCAGTACTTACTGCTGTATCGAAACCGAATGAGCTTTGAATGAAAGAGAGATCGTTATCGATGGTCTTGGGGATACCTATGATGGCGATCTTGAGACCACGTTTCTTGATCTCCGCTCCTACCTCATCTGCTCCCCTGAGAGTACCATCACCACCGATAGTTATCAGGATGTTTATATTCATTCTTTCAAGAGAATCAACGATCTCCTCTACTCTATTACCACTTCCACGAGCAGATCCAAGAATGGTCCCACCCTTCATCTGGATATCATCTACGAGTTCGGGATCTAATGAGACCGGTTCGTATGGACTGTCAGGCATAAGCCCTCTATACCCATATTGAATACCACTGATCCTTCGGACTCCATACCGATACCAAAAACATCTGACAACAGCTCTAATGACATTATTCAGTCCAGGACAGATTCCACCACAGGTCACTACGGCTGCATGAACATGGGCAGGGTTGAAGTAGATCTTATCTCGAGGTCCTGCAATTTCGATCAGGTCCTGTTGATCAATCTCTGAGTCACCCTTCTGATCGATATGAGCATCAATGTTGTAAAGTATCCTCTCAGATTCATCCACATAATTCGCTATCTTGTCACCACGAATTGATGACATCTCGATAGGCGAATCGATCTTTGCCACCCCTAATGATGGAATACTGAAGTCATAATGATTTGTCGCCATGTTCAAGCTCCTTGTTCAGTGTTTCTTTAAAGTCAATGAATCTATTCTGAGCATAATCTTTCACATCATGCTGAAATTCATCATATAATCCTACCAATTTCTTACCAGAAGTAGTGAGATAGGCTCCTTCTCGAGCCTCGCCCCCTCTTCTTCTCTCAAGTACTTGTATCCCAAGGTCTTTCTCGAGTGTCTTCAACATATTGAAAGCTTTCGAATAGGAGATACCAAGTTCAGCGGCCGCACTACGTATAGATCCCGAATTCGAGATCTCCTGTAGTAGCCACAAGACACCGATGCCCATGAACTTCTCCTGATTTCCATCTACAAGATATATCTTGAGTTTTAGTTCCACAGCTCACCTGCAGCGGTGAACACTGCCTTATAAAGTTCATCAACATTCTCAAGATCGACGCTTGAGAAGGCTATTCTTAGATATGAACCCTGAATAGCGATCGTACCGATCCTATATTCTTCAAGCAGATATAATCTTAGCTGTTCCGCATCCCCTTTACAGATAAAGGTCATGAAATAACCTGAATTGAAAGGAAGTGGGATCAAGGTATCTTGATCACTGTATTCTGCAAGGATCTCTTTTACCTTCTCATATCGTGCTTTCAAGATCTTAAAGGAGGCTGCCTTCTCATCATAATAGGAGGGACTCTCCAACGCTTTCAATAAAAGAGACTGTGCCGGTCGGCTACAGTTCGATACTGATGAACGGATAACTCCCATTGTCTTCTTTACGAGAGCATCATATTGTGCATCGGTGAATCCTTTGCAACCATAGGTAAGAAAACCTACTCGAAAACCCCAGACGAAGTCCTCTTTTGTCGAACCATCAATTTTTACTGCTAGAATATTCTCATGAAGATCAGCGATAGATGCGAACAGAGACTCAGTTGAGGTCTCATCCTCGAAGAAGAGGCCGAAATATGCATCATCAGAGATGACGAGAAGTTTTTTGCCGAGATCAGCCTGTCGTTTGAGTATAGCTATGATTGCTTTAACCTCATCGACTGATGGTGAATACCCTGTTGGATTGTTTGGGAAGTTAAGGATCAGTGCAGCCTTATCGCTCTTTATATCTGAGATACTCTTCTCGAGTCCCTCAAGATTGATTCCTCCATTCTCGGCAAAGAATGGGAATGGGACGATAGATGCTTCACGTCGTTCTTCAAAGATGAGTCGGTAATTACCCCAGAACATATCAGGAACGATGATCGAATCACCCTTCTCAAGAAACAGGTCTGCAGCCATGAGGATTCCGTGGGTCAATCCACTCGTCACTAATGGTGTGGAGATCGAGACACCCTCTAAAGAGGGATTCTTCTTGATCATCTCAGCCTTCCAAACGGCTCGCAGTTTAGCATCACCAGGTGTGGGAGCATAGGTAAAGATGTCACTAGCATCCAATCCAGGGACTGAATCATTGATTGAGGTAAGGAACATGGGATCTGCACCCTGTTTTGCCATACCTACAGTAGCATTGAATCTCGTAGCTTTCTGTTTTGCCTCGGCGGACTGAGCAACAATACCTTTGGGGAAGTACATTCTTTTCCCTAAATCTGATAATAGGGTCTGTGCAGCAGTACCCTCTAGAACTTGATTCAATTCAACAGCAATCGAATTCATATCTGACCTCCTAATTCATAGATGATGTTATGAGACTGATACTATCCTAAGATTGCGCCAATGTGAATATCCTACTGGAATAATCAGCCAATTATTGCCCCATCAAGAGAATAAATTCTTCCTCTCCAATGATCGTGACCCCTAGTCGCTCAGCGGTGCTGAGCTTACTCCCTGCACCACTACCGGCTAATAGATGTGTGGTCTTTCCCGTCACGGAGCTTACCGTTCGTCCACCTTTTGACTTAATGAGATCAGCCGCTTTAGATCGTGGTTTATAATTCTCGAAACTTCCAGTCACACACCATACCTGATCTATACATATAAGGTTTTCCTCCGTTATCGGTTCAGGAATATCGGCAGTGAACTGTAGGCCCGCATCCTTGAGCCTCTTGATCCTGTTCTGGACTCGTTCATCCGAAAACTCTTTTATGATACTCTGTGCGATCTTCAGTCCGATCCCTTTGATAGAGACTAGTCGATCGATATTACCGGTCTCAGATAGCATAAAGAGATCATCAACTGAATATAAACCATCTTCTATCAGGAGTTCTACCATCCTCTTCCCAAGATCAGGGATCCCAAGAGATCGAAGGACTACTGCAAAGGGACGTGTCTTACTCTCTTCGATACTTGAACGGATCTGCGTGATCTTCTTCTCACCAAATCCAGGCTCCATCTCCAGTGCAGGATAATCTATTGCATAGATATCAGGGATATCCTCTACCATATTCTTCTCGATGAGTGTCGTTATGGTCTCTTTCCCAAGCCCTTCAATATCCATCTGATCTCTACCTACAAAGAAGACTAATCGCCCATAGATCTGATCCGGACAAGAGGCATTTCTGCAAAAATGATGAGCTCCATCCTTCTCAAGGAGGGAACCACAGGAGGGACAGTTCTCTGGCAGATTCCAGATACTGTTTCCCTCTTCATTCTTCTCAAGAACCTCTTCCACCGCTGGAATAACATCTCCTCGTTTAGAGATAGCTACCCTATCACCGATCGAGAGTTCGAGCATATTGATATAATCCTGATTATGAAGAGTCACATTTGATACCGTAGATCCCCCAACAAGGACCGGCTCTACGCGTCCAACAGGAGTCACACGCCCAGTTCTCCCGATCTGTACATCTATAGACTGGACTACCGTCTCTGATGTCGGAGATTCGAATTTATAGGCTATTGCCCATCTTGGATGATGTTCGGTATAGCCTAGTGATTCACGTATTGCGAGCTCATTCACCTTGATGACAAGACCGTCTATCTCATAGGGCAGATCAGAACGTGCAGCTGTCTGTTTCTGTATATATTCATTAAGTTGCTCTTCTGTATCACAAAGAGCCGTATGACTGTTCAATCGAAAACCTAACTGCTCAAGGGTCTCAAGCATCTGGATATGAGATGCTAACTTCTCCTCTTCTTCACCGAAGAAGCCCTCATACATAAAGGCATCGAGGGGGACTTTGGCAACCTCACTGCTCTTGATCCTTCGTATAGTACCTGCCGCTAAGTTCCTTGGATTCGCATAGGTGGTCTCCAGTGAGGCATTGAGTTTGTTGAACGCCTCTTTTGGAAGGTAGATCTCACCCCGTACTGCGATGGTCACTGGTCGAGTAAGACGGAGAGGGACGGATCGAATGGTTCTCACATTCGCTGTCACATCATTCCCGACATACCCGTTCCCACGAGTGACAGCTCTGACGAACAATCCCTCTTCATAATAGAGAACGATGGAGATTCCATCTATCTTCTCCTCAATGACGAAAGTCGGTGGCTCGGTGGCTCGGGTTTCCTGTTTCTGCATCCAAGTCAATACCTCTTGTGCCCCATAGGCCTTATCGAGGCTTAGTACCGGGATCGTATGAGCTATCTCAGGGAGATCAGAAGTAAGATCCGATCCGACTCTTAAGGTGGGAGAATCCTCTCTTTTTATTTGAGGATGCTCCGTCTCCAATCTCACAAGCTCATCGAAGAGTCTGTCATACTCACTATCACTCTTAGGAGAATCTCCCTTGATATAGTAGGCATGCTGCAGCTGAGTCAGCTCATGACCGAGCTTTTCTAACAGTTGTTGAATGTCTTCTTCATGATTCATGTGATGAGAACTCCCTATTAGTTGAACTAGCCGCCTATTCAATATTGCAGGTACAGCAACTACATGATACTTTTAACATACAAGGAATACAAGCCTATGAACAAAGATATGAGCATCCATACGATCCACCATCCTGATATGCTTTTCGGACAACTCGTGAGGTCTTCCATACCGAAAGGGAACATAGCATCTATCTCACTCCCGAAGCTTTCAGATGATTTCATCGTCATCACAGCCCAGGATATTCCAGGATCGAACAGTATCAAGGTCTTTGATGAGACGATTCCTCTCTTATCAGGAGATCATATCATCTATAAAGATCAACCGATCTTGGCTATCTTCGGTCCAGATCGGGAATCAGTCCATCAGGCCACATTACAGGTGAATATCAACTACACTATTGATGAGGAGCCCGTAGGAGCTGTTCAACCTCCGGAACATGAGACCTCAATGAGTTGGGGAGACTGTGAGAGTTTCTTTGAGAATCCAATGAATACCATCGAACATACCTATATGACTGGCAACACCTCCTCTGTCCCCTCCTCTCCACTAGGAGCAGTTGCCATCTTCAAGGATTCAGCAGTCGAAGTATGGGCTACTACACAATGGCCTTTTCATGTAAGGAAGACCGTCTCAGAAGTTTGTGGAATCACAAAGAGGAAAGTAGAAGTCTACCAAAACCCCTATGATCATTCATCAGGAGGCCTTCTCCTTGAACCCTCTGTTATGGCAGCCTTGTCTACCATAGCCGCAATCAAGACGGGAAAACCAGCGAAGATGACTTCGATGGATCCGGTCTTCAGACCGGAACTCATCGTAACCAAGAAGACAGCAGTCGATCAAGATATGGTCCCCATCGCTGAGAAGATAGAGTTCCAGATCCATCTTGGGGTCATTCCTCTGTTCGCTGATGAGATCCTTGCTCAGGTCATGGAGGGTGTTATTCCTATCTATCATCTTGAAGCCTGTTCAATCCAAGCCAGGGTATTGACCTCTCCTACCGTACCAAGAAACTACTTCTTTGGTTTCGGCTTTTCCTTAGGTCTATTCACATCGGCAGCACATGCTTCTCATATAGCTCAACTCAGTTTGATGAATCCTGCCAACTGGCTTATGAAAACAGTGCGAAATTCAACCAAAAGACCAAAGCACCTTGTTCACCCACGACCAGCGCTGATAAAGGAACTCATAGAGAGAACCGTAGAACGTAGTGATTTTTCCCGAAAGTATGCAGTCTATGAGATGCAGAGACGAAGAAACCGTTCGATCTCGACTTTCACCGGATATACTCGAGGGGTAGGACTTGCCTCTGGCTTCGGTGTCAACGGATTCTCTAACACCTATATGAACGAACATAACTACTCGGTGGAGGTGACCCTGGATGTGAATGATCAGGTTCTGATCAAATCATCGATCCTCCACTCCTCCACAGAAGAGATATGGAAGACGATCATACAGAATCAACTCGGTATCAATTCTGAGGATATCGCAATTTGTCAAGGATCTACATCTGAGGTGCTGGACTCAGGTCCCGATATATTGAATCGCGACCTGACAGTTATTTCACTGTTGATTGAACGATGTTGTGAGTCGATAAAGAACCAACGATTCAAAGAGCCCCTTCCGATCATCGTCAAACGAAGTCTCAAACGATCGAAGGCTACAAACGATGAGATGAAAAAATCAGCATTCGCCTATTTCACTTGGGGGTCTTTAGCTCTTGAGATAGAGATTGATCCTGTCTCCTTGAATCCGATCCCCATGGGGGTCTGGATCACCGTGAGCTGTGGTCATATCTATGATCAGGATAGACTGAAGAAGAAGATCCAGGCACGAGTACTCAAAGAACTCCAAGCCGTGATGGGTACAGAGACTCGTTCGACCTATCAACCCCATATTGATGTAGAGTTCCATAAAGATGAGGATGCGATCACCGCTGATCCACTCCCGAACATATTGGGATTACTCTATGCAGCATATACCTCTGCGATCACCCAGGCACTGAATGAACCGTTCACCTCCATTCCTGCTGGAGCACAACAAGTATTTGAATTCATAGGAGGTAAGAAATGAAGATCAATTGTCTGTTGAACAACAAACAAGCCTTTTTCAACACATACTCAGACAAACCCTTGAGTCTATTACTCACTGAAGAGGCTGCTATCACATCCCTTCAGATCGGGTGTGGGACCGGACGATGTGGTAATTGTATTCTCCTCATTGATGACAAGCCGGTCCTTTCCTGCCTCATCCCTGCCTTCTCTGTCGCAGGAAAGAGAATTCTTACATTCGAAGGCTTCACCAAGACCCGTTTTCACTCTGAGATCAAACGAGCCTACAAGAAACATCAAGCCTATCCCTGTGATCAATGTTATGCGGCAAAGACTCTCATCATTCATTCGATCATCAGTGATAATATGGATCCGGAACCTGAAGATATCATTCAGGCGCTTCAGGTGAATACTTGTAACTGTCTCAACTATGATGAACTTACCCAGATCGTTCAGACTGCAGCTGGGTTCAGAAGGAGAAAACGTCGTGTACGAAGGAGTTAGAGCACCAGCAGTATTCAATCCTGAGACGATCCTTGAGGCATTGGATGTATACCAGAGATATCCGAGATCCATCCTATGGGCGGGAGGAACTACTCTCATGAGTCAACTCAGAGAGTATCCGAGTCATGACAATAAAGATATCCTCTACCTAGGAGGAGTAAGTGAGCTTCATCGTATCAACCGTAATGAACGATATATTGAGGTAGGACCGATGGTCTCTATTCAGCGTCTGCTTACCGTAGGACAGCATATACTACACCCCGTTCTAGCTCATGCTTGCAAGAGATTAGGTCCCCCGATCATCCGAAGTCAGGCAACGATCGGAGGGAGTCTGTGCCATCCCAATCTCAGGCTCAACCTCGCAACAGCACTCATGATCCTCGAGACTCAGGTAGAGATCAAGGATTCAAGATCAACTAAATCCTCTACGAGATGGGTACCCATTCATCGTCTCTATAAACGGGACGGTTCATTGGGATTGATTCATGGAGAGATCATCACACGTTTGAGAGTATTCTTCGAGGATGCCAACTTCCAGTGCTTTTCGATCATAGGAGACCCTTTCTATCATCCGGAGACTGCCGTGATCTTCGCAGTCTTTGCGAAATATGAAAAATCTACCATATCAGAATTCAGGTTTTCCCTATCCCTGCCATCGATCGATATATTCAGGAGCAAGGAGATCGAAGCCTCGATTACGAGCAAAGACCTACCTCTCTCAGCTAAAGAGATCATCGCTATCTCTGGACAGCTTCGGGAGTTATTGTCCAACTACTCCTCTAAGATCCAGAAGGTCCAGATAGAACGATCATGTAGGATCCTTGAGAAGACTCTTCAAGATATGAATACCAAAGTCTTTGCGAATTGATCTGAGCGCTACCTTTACGGGATGCGGTGAGATTGATATAGTTATGGGATCAGTACAGACCGATGACAATGAGGGATTCCATGACAGATTTCGTACACTTGCATAACCACTCAGACTTCTCCCTGCTCGATGGTGCAGCCCCGGTAAAACGGATGGCCGCAAAAGCTAAAGAGCTGGGAATGAAACATCTCGCAATCACAGATCATGGAAGTATGTTCGGAGCCTTGAGATTCTATAAAGCCTGTAGAGATGAGGATATCAATCCGATCATCGGTTGTGAGTTCTATGTCGCTCCAAAGTCCCGCCATATAAAATCGGGAACTGAGAATGGAAGTAGAGCCTATCATCTAGTACTACTTGCCATGAACGAAGTGGGTTATAAGAACCTCATATATCTTGATTCGATGGCCTATGTCGAGGGCTTCTATTATAAACCAAGAATCGATGATGAGCTCATGGCAGAACATCATGAGGGGCTCATCTGTATGTCTGCCTGTCTTGGGGGAGAGATCTCTGTACACCTCAAGAACAATCAGCTTGAACTTGCCAAAGAGAGGGCTCTCTTCTATCGAGACCTGTTCGGCAAAGAGAACTACTACCTTGAACTCCAAGACCACGGGATCCCTGACCAGAAGACGGTCAATACTCGTATGGTCAAGTTATCTCAGGATACCGGTATCCCACTTGTGGCATCCAATGATATCCACTATATCGATCAGGAGGATGCCAATGCACAGGATATCCTCATCTGTATCGGGACTAACAGAAAGAAGCATGAGCTCGGACGAATGAAATTCGAAACTGATCAATTCTATCTAAAATCAGGTGATGAGATGGCAGATCTTTTCAAATATGCCCCGGAGGCTATCACGAATACCATAAAGATAGCTGAACGTTGCAACCTAGAGATCAAGTTCCCTGGACCGCTACTCCCGGATTTCGAGATTCCACCAGAGTTCAATGACCCTGATGAATACTTGAGACATATCACCTATGAAGGTCTTAAAGATCGCTATCATGAGATCAATGAGGAGATCAAAGAGAGAGCAGAGTACGAGTTGGGAATCATCATAGAAATGAAATTCACCGGGTATTTCCTTATCGTATGGGACTTTATCCACTGGGCAAAACAGAATGATATCCCAGTCGGACCTGGAAGAGGATCAGGAGCAGGGTCAATCGTTGCCTATGCTATGACGATCACCGATATCGACCCCTTGAAATACAAACTCCTCTTCGAACGATTCCTCAATCCAGAGAGAGTATCGATGCCTGACTTCGATATCGACTTCTGCTTTGAACGTCGTGGAGAGGTGATCGAATATGTTACCCAGAAATATGGTACTGACCGAGTCGGCCAGATCATCACCTTCGGGACTCTGAAAGCGAAAGCCGTTCTCAAAGATGTTGCTAGAGTCCTCGATATACCATTCTCAGAGACTAATGAGATCAGCAAACTGATCCCTTCAGATCCTAAGATGACAATCGCTAAGGCGATGAAAGAGGAGCCGAAACTCCAGGAACTCGAGAACAAGGGAGGCATCTATGCTGAACTCTTCGATGTAAGTAGAAGGCTAGAGGGGCTGAACCGACACTGTTCGACCCATGCGGCAGGTATCGTCATAGGTAAAGACGTACTCACAGAATATGTCCCACTCTATAGAGATTCGAAGACCGGTTCCATCTCCACTCAATACACGATGGATGTACTCGAAGATTGTGGACTGGTGAAGATGGATTTCCTCGGACTCAAGACCTTGACCTTGATCAAGAATACGGTGGATCTCGTGAAGAAACGAGGAATCGACATTGATATCACTACGATCCCTGAAGATGATGAGAAGACCTACAGGATGTTGTGGGAAGGCTTGAGCTCTTGTATCTTCCAGTTTGAGAGTTCTGGTATGCAAGGTATCCTTCGTGATGCAAAACCGAACTCCATAGAGGACCTCATAGCCCTTAATGCACTCTATCGTCCAGGGCCAATGGCCAATATCCCAAAATATGTAGCAAGTAAGAACGGTCTTGAACCAATAGAATACCCGCATAAGGATCTTGAAGAATATCTGAAACAGACCTATGGAGTCATCGTCTATCAGGAACAGGTCATGCAGGTCGCTCAGACTATCGGTGGGTTCTCCCTCGGTAGAGCCGATATCATGAGACGTGCGATGGGAAAGAAAAAGGTCAAAGACTTGATGGAGATGAAGGAAGAGTTCATCCAAGGAGCAGAGTCCCGGGGTTATACCAAGGACTTTGCGAACTATATCTTCGAGATGCTCGAACCTTTTGCAGGTTACGGTTTCAATAAATCACATGCTGCAGCCTACTCCGTAGTAGCCTATCAGACAGCCTATCTGAAAGCTAACTACCCGGTAGAGTTCATGGCAGCGAACCTTACCAATGAGATAAACTCCCCAGACAAGCTCACCCTCTATATCAATGAGACCAAGAGCATGGGTATCGAAATACTCCCCCCAGATATCAATCTCTCGGAACAGCGATTCAATGTTGCGAACAAGAAGGTCGTCTATGGACTCAATGGAATTAAGAATGTAGGGACTGCAGCCGTAGATGCTATTATTAGTGAAAGAGAGGCTAACGGTACTTTTACCTCCTTCATGGATTACCTCAACCGAGTAGACTTGAAAGTAGTGAACAAGAAGGTCCTTGAGTCTCTTATCCAAAGTGGAGCCTTTGATAGTGTCGGGGAGAACCGGTCCACTCTCATGCATAACCTTGAAGAGGTTACCGAATATGTCTCAAAGCGAAAGGCTGCCGAACAGTTCGGACAGGTCTCCCTGTTCGATATACAGGAAGAGGAGTCCCTAGGGAATTTCCAGATGCAGAGTGCTGAGGACATATCTCTACCTGAGAAGCTACAGCTAGAGAAAGAGTTGCTCGGATTCTATTTCTCTGGTCACCCTATGGATGACTTCAAAGATATTTGGACTAGGACCGTCCGAGTCGACCTCTCAAAGCCAGATCATCTTTTTGATAAACATGCATGCAATCTTGTGGGGATGGTCAATACAGTCAGAACTATCGTCACCAAGAAAGGTGATCCGATGGCCTTCTGTCAGATCGAGGATTTCAATGGGAAGATAGAGATTATCCTGTTCCCGAAGACCTGGGCAAAATATCGTCATCTCATAGAGCCGGATAAGATCATCGGTCTTACCGGTAAGATCGATACAGGAAAAGGGGAACCGAAGTACCTTGTAGATACGATCACAGACCCGAATGAACTCAAACAGAGTGGTGTCACACAGATTCATGTGAAGATCAAGAAGGCCATCTGTACCAATGAGAATCTGAATTCATTGAGAGAGGCGTTCTTAGAACACCTAGGCAGTTGTGCACTCCTGCTCCATATTTATGATGAGAAGACCGATACCGATTCTGTAATTAAGGCATCAGGGCAATTAAATGTTGCATTTTCTGATGTTTTTATCGATATTCTAAAGAGAAACCCTTTGATAAGTGATGTTTGGTACTTGTGATTAGGGTTCTGTGTTATACTATTTTCAGGAGTCTTTATGCAAGCTGTAGCAACAATTCTAGGTGGCCTACTTTCCCTCTATTCACTAGCGATCGTCATGAGGATCGTATTATCTTGGGGGGGTATCGGTGAACTTAAATTCGGGAACGCCTACCGGATCCTCAAGTCAGTCACAGACCCATACCTTAATGTATTCAATTCTTTACCGGGCCTTCAGAGAGGGAATCTAGATTTCTCTCCTATCATCGCCATGATCCTTCTTGGCATCGTCAACAATATTCTGCAGATATTCGCAGCAGAAGGTACGATCACTTTAGGAATCGTACTTGCCCTGATCACAAGCGCCGCATGGTCAGTACTCTCCTTCTTCCTGATGCTTTTCATACTCTTATCAATAGCGCGAGTAGTACTCGAGTATCGTCCAAGTGCGAATTCGATTCAGTATATTGCGATTCTAGACAACCTACTCAGGGGTCCTATGGATAAAGTACATACGATGATCTTTTCCGGAAAGGAGATGGAAGTTAAGACTCTCCTCATAACAACTGCTGGTTCCTTTATTGTAATTAGAATGTTATTGAAAGTACTCTTTGATTGGCTCACACAGATGTTAGCTAATCTACCATTCTAAGCAGAGGTTACTGATCAGATGTTTCTAGGTGAGGTACGCACATCCATTCGTGAACTCAAGGGGGTAGGCCCCTCACGAGCAAAGGCTTATGCCTCCATGGGGATCCTCACCTATGAGAATCTGTTGACTCATCTCCCTAGGAGCTTTGAAGACCGACAACATCCTACTACCCTTTCACGATCCTATGAGGAGAAGTCTTCTTATGTGATTGCTGAAGTCATAGCCCATGATTCGATCGGAGGGGGAAGAAAGAAGACTCTGAAGGTCATCATCTCCGACAATAGTGGTTATGCCTCCCTATTGTGCTTCGGACGCAACTTCTTGGAAAACATGCTTACGGTAGGAAAGACTTTTCATATCTATGGTAATTTTAGTTTCCACTTTGGGGAGATCCAGTGCTCTACCTTCGAGGTCGAACCCCTCATTGAGGGTCAACCTCCAGTGAAGTTCGGAGCTATCCTACCTCTCTACCCCCTGACCGCAGGATTGACACAGAATATTATCCGACGTGACATGAAGAATCTCCTGTCACAAATCGTTCCCTATATCGAAGATCAACTACCAACCGGCCTATTGCAGGAACAAAAGCTCTTAAGCTATGGAGAGGCACTACAGAATCTCCATTTCCCAGGGGCAATGAGTAATTATGATCAGGCCAAGAGGACTCTAGCCTATACAGAACTCTTCTACCTTCAAGCTACCTTGATCAGGAAACAGATTAATCGAAAAAGAGAGATCTTTAATTCTCGAGAGCTTAAAGAGAGGAGACTCACAAGTATAGATAGTGCGAACTCCTTGGCTCAGAGACTCATTAAGTCGTTGCCCTTCACCCTGACACAAGATCAGGTAACCGTCCTCCATGAGATCGAACAGGATCTAAGTAGGCCCTATCCGATGAATAGACTTGTCCAGGGGGACGTCGGCTCAGGTAAGACGCTTACCGGTTTCCTGTCAATGCTTCCTATCATAGAGGCAGGAGGGCAGGTAGCATTCATGGCTCCGACTGAACTGTTGGCAAAGCAACATGCCGAGAGCGCTGCCAGATTTCTGGAGCCTTTAGGAGTCAAGATAGCACTGCTTACCGGTTCTGTACCTGCAAAAAGAAGGTCATTATTATTGGAAGCCCTCAAGGATGGTAGCCTCGACTGCATCATCGGTACACATGCACTCTTCTCGGGTGATGTTGTATTTCATGATCTCCAATATGCTATCATCGATGAGCAACAAAGATTCGGAGTCGCACAGAGAATCTCCCTATCTCAGAAAGGCAGGGCCCCACACCTACTTCTGATGACAGCGACTCCAATACCAAGGACTATGGCCCTTACACTCTTCGGAGACCTAGACATCTCAACGATCACTACGATGCCACCGGGAAGAAAACCGATAATCACCCACCTTGCTGCTGAAAAGAGCAGACAGCGAGTATATGACGCTGTGAAGGTAGAACTAGATAGAGCTCATCAGGCCTATTTTGTATATCCTAAGATTGAAGCGACTGAGAAATCAGAGCTGAGAGATGTCCATACTATGTATCAATTTCTCGGAGAAGAATATCCCGAGTTCCGGGGTGGATTGATCCATTCTCGTATAGCCGAAGATGAGAAAGAATCGATCATGCACCAGTTCAGAGAGGGGACGATTCAGTATCTTGTCTCTACGAGTGTCGTCGAGGTCGGAGTCGACGTCCCGAATGCCACCTGTATGATCATTGAACATGCGGAGAGGTTCGGACTCTCTGCACTTCATCAGTTAAGAGGAAGAGTAGGACGAGGGGCCGAACAGGCCTATGCCTTCCTTGTCTTCTCTAGTGAACTGCAGGAGGATGGGAAGAAACGGCTCAAGGTCATGAAGGAGTCCCATGATGGATTCTATATCGCTGAACAGGACCTTCTGATCCGTGGACCTGGAGAGATAACTGGAGGAAGACAATCAGGGTATCTTGGACTGGTCTTCGCCGATATCGTGAAGGATCTTGAGTTGATGAAGGTTGCTCGGGGAAGTGCCGAAAAGGTGCTCTCCAAGGATGAAAGACTGTTATCTGCAGAGTATGCAGTGATCAGAAGAGTATTTCAGAAGGTTCCACCATTTGATGATCTCCTAGTCGAATAGGACAATTGCATATTTCTCCCCAGATGTTTATCATATCACCAATTCTACATGAGCAAAGGAGCAGTGTATGCGAATCACTGGAGGAAAGTATCGTGGGAGGACAATCAAATGTCCACCTGGGGTCATAAGACCGGCAATGGACAGAATGAGAGAATCTCTCTTCTCGATCCTTGGGAATATGGAAGGATACTCATTTCTCGATCTCTTCTCAGGTTCTGGTCTCGTCGGGATCGAAGCAGCCTCCCGTGGTTGTGTTCCTGTACACCTAGTTGAGATGGATGGAAAGAAACGGAACACCATGAAGAATAACATGAGTATGGTAGATACCGAGATGCGACTCTATATGATGTCTGTACAGAAGTTCTCTCATATCGCTCCCCGCTCTTATGATCTTGTATATGCAGATCCTCCATTTCCTATGAAAGGAAAGGATAGAATATCTCAGCTTGTCATTGATAATGGACTCGTCAAAGAGGATGGCACCTATATCATCCATTATCCAAGTGAAGATACACTACCGGATACGATAGGAAGGTTCTCCTGTATTGATGAGAGAAAATATGGTCGATCACTACTACGTTTCTATAAGGTTTCTGATGAGATGAGGGATGATAGATAATGGCAAAGTTCACCTCATCCTATTCCCGATCATTCACGATACCATCTTATGCTCTTGATAAACATGAGAAGACTAACCTCACCTATCTAATCCAGCTGATACAGGAGACAGGCTCCTATCATGCACATGGTTTTAATCTAACGGTCTCAGATCTGATAAAAGAGGGCAAAACCTGGATGCTCACAAAACAGAGGATCGATATCCTGCGATATCCGACCTGGCCTGATAGGGTCAGAGTCGATACCTGGATCGAGAAACCTACAAGATTCAGCACACCCCGACTCTTCAAGGTCTATGATGAGAATGAGAATCTGATTCTGACAGCTGTCACCTACTGGTGTATTATCGATCTTGACACCCATAGGCCCCTTCCTATTACCTCTCTCGAAGATCTCGGTTGGGTAGAGACTTCCCCATTACCATTAGAGCCCATCAAGAAATTGAGGATTCCTGAAGATGACTCTTTTGCACTCTTTTCCAGTGATCCAATCATCCGTTATCAAGATTCTGATCTCAACAAGCATGTGAACAACACCGTCTATAGTGATTGGTGTCTCGATTCACTGCCCGCAGCTTTTCGAGATAAGAAACAACCTAAGAGTATCGAGATCCATTACCTGAAAGAGACCTATGCTGATGATCGAGTTTCTGTCACCTCTCGCTTCGAGGAGGCTACGGGCATCTGTTATCATACGATCGAGGCATCCAACGGTGGTGAGATGAGAATTGTCTGTAATGCGAAGAGTATCTGGGAAGATCGTTAACAGAGCAGATTTCTATCGATCTCTGAAAAATCAACGATGAACTGATCTACTTCAGGATGAGTCGATATACTCTGATGATCCCTTGAAGGTTCTCCAGTTGCTATAAGAAACCCACATCCAGATCTACTTGCCGCAACGATCCCTGAGAATGAATCTTCGATCATAACTAGTCTCTCAGGAGTTATTCCTAGATTCAGTGCAGCCTGAATGTAGATATCGGGTTCAGGTTTATTAGCTACTTCTCCATCATCATAAACGATCTGATCAGTATCGAACCATCGCCCGAGAGAAAAATGTTCGATGAAGAAATCCACATTCTCGACCTCAGAGGCTGTCGCGATATTCATAGGAATCTCATTCTCCCTGAGGTGATCGAGGAAATCCTCGACACCAGGAGCTAAGACGAATATCTCAGGATTCTCAAGGCATATCTTACGATAGAGGGCCTCTTTCTCACGAGAGAGATCCGCTATCTCCTGCTCATCGACTGCATGACCGAGGAGCATCTCTAGGATGTTCTTAGTGGTCTTTCCGTGAATATCACGGTAATAGGTCTCCACATCCACAGGATTACCGATCTGCTGCGAAAAAGCTATCCAAGCTTTTTCATGCAGACCAGTATCCCAGACGAGAGTACCATTGAAATCAAAGATGATCCCATCGAATCTATTCTTCGTCATCATCATCCTCATCATCAAAGAGGAACACATCGATAGATAATTCTTCTAACTGTTCCTCTGAGACCGCACCAGGAGCTTCTGTCATGAGGTCTGTTGCCTTCTGAGTCTTTGGGAAGGCGATGACATCACGGATGGAGTCTGTTCCAAGAAGGATCATCATGACCCTATCGAGTCCTAATGCCAACCCACCATGTGGTGGAGCTCCATACTGGAGAGCATCAAGGAGAAAACCGAATTTCTCTTCAGCCTCTTCGTCTTCGATCCCGAGGATCGAGAATATCTTATTCTGTATCTCATGATCATGGATTCTGATAGATCCACCACCGATCTCACTACCGTTTAGGACCAGGTCATAGGCATCTGAATCAATAGAGAGGATATCTTCTGTTGAGCCATCAAGTTTATAGAGTTCCTCAGCCTTTGGAGAGGTGAACGGATGGTGTACTGGAGTCGGATTACCATCATCATCAGCCTCAAAGAGAGGGAAGTCAACGACCCAGGTAAAGGCGAACTGGTCTTCTTTGATCAATCCGAGTCTTTTAGCAAAATGGGTTCTCAATGCAGAAAGACAGTTACAGACGATCTTCTCTGTATCAGCAAGGAAGATGATCACATCTCCTACCTCTGCATCCATCTTCTTATAGAGGTTAGCAGCCTCCTCTTCAGAGAAGAACTTGATGATAGGTGATTGTGGGCCTGCCTCATTCATTCTGATCCAGGCGACTCCCTTCCCTCGATAAGGTTTTACGAATGGAGTCATCGCATCGAGATCCTTTCTTGTCAAATCACTACTGTAGCCCTTGAGGTTTATAGCACGAACGACTCCACCAGCATCGATAGCTCTTTTGAAGACACCGAAATCGGTATCCTTGAGCACATCGGTGATGTCTGAGATCTCTAGATCGTATCTTAGATCGGGAGCATCAGAACCATACTTGAGCATCGCATCCTTATACGTGATCTGAGGAATCGGGGTAGTGATATCGATCCCCTTCAGATCCTTCATCATCTTTGAGAAAAGACCCTCTAGCAGCGACATGATGTCTCCACTCGTGACGAAGGCCATCTCGAGGTCCACCTGAGTGAACTCAGGTTGTCTATCGGCTCGAAGATCCTCATCTCTGAAACATTTAGCAATCTGAAAGTATCGGTCAAATCCAGAAACCATCAAAGACTGTTTATAGAGCTGTGGGCTCTGTGGCAATGCATAGAACTTCCCAGGGTTCACACGGCTAGGAACAAGATAATCTCTCGCACCCTCAGGTGTCGAACGTCCCAGAATAGGAGTCTCTATCTCTACGAACTCCTCTTCATACAGATAACTTCTGATCATTGCAGCTGCTTTTGACCTGAAAATCAGTTTCTGCTGGAGATCAGGGTTTCTCAAGTCCAAATACCGATGCTTCAATCGTGTCTCAGGATGGACCTGTGAGGTATGGAGGATATCAAAAGGAGGAGTCTTAGATTTATTGAGTAGCTCGAAATCTGTCACATATACATCGATCGCACCAGTTGCCAGATTGGAATTCTCCATTCCTTCAGGTCTTCTCCGAACTTCACCGGTGATCGCAACGATATATTGGTTACGAAGTGTATGAGCCACCTTATGTGCCTCTGCAGAAATCTCAGGGTCAAAGACTATTTGAGTCAGTCCCCATCTATCAAACAGGTCGATGAATGTCACCCCGCCATGGTCACGGTAACTACCTACCCATCCATTGAGGACCACACTTTGGCCGACCTCATTAGCAGTGAGTTCACCACAAGTATGTGTTCTCTTTAATCTCATTATATATTCTCCTTCGTACCCTGTTGAGGCACCTCTATATTCCAAGTAATTCTAAGAGCTTAGCTCTGACTGTCGCTGGATCAAAAGACCCTTTTGTCTCTTTCATCACCTTTCCCATCAAGAATCCGATAGCCTTCTGATTTCCCTCTTTGATATCTGCGATGGCAGCAGGTTCTAAAGCTATGATCTCTTTGATCAGGTTCTCTAGTCCTGAAGCATCCGCAGCAGGCCTCATCAACTCTCTTTCGGATATGATCACTGAGGGATCCTTATCCTCTTCGAGGATGATCTCAAGAATCTGTTTTGCGATATTGGCATGGATAGTACCATCACCCAATAGTTTCATCAAGTCACTGAAACGCTGAGGTGTCATATTCGTGGTAGAAATATCTAAACCTTCTCTACTGAGGAGTTTAGTAAATTCACCTTTCATCCACTTAGCACTCGTTTCCTTATCAGCCCCTGAAGCTATGACCTTCTCGTAGAAATCTGCTCGGGACTTCTCTGCAGTCAGAAAATCTACCATATCATTCTGAAGACCATATTCACCCTTCATTCGCTCTTTTCGTACGGCAGGCAGTTCGACCATAGCGGCCCTCACAGCTTCTTTGAACTGTTCATCAGGTATGAATGGTGGTATATCAGGTTCAGGAAAGTATCGGTAATCATGAGCAGCCTCTTTAGTCCTCATTTTCTGAGTCTTCTTATTCTCTGCATCCCAGAGGCGGGTCTCCTGTACTATCTTGGTACCAGTCTTCTTCGCTCTAGCCTGTCGCCTCTGCTCATAACGCATCGCGATCCTGACATTCCTCGAAGAGTTCATATTCTTGATCTCGACCTTCGTACCGAGCCCTTTACCCTTCTTGTTGATCGATATATTGGCATCACATCTAAGAGAACCCTCTTCCATGTTTCCATCACAAACACCCATGTACTGGACCATCTGTCTGAAGGCCTGCAGGAAGTCTTCTGCCTCCTCCCCACTTGAGAGGTCTGGTTCTGTTACTATTTCCAATAATGAGGTCCCTGCTCTGTTATAATCAACGAGAGATCGATTCCCATCATGGATCATCTTTCCTGCATCCTCTTCAAGATGGATATCATGTATCCTTATCTTCTTTGTCTTTCCCTGAGTCTTGAATTCGAAATAACCTCCAAGACCGACAGGTTCCTGAAATTGTGTTATCTGATAGTTCTTTGACATATCGGGGTAGAAGTAGTTCTTTCGTTCGAAGAAGGTTTTCTCAGAAGGGGTACAATGAAGAGCCTCCCCAACCATATATGAGAATTTCAAAGCCTCTCTATTGACTGTAGGGAGGACGCCGGGATAACCGAGACATACTGGACAGACATGTGTGTTAGGTGGTGCCCCATACTCAAAAGCACAGTCACAGAAGACTTTCGTCTTCGTTAAGAGGTGTATGTGTACTTCAAGTCCGATAAAGGTATCAAAAGCAGCCATTATCTTACCTCCTGGATCAAATGAAGGCTCTTGCTCGCCCTCTGAGGTCTGTAGATCGCTTCATAGGCCTTTGCAGCCTTGAAAAGATGTGTCTCACAGAATTCCGGTGCCATGAACTGTACCCCTACAGGTAATCCATTCTTGACACCCGTCGGGACACTCATCGCAGGAAGTCCTGCAAGATTGGCGGTGATCGTATATCTATCAGCGAGTTTCTGCTGAAATGGCGTCAGGCTGTCCCCGGTCGCAGGAAATGCCTGTGTAGGGAATACCGGCATCATCAGAAGATCGACCTTCTCATATACTTCAGCTAGATCCATCTTGATACGAGTCCGTATCTTCTGAGCTCTGACATAGTATTGATCCTGAAAACCAGACCTGAGCACATAGGTTCCAAGGATTATTCGTGATTTGACCTCAGAGCCGAAACCCTCTTCCCGAGTTTCTCGTGTCATCGACTGGACATCAGTACTCTGAGCTGAACGATGTCCATATCGAACCCCGGTATATCGTGCCAGATTCGCAGAAGCTTCCGCCGCTGCAATCGTATAATATACGGGAACTACATAGTTCAATGAGTCGATAGTCACCGGTAGAATGTTCCATCCGAGACTCTTGCACTGATTGATAGCTTCCTCATAGGCCTGTGCGACCTCTTCATCTAAACCCTCAGTACTCTCGAGTACCCCAATAGTCATCGTTTCATGGTGAAGATCAGGAATCTCTCCTGAGGCATCTCTAGAGGTCTGATCCTTAGGATCTGAACCCTTGATCGTCTCATAGACCCTCTCCATCATATCAACACTCTCAGAGAGGATGCCGATACATTCCAATGATGAGGCATAAGCTACTAGACCATATCGTGAGACTGCGCCGTAGGTGGGTTTGAGTCCATATACCCCACAGAAGTTCGCAGGTTGTCGAACTGATCCACCGGTATCACTACCGAGAGAGAACGGTACCATCCCAGCGGCAACAGCTGCTGCTGATCCACCACTGGAGCCTCCGGGTACTCTATCAGGATTCCAAGGATTCACCGTCTTCCTCAAAGCTGAGTTTGTTGTGGCGGAACCCATCCCGAACTCATCGAGGTTCACTTTACCGACAGGTATTGCTCCCGCCTCAAGCAACCGCTTAACCGCTGTGGCAGAGTAGGGCGAGGAAAATGTCTCAAGGATCTTTGAGCCACAGGTTAGATTGAAATCTTTTACTGCGATATTGTCTTTCACAGCGAAAGGAAGCCCCTTCAAGGAATTCTCACTCCCACCGGTAGTCAATGCTGCCCCCAAATCGGGATCGAACTGAAGGAAGGCGCCGATCTCATCATCGAGATCCTGGACCTCTTTGATATAGGCTCCTTTATTCTCTGATGAGTTGAGTATCTCACTCCATTTAGTATCAATAGCCATTACACCCTCCTACAAGACATTCGGAATGATGAAATGATCTTCATCATGTTCCGGACCGCGGGAAAGCAGCTCTTTGGGTTCGACCTCTGGGACCTCTGCGATGATATCATCTCGTACAGATTCCTGAGCAATGAATGCGTGAGTGGTTGGTGCAAGACCCGAAATATCCACATCCTCCATCAAGGAGAAATAGTCAAGCATAGTCGTCACTGCATCTGTTAATGTATCTACCTCATCCTCATGCAATTGCAGCATGGCAAGAGAGGCTGTCGTCTCTAGTTCTTTTCTATCCATAGGTTTCCGCTTATAGTATATTTTGTGCATAAATATACTAAATTAGTCACAAAAGGTATAGTAGTACTGTTTGTATCTTACCTTTCATTATCAATCTTTTCGTAAAAGAAAACTCGTCCAGGTAAGACTTCTCCCAAGTGCATCTTTCTCATGAGTGATTTTTTCGATACGAAGTCCTCCACAGGAGAAGAGTTCTTCCCAATCACTGATAGAGATTGGTGTGAAATATCGCCCATGTTCATCCAGGGCTGGTGAGGAAGAGAGAGCTCTTCGAACAGTGATCAATACCAGCCCCTTGATATTGAGTATACGATGTATCTCTGACAGGATCTGACCGATCTCTACGGGATCGAAGTGCATAAGACACGCAATCGAGACTACCGCATCCAATGAGTCATCAGCAAAGGAGAGAACTCCAGGTAAAACCTGGAAGATCAGTCTATCTGAGAGTTCTGGATGAGACCTCATAGCCTCCTCAAGCATCGACTGTGAACCGTCTAGCCCTAAGACATCAAATCCTTCTGAAAGAAGGTAGGCTGCATCCCGACCACTCCCACATCCAAGATCAAGGACCTTCGAACCCGCAGGAATCATATCGATGAGACCCGAAAGGAATCTACTGCTTGAAACACTCTCATACCGCTTTGTGAGATCACAGGCATGCTCATCATAATAGATACGTGTTTGGTCTTTCATTGATCTTTTCATGTCACACCTTTTGTTACATTGTGTAATATTATGCTTTATTCTCTTCGATTCTCATGATATACTACCCTTGTAACATTCATATTACCATTGGAGGACATATGTCACAACCTTCCTCACTACCACTATCTAAGAAGATCATCTTTGCGCTTGGTCAGCTTGGTTGGGCTCTTACATCTTATGCACCGGGTATGCTACTAGTCTATTTCTATATGCCACCGGAAGGTACCGGTATAGAGACATTCCCTCCACGTATCTACCAAGGATATGTTCTTGGCATCCTTACCATCATAGGTCTCGCCTATGGGGTAGGTCGACTCTTTGATGCCATCACAGACCCTCTGATCGCTGGATTATCAGACAGGAGTAACTCAAGACTTGGGAGAAGACGCCTTTTCCTCTCAATCAGTATCCTTCCCTTTGCTCTCACCTCGATCCTAGTCTTTACCCCACCGGCAGCAGGACAGAGTATTTTGAACTCGATTTGGGTCTTCTCCCTCGTCATCGTCTTCTATTGGTTCATGACTATGTACGTGACCCCTTACTTCGCTCTTATGTCAGAACTAGGACATACTCCTGATGAGAGACTCTTCCTAAGTACACTCATCTCTATCACTTGGGCTATAGGTACTGCTATCGGTACCCAGATCTACAGTATAAAAGGGCTCTTCGAAGCCCAGGGAATGTCTTCGACAGCAGCATTTCAAACTACGATCATCATCTTCGCTGTTGTAGGATTTCTTTTCATGTTATTACCCATATTATTCATAGATGAGAAAAAATATAGTTCAGGAGATGTGAACGACCAGAAGATCATAGCATCCCTGAAAGAGGCTTTCAGTAATAAGGACTTTAGAGTATTCTCGATTTCAGACCTTGCCTACTGGGTCGCCATGACCTTCGCTAGTACAGGGCTTGTCTACTACGTGACGATACTATTGGGGCTAGAGGAGGCCTTCACCTCTACCCTTCAACTGTTGATGTTCCTGATCTCTTTCCTCTTCTATATTCCAACAAATCTGATAGCGAAGAGAACAGGCAAGAAGTTGCTGATAAATATAGCTTTCATCCTCTTCATCATCGTCTATGCATATATCATGATATTGGGAAAGATCCCCCTACCAACGGTATTACAAGGATATATCGTCATCATCCTCATGGGTATTCCTCTAGCTATCTTCGGGATACTCCCCAATGCTATCATCGGAGATATCGCAGAGGCTGATGCCATAGAGACCGGAAGACATAAGAATGCGATCTTCTACGGAACAAGGACCTTCATGTCCAAAGTCGGTCAGATGATTGGTGGACTTGTCTTCCCCTCCCTTCTTCTCTTGGGATCTACTCCTGGAGATGATATAGGAATCAGATTGACAGGTCTTGCAGCTATAATCTTCGTGGTGATAGGATTTGTCCTGTTCCTGATGTATGATGAGAAAAAGGTCCTGAAGACCCTACAAAAGAGAGAGGAGAATTAATATGAATATCATATGGATCATCTGCCTGCTAGTCTTCCTCTATTATATGAGTGCAAGTGTGATTGGTTGGTATCTTACAAGACGTTTTGTATTCTCAACCAGTAAATCTCTGGATTTTACCTATGCAAAGTGTATAGAGAATGAGGATTTCACTGAAGAGGAGTTCTTATCCTATAAACTGCAGGATTTCAGCGTCGAGTCACAATTCGATTATACGCTCAAGGGTGTCTACTCTCCCGGTAGTGATCCAACGAAGACTGTAGTCTTCGTCCATGGTCATACCTGGAGTTGGCATGGACAAGTGAAGTACTTCAAGCTCTATCGGGAACGGGGATATAATATTGTAGCCTACAATCACCGCTATCATGGAGACAGTGGTGGTCCAAATTGTTCTGCCGGGTTCTTCGAGAAATTTGACCTAAAGAGGATAACTGACTGGGCAATGGAACAGTTTCCACAGACAGAGATCCTAGGGGTTATGGGAGAATCATTGGGAGCCGCAACAACACTGCAGTTCCTGCCATTAGAGGATCGGTTGACCTTCGCTCATGTGGACTGTCCCTATAACGATATGTTAGACCTCTATGATTACCAATTGAGTCTGAATCATGTCCCAAGACTCTTCAGAAGACCTGCTGTCCGTTATGGAATCGCCTACACGAAGAGAAGAGCTGGTTTCGATGCCCATCAGGTATCGCCAAAGAGATCCATCATGGAGACCAAGGTTCCGATTCTCTTCATCCATGGAGATAACGATGACTATGTACCGACACAGATGTCAATTGATATGTATGAAGCACGTAAAGAGTCAGCTGATACGACCTTAGTCCTGATCAAAGGGGCAAAACACGCCCTATCGATAAAGGTAGACCTAGCAGAGTATAAGAGGAGTGTGACCGAATTCTTAGATAGGATCGAGACTACTCAGGGATGATGAGGCCATGCATGATGAGTTCTAGAGCTTGGAGGAACATCGCCTTCCCTCTATCCCCTTCACGGCTAAAGAAGGTCTTCCTCAAGAGCATGATATAGAGGGTAAAGAAGAATTCAGCAGTTGCTTCACTGTCTAGGTTCCTGAAAATCCCACTCTCTATCCCCTCATCGAGCATCGAGACTATCGATTCACGAGATCTCATATTAACAGCCTTGAACTTATCTTCATGTAGTACATGAGTCAGGATAGAGGGATCTTTCAAGATGATCTTCGCTAACTGCTCATCTTCGTTCAGATAATAATAGGCGTTAGTTGCAAGTAGACGAAATCGAATTCGTAGATCATCAATCCCATCTAAGGATTCAAGGACCCTGCCATACCAATCGTTGAGAGCTATCCTAACGACTTGGTCATAGAGGTCCTGTTTACTGCTCACATAGAAATAGAGATTGCTTTTCGTCATATTCATCGCAGAGGCAATATCTTCTACGGTTGTCTTCTTATAACCATACAGAGCAAAGACCTCTTTTGCGGTCTTGAGGATCAATTCTTTTTTCTTCTTAGACTCCATTAACAACACCTTCAAATATGAATTCTAAACCAAAATATTCAGTTATTCTTATTATACTAGGAAATAACCGCAAGTCAAGGTATTGTTAGTTGGCAGAAGCGAATAAAAGTGCTTGGATGGTATGATACTGAGTAGAAAGGTCAATATAAGATTGGTAAAGCTCTAATCTACTGACATATAGATCGAGTTTTGCTAGAATCAGATCTGTCTCCATGCCAATCCCATTCTTGAATTGCTGCTCTTTGAAGGATATGGTCTCTTCATTAACTTCGATCTTCTTTGTTGCATAATCGATCGCATATTGTGCATATTGATATTGAGATACCGTTTGTCTGAAGGTATGAATGATCTGATTCACGGCTGAAGACCTTGTAGCAATGGCCTGTTCTACACCAATCGTAGAGAGTGCTTGATCGATTAGTTGAGAACCCCCATCCCAGATTGTGGTCTTGATTGCGATAGTCGCATTAAGAGAGATATCATCCTGTCGGTACCAGTCTCTTTCGATTAAGGGGAGTCTGGGACCTGCATAACCTAAATCGAACCTCAAGGCAAGATCGGGTTTCCAATAGATGGTATTCTTCTTGATCCTCTCAGCCAACTTACTGATGGAGATATAGGTATCGATGAGTTCGATCGATCGTTGCTGACTGATAAGGGTCTCAGAAGAAGTATCTAGATACTCCTGTACCTCTCTAGAGAGCATTCTAGCAGTATCTGGTTTATGATCGATCTGTTCCACAGAGAGGTCATAGATACCGATGAGATTCCCAATCTCATTACAGATCTTTGAAATATCGACAGAAAGGCTATCATGGGCAAGCTGGACCTCATGTAATCGAATCTCTGCTGAGAGGACCTCATCTTTAAGGATGAAACCGTTATCGAAATTCTGTTGTGAGATCTCAACAAGTCTTGAGACCTGTATCAGTTGTTGATTGACGATCTCCTCTATTCTCTGGAGATACCAAAGAGTATCGAGCAGGATCTCCAAGGTCGTTTCTAACTGATCTCGCTCGATATAGAGTTCAAGCCACTTAACCTCCACATCTCTATCTGAGATCTCTATAGAATCAGTGATCTTCCCCCAGGTGAACACCGGTTGGGTGATCGATAGATTGAATTGGTAGTAGGTCGGTTCTTGCCCACCATACAATTCTACTGGACCTCCAGAACTCGAGGGCTCCATACCTGCAGGCCAATCTATCCCTGCCAGGATCTCATCTGGATAGACATAGACTGGTGCAATGGGATTCGTGATATAGGTACTGAGGATCTCCCCTTCGATCGTAGGAAATCGCGCGGCTCGAGAAGAAAAAGTCCGATACTCACTTTCCTCGATCGATAATCTCATCGTTGAAAGATCGCTGTTCTGACTATCGATCAATTCAATCATCTCAGCCAGATCATATCCTCCTATGAGTGGAGTGGTGAGTATCAGGATACAGCCTAAGATGATCGACCTGAAATCAGTTGATCTCGATCTCCTCATAATTCCCTCCATTCATATCGGCGAAGATGGTGGCGGCTATCGCCTCATCCCAAAGATCATCACTATCTGTATCAATCATGATATAGGCCTTCTGAGAAGATCTATTCCCAGTATAACTGTCATCGCTCCAGGAGATTCCGTCAAAGGAGTAATAGCCGTTCCCCTCAGTTCCTCTCCTAGAACTATCGAGAAGGTAGGCGTCATCGATAGTATCGGCTCCGGGTTGCACATCAGTAAGATAGAGACCTATTCGATATCCGTTGAGACCCTCATCATACTCATCTGTACGGTCGAGGATATTATTATTGACAGGCGATGCCGATGGGTAGGAGTCCCTGAATAGATACCCATAGAGTTGTTGATCCTCGAAATGGGTCTTCTTACTGGTAAACTCATAGGTGACATCAAGATCCCCAGTGATTATCTTCTCATAGAACCTAGTATAGTCATCTTCAAAGGGAATAGGTTCCCATGTTGCATCCGCTGCATCATAGGCCTCTTCTAGAGTGGTATCCTCTTTCTCGATAACGATCCTGATTGGGGCAGAACCCTTATTATCTAAGACTGATGGTAGTCGGTCAAACTCGATCGTAACAGTGAAAAGTCCCTCTGCATCTGTGGAACCACTATAGGAGACCCCTTCAGGCCAGATAATAGAACTTGTATCGATGATATCTCCGGTATAGGTCCACTCCTGTGCAAGGTATACTCGAACAGCTGCATCTTCCACACCCGTTTGTGTGCTCACATCCGAGAGGTCTATAGTGAGATCTGTCTCATTGTTCTCCTTAGCCAGAATAATATCATCTGCAGTGAAAGGTGTGTCATCCTCTAACTCCACCTGGTAATAGGGGTCATCTTCCCCATCATCATCTGCATCCCAACCAGAATCGGTG
Source organism: uncultured Spirochaetia bacterium (assembly GCA_937125225.1). GTDB lineage: Bacteria > Spirochaetota > Spirochaetia > CAKZLE01 > CAKZLE01 > CAKZLE01. Next base: position 81,975 of record CAKZLE010000006.1, read on the forward strand.
ATATCATCATCTGCATGATTCTCTGCCACATATTGAGTATGTGAGAAGAGAATCCTTGCAAGGGTATTACCGTTGTTCTGATCATGTGAAGGCATCTGTGGATAGGATACCGTCAGGTCATACTCGCCATCTGCACCTGTTATCGCCGATGCTGTCGGTTCTTGCGGCCATTGTACAGTCGCTTCGTTGATGAGCCCACCGGTATACTCCCACTGTTCTGCCACATAGACAGCTACCGTTACGTTCTCTAGTTCTAGATAGGCATCATCAAAGACTGTTCCCATCAATCGAGTTGTATTGGCGCTTTTCTCAATGAGCAGATTCGCTATGGTATTATCGGTATCAGAGAGAATATAGAGATGGTCAGGATCTTCATTTTTCTTCACCCCGTAATCCTCGTGATAGATCAACAGGAAGATCTCTTCTCTATCGGCTGTCTTGCCGAATTCGGGGTTCAGGGACTTCCAGGTAAAACCACTGAAAGTGTAGGTACCATCACCATCGGTATACTCGATCATAAAATAAGAGGGGTCCGACTGTTCTTCAGGAAGTAGACCATCCTCATCACCAGATGCGAACCAAGTATTATAATCCTCATCTCTCGCCTCTTCGGTCCCATATAGGTAGACATGAGCCCCGTCTATAGCTCCCTGAGCACCAGAAGGGTCATAATCCTCGGCATCGAAGATCTGTCCGCTGATATAGGCGCTGAACACCGAAGAGCATCCTGAGAGTAACACTCCCAATACTAGAACCATAAAGAGCATGAGTATGGTACTATTCTTGTATCTCATCTGTTTTTTCCTCCTTTGAAATGATCGCATACAGGACGGGGATCAGAATCAGGGTGATCGATGTAGAGGTTATAAGACCTCCAGCTATCGCCTGACCGAGAGGTGCATAGACCTCTGACCCACCACCTCTACTCATCGCCATCGGCAAGACTCCAAACAGAGTCGTAAGTGTCGTCATGAGTACAGGTCTCAAACGGGTCACTGCCCCATTTATGATCCGCAGATCCAGATCTTTTTCCTGCCCATGATTCATTCGGTCGATAAGTACTATCGCATTATTCACGACGATCCCTGCCAGAGCTATAATTCCAAGAAATGCGATCAATGAGAGATCTGAACCGAAAAGCAACAGTCCAAGGATTACTCCGATGAAACAAAAAGGGACACTGACCATGATGATCAGAGGCTGGATGAATCTCTCGAACTGAATGACCATGACCATATAGACGAGGAATACTGCAACGACCAATACAAGAAGCAGGGTTGATAAGGACTCACTGAGAAGTGATGAGGTTCCTGAGATCTTCCACTGGATTGAGGGATCGATCGTACCCGCGGAAAGATAATCTTCCATATGGGTCCGGATCATTGAGGTATCATCGGTAATACTGTAACCGGTGATGATAATGGACTTCATCCTGTTTTTATGATTTATCGTCGATACCGATGTATCTACATGGGTTTCGGAAAAAGATTCAAAAGAGATGGGTGCCCCCTGCATGGAGGGAATAGATATCTGTTCAAGGGTATGGAGAGTCATCGGTTCGGTGGCCAACTCAGATTTCAATCTGATAGGATAATCTCGATCATTGGTATCGGTGAATGAGCCGATCTCGATCCCATTGAATAGGATCCTTGAGGTGAAAGCTGCCTCCTGAGCTGAGATTCCCAATCTTCCCATATGATCAAGTGCAAGATCTGTGATCAGTGTTTCCTGATCTTCCTGGATATTCAAAACAGCCTTATGGATCTGTGAATCCGCCTCAAGAGTGACTCTGACTTCCTCTGCAGCCTTGAAGAGATCATCAAGATCATTCCCATATAGCTCAACCTGAAACCCACTACCGCCAGAAGCTATGGCTATCAACTTATCAAAACCACCGTTCTCTACGATCACATCGACATCAGGAACCGTTGTTATGATATCACTCTGCAACCTAGTGATAATCTCTTTGATATCTCTTTCTCGTTCATCGGAGTCGATGAGTAGGATCTTGGCATAGGCTCTATTAGCTATCGAATAGGAGCGTGAGAACTCATTAGAGAAACCAGTGAAGAAGGTACTATGATCTATCTCGGGAACGGAATCCTCGATCAACTGCTGTACCAATGCCACCTTCTCATGGGTCTGCTCGATATGATACCCCTGTGGGAATTTAAGATAGACATAGAAGTCCCCGGTATCAGCAGAGGGGATGAAGACTACCCCCAGGACAGAGATCGCAAGAAAACTCAGCAGAAGGATTACTATCGTCACTAAGATGATGAAGCTCTTATGCCTGATAGACCATGAAAGAATGAGCCTGTATACGGCTTCAACCTTCTCCATCATATCAAAGCGTTTTTTTGTATCTTGAGCTACGGCCTCTCGTTCTAATTTGAGATGGGTCGCTAAGAATGGGACAACCACTAAAGAGACCAGCAGAGAGGCCGCAAGAGCGAATATGATTGTAAGGGAGATATCAGTCATAATGATCCCGATGATACCTGTCAGGACTAGGAGTGGAATAAACACTGCAATCGTGGTGGCACCTGATGCGAAGACTGCTCCTCCTACCTCATCAGTACCCTTCTCAGCTGCCTCAACCACATTATACCCAGCATGTTCATAACGAAAGATATTCTCAAGGATCACTATCGAACTATCTACGACCATCCCCAATGCTACGATCAATCCTGATAGACTCAGAATATTGATCGACTGCCCGGCAAACTTCATCCCAATAAAGGCAAAGACTATACTCAAGGGGATAGAAACCCCTATGATCAAGGTGGCTCGCATATCACCTATGAATATGAGAATGACTAGAACAGCCATCGCAGCGCCGATAAGCCCTGAACGAATAGTCGTACTAAGGGATTGCGTTATGAAGGAACTATCATTCTGGATCTCTTCAAAAGAGATCACTCCCTCATACTGCCGATCATACTGTCTAATGATCCTTTCGATCTCTTCTATGATCTTTATCGTATTCCCATCCCCACGCTTTGTCACATCGATGACGATCGCCCTTTTCCCATCGACCTCGATGAACAGTTCTTCAGAGGGATATTGTTTCTTAATCTCAGCGATATCACTGAGATAGATATATGAGTTGTTCTTGAACCCGATCACTAAATCTTCAAGCTCTCTCAAGCTCGTATAGGTACCCTCGACACTAAAATAGATCTGAGAATCCCTATAGGTAGGGGTCCCTGATGGCAAGGTAATATTCGAAGCACTGAGAATTTGATATACCTCTAGGACTGAGATCCCGAGTTGTTTCAAAACCTTTGTATCAAGGGTGATACTCACCTCTTGTTCTCGCCCTCCATAGGCATAGACACCTGCAGTACCGGGTATCCTCGAGATGGATGGGGTTATCTCTTCTTCGACGAACCTGAAGAGACTATCAGGATTCCTGTCGCTTATAACAGCAAAAGAGTAGATTGACAACATCCCAGATCCACCAACGAAGGCATAGGGATCACTCTCTATACCATCGGGGAGAGAGCCCTTCACTCTATCGATACTTGCCCGCACATCGGGAAGGATCAAAAAGGGATCGATTCGACTCGAGAATTCCAGTGTGACCACACTCATGGAGTTCCTGCTTTGGGAGGAGATATTCTTCAACCCCTGAAGGGTAACCATAGCCTCCTCTATCGTCTCAGAAACCTCTTCGACCTTTTGAGCATCCACGCCAGGATATTGAGTCAGAATCATGATGGAAGGGATAGAGACATCAGGAAGAAATTCTTGGTTCAGTGTACTGAGAGATATGATACCAAAAATGATAACAGCTAGCCCCAAGATGATGATGATAGCAGAATGGTGAATAGCGAAGGATGATAACCTCATACTACTCACTCCCTCTCTGAGATGATCAGGACTTCCTGTCCATCTTTGAGAAAGTGATGTCCATCGATGATGAACAGATAGTCTTTCATTTCAGTGGAGATCGAGAATCTGTCTTCTCCAGTATAACGAGGTTCGACACGCGCCTGGTGTGCGGTTGAGGTATCTGAGTCCACATACCATAGGACTCCCTCATTGGCAAACACATCGAATGGGAGTACATAGATATCCGAGACCTGCTCAAGCAGACATATGACTTCAAGATACATACCTGGTATGATCCTTTGTGGGTCATCGATCGAGCAGGTGACTTCAAAGGTCTTGGTCGATGGATCGATGAAAGCTGCAACCCGAACGATATCCCCGTCCATCACCCTATCCGGAAAATCTGCACGCCGCATGGATACTGAGATATTATTATCAAGGAATTGCTCGTAATAGACCTCAGGAATATTGATACTCACCAATAATCTATCGAGGTCTGCAATAGTGACTATGGGGACCTGTGGGCCCACAAGTTCCCCATTTGTAGCATGACGAATGAGAACCGTCCCCTGAACAGGAGATATGATATCGGTATAGGACATCTGGAGTTGGGCTAGTTCATACTGTGATAGGTAGGCCTCATATTGAGCCCTTGTCTGATCTAAGGTCTGCTGGGTAGCAGCACCGGAGTTAAAGAGATTCTCAACCCTTTTAAAGCTTGATTCAGCCGATATATAAGCAGCCTTGGCCTGATCTACCTGCAGTTGATAGGAGGTCGTATCGATCTTTCCGATGAGATCTCCCTTCTTGACAGTATCACCCTCTTCGACAAGCAGTTCATCTAGTCGACCTCCGACCTGTGGGAGGATAGTTATCGTACTCTCTGTTAGTACGATCCCTCCGCTTAAGACCTCTGTTTTTATTGAAGAGTATTCAGGGCTGATCACACGAACAACTGGAATCGAGACATTCACTACCGGCTCTTCTTTGACCATATTGTTCTTCCAGAACCAGAGAATAACAAGGACTATCCCAATGAGTATCACATACTTGATCAAACGCAACAAAAGTCTCAAGAATCTCATACCATCCACTTCCTAGGTACTATGGTAATTGAATCTACTTACTAGCGGCAGATACCAGATGTAAGGAGATACCCTGACAGGTGTCACATTTGAAGAGTGCTATCTGTCATATATGAAACCCTTAACAGGTATGCTATAGTGTAGAAATGAGAAAGCGAGTCGGTATCAGTTACGAACCAGGTCTCATTATGATCTTCAGACTATTCTGTGCAGCAGTCTCACTTATCTTCTTCATCTTCTCCCTATTCCCCCCACTATTCTATAGTGTCACATTGGATACCTCTGTATGGCTAGGGATGGGTGGTGCTTATGCTGTCATAGCGATATACCTCATTATCCCCTTCTTTAAAGAGAGGATGAGTCTATTCTTCCTTCCGGTCGCAATCATCGCGACCATTGTGATTCCTGTCATAAGTCTCACTTGGCAGCCCGATCTGTTTGGTGATGATTTCCTGCAACTCAGTATGATCTCCTCCTACAGTCTCTCAATACTACTTCTATTCCCTCTTATTCTGACTGCATGGCAATATAATTTTCGTATGGTGATACTCTTATATGCGATTCTTGGTGCAATGGATCCATTGATCTATCTGCTTCGAATAGGCCCCTATGATAATAGATTCCCTGCATACCTCTACTTCTCTCTTATCAGGATCGCATCCTTCGTGGCTATCGGGTTCATCATCACAGAGTTGATGAAGAATCAGAGGTTGAGGCAGAAACAACTTTCTGAAATGAATGAGAGGATAAAACGCCAGGCAGATATAGCCCTAGAGTTATCTGCTACAAGAGAACGCAATAGGTTATCCCATGAACTACATGATGTACTTGCCCATACCTTGAGTTCCTTGGCAGTCCAGCTCGAAGCAATGAAGGCAACTTTCGAGATTGACAATCAGAGAACTGGAGAGCTTCTCGATAGGGCTCTAGATAATACGAGAAGCGGGTTACAGGAAACTAGACGGGTGGTAAAGAACCTCCGGTATGAACCCCTTATAGGGGTGGGTTTCAATGAGGCGATCAAGCAACTTGCCAGAGATGCCGAGTTAAGAGGGGATCTCACCGTCATCCTCGATCTTCAGATAGAGATCGATCAATGGGAGTATGAGGTGATTCATGGGATCTACAGGATCATCTCCGAAGCTCTGCAGAACTGTATCACACATGCAGAAGCCACTACAGTCAGTATTTCAGTACGTAGGATGCAAGAAGGCGGAACCGAGCTGATCATTAAAGATGATGGTATCGGTTTCAATGTAGGAAAGAAGATAGATTCACATCATTTTGGTGTCAGTATCATGAGAGAGAGGGCTCAAACTATTGGAGCTGACTTCTTCATTGGACCTGATGAGAAGAGTGGATCAGGAACTCAGATCCGAATGGTGTTCAGGAGTACCACATGATCAAAATAATCATCTGTGATGATCAGGATATTGTTAGAGAGGGGCTTCAGACCATTCTCGATACAGAAAAGACTATAGAAGTGTTGAATACCGCTACAGACGGACAGGACCTCTTGGATAAGTTAGCCCTTCAGGGAACTTCGTTACCTGATTTGATCCTACTCGACTTGAAGATGCCGATAAAGAATGGTATTCAGGCGACAAAGGAGATCAGGCGCTCCTATCCCCAGATAAAGATACTGATCCTCACTACCTATGCAGAGGACCAATGGGTCATTGATGCGTTGAAGGCTGGTGCATCAGGCTACTTGTTAAAGGATACACCTAAGGAGAAGCTCATAGATGCCATCAAGGGTACCGTTATAGGAGAGACCTATGTCGACCCTTCGGTTGCAGGAAAGCTACTTCCCTTCGTTCAACATCGAAGTACTCTGAGCTCCATATCGAAGATTATACTTACTGTTCGAGAGAAAGAGATTCTTCTTTTCATTGCAAAAGGTCTCTCTAATGGGGAGATCGGAGAGAAATTATTCCTCTCTACGGGTACTGTACGCAACTATATCAGTATGATCTTCACAAAACTTGAGGTCTCTGACAGGACTGAAGCCGCTATAGCAGGATTACGTGAAGAGTTGATCAAGTTAGAAGATATCTGAAAGGGTCCCATGGGTAATCATCAGCTTTCTTAGGATCAAGTTCCTTTGGGATACAGAAGAACCGGTTATCTACACCAGAGAGCCCTATCACATTAAGGAATCTTCTTCCAATAAGATCTTTCAATAGTTCTGAATCAATCTTATCAGCTAAAAGCTTCTGGACAAGTCGAACATAGCCGGTGAATCCAGGAATTCCGGAGGCACCTGCACGCTTATCCTCTAGGGTATGCGGTGCATGATCACTCTCTATCCAGTCTATATCCCCATGAATCAGCTGAGAGTAGAGTTTCAGCTGTGAAGCCCTATCCCGTAACGGAGGGTTCATCTTCATAAGATTTCCATTATGATCCACATCATCATTGTTTAGTAGAGCGTGATGAGGAGTCACACCACAGGTGATCTTGAAACACAGATCACCTGATTTGATCTCTTTTATCAACTCAACCGTGTCAGGATGGCTGACATGACAGATATGAAGGGTACCGGAGAATCCAGTCTCAATCGCATGAGTGAGCTGGTCCTTGACGGACTGCAACTCTGCCACAGAAGGCCTTGCATCACCGTGAGTCTCAGGTCTATCGATATCCCAGAGTTCAGGATGCATGAGAGATTCCTTCTCACAGTGAACTGCAAGGATCCCCTCATATCCGGAATCGGCAAGCTGCCTATAGATTGCTCTTTGTGCATCTTCTTCAGTTATTCCCATATTTCCGGTGGAATGTCCGGCAAAGAGTTTGAAACCGATGACCGTCGGAAAGAACTCATCATAGAGTTCTAAGGCCTCAGTTCGTTGCTCCCTATCATGAGTCAGACCTGTATAGATGCCATACAGTATATCTCCGGGACCTAAAGAGAGCTTCTTAAGAGCCTCTCCAGCATCAGCTATCCTATGGACGATCGCATCCCGACAAGTCAGGACAGGAGATGTATTGGGCATCTCGAATAGACCATTGATCCCGCTTCGATAGGCAGTACCTATCCCATGAAGGAGAGTCTCTTTATTAGACTGTTCCCAATCTCTGAGATGCACATGAGGATCTATCATAAGAGCTCCGGTGCATGTTCTTTGAGAAAATCTAGTCGAACGAAGGTTCCATACTGACAGGTAAGTCTATCACCACAGGCACATTCTCCACACATACCAATACCACAGAGGCTCGGTCTCTCCATAGAGAGAAAGATCTTATCATCTGCAAGACCTCTGCGACTCATGTTATCTGCTGCGATACTCATGAAGATCTCTGGTCCGATGGTATAGAAGGCACAATCATCAGAAATGTTGAGAGTCTTCTCCATCTCAGCGATGACCCGGCCTGGCACACCATCATCATACACGGGAACGAAGGTCCCATATTCACTCAATTCATCTTCGAGGAGAGCCTTTTGAGAATCTTCCTCCTGACCAGAAGCCCCATAGTAGCAGGTGATCTTCGTACCATCTTCTTTCAACCTTTTGACAAGCGAGGGAACCACTGCGATACCTGTCCCGCCTGCAAGGATCACTGCCTCTTGAGTCTTTGCAGTCTCAACAGGTTCGCCATAGACACCTCTCACATAGAGTTGATCCCCTACCGCTAACTCCATCATCGCATGGGTGAACTCACCCCGGTCCTTGATGATGAAGGTAAGTGGTTCAGACTCTGCTATGGAAAAAGGCTTCTCACCGATTCCTGGTAACCATATGAAAGCATACTGACCCGGTCCACAATCGAGGGTACCATCAGTATAGAAGATCTTTACACCAGGACTGTGCTCGATGATCCTCTCAATCGTAAAGGGTTCGAATCTCATTTGTTGATGATCACAGAGATAACTACTTCCTGTATCTTTACCTGACTCACAGTCATCCAAGAGGGCTGAAGTATAGCTTCCCCAGTCTCTTTGGTGAACCCGTCCGAATGCACTACCGATCCCAATCGTATCAGCACCTGCTGATTTCATTCGTTTCACATCTTCGAAGTTCGAGACACCCCCCATACCTATGATGGGATATTCCTCACCGATCGCGGATCTGATCTGAGAGATGGCATCGATCGCTCGATCCTTGACCCATTCACCACTCATACCACCCTTACCACCAATCTTATTATTGAGTATGGGTCTTTGAGAATGTTCTTCAAGATAAACTTCAGGGCCGACAGTATTGATTGCAGAAATCCCATCAGCCCCGGCATCGATAAGAGCCTTGGCGATACTCCCAATATCCTCGACATTTGGTGTCAGCTTTGGGATGATCAGAGCAGGAAAATCATCTCCAACCGCCTCTCTGATCCTATTCATATATTCCCTAGCAATATTCTGATCACAACCGATACTAGCTCCGAACCCCGCAGAAGCATGGGGACAGGAGAAGTTGAGTTCGATCAGATCAGCAACGGGAGCAAAGGCTTTGACTAGTGTGATAAAATCTTCGGGAGTAGAGGCTGAGACAGATACATTCAAGAATGCTCTCATATCGATCCTCTCTCTGAGATCATTCAACTCCTTTAGAGCGACTTCCATCCCGGGGTTCTTCAATCCTACAGAATTTCCAAAGTCCCCTGCTCCGATCTCAGTGATGATCGGTTCACGGTTTCCGCTGTTAGGAACCACCTGATAACTTTTAGTCGTGATCAATCCTATAGCAGGAAGCTCGTGATCAATAAACTCAACGAGCCTTGTCTTTGTGGAGGCTACCCCTGATACAGTACCTAGGATGATATCTCCTCTCCAATGAGCTCCACTCAACTGCTGTTTTATATACTCTTTGCCTCTCACACGAAACTCCCTATACTAATGCCTTTTCTATCTCTTCATTCAAGGTACGGAGATTACCTACCACTACATCTTCCCAGTCTTCAGGTATCGGATTCCCCTTCCATGGATGGGTGATTCCGCTTGAACTGTTTATCCTTGCTAGAGCAAGATCATATCCTGAACTCTTCAAGCGAGAGACTACCTCAGACGCACTCCCCCCCTGAGAACCTACTCCAGGGATCAGTAGTGGAATCTGTGCTCCTGAGTCTGCATAGCGCTTAGCTACGGCCTCTAATTCTGCAGGACTTGTAGCGCCTACTACCGCACCGACACCAGCGTGCTGTCGGCTCCATTCGATGATCACATCGGCTACTTTCAAGTAGAGATCCTCTCCATCGACCTGGAGGTTCTGAAGGTCCTTCCCCCCGGGGTTAGAAGTCCTGTTCAAAACATATATTCCCTTCTCTGCGACCATGAAGGGAGAGACTGAATCTGTCCCCATATAGGGTGAGACAGTAATCGCATCGGCGTTCCAACTGTCAAACGCTTCGACTGCATAGTTCTGACTGGATCTTGCAATATCACCTCTTTTAGAGTCCATGATCACAGGGATGCCAGGAAAGAAGTTCTGCAGCATCTCTAGGAGGTCTGCCAGTGCTAATGAACCGGTAAAATCCTCCTCTAAGGGTCTATCAAGCGCTGAATAATACCCTATGTTCGGTTTGAAGGCTCCAGGATAGACACCTAAGAGATTCATCTCTTTGAAGATCGTCCGATAGAAGGTATTCAGGTCTGCCCGAACAGAATCAGACTGTACCGGAAGGAACTCTACGATCGGATCCAAACCCATACATACCAACGAACCGGTATGAGCATAACTATCTTTTAATTGATCTAGATAACTTCTTTGTTCACTCATCATTTTACCTCTCTACCTTTGGGAATCCATTTGCCTCACCCCATCCAAAGGGGTCCGATTTCCATTGAGTAAGCAGCTGTGCTGATTTCTCATCGATATAGCCACTCTTCACTGCAGCCTCTACCATGATATCATAGGTCAGGATGGTTATGGGGGTGCAAGAAGGTTCTAGAGCTGCAAAGTTATCGACTGCCGCTTTCAGACCGTAGGTGAAGATCGCTAAACAATAGGGGACCTCTCCATTCGATGCGGTGATAGCTTCCACAGCTTTGATAGAGCTTCCACCTGTGGAGATCAGATCTTCGATCAGTGCGACTCGCTGTCCCTCATAAGTGCCTCCTATGGGAAGTCCCTCGATAGCATTCTTCAATCCATGACCTTTACTCGTACTTCTGATATATGTCAGAGGCAGCCCCATCCGGTCAGCAAGTGTCGTTGCGTGAGGAATTCCGGCTGTAGCAGTTCCTGCTACTGCATCTGGACTAAATCCCATAGCTTCCATCAACTGGAAGAATCCCTCTCCTACGAGAGCCCTCACCTCTGCATCTCTAAGCAACTGTCTATTATCATTATAGATTGGCATCCTGTAACCTGAGGCCCACTGAAAGGGATTCTCAGTATTCAACCTGATAGCTCCCAGATCAAAAGCTCTTTGTGCCAATCCTAATCCTATGGTTTCTTGTATCTCTTTGATTCTCTGTTCATTCATCTTTTTTTCCTCTAGTTCCAAATCTCTTTAAACGAGTGGAGTTTTCCACAGTATTCACAGACGAAGGTCTCTCCCTTAGTCTTCCAGAAATAGGCAGGTACTCCCTCATCATGTGCTCGATGAGAGATGCAGTTGGGGTTCTTGCACCCTAAATCCTCGAAGTTATAGATCTTTGGGGGAAGATGCATCCTGTACTTCTCTTTGATCTTTCCATCCTCTATGATATTCAATGTCGAACCTGGAGCTAAAGCTGCAAGCCTCTTGAGGGAGGTCAGGTCGAACTGTTGAAAATCAGGTCTGAATATGATTCCCTTATAGCGATCTTCCGTATTGCTTGAGGTGGAGACCCACTCTCCACCCTTACCATGAAGTCCCAGGACTTTTGTGATCGAAGTCATATGGGCTCGTATCTCACTAGTGGTATCACCCGCTCCAATATGATCGATCACTATCCCGTTCGTGATGGGATGAACACCTTCTGAGTATTGGGCAGACTTCTTCTTGACCTTAGGTTCGACCTTCTCGATGAACTCGACCCTCTTGTTCGATTTAACGACTCGCTTAGTGGGGAGGAAATCCTCTCCAAGCTTACCACTGAATAGGGCAAGCAAGACTATCCTCACAAGCATACCATTCGCAGATTGTCTCTCCCATCCATTGAAGGGCGTCTCATCGAGGAAGGTCGGGATCACAGGATGTGATTTATGTCTAGGAAGAGGATGATAGAACTTCGTCCCTTCAGCTACTATATCCAGATGAGCTCTATTGAAAGTGATACTCTTTCTTAACTCGTCCTGTTTCTGCAAGATCCTATCACCCATTCTCTCAAGTTGAGGTCTTGTGAAGTACCATTTATCTGCTACCTCCCCTTGGGAAAGATATGCATCGATGGAGGGAAAACACCTTATCTCATATCCATGCGATTCCATTATAGCGATATAGGTGGGAGGCATCTCTAGCTCTTCTGGTGCTATCAGATCTATTTTCACCTTATCAAAGATTGTCAGTCCATGAGCCTTTGAATGTACTGTTCTTCCATGAAACAGATCCCCTACTAGAGCTATATGGATGGAATCAGTATTCCAGTCATTATCTTCGAGGAAGGTATATTCATCTAGCAACTCCTGGGTCGGATGCTCATGCTTTCCATCACCTGCATTGATGAAAGAGGGAGTGAACGGAAGATTGTTACGTTCTGCGAACCCTGATGTCTCACTCTGTAACCATCTACAAACACCTTCTAGCTTACTACGAATGATGAATACTCTATTATCATACCCCGTCAAGGTATTGAAGGTGTCGGCATAACTCTCCCCCTTATTGAAGGAGGAGCTATCGGTACTCAGTGATGAGAGTTTCACTCTATGGAACTTAGCAGCATTCTTAAAAGACTCGCGTGTTCTCGTGCTGTCTTCGAGGAAGACCTCATAGATACCGAAGGTCGGGTCATCGATCCTATAGTTCGACAGAACCTCCTGGTCATCCTTTACGACAGCCTCCTTGAGTTCCTTCGTCTTATTGAATAGATAGAGTCGTTCTTCATTAGACAGGTCGTTGATGACCGCTAATGTTCTTCCTTTAAACACATGCTCCATAAGTACCTCCTTATAGCATTCGGGCGAAAAAAAACGTCGGTAATAATTACCGACGTCTATATATTGATCATAGAAAACAATGACTGGACTACACGAGTGCAGCCTGATGTATCATATCGTCTTCTGATTCTATTCATTAATATCTCTTCCCTTTGCAAATTCAATGTAAACATTGTATCAGATTTTTAGCGAATATATCAATAACTCGAACCTTGGTCAAGGGTAAGCTATAGAAATTCTTAGGATGTGGTATCTCACATATCAATATGCTATCTTCTTCTTGGTAACACTCTATTTACAGAGTTTATATATTGTTTAGTAAGATAGTATAGTATACTTATAGCATGTCAAAACTCCTTATGAAAAAACGTATGTTCAGTATAGTGATAATTCTACTTTTCCCCTCATTCTTATTTGTCAGCCTTCTCAATTATTATGTCCAGAGAGATGCGATCAAAGATGAATTGATAAATTCATCACTTCCATTAGTTCGAGATTATATCTATGACCATATATCAGATAATCTAGAAGGGCCAATTCTTACATCAAGACTCATGGCACGAGATACGTTCTTAGTGAATTGGGCAATAGCAGGCGAACTCGATATCTCAGAGATTCAAAACTATTTAAGGACGATTAAAACAGATCATGATCTTTCATCAACTTTTTTCGTATCAGCTATGACTAATCAGTATTACAGCTATGAGGGAGTCCATAAAACGATCTCAGAAGGTGATCCACATGATACCTGGTATTATGACTTCGTCAATTCAGGGAATGCAATTGCTTTTGACGTTGACTCTGATGAAGTACTTAATGGAACTTTGACAATATTCATCAATGTGAGAGTAGTAGATGACCAGGGGACGTTCCTAGGGGTCACAGGTGTTGGAATAGAGATGACTGATATATCTTCCCTATTAGCAGAGACCCAAGTCGTGTATGGACGAGACATCTTTATGATCGATTCTGCAGGGTTGATTCAAGCCCATTCAGATTTTAGTAAAATCGAAAAGACATCCATCTATGATATGGAAGGACTGCAAAACATAGCAGCAACACTATTGTCATCTATTGAGGGAACAATCTCTGATGAATATGTAGTACAGAGAGGAACTGTCATATTTACAGCGAAATATTTAGAGAATATCGACTGGTTCATCGTTGTTCAACAGGACTTGGAAAACTCTTTACGATTAGCCCGAAAGAATCTTCTAATTAGTATTCTCATCGGTGTCACAGTCTCAATAATCATCACTCTTTTAAGTATGGCTATATTGAAGACCTACCAAAAAGAGGTTACAAAACTTACCATAACAGACCATTTGACTGGCGCCTTCAATCGTTTATATATTGAGAGTATTCTCTTACAAGAGATTGGAAGAGGTAAACGATATAAATATCCTCTAGCAATTTTCATGATCGACCTTGACCAGTTCAAGGAGATAAACGATAGTTTTGGACATGATGTCGGAGACACAATCCTCAAACAGTTCGTTACCCTATTCAAAGACCACCTTAGACAAACTGATATCTTTGCTCGCTGGGGTGGAGATGAGTTCATTGCAGTATTACCCCATACGAATAGACAGGAGGCAAGGTTACTTGCAAACCGTTGTTTGAAGTTGGTGAGAGCTGCAAACTACTCAAATAATATCGCTCTTCGAATAAGTATCGGTGCTACAACAATATTAGAGACTGATACCCCTCAATCTCTTGTTAATCGAGCAGATGAGGCCCTCTACTACGTGAAGAAACATGGAAAGAACAGTTATCATTTCTTGAGTATCTCTGAATGATTTTAATCTTCCATGATCAGCATGACTGGTAATTGATAGTACAAGTATCAAGGAATATCAATAAAAAAGAAAAAGCTTGGCTATGATCTGATGAATTACCATCAGTTCCTAACCAAGCTTTAAAAAATATGCTCTTTAAGCCGATTATCCTATAACAGGAAAATCCTAGAAGATTGCAAACATAGCAGAGACACCAAATAGACCTGTAGGATTCTCGAAGAGCGTTGCAGCCTCGAAGTCCCCGATATTTTCTAGTGATACATTAGTGTCCATGATAGCCGAAGCGCCAATAGATAGATCACCAAGTTCTATATCTGCAGTCAATCGCAGGTTCAGTCCCCAATTCATGGGATCTTCATCCAGTCCATCAATCACGTTCTCATCTCCAAGATTCACTGTGAATTTAGGTCCTGCTGATGCACCTAATCTCAGTATATCAAATAGAGACATCGACAGTCCTGCATTCGCATACACATCAAGTGCCACAGCAGAATAATCATCTTCTAGTGCTGTCACCAACGCTAGCGCATTCACTTCGATAACTGACAGATTCATTCTGATATCAGCGCCATAAGTGAAGCTCTCTAGGCCAATCCCGTCTACATCTATTCCCCAGTTTGGTGAATCAAAATCCAATGTGGTATTCATCATTGCAGTTGGTCCTACTCTAAGACCAATCAGATCCACAGCAAAGATTGATGCTGGGACAACCATCAATAATGCCAAAACTACTAAAACTACTCTTTTACTCATAATAAGCCCCCTCAAAGCTTCGTTTCTATAAAAAACTTTTTGTTACGTATATATATAATACTCATAGAAGCATAAAAGTTACAGATAAACAGTAAAAAAAGCATCCCGAAGGATGCTTTCTATGAACAATAAGGATTTCTTATAGATTTAGAAGTACAGAGACTCCAGCCCACCCATAAAGATTCATGAATTCTGGTTCTTCAACAAATGCTTCCAAGTCTGGTACATAGCCTGCAAAGAAACCAGTTACCGTTGCTCCACCAAGATTAAGATCAGCTGCCAGCTTTATATTGGATCCAAATTCAATAGCATCTTCTGCATTTTCTACTATCAAGAAGTTAGGACCTGCTGTCAGACCTAGACCAATAGGTCCAAGATCAATGTTCACACCTGCATTGACAAATGCCAAGATGATACCATCAGCAGCGACATACGCATTTGTGCTCACCTGGAATAAGCTGAAGTCAGCTCGTGCCTCAACTCCGTAAAACAGATCCTCTGGATCAAATTCAGCAGAACTAGGATCATCAACATACTGTTGTAGGGTTGCCCCTGATGAATTCAATACTGATGGTCCAATTGAAAGACCTGCTGCAAATACCAAACCTGTGAACAATAGAAATACTAAAACTACTAATAATGATTTTTTCATAAACTCTCTCCTCTATGTGATTCATAAGTTTACACAACTCAGCATCCAATTAGTTACAAAAAAAAGCATCCCATAGGATGCTTTTTCAAGCCTCTAAAAGTAAAGAATTTAGAGTTGAATTAAAACTGAAGCTCCTACAACTCCGACAAGATCATCTGGAGTCTCAACTAGGTCTGGTTCATCAGTATAACCAATAACAAAACCACTTAATATCATTGATCCTAAGATCAGATCCACATTCGCTTTTGCTGAATAATACTCACCAAATTCAATATCTGAAAAATCTGTAACATATGTGGCTCCACCTGAAACTCCAAGACCAATAATACCTAGATCAAGATACACTCCAGCATTGACAAAGCCTTCAATTAATTCATTAGAATAGAATGCATTAGTACTTACTTGGAATATACTCAAATCAAGTCTTACTTCTCCACCATAATATAGGTTCTCAGATGAAATACTCTCTGCTACCTCTTCTGGGTAATCGATAATGTCACCTAAGGTGAACCCATCTAGTGCCATTGCTGTTGGACCAAACGACAATCCATCACCTGCGAACACTGCTGCCGGTATAGCCAACAATATTACTATCATAATCAAAACCATTCTCTTTTTCATGTCTCTCCCCCATTTTTAAAATCATTAACTCGTATAGAAAACTGCTTCCTTACTACTATTAAGCTTATACAACGAATAATCTCTGCCAGTTCAGATTTGACTATTCATCCTGCTAAGACAATTATTCAGTAAGTACTAACATTATACCTAATCAGTAAAAGAATACAAGATAATAGTTTTCTATCTTTGATAATTGCAGAAAGGACTAAACAAAAAGCACCTTATGTTCAGGTGCTTTCCTTTAATAGTGAATATCGTATTATAGCTGTATTAAGACAGAGGCCCCAATAGCCATATCCATATCTTCATACTCATCAGCAATATTGGTGAGGTCTTCGACTAAGCCTGCTGCATAGGTACTTAAGATCAATGAACCCAGTCTAAGGTCGGCAGTCGCTTTTACATTATATCCAGTAATCATAGCATCTGAGAAATCAGTTATTACGACTGGTCCAGCTCCAGCTCCAAAACCTATGATACCAAGATCAAGATAGACTCCTGCATTGGTGTACAGAACTGCTGCACCCAAGTCCTCACTGTATAAGATCTCTGCACCGACCTGAAATAGGCTCAGATCAAGACGAACCTCTGCACCATAAAGCAGATCCTCAGGATCTATCTCAGGAATCTCTGGAGCCTCTTCCATATCCATGACCTCACCGATCGTTAAAGGTGTATCGTAGATAGCGGTCATTCCTAGTGATATTCCATCACCTGCGAACAAGGCTGCTGGTACTGCGATCATTACAACTATCATCATCAAAACCATTCTCTTTTTCATATCATTCCCCCCATTAAGAAATCTTATTTACTATAACAGAAAATAATTACTTACTTATATAACTTATACAGTTAAAGCTTTGAAACGTTACAACATATTTCATGAAGCTCTTATACCCCTCTGTATATAACTCACTTCCAGCCGTTTTTTAATCAGCATGATGAGGACACTCGTATTCCAATCACTGAAGAACTCATACCCTTGAAGCCTCTGAACTCTCATAGTTCACATCCAAGACAATCATCCTACAGGGGCCATTAAAAAAAGAGACACCTACTCAGGTGTCTCTCATATGATTAGTGGAAAGTCTTATAGTTGGAATAGTACAGATAGACCTGCCTGGCCCATCATATTCTCAATGTCTGCTTCATCAGCAAAAGCTTCTAGATCATTGGTATAACCCATGAAATAGGCACTGAATATGGTTGATCCCAGAATAAGATCAGCTTCAGCTTTTACATTATATCCTAGACTAAAGGGTTCAAATTCATCCACAGCTTCATCTAGAAGTACCAAGTAGCGAGGTCCTGCACCTAGTCCAAGACCTACAATCCCAAGATCGGCATAGATACCAAGATTCGCAGATGCCTCTAATGAGGGGCCAAGATCAATATATGAAGGGCCAATCATTCTAACTTCTGCGTAAGTAGTTGGGCTATATATAGCATTCACACTAGCCTGAAAGATACCAATATCTAATCTAGCCTCAGCACCATAAGAGAAGTTTTCTGGATTGAATACGACTTCATCATAGTTCTCTACCAGATAACCAAGGGTAACCGGTGTATTATACATTGCCGTAGGTCCTACCCAAAGTCCATCACCTGCAAATACAGAAAAAGGTACTGCTAACAATAGGATAGCCATAAGTGTAATCATTGTTTTCTTCATAATTCATTTCCTCCAAAATATCCATCTGAGTCTTAACATCTCAGATCAACTGTTTACTATTTTTATATGGACTATGCCATATCCCTCTCATGAATATATACAACTACACAAGGTATTATGTTACAAAAAAAATAAAAAACTATGATTATGGGGTATAGTAGAGTTATGAGAACTAAACTTGCGATGGGTGTGGGAGTCGTTCTAGTCATGGGATTAAGTCTATTTTCTACAGGATGTTATCTATTATCACAAAGTGGGACATACCTCTCTGACAGAATGCAGGCTAAACCCCTTGAAAAATTAGAGAAAGATCCCTCTTTGGATGAGATAACAAAAGATTTCTTAGCAGAAGTAAGAGATATCAATTCATTTGCTATTGATGAGATCGGACTTATCGAATCAAAGAACTATACCTCATATGTTGAGCTTGACAGAGCACATCTTGCCTATATCGTCTACGCTTCAGATGAGTTAAGACTCAAGCAATATCTGTGGAAGTTCCCCCTTGTCGGAGCACTCCCGTATAAAGGATATTTCTCATTAGCCTCTGCTCGTAAAGAAGAACAGAAGATGAAGGATAGAGGATATGATACATGGGTGGGTATCGTCGATGGCTTCAGCTCCCTGGGAATGTTCAGAGATCCCCTGTACTCCTTTATGAAGGAGTACTCTCCCTATAGGTTATCAAACCTGATCATCCATGAACTCACCCATGCTACGATCTGGGTCAAAGGGTATACTACGTTCAATGAACAATTGGCAGCGTTCATCGGTGATAAAGGGGCAAAGCAATATATCAGCTCGAAGTTTTCAGAAGACTCAGAAGAATATACTGAGATCTTCCAAAAAGAATATGACAGGGATCTATTCTTGCAAAAGATCGACAGCTTGAGGATCTCACTGACTGAACTATATGATGACAGCTTTATCACAGATTTCGAGAAGCGGTCAAAGAAGGAGCATATCCTTGAGGAGTTCTCAAAGCAGTTCGCACTGACCTATGAGGAGGAGTTCAAGACTGATACCTATCGTCATATCTCGGAGCTTCCGATCAATAATGCCTTCATAGGTCTGTATGGAGTCTATTATGGCTCAGATAACTATTTTGATAAGCTCTACACCTATTTCGATGAAGACCTGAAGACCATGCTAGAGGCTCTACGACCACTTGATAAGAGTAGGGATGACCCCTACCCTAAGATCAAAGAGTTGATAACTGAGGGATCCTTTTAAGAAGTGCGACTGACTCTAGATGAGTAGTCTGGGGATAGAAGTCATACCCATGGAGCACTCTAAGTGAGTAACCACGATTTGTTATATCCTTAAGGTCTCTTGCCAGGGTCACCGGATTACAGGATACATACATCAACCATTCCGGTTGCCATGAGAGCATGATATCAACAACACTTTGCGGAAGGCCCGTCCTTGGAGGATCGACTACGAGTAGATCGAGTCCGAACTCACCTCTTCCCTGCACCCACTTCTCAACAGAATCGGTATAGAATGTGGTCTTAGCCAGATCGAGATTCTGCTTAGCGAACTGGAGACATCGAGGTTCTCTTTCGACAGCAATGATCTGTTTATAATGATCTTGAAGAAATGCAGCGAAGGTACCGACTCCAGAGAATAGATCCATGGCTCTATTTCCATAGAGCATTGGAAGCATATCACCGATAAGCTTCTCGAACATCACTTGATTAGACTGAAAGAAGACTGATCCATCAACTGCGAACGAATGAGCTTTCAGATGCTTAGGAGAAAGAGTCTGAATTATCTGATCCTTTTCAACAGCAGCTCCGGTATCACCTGCGATACTCTGGATCTCCCTATTGGGTCCAATACCTTTCTTGACCCAGTTGCTCCATCCATAATCCAGGACTTCAGAGATTCTGGGATCGAGGATCGGGCAGAACTCCAGACCGATGACCTCTTTGGAATTCTTAGCAAGGAAACCCATTTGACCTTTCTTGAAATCGATTTGGAACTTTGCCCTAGTACGGTATTCCCACATAGGACCCTCGACCATCACAAAACGACTGCCCAGCTCTGATATATCTATTCCACCGATACGTCTCATCGTATCTTTGAATATGCTCTCTTTTACCAATAGTTGTGAATCCTCTTTGACATGCTGCATATTACAGCCACCACAAAGGTAGAAATAGGGACATTTCGGTTCAGCTCTCAACGGAGAAGGGATATCAATAGATTCGATCTGGGCCTTGGCAAAATCCTTTTTGCTTTTATCGATACGAATATTAATCTCTTCATCAGGTAATGCACCTGGGATGAAGATGACTCGACCATCAGGTAGGTGAGCAAGCCCATCACCTCCAGAGACGATCTTTTCCACATGAACTTTTACTCTCTTACCCACATCAAACTCACTCATATACTTTTTCCTGATTACTCTTTTGATACCATGATATCAAGAATCATACGATCAGTCTCTTCCATACCTTTCGTGCTTATCTGAACGAGGTTTCGAATACTCTTCTCTATATCATCTTCGATGATACCCTCTTTACCGGATACCTCTAATCTATCTATAGCTAATAGAGCAGATCTAAAAGCCGATTCGACGGAGGTCGCGACCTTCAGAGAACAGCTATTCTTCGCTCCATCACAGATCATACCTGCGAGGTCACCGATCATATTATTGATGACCGCATACATAGAAGCGAGATCGCCACCAAGGAGCCAAGCTATACCACAGCCCGCTCCGATCGCAGCTGTCGTAGCTCCACAGAGGGCCGATAATCTTCCGATCCCAGCCTTAATGTGTATTGCAGTCAGGTTACTCAGGACAAGAGCACGAACGAGTCTCTCATCAGTCACACCAAGCTTCTCAGCTACTGCAACAACCGGCAAGAATACTGTTATTCCTTGGTTACCACTACCGGAATTGGTCATGACGGGCATCATACATCCGGCCATTCGTGCATCTGCTGCAGCTGCAGCAAGTTCAACAGCGAACTTCTCCATATCCTCAGCGATGATCTTCCTTTCAATGTTATTTCTTATGGTCTTCCCTACTCGTAGCCCATAATCACGAAGAAGTCCCTCATTCGCGATGCTTCTATTCATTCGCGCTCCCTCTAAGAGGAAATCTACCGTCTCAAGATCACAGGTAGTTGCAAACTCATAGAGTTCAGAGATAGAGGTATCCATGACAACATCATTTGACGGTACCTTAGGAAGATCTTCATGGAATAGAGAAGTATCATTCAAACGTATATCAGTGATATGACTGTGTTCACGTTGGATCACGACAGTCGAATAATCCTTACCACAAATCAACGTCACTTTTACATAGAGTTTCTCTGAAGAATCAGCTATCGCTACCGATACCCGCTTCTGTTCAACCAGGCGTGCTGCAATCGTGAAATCAGCTGGAGTGATCACAGAGAGGACCTCTAATCCGATCCCTGCATCGCCTCCCACGGCCCCTAGGGCGGCAGCTATGGGGATACCGACCATATCAGTGCCTGGTATGCCGACACCCATCGCATTCTTAATGACATTTGTACTCAATGAGAGCTCAATAGATATCATTGAAGGATCACAGTCCGGCATCACCTCTCGTGCCTTTGCACAAGCTAATGCGATCGCTATAGGTTCTGTACAACCAACCGCTGGAGAGATCTCTGTTCGTAACAGGTCTAAATATTTATTCTGATTCACACGCTTCTCCTAAGACTGCTGATCTCTCAGCAGTAAGACTATGGAGCCTCCCCGCAGCCCTTAATCATAACCAAACCAAGTATATATAAAAGTACTGTATTATACCACGTATAATCAGAGCATCTTCATAAGATAACCGAAGGCGACTCCGATATAATTACCAATTACCCAGCCAGCTATCCCCGTTACCATACCTGTCATGATCACACTCCTGTTCTTCAGTGAAGCCGCTACGACAGGAACGAATGGAGGTGAGAAGATCAGGGAGGTAGCAGTGATCAGTTGTGTATCACCATCGACCTTCATGATCTTCGACAGCACAACATGGATGATGAACGTGATAGTGATCAAAGTCGCTATATACCCCATGAATACGGGAGCAGTCTTGGTCATCTGTGAGATATTAGCCATGGAACTGACTACAAGAGAGAAGACTAATAGAAAATAGTATCCTAACTGGAAAGTGAAGGCGCTCTCCCTCATATGCTTACTGAAGGAACCAATGACCCCTAACGTAGTGATTACGATGATCGCTACTACCGGTGCGATCCATTCGGGGACTATGAAACTCAATCCACCACCGATTGCAAAGATGATGATAGAGAAGAGAAGCGCTCTGATCAGGGGGGGGAGGTCCTGTCTATTGAAGCCTGAGAAATAGGGGGTGAACTCCTTCTGTCCGAACACTGCATCCTCTTCTGGCTTCTTAAACATACCCTCTTCTATTGAAGCTTTCTGTATAGGGAGTATCTTTCTCAAGACTTTCGGGAGTACAGAGATCATGATGAGAAATAGTAGACCACATACCAGTACATCCGAGGCATGTACCGCTATATAGGTGGAGGTATCGACCTCCAAAGCAGTTCCTAATGCTGCCATATTAGGGGTGCCACCTGTATAACAGCCTACGAGCATACCGGCGACCTTCCAGGCATCTGGACCGATCCGGTCACCGAAGATGAGAAAAGAGATGAAGGAACCTATAAGAACAGCTATGAGAGCACCAACAAAGGATCGGATAACCAGAGAGGACTGGTCTTTCCAATTGGCAATATGCATCGAGAAGAAGATGAGAGGTAAGGCTATAGGAACAGTTAAGGTCGTCATATAATCCTGGATCACAGCGCTGTTTGTTGGTAAGATATTCACATTACCTATCACTATCCCGATCACATAACAGATCACTACACCACCGATCGCATCAAGAATCGCATACTTTGAACAAGCCCAAAGTACTGCTACAGGAAGAAGCAGGAAGATCAATACCCAGATTAACGTCATCATAGTTCACATACCGCCTGTTATTATTTCAATCGCTCATCTGCAAGATCACAGAACTCATCAATATAGCCCTCTAGTATAGAGATGCCCTTTCTCCAGAAGTCTTTTGTCTCGATATCGAATCCTGCAGAGGCTGTTACAGTCTCTGCAGATTCACTACCAGTCTGTTCCAGCAATCTGACATATCGTTCACAGAAGGTATCACCTTCGCTTTGATACTGTGCATATAAAGACATACCAAAAAGCTGTCCAAAGGCATAAGGATAGTTATAGAAGGCTAGATCAGTCCCATAGTAGTGTCCTTTGACAGCCCACATATAGGGGTGGAGTTCCTCTTCGTTGAGGGCATCGCCATAGGTACGTTTCTGGGCATCTGCCATGACTTCACAGCATTCACCGGGAGTCAGTTCTGTGGTAGCTCTTCTCATGAAGACTTCACTCTCAAAGTAGTATCTGCTCAATATATCTACTACCGTCTGGGCAGCATCCATAAGAAAAGATTCGATCATCGTGAGCCGCTGTTCAATGGAGGATCGTTTCAGTGCGCCATTGAAGATGACCGTCTCTGAGAAGATCGAGGCGGTCTCTGCAAGGGTCATAGGGTAATCTCTTAGAAGTGCAGGACTCTCAGTGAGGACCTTGCCATGGAAGGCATGTCCTAGTTCATGGGCAACTGTCGATACACCTGAGAAGCTCCCGTCAAAGTTACAGAGAATACGACTCTCTTTAGCTAGGGGAAAACCGATACAGTAGGCCCCACCGACCTTGCCATCATCAGGTTCAGCATCGATCCAATCATGGGAGAAGGCGTATTCCGCGAACTCCCCCATAGGAGAATAGAATTCACTGAAGATCTCTGTGATGAAATCTTTTGCCTCACCGAAGCCCCACTGTCTCTCATCTTTATTGATTGGTGCGAACAGATCATAAAAGGACAGTCTATCGAGACCTAAGAGTTCTGCCTTCTTCTTGAAATAGGTGCGGAAGAGGGGTTGAGCCTCTTCTAAAACAGCAATGAGCGCATCAAGAGTCTTCGTCGATATCCTTGCCTGTTCTATACTGTGCTCGATACTCGAGTTATAGGATCTTCGCTTATCATAAACAGCGGTGAAACCTTTTACACCGTTAAGTGCATAGGCTAATGGAATCTCCTGAGATCTCCATATCTCAATCTCCTTCCTGTAAGCCTTCTCTCTTATCTCTCTATCGGGATGGAAGGCTAGTGACCTGAGTTCTATGACCGTCTTCCTCTCTCCACTCTTCTTATCCCATAAGATCGAAGAGGTAGAAGAGATCGCCTCCTGTAATCTTCCCCAAGCATCACCACCGGCTCTCTGCAACTCAGCAGCAAGGGCTTCGAGCTCCGGGCTCATCAGGTGAGAAGACTCCTTGATCATACGCTCGAAGGTATAGGTATATTGCACCAACCGGGGATCCTCAGTACAGAGACTCATGATCATCTCAGCTCTTTGACCAAAGGCATTGGTGATCGCCACATTCGCAGATTTCACCTTCAGGGAGATCTCCTCGATCTCCTGAAGTGTATCCTGAGCAGCCTTATCACGGGTATTCACTGAGAATCGAGTATAGGCATAGGATTCCAGGTTCTCATAGAGATCGGACATCATATTCACATGACCGAGAACATCCTTGAGCCAAAGTGAGATATCCTCTAGGTCATGGAGCTCAGAGATTTCCCCCGCAAGCAGTTCCACCGCTTCACAGGTCTTATAGAGGAGGTTCTTATTATCGTTATATGCATCACAGTCTGGACTCGAGTAGATCGAATCGAGTGACCATCTTGGAAGAGGTTGCATAGGGACTCCTTAACTGAAGATTCGCAGAAGAAACAAGCGTCTGCTACCACCCATTATGGGTCGAGAGTCCCACCTCGTCAAGGGAGAAGCTCTTCCTAGATATCTCCACCATATTCTGCGATCTTATTGATGAGAGTTCGTCTTGAGATACCGAGTTCTTCTGCTGCATGAGTCCTATTACCCTCCCATCTATGGAGAGACCGAATGATCGCATGCATCTCAATCTCCTTAAGGGTCCTCGCCTCATCCTCTGAAGCATCGATAGCGAGGATAGCCTCTTTCGATTCCTTCGCTACGTCATGTAGGACTACTCCTCGAAGTTCAAGATCAGATAGTTCTATCTCATCCCCTTCAGCAAAAATCACGGCCCGTTCGAGAATATTCTCAAGTTCTCTCACATTACCAGGAAAACTATACTGTTGGAGTTCACTAAAAGCCGCCTCTGAAACCCCAGACAACGAGACTCCCATCTCCGTGTTGAGGCGTGCCAATATTCTAGCCGTCAATATCGGGATATCATCGAGTCTATCACGGAGAGGTGGGATCTCAATACGAACCACATTCAATCTATAGAAAAGATCCTCTCTGAAAAGTCCCTCTCTGACCTGGTCCTCAATCCGTTTATTGGTAGCTGCGATGATCCTAGCATCGATCGGGATAGGAGAGGTCCCTCCTAATCGTGTGATCTTACGATCCTGTAAGACTCTCAGTAGCTTCACCTGTAGAGCCAGGGGCATATCCCCGATCTCATCTAGGAACAGTGTACCACCTGAAGCCACTTCGAACATACCGATCTTTCTCCCGACAGCTCCAGTGAAGGCTCCCTTCTCATAACCGAAGAGTTCACTCTCAAGGAGTTGTTCGGGGACTCCACCGATATTGATTGCCACAAAAGGCCCCTCGTTCCTGATCGATTTCTGGTGGATCTCTCGTGCTACCACCTCTTTACCGGTACCACTCTCTCCGGTGATCAATACCGTAGCAGGAGTCTTTCCGATCCGCTCTATGATATCACGTATCTTATTCATAGGTTCTGAGGTGCCGATAAGATTCTCTTCTCTTTGGCTTCCTTTTCCGAACTGTTCTGACTCCACAAGATTCTTCAATCTCTGATGTTCGATCAGTTTTGATAATCGAATACTGATCTCCTCAGGATCAAAGGGCTTCTCAATATAATCCTGGGCCCCCTCTTTGAGAGCCTTTACCGCATCTCGGATCTCTCCATGGGCAGACATCATGATGACAGGCATGCGGAACCCCTCATCTCTGATCCATTTGATCAGAGAGAGTCCATCCATCCCGGGCATCTTAAGGTCCACAAGACAGGCATCATAGAGACGTTCTCTCAAGAATCTTTGAGCTGACAGCCCATTCTCTGCACTGTCACTCTCCATACCTTCGAGTCCTAGATAGGTCCCCATCAATTCTCTTATATTCTTCTCATCATCTACAATGAGTACATGCATCATTCACTCCTTGGGATGACCACTTTGACTATGGTCCCTCCACCATCTCGTTTCTGAAACTCTATTGAACCATGGGCAGCCATGATGAACCGTCTTGAGATCGCTAGTCCGATACCGGAGCCATGGATCTTGGTAGTGAAGAAGGGGTCGAAGAGTTGTTCGGTATCACCATCAGGAATACCGACACCTCTATCCATGACTTCGATCTGTAGGTGTTGTTTGCCTTTCTTGATCTTGATCGAGACATCGAGTTCACAGTCCCTACAACTCTCGAGAGCATTCTTGATCAGATTCTCAAAAACAGACCTTGCCCGATCCTGGTCGAAGAGGATTGTAGCGCTATATCTCCCGGAGACCTCTAGGGGAATCGGATGATCAAATAACTGTGCTATCTCGTTTATAAAATCGACAAGATCGATCTCTACCGGTTCCCCTACGGGATTACGCAGGTATTCCCCCACCCTATCGGAGAGATTCTTCAATCGCAAAAGTTCTGCATCTATTACATCAAGGCCTTCATGGTGTTCTTCCGGGATCGTCTTCCTCAATACCGCAGATTGAATAGAGAGGGCGCTGAGAGGGTTCTTGATCTCATGAGCAAGAGTTCTGGCAGCCTGTCCCATTCGAACGAGACTCTCCTGTTGTGCTAGTGTCTTTCGGTAGTCCCTATTACGCCTGAAAAACCTCAGCAAGGCACCAAACACTGAGATCAGGATAATGAATACCAGACCTCCAAGACCTTTCCAGAGGAGAAGCTTACTTCGATAGATCGAACCATCGAAGGAGATATACAGGTATTCAGCAACAGGAATCTCAAGCTGATCAAACGTACTCTCATCAACCCCATCGTTCAATCGTGTTGCAGTAAAAGTCAGCTTTGCTCTTCTGATATACTCGATGTGACCTGAGTCTTTATCATATTCAGCGAAATTACCCTCAGTGAACTCATATGCCTCGGGTAAGAGTCTTTCAGGGACTTCTCCCATACCCACCATGCGCCTTCCATCCCGAAGATAGATTCCTAGCCCTCTGATATCTGAATCAGCTGACAACAGTTCATCTGCAGAGATCGAATCTGATTGAATGCGATAAAGATAGTTGGTCAGTATCTGCTCTGCATCATAACGAAGAAGAACCTCTTCTCGCTCTATCATGGAAAACATCAGTAAAGAGAACAGTAATGCTATGAGAATCAAGAGTACTCCTGAAACACCTATGATCGAGAGCTCTTCTTTATCCATCTTTGAGAATCTTTGAAACATCTATTCTTCCCTATATAACTCGTATTCATATTTATGCAGTTTTCATGCCATCTCATAGCTGTCTTAGAACGCTACAAACGTCTCTAGACTATACGAGACATGAGAAACATTAACCTATTATGCCACAGGTGTGAAAGAATTGCACAGAAAAAGGCCAGATCAGCTTTACGCTTCTCCGGCCTCTTCAGGGATTCATAGAAATGAATCAGTTACGGTTGTTAATCAGCTCTTAGGCGATTATGTCAAACGAATATAATCTTTCACCCTATCAAGCAGGTATAATACCTCTTCCTGACTTGATGGTTTTCTATCATCTGGGTCGACAAAGAACTCGAATGGTTTTACTTCTAGAATCTGTGAAAACTTCTCAAGAGTTTTAACAGAAGGAAAGCTTCGACCCACTTCAATCTCACCGACAAATCCAGCTGAAATAGTGCAAAGCTCTGCGAGCTTAGCTTGTGAAAGACCCTTTGACTTTCTAAATCGCTTCAGGTTACTAATAAAAACCTTTTGTAGATCCGGTACATATTTACTCATATATATAATATACAATAAAACCAAATATATGTGTAGTCTTTTTCGTACGATTTTACACAGTTTACTCATTAATAGCATATCCCACATTAATAGAAAGATTTATCTATAATCACTTTATTCTTTTTATTACATACACTTAAACTGTTGACTTTTTTAGTCAAATATTCTACTTTCATTTTGGCAACTCGGTTATTTAGAGTAGGTGCCCCCCGCCATCTATTTTCAGGACCTCACCTGTTATAAACTCTTCCACTAACAAGAATTGAGTAGCCATAACTATATCCTCGACTGATCCAGTTCTTCTGAGAGGAAGGATTTTACTCATTTTCTCGAAGTAGCTCTCATCTCTATTCTCTAGAGGGATTATCGCTCCAGGAGAGATCCCATTGACACGAACCCTAGGTGCAAGGCTTAGGGCAAGGCTCTTTGTATGATTATAGAGGACCTGTTTTGAGGTATAATAGGCTCGATACCCATCCGAGGGGCAATCGATTCTGGAATCGATCAGATTGATGATAGCTCCTGTAGCAAAGTCATCATGAGATTGGGTGAAGGCATCGGCGAACATTTCAGAAAGGATCAGCGGTACGGTGGCATTGATTGCCAGATGCTCTGAGAGGAGCTTTTGCTGATTATTCGAGGAGGAGTCCTTTTTGAATATCGCTGCACAGTTTATCAGACCATCGATAGGCCCTAGAGCCTCTTCACTTCTACGTATCAGCGAATCTAGACCCAAAGGGTTCCGTAGATCCTGTCCGATCGCTATGGCTTTACCCCCCCAAGTCTCTATCTGAGAGACGACTTCAAAAGCCTCTTTTTCAGAGGTGTGGTAACAAATCACACAATTCCCCCCTGATCTTGCCAGCCCCAGAGCTATAGCCCTTCCTAATCTCTTCGCACCACCTGTAATCAAAAAATTACTGTTTTCTATCTTCATGGGTTCACTATAACGGGAAACCCAATAGGGGGTAAATAGTCCTTGTTCTGATCAAAAAGAAGAAATTTCAGTCTTCCTTCTAGACAATATAACCGAATGGGAGTATCGTAGAGTTAGTATTTATCATATGACAAATACTCTTCTTGTAATTGTACCTTCGATCTTTTCCTGGGTCGATGTTACACATAACTCTCTCTCATGTAGTCGCCTGTGTTACAGGCGACTTTTTTATTTTATTGACTCTTATAAACTCCCATATCTATATTCAATATTGATGACATGAGAATTGTGACTGATTGAAGAGTATTTGAGTGATAGTCCTAACAGACTGTCTTCTACATATAAGGAGTTCAGTGATGGACAAGAACAACGACCGAGATAAATCTAACAGGACAGATAGCAGCAACTCAAACAACAAGAAGGAACCTGGTATTCATAATGATGATTCTCTGCTATCACGATTGAAGAACAACAAACATCGCTATACGTTTGTCTTCTTCATCTTCTTCTTTATAGCACTCTCATTGATCAACTCATTCTTGAGTGTTGACAGGAACCGGCAAGAGATCGAATACAATGTATTCAAGAACTACATCGTATCGGGACAGATAAAGCGGATAGAGATCACTGATGAACTGTATATCGGTTATCCTGTAGATAGAGATGAACTAGTCGCAGTTCAGGAGACCAACGATCTGAGATCGATGATCAATATAGCAACCTATTCTACCTATAGAATTGATGATCCTGCATTCATCCCCCTCCTCGATGAGCAGGGGGTCGAGTACTATGCAACAGCTCCAACACAACCGAGCATATTACAGACGATCATCAGCTGGATACTCCCATTAGCCATTATGCTCCTACTCTGGAGATTCCTATTCAATAAGATGGGGAAAGGTATGGGTCAGGGAGTCATGTCTTTCAATCAGAATAAGGCAAAGATCGTCGCAGAAGGTGATACCGATACCAGATTCGATGATGTCGCAGGAGCGGATGAGAGTAAACAGGAGCTTGAAGAGGTTGTCGATTTTCTCAAGGACTCCAAGAAATATACAGATGTCGGAGGGAAGGTACCGAAAGGGGTCCTCCTCGTAGGTCCTCCAGGAACCGGAAAGACGCTTCTTGCGAAGGCTGTCGCAGGAGAGGCCGGTGTCCCATTCTTTAAGATGAGTGGTGCCGATTTTGTCGAGATGTTCGTTGGTGTCGGGGCTGCAAGGGTCAGAGACCTCTTCAGACAGGCTCGAGAGAAGGCCCCCTGTATCATCTTCATCGATGAGATCGATGCGATCGGGAAGTCACGTGGTGGTGGTATCTCAGGAAACGATGAACGGGAACAGACTTTGAACCAACTCCTAGTAGAGATGGATGGCTTCAACTCTGCAGAGAGTGTCATTATCCTCGGTGCAACTAACAGACCAGAGATTCTAGACCCTGCTCTCCTGAGACCGGGAAGATTCGACCGACAGGTCCTTGTCGACAAGCCAGACCTTCTAGGGCGACATGAGATCCTGAAGATCCACTCGAAGAATGTCAAACTATCAGAAGAGGTAGATCTACATGCTATCGCACAAGCCACTGCAGGACTATCGGGAGCAGATCTAGCAAATATCGTGAATGAATCAGCACTACTTGCGGTCAGAAACAAACGTAAAGAGGTCGCTCAGGAAGATTTGATGGAGGCGATAGAGAAATCGATCGCTGGGCTTCAGAGAAAGGGAAGGATCATGAATCCCAAAGAGCGTGAGCGCGTCGCCTATCATGAGGTCGGTCATGCCCTTGCAGCCTATTTCACCACAGGAGCAGACCCTGTTATCAAGATCTCTATCATCCCAAGAGGGATGAGTGCCTTGGGATATACTCTCCAGCAACCTACAGAGGATAGATATCTCTTATCAAAAAGTGAGATCCTCGATACCATCGTCGTACTCATGGGGGGACGTGCTGCAGAAGAGGTCAAATACCAAGAGATCTCAACAGGTGCTGGTAATGATATCAGCAGAGCCAGTGATCTTGTACGGAGGATGATCACAGAATATGGGATGAGTGAACAGTTCAGGAACATCACGCTGCCAAGTGGCCAATCGCAGACTATGCTCGGCACCGGTCTTGGCGGACAGAAAGAGTACTCAGAAGAGACTCAACAGTACATTGACACACAGACTGCACAGATTGTAAATATTGAATATGATAAGATCGTAGAACTACTCTCTAGCAAGAAGGACCTTCTTGAGCTCGTAACGAAGGAATTGCTTGAACGAGAGACTCTCGATGGGGCACAGTTCAGTAAACTCGTCGCCGATTATGAAGAGAAATAGGCTACCCTTACCTCACAAGGAGACTCCTTCAGAGAGTCTCCTCCACCGACGTCTTCCTTTGCAGAATAGCAAATAAGAAAGACATCTTTTTAAACTACTCAAGCGAAACATACTCTTCTTATAATTCAATACAGGTTAAGAAATACCTCTAGTATTGTTTATTGAATTTCTATATGGTAGGGTACTAATCAGGTCTGTTGTTACACAAACACAATATACTAAGAAGACCACAGGTACCTATGTAGGAGAAATCTACTATGAGATTCTTTGCGCAAACCGCAGCAAACATTAACGACATCACTGCCTCTGAGATCAGAGATCTTGGAGGAGAGAAGATAAAACTAGTCCCTGGAGGAGTTCAATTCCAGGGCGATATAGAACTTGGCTACCGAGTCTGTCTCTATTCACGAACAGCATCAAGGTTACTAGTCGAGTTAGAATCAGCGACTCCAGGAAGGGCCCCCATCGTCATCACAAACAAAGACACGCTTTATGATGCTGCCTATGCCATCGCATGGGATGAACACTTCTCAAGCGATATGACCTTTGCGGTCACCGTAACAGCGAATAAGACGAAATGGTTGACTAATACTCAGTTCGGAGCACTGCGAGTAAAGGATGCAATCGTTGATTATATGAGACAGAAATATCAGGAACGACCTGATGTCGATACAAAACATCCACATGTGACCTTCCATGCACATGTAACAGGGAAACAAGCCTTCTTCTATTTAGATTTCTCCGGACAGGGATTACACAGGAGAGGTTACCGTAAACATACGAGTGAGGCGATGCTCAAGGAACACCTTGCCGCATCACTTCTCCACAGAGCCGGGTATAAGACCTTTCATGATGAACTTCCCCCTATCCTTGATCCTTTCTGCGGAATGGGAACCATACCTATAGAGGCTGCTCTCATTGCTACGAACACAGCACCTGGTCTTATCGCATCTGAGCGATTCGGTTTCACCACCTGGCTTGGTCATGTCCCTACAATCTGGGAGAGACTCATTGAAGAGGCAAAAGCAAAAATACAACCCTGCGAATCGAAGATCACAGGATGGGATATCAATGATCAGTATGTAGAATATGCTAAAGAACATGCTCAGAGAGCTGGTGTGGAAAACTGTATCGAGTTCGATATAAAAGATTTCACCAAACTCACTAAAACCTATCCGAAGGGACTCATGGTCACAGACCCTCCCTATGGAGTCAGGATGGGAAGCGCTAAAGAGGTGACCCTCCTCTTCCACCAGATGGGAAAAGTGTTTCAGAACAACTTCCCGGGATGGAAGATCAGTCTCCTCTGTGGAGAACCTGATCTTCTTGATGAGATCAAACTCCGACCTTCTTCAGCAAATACTATCTTCAATGGTGCTATACGATGTCTCTTCGTTCGGTATGATATCTTCGATGAAGATAAACGTATCGAACTCGAGCAAAAGGCTGAAGAGAAGAAACTCGCAAGACTATCGGCACCTCTCGGTGACCGTGCTGAGATGTGTAAGAACCGTATCAAGAAGAACAAACGAGTCATGAAATCTTACTTGAGTAAGAATGAAGTGACTAGTTACCGAATATATGATGCTGATATCCCTGAATTCTCAGCTGCTGTCGATATCTATGAGAATAGATGGGCTCATATTCAGGAATATGCTCCACCTAAGACTATCGAAACGGCAAAAGCTGAAGATAACTTCAGACAACTCATCGATGCAGTCCAAAGAGCAACCGGGATAGACTATGATAACATCTTCACGAAACAGAGGAAAAAACAGTCGGGAACTGATCAGTACGATAAGATGAATACGAAGGGTCAGACCTATATCATGAGAGAACATGGTTTGAAATTTCTCGTGAACTTCACAGACTATATCGATACAGGAATCTTTCTCGATCACAGACCTGCAAGAGAAATGATCAAAGATATGGCAAAAGACTGCAGATTCTTGAATCTATTCGCCTATACCGGGACCGCGACAGTTCATGCAGCAGCAGGTGGAGCACTCAGTACAATAACAGTTGATAGCTCTGCCACCTATCTCAAATGGGCTGAAGAGAACATGGAGCTCAATGGTTTCACAACTATGAATCATATCTATGAAAAAGATGACTGTATTCACTGGCTCAAGGCAAACAGGGAAAAGTTCGATCTTATCTTCTTGGACCCTCCTACCTTCTCAAATTCAAAAAGCAGAAAAGATACCTTTGATATCCAAAAAGACCATAGAGGGCTCATTATGCTCGTCATGAGGCATCTGACACCTAATGGCACATTGATCTTCTCTAATAACTTCAGACGTTTCTACCTTGATCCTAGATTGAAAGAACAATATTCCATAGAAGAGATCACCGACCGGTCGATCCCTCAGGACTTCAAGAGGAATACAAAGATCCATAGGTGTTGGCTTTTCAAGCCGAAGAGAGTCGTTGCTAAAGTACAGCCTAAGGCTAAACCGGTGAGAAAGATCAAACTGAAAAAACCTATCGAATAGTCTGATAGATAAATACAAATAGGAAAGCAGCTATCTGTTAATGAATAACAGATCAGCTGTTTTTTTGGGCTCAAAAAAGCCGTTCCCGAAGGAACGGCTTTATATAAACTAGTTAAGAAATAATCTTAAAGAGCGATAGTTACTGAAGCAGCTACAACGCCCTTAGCATCAGTTGCATCAGCTCCAACATCTGTAAAGTCGTCAGCCTCGTATCCAAGATACAAAGTAGCACCATCAATAAGAGTAGTGTTTTCGATTGTAGCTGTTAAATCAATAACGCCAGCGCTAGTATAACCACCACCGAGAGTTACGGTATAATCTTCAACTGTATAAACAGCTGATGCACCAGCACTCCAAGCATTTGCATTATCAAATGATCCGTCTACGGTAAGAGCAATCTCATCATTAAGATCAGTTGAAGCTTCTACTGCAAGGTCCCATCCAGTGATAAGTGTAGAACCAGTTACTGTTAATGCAACTGCATCAAGAGTAAGTCCAGCTTCTACTGCAAGGTCAGTACCTGCAACAGTATCATTGAAGAAATATCCATCAAGTGTTACAGCAGTTCCATCCATATCTAATGTTGTTGCAAGAGATACATCCATATCAGCAAAGTTATCAGCTGTATCGACAGCTACTGTTACTGCAGTCCCATCCATATCATAAGCAAGCTCAGCGGATACATCAGCTGCACCGTCGAATCCTAAACCTAAGCCAACAGTAACGCCATCAGCAACTTCCATTGAAGTTCCAAGGTAAGCAGCATATGCGCCATCATAATAGAAAGCACCTACTGTATAGTCTTCATAAGTCAAAGATGCACCATCGCCAGTTCCAAAGGCACCAGAAACAACATTATCATCTGAATCTACTTCATCTGAACCATCACGATCCTGAAAATCAGTAGCCATATTGAGGCTGTCATCCATACCAAGGATACTTACTTCCCAGTTCTCACCAACGATCTTAGCTGTGTCGATTGATACAGATGAAGAAATCTCATCACCAGTCTCATCATCACCTAAGATAACATCATCTTCATCCAAGTCCTGTCCATCGATGTCAACATCGATTGATCCACTCATTTCGATTACAGCATAAACGTCTGCATCGCCCATTGCACTAGCATCAGCTGTATCCAGTGTGAAACTGAATTCTGCATCAGCTGTATCTGTTCCATTTACCATTCCAAATTCGTCCGCATCCAAGTCATATTGGAGCGCAAGTGAAGCTTCACCTGTTAATGTGATGTCAGCGAAAGCCATACCGCCGATAAGAAGCAGTGCCAAAAGTACGATAGTTAATTTTTTCATACTTCCTCCTAAAAATTTCGGGGCAGGCCAAAGACCCGCGTTATTCCCTTTTATTTAGCTATACTTCGACAATTATAACAATCGAGCCTACTACTGTCAAGAAATTATCAAATTACTCGTGAAATACGCCTATTTGATGTTTTTTGGCAGGTTTTGACTCCAAATTAGTATAATTCTCTCCATATATAGACGTCTTCATAGTAAAAACGTCCTACAAACTATAACACAGATATTCAGATATGGTTAATAAAAATGTGAATACATTTGTAAAATATTCTAAAAATATACAATAAATATTTAAATATAAAAGAATTAAATCTCTGATTTCTGATTATCTCTCCATGTTGCGATATCAAGGGCAAATCTCTCACTTATCAGGGAGAAACCTCTTCTATCAAGTGAAGGTGCCAAAGATTTAGCTCTACCACTGAGTTCGATGATAATCCGATCTGCCTCATTCTCTGATGCTTTCCTGCAAAGAGTATCGATAAGGAGCTTAAAGATACCGAGCCCCCTGTAGATCGGTTCTACATAAAGATCCTTCACTATATATATAAGAGAGGATCCCTCAAAGGAGGATGGAGATGCGGCGATGAAACCGGCGAACTCACCAGTCGGGGATTCGATACAGACCATCAGCCAGGAATCATCAAAGGTGTTCCATTCCGCTTCACATTCCTGGAAGAGGAGTTGATCTAACGGATACCCTACCCCGGAGAATTCAGGTTGGAGTCTCTCTTCTGCGATCTTCCGAATATGGTCCTTCCATTTATCTTGATCGAAAGTGACAATAAAATCAGAGAGGATCAGATCTGCTATACTCTCCTCAGGTTCCCCGAGACTCTTCAAGTAGTGAAGTTCAGTCTGCTGTTCATACCATTTATAGATCTTCTGCTTTATCTCTCTTTCTTTATAGTAAAACCAGAGTCTCTCAACTGCAGGTTCTTGTTTCAAGACGTTCTTGAACTCTCTAAAGACACCCTTCCCTCTAGCAAGGGCAGAACGAAGTTTCTCTCGGTAGATGGGGTTCCGTAAAGAGGAGACGAATTTCTCCATGATACGAAAGCCATCAGAAGGTCTCCAGGTAGGATGCTCAAGGTAACGTTCTTCATCCCCCTTATCTTCGGAAGCGATCAGATCAAGGGCTATCGGTACACCGGTCTTGAGATCGAGAATATAATCTGAGGATTGATCCTCCATGCAGAAGATGATCTGGTATACCAGTTCATCAGTCAATGGAGGTATCGTATAGCGGTCGATTTGAGTCTCTTGTCTATTATTCATCGTGATTATTGTACAGCTAAGTTCCATGGAAGTAAATAACAGATTGTAGCGGCCTAATTCATAAGCTTAGAGGCTTACCCCTTGACTTAGAAGGGAATAAATTAGATATTCTAGGAGTGAATAACTTATTCAGGAGAGTATAATCAATGAGTATTATTGAATTTATCGAAGCAAGGGAGATTCTTGATTCAAGAGGAAACCCTACAGTAGAAGTTGACGTAATCTTAGAAGACGGCTCAATGGGTCGAGCTGCTGTACCATCAGGTGCTTCAACCGGAGTTCATGAAGCAGTAGAACTTCGAGACGGCGACAAAGCAAGGTTCTTAGGAAAAGGCGTTCTTAAAGCAGTAGAGAATGTGAATAACATCATCGCAGCTGAATTGATCGGTCTTGACGCCCTTGATCAGGTTGATGTTGACCGAACAATGATCGAACTTGACGGAACAGAGAACAAAGGAAAACTTGGAGCTAACGCTCTTCTCGGTGTTTCCATGGCTGTAGCACGAGCTGCTGCAGATTACCTTGGAGTCCCACTGTTCAAATATCTTGGAGCTTACCACTCATGTGTTTTACCAGTTCCAATGGCTAACATCATAAATGGTGGGTCACATGCTGACAACTCAGTAGACTTCCAGGAATTCATGGTAATGCCAGTCGGAGCTAAATCAATCAGAGAAGCAGTTCAGATGACAGCAGAAGTATTCCACAACCTCAAGACTATTCTTAAGAAGAAAGGATACAGCACAGCAGTTGGTGACGAGGGTGGATTCGCTCCTAACCTCAAATCAAACGAAGAAGCTTGTGAAGTAATCCTCGAAGCTATTGAACTAGCTGGATACAAAGCTGGAAGAGATGCAGATTTCATGATCGCTCTTGACCCTGCTATGTCAGAACTTTTCGACAAAGAGAACAAAGTATATGTTCTTGAGTGGTCAACAGGTGCTAAACTTACCAGCGCTGAGATGGTTGATTACTGGGCAGAATGGACAGAAAAATATCCTATCATCTCAATCGAAGATGGTATTGATGAAGATGACTGGGAAGGCTGGAAGCTTCTTACCGATAAGATTGGTGACAAGGTACAACTTGTCGGTGACGACCTCTTTGTAACAAACACAAAGAGACTCGCTCGAGGAATCGAGATGGGTGTTGCTAACTCTATCCTAATCAAAGTAAACCAGATCGGTACACTTACCGAGACTTTCGAAGCTGTTGATATGGCAAAGAGAGCTGGTTACACAGCAATCGTATCACACCGATCAGGTGAGACAGAAGACAGCTTCATCGCTGACCTCGTAGTTGCACTTGAGACAGGACAGATCAAGACCGGTTCTATGAGCCGATCTGATAGACTTGCTAAGTACAACCAGTTGATGAGAATCGAAGATTACCTCGAAGGTACTGCACAGTACCCAGGAATCAAGACTTTCAACGTTAAAGGCTAATCAGTCTTAGATAAGATCAAAGGGAGTGCTTCGGCACTCCTTTTTTTGACTTTACTTAATAAAGAGCATAGCCTATCATCACTATCTTCACTTAAATAGCATAGTCTTACCTGAGATATCTATTATGTCTATGGGATTCTATTGATCTTCGGAGAAGAATCTATTCACATATTTCTTAACGAGACCATAAGGGAAGCCTTTCCTAGCCAGTCGTTGCATAAGCTTTTGAGGATCATCATTTCTTTTGGAGAATCTAGTAACGGCCTGCTCGACTATCGAATCATCATCAATCCCTGCAGTATCGATCGCATTCTGTGCAATATCACGATTCACACCCTTCTTCATGAGTCCCGCAAGTAGCATCTGCCTGCTTTCCGGTTTCTTTCTCAAACGGGCCCTGATCCATATCTCTGCAAATCTCGTATCATCAAGATATCTCCTATCAAGAAGATAGGAGATGACTGATTCAATAATACCCTCTGAAAAAGAACGTTGCTTGAGCTTCAACTTAAGTTCTTCGATACTGTGATCTCTCATTGCGAGAAGATCCAAGGCCTTCTGTTTTGCAGTGATCAGCTGACATATGTCACGGAGCTGCTCGAACTCATGTTCTTCGAGTTCCTGACCATTTACTAGGGCATGATCCTCTACTACAGATTTGGGCACAAAAAAAGAGGAGCCATCCTCTGATACAGCGGTAATACCCCTGCCAGATGCTCCTCTTTTGATACGAGCGTACATAGACGCTTTCTATCTTTTTGAGAACTGGAACTTTCTTCGTGCTCCACGCTGTCCGTATTTCTTACGTTCAACCATTCTGGAGTCTCGAGTCAAGAATCCGTTAGCTCTAAGTACTTTGATATTTGTCTCATCAAAGTGAGCTAGTGCTCTAGCGATACCATGTCTACAAGCTCCTGCCTGTCCTGATGGTCCACCGCCTTTGACATTGATAACAATATCGAATTTTGTGAGTGTATCAGTAACATCCATTGGCTGTTTTACCACAAAGACAAAACTTGGGTTACCAAAGAACTCTTCAACGGTTCTGTTGTTGATCTTGATCTGTCCATTACCTTCTCGAAGGTAGACACGTGCTACTGCAGTTTTTCTTCTTCCTGTTCCCAGTGCAAGGTTTACATTATTTGCCATTATTTTGCCCCTAACCCTTAAATTTCAACCTTGATAGGTTTCTGAGCCGCATGTGGATGATCGGCTCCTGCATATACTTTAAGATTAGTGAAGAGAGTTCTTCCTAATCTTCCTTTTGGTAACATACCTCTTACTGCATGTTCCATTGGATATACTGGTTTTCTTTTGACCATGTCTCTATAAGCCTCTGCAGTCAATCCACCTGGATATCCTGAGTGTCTATAATAGATCTTTTTAGTCTCTTTTCCACCGGTAACTTCTGCTTTCTCAGCATTCACGATGATTACAAAATCACCAAGATCCTGATGAGGTGCAAATTCCGGTTTATTCTTTCCACGAAGAATTTTAGCTGCTTCAACAGCTACTCTACCAAGACGTTTTCCTTCGGCATCAATGATGTACCATTTCTTAACTACGTCTTTTGGTTTAACAAATATCGTTTTCATATTTTCTACCCTATTCTTTCTAAATAGCTTTACTGCGTAATAGCGGTGTATCTTTTCATATATACCACTTATTGTCAAGAAGTCTAAAGCGTTAGAGTATCAAAAAATGACACAACTATCCCTATAGACCCTGCAGCCCCGAATCACTTGCTTTCCTTTGAATCCATCAGTATCTTCTGCTTATGAAGATAACGATAGATACAAGCAAGTGTGCCGGATGCAGCATCTGCCAGCATATAGCTCCCACACTATTTTATATGAACGGTTACCATGCTGAGATCTCGCAAAAGATGCTAGATCAGCTACAGACCGATGAGATCCTGCAATTCAAACTCCAGGAGGTCCTAGATACTTGTCCTGCAGGCGCGATCACAGTCACTGAGGATGTTGACAACGGGAGTGCAACACCAACAGATCAGTAAGGTTGAGATTCCTTTAAGAAATCCTTTATCTCACAACTCTGTGATAGACCATTCATAGACAGTTAGGAGTGTGATCCTTACTGTCCCTAGGCTCCATTTACCGACCGCACGAATCGGAGAACACCCTGTATCTCACCCTCAGAGAACTCTCTGGGAATGATGATTGGATAATTCTCTCCAGGAGGAAGTAAGACCCCCTGTTCTAAAGCCTTCTTAAAGACTTCGATATAGGCTGCCGAATCAAGCCCTGTATTTATATACGGCCCACGCCGATCCCATTCAAGGAGATCTAACATCCTCTGAAACTCCGAACCATATCCTACAGGGCTGTGCATAGTCCGTATCAATCCTGATATGGTCTTGATTAGCACATCGATGAGAAATGGAGAGAGCATATCAGATGGAGGCATCTTCGCTAGCAGCTCCGTATCTTTGACACAAACAACCTGTGGAGCGAAACTCCCTGGGAAAGGGAAAGTCGGTAAGAGTAGGTTTGGCTGAACCTGCTGCTCCGGGATGAATGGTCTCCAATACATGATCTGCTCATGAGTATTGGGTGTCATAGCGGGGTCAAGGATCTGTGATCCTCGAATCCGTTTGCCCAATGCTAACGAGACAGCCTCCATGGTCCGTTCTCTATTCGCATATAAACGAAATACTGGATAGTCAGTGAACATGAGTTTCAATATTTTTTCAAGCCTTCCATCGTAGATTGAGGGATATTCTGCAAATAATCCTCGAGAAACTGTCGATTTAATCGCCTGAGATATTCCCGGAGGTCTATGTCCGAGTATTGCACGCCCATTATTCTGATAAAGATCGATATAACGACGACCTTTACGGTCGTATAATCTATATCCTCTCGCTCGTACGATGATAGGCATGGTGTATGCATCTGAATTCACTGATCTTCCCATAACCGTATACTACCAGTCCTTCGCAATCTTCTCAAGCGGTGCATACTTGGGAAGGAAGGTCTTTTCTCCACCAGACTCAAATTGGACAGTAACTTTCTCACGTCCAGACTCCATGACTGATGTCTTTATATAGCCGGTACCATAGGCATCATGGTATACCTTATCACCCTGGGTGAACTGACATCCGCTATCTTCTGTCGAAGAGGCCTTCTTCTTGGCATCTGATGCGATACTCTTAGCGAAGGCAGAGGGCTCTGGTTTGCGGAATCGTTCTAAGGAGGGAGTATAAACATCTCTCTCACCCGTTCCATAGGAGCCTGCTGCGCCATAACTCATAGGAGGCCGACCCACTGTCTCGACATGATCATCCGGTAGTTCATCAAGGAAACGAGAAGGGGCCGGGTATTGAGTCTTTCCCCAGAGAGAACGTCTTCTGCAGGCAGTGAAATAGAGTTCATCTCGAGCTCTTGTGATACTCACATAGAAGATCCGTCTCTCCTCTTCGATATCCTCATCACTCTCGTTGGCACGTCCGGGGAATAGCCCCTCTTCCATGCCGGAGATAATGACCCTGTCAAACTCCAACCCCTTTGTGTTATGCATGGTGATCAGTGTCACACCAGGCTGGTCGAGAGGGTTCTTCTTACCCACCGTCGAGGGATCAAGTTCCAGAGTCTCAAGAAAGGTGGCGAGACCGACTCTCCCCTTCTCATATAAAGAGATCGCATTGACGAGTTCCTGAAGATTCAGGAGTTTCTGAGTCGATGCGATCTTATCCTGTTGTCGGTAGTGATCAAGGACTCCGAACTCAGTCAGAGTCTCCTGTGTGAAGAAGGCAAGCTCCATCTCATCAAGTCTTTCTACAGCTCTTTTATAACAGGTAAGGAATTCAGAAGAGCCACTTTTAGCCTTCCCTTTCAGGACAGAGTCGACAGCAGAGGACAGTCCCTCTATGCAGTCACCTCGAAAGTCCCCTGCCTCAGCGATGATCTTATCGAGAGAAGAGGTTCCGATCCCTCGAGATGGTTTATTGATCACACGCCTGAAGGCGACCTCATCAAAGGGATTCAGGCATAAAGAGAGCAATGCCAATGCATCCTTGATCTCCTCTCTGTCATAGAATTTGAGAGCACCAATGATCTTATAGGGGATCTTACGCTTCATGAAGATTGTCTCAAAAGCTGCCGATTGGGCATTAGTCCTGTAAAGTATAGCGGTATCATCATATCGATGGTCACGAGAGACCATATCAGCACAATATTGAGCCTCAGCATACTGATCCTCAAAGAAATTCAGAGAAGCCTTGCTTCCCTGCTCTCTGTCGGTCCTCAGGACTTTCTTATGTCTTCCCTTGTTGTTCTTCACCACCTCACTCGCGATCGACAGGATCGTTGCAGTAGAGCGATAGTTCTGCTCTAAGGTGATGATCCTCGTGTTTGGGAAGTGGTCAGGAAAAGTCAATATATTCTTCAATTCTGCTCCTCTGAATCGATAGATCGACTGATCGTCATCACCAACGACACATAAGAAGGTGTTTGGGGTGAACAATTGTTGTAAGAGCTTGAACTGTGCAGCATTAGAATCCTGATACTCATCGACGAGGATCACTCTAAATCGCATACAGACCTGTTTTCTGATCTGAGGGTTTTTCTGTAGGAGCTCTACACTCTTCTTGATCAGGTCTCCAAAATCGGCGTTCCCGACTGACCGCATCTTCTTCTCATAGCTCTCATACATCCGGGGAAATTTCGAATCGAAGGTAATGGGGCTCAAATCATCCGTGGGAGTAAGACAATAGTCTTTAGCTTTACTGATCCACTTCGCATAGGGTTTGAGTTCCTTTCTCTTGTAGTCAGGGCAGATACTGTGAAGAAGTGTCACCGCATCCTCATCATCATAGATGGTAAAATGGTCCGAAAGACCTGCCTCTTTTGAATAACGCCTGAGTAACCATGCCCCAAAGGCATGGAAGGTCCGAACAGAGGCAAGCTCTGCCCCGTCGACCATCTGCCGCAGACGTTCCTTCATCTCCATAGCTGCCTTGTTGGTAAAGGTCACTGCAAGAACAGACCTAGGATCACATCCCAACTCATCGATGAAATAGGCGATCTTTGTGGTGATGACTCTCGTCTTACCCGATCCGGCCCCTGCTAAAACGAGCAGGGGATGTGTATGCTCGAGAACAGCCTCTTTCTGCTGCTCATTAAGCATCTGTAGATATTCTTCTGTTGTTGGCATACACCATCCTTATATATAGGTAGAGATCAGCTTATCGGAACAGCTTCTAAGTCTACTCCGATCACTCGTGTTATTCTGCATCTTAAGATATCACCGGGCTTCCCATGATCCGAGAGGACTACCGTAAGGCCATCGACCTCTGGAGCCTGCAGAGGTATCCGTCCGATCAATAGATCCTCATGGGGAATGACCTCTTCGATCAATACATCGAACTCTCGTCCTACCCAGCGTTCGAGCTGTGCGGTAGTCACTGACTCCTGCAATGCCTCTAATCTTGGTTTGAATCGTTCTGCATCACTGATAACCGACTCATGGGTCTCATCATCTCTATCTTCGAAGGCGGGAGTCCCCTCCTCCAACGAGTAGATGAAACTTCCGACCCAATCGAGTTTCGCAGCGGTGATGAATTCTAGGAGTTCTGTTCGTGCAGCCTCATCCTCATTCACAAAACCAAGAAGAAAGGTCGATCGTATCACAGCATCAGGGACTTTAGCTCTTATGGCCTCGACCATAGCAAGGTACGATCTTGCATCACCGGTCCTACCCATCTTCCTGAGAACGGGTACAGAGACATGCTGAAAGGGCACATCAAAGTAGGGGACGATCTTCTCTCGTTCTGCAACAAGAGCGGGGAGATCTACAGGGAAGTCGTCTGGGTGAATATAGAGCATTCGGATGATGAATCTTCCAGGAAGCAGGGACATCTCATCCATGAGTCCCATGAACTCAGAAGGCCCCCTATCGGTCCCAAAGGCCGCGAGATCCTGAGCGATCAGGTTGATCTCATACACCCCATGGCTGATAAGATCTTTTACTTCAGCTAGCACATCCTCTTTCGTTCGACTACGCAGAGATCCTCTGATAAGAGGTATCGCACAATACCGGCATCGGTGATTACACCCCTCTGATATCTTCACATAGGCAGATCCAGTATACGAGAGAAGTTTCTCTCTATGCATATATTCTCGTTCAGATATATCGGGATAATCTGGAATGGTTACCACATGCTCACCCTTTTGGATTCTCTCTGCGACCTCTACGATTCTGGTAAGATCCTTATTCCCGAAGAAACCGTCGACCTCACTGAACTCATCATTCATCTCATTTGCATAACGTTCTGCAAGGCA
This sequence comes from uncultured Spirochaetia bacterium, assembly GCA_937125225.1. Lineage (GTDB taxonomy): Bacteria > Spirochaetota > Spirochaetia > CAKZLE01 > CAKZLE01 > CAKZLE01. The sequence continues at coordinate 126,550 of CAKZLE010000006.1, forward strand.
GCCTGTCATGACGATCTTCTTGTCTGGGTGGTCTTCACGCAGAGAGAAGATGGTATCGATCGATTCCACTCGTGCAGGTTCGATGAACCCGCACGTATTGACGAGGATGAGATCTGCTTGATCGACATCCTCGGTATATGTCCATTCTCCACTTTCAGTCAAAGCCTCTAGCATGACCTCAGCATCGACTTGATTCTTGGCACATCCAAGGTTTTCTATATAGAATTTTTTCATGCGCTATCTTCCCCTATTGTCATCACTTGGTCAATATCACCAGTCCCCTTCCCTCTATGTTCCAGTAAAACTATTGGTGATATATACGTATGAACACCAGTCACTAGTCATCACTTCATATATGGGAGTTTTTACCCTTTTTCCTTACCTTATTGGTACAACGGGTTTATAATATTGAAATAAATCACTATTTGTTATACCATCGACAGGTTATCTATATTGCTATGCATGCAAAATCTTACAGCGAGGAAAGTCTATGACAAAGTATATCATTAGACGTTTGCTCGGAATGATACCAACGCTTTTGATCATTATAACCATTAGCTTTTTTATCATCCGAATAGCTCCCGGTGGTCCATTCGACTCCGAGAGATCTCTACCCGAGCAGGTTCTACAGAACATCGAGGCCAAATACCACCTTGATGAACCAGTTATCGTTCAATATGGACGATATCTATTTGATGTACTCAGAGGAGATCTGGGACCATCATACCGATATCAGGACCACGACGTTAATTTCTACATCTTCACCAGTCTCCCAAATTCAATAATATTAGGGATAATAGCCCTCACCATTGCCATTGTCTTCGGTATCAGTGCCGGAATGTTATCGGCGGTCCGGCAGAACACCTGGGTCGACTACACGACCATGTCGTTCGCCATCGTGGGGATATCTGTCCCCCTCTTTGTAATAGGACCCGTCCTGCAATGGATCTTCGCCATGAACCTCGGTTGGCTACCGACATCTGGATGGATTGATGGAGATTATGGTCTGAAGACCCTCATTCTTCCTTCCATCACATTATCACTTGGATATTTCGCAAACATCGCAAGACTCATGAGATCGAGCATGTTAGAGACTTTACGATCAGACTATATCAGGACTGCAAAAGCAAAGGGGTTGAAGAACTCCGTGATCCTTTTCAAGCACACCTTGAAAGGTGCTCTGCTCCCTGTCGTCAGTTACCTGGGACCTGCATTCGCAGGGATCATCACAGGATCAGTCGTAGTAGAGCAGATCTTCCGAGTCCCAGGACTGGGTAAATTCTTTGTTCAGTCATCATTCAACCGAGACTATACCCTGATCATGGGAGTTGTTATCGTCTACTCTGTTATCCTGATTATCATGAACTTCATTGTCGATATCATCTACTCATTCCTTGATCCCCGTATCTCATATAAATAGGAGTCAACATTGGCAAAGGTTAAGTCTACAAAAGAAACTGCGGTCAATGAATTTGACCAAGAGATAAAAGGCAATAGTCTTGGTAGAGATGCTTGGAGAAGACTGAAGAAGAATAAGATGGCTGTGGCCAGTATCTTCGTTGTCGTCATCTATGCATTCCTATCGATATTCGCATCAGTACTACCGATCTATTCATACAAGGAGATCATTCTCGACCATCAGCATCTTAGACCTTCTCTGACAAAGACAGCCGGAGAATTGATGCTTGAGAAGAAAAAGAAAGATCTCTATTTTATGGCCTATAAGGATGGTCGCGTCGAAATACCTGCTGAAGATAAAGAGGCTCTCAAAGAGATGTCACCGAATCAGATCTGGGCCTATTTCTATGAGATAGGTGAAGCAGGAGGGATTGAACTCAACACTTCTGAACAGAGAAAACTCGACAGGATGATCGAAGACATCGAGACAGAGTTGATGTTCGACATCAAGAAGATCAACTACCTCAGTGATGAGGGAAAGTTCGTGAATATTGAGAAACTCAGTGTAGGTCAACTCACTGAGATCTACTCAGGTCTCATTGGAGCATCAATAAGTGATATCATGGTTCAAAGTGAGAAAGAGGTAACACTCCAGATCACCAACCAGACGAAAGTCGAGAATGATGGAGTAAGTGATGAAGAGATGGCAAGGATCATTGCTAATGAACTCGAATCCATCACAACCAAAGCAAAAGATAAACTCCTTATCGCGACTCTCGTAAGCAAGATCGCAAATCAGGTCGAAGACTATGCAGAGGATGACCTTCAGGCCGTTGCCGAAGAGGGTTCGACCTCCTTCCCATTAACGAAGACCGTCTCCGTGAATGATCGACTTGAAGCAAAAGTCCAAGCAACCAAGATGCATGACAGAAAGTACTTTTTCGGGACTGACTACTCTGGTCGAGATATGCTCTCTCGTATCATCTATGGCGGTCAGGTATCTATAGCCATCGGATTCATCGGAACGATCACATCGGTACTCATTGGTATCGTAGTAGGTGCTTTTGCCGGTTACCTCGGGGGTAAGGTCGATTACATCCTCATGAGGATCGTCGATGTCATATATGGTCTTCCCTATATGCTCCTCGTAATCATCATGATGGCTATCTTTGGTAGAAACATCATGAACCTGTTCTTCGCATTGGCCATCGTAAGCTGGCTGACTGTAGCAAGAATGGTAAGAGGTCAGATCATATCCTTGAAGAACTCAGAGTTCGTCGAGGCTGCAAGGTCCATGGGAGCTTCACCTGGAAGGATCATTTTCAAACACCTCGTTCCAAACTCATTGAGTATCATTATCGTATTCTCAACACTGAGAATACCAGCCTTCATCATGATGGAATCGTTCCTATCTTTCCTCGGGCTTGGTGTATCAGCACCATATGCCTCTTGGGGTTCACTTGTCGGTGATGCCGTAGAGGGTATGACTCTCTATCCTTGGCGTCTTCTCTTCCCAGCTCTTGCTATGACGGTCTTCCTCTTTGCCATGAACTTCCTTGGTGATGGGCTCAGAGACGCGTTCGATCCGCAGAGCAAGAACCAACTTTAAGGAGAGCCGAAAGTGGAAAATAACAAAGATAAAGTATTAGAGGTCAAAGGCCTCCAGACATATTTCAAAACTGACAGTGGTGTCGTCAAAGCTGTTGATGGGGTCTCCTTCGACCTCTACCGAGGTGAGACTCTCGGTATCGTAGGAGAATCAGGATGCGGTAAATCTGTGACGAACCTATCTATCATGAAGCTTATCCCTTCTCCTCCTGGGAAGATCGTAGGGGGAGAGGTCATCTTCAAAGGGGAAAATATTATCGCCCTCCCTGAAGAGAGACTGAGATCTATCAGAGGTAACAGTATCTCCATGATCTTCCAGGATCCTATGACGAGCCTCAACCCATTCCTCAAGATATCGACCCAGATGGTTGAGACGATTGTCCTCCATCAGGACATGAGCAAGTCAGAGGCAAAGAAAAAAGCTATTGAGATGCTCACACTAGTAGGTATCCCTGCTCCTGAGAAGAGGATCGACAGTTATCCTCACCAATTCTCAGGTGGTATGAGACAGAGAGTAATGATCGCCATGGCCCTCAGTTGTAATGCAGATGTTCTTATCGCTGATGAGCCCACGACTGCTCTCGATGTCACTATCCAGGCACAGATCCTGGAACTCATCGACGAACTATCAAAGAAGCTCAATACCGCTGTTATCATGATCACCCATGACCTGGGTGTCGTTGCCGGTATGTGTGATAAGGTGTGTGTCATGTACGCAGGCCGGATCGTCGAGAAGGCACTCACTGAAGATCTCTTCGGTAAGCCCTTCCATCCCTATACCTCTGGACTCATCCAATCAGTACCAAGACTCGATCATGCGACTCAAGAGAAACTCTTCTCAATCGAAGGTCAGCCACCAAACCTCATAGACCTCCCTGATTGCTGTCCCTTCCATCCAAGATGTCACAAGGCTATGGATATCTGCAGAAGCAAATACCCAAAATTGACTGAGGTCGAACCAGGCAGAGAAGTTGCATGCTGGCTCTATATGGATAAGGGAGAAGATAAATGAGTAATAACACACCGATCCTTGAAGTAAAGGATCTGAAACAACACTTCCCTATTGAACAGGGAGCTATCATAAAAAGACAGGTAGGAGCTATTCGTGCGGTTGACGGTATCTCTTTCACCGTCAATGCAGGGGAGACGCTAGGTATCGTTGGAGAGTCCGGTTGTGGAAAATCAACTACAGCTCGTGCGATCGCTCAGCTCTATAAGCCGACTTCAGGTGAAGTACTTTATGAGGGACAAGACCTCGTGAAACTCTCAAACAAAGAGATGCTTTCAATCAGAAAGAACATACAGATGATCTTCCAGGACCCCTATGCATCTCTTGATTCAAGAATGACCGTTCGTAAGATCATCGCTGAACCTCTCGAGATATATAACAGTCATGGACTGATGAAACTGACCACTGAAGATATCGAACATAAGGTCGAAGAGCTTATGGAACGTGTTGGCCTCTCGAGATTCTATAAGAATAGGTACCCTCATGAGTTCTCAGGTGGACAGAGACAGAGAATAGGGATCGCAAGGGCTCTAGCCTTGAATCCAAAGATCATTCTAGCAGATGAACCAGTCAGTGCATTAGATGTATCTATTCAGTCACAGATCCTGAACCTGTTGGTCGATCTCCAGAAAGAGCTCGGCCTTACCTATATATTCATCGCTCATGACCTTGCGGTCATCGAATATATCAGTACCCGTGTAGCGGTCATGTATTTAGGAAAGATCGTAGAGATCTCAGAATCAAAGGCTCTCTATAAGCAACCGCTTCACCCCTATACGCAGGCACTCCTCTCTGCGGCTCCTATCCCAGACCCCGTCATTGAGAAGAAGCGACAGAGGATTATCCTAACTGGAGATGTTCCATCTCCAGACCAGGAAAGGTTCGGTTGTTACTTCTATGACAGATGTCCCAAGAGGATGGATCATTGTAGGACCCATATCCCACCAATGGAGAGTTTTGATGATAACCATCAGGTAGCCTGCTGGCTTCATATCGATAAGAGCAAGTGGCCAGAATAGGCCTTGAAACATAAAAATGATATAGGCTGTCTTTCTGCAATAACAGAGAGACAGCCTTTTCTGTTATAGGATATCATTCATCATCATCTGATATTTCCAAATCCTGATATAAAGAGACACCACAGTAGTTCGCGATAGTCGTTGCTGCATACTCAGTCCTCCCGGCAGACTTTTTATGCCGCAGGATTTCGATATCATGTTTCTCTCCGGTAAGCAGAGTGATGGCAAAGGTCGTATAGAGCCTGTTCGCCCTTGATTTGATCTTAGAATCTATTGCTTTTTGTCCCTTCTTGAAGTGATTCAACTCAAAAGCCTCTATCTGTGAGAAGGGAATCACCTTTTTCCTATTCAAAAAGAGCAGTCCTATCCGATAGGTCACTAACTGCCTTCGCTTATCAAAGCTCCATTTTTCCTGATAGGCACCAGCTATTAGGAGAATCACAGCAATCGCTATGGGAGTCCTACCATTCACCGTGCTCTGGTCGTTCCAATAGGAGTAAGCCCCGATAAGAATCACTATTGCAAATAATAGATAGAGAATCCGGAAGGTCCACCCTATACCGTAGTTAATGTTTCCGTTCTTTTCTCTGATCTGAAGTTTTAACATATTAATTTTTCCATTTATTGATTTGCGCACTAGTTATAAACACTTGATTTTATTAAAAGATACAACAATTGAGAAAGTCCGTGTAGCTTTTAAGAGAAAAATTATCTTACAAACTTAATAGTGATTATTCAAAGGAAAAACAGCCGGAATACGTCCTGAAAAAGTTAATTAAAGAAATTCTACTTGCTTATTTGCGTATTTTGTCTTAACCTTATCTCTGAGGAAAAATTTATTTTATTAAGGAGACATGAGCATGAAAAAGCTATTGACTGTTCTACTATGTCTTTCCCTTGTACTAGGAGTCTTTATCTCCTGTTCAGGCGAAAAAGAAACTACTGCACCTGTAGTAGAAGAAAAAGTTGTTGAAACACCTAAAGCGGAAACTCCTGCACCAAAAGCAGAAGAGAAGAAAGAAGAACCTAAGGCTGAGCCTGCACCAGAACCTGTTGCAGCTGAACCTGTAGTATTCACGATTGTGAATGGTGCTGAACCAGAATCTCTGGATCCACACCTCATTCAGGGTGTACCTGAGCACAGAATCTATGAATCACTATTCGAAGGTCTTTATGCATATGACCCTGAGACAGCAGATGCCGTTCCAGGACTTGCAGAAAGTTATGAAGTAAGTGATGACGGTCTTGTATATACCTTCACCCTCCGAGACGCAGTCTGGAGTGATGGTGTAGCAATCACCGCCGATACCGTAGTAGCCTCATGGTTGAGAGAACTCAATCCTGAAACAGCTGCTCCATATGCTTGGTTCCCATCAATGTTCGTAGCTGGTGCTGGCGAATACAACTCAGGAGCTGCTGGCCCTGAAGCTGTGAAGATCGCTGCTCTTGATGAGAAGACATTCCAGATCGAACTTATCGGACCACTCCCCTACGTATTGGGAGCTCTCCCACACTACTCATTCGCAGTTGTACCAATGCACGCTATTGAAAAATATGGTGACGCTTGGACATCTCCTGAGAATTTCGTAGGAAACGGACCTTACATTCTCAACGAATGGAAACCACAGCAGCATATCTCAGTAACTCCTAACGAGTTATACTGGGACGCTGAAGCAGTTCAGCTTGATGAAGTTATCTACTATGCCATCGACAACAACAACACCGGATACAATATGTTCCTCAATGGTGAAGTTGACTGGATGACAACTGTACCTAACGACCAGATCGAAGCTGCCAAGATGAGAGATGATTACAAAGATAACCCACAACTTGCTACATACTACTATGTATTCCAGGTTGAGAAAGCACCTTTCGATGACGTAAACGTTCGAAAAGCATTCTCACTTTCTGTAGATAGAGAAGCACTTGTTGACCAGGTACTCAGATCAGGTCAGATTCCTGCAGTAGGTATCGTACCAGAGATGACTGGTTATGAAGGTCTTGGTTACCCAGAACAGGATATTGATGCAGCAAGAGAACTTCTTGCAGATGCTGGATATCCTAATGGAGTTGGTTTCCCAGAGACTACTCTATTGTATAACACTTCAGAAGGTCACAAGAAGATCGCTGAATTCCTACAGCAGGAATGGGAACAGAATCTTAATGTAACGATCAAACTTGAGAACCAGGAATGGAAGACATACCTTTCTAATAGAAACCAGGGTAACTTCCAGTTTGCTAGAGCTGGATGGGTTGGAGACTATCAGGATCCTAATACATTCTTAGATATGTTCATTACCGGCGCTGGTATGAATGGTGGTCAGTATTCAAATGATGATTACGATCAGCTTATCAACAAAGCTGCTAGAATGACTCCAGGACCAGAACGATTTGCAACATTACTTGAAGCAGAAGACCTCTTCATCAATGAAGACTGTGCATCAATGCCACTCTACTACTATGTAACTCTCAACATGATTGATACAGACAAGTGGGGCGGATGGCACACAAATACTATGGATTACCACCCAACTAAAGACATCTACCTGAAATAATCTCATAGTCATGTAAGCTATTACCAGACGGGTCACTTCGGTGACCCGTCTTTTTCTTGGCTTAAAGAAAAGTCTTAAATACATTCATTCCAAGTACTAGAACACCCGACAAAACTACACACACACTCCATAAAGCTCCCATCTTCTGTACATATCACTCCGTTATATTCTAATCAGGCATTTAGAAACACAAAACTAAAATGAATAGAAGAAATATGGAGGCTTAACTTGAAAAAGAAGAATGGACTGAACGGAGTGAGAAAGATAGGATTGATCCTATTGATCATGATAACTGCTATGAGTGGCACTTTCGCAACAAGTGCCTGGATTGAGGCGTCAAACATCGCAACAGACAATTTAGCCCTGGTGCCAACCTATACAACCGTTACCTATGCGGAGACAAATGGAGCGGGAGTACAACTATTAGAGTTCAAGGGCCTAATCATTCATGGTGAAGATGGCAACGCTAATCTGACAGTTAGAGAGATCGGTTCATCTGAAATGTATGATCTCTTAGGAACGTTCACAGATGGGATGGCCTTCTTCCCCTTCGCATCAGATGTTGAGATTGATAATTACCAGTTGATCGATGAATCTGTACTGATAGAGGGAGTACTAACTACCCAATACTACTTTGAAGCGTTTGTTGCTGATAATGCAATAGCAAAGAGTCTCACCAGCTACGAAGAAGAGGGAGCAGAGGTAAGTATCATAGGATATATCTATATCTCTAACAGAGATGGATCTGTTGTCAAGCTAGAGCAGGAATACAGCCTCTATGACAACTATACTGGATCTTTCGAGATCGAGCAGGAGGTATACTTCGATTATGACGGACAGAGGTGGGTTGCGATAGTATCAGAAACTTCAGGAGAGCTCACACATACATTGAGTAATAAGAGTGTAGAACTAACGAGCTTCAATGTGACTGAAGAGTTCAGTGACTATTTTACTGCCGATACCTATATGAGATAGAGCCTTAGGGCAGAAGATTCTATGATGAATAATTAGTATTCAGGGGTAACTTCATGCTGAGGGTGCATGTGAAGACTCTTGACGCAAATGAACCGCCCAGTTACAGGCGGTTCATTTGCGTTAAAGCTTCCAGAGTTCTATCAGATCAATGATCTAATTGGTTATAGGATCCACAGAAAGGATCACATCTTCAATAGGAGCTCCTGGAGCTACCATAGGAAGGACTTTATCATCAATTGGAATCTCACAGTCAATCAGGACAGGTCCGTTGGCTGCGAACGCTTCTCGTAAGACTGATTCGATATCATCTGTAGCACTCAGGGAAAGTCCCTTGACCCCAAAGGCATCAGCAAGCTGTACCCACTTGATGGGATGATCAAGATTTGTCTCAGAATATCTCTTATCATAGAAGAGTGTCTGCCACTGTCGTACCATTCCCAGAGTATGGTTATTCATCAAGACGATGACAACCGGTATATTATATTTAGCCAATGTCCCAAGTTCATTACAGTTCATCTGGAAAGAGCCATCACCAGCTATACTGACAATCTGTTTATCTGGTTTCCCGAGTTGTGCACCCATTGCGGCACCAGTTCCAAAGCCCATGGTACCCAGTCCACCTGATGTGATGAAGGTGTCGGGTTTAGAGAACTTGAAGAATTGTGCTGCCCACATCTGGTGCTGCCCTACCTCAGTGACGATCACAGCCTCTTCACCAAGTATTTCATGGATCTTCACAAGAATATCTCTTGGACGCTGGTTCTCGGTAGTCACTCTAATTGGATATTTCACTTTCCATTGTGCGATCTGTTCCATCCATTCTTCGTGCTTATAGGAGTCTTTCATCAGACCTTTCATCTTGATGAGGACCTCTCTCACATCTCCGATGACATGATGATAGGTTCTGATATTCTTATTGATCTCAGCAGGATCGATATCTATATGGAGGATCTTCGCTTTTCTTGCGAATCGGTCAGCCTTACTTACCACACGATCACTGAATCTAGCACCGATAACGATAAGAAGGTCAGATCTCGATACAGACATGTTCGCTACTTTTGAACCATGCATACCGATCATTCCCATATACTGCTTATGGGCTGCAGGGAAGGAGCCCTTTGCCATAAGAGATACTCCGACTGGCGCCTGTATGGTCTCTGCGAATTCCAAAAACTCTTTCGAAGCTTTTGATCTGATGATACCACCACCTGCATAGATTACCGGATTCTTCGCTGCTTTGATCAGTTCCAAAGCTTTGATGAGATCATCCTCTTTGATGAGTTCCCCATGACGAGAGATCGTTTTGGGCTCTGCATATTCATATTCAGTCTCAAATGCTGTCACATCTTTGGGAATATCGATCAAAACCGGACCAGGTCTTCCTTCTTGAGCAATATAGAAGGCCTCTCGAATCGTCTCTGCAAGTTTTTTCACATCTTTGACGATGTAATTATGCTTGGTGATCGGCATGGTCACCCCTGCGATATCGACCTCCTGGAAACTATCCTTTCCTAAAAGAGATACAGGTACATTACCTGTGATAGCTACCATCGGAGATGAGTCCATATAGGCAGTTGCTATACCGGTTACGAGGTTCGTCGCTCCGGGACCTGATGTTGCGATACAAACTCCGACCTTTCCTGTCGCTCTAGCATATCCATCAGCAGCATGGGCTGCTCCCTGCTCATGAGCAGTAAGAATATGCTTGATACTGTCACTATTTTTATAGAGTTCGTCATAGATGTTCAGAACTGCTCCACCTGGAAAACCGAATACGGTATCTACGCCTTGTTCCTTCAAACATTCTATTAGGATCTTTGCTCCTCTCATTTTCATAAATCACTCCTGTTTTGTCATAGAGCGATGCCAGTCTTAATAGTTCTTCAAGACTGCCCCTGTACTTGCAGATGTTACCATCGCAGCATATCGTGCAAGGTATCCCGTCACCTTTCTAGGTTCTGGTTTAACCCATGCAGCTTTTCTCTCTTTCATCTCTTCTTCACTAATAGCGAGCTCGATTAGTCCCTTGGGAATGTCGATATTTATCATATCACCCTCTTGGACCAATCCTATAGGACCACCTTCAGCAGCCTCTGGTGAGATATGGCCGATCGATGCACCTCTTGTCGCACCACTGAATCGTCCATCGGTGATCAGAGCGACATCCTTATCGAGTCCCATACCGGCGATTGCTGATGTAGGAGAGAGCATCTCCCTCATACCAGGCCCGCCCTTTGGTCCCTCATAACGAATGACTATCACATCACCTTTATTGATCTCTCCACCGAGGATAGCCTCATTCACAGCCTCTTCAGACTCGTAGACACGAGCAGGTCCACTATGGGAGAGCATCTCTTTTGCAACAGCAGATTGTTTTACCACACATCCATCTGGTGCAATATTCCCCTTCAGTACAGCAATACCTCCAGTAACACTCCAGGGAGCATCTATCGGTTTGATGACTTCAAGGTTGAGGTTCACTGCCTTCTTGATATTCTCAGCGACAGTAGCACCAGTTACGGTGATACAATCGAGATTCAGCAGGTCCTTCTTGGCTAACTCTTTCATCACTGCCTGTACACCACCGGCTGCATGAAGATCTTCTATATGATCATCACCTGCAGGTGACAGATGGCAGAGATTCGGAGTCTTGGCCGATACATCATTGGCAATATCAATATTGAGTTCTACTCCAGCCTCATGTGCTATAGCAGGGAGGTGAAGCATACTGTTAGTACTACAACCTAGAGCCATATCGACAGCAAGAGCATTCATGAAGGCTTTCTCTGTCATGATATCTTTTGGTCTGATATCTGCTTTAAGAACCTCCATGATCTGATGACCAGCCTCTTTGGCAAGTCTATCTCTTTCTGAGAATACAGCTGGGATCGTACCATTTCCAGGTAGTCCCAATCCCAACACTTCGGTAAGGCAGTTCATACTGTTCGCGGTAAACATACCAGAACAGGATCCACAGGTAGGACATACACTGTCCTCATACTCTTTGAGTTCTTCTTCACTCATCTTTCCTGCAGAGTAGGATCCTACCGCTTCGAAGATCGTTGAGAGACTTGAAGCTCCTCGTGTCTTTACTTTACCAGCAAGCATCGCACCACCACTGACCACGATCGTAGGGATATTAAGTCTTGCAGCGGCCATGAGCATACCAGGAACGATCTTATCACAATTCGGGACCATGACCAGTGCATCGAAAGCATGTGCCATCGCTACTGCTTCGATCGAATCTGCGATCAGTTCTCTCGTACAAAGGGAATAACGCATTCCAGCATGTCCCATCGCGATACCATCGCAGACACCGATTGCGGGAAACTCCATAGGAGTACCACCATTGGATCGTACTCCGGCTTTCACACCATCTACGATTCTCTGCAGATGAATATGGCCAGGGATTATCTCGTTCTTGGAGTTTACGATACCGATGAAAGGTCTTTCGATCTCTCGATCTGTCAGACCAAGGGCCTTCATGAGAGATCTATGGGGTGCTCGTGTTACCCCTTTCTTCGCTCTATCACTTCTCATATCTTCTTCCTCTCGTATTATAGTGATTCCAGGATCAGTTTTCCCATCTCGGATGTACCAATCAGTTTCATTCCTTCACTCATGATATCACCGGTTCGGTAATCATTAGCAAGTGCATTGTCGACCGCTTTCTCTATATCATCTGCCTCTGCTGTGAGACCGAATGTATATCTGAGCATCATCGCTACAGATAGGATCGTTGCGATAGGATTCGCTTTATCCATTCCTGCGATATCAGGTGCAGAGCCATGAACTGGTTCATATAATCCGAAGCTTCCTTCACCAAGGCTTGCCGAGGGGAGCATCCCGATAGAACCGGTGATCATACTAGCCTCATCGGAGAGGATATCTCCGAACATGTTCGAGGTCACGATGACATCGAACTGATGAGGGTCTCGAACTAGCTGCATAGCAGCATTATCAACATACATATGATTTAAGGTCACCTCAGGATAGTCTTTAGCGACCTCTTCTACGGTTGCTCTCCAAAGTCGTGAACTATCAAGGATGTTGGCTTTATCGACACTCATCACCTTCTTGTCTCGTTTCATTGCGATCTCGAATGCCAACACGGCAATTCTTTTCACCTCTGGATAGGTATACATCATGGTATCATAGGCTTTAGCTCCTGAAGGAAGTTCTTCAGTCCCTCGTTCACCAAAATAGATTCCACCTGTGAGTTCTCGAACAACACAGATATCAAGTCCGTCACCGATGATGTCGGCTCGAAGAGGGCATGCATCGATCAGCTGTTTATAGAGGATTGCCGGTCTGAGGTTCGCATAAAGGCCTAGACCTGCTCGGAGTCCGAGGAGTGCCTGTTCAGGCCTCATACTGCCCTCGAGATCATCCCATTTCGGTCCACCAACAGCTCCTAGAAGAACTGCATCACTTCCTTTACAGACTTCAAGAGTCTTGGCAGGTAAAGGTTCTCCAACCGCATCGAGAGCTGCACCACCGGCTAGTACTTCAGTATAGGCAAATGAGTGTCCATACTTCTCACCGATCTTATCTAAAACTAGTTTTGCTTCTGTCACAATATCTGGGCCAATACCATCTCCTGGTACGACTGCAATCTTTATATCCATTATTCTCATTCTCCTTATACGTTTTTTAGCTCTATTATTATGCCTGCATCAGGCGATATTCTATCGAATCAACTAGGGCCAACCAACTGGCCTGAATGATGTCTGTCGAGACTCCGACAGTCGTCCAAGTCCTCATACCATCAGTGGATTCGATCAATACTCGAACCCTTGCAGCAGAGGCCTGTTTAGAATCAAGAACTCGAACCTTATAGTCGGTGAGACTCACATGTTTGAGGACAGGATAGAAGACTTCAAGAGCCTTTCTCAAGGCCTTATCCAAAGCATTGACTGGACCATCGCCCTCTGCAGCGGTGATCTCCTCAGTCCCATCGACCCTGATCTTCACGATCGCGGAACTACTAGTCGCTCTCTCTTCACTTGGTTGCTCACCGATAGTCTTGAAATGAACGAGTTCGAAGAACGGACGATACTTTCCAAGATGTTTTCTGATAACCAATTCAAAAGAACTCTCAGCTGCTTCGAACTGATAGCCCTCCATCTCGAGCTCCTTGAGTCGTTTGATGATTGCCTTAGTCTCAGGGGAGTCTTTCGCTAGATCCGGAGAGACTTTCTGGATCTTCTTTAGGATCATAGACCTACCGGCAACCTCCGACATCAGCAGACGTCTCTCATTACCTACGCTCTGTGGCTGAATATGTTCGAAGGAGAGCGGGTTCTTCCCTATCCCGTCTATATGCATCCCACCCTTATGGGCGAAGGAGCTCTTTCCTACATAAGGCATCCCATGAGGGATCCTGATATTCGCGATCTCTGCTATGAGAGTCGCAGTACTCGTGAGCATGGTCAAAGACCCCTCGGGCAATGAAGGGATTCCCATCTTTACTTCGAAAGCAGGAATGAGCGTAGAGAGGTTCGCATTACCGCATCTCTCACCGAAGCCTACGAAAGTCCCTTGGACATGAGAAGCCCCAGCCTCGACCGCTTGAACTGAATTTGCCACAGCCATACCTGAATCGTTGTGTGTATGAATACCGATCTTGCTGTCAGGACAATGTTTCACCACTGCTGTTGTTGCTTCGAAGACTTGAGAAGGAAGCGCTCCCCCATTGGTCTCACAGAGAACGAGGGTCGTTGCTCCCCCTTCAATAGCTGCATCAAGTGTCTTTAGAGCATATTCAGGATTACTCTTGTATCCATCAAAGAAGTGCTCAGCATCGAAGATGACCTCTTTACCCTTCTCCTTGAAGAAGGCGATCGTATCACGGATCATTGCCAGGTTCTCTTCATGAGTAGTCCTGATTATCTCAGTCACATGAAAGTCCCAGCTCTTTCCGAAGATCACAGCTACCGGTGTATTTGCCTGAAGCATGGACTGTACATTCACATCATCCTCTACTCTTATATCACGCCTTCTTGTACTACCAAAAGCACAGAGTCTTGCATGTTTGAGATCAAGGGACTCTGCAGCTTTGAAGAACTCAAGATCCTTCGGGTTCGAACCCGGATTACCAGCCTCTACATAAGCGACACCAATAGTATCAAGAGCTTTAAGGATCTGAACCTTATCATGCACGGAGAAGGATATCCCTTCACCTTGAGCACCATCTCTCAGTGTTGAATCGAATATCTCTATAGTTCTATGCATGGTTGGCCTCACTCGCTAATCGATTCACAGCATACAGACAAGCCTTGATACTTGCACCTACGACATCGGTACTTACTCCACGACCGTTATACACTTTCCCATCAGCTCGTATCCTGACGGATACCTCACCAAGAGCATCCTTACCCCCGGTTACCGCATGGATATGATATTCTTCCAACGTAAAGGTGATACCGGTGATTCTTTCGACAGCCTTGAAAGAGGCATCGACCGGACCATCTCCTGTAGCAACATCCTGAAGTACCTCATCATCTTTCGTGAGTGTCATACAGGCTGTAGCGGTCATATTGTTACCAGAATTGATAACGAAATTCTCTAATTTGAAGATCTCCTTGATATCTGAAGATCTATTTTCGATGAGTGCTTCGATATCACGATCTGATACACTCTTCTTCTTATCAGCAAGAATCTTGAACTGAGCGAACAGTTCAGTCATCTCCTCTTTGTTCTCTGATGAGAAGCCAAGAGATTCGACTCGATCGATGAAGGCATGATGGCCGGAATGTTTTCCAAGGACCATCTTGTTCTCTTGGAGTCCGATTGATTCAGGAGTCATGATCTCATAGGTCTCGGAGTTGGCAAGGATCCCATGCTGGTGAATCCCTGATTCGTGTGCGAACGCGTTGGCTCCGACGATTGCCTTATTGGGCTGAACGGAAACTCCGGTGATCGTTGAGATCAGTCTACTAGTACGGTGGATCTCTGTCGTCTTGATATTCGTCTCAAGACCATAGACATCCTTACGAGTATCGAGGATCATCGCCAGTTCTTCGAGAGCAGCATTACCTGCCCTCTCTCCTATACCGTTCATAGTACATTCCAACTGAGTCGCTCCTGCTCTTGCAGCAGCCAATGTATTAGCTACACCCAATCCAAGGTCGTTATGACAATGAACTGAGATGATCGCCTTATCGATATTGGGGACATTCTCTTTGATTCCCCTGATCAATGCACCATACTCATCGGGAGTCGTGTATCCCACAGTATCCGGAACGTTGATGACTGAAGCTCCGGCATCGATGACTGCTTCGAATACCCGATATAAGAACTCCCATTCACTACGGGAGGCATCTTCAGCTGAGAACTCGATTTCTGGACAGAGGTTCCTTGCATAGGCGACCATAGTCTTTGCCTGCTCGAGTACTGCAGCCTCGTCCATCTTCAGTTTGTATTTCATATGGATCGGTGAGGTTGCGATGAAGGTATGGATCCTTGGACTCACGGCCTTCTTGACAGCACCCCAGGATGCATCGATGTCCTTCTTCAGTGAGCGAGAAAGACTTGCAACGGTACAGTTCTTCACTGTCGCTGCTACAGCTTCGATAGCTGCAAAATCACCAGGAGATGCAATAGCGAAACCAGCTTCCATGACATCGACCTGTAGGGCTTCCAGCTGTTTTGCTAGTCGTACTTTCTCTTCAAGATTCATACTGTATCCCGGTGCCTGTTCTCCATCTCGTAATGTCGTATCAAATATATAAACTCGTTCTGCCATTTCTCTCCTGCTCCTATGTAAATCATCTACATGACTGACAGGTGGGAACCTGCCAGCCATTCCATTGTATGTGCTATTTCTTTAACCAGCTCATCAATGATCGGAGTTTCTTACCAACAATCTCAATCGGATGGTTAGCGTCGATTCTCTTTCTTGCATTGAAGTTAGGTCTTCCAACCTGGTTTTCCATGATCCAGTTTCGTGCAAATACACCTTCCTGAATCTCAGAGAGGACTTTCTTCATCTCTTTTCTTGTATCATCAGTGATGATTCTTCGTCCGATCATATAATCACCATATTCAGCGGTATCACTGATAGAGTATCTCATATACTCGAGTCCACCCTGGTTGATCAGGTCTACGATGAGTTTCATCTCATGACAACATTCGAAGTATGCCATCGTTGGGCTGTATCCAGCCTCTACAAGGGTATCGAATCCAGCTTTGATCAATTCTGATACACCACCACAAAGAACAGCCTGTTCTCCAAAGAGGTCAGTCTCTGTCTCTTCTGTGAAAGAGGTCTCAAAGATTCCTGCTCGTCCACCACCGACTCCTGCAGCGTATGCTAGAGCTACCTCTTTCGAGTCCCCTGATGGATCCTGATGAGTAGCGATCAAACAAGGAACACCCTTTCCTTCCTGGAACTGAGTTCTTACTGTATGACCAGGTCCCTTAGGAGCGATCATGATGACATTGATATCCGCTGAAGGTTTGATCTGACCGAAATGGATATTGAATCCATGAGCGAAAGCAAGGTAATCTCCTGGTTTCAGGTTGTCTTTGATGCTCTCTTGATATAGCTTAGCCTGTAGCTCGTCATTGACGAGAAGCATAATAACATCTGCAGCTGCAGCTGCCTCAGCAGCGACCATGACCTTCAGTCCAGCCTCTTCTGCGATTGCCCATGACTTTGAACCTTCATAAAGACCAACGACTACGTTGACTCCTGACTCATGGAGGTTGAGTGCATGTGCATGTCCCTGGCTACCATATCCAATAATAGCTACTGTCTTTCCTTCCAACAGACCCATATTGGCATCTGATTCGTAATAAATCTTGTCTTCCATTAGTTACATCTCCTTCCTATTCATATCATCACTGATTGTCTCATCGCCTCGACCGATTGCGGACATACCGGTTCTTACAATTTCCTTTATACCAAAGGGTTCGATTAATCTGATAAAAGCTGAAAGCTTATCTTGATCCCCTGTGATTTCCATCGATACTGATGCTGCATCCACATCTATGATCTTCGCTTTGAAGATATCTGTGATCTGAACAACCTCAGAACGGTTCTGCTGTGTAGCACATACCTTGATCAGAAGTAACTCTCTATACACAGAGTCTTTCCTCTTTAATTCCTTGATATGCAGTACATCTATCAATTTTGCCAACTGCTTGGTGATCTGTTCGAGAACGGTATGATCTCCATAGACTACGATCGTCATACGAGATACCTCAGGATCCTCAGTCGTTCCCACAGAGAGACTGTCAATATTGTATCCTCGACGACTGAATAATCCTGCAATCCGACTTAATACACCAGAGTGGTTGTTCACTAATACTGATAAAATATATCGATCCATACTCAACTCCTTTTGCATCCTTGTTCATGCTATTTGTTCATGGTTAGTTCAAGCCCTGCTCTTACCACTCATGATATACGATTCCTAGGAGAGATGCATCTATAGACACCACCCCCCTAGGCCTTTTATCTATGACCTTTTGGCTATCGGTAAGCTCTATAGGCTAATAATGACGACGTTAATTAGGTTTATTAGTACTAGTACGATTGGTAGTAGGACAATTACAGGTGTAATTGCAGATGGTAGAAGAGAGACAATAATGACAGATAGGAGGAGAAGAAGTGTTACTAAGGAAATAGTCTTAAAGAAATCTGATTGTTTTTCTGTTTGCTCACTACACTTCGTCATCCAATTACTAAAGGAGGGACGACAGGTGTGGGAGCAGTTCTCCATACACATTGTCATGATATACCTCTGTATAAAACATAGTTTGTATTACTATAAAATCCTGAGGGGTCTTAGTCAAGAAGATGTTTTATTTTATTAGTATATTTTATGTATAAATATTACTTTTTTTGTATATTTCATATTGATAATCTCATTTTACTGATTTATGCTCCTTTCTATGAATAGAACGATACATCACCATAAGGTCTCAGGGACCATCAATGTGCCATCATCAAAATCACAAACGATCAGAGCCTTATTGATCGCAACCATGGCAGAGGGCACGAGTAGAATAACGAACCCTCTACGATCTCAGGATACCCTATCATGCCTCAGTGCCTGCAGATCCTTTGGTGCTAAGATCGAGGAGACTGAGAGCGGGTGGCTACTCACTGGGATTGGCAACTCCTTGAAAGATCGTGATGTATCAGAACCTCTCATCATCGATACCGGAAACTCAGGGACCACCTTATATCTCGGAGCAGGGCTTGCTGCCTCCTTGGGAGTACCGGTGATCTTCACCGGAGATGAACAGATCCGAAATAGACCCGTAGCACCTCTTTTAAGAGCTTTTGAGGATCTTGGTGCTAAAGTCTCCTATGATATCGCAGAGACTTATGGACTAGCACCTTCACTTCAACCGGGTTGCCCACCATTCATGATAGAGGGGCCCCTCAAGGGAGGAAAGACTTCGATCGAGTGTCCTACAAGTCAATATCTCTCAAGTCTACTCCTAGCTACCCCGCTTGCTGAGTCAGAGTCTGTTATCGAAGTACCCCTTCTCAATGAGAGACCCTATGTTGAGATGACCCAAGCCTGGCTTGTAGAACAGGACATCAGCTTTTCCTCTGATAGTGAAGATACCTTCACTATCAGTCCGAATCAGTCTTATCATCCCTATGAGAGAGCCGTATCCGGAGATTTTTCCTCAGCTTCGTTCTTCTTCTGTGCGGCAGCGATCACGGGAAGTGAACTAACACTGACAGGACTTGATCCTCATGATACCCAGGGCGATAAAGATATCCTCCACTGCCTAGAGGAGATGGGATGCATCATCAGATGGAAGAAGGATTCAGTTACGATCTCCGGCCCTCCAGCTGGACTGAAAGGTGATATATCCCTAGACCTGAATCCTATTCCCGATACTCTTCCGATCCTTGCAGTTACCGCATGTTTCACTGATGGAGAAGTCAGATTGGAGAATGTCCCCCAAGCAAGAATCAAAGAGACGGATAGGATAGCTGTCATGTGTAGCGAACTGAAAAAAGTGGGAGCCCTCATCGAAGAGCTCCCTGATGGACTGATCATTCATGGACAGAAAAGCCTCTCCGGAGGGACCGTCACAGGACATGGCGACCATAGAGTCATCATGGCCTGTGCCATAGCAGCACTCGCATGTGAGGATTCTATAACCATTGAAGGTACAGATGCTGTCGATATTACTTGTCCCGGGTTCTTCACCCTGTTAGAATCAATACTATAGATACAAAACTCACAGGAGTCTCACATGATAGATTTGCGAAGTGATACCACGACTAGACCCTCTCAGGCCATGAGAGAAGCGATGATGTCGGCAGAGGTTGGTGATGATGTTTACCGGGAAGACCCCACAGTGAACAGACTAGAAGAGACCGCAGCACAGGTGACCGGAAAAGAAGCTGCTCTTTTCGTCAGTTCAGGGTCCATGGGAAATCTCCTCTCTCTCTATATAAATGGGGGACGAGGAAATGAGATTCTTACCTACCGAAATAGTCATATCATGCTCCATGAAGTGGCATCACCAACAGTCATAGCAGGAGTACTTCCTATCGGATTGGATGCCCCAAGAGGGATCCTAGAGCCTGATACTCTTGCAAGTCACCTACATCCTAGTGATTATACGACCTCATCAGTCTCACTCATAGAGGTAGAGAATACCATGGATGGAACCTGTTACCCCCATAAGATATTGAAAGATATCAGAGCCCTAGCAGATGAGAATGATTTGAAAGTCCATATGGATGGAGCAAGACTCTTCAATGCGGTTGTGGCACAGAAGGTTGCTCCCTCTGAGATCTGTCAGTATGCAGATACCGTGAGTTTCTGCCTTTCGAAAGGTCTAGGAGCTCCAGCAGGAAGCATGCTGTGTGGCTCGAACGAGTTCATCAAGAAGGCACTGAAGATCAGGAAGATGCTTGGTGGAGGTATGAGACAGATCGGTATTCTTGCAGCTGCTGGAGTCTATGCCCTTGAACACAATATCGATCGGTTAACTGAAGATCATCTGCATGCAGGTGAGATCGCTCAGGCTCTTGATCAATGTAGCTGGGCAGTAGTGGATCCTTCACAGATCGAGACGAACATCATCTTCTTCTCTACGGTTGGAATAACCGCAGCAAAGGCGGTAGCTAAACTCGGAGAACAGGGTATCCTCTGCTTTGCCACGGGAAAACATGAGATCAGAATGGTCACCCACCTCGATATTTCTGCTGCTGATGTTCTTCAGTGCAGTAGAGTCATTAAAGACCTGATCTAGTGTAATACCTAGCTGAACAACCTATTTCATCTCATCATTGTATCTATATTCTGTTTTTATACACAAAACTGTATATGGTGTGGACAAAAACAGACTTCTAACGTATAGTGAAATTTAAGATTCATGGAGGTACTAAACGTATGAAAAAAATCGTATCATTACTAATCATTTCACTATTGCTCATGACTCCTATCTTTGCACAGGGAGTTCAAGAGGACACCAGCAAAGTCAAAATAGGATTCTCTAAGATCATTCAACACCCAGCACTCGATGCTGTTGAACAAGGTGTTATGGACGTTCTGACTGAAGAGGGTGTAGATGCATCTTTCGATCTTCAGAATGCGAATGGCGATATCGCTACTGCGGCATCTATTGCGCAGAAATTCAAATCAGATAAGGTAAACTTCGCTGTAGGTATCGCTACTCCAACAGCTCAGGCTCTTGCAAATGTCATCACTGAAGGTACAGTGATCTATTCTGCAGTGACTGACCCAGTAGCAGCAGGGCTTGTTGATTCATTTGATGTTGGTTATAAGAACATCACCGGTGTATCAGATATGACCCCTGTAGAGGCTCAGATACAGATGCTCAAAGAGATTGCAGGAGTAACTAGACTCGGACACGTATACAACAGTGGAGAGGCTAATGCAGTACTCCTTGCTGAAATGACTGAAGCAGCTTGTGACAAACTCGGAATGGAATTTATTCCTTCAGCGGTCACCAATACTTCGGAAGTAAAACAGGCTACTCAGGCACTCGTTGGAAAAGTCAATGGACTATATGTTTCAACTGACAACACAGTCGTATCCGCAATGCCATCACTCGTTGATGTAGCGAATAACGCAGGTGTTCCAGTACTGACAGCAGACCCAACCTCTTCAGAAGGATTAGACGTCCTTATCGCTTGGGGATTCGACTACTACAAGATGGGTCGAGCAACAGGTTACCTCATCAAAGATATCATCGATGGTGCTGACCCTTCAGAGATCGGAACGGTATTCATGACTAAACCTTCAGATATCGAACTGTGGGTTAACCTTGATGTAGCTGCAGATTTGGGAATCACGATCCCTGCAGAGTTCATCGAAGGTGCTACGGTAGTCATCGAGAACGGAGTTAAAAAATAGTCGTATGATTGAAGGAATAATTGTCGATGGCCTGATCTTCTCTATACTAGCGCTGGGAGTCTTTATCAGCTTCAGGATCCTGGATTTTCCAGACTTGACAGTTGATGGCTCCTTTGCCACTGGTGCAGCGATCGTGGCTATATGTATCATCAATGGTCTCGGCATATTCATCGGCATTGTCCTCGCCTTCATCGGCGGGGCTATTGCCGGAGTCGTTACCGCAACAATACATAACAAACTCAAGGTCCCGAACTTGTTATCGGGAATCCTTGTTATGACTATGCTCTACTCGATCAATATAAGGATCCTTGGTGGCAGAGCGAATATCGCTCTTCTTCGAGTAGATACCATTTTCACCAAGGTGATCACTCTTGGAGGTTCCATACCTCGAGAGTATGCTCTGTTATTGTTCATGATCATTTTCGTCATGGTCATCAAGGTACTCATAGACCTGTTCTTCAGAACCGATCTCGGTATTACGATGGGGGCTCTCGGTAACAACGAGCAGATGATCACAACCAACGGAGTAAATCCGGAAACTATGAAAGTCATAGGTCTTGGTCTCTCAAACGGCCTGGTCGCTCTTTCAGGAGCACTACTTGGTCAGTATCAGGGTTTTGCAGATGCGAAACTCGGACAGGGAATGATCGTAGAGGGTCTCGCAGCAGTCATGCTCGGTGAGTTCCTCCTCAGATCTAACAAGATCTTCTACATAACCTTACGAGTCGTCCTAGGAGCTATTCTCTATAAGGGTCTCATGTTCTTCGGGCGATACTACGGCTACTATATCAACATGACTCCAAGTGACTTGAAGATGATCACCAGTATTCTCGTGATTGTCTCTCTTGTGATCGCAAAGAGTCAGGATAGTGCAGGCCAGAGGAGGAAAGAACAAAAATGATCACATTAGAATCAATCTCAAAAGTCTTTCATCCTGGTACGGTGAATGAGAATCTTGCTATGGATAATGTCTCACTCAAGGTGAATCCTGGTGATTTCATCACTATCGTAGGGAGTAACGGTGCAGGAAAGACTACACTGTTCAATCTGATCTCAGGTTCACTCTTCCCTAGTACGGGAAAAGTGTCTATCCATGATAAGGATATGACCAGGATCCCGGAATACAGACGGGCAAAGTTCATCGGTCGTATCTTTCAGGATCCAACTCTTGGAACAGCTGCAAATATGTCTTTAGAAGACAATATGGTCATTTGTAGCAAGAAAGGGTTCAAAGGAATCAAGATGAGCCTCAATGCAAGTAAACGAAAGTTCTTCCAAGAAGAGCTGAAACCACTTGAGATGGGGCTGGAGAACCGACTCAAAGATAACGTAGGACTCCTCTCAGGAGGACAGCGTCAGGCTCTTACTCTTCTCATGACCGTCTTATCACGACCGGATCTTCTCCTACTTGATGAACATACTGCTGCATTAGACCCAAGAAACGCTCAGATCGTCTTAGACCTTACCCAGCAGTTCATCACAGATTATAATCTGACAGCGATGATGATCACCCACAATATGAAACATGCAATCGATTATGGTAATAGACTGCTTATGATGGATAAAGGACATATCATCCTTGATGTCTCAGGGGAAGAGAAGAAACGTCTAACCGTAGATGCTCTTGTCAAGAAATTCCATGAGATCAAGAAAGAAGAATATGCAACAGACGAGGATCTTCTCGTGACTTAGGTAGAATCTTTATCAGAACTTTTTAAAAACAGCAGGTATCATACTTGCTGTTTTTTTTATATACTTTCCTGTAGACACATAAGGAGTCGTAAAGATGAACATTCTGAAGATAACTGATGAGATTCAGGAAGCGTTACAGGAGGGAAGACCTGTTGTCGCCCTAGAAACCACTATCGTCTCTCATGGGATGCCCTACCCTGAGAATATAGAGACCGCAAGACTTCTTGAAGATACTATCAGAGCAAACGGAGCAGTCCCTGCAACGATCGCGATCCTCGATGGAATAATCAATGTCGGCATCAGTGATGACCAACTCGAGTTCCTCGGAACGAGTAAAGATATCGTGAAGGCTAGCAGAAGGGATCTCCCTGCAGTATATGCTAAGAGACTCCATGCAGCGACGACCGTAGCGACGACGATGATCTGTGCAGACCTTGCAGGTATCAGGATCTTTGCTACCGGAGGAGTCGGGGGAGTCCATAGAGGAGCCCAGCAGACTTTTGATATCTCTGCAGATCTTCAAGAACTCGCACGGACCGATGTTGCTGTAGTGTCGGCAGGGTCCAAATCGATTCTGGATCTTCCCTTGACCTTGGAGTACCTTGAGACTCTAGGAGTCCCGATCCTAGGCTATAAGACCGATGAGCTTCCTGCCTTCTATACAAGAGAGAGTGGTCTTAAAGTAGATTATCGAGTAGATACCCCGAAAGAGGCCGCACAAATACTCCACGCTAAATGGGACACAGGTCTCACCGGAGGGGTGATGATCACCAACCCTATACCAAAAGAGTTCGCCCTAGAGAAAGCTTATATAGATTCGGCTATCGATCAGGCATTAGCCGATGCAAAAAATCAACATATAGAGGGTAAACGTGTTACCCCATTTCTTCTAGGAAGAGTCAAGGAACTCACCGGAGGAAAGAGCCTTGCGGCCAATATCGAACTTGTTCGTCATAATGCCGAGGTAGCAGCACAGATAGCAAAAGAGTATTGGAGCAATTAAAACAGATGAGAGCATACGACTTTGATACCGAGATCCAGAGAATCTCGACAGATTCTGTCAAATGGGACGCACAGGTTATAAAGAACCTCGTAGGAACTACCACAGATCTTCCTATGTGGGTTGCAGATATGGATTTCACAGCACCTCCTGAAGTCATCGAAGCTTTTAAGAAACGTGCTGAACACGGGGTATTTGGTTATCCAGGACCTCATGCCATAGAAAAGACAATGGACTCATTCTATGGGTGGACTGAGAATAGACACCATTGGGTCCCCCAAGAGGGGTCGGTGACCTACTCCCCAGGTATGCTCACATCAATATCTCTCTTTCTCGATCAACTCTCATCACCGGGAGACAAGGTAGTGATACAGACGCCTGCCTACCAACCCTTCTTCAATCTCATCGAAATGAATAAGAGAATCGTAGTAGAGAATCCTCTGAATTATGATCCAGTACTTCATAGGTATTCCTTGGACCTTATCGACCTTGAAGAGCATCTGAAAGATCCTCTGACTACCATGATGATCTTCTGTAGTCCCCATAATCCTGCAGGAAGAGTATGGACCGAAGCGGAGTTACAACAGGTATTAGTACTCTGTGACAGATACCATGTTCAGATCATCTCAGATGAGATCCATGCGGATCTTGTCTATGAACCCTTCTCCCATTCACCCCTATCTAAACTCGGCAAAGATTTACTTTTACCTCCTATCACCTGTATGGCCCCATCAAAGACCTTCAATATCGCAGGAGAGCACTTCTCACTTACGGTCATCCCTGACCAGAAGAGCAGAGAGGTATATAGAAAGGCATTAAGACGATTGTCCCTCTCTCACCCTGGAGTTCTTATTCTACAGGCTGTACGGGCAGCATATGATCATGGTGGACCATGGCTTGATGAGCTTCTCATCTATCTTCAGGGGAATCTCGAACTCATGGAGGAACGGATGAGCAGGTTAGAGTCAATCTCACTCATCAAACCAGAAGCAAGTTTTATCTCCTTCCTTGATGCTACGAGACTAGAGGCTAGAACTGAAGAAAAGAGTATCTCTGCATATATTGCGGAGAAGACGGGTGTAGCACTTCATGATGGTACCTGGTTCGGGGAACGAGGAAAGGGTTTCTTGAGGATGAACTTCGGCACTCAACGATCTAGACTGATCAGAGCCCTAGACCGGTTCGAGCATGCAGGACTATGATCTGAAGAGCCCCATCCCTTTGGGTGGGATATATTCACCAAGTACCGATAAGACCTCTTCAGCCTTCTCTCTATCTTCTTCTCTGATGAGAATACGATACCCTGTAGTAAAGGTGATTTGAGGAAATGCCCCTCCGGCATCATCACCGGAGAGAATACATTCGATACCTGCCTCTTCCAAGAGACCTTTAGCCGTAGAGGCTTTGAAAGTCTGCTTATATTCTCTGATGACTATTGATCCCATGATGACTTCTCTCCTTCTCTGAGATACCATATCTTACCACGAACCGGTTTACCGGTATAGAGTCTCATCGCCTTGATGTAGCTTTGAAGCTGGAATCTATGATTATCTGTATATTTCACTGAATCTGTCTTAAAATCTATGACTAACACCTCTTCTGGGGTCTCTATGAGAAGATCGATGATTCCTCTGAGTAATATACCATCAGCTCTCATCATAAAAGGAACCTCTGACTCAATTCGACTAGAGGAGTCCTCGGAGTATCTCCTATAGGTCTCTGATGAGATGAATTTGTCATGAAGAACCTTCGCATCAGAGAGGAGCTCCCTCTTCTGCTCATCATTGAGATCAGAGAAGACCTGGGGAAGATCATCATCTACTTGAAGACCACAGATCGTAGATTCTATCAGATGATGGCAATAGGTACCGAATTCAGGGATCTGAGACTTGGATAAGAAAGAGTCTACCGCTAATGCAGGTAGTCTGATCCCATCTTTGACGGTAGGCATCAACTCATGTGCCCTCTCAGTTATCCCGATACTTCTTACCTCTTCCTCATATTCGATCAGCGATGCACGCTCATACTCAAGGAGAGTGATCTCGGGGAGATATGATGAGGCTGCCTGTTCTCTAAGACGATAGGTATCACCTTCGGTATAGTCTGGTATCTCTTGAAGCTCTATCTTGACTCGAGAGTTACTTTGAGGCTGTTCTAAGGAGACCTCACCGGCTAATGGGGCAATGGGATCTAATGAGAAGCCCTTGAGAATGAGGTCTAGAAGGTTCCTGATATTTTCAGGATCAGCATCCTTACCGGGTGCCTTATGACAACCGGAGAGAAACAGATGAGCCTCTGCACGGGTAACAGCGACATAGAGAAGTCTCTTCATCTCGGCAATATGAGTCCTCTTCCTCAACTCCTTATCCTTGAAATAGAAGTAGTTCGCTGAATTTGCCTTATTGAAAGGCACCTTCTCAGTACAGCTAAGTACTAGCCCGGGAACATCCTCACTGAAAGAATAGAGGGGTTCGGTATCACCGCGACCTTTATTACCCATATTGGTCACGAAGACGATGGGGAACTCAAGCCCTTTGGACTTATGGACTGTCATCAATTTAACACCGGAACTATCGGTCTTGAGGAGCTCTACCTCCGGGACCTTCTCATTGGTTCCGAGTCGTTGTCTGATACCGTCAAGGAACTCTGCTAGAGACTCACCCTTCTCATCCGATAGCATCGCCAGTTCTCTAGCATATTCAACATATTCCAGATAGCGATGATTCTCTGGTCTCTTCATGATGAAGAACCTATAGCCCCCCTCATACCAGATATATTCAATTAGTTCAGCCTTGGAACTTGAACCTGCTATACCAATGAGCTCATCATATAATCTCTTGATACTCATATAACGATCATAGGAGGGAGCATCTTCATCTATGCAAGCATCACAGGCCTCGTCAAAGGCTCGCAACTTCGGGTTCCCATGCATCATCTCGAACAGGATGTCATCATCAAGATTGACGAAGGGGGACCTCAATAATGCAGCAAAGGCATGTCTATCACCAGGATAGACGATGAGCTGTAGGATCTGATAGATATCATTGAGCGGAGCCTCCAAGAAGAGCGCACGAACACTCTGAGCATTGAAGGGAATACCCAATCCTCTCAACGCTCGTTCATACCTCATCTGATTGGAAAGATGTTGCATCAGAATCGCAATATCATCATAGACAGCAGCTCTGTTGCAACCCAATTCGGCATCATAGATCAAAGTCTTCTTCTCTTTGACTATTTGCTTGATTCTTTGTGCGATATACCAGGCTTCTGCATCGCTGTCATGGATCAATTCTTCGGAATCAATCAGGGAGTCATCGATCAGAGTATCAGCAACGGCAGTCTCTTCTTCTTCATTCTCAGCGTTATCTTTGATCAATACATGGATCTGAGGGGTTACCCCCTCTCTCGGTGATCTGAAGCCTAGGGGAAGGAACTCAGCCTCATAAGCCTCTTGGGGATCTTTCATGATCTGAGGGAAGATCCGATTGAATGTATCGATCAGTCCTGGCTCGCTTCTATAGTTCGTAGCGAGAGTGAGAGATGTGCCACCGATCTGAGAGATCTCCTGAGAGAGTGCCTTGAACACGCTCACATCCGCTCCTCTGAAACGGTAGATAGACTGTTTTTCATCACCTACGAAGAAGAGTTTTCCCTCTTCAAGTCCATTAGAGGCAGGTATACCAGGAGCATGCTCCTCTTTTTTCTCTGAAAGAAGATAGAGTAGTTGCCGCTGTGCATCATTGTTATCCTGAAACTCATCGATCATGATATGAGAGAATCTTCTCTTATAGTATTCCCTCAGGGATTCATTCGCTATGAGGATATCTATCGCCATCTGTGCGATATCTGAGAAGGAGAGAAGGCCAGCTGCTCGCTTCTTCGCTATGAACTGTTCCTGATAGAGTCCGATAAGATGATAGCAGGAGGCTATCTGCTCACGGTGGGCCAAAACGTTCAATAGGAGAAGATAGGGGTGCCATATCTGTTTTATCAGATCTAGCGCCTCTCTCAATATGATGAGTTGTCCATCTTTTACATTTTTGCTCGGCAACTTTGGGAACTTCATAGTACCGAGCGAGTCGAATAATATCTTAGGATCATCTGTACTTTCTATCTTTTCAGTAATCTTAGAGAAGAAGAGCTGAGCATCTATAAGAGTCTTCTTATTTCCATCCAACTCAAGGATCAGCCTGCTCTGTACTCCTAGTGAACTCTCAAATTCCTTGAACCTCTGCGAAGAGATCTCGATCTGTTCTTTTGCTATGCTATCATAGTCCAGTATCCTAGAAGGGCACATATGATAGGCCCCAAGAGGTATCAACAGCTTATCACAAACCCCCTCGAAAGAATGCAGAGCAAGGAGATACTCCATGGCAGGATCGCTTAGCCGTTCATGAATGAATGATAACGCAGTACTTGATGCGATCTGACGGATAGCCTCCTCATCCTGAGTAAAGGATGCTGCATAGCCATATCTTCTACAGTCACTTCGGACGATCTGGGTACAGAAACTATCGAGTGTAGAGATCTGAGCTCGTTCTAATCGATCAAGGTTCTTTGAGACCTGAGGATCCCTCTTATGCTCCAATAGCATCGCATGGATCCTCTCATGCATCTCTGCTGCAGCCTTTTTTGTGAAGGTCAGAGTGAGAATAGAGTCGACAGTAG
The DNA here is from genome assembly GCA_937125225.1 of uncultured Spirochaetia bacterium. GTDB lineage: Bacteria > Spirochaetota > Spirochaetia > CAKZLE01 > CAKZLE01 > CAKZLE01. The sequence continues at coordinate 155,838 of CAKZLE010000006.1, forward strand.
CCTTCCCCTCCATGATCAATCTGAGAAATCTGTAGGAGAGAACCGTAGTCTTCCCGGATCCCGCCCCTGCAGATACAACAGTATTGCAATCACTGAAGACAGCTTCTCTCTGGTGAGTATCTAATCCTTTAGCATCAAGTATCTGATCTATTGTCATTGTATTGAGAACCTTCCTCTACAGATATTCCTATATCTGCATGCCTTACAATGTCCTGCAGGAACTCCTGCGATTGAGAGGTCTACACCTTCAATCTGCTCTGCCATCCTCTCAATCTCCCGTAGCATATCTGCTATCACCTGATCGAATCGTGCTCGGTCTACTACTATTTTCTTGCGAGAGAGCCCCGGTAGCATAGAGACATATTTCCCCTCGGTAATATCATAATAGAGTGCATGAGCGACCTCGACCGTCCCTGAACCCTCTTTTTCCAGAAGGTAGGTGTATAGAGGTAGCTGATAGGAATCGGGATAGTCAACATTCTCAGTAAAACTTGTGACCCGTACTCGATTCTTCTTCTTGTAATCTATGATCGCCCGGTTGCGGCCTGGAGATTGTCTACTGACTCTATCAACACGCCCCTCTAAGCGATAGGAGACCCCCTCAGGCTCATAGGAGACCTTCCCTTCGATACTGTCCACTATCCAACCGGAGAGCAACTCTCCTTCAGCTTTAATGAGAAGTGGTAAATGGTCATAGAGGAATCTCGCTATACGAGGTATTACTGCAGGAGAGAGGGCTATCGCCTTTCTACTATAGCTCTCCAACTCATCAGCAATGATCTCTTTGAGGGAGGAGATATACTTCTCAGAATGCTCCACAAGGAATAGACCATCCTCCTGTAATGAGATTTGGTCGAAGAATCGTTCAAAACAGGTATGGATTAGTGTCCCAAGAGATCTTGCATCGGTATATTCGATCACATAAGAGACTTCCTGAATATTTAGGCCATATCCGATGAACCAAGAAAAGGGACATGTTATGAACCTGTCAAGAGAGGTCGGGGAGATCGTAAGCCTCCCTTCCTCATGAGCAAGGGCAGAGAACATCTTCTCATTGAATCGAGTATCGGTCGATCTCTTCTTGACCAAGTTCACGGATCTATTGGCGAAAACGGTCTCTTCTGCCCGTAGGAGACTCTTCAATTGAAGAGGATATAATCGTGTATCACCAAGATGATTCATACTACCACCCCAATAGGATAGTTCTTTATGGTAAGGATCATCTTCGTAGGCGGCCTCTCCGAAAGTCTCGACAGAGGAACTCTCCATATAGAGGTGTGGAGCAAGTTGCTCCCCTGCTCTGGTTCTTCTACTATAAGAACAATGGGTCTGAGTACCTGACTCATCATAGATTCGTAACATGGTGCTTGAAAGATCCACCTGCACCGGACCGAGAATATCACGGTCACGTTCAGGAAGCATCGAAAAGGGATCTACCAACACAGAAGTATGCCCCTGATCAGCTCCTATGATGAAGTGATGAGAGACCGACACACCTGCTGCTACCTGATAGGGGTAAATGGAGATCCCGCTAGCAGGCTCCTGAGGCACATAACTAGTCCTTTCTAGTAAAGAGAGCCATGCATTATAGACTGGGAACCCCTCCGGGAGCTCGATACGTTCACAGATTCTTGTGAACTCTCCTAGTTCTTTGATACAATAGGAGAATACCGCTGCCTGTTCATCAGAGCGTTCCCGCAAAAACTCCTTCTGAAATCCCAATAGTCGCTGTTGCAACTCTTCTGGGTTCTCAGCAGAGGAGAGGGATTCCAGCCAATTCTTCAAAGTCAGATAATACCCCTGTAACCCTTTATCATAGGAGAGTCTCTGCTTCCAAACATCCACAGGTTTCCTACCATGTTCTTTATAGTTCTTGATACAGGACCCAAGGACTCCAGCAGCTATAAGCTTCTCATTACGCTTTCGGTCCCGCCACAAATAACTCCTATCGAGGAGAAGACGTTTCAGAGAGTCATGAGAGAAGGAATCATTGATGACATGTGCTATATCTTTGAACAAGCGAGTGACAGGATAATCACTCAAGGGTCTTCCACCTCTGAAATGGGCAGGGAGTGATCTCTTATGCATATGAGATCTCAGATCCTGCACCATCGTTGAGTAGTCGGCTATCGTAATAGCGATCTCTTGTGCCGGAACTCCCTGATGCAACAACTTTTCGACCCTACTGACGACATGAGTCAATTCGATCTGTGCATTCTCATAGCATCTAAGAGAGCCTATCGTCCTACCGTCATCGACTGTTTCTAAAGAGATCTCAGGAGCTGCTTCCAACTGTTCTCTCACTCGATACATATCACTCATGATCTCAGGATAGATCAGTATGAATCTACTATGCGACTCTTCAAGATACTTTTTATCTAGGAGTTGTGGTTCAAAGAGAGGTTCGAAGAGTTCATACCTTTGAAGAAACTCATTATATCTGTTCAACAGAAGTGAGATATCTTTCTGAAACTCAGGGGCCAAAGAGTCCATACATTCATGGATAGTCTTGAGATTCGGGCAGAGATCGGTAATATCCTTTGCAAACAGGTTTGAATCTGCATGGTATATATCAGGAACGATATAGTGGAGAAATGGTGTCTTTGAATTCTCTATGAGTACGTTCTGAGCGAAGATCATACGATACATCGTATTAGAAGGGATCCACTCATCATTTCTTGGAAAGAACTTACCTCTACACCGGTCCCAGGAGATAAAACGGTCTTCTCGCATGACCTTATAGGGAGAGTTCGGGTCTCCTACGATCTGCTCTAGCCATGACCGTGCAGTGATCTCGGTAGGAAACACACAGATGGTATTCGGATCTTTCAGGTATTGTATCAGTCGGTCAAATAACGCTTCCATACACCTTTCGTCAAGTTGAGATACAACTTATAATATCTATTGGCAGAATCAATATCCTGTAGACTGAACCTACAGAAATCTCCTAGAAGCTTGAAGATCAAATAGCTCTGTGGTGAATATTTCTTTGGATCTTTTCGAACGTTCCTCACCTGATTCTTCAAGAGGGTGAAAGCTGCAGTCCGGTTGCCAGTCCTGAACCAGAGTTTTACCAGTTCGATCGAACAGAGAACCTCATTGTTCTTTAATCCATGTTTCTGATCATATTGGAGAAGGGCCTTCATCAATTTCTCTGCCTGAGGGAGCTTGTTCATCTTGATCTCCAAGGTGGCAAGTGTCAGGGAGGCGGTCGCATACATGAGATGGTTGTTCTCTTTCTCAGCATACCTGATCGCCTCGATACAGCTCGATCTTGATTTCACTATATCTTTTTGTTCTTCGTAGAGTTTGGCCGCTATATGATAAATCCTACTCTTGGGATCCTCAATATTCCATCTCTCTGCAACGGTGATTGCCTGTTTGATATAGTTCAATGCCGTATCATGGCTTCCATTTGCATTATAGATCAATGCAAGATTGACTAGAGGTTTATAAACAGAGGGTATATTCTTTGAAGCCTTAGCTGCTTTCAAGGCTGAGAAATAGTACTTGATCGCACCATTCACATCTTTTCTCGTTTGAGCTACAGCACCAAGGGCATTCAAGACGACTGCTATCTGTTCCTGATTCTCTCTGATCTTGAAGATCTCTAGAGCCTGTTTGAATATCATTTCAGCCTGTGGAAGATTCTTCATTACAAGATAGGATTTACCCATATAGATCAATGCTTCACCATAGAGTCCTTTATCATTGTTCTGCTGAGCTAAAGCTAGTAATTCCTTACTGCTTGAAAGAGCTCTAGTAGGTTGTTCAGTCAAAGCGCGTTCGATATGGAATCGAAGTAAACGCTCCTGTGGCATCTCATAGTCTTGCATACTTAACAGTATACAAGCTATATCCTATTAACTCAACCATAAGGATTTTTATCCAATTATATTATATAGACAGAACTCAGGTAACATCCCATAATAGGGGCATGAAGCAGGAAAAATCCCCTTACATCAAGGGACTACTCATAATCATAGCAAGTTGGTGGATCATCGGATCTATCATAGCTACATTCTGTGCAAACCTCTTCTCAGAGATAGCAGTCGGGAATTACCTCATGCTGAACAGCTCCTTCATTCCCTTCTTTCTCTCTATCCTCCTGACTTTCAAATATCTTCTTAAGATCGATCCTAGTGAACTCTTCACGACTTCAGAGCGTTCACACCTGAATTCCTTTTTCATTGGATCATCCTGGTTGTTATTACTTAGTATCTCAGCAGGTCTTGAGTATCTCATTGAACCTGAGAGATTCACTTTCAGCGCAAACCTGTCGGCTACGATAGCCTTCATCCCTATCGCAATACTCGTAACACCTCTTCAGACAGCTAGTGAAGAGCTCTTCTTTCGTGCCTATCTTGCCAAGTGGATGGAGTATCTTTCCGCTAAACGATATATGATCATCCTATTCTCTGGAATCCTTTTCCTGGCGGTACACCTGTTGAACCCCGAGATCCAGATCCTCGGCAATGATCCTTTCATCTATATCTATTACTTTCTCTTTGGCGCCTTTATGATGGCTATAGCATTGCTTGATAACAGTTTTATCCTACCGATCATCATACATACCGTGAATAATCTCTTCTCAGTTATTCTTGTTAACTATAGAGGTACCGTCTTAGACTCTCCTGCTCTCTTCATAGATTCTCATCTAAACCCTCTTGTATCGACTATCACCTTGACTATAGGATCGCTACTTACCATCGCCTATCTCAGATCACAGAAGGTTCACTGACCAAAGTACTCAGACCCTATATATTATTGCTACCCCTCCTCTTCTCATGATAGAATACCTCATCGAAGAGACACATCAAGATCCTCTTGTTGTGTGTTACTCGTTATCATATTGGGAGGTTGGGGATTCTTTACTAAAGATCCTTGAGGTATTATGAATTATTCCATACGATTTGCCACGAGAGATGATGCGAGACAACTAGCCGATCTCTATAACTACTATATCAAGAACTCGATAGCTACTTTCGACCTTAATCTCATGACTACCGAAGACAGAGAGGTATGGATTGAAGATCATCAACCTTCTAGCCGCTATAAGATCCTTGTTGCTGAAGAACATGAGACGGGGAAGCTCCTCGGGTATAGCTCTAGCAGTCCATTCCGTATGAAGGCAGCATATGACACATCAGTCGAGACGAGTATCTATATCGATCTAGACCACTACGGAAAGGGAGTAGGTAATAGATTGTATGGTGAACTCTTCACACTACTCTCAAAAGAGGATATCCACAGGGCCTATGCCTGCATCACTGTCCCCAATGAATCTTCAGTCCTCTTACATGAGAAGTTCGGTTTCATTGAGGTTGGCTATTTCACTGAGTCGGGACTAAAACATGGAGCCTATCGGGATATTAGATGGATGGAGAAACGATTCTCTAACAAGGACCTCAACCTATCCTCTTAATGAGTCCCATGATATGACTAGAAACAATAAAGGGATCAGTACTTGATCTAAGCTGATCCCTCTTCATTCATTACTAGTTAGGTGCTATCGGTTAAGTTCTATCTTCACAGCGATCTCATCAGTGATGATCGAGACTTGGCTCATACTATCAGCGATTGACTGACCCTCTTCAAAACTCAAATAGGGGCCCATACGAACCTCATATAGCCCATTATCTTCAACTACCGTAGTGATAAATCCTGCATCTTGTAACTCTGGGACCAATTTATTGGCCTCATCAACTGATTCATCTGATGCTAGTACGACCCAATAGAAGCTATCAATCTCAGAATCAGTCTGGACTGGGGGCTCTTCTTGAGTAATCTCTGGTGTTTCAGGGGACTCTGGTTCAACTGCTACGGGTTCAGATACCTGGTTTAATGCGGGTTCTGGCTCTGTTGCTACCGGTACTGATTCAGGTTCTTCTACCGGTTCTGATCTATCATCTACCACAACTGGAGTCTCCTCTGGCTCAGCTACTGGTGGTACCACCGTCTCTGCTTTTGGTTCCTCAGACTGAGTAGCCACCACTTCGGTAGATCCTTGTACGGATTCAGCCGTTGAGAGGTATGCCAAAGCTCCACCTGTTAATGCCGCAAGTATAAATGTGATAATCAGTAGAAATATGTTAAACTTCTTATTTGCCATACTATTCTCCTAGAGGTCTTCCCCGATACTTTTATAGAATGATTCAAGTTGGAGTTTCAAGGCTCTGTCTCCCCGATTGTTGATTATAACATAAAAGGGAATCTTATCAAAAAAATATTTAGGTGATATATTATGTTGTACCCTCTCTCGACGTAAGAAATCAAGTGTTGTCATGGATCTTGTACTCTTTGCACGGAAAAACCGTAAGATCTTAGCGGTTTTTACATATAAAATAGCATCACAGACCCTATTTAACTCCATCTTATGGAGAATCGCTGCATTCAAGACCGTTCCATGAGGATATTGATCCTTATCCCGATTCTTGATGAGTTCAATACACATCGTGGTCATTGCAGGATGCAGGATGGACTCGAGGAAGGCAAGTTTTGCAGGGGAACCGAATACTTGATCACCAAGTTTCTTTCTACTGATCTTTCCCTCCTCTGTAAGGATCGAATCTCCAAAAAAGGAGATCAGCGCCTCTCGTGAACTCTTGAGTGCCCCATGTCCTAGATGATCAACATCTATCACATCCCACCCATCTCTCTCCATGAGGCCACCAATCCTATTCTTCCCTGTACAGAATCTTCCTGTCAATCCTACAACCATCAATGCATCTCTCCCCAGCTTGCCCCAGTCTCGATACTTACTCGAAGTGGCACATGAAGCTTGACGACCTGTTCCATCTGTTCCCGCAATAGATCTTCCATTATAGCGATCTCAGCTTCTGGGACTTCAAAGATCAACTCATCATGAACTTGTAATAGCATTCTTGATTGGAGTCCTCTTATCTTCATCTCTCTATCGACTGCGATCATGGCATTCTTCATGATATCGGCTGCCGTCCCCTGGATCGGAGTATTTACAGCTATCCTCTCAGCCCCTGCCTTCTCTGTCTTGTTCTTACTTCTGATAGCAAGGATTGTCCGTTCATGACCAAATAGGGTCTTTACCTTCCCATCTCTTTCTGCATCCTGAACGATAGTGTCTATGAATCTCTTGATTCCTGAATACCGTGAAAAATAGGCCTCTATGAACTCTGCAGCAGCTTTCCTCGGAATATCGAGTTCTCTCGACAATCTGAAGGCTGACATGCCATACATCACACCGAAATTGATCGTCTTAGCTATCCTTCGCTGCTCATCCGAGACCTCTTCCATCGGAATATCGAAGATGAGTGAGCCGGTATATCTATGGACATCACTTCCAGATTCAAATGCCGCTTTCAACCCGGGATCATCAGCGAAATGGGCAAGAACAACCAGTTCGATCTGAGAATAGTCTGCAGACATGAAGGTATACCCCTTTTCTGGGATGAACGCCCTACGGATCCTTCTCCCATCGTCACTTCGGATAGGGATGTTCTGAAGATTGGGATTCTTACTCGACAATCGTCCTGTCGCTGTTCCAGTCTGGAGGAGACTGGTATGGATCCTATTCGTCTGAGGGTTGATCAGAGTAGGAAGCGAATCAATATAGGTATTCTTGAGTTTCACAAGACCACGATGTTCCAATATCCATTGAGGGATCACATCGACTTTGGCAAGCTCCTCAAGTACTGATGTGTCAGTAGAATAGCCTGTCTTGGTCTTCTTGAGAGGAGTCAATCCTCTTTCTTCGAAGAGGACTACCTGAAGCTGTTTTGGAGACTTCATGTTGAAGACCTTCCCACACTCCGCATAGACCTTTTCCTCAAGGATTTGGATTCTCTCTCCCAACTCCTCACCATATGAGTTCAGATACTCCGGTAGTAGATACATCCCGGTGAACTCCATATTAGCGATGATGCGAAGAACCGGCATCTCCATCTCGAAGAACAGCTTATCAAGACCTCTTTTCTGCAGAGCCTCATGGAAGACCACATAGAGCCTGTAGGTTATATCTGCATCCTCTGCAGCATATTCAGAGGCTGTAGAGAGATCGATCTCAGGAAACAAGGACCCCTTTGGTACTATATCTTTGAACTTGGTCGTCTTATACTTCAGATAGGAATCGGCAAGACGATCCATGTTGTAGGTATTCTCTGTCGAATCAAGCAACCAAGCGGCGATCATCGTATCAAAATAGAGGTTGGCAATAGTGATGCCCCACCTTCTCAACACGGTGAAATCATACTTAATGTTCTGCCCGATCACTGAGACTTCGGGATCTTCGAATAACGGACGCAGGATCTCTCTGACACTCTCGGCATCAAGTACCACTGCATTCCCGGCTACGAGTGGAATATAATAGGCCTCTTTCTCCTTGAAACTGATTGAGAAACCTACGGGAACCGCGATCATCGAATCTATATCATCAGTCTCTATATCGAAGGCGATATATCTACTCTTATGAGCTTTTGCAACCAATTTCTTCAAAGACTCAAGATCCGTGACCGTATGAAGCTTTCCCGGTCCAGAGATCGCTTTGACCTCAAAGGACTCCTTGGTCCTGTTGATTTCAGTGACATCACTCTTATCCCCTCCGGCAAGAGTCACAAGGTTCTTCGAACCTATCTTCTGAAAGTATGGAACCATCTGGGTATAATCAAAATGAGATAGAGAGAAACTCTCAATATCACAATCTATCTGGGCTGCATCATCTAATACGACAAGGCGTTTACTCAAAAATGCAGTCTCTTTATTCTCTAGAAGTTTCTTCTTCACAGATGGGGTCAACTCTTCGACATGCTCATAGACACCCTCAAGGGTCTGATAGGCAGTCAGCAGTTTCACCGCGCCCTTTGGCCCTATCCCTCGCACCCCTGGGACATTATCGGCTGAATCCCCTATGAGAGAGAGGTAGTCTACGATCTGTTCCGGCCAGACACCAAAGTTCTCTAGAACGGTTTCTCTGCCATAATGGAGAAGTTCTCCCTTAGCAGGTCTTATAGCCGAAATCGAATCACCTACAAGCTGCAGGAGGTCTTTATCACCAGAGACTATGACGCTCTTGAGGCCCTTCTTCTCTGAATCTTTCGCTAATGTGGCGATGAGATCATCTGCCTCAAGACCATTCTTCCTGATCACAGGGATCGATGCAGCTTTGAGGATCTCCTCGATGAGGGGGATCTGTGATCTGAGATCATCAGGGGTCTTCTCTCTATTGGCTTTATACTCTGAGTACATCTCATGCCTGAAAGTTGGCCCGATCGAATCCATAGTGACCACAAGATGTGAAGGGTTCTCTTTAGAGATGATCGAGTAGAACATCCTGAAGAAGCCGAACACTGCTGAAATATTATTACCGTCTTTATCGGTCATGGGTCTATTGATAAATGCAAAATAGGATCTATATATCAATCCATATCCATCTAAGATCATAAGTCTTTTATCTGATTCCATCATCCCTCCTAAGAACACCTGATCTGTAATCCATCAAATGCAGGTTCGATCGATTCAGGTAGGTCTGCCAATAATCGATCATGTTCTAGATTATGACACATATGAGTCAAATATGCTCGTCTTGGAGCAACTTTTTTTATGACATCCACCGCTTCAGAGACAGAAAAATGGGTTGGATGGGAAGTATAGCGAAGAGCACCTATGATGAGAGTGTCCAGCCCCTGCAACAGCGAAAGGCTCGTCTTTGGAATACCACTGCAATCGGTAAGATACGCGGTATCACCAATGCGATAACCATTGATCAGCTTCTCTCCATGCCAGATAGGGATCGGCCTGATCGACAGGCCGTCAAGAGATATCCCCTTCGATGTGATCATTCTCAGATCAAGTGAGGCAACGCCGCCTCCAGGCATATCGGTTCTGAACATATAGGAGAACCTCTGACGTATCTGATTCAGGATCACAGGAGAACCATATACAGGCATCGATACTTCTTTGGTAAATACTCTCAGGTCATCGATTCCCAGAAGATGATCTGCATGATCATGGGTATAGAAGACCGCATCAAGGGATTTAAGCCCTACAGCTAACGCTTGCGTACGAAAATCCTGTCCGGTATCTATGATATAGTTCTTCCCCTCATGGGTTATCATCAATGAGGATCGAGTTCTTTTGTTCTTTTGATTTTGAGATCTGCAGACGTCACAGTCACAACTGATCACCGGTATACCATGTGATGTCCCTGTTCCAAGAAAGGTGATTATCATGTGATTTATTCGACCAGATCCTTCACCACGACCTCAAGACCATCAAAGCCACCCTGTACATATTCCTTTAAGATGTTCATCACATCTGAAAAGTCCACATCATTCATGAGACTATCTAACTGGTTCTTCAAGATATTGGTATCCAAGTCTCCGAAGTCGATTGTATCCTCTAGAGAATCTACAAAGGTATCTACGGCATTGGCTCCAGATTTAATAGCTTCATTAGAGGCCTTGATAAGGTCGTCTTTCTCAATCTGATTGAGTACCTTATCTATCTCACTTGCCGTGGCTCCTGATTTCTCATAACTACTCTTGATATTATAGATCAGTTCATTGATCCGTTCTTCCTGCTCCGCCCTACTCAAGGTGTAGTTGGTCGTATTCCAACTGATAGAGAAGAGGTCTTCTGACAGATCAGGCATGAAGAAATAGATAAATGCAAAGATCACGACTATGATAGTGAGTAGTGTTATAAACCGAGCGAACAACGGTGTTCTCTTCTTTGCCATAGATCTTTTTCTCCTCTTTTCTCTAAGGTACTTCTAATCAGCACAGAATTCAACTGTAAGCAGCACGGATTGCCATACAGACTGAATTGAATCGAGTCTGTTCAAGATCGGAGCGGGAGGTTAATACGATGGGAGCCTTCAGTCCTGTCATGATCCCAGCAGATCGACTTCCCGGGGTGAAGCTCAGGAGTTTCAATACAGCATTCGCCGTATCCAGATTAGGGCAGACTAGGAGGTCCACATCACCGGATACGAGAGAGTCCATACCCTTTATCCTTCCTGCTTCAGCACTCAGGGCGATATCGATTGCCATCGGCCCTTCTATTATCGCATCACCATAGATATCTGAAGACTTACTCAGCCTGACAATCTCTGCCGCATCTACGGTAGACTGTATCTTCGGATTGACCTCCTCTACAGGGGCTATCACAGCCACCCTTGGTCGTTCTACCCCAAGCTTTCTCATCACATTCAGAGCATTTCCGATCATGATACTCTTCTTCTCTAGATTCGGTGCAATATTGACCGCTGCATCTGTGATGAACAGAGGTTTCTTCAGATAGGGTACATCAAAAAGACCTAGATGAGTCACGAGTCTTCCTGGTCTCCTCAGACCAGCCTCTTTACTCAGTACGGCTCTAGCGAACTCTGAGGTATGCACGAGTCCTTTCATGAGGACCTGTGCTTCACCTATGGTGACTGCATCGACTGCAAGTTCACAAGCTCTTTGATGATCCTTCACATCAATGATCTTGATCGATTGAAGGGAAAAATAGATCTGCTTTGCTATAGACCGGATCTTCTGTTCATCCCCGAACAGAAGTGGTTTGATATTACTGATCGCAGAGACTTGCTGTAGAGATCTCAAGGTCGCTGTATGGTCAGCACCAGCAACCGCTAAGGTATAATCAGTCTCAGACAATCGGGACAGATCGATAAAAGAATCAAACAAGTTCATACGTATTCACCTCTCGCACACCCTGTCTTACTGCTATGGCGTTCTCTGCTAATGAGAGCATTTCCCGTTCTCCGGGTATAACATGGACAGGTGCTAAGTATGATACTCTATTTTTTATCTGTTGTACAATGAGATCACTCTTTGTCATTCCTCCGGTAAGTACGATCGCATCGATATCCCCATGAAGTACGGTGGATAGGGCTCCTATCTCCTTCGAGACCTGATAGAGCATAGCTCGAAGATAGAAAGCTGAATCCTCATCCCCGATAAGAGCCTTTTCGATGATCTCTCGAACATCACTTGTCCCAAGGTAGGCAGCGATCCCTCCATTTCCACAGATCAGTTTCTGTAACTCCGCAGGAGTAAACCTACCAGATAATGACAATCTCACCAGATCGCCGGCAGGTAGTCCACCTGAGCGTTCCGGAGAGAAGGGACCATCCCCATCAAGGGCATTGTTAACATCTATGACCTTCCCTTTATAATGCACCCCGATCGAGATTCCCCCTCCGAGATGGGCAACGATCAAACGTGCCTTATCATAAGGCTTTCCGATCTCCTCACAGACCTCTCGAGCTGCTATCTTTTGATTGAGCGCATGGAATATGCTCTTTCTCGGTAACTCAGGAAGGCCTGAGACTCTTGCTTCAGGTATCAACTCATCAACTACTACAGGATCTGCGATATACCCCCTCCCTGCTCCTAGACTCACAGCCTTCAAAGCGAGTGGAGCTCCAAGATTGCAGGGGTGCTCCCCATAACGGGCATTCTTGAGGTCCTGTATCATATCCGGTGTGATCTCATATACTCCACCAGCAAGAGGATGGAGTAGACCACCCCGACCCATGACGATCGAGAAATCCGAGAACGCATAGCCCTCTTTGATCATTATCTCTTTGATAAAGGTGAAGCGATAGTCGAGTTGTTCATAAACGCTTGCATACCTCTGCAACGCTGCCCTTTCATGGTCAATCGTCTGAAGAACCTTCTCTTCTAATCCCTGATAGATCGCGATTTTGGTCGTGGTTGACCCTGGATTCAATACCAGGGTCAGTGTTTCTTGTTGCATTATCCCTCCGCAGGAGTGTGGGAGTTCTCTTCACAATAGGCAACAGTCTTCTCTATCAACCTGAGATTCACATCGGTGAACTCTTTCTTCTTCACACTGATAGGAATGATCTGTTTGAGGGTCTCAACGGCAATGACACCAGTCTTAAACAGATATGCAGTAAGAAGGACTACATTAGCTGCTGCCAATAATCTCTCACCCTTTGCGATATCAGTAGCAGGTATCCTAAATACATTCACATCCTTTCGTTCGACTTCACCCGATACGATAGATGAATTGATGAATATCCAACCACCAGGAGTCACCTCCTGTGCAAAAGACATCAATGATGGTCCATTCATGGCAAGAAGGACATTCGGTGCATCTACTACCGGAGATCCAATAGTCTCCTTTGAGAGAATCACGGAGGCATTTGCATGCCCTCCTCGCATTTCTGGTCCATATGAGGGAAGCCAAGTAGCCTCCAACCCTTCAGAGATTCCACACTTGGCTAATAGGATACCAGCAGAGAGAACCCCCTGTCCACCAAAACCTGCTATCTTAACTCGCTGCTTAGCAGAAAGGCTCATCTGATCTTTACGATCTGGAAGGCTCGATTTCCCCCTAAGATAATCTACAAGGGCATCTCCTTCCAATAGGGGAAGGCGATCATGAAGTGGCGCTGGAGGTGTCTGATCGAGTACATCCCTGAAGGATCGCACCGGATAGAGTTTTTCCAATGAGCTTTTCATCCATTTTCTCGCAGAAATGGGATCCATCTTCCAGTTGATAGGACAAGGAGAGAGGATCTCGATAAAGGAGAATCCTTTACGATCCATCTGAGACTGAAGCCCCTTCTTTATGGCCTTTCTCGTTCTCATGACTCCAGCAGGTGTTGAAAGGGAGACCCGTTCAATAAAGACCGGGGTTGTCAGGGAATTCATCACCTCACACATCCCGATCGGCTGACCATCACGCTGGCCACTTCTTCCAAAAGGAGTCGTTGCTGTCTTCTGTCCTACGAGAGTGGTGGGAGCCATTTGGCCACCAGTCATCCCATAGATCGCATTATTGATAAAGAATACGGTGATGTTCTCACCGCGATTCGCAGCATGCATAATCTCTGCCATACCGATCCCTGCAAGGTCACCATCGCCCTGATAGGAGATGATGATCGCATCATCAAGGACTCTTCGTTCTGCTGTAGCCACGGCAGGAGCTCTACCATGAGCACATTGGATATTACCGGTATCAAAATAATAGTAGGAGAACACAGAACAGCCTACCGGGGAGTTAAAGACTACCCGATCCTGGATTCCTAGGGTATCTATAGCCTCAGCAATGAGTTTTTGAGTCGTCCCATGTCCACATCCAGGACAGTAATGGGTTACCTTCTGGCCGACCCCTTTTCTCTCATAAGTATCATAGAAGGTGTTCGGTTTTTGATGTTTAATCATGTTCGACACCTCCTCTCACATCAGCTAGAGTCTTAGAGACGATCTCTTCGACAGTGGGAATGACTCCTCCGAGCCATTGATAACTCAAAACCTGAGAGGGAAAATCGACTGAAAGTCGTATATCATCGGTCATCATCCCCTCATTGAGTTCTACAGCTATGAACTTTCGTTTACCACCCTCAGAGAGCTCTTGAAGCCTCTTTTTTGGGAATGGGTAAAGGGTCTGAGGGCGTAACATACCTATTGCGACCCCCTCTTTTCGAAGTTGATTGACCGCACTCATACAGATTCGGGAACAGATACCGAAGGAAACGAAGATGACCTCTGCGTCTTCTGTGAGGAGCTCCTCATATTCGACGCATTCCTCTTTGATCCTACGATACTTACGTTGCAGCATCTCATTATGTTCCTGTTGGAGTTTCGGATTCATGAGTATGGATGTGATCAGATTCTCTCTACTGTCGGCATCTCCATAGACAGCCCAATCCTTCCTATCTCCCGAAGAGACCTCTCCAGAGATATCTATAGCTTCCATCATCTGTCCGATATAGGCATCACTGAGTATGAATACCGTGATTCGGTATCTATCTGCAAGTTCGAAGGCTCTTCTCGTGAACTCGAACATCTCCAAAGCAGAGTTCGGGGCCAATACGATATTATGATAGTTACCATGCCCTCCCCCTTTGATCACCATATTGTAATCACTCTGTTCAGGCCATATGTTCCCGAGACCGGGTCCAGCACGTTGAACATCGACTACCACACAGGGGAGTTCTGCCCCCGCAATATAGGATAACCCCTCACCCATGAGAGCTACTCCAGGTCCTGAGGAGGCTGTCATGACTCTTGCCCCAACTCCTGCGGCACCATAGAGCATATTGATCGCACTCACTTCAGATTCTGCCTGTAGGAAGACCCTACCTGAACCGGTGAAGAATTGTGCAGCTGCATGTGCTATCTCACTTGCCGGAGTTATGGGATATCCGAAGAAATGGGTAGCGCCTCCCATGAGGGCCCCATGAATGACCGCTTCATTTCCTTTCATCAACTGTTTACTCATCTCTAACCTCCGGACTCTCATCCTTATAGACGGTTATAGCCCCTGGCTCAGGGCAGGAAAAGTAACAGAGACCGCAAGCCGTACAGGTATCGAAGCCATGAAATACAGCGTGCTGGTAACCAAGTCTATTTATTCGAGTTCCAATCATCAGACAATGATTCGGACACGTGTTCACACACACGCGGCAGCCTTTACATTCATCAGCTGCAATCTTGATATAATTCATAGTTAATCTCCAAAGATTTCAAAAGCACCAATCCCAAAATAGTTTATGGCGCTAATCGTATCGACTACCTCTTCAGGTACATCGACAATATCCAAATGGTGACCTGGACAATCTAAACGAGCACAGACATGGACCTTGTTCTCACTACCTGGAAGATAGAGAATGATCCCTCTGTCGGAATCACAATCAGGTTGTTGACACTGGTAACTCTCCATAAGAGACTCACCACATACCGGACAGAATGCCTCTACCACTGTAGTATCAGCAAAGTGTGCCGGTAAGAAACTGTAGAGCTTTGCATGAGAGCCCCAAAAGGCATCTACAAAGACAGTACCAGTCTGTTCACCGATCGTGATGTGTAATTTAATAGATGGTTCGCCATGGATCTTGACACTATCTACTAAGAGATTATGTCCATGTTTACAAAAGATGGATTCAACTATGAGGTATTCAAATTCACCACGTTGCTCAAGCCGGAATCCTGGCGGTACCGTCTGTTTTAGCTCGTGGGGAATATGTGTGGTCTTCAACTCCATACGTACTCCTCAGACCATAGATTGGAGAGAAAGAACGTTCTTTACTACCTGACTCCATAGTATCCTTCAGTTCTGATTCTGTCAAACAAACTTATGAGAAACTTCAAGTTATTCTTCATATACTTCATAGTTACTACCTCAGATCATTCAGGAGTTCTCAGGATCAAAAAACAATGACGATTTTTTCAAAAACTCCTTTTTTAACACCCTTGCTTATAGTACACTTGAAGATAGCAGGAGTGCGAATATGAATAAAACTTTATGCCTGGTTTCAGGGATCTCACCCGATAAGATCATGAAGGGATTAGAGAGTGCTAAGAAACACATTCAAAATGATTCTGCAGACCTTTCAGTATTTGTGGAGTTCATTACTGAGACGATGCTCGAACAATCCGTTCATGAGATAACAGAGGATTTCTGGAAGGACCCTAAGACCATTGAACAATCTCTAGACCAAGACCTTGATGGATTATTACATCGAAAAGGAAGAGTCGTAATAATCCAATCCTATATTAAAGAACATGTCTTTGCCATCATGCGTGGTATCAAGAGTGTATCATCCCGTCCTGGAGATATCATCTTCGCTATGCTGACCGAAACAGCATCGAAGTGGACGATCCAAGAATATCTAGACCATCTGAAGGAGGAGCATGATTATATGAAGACCCATTCTCCTGAGAATGATCCAGATATGAAGAGGATGTGATAGATTTTTTCTCTTTCTTTCTCATTAAACCTAAACAGATACCGACTCAGCTTGTATAGTTATCTGTAGGAGAGTATAGATGTATAAATCGATTCAACGATTACGCCTGACTAAAAGTGATCGTATCCTCGTGCTTCATGCACCAAAATCATTCGCTGAATTCGAACAGTATTTTACTGCTGGAATCGATAGGGAGATCAAGGGAAGAGCCTACCCCTCAGTCTTCTACTTCACCGCTGAGATCACAAATCGTACAGAGGAGATATCCCATCTACTGCGTTCGATCGCACATGACGCCCTGTTCTGGTTCTGTTTCCCTAAGCAGGGAGACTCGGAGAATCTCAAACTTTCGAAGGAAGATATTCGCGAGTTCTTCGCTCTCTTTGAGATGGAGCCCGTCGCTCAGCGGACTATTGATGAACATTGGACGGCGCTCAGGATTCGTCCTTCAGACCTGGTAACACATAGGAGAAAATAATGAACAAGAAAGTCGCTATCTTTGCATTCAACGGAGAGATGATGTGTTTTGCCCATGCCCTTCTGAATACTCTAGATCTCTTTGAGAAGGGTTATGATACGATGCTGATCATTGAGGGGTCAGCAACAAAGCTCCTTCCCGAATTCGAATCAGGGACATCACCGTTCTCAGGGAAGTTCCATGCCTGCATCGAACATGGACTGATCGCAGGAGTATGTGCTGCATGCTCATCTACGATGGGTACCATGGATACTGCTAAACGAATGAAACTGACACTACTAGGAGATATGCTTGGCCATCCGAGTATGGAAGAGTATATTGTTGCCGGATACGATATCATCACTGTTTAAAAATAATTATTTTTTTATCGATACCGTAACCTGTGTTACCGAATAATAAAAGCCTCCTGATTATGATTAGGTATAATTTATTTAGATCATGTTGATTCATGATCATGGAGGATTTATTTATGTTTTGTTACCAATGTCAGGAAGCGGCTAAAGGAACCGGATGTACCATCAAAGGTGTATGCGGAAAATCAGATACAACTTCAAATATGCAGGACCTACTCCTGTTCGTACTCAAGGGAATCTCTTGGTACAAAGAGAACTCAGCACATGAGATCGAACTAGAGGGATTAGATCGATTCTTCTCACAGGGCCTGTTCGCGACAATTACGAATGCGAACTTCGATCAGGATTATTTTGAAAGACAGATCACTCAGGCTCTAGAGTATAGAAGAGCTGCTGCATCTATCGCAGGCGATTCTATCTCTTCAGACAAACCTGATGCCGCAGTATGGCAGCCAGCAAGTAGTGCAGAATACGAGATCAAGGCAGCGACTGTCGGAGTTCTTGCAACTGAGAATGAGGATGTGAGATCATTAAGAGAACTCACAGTCTATGGTCTTAAAGGTATGGCAGCATATAACGAACATGCTGATAACCTCGGTTATGAAGACAAAGAAGTCACTACTTTCATGTACAAAGCATTAGCAGCGACCCTTGATGATACCTTATCTGCAGATGAACTCGTAGCACTCGTATTAGAGACAGGTAAGTTCGGGGTCTCAGTGATGGCACTCCTCGATAAGGCAAATACAGAATCATATGGTAACCCAGAGATCTCTGAAGTGTCTATCGAAGCAGATACTAATCCTGGAATCCTCATCTCAGGTCATGACCTCAAAGATCTGGAAGAATTACTAGAACAGACTCAAGGAACTGGAGTAGATGTATATACACATGGAGAGATGCTCCCAGCACACTACTATCCTAAGTTCAAGAAATATGAGAACCTCAAAGCAAACTATGGTAACGCATGGTGGAAACAGAATACTGAATTCGAATCATTCAATGGTCCCGTTCTATTCACCACCAACTGTATCGTCCCTCCAAAAGATTCATACAAGGAGAGGATCTACACTACCGGTGCTTCAGGATTCCCAGGATGTACTCATATTCCTGAGAGAGTCGGAGGAAACCCAAAAGACTTCTCACAGATCATCGAACATGCTAAGAGATGTGCAGCACCTGTAACAATCGAGAAGGGATCTATCGTCGGTGGATTCGCTCATGATCAGGTGTTCAAGCTTGCAGGACCAGTCGTAGAGGCTGTCAAATCAGGAGCTATCAAGCAGTTCTTCGTGATGGCAGGATGTGACGGACGAATGAAGAGTAGATCATACTACGAAGATTTCGCTAACGAGATTCCAAAGGATACCGTGATCCTCACAGCAGGTTGTGCAAAATACCGATACAACAAACTTCCTTTAGGTGATATTGGTGGGATTCCACGGGTATTAGATGCAGGACAGTGTAATGATTCATACTCATTGGCACTCATCGCGATGAAACTCAAAGAGGTCTTTGAGCTCGAAGATATCAATGAACTCCCTATCTCCTATAACATCGCATGGTACGAACAGAAAGCTGTCATCGTATTGCTTGCACTACTCTACCTTGGAGTGAAGAACATTCACCTAGGACCAACACTTCCAGCATTCCTCTCACCAAATGTAGCTAATGTATTGATCGATACATTCGGTATTGCCGGAATCGGAAATGTTGAAGATGACATCAAACTCTTCATGGGAGCATAAATAGATCCTAATAGTGGGGAGGACGTTCATGAGGCATGGAGTCCTCTCCCGCTATCTCTATAAGATCTTCTATTTTCCTAGTCAATTTCTTGATAAGCTTTTCTAGCTCTTCGATCTTCTTTCCTTGATCTATGATCACCCCATTGAGTGATTTTACCGTATCTTCCTGATACGCGAATGATATTTCCAGATTCTGAAGTCTCTCTTCCATCTCTTAACCTCACAGTTCATGATATGACTATCATATTGTCCCAATATACTTGATGTTTTATTTTTATTCCACTATGGTTCGAGAACTAATACTTTGATTTCAAACAATTTTATATCAAACAAAGGAACTGGAATGGAACAGACAGCATTTCAACAGTTAGCGGAACTGTTTCCAAGAACCGTACACACCCTCATGAAGGATTTTAGATCCAAGACTAGCGAAGAGCTTGGTCTGAACCAGACACAGATCCATACCATGGTGAAACTACAGAAATATAAGAGTTGTTTCATGGGAGATCTCTGTCGTCATATTGGATTGACAAAAGGTTCTATGACGACGGTCATAGATAATCTCCTAGAACAGGGCTATGTCATCAGAGAACGCTCTGATACTGATCGACGTAAAGTGTTAGTCCGGCTGTCTGAGAAAGGTTCTATCGTAGCTTCAGCCTGCAAGACAGAGGCTGAACAGATCTTTCAAGAGAGGTTATCCCGATTGACAGAGGTAGAACAGGAGTCCTTCAGGACTTCACTAGCTACGATCAGGAATGTTATCGATAAGATGGAGATGTTAGAGAATGAATAAGAATAGACCAGCAACCCAATCAAAAGACTTTATGGGTACAGAACCGATGGGGAGACTTTTGGCAAAGTTATCAATCCCAGCCATGATCGGAATGATCGTGAATGCCCTGTACAACCTCGTCGACACGATCTTCGTTGGTCAGGGAGTCGGTCCATTGGCGATCGCAGCCTTGAGTATAGGGTTCCCGATCCAGATGCTCATCGGGGCATTCGCCCAGATGTATGGGGTCGGTGCTGCCTCGATCGTCTCAAGGAGACTCGGTGAACAAGAGCCAGAAGCTGCGGCAGCGGCTGCAGGAACTGCGATATCTGCGACGGTCTTGACTGCTATCATCATCTCCATCACAGGTCTTATTTTCCTGGAACCGGTACTCACCCTTTTCGGGGCTACCACCGATATTCTTCCTTTTGCAGTCGAATACATGGGAATGATCCTCTTTGGAACAACGTTCCTATCAATCTCAATGTGTGTGAACAACCTAGCAAGAGCAGAGGGCCAGGCAAAGGTAGCAATGATGATCATGATCGTTGGAACAGGTTTGAATCTTGTACTAGACCCGATCTTCATCTTCGTGTTTAACCTTGGGATCAGAGGTGCCGCGATTGCAACGGTGATCAGTCAGATTGCCAGTGCACTGCTTGCGCTCTCCTTTCTAGTAAGGAAGAAGAGTATCCTCCCCCTCAAACTCAGATCTTTCAAGATATCATTATCCAACCTACGAGAGACTGCTCTACTCGGTATGCCTACCTTCGTACGGCAGACGGGAACGAGTGTTATGGCGATGTCCGTCAATAATATGCTCGGTCTCTATGGAAGTGGGATGTCGATCGCAGCCTACGGGATGATCAGTAAACTCATGATATTCTTCCTGATGCCGATCTTCGGTATCGTTCAGGGTTTCCAACCGATCGCTGGTTACAACTATGGGGCAAAGCAGTTTGACCGAGTAAAGAAGGTCCTCTATCTTGGGATCGGGGTCGCGACCATCATGGGAACATTCTCTATGATCGTCATCGAGGGCTTCCCTAGACTACTCCTTTCGATGTTCACCTCTGATCAGAGTCTTATCGATATTGCAGCCCCAGCATTGAGGATCGTGATGATCACCATGCCCTTCATCGGGGTCCAGGCAATCGGATCGACACTTTTCCAGAGTATCGGGAAGTCCATACCTGCCCTATTCCTTGGACTTAGTAGACAGTTCATATTTCTGATACCTCTAGTATTACTGCTCCCTGGTTTCATCGGGATATCTGGTGTATGGTTCGCCTTCCCCATAGCAGATACCCTTGCGACCCTAGTCACTGGCATCTGGCTCTTCTATGAGGTACGTCATCTCAACAAGATCCATTTTGAGACATTGAACCCCGTCGAGAGATATCCTCTCTAGGGCGAACTCCTGAGAAGTATCTGTTCTGGTAGATATTGAAAAAGACCGCCTTTTGAATGGGCGGTCTTTTAGGTAGTAGTCTTTGTTTTGAAGATCACACAATACCCACGAGCATTGCGTCACCATTCCTAATCGATAACTCTAGGATCACACTCCTGTGAGTAATCGATATCTGTACATCCAAATCCGTGTATCTGTTCGTACTCCTTACGGAACCCCTCGAGATCTGCTAGTTGCTGAAGATTTTCCTGTTCAATCGTATCCCAGGCTGCTTTGACCTGCGTCTGCACATCCTCTCGCATCTCCCAGTCATCAAGGCGAATCCTTCCTGCGTCATCAACAGGCACACCATCGGCCTGGTAAAGACGCTCTGTCATTAATCGATACATCTGTTCGATGCATCCCTCATGCAGGTCTTTGTCTTTCATGATCCGATAAAGGATCGAAATATATAGAGGTACCACAGGTATGACTGAACTCGCACGTGTTACCAGTGCTTTATTGACTGAGACAAATGCCGTACCTTCGATATCATTAAGTGACTCTTCTATTTCTGAAGCAGTTGCTTCTAGATGTTCTTTTGCCTGTCCGATTGATCCCTCTCGATAGATCGGGAAGGTCACTTCCGGTCCGATATAGGAATAGGCAACGGTCTTACAACCTTTGGCGAGGAGATCTCTCTCTTTCAGAACTTTCATCCACAGAGTCCAGTCCTCTCCACCCATGACTTTCACCGTATGAGTTATCTGCTCTTCAGTAGCAGGTCCTACCTTAGCTACAGAGATCTGCTCTTTGAAAGGATCGATAGTCTTTGCTGAGTAGGTCGCTCCTGTCGTCTTCAGTACTGATCTGTAGGATTCTCCTGTATCAGGGTCAATCCTCAGAGGTGAAGCCAAAGAATAGACGACGAGATCGATCTTCCCATACTCTTTTTCGATGAGATCAAGAGTCTTTGCTTTGATCTCATGTGAAAAGGCATCACCCAGAATAGAGTCTGCCTTCAATCCCATCTTCCGGGCCTCCTGTTCGAAGGCCAAATTGTTATACCAACCGGGAGTGGCTGTCTTCTTTTCACTAGGTTCTCGCTCAAAAGAGACATTGATCGTATCGGCCTTACCTAGGATACTTGCAGAGATACGTGTTGCAAGACCATAACCGGTAGAACCACCAATGATCAAAACTTTCTTAGGATAGGAAAGATTCTCTCCTGTAGAGTAGGAGGCATGCATTCCTGTTGCGGCCTCTTTGACCCATTGGATCTGCTGTTTCGTATACTCCGCACATCCTTTTGGATGAGCAGTCAGACTCACCCCACGCATAATCTTCTGTCTAATAATCATAGCTATTCTCCCTCACTCACTAAGCACATCCAAGTTGCTTCAGCAGCTACTTCATCATCTACTTTGACTATACCACTCTGCTTGATCATACGAGAAGAGGTTCTCAGGTTCGTTATTTCGATTATTGCCGTCTCTCCAGGTCTTACCTGTCGTCGGAATTTCGCTTTTTCGATAGTAGCTAAGAAGAACAGCCCACCCTTGACGATGCCGGCCTCTTTCAATCCTGCGCCGCCGCACTGAGCCATCATCTCGACAAGAAGGACTCCGGGTACTACCGGATATTCAGGAAAGTGTCCCTTGAAGAAGACATCTGTCTCCTTGAAGGTATGAGTACCTATGATCGACTCTTTGCTCACCTCTATAAAATCATCCACGAAAAGAAACGGGTCTCTGTGGGGTATAAGACTCTTTATATCTGCCATCTTTCTGTACTCCTGCTAGTCTTTATATTTTCCTAATACGATTGCCCCATTATGTCCCCCGAATCCTAAAGATTCAGAAAGAGCATAATCGATATTACCTGAAACACCCTGATTAGGGGTATAATCCAGATCACATTCAGGATCCGGTGTCTCCAGATTGATAGTTGCGGGAAAGAAGCTGTCTCTGATCGCCATGATCGAGATGATTGCTTCAACGGCGCCAGCTGCCCCTACCATATGGGAGGTCATCGACTTCGTCGATGATACTTTCAATTTATAGGCATGAGCTCCAAAGGCTCTCTTGATCGCCTTGGTCTCCATCGGATCATTTACCGGTGTCGATGTCCCATGAGCATTGATATAATCGATCTGATCTGGGGTGATCCCTGCCTCTTCAATCGCTGCGAGCATCGCTCTAGCGGCTCCATCCCCTGTCGGATCAGGTGCTGTAAGATGGTAGGCGTCACAGGTCATCCCATAACCACAGACCTCACCATAGATGTGAGCACCACGTGATTTCGCATGTTCAAGCTCTTCAAGGACTAAGATACCCGCCCCCTCTCCTATGATGAAACCATCACGGTCTTTATCAAAGGGTCTACAGGCTTTCTGTGGGGTATCATTATATTTAGTGGAGAGTGCCTGGATCTTACAGAAGCCAGCGATCCCCAATCGAGTGATCGCACCCTCTGTACCACCAGTGATTGCTGTGTCTACAGTACCATATCTTATAGCATGTAGAGCAGCACCGATCGCATCAGTCGCTGATGAACAAGCTGTCACGATCGTAGAACAGGGTCCCTTCACACCGAATCTGATGGCAACATTACCTGCTCCCTCATTCGCAATGAGTTTTGGTATGGTCATTGGCTGAACCCCTCGAGGTCCTTTTGTCAGCAGTTTCTCAATACCCTGCTCCACAATCTCAAAGCCCCCGATACCATTTCCGAGATATACCCCGGTCTTATAGGGATCAAACTCTCTGTTCTCAAGATCATCGAGTTTAGCATCTTCCATAGCCTTAACTGCTGCATATACAGCATAGACGGAGAAATCAGCCATTCCTCTCATCTCTTTTCTATCCAGGACTGAGGAGGGATCAAAGTCCCTGACCTCTCCTGAGATCTTTGAAGGATAATCTGTGGTATCGAATTTGGTCATAATACCAATCCCAGACTTCCCTGCTTTGATATTGCTCCATAACTCATCTACGGTATGGCCTAATGGTGAGACAACACCCATGCCAGTTACCACTACTCTTCTTTGTTTCATTTTTCTCACTCTCCAACGTCATACGTCTTTAATGATTCTATCTCAGCATATACATGCTGATATCACATGGTCATCCCACCATCTACAGCTAGGACCTGTCCGGTAATATATGATGCACGGTCTGAGGCTAGGAACACGACAGTCTCTGCCACCTCTCTTGCCTCTCCGATCCTACTTAGTGGAATCGTCTGTGCAAGGTTCTCTTTGAGCTCGTCAGAGAGAACATCCGTCATATCTGTCTTAATGAATCCAGGAGCAATCACATTCACCCGAACTGACCGTGAAGAAAGTTCACGTGCCAGACTCTTAGAGAATCCGATGAGCCCTGCCTTTGAAGCTGCATAGTTCGTCTGCCCACCATTCCCGGTCAGCCCTACGACAGAAGAGATATTGATGATTGCCCCACCCCGAGCCTTTGCCATAGCACGAGAGATACTCCTGCAGGCAATAAAGGCACCGGTAAGATTCACCTTCAGAACATCCTCGAAGTCAGAGGTCTTCATTCTCATGATCAGTCCATCTCGAGTGATACCCGCATTGTTGACTAGGACATCCACTCTACCCGCTTCCGCCAATATCGTCTTGAAGGCGTCACTGATAGAATCCTCATCACCCATATCGGTCTTGATCCAGGTGACCTTTCCCCTATTTTTGAGTTCCATATGATCTGCAGCTTCAGATCTACTCAGATAGTAGACCTCAGCACTCTCTTGCAATGCTCGTAGAACGATCTCATGACCGATCCCTCGAGAACCTCCGGTCACTACAACTATCTTTTCGGCAAGTTCCATAGCCATTATCTTCCCCCTGCGTCTAATACTTCAGTCAATGAGTCCCAAGTTCCTACAGGTCTACAGGAGCTTTTTGAAGCTCCTGCCTTCCAAAAACCTGAGAGGACCTTTCCTGGACCGATCTCATAGCATCCATCTATCTCATCATGAGTCATCTTCACGATATCATCCATGATCTTCGTCCATCTCACTGGTGAAGTCAACTGTTCTGAAAGAGAACGCTTAGCCTCCTCAGCAGTCAGGATCAATCCTCCATGAACATTCGTATAGACGGCTCTCTTCGGATCCGTGAACGTGTAGCTTTCCAAGAATTCACTGAATCTATTGGCTGCTCCCTGCATAAGAGGAGTATGAAAAGGTCCTGAGACCTTCAATGGGATGACCCTTCTTGCCCCTGCGGTCTTAATTGCTTCTGAGACAGCTGAGATCGATTCTTTCACACCAGCGATCACGACCTGCTTCACGCTGTTATCATTCGCTATATAAAGGTTAGCCAGACCTTGCTCTTTCAATACATCACAGACCGTATCATATCCGATACCGATGACTGCTGCCATTCCAAGTTCTCCGACCTCAGAGGAGGCTCTCTCACCCTCTTCTGCCATGATCTTTCCTCGCATACTCGTGATCTCAAAGAGACTTTTCATATCGAAGATCCCTGCAGCATGGTAGGCTGAGAGCTCCCCGAGACTGAATCCTGCAAAGATATCACAGTCGATCCCAGCCTCCTGCAACAGGGTATAGGCTGCGATGTTTACGAGTGTTATAGAGATCTGTGTATATTCTGTCTTTTTCAGAAGCTCTTCATTACCTGAGAATAGAACTTCTCTCATATCATGTCCACTCGCTTGAGATGCAAGATCAAAGAGGTTCTCTATTGCTGTTGAGTTCTCAAAGAGATCCTTTCCCATTCCAGGATATTGAGCTCCCTGTCCAGGGAACAGACCGACTTTTGTTACCATACTATCAGACTCCCTCCCGAAGTGAGGCCTGCGCCGAACCCTACGATAATGATCCGGTCCCCTCTTTTCAGGCGACCTTGATCCTCTAGCGTCTTCAGTGCTATCGGTATCGAAGCTGCTGAGGTGTTAGCATAGTCTTCGATATTCACGAATACCTTCTCCGGTGATATCTTTAGACGTTTTGCAGCAGCCTGAATGATCCTGTTATTCGCCTGATGGGGAATGATCATATCGACATCATCAATAGTCAATCCATTCCTCTCCATGAGGTTCTTCGTCATCTCACTTAGCTGCTTCACGGCAAAATTATATACCTTTCGTCCATCCATGGTAAGGGTCACATCTTCGACTGTCACATCTCGGTCTCTTAGAGGCTCCTTTGATCCACCACCTGGGACCATAAGACAATCAGCCCCAGATCCATCAGCATAGAGGATCGTATCCTCTATTCCTCGATCAGGCGCCTGTTCATCCTCTATAGAAACGATGGCACATCCTGCGCCATCTCCAAAAAGTACACAAGTATTTCGATCATTCCAATTGACGATACTTGAAAGTTTCTCTGCACCGATCATCAATACGTTCTTCATCGTTCCAGCAAGGATCATTCCTCGAGCGACCTCTATCCCATAGATGAATCCTGTACAACCAGCGACGACATCGAAGGCAGGTACGCCAATGAGGCCGAGCTTCTGTTGTACGATACAGGCAGTAGAAGGGAACCCGACATGGTCAGGGGTAGCAGTAGCTATGATGATGCCGTCTATATCCTCTACAGTGAGGTCGCTTCGTTCGATTGCATCAAGAGCCGCATTGACGGCAAGGTCTGAAGTAGCGACATCATTCTCTGCAAGATGTCTTGCACCTATTCCAGTATGGGATCTGATCCATTCATCACTGGTATCAACGGTCTTAGCAAGTTCGTCGTTCGTTACTCTTCTAGCCGGTACGAAGGAACCTACCGATTCGATCGTTATATGTCGTATGGTCTTTTGCTCCATCTTCTCTCCTGTTTCTTCTCAGATTTCAGGACTTACCCTGAAATAATAGTAATCTAGTTTATTTTTTACAAATATTCGGATTTTGTCAATATTGACAGCACAATATAATATTGTTAATATCAGAGAGATGGATGGTAGGATCTACCGACCATGAGATTATCAGGAGGAATACTATGGAAATTGAATATATATCTTCTCTTATTGAACTATTCGAGAAATCATCCCTTACAGAACTTCAGATATCTGAAGATAACAAAGAGATCACATTAAAACGAGAGAAGGAGATCCAGGTACAGACCGTTACAACCGCTCCAATTCAAACTCAGTCACAGAATCCACTAGCTGCTCAACAGACAGAAGAGCCACTCCTACCTCAGGAGAAAGATACCATAATAATACCCTCTCCGATTGTCGGGACATTCTATAGGACACCGGCTCCTGATGCTCCACCTTTTATTGAGGTCGGTGATATAGTACAGTCTGGCGATGCACTATGTATCATCGAAGCGATGAAGATGATGAATCGGCTTGAAGCTGAATTCCCCTGTGAGATCGTAGCTATTCATGCCCAACATGGTGATCTCGTAGAATATGGTGCCGCACTATTAGAGGTAAAACGTATATGATCTCATCCATACTCATCGCGAACAGAGGAGAGATCGCTGTCAGAATCATCCGTTGTTGTCGTGATCTCGGGATAAGATCGGTAGCTATCTATTCTGAGCCTGATGCCGATTCCCTTCATGTGAAGATGGCTGATATCGCAGTCTGTATCGGACCGGCAGCATCAACTGATAGTTATCTCCATACTCAGAACATCATCGCAGCAGCTTGTGGTAAGGGATGTGATGCGATCCATCCCGGAGTAGGTTTCCTCTCAGAGAATGCTGAGTTCGCAAAAGAGGTCCAGCAAGCTGGACTGATCTTTATTGGACCAGAACCTAAGACGATCGATCAGGTTGGAAACAAAGTACAGGCAAGAAAGACTGCACAGGATGCGGGCCTCCCCCTCACCCCAGGCTCCCCGGGGCCGATCACCTCCGTAGAAGAGGCATTAGCCATAGCAGAGAAGATCGAATACCCGATCATCATCAAAGCCGCTGCAGGTGGTGGTGGACGTGGCATGAGAATAGTCGAAGAGCCTTCAGAGATGAGCGAAGCTTTTGCTATCGCATCTCATGAGGCCCTCTCATTCTTCTCAAACGGGACAATCTATATTGAGAAGTATCTACGAAACCCGAGACATGTCGAAGTCCAGCTTATCGCTGATTCTCAAGGGACTGTGGTACACCTCGGTGAACGAGACTGCTCAGTACAGAAGAACCATCAGAAGTTGATCGAAGAGAGTCCCTCTACTGTACTCTCCTCATCACATAGAGATAAGATGTGCAAAGATGCGGTTCGACTGTTCAAGAAACTCCACTATCTTGGAGCGGGTACAGTAGAGTTCCTCGTCTATGAGAATAAACACTACTTCATGGAGGTCAATGCTCGAGTCCAGGTCGAACATCCGGTCTCAGAGACCATCTCTGGTGTCGATATCATAAAGGATCAGATTCGAGTCGCGGCAGGAGAACCCCTAGGCTATTCACAGAAACAGATCCGTCTATCGGGTTATGCTATGGAGTGCAGGATCAATGCAAAGACTCCAGGACCGATCGGGACATTCAACCCTCCTCTCGGGCCGGGAGTACGTGTTGATACACATATGTATGCAGGGGGTTCTATAAGCCCCTACTACGACCCATTGGCTGCCAAGATCATCATCCATGCTGAGACAAGAGCGGCAGGGATCAAGATGATGCTTCGAGCCCTACGTGAATTGGAAATATCAGGGATTACGACGAATATGGATGAACAGATGACCATCTTGAACTCCACATTATTCAAATCCGGTACCTTTGGTACTGATATCTATTCTCGAATCTTTCAGGAGTAATTTATATGGTTGATTTTGATATGAAACACATTGTTGATTGCCCGTCATGTAAGGTCTCCATACAGAGACAGAGATTAGAAGAATCTCTGTATGTTTGTCCAGAATGCGGGTATCATTTCAGACTGACTCCTGCTGAACGTATTCAGCAGATTGCCGATACTGACAGCTTCTTGGAGTTTGCTGCAGAACTTACTTCCCAGAACCCGATCGAATTGATCGGATATGAGTCGAAGCTCTCCCAGAATCAGAGAAAATCTGATCTCAAGGATGCCGTGGTAGTAGGGAATTGTCTCATTGATGAGCAGGCTGCCGTACTCGGAATCATGTCCTTCCAGTTCATGGGAGGTTCTATGGGCTCTGTAGTAGGGGAGAAGATCACTCAGGCTATGCTTCAAGGGGCTGATACCAACACCCCGGTGATCCTGTTCACCGCATCAGGAGGAGCTAGAATGCAAGAGGGGATTTTCTCCCTCATGCAGATGGCTAAGACCTCAAGCGCTGCGGCCCTTCTTGAGGAGACCGGAACCCCTCTATTCATTGTGATAACCCATCCGACAACAGGAGGTGTCACTGCATCATTTGCCATGCTTGGAGATATTATCATGGCAGAACCTGGTGCACTCATTGGATTCGCAGGTCCAAGAGTCATCGAAGGGACCATCGGTGAGAAGCTCCCAAAGGGCTTTCAGACCGCTGAGTTCCAGTTGGAAAAAGGTTTCGTAGATTCCATAGTACACCGAAAGGATATGAGAGCGACCCTCGCGTACCTCTTACGTATCCATGCGAACAGGGGTAATTGATATGAGTGAGAAACAAGAAGATATAAGTGAACTGTTAGGAAGACTAGAGAAGCTAGCAAAAGATGAACAACTCGACCTTGAAAGAGAGATCACCGACCTCAAGGCCCGTCTGGTCCCTGTTCAAAAGAACAGGGAGGTGCAGCCATCGTCAGCATGGGACAGAGTCTGTCTAGCAAGGCATGTAGACCGCCCGGGAACCCTAGAATACATCAGTATGATCTGTGATGATTTCATGCAGTTGCATGGAGATCGTTGTTATGGAGATGACCCAGCTCTCATCGGGGGAATAGGTTCTATCAACGGTAGAGCGATCACCTTCATAGGAAACCAAAAGGGTTCGAACCTGAAGGAGAATATAAGACGCAACCATGGGATGGGGCATCCAGAAGGATATAGAAAAGCACTCCGTCTTGCAAAGCAGGCAGAGAAGTTCTCTAGACCGATCGTCACATTCATCGACACCTCAGGTGCCTATCCTGGTCTTGAGGCTGAACAGCGAGGAATTGGAGAGGCCATAGCTAGAAATCTAAAAGAGTTCTCCGTCCTCAAAGTCCCTGTGATCTGTTTCATCATCGGTGAGGGTGGTTCTGGAGGTGCATTGGGAATCGGAGTCGGAGATAAACTCTACATGCTCGAAAATGCCGTCTACTCTGTCATCTCCCCAGAGGGCTTCGCATCGATCCTGCTGAGAGATTCATCAAAGGCCGAACAGGCTGCCAACACGATGAAGATCACAGCGACAGACTTGAAGGAGTTCGGGATCATCCATGATATCGTATCAGAACCCTCAGGTGGGGCTCATAAGGATCCTCAGTTCGTTGCCTCACAGATCAAAGATATCATCAGCCGAGATTTTGACATACTCTGTACCAAACAGCCTAGCAGGCTCGTCAGATACAGGATCAAGAAGATCAGGGGAATCGGACATTTCAATGGACCGGCAGGTAGCTGGTGGGACCAACTCTTAAACATATACCCTCTCACAAGGGCATTACGCTAATCTATATAGGGTAGACTTCTCAAATGAGGTCTACCTCTTTTTCTCATTTCTCTCAACAAAAATTTAAGTATACGCTCTTTTTCTTCTATGGTATGATGACCGAGTGTTTAGATGTCATGAGACGGGTAGTTTCATAAACTTCTATAAAGGCTTGCTAGTAGTATTACCAGCAAACTGAACTCCAATCTGTGATTGAGAGCTCTGATACGTCGATACTGGTATTATGGAGAATTGAATCATGGGACTGGACAACATATTTTCCTTGAGACATGGCAAACCTCAGTCTCTGCCAATCGATGACTTTTAGGGGAAGATCCTTCAAGCTGCCTCCATAGGGACACTCATCTGTGACCCTTCAGGAAAGATCCTGAAGGCTAATGAGGTCTTTAGTCACATGTCAGGCTATACCCTCCATGATATTCAGGACCCTGATTGGGAGAATTATGCTACTCCTGGAAATGGAGTGATGCTGACACAGTCAGAATTCAAGCAGGCAGTCGAACAGAAAGAATCAATCAAATATAAGAGAGAGTTCTCCTGTAAAGGGGGGAAGATCCTTCCTGTGATGATCATCATCCACCCGAAACTCGATAAACGACAGAAGGTCGAAGCAGTCTATATATTCTTCTTCGATTATTCAGATCAGTATGAGAATGAGAAAGATCTCCTTGAAGCTAAAGAACTTGCAGAGCATTATCTCGATATTGCAAAAAGCATCATAGTCTCAATAGACTTGGAGGGTAAGGTAGTACTGATCAACCAGATGGGACTTGATGTACTTGGATATACGTATGAGGAGATCATAGGGAAAGAGTGGTTCGCCCTCTGTATTCCACCTGAGATCTGTGACCATATGAGAGCTATCTTTCATGAGATCAAAGGATCTCTCAAATCCTATGACACCTATGATAACGAGGTGATCACAAAATCGGGAGAACGCAGACTCATCTCCTGGAAGAACACCTTTATCACGAATAGGGATAACAAGATCTCAGAGATACTCAGTTCAGGTTCAGATGTGACAGACCTCCGTGAAGCCTATACCCAACTTCAGCACAGTAGAGATCAATTTCAAGAGGCCATGGATGCTTCCCACGACGGAATCTGGGATTGGGATATGCTCACAAATGATACCTACTATTCTCCTGGCTGGAAACGTATGCTTGGATACGAGGATGATGAGCTGGAAAATCTTTTTTCCGTTTGGGAAGAGTTGATCAACCCTGCAGATATGGAAAAGACCTGGTATGAACTCAATAAGACGATCAACAAAGAGAATGAACAGTTCTATATAGTCTTTCAGATGAAACACAAGGAGGGCCACTGGGTAGAGATTCTCTCCAGAGGAAAAGCTACTTTTGACGAGCAGGGTAAGGCTATTCGACTCATTGGTACGCATACCGATATAACTCGTAGGAAGATCTATGAGAAAGAGCAGAAGGTATTACAGGAACAGTTACTCCAGATGCAGAAGATGGATTCGATCGGTCGTCTTGCAGGTGGGATCGCCCATGATTTCAATAATATGCTTAGTGTGATCATTGGACATGTTGATATCGCAATCAATAAGATCGCCCCTGATGACCCACTTCATATCCATCTCCAGGAGATCAAGAATGCCTCAGGAAGATCAGCTGATCTGACAAAACAGCTGCTTGCCTTTGCACGAAAGCAGGCGATCGATCCACAGATCATAGTTATGAACGATGAGATAGAGAGTATCCTCAGTATGCTCAAACGACTAGAGAGTGAGAGGATCAGGATAACCTGGAAGCCTACTGAAGGAATGGCTCCTCTTAAGATCGATCCCACCCAGCTAGACCAGATCCTTACCAATCTGGTAGTCAACGCAAGCCATGCTATAGACGGGAATGGCGAGATCACGATCAGTACTGAATCAATACATATCGATGATACTTCCCAGTCAGTTTTCTCTACTGAAGTACAGGGCATCTATAATATACTGTGTATATCTGATACAGGAAAGGGGATGTCTACCACAGAACAGACCCATATCTTCGAACCTTTCTATACAACGAAACGGCTTGGGGAAGGGACGGGACTTGGCCTATCTACGGTGTATGGGATAGTGAAACAGAATGGTGGATTCATCCAGATCTTCAGTGAGATCAATAAAGGGACCACCTTCAAACTGTTCTTCCCTATAAACAAAGGGTCGAACAGAAAAAACAGGAATACTGCCCTAAAAGAGCTTCCAAAAAAGCGTGGAGATGAGGTCATCCTCTTAGTAGAAGATGAGCCTACTATACTGAATCTGGAAAAACACATCCTAAAGAGACTCGACCTTCAGGTACTTGAGGCCGCAAATCCTGATGAGGCACTTGCTATCGCTGAGAATCAGAGGATCGACCTCCTGATCACAGATGTCATCTTGCCGGGGATGAACGGCAAAGAGGTCGCAGATCATGTGACAGCGAAGTACCCCGAATGTAAGGTACTGTTCCTATCGGGTTATACCTCTGATGTCATAACACATCAGGGTATAAACACCGATGGAGTAAACTTCCTACAGAAACCATTCACCGTCTCTGGATTCACACATATGGTGAACTCGATTATCGGCTGATCCTCTCACCGACCGACAATAGACGCCCTACTCTCTCGCCCGTCTCCACAAGAAGTTCTCTACTCCGATCCATAGCCTCATTCAAGGACATCGCTTTGTTCACGGTACTGATGACAACATCGATCCCTATCTCATAGACATCTTCGAAACCCTCTCCAATATCTCCAACGATTGCAATAACCGGTATATCTTTGACAGATTTCGTCCATTTTGCTACTCCTGCAGGAACCTTTCCAAAGACCGTCTGAAAATCGAGTTTCCCTTCACCGGTGATCACGAGGTCTGCATCCTTGATGAGATCATCAAATGCTACGATTGACAGGACCGCATCTATCCCAGGTTTGAGTTCTGCTCCAAGAAAACCTACAAGCCCCCCACCGAGCCCACCTGCAGCGCCACTTCCTGGTATATCAGCGATCGATACACCAAGCTGTTCTTCCACAAGCGTGGCACAGTACTTAAGAGAAGCATCAAGGGTTTCGACCATTTCAGGTGTTGCCCCTTTTTGTGGTCCATAGGTTGCAGAGGCCCCTTGAGGACCACATAAGGGATTTGTGACATCACAGGCCACCGTTATGTGTGCATCTTTTATCCGAGGATCGAGTTTCTCAAGATCGATCGTTACGATCTTATCGATTGAATCCGCGCCTAGAGCAATCTCGCAACCCTGGTCATCAAGAAAGGAGACACCAAGGGCCTGGGCCATTCCGATACCACAATCATTGGTAGCAGAGCCTCCAATACCAATAAGAATATTGTCACAACCACAATCTAAAGCAGCTTTGATCAACTCTCCGGTACCATAGGTTGTAGTATGCATAGGATTTCTCTTATCTTCAGGGACGAGCGGCAGTCCAGAAGCTTCAGCCATCTCGATCACTGCCTTTCTATCAGGAAGGATCCCGATGACCGCATCAACAGCCCCCCCCAGAGGTCCGGTAACACGGACAGTCTTTCTCTCACCATGAGATACCTGTAGGACCGCATCAGTGGTTCCTTCTCCACCGTCTGCAATAGGGACTATCACATACTCTGCGCTCGGATAGACCTTCTCCATGCCCTCTTCAATAGCTCTACAAACTCTCTGTGCGGTATTACTTCCCTTAAAGGAATCGGTTGCTATGATACATCTCATATTTCTCTCCTTCGCAACTTGTAAGTTATCTGACAAGTTGATTGTTTTTAAAAAACTTCGTTATCTTCTACATACCCTTCGCATAGGTTCTTATATCTTCAATCGCATTCGACAGATGGGATCTCATCACCTGTTCAGCACGACTACTGTCATGAGAGGATATCGCATCAAGGATCTCCCGGTGTTCTATTACGGTAAGTTCTAATCTTCCAGGGGTGTTAAGACTCGCTATCCATCCCTCATTGAGGGATTCAGCCATCGTCTTCATGAGGACCGACAGGGTCCTATTATGGGTGATCTGAGCAATCGCAAGATGAAAGTCACTATCCCGTGAGATCGCTTGAGTGATTTTCCCACTCTCCACAGCTTCACAGAATCTCTTATGGATCTCCTGCAACTGTTCGATCTCAACGCCTATGATCTTCTCAGCCACTCTCGTAGCTGCATGGGGTTCTAGATAGAGTCGAACCTCAAAGTGCTCCTGAAGGAGTTCGAGATTATTGACTACCCATTCTGAGATAGAGGCCCCCTGGGCAGTTCGATCCTTCAAGAAGATACCCTTACCCTGATGAACCTCTACATAGCCTGTCACCTCAAGGATTCGAACCGCCTCACGGATCGAGGACCTGCTGACCTCGAGCTTCTTTGTCAGTTGATTCTCACTATAGAGTTTATCTCCAGGTTTCAACTCTTCTGTGATGATGATCTCTTTGATGGCATCAGTCACCATCTGTGAGAGTCGCTCTTTCTTCAATGATCTCATAGGCTACTATAACACGACTCAACTTGTCTGACAAGTACCTTTCGGGTATAATCCCTTACTTCCACTCCAGAACCGCACCGGCACTGCAGTCTATCAGTTTCAGACCTCTTTCTCGTGCTTCTCTCACTGCATTCTCACCTGTACAATGGGCAATACCTACGATTGATATAGTAGATTCTTCAAGATAGGAGATCACATGATCGATACGCTGTGGATCTGCATTCACGAGATGAGTGCCTCCGATGAGCGCATAGATCGGCAGATCAAACAGACTTTTCACCCGTTCTATCATATTGATGATACCTGGATGAGAACAACCGACGATCAGAATAAGACCTTTTGCACTCTCTATGACGAGCATGATCTCATCGGTAAAGGTATCAGCGATGAGTTCTCCCTCCTCTGAATTACGTACGAATCGCGCGGGGATCGTTTCATAGGGATCCTCTCGAAGAAAATCAGATACGATCCACATCTTGGTATCACCAGTATCAAGAGGAAATGGTGTATGAGAGATCTCATGGATCTCCCACCCGGCACACCGGAGATCCTCTAGGGAGAAATTAACCCCATTGAAACGTATACCGGTTGCCTCATTCACATACTTCGGGTTAAAGAACCCTTTTCCAAGATAGCAGGATGGCTTCACTCCTAGCTTCACCAAAGCAGGGAGACCATTGGCATGGTCATAATGGCCATGGCTGATGATCAGGGAGTCTATCTCCTCAAGACAGATCCCAAGGGTCTCAGCATTCTTTAAAAAGAGTTCACTCTGACCCGTATCAAAGAGGACTTTTCTCCCCTCTTCTTCAATAAAGAATGAAAGACCATGTTCACTATGAAGCCCCTTAGAACCCTTATTCTCCATCAGTACTGTCAAACGTCCAGCCATAGTATCCCCTCTAAAATCCTAGCCTATGCCAGTATAGTAACATAGAGCATAAAATCTGAGAAGTGAAGCATTAAAATAGGGGTGATTTTGTTCTATTTCTTGCCTCCTCTCAGGGTGTCTACTACTTAAAACGTCTTGACATTCTATGCTATAATCAGATAAAGAAAGAGATACCTAAAAAAAGGATGTTACATGTCATCACTAACTATTCCTCCCTTAAAAGAAGACTTGATTCGTGTGCTCATCGATGCAGATACGATTGAGCGAAAGGTCTCAGAATTGGCACGTCAGATCTCAGAAGATCATAATTCTGATGAAAAACTCGTCGTTGTCGGAGTATTGAAAGGTTCCTTCATCTTTGCTGCAGACCTCTGCAGACAGCTTGAAGTGGATCATTCAGTGGATTTCATAGCATTATCTAGTTATGGATCTACAGCAAAAGCAACTGGAAATGTTCGTCTTATCATGGATGTACGAGAGAATCTTGCAGGTAAACATGTCTTGATCGTTGAAGATATTCTTGACAGCGGTTATACCCTTGATTACCTGAAGAGAAATTTTGAGACTCGTAAACCGGCATCATTGAAGACCATCGCTCTGCTGAACAAGCAAGACCGACGAGAGGTCGATGTAACCCTTGACTATATGGGATTCGATATCCCCGATGTCTGGGTCGTAGGGTATGGGCTTGATTACGCTGAGAAATATAGGACTCTGCCATATATCGCAGAGATGAAACCTGTCGAATAAGAATAAGGAGAAATCTGTGTCTACCGATAAGTACTATGTCACATATAATTCAATTCATAAAGCAGTCAAAGATCTTTCAGTTCAGGTGATCGAATCGGGGTTTGACCCTGATGTCATCGTTGCTATCGGTTCTGGTGGCTTTATACCTGCAAGGATCATGAAGACTTTCATCAATCGACCAATATTCGCTGTTGGTATCTCCTATTATGGAGTGGATAACCAACACATGGAGGTCCCTCAAAAGATACAATGGATCGATGAGGTAGAGCAGAAGCTCACCGGTAAGAAGATCCTACTCATAGATGAGGTGGATGATACGAGAGCGACTTTGAGCTATTGCGTCAAAGAGCTGTTAAGACACAACCCTGAAGAGGTGGCTGTCCTGGTGATCCATAATAAACTGAAAGCGAAAGATGCGGAGTTCCCTGAAGAGGTCAAGCGTTATTTCCCAGCAAGAGAGATTGATGATCGTTGGATCAAATATCCATGGGATGCCGAAGACATAGAAGCACATGATCAATGTGAAAAAGATATGAAGGAGAATGATTAAATGAGTGTAGATGCTATAGTTGGTGCTCAATGGGGTGATGAAGGAAAAGGTAGAGTTGTAGACTATCTTGCGACAAATTGCGATATGGTAATCAGATACCAGGGTGGAGACAACGCCGGACATACCGTTATCAACGATTATGGTAAGTTTGCTCTTCATATACTGCCATCAGGAATCTTCAATCCCAAGACTCTCTGTCTTGTAGGAGCAGGTACTGTAGTCAACTTTAACACCATGGAAGAGGAACTTCAGTCAGTCGAGGCTGCAGGGGTAAATACCGATAATCTCTTCGTAGATAAACGTGCTCACCTGATCATGCCATTTCACTGTATGCTCGATGGAGCAGAAGAGGCAAAGAGAAGTAAGAAATGGTCAGTCGGAACCACAAAACGTGGAATCGGCCCAGTCTATTCAGATAAAGCTTCACGAATTGGGATCAGAGCTGTCGATATCCTGGATCCTGAACGACTTCGAGCAAGACTCGAGATGATGATGCCAAAGAAGAACAGAGACCTCGAGTACTATGGCCTTGATACCATCACAGTCGATGAGATGATGGACCTCTGTGCTTCTTGGAGAGAGAAGTTCGGTAAGAGGATCATTGATTCAGTACCAATACTCAGAGATGCAGTACTCGGTGGGAAGAATGTCCTGTTCGAAGGACAGTTGGGGATCATGAGAGACCTAGACTGGGGAATCTATCCCTATACGACCTCTTCCAATCCAACAGCTGGAGGGACCTGTTCCGGTGCCGGGATCTCACCAAAGAGAATCGATAACATCTATGGTGTGGTAAAAGCCTACTCGACGTCAGTCGGTGGAGGACCATTCCCCGTAGAGCTCTTCGATGCGGATGGTGAGAAACTCAGAGATATCGGTGGTGAATACGGAGCTACTACAGGTCGACCTAGACGTTGTGGTTGGTTCGATGCAGTCGCAGCAGCCTATTCATGCTGGATCAATGGATTCACACACCTTGCAATGACTAAACTCGATGTACTCGATCATTTTGATACTATCAAGGTCTGTACACATTATAAGATCGGTGATGAGATCATCGATTATGTTCCTGAGACAGCTCTACAGGATATTGCCGTACCGGTATATGAAGAATGGGAAGGCTGGAAAAGTGATACCACCGGTATCAGGAAGTGGGAAGATCTTCCACAGAAGGCACAAGTATACCTGAAGAGACTTGAAGAACTCACAGGTGCTCCAATGAAATTCATCTCGGTAGGACCTGAAAGAGATCAGATCATCGTTATTGATTAATTTATAAGGATTTTCAATGGAACAGCATAGCTACGGACATGATACCTTCATCTCACCATTCACCTGGAGATACGGCTCTGAGCAGATGAGATCCATCTGGTCAGAGACTCATAAGCGAACACTACTCAGATCATTCTGGGTAGCCCTCGCAAGGGCTGAGATGAAAGCAGGTATCGTGACTGATGAACAGGTGAAAGACCTTGAATCTAAACGTGATGCAATCGATATAGATCGAGCCTCTGAGATCGAAGCTGAGATCCACCATGATCTGATGGCTGAGATCAAGACCTTTGCTGAACAGTGTCCTGTCGGAGGCTCTGTCATCCATCTAGGAGCGACTAGTATGGACGCTCTCGATAACATGGATGCTATCCGCTTGGCAGAGGCAATGGATCTGATCATTGGAAAGACAAAAGAGCTTCTGATGATTATTGAGAGACTCATCGAAGAGAAGGCTGATACCCCCTGTATGGCCTTCACTCATATTCAACCCGCAGAGCCTACCACGATCGGTTATCGACTTGCACAATATGGACAGGACATTCTCATGGACCTCGAGTATCTACAGCAAGTGCGACGACAGCTTCGAGGAAAGGGGCTCAAGGGAGCCGTAGGAACAAGTGCCTCCTATACTGAACTGCTCAAAGGAACCGGGCTAAGTGCTCGTGAACTCGAGACATTCGTTATGGAAGAACTCGGTATAGAACCCTTCACCGCTGCTACTCAGGTATACCCGAGAAAACAGGACTGGATCATCTCCAACGCGATCGCCGGTCTAGCAGGGTCATTATATAAAATGGCTTTTGACTTGAGACTACTGCAATCACCACCTATAGGGGAGTGGGCAGAGCCGTTCGGATCAAAGCAGGTAGGATCCTCTGCCATGCCTTTTAAACGGAATCCAATTCGATCAGAGAAGATAGATTCCCTAGCACGCTTCATCGCACACTTGCCGAATACTCTTTGGCATAATGCTGCTCATACGCTCCTAGAGCGAACGCTTGATGATTCTGCAAACAGACGAGAGGTGTTTCCAGCAGCATTCCTCAGCCTTGATGAGATCCTCAAGACTGCTCTGCATGTCGTAAAAGGTATCCAGTTCAGAGATGTTGCGATCGAGAGGAATCTCTCTGTATATGGTGCCTTCGCCGCAACTGAACGGTTACTCATGGAGCTTGGGCGAAGAGGAGCCGATAGACAGGAGATGCATGAAGTCATCCGAGAACATTCACTCACGGCATGGGATGACCTGCAGAGAGGGAATGAGATCAAATTATCGGCTACTTTGACTACAGATCCTAGAGTCGTAGAATTCATCTCTACACAAGATGCCCTTGCACTCCTTGATGCCTCTGCCTATGTCGGGGATGCCCCCTCTAGAGCTCTTGAAGTCGCACAACAGATTAAACTTGCTTTGTCCTGATCAGGCCAATATTTGAATCAACATCCCACAGGGTAGAACCTTGTGGGATTTTTTCTGTTTTCACTTAGTATCATATCGTATATACTTGTAGCATAAGAGGTACTTTGTATATGGTAAAACGGTATATGGCGATCTGCCTGCTCATCATGATAGTATTATTCAACTCATGTACTACACTCAGTAAGACCAACGCCCTAGAAGAGCCTGAAGCCACGGTCGTCGATGATGTCACATCAAGTACAGAAACAGCATCAGAGTTCGATCAGGAAAGAATAGAAGTCGTCACTGAAGAGGAACCTAAAGTCATAGAGCCAGTCGAAGAACCGGCAATTACAGAACCTGTAGAAGAACCTACCCCTGAATTGGTTATAGAAGAGCAACCTGAGGAGGAAATTCTACCAGTCGAACCTATCCTCGAAATCCCTGTCTTACCACCTCAGAATATCATAGAAGCCATTGAAGCCAATGATCTCCTCCTTGCTGAGAAGTTCATCCTTCTCGATTCTTCCGTAACAACTCTCACAGATGAACAGGGCAACACCCCTCTTCACTTAGCAGCATCCTTAGCTCAACCCAATATGATCCAACTCCTACTCAAACATGGTGCTGAACTTTCAACTCAGAATTCTTATGGTAGACTACCAATACATACCGCAGCGGCCCTATCTTTCGAGCTAGCCCACCTCCTGCTGGGGAACGGATCACTTCTCTATATCCCGGATGATACCGGTGTGACTGTCCTCGATATGGCATTCTCAAGTGGACCAACTGCAGTCAGCGCCCTTCTAGGAGAGCAGTTCGTTAACTCACTGGATATGAAAGGGAACTCTCCTCTCCATTTTGCAGCTCAGAGAGGTGAGCTGAACATTGTACGAGAACTCATCGAGTACGGTGCAGATATCAACATAACCAATTCAGACCAGATGAGTCCTCTCGATGTAGCTTTTTCTTTCATCGATAGTGATATTCATGTCCAGATAGCTCGCCTACTTATCGAGAACTATTCCCAGATACCTCAAGACACGAACTTCTATTATGCATATCAGACACTCTCAAGTGATGTGAACATTCGATTCGAGGGAGGGACTACCCCCCTACACTTTGCAGCACTATATCATCATCCCGCATTATTACGAACCTTCATCGCAGAACATGCCTATCTTGAGGCACGAGATGAGCAAGAGGACACTCCACTTCATATCGCAGTGATCCATAACTATTTCGATATCATGAGACTACTCGTAGATGCAGGTGCTGATGTGGATGCTCGAGATACGAGAAACAATACCCCGTTACATCTTGCCGTGACGAATAATACCGATCAACTCATAGCAGACTATCTCCTCAAGAAAGGTGCTGAAGTCGATAGCAAGAACAGTTTTGGAGAGACCCCGTTACATAGTGCCATGCCGGCTACTATCGATACAGGATTCGTCTCACTACTGCTCTCCTATGGTGCAGATCCTGACAGCCGGAACACCTCTGGGAATATACCCATCATGGCTGCCCTAGCCCAAGATAATAAAACTGCAGTAGACCTTCTCCTTGATAAAGGTACCGATATCTATGCGAGTAACTATCACAGTATCAACCCTCTGATCAGAGCTCTCATAAAAGGGACTGAGACCATCTCATGGTTCTATCGCCCCTATATGAATCAGACCTCTGATGGAGAGGGGAATTCCCCCCTCCATATAGCCGTGATGGTAGATGCTACCACTGAGGTCATCGAACAGATCATAACAGCTGAGGCATCATTGGATGAGCGAAATCTCCAAGGAGAGACTCCTCTCCATCTAGCTGTAGGATATGATTACCCTGAAGCTGCCGGACTCTTGACTGTATCCGGGGCAAATCCTTTCATTAACAATAACAGAGGGAAGTCACCTATCGTTCTAGCCTTCGATAAGGGAATCGAGTTCACAAGCTTCATCATCAACGAGGCGAACCTGCAGGGCAATGATTCAGAGGGAAACTCTCCTCTCCATCTAGCAGCCCTCTGGGATTTTCCTGAAATAACCTCATTTCTCATCTCTTCGGGAGCTGCAGTCAACGCCCGAAACACTCAGGGACTCACCCCTATGCATTATGCGGTGAAGAATAATAGTGTCGCAGTCTGCAGGATCCTTCATGAACATGGGGCAGGGATAGATGCCCGTGACAACTATGGGAACACTCCTCTCCATACCGCAATCTCCTGGGGTTCATCACAGAGTGCTAAATTACTACTACTCTTGGGGGCGAATGTCGAATTACGGAACCTCAGCGGGAATACTCCTCTCCATACCGCAGCCCTTCATCAGGATAGTCTTGGAATCAATATGCTCCATGAATACGGTGCATCACTCGAGACTCGAGATAATACCGGAATGACTCCGCTCCTTCTTTCCTCGAGAAAGAACTACTGGACCATATCACAACTTTTGATCGAACTCGGAGCCGATTACAACACGAGAGATGATAGAGGGAACACCCCTCTTCATGAGGCGGTAAGAAACAAGAATAAGAAGACCTGTCAGTTATTGTCTGATAAGGGAGCAGATATCTATGCTGAGAACAGCTATGGGGACACACCCCTGATGATCGCTTTTAAATCCGGTGTCGAGATCGTGGACTGGTTCATCACCGGACCTATGGTATTCGATAGAGATGATGAGGGGAACACCCCATTACATACCGCTATCAGACTCAACACCTCTGCAGATGTCATCCTTAGTCTGATTGAGAAAGGAGCTGATATAAACAGCAGGAATAACAAGATCAATACCCCTCTCCATAATGCCTTCCTAGCGAATAATAAGAGTGCTGTCATGGTCTTGGTAGAAGCTGGAGCGGATCTGTTCAGTCGAAACGGAGATAGTGAGACTCCTCTTACCATGGCATTCACCCAAGGGCTAGACGCCCTCTCATGGGTCATCAACAGTGAGAATGTGAATACTACGGATCAATACGGTAATACGGCTCTCCATGCTGCAGCCACTTTTGGCTCCCTTGAGGCAATAGAGTTCATGCTGAACCTTGGGGCCGACCCTAATCTTACCAACCTCTCCGGCGACTCACCTGCAGAGGTTGCACTCAAGAATGGCCAACTTGAGATCATGAATCGTCTACGAGTGTTCGAGTTAGATTGATGTATACAGGCTTGATCTTTGATTTTGACGGCACTCTTTATGATGCTAGGAACTTTGGGAAACGACTGATCCTTCAGAACCTTAAGATGTACGAGTATGTCAAAGTCCTAAAGAGTATCAGTCGACCACTGGAGACTAAAGTATTTGCTAGTGGTTCTGCATATAAGATGTTCCTCTTCGAAGCTATGGCGGATGCTCTTAACAAAGCACATCCTGATAAACCTCCGATCAATGCGACCACCATGGGTCACTGGTATCATCATGAATACTATCCAGCGATCATTCGATTACTGGAAAAGAGTTATCAGAGTGAACCACAATGTCAGAATATACTTCTTACCTTATCAAGAAGATATCCCCTATCTCTCTATGCTGATATCGGGGTGATCGATGAGAGACTCCGAGCAGTGGGTCTTCAACCCACCATCTTTGCAAACAGGATGTCGACAGATGAGACCGGGACGGTAAGACCTGCACCTAAATCATATAAGTCGCTGGCAAAACTCATGAGATCCCCAACCTCCTCAACTTTGGTAATCGGAGATTCTCCGCTAATCGATGGTGAGAGTGCAAAGGGTGCAGGGATGGAATTCTTCCATATCGATCCCAATGATTTCTCTGGAAGCTGGTCTCGTTTGAAGAAGCTGTTACTGCATTAGAACGGTAGCATACCGAACAGACTCACTCCACCTTTGATCAGATAATAATAGATCACCATTCTAGGTATTCGTGCTAAGCATCCGATGAGTACCTCATACCAGGGAACTTCAAGAAGCCCAGCGATCCAACATATTGTTGAGAAAGGAACCGGAGTGAATCCTGCTATTGCTACGGCCCAACCACCATAATGATGTATCAGAGCCTGACCTTGGTTGTGATAATTCTTTGTAAGATTGTGTACAAAGGATACTTTATCGATCCTACTTGCAATCAGGTAACCACAGAACCCCCCAGCCATAGAAGTCAGGGACATCGTCAAAAGCACCTGGAGCACCGGTAACTGCTGAGCAAGAGGATAGATGATATCGACTGTTGCAGGAATGATGAGCATATCAACAAAGAAGCAGTAAATCCCAATACCATAGATGCCATGGTTCTCACTGAGAAATACTCCTAGGGCATATAACTGATCCCGCAAGAGATAGGAGAGTACC
This sequence comes from uncultured Spirochaetia bacterium, assembly GCA_937125225.1. Taxonomy (GTDB): domain Bacteria; phylum Spirochaetota; class Spirochaetia; order CAKZLE01; family CAKZLE01; genus CAKZLE01. The sequence goes on from CAKZLE010000006.1 coordinate 200,489, forward strand.
CCATAGAGAATGAGGGCGAACACCGCAAAGAGCAGAGTTCGGATAATGATTGGTTTGAGCCTCGGTCTCTCATGTTCTGTCTCAGGAGGTTGTTCAGATCTTCCCATGAAGATAGGCTCTCCTCTCAGTCTCGGGAAATTTCTCTATCGCATAACGAAGCATCGTCCTCGGCATTCGTTCATATCTTGTAGCTAGAAAACTTCTCTCAGTCTTCGGGTCACGATTCCCAACCTCTCTTAACATCCATCCTACTGCCTTATGAATCAGATCATGGGGATGTTCCAGCAATATATCTGAAAGTCTGAGGGTGTCTGTATAGTCATGTTCTCTTATGAAAAACATCGTAGTGATCATCGCTATTCTCTGACTCCACAGATGATCAGTCTTAGCAAGTTCATAGAGAACCGTGCGATCTCGGGTATAGAGCCAGGGACCGAGGATCTTATAGCAGGTGACATCTACGAGGTCCCAGTTATCTATATACTTCACATGATCGAGATAATATGAGACATAGTTCTCCTTCTCATTCTTATCTACGGTTTTCTCAAATTTGTTCACTAGAAGAATAAGAGCTGTCATTCGATATTCATGTACACCACTTCGCAGCAACTGCTCGATATCCTCAAGAGTACTCTCACGAGTATACCGTTTTGAAACTTTCCTGATATTGGGCATCGTCACTCCGATGAAGGTATCACCCTCACCATACTCTCCGGGTCCAGTCTTGAAGAACCTTTGGAGAATCACCTTCTTTCCGGGAACAATGAGGTCTTTGAGATCTTCAGTGATCTTTGTATACATCACGACCTCTTCTGTATCTCAGTGAATGCAGCAAGAAAACTCTCTTTACCCTCTACCTTTGTCCCAACCCCCTGCCAGAGTGGAGGTCGTCCCCCACCTTTAGCACCAATCAGGGAGAAAAGCTCTGATCTAACGGTATTGAAATCGATCGAAGCGGATCCTCCTGAAGCGATGAGCCACTGTACAGTACTAGGACTATTTTCCTGAAGGAGACAGATAACGAATGATACACCTTCAGGCAGAGTCTTTGAAATGATCTTCAACAGACCAGAAGGCTCCCCCGTCAGATCCAAGACAACTAGTTTCACTCCCTGAACCTCATCTGCAGAAGCCAATGCACTGTTGATCAATTTTTGAGCATAGTGTTTTTCGATCATTGAGATCTGGCATTGCAACTCCTTGATCTGTTCAACTTTCTGCTGCGCTTGAGTGACTATCTCATGCTGCTTGGCCGAGTAGAGATTGGTCAGTTCAGAGATGATCAGGTTCTTCTCTCGATAATCCCTATAGGCCCTTTTTCCGATCATGAAGACCAGTCGCACTCGGCCCCTGATAGGTTCAACCCCAATACAGGAGATCAAACCAACCTCACCGGTCCGCTGAGTATGAATACCACCACATGCGACGATATCACAATCATCGATGGTCACCAGTCGTATCATCCCCTTCACCTTCGGAGCCCTTCTCAGAGTCCCCGCATCAAACTCTTCGTCACTCTTCTCATCACACCAGATTTCAAGATTCCTGGTGATCATCGAATTTGCATGGTGCTCTATGAGTTCGATCTCTGCTCCACTCACCTCATCTCGATCTACCTCGATTGTCGTGTAGGTCTCTCCCTGATGTACCGATACCGTATCGATCCCTAGTTCGCGATACATGACACCTGATAGGATATGCTGCCCAGTATGTTGTTGCATGTAATCAAAACGAAAATCCCAATCAAGCGTACAGGAGACCTTTTCTCCAACCTTCAGTTTCGGCTTGTCAGCGAAGAGATGAAGTACCTCGTCTCCCCCCTTGATCGTATCGATAATGGTATAGGAGCCGCAGACACCTCTATCTCCAGGTTGTCCTCCACCTTCAGGATAGCACAAGGTAGAATCCAGAGTGACTGCCCACAATTTCTTATGCGGGAGGACTGCAGTGACAACTGCCTCCCAGTTCTTCTCATATGGTTTTTGATAATAGGTTCTTTCTGTCATGGTTTGCCTCATCTAGATCTTCTTTATTATTGATATTCTTCATCCACCAACCCTCAGCTGAAAGAGAAGAATAGTCCATCTGTTCTATGATCCTCAATATCCGAAACTGTCTCTTTTCCATTGCATTCTGAAAATAGGAAAGACAACTTCGGTTATAACGTCCCGGAAAGGGATGAACAGCCCCGTCATGAGATACGAGAAGTGCCTCCCCATATTCAGCTGGTTCAGCTATGAGTTTCTGGAGAAGATCATCCGGATACCAGAGGGTATCACAGGAGAGGATGATCAGCTCTTGGGATTCGATCTCCTGCATAGCGGTGATGATCCCTACAATAGGTGTTGATACCTCACTGAAATCTTCGATCGTCCGAACTCCAGAGAACTGGTATTGCTCAGGACTCTTGGTCACTATCACGATCGTATCGGTCACCTCTTTAGCAGAAGAAATAATATGATCGATGATACGTTTTGTACCGTATGGGGCAAAAGCCTTATTCGAGCCAAATCTTCTACTACCACCTCCAGTCAATATGACTACAGGGATCCTCTGTTCTCTCATAGGGTCATTGTACGCATAACCTTGTTATACGACAAGAGCTCTAAGGCATATCTAATATAGACGTTAGGGCTAAAAACAGCTATCTTATAGACGGAAACATCCCCAAAGGAGATATATAAGCAGATGGCACGAATCAAGTCAGCCTTAGAACTCGCTATGGAGCGAATCGAAGATATAGAAATAGATCCAGAACTGATTAGAAAGAATAAGGTCACTCAGACCGGAAAACGGATAGCAGGAACCTTTCTCATATCTATCGATAAGACTATCGAAGATGTTCAGACAGAGATAGATGACCTTGATGCGGAGGAGCTAGAACAGGTCCGAAAGATCATGATCGATACAGCTTTGAACAATATATCGCTTCCACAGGATGATCGGTATGTACAGCATATCGGGAAGGTGAAGACCCTCCTGACCTTGTTAGCAGGCAAGGATGACGGACTCATGGAGGTCTTCGTTCAGATAGATAACCTCTATAACCAGTATCTTGAGATGCGGCAGCAGACCTATGACCAACTTGTACAGCAGTTCACACCAAGACTTCAACAGAAACAACAGATGCTCCAGCAGCAGACAGGACAATCTATCGATATCCAGCCTGAGATGGACAAAGAGTTCATGGAGATGCTCAATCAGACCTATGGTAGACTTGATGATCAGGTCACACAGGTCCTTCAGCAAATCAAAGACGCAATTCGAGAACTGATGTAGACCAAACTATTGATCTAACATAGAGGTGATATCTAAAAAAGATATCACCTTTTTTATTTTACTTCTTGACATATCTGTGATTCTGACTTACAGTATTAGTGTACTACTTAGATAGTACACTAGACCACAAAAGGAGTGATGACATGATCACACTTAACAACCTTCATTTTTCTTATGGCAAGAAACCATTATTCACTGATCTGAAGCTTGACGTCCCTTCAGGGAACATATATGGACTACTCGGTATGAACGGTGCAGGAAAGACGACACTGCTCAAGCTTATAGCAGGTCAATTGTTTCGAAAATCGGGAGAGGCTCAAGTACTTGGCTTCGATCCGGTAAAGCGCCATCCTGCAATGTTATCTGACATATTCTATCTACCAGAAGAATTCTACCTTCCCAATATGTCAATCGCCACCTATCTGAAACTGAATGTACCCTTCTACCCCAAGTTCGACCAAAATGCGTTCGACAGATATATCTCGGAATTCGCTTTGGATACGAGCCAAAAGATCAGCGATTTCTCATATGGGCAGAAGAAGAAGTTCTTACTATCTTTTGGGCTTGCCTCAAACACCTCATTACTGATTCTTGATGAACCTACGAATGGGCTAGATATACCCTCGAAGACTCAGTTCAGAAGAACGGTCGCTTCAGCACTTACCGAAGAGAGAACCTTTATAATCTCTACCCACCAGGTACGTGATATGGAGAATCTCATTGATCCGATCATCATTCTCCATGATGGAGTGATCATCTTCAATGCATCCCTCGAAGATGTGTCCGAGTCTATCGCAACTACCCTAGAACTCGATGAACCGCAAGGAGCAGATGTGATCTATTCAGAGAAGGTCCCCGGTGGATACTCAGTGGTAAGAAAGGATCCTGACGGCACATTTGATTCAGGAGTCGATCTAGAGACCTTGTTCAATGCTGTGATCGCATCACCTAACTCATTCAAAGGAGGAGTCAAATGAGAAACATACTACTCTTATTAAAGAAACAGGTCTATGAAGACAAGAAAGGATTGATCATCTATGCCTCTGTTGTGTTTGGACTCATACTCATCCCTAACCTTGTCATGGGATTCTTCGGAAAACTCCCAAGCAGCCAAGATGATATGGGTTATTTAGGACTATTCGGAAACCTGTTATTCGCAGGTGGATTCATCATGGTAAGCATCACCTATGCACAGGAGATGTACAGTAAGGTGAAACAACATGCTTGGTTAATGTTACCGGTCCATGCCCATGAGAAACTTATTGCAAAGGTGATCTACCATGCGATCATATACCCATTAGTACTATTGATCTTTATATTTGCATCCTCAGTCATCATTGAAGGACTCAATGCAGTACTATTTAGCTCTTCAACACCTTTTCTTGATATGACAGACCTAGCGGTTTGGAAGATGATCCTAAATTATCTGATCTTACAATCAGTATTCCTCCTTGGCGCCACCTATTTCAAGAGTGCAAACTTCGTTAAGACTGTCCTATCGGTTATGGTTGTATCTATTGTCTTGAGTATCATCCTTGCACTCATAGCACGAGTGGTCTATGCCCCCTATGCACAGGTCATGTTCCATGGTGGAATCTCCATCGATGAAACTACATTCATCATGAATACAAATGCAATGAATCTTCTAGAAACATATGAAGTGATCGGTAAGACGATCTATTGGGCCCTGCTAGCTCCATTCTGCCTGGTCGTCTCTTATTTCAGGATCAGGGAAGTAGAGGCAAAAGATGCAGTTTAAAGAGAAACGTTCAATATACAGACAAATAGCTGATCATATCTATGACCAGATTCTGACGGGACGATGGATTGATGAGGGGAGGATTCCCTCCATCCGAGACATGTCTATTCAGATGGAGGTAAATCCTAATACCATGACTAGAGCCTATGGACTATTACAGGACCAAGGAGTTATCTATAACCGTAGAGGTATCGGGTATTTCACCTCCAAAGATGCTTCAATCATCACATTGGCGCTGAAGAAAAAAGAGTTCATCACAAGTGTATTACCTGAGGTGTTTTCGAATATGACTAGCTTGAAGATGACCATAGAAGAACTTCAAGCTCTCTATACTGAGTTCAAGGAGAAAAATCATGAAGATGAGTAACAGACTCTTGCTGATTGCTTTTATCGTTCTGGTAGTACTGATGTTAGTATTCACCATTGCAAGCAGACCTATCGTAGATGAAGTGATGAAAGGGACTATCAGACAGGCATCCTGTCTATTAGAATCTAAACCGCTATTCCTACCTAGCTAATACTATTAAGCATCGCTTTTCAAGCGATGCTTTCTTTTTACCATCTTCACCCCTATAATAGATAGGAAATGATGTTCATAGGAGGGGATGATATGCAGCATGAAGTTACGATGGTACAGAGATTACTTGACTCGCAGGGGCTCATCAGCGAACCAGGCTGGGCACGCTCCCCTCTTTGGGAATACGATAGAGATGATATAAAAGCGAACTGGCTGAGGATCAAAGAGTGGGATTATTACTACATCCTATCTCATGATAAGAACATAGGCCTTTCAGTGACCATCAGTGATCTTGGGTATATCGGATTGATGGCTGTCTGTTTCCTCGATTTCAACACTGGGACCTCAGTTCAGGAAGATTCTCTGATAATCCTGCCAAAAGGGGCTGTGGGCCTACCACCCAATTCTAAAGACAGTATCGTTGAGTTCCATAATAAGAAATTAAATATTCGTATTGAGACTTCAGGTGATAACCGGACCCTAGATATAACAGTTCCAAGCATGGAATTCCCAAATGGAGAACAGGGCCTTACGGCATCATTGACACTCACAAGAATCGTCAATGATGAGAGTATCAATATTGCGACCTCTTGGAAGGAGTTGAGAACAGCCTTCTATCTCAATGAGAAGATCACCTGCATGGGTGCTTCTGGAATGATATCAACAGGTAGAAAAGTCTATGAACTTTCCCCACAGACCGATTTTGGTGGTCTTGATTGGGGACGGGGACGATGGACCTATAAGAATAGGTGGTTCTGGGGTGCTACCTCTGCGATGATAGATTCGATCCCTTTTGGTCTGAACTTAGGCTATGGTTTCTCAGATAGATCACCTGCAAGTGAGAATGTGATCTTCTACGATAACAAGGTCCATAAGCTCGAAGAGATTCGTTTCCAATTTGATGCTGAAGATTATATGAAGCCCTGGAAGGTCACGAGTTCTGATGGTCGTTGTGAATTATCATTCACCCCGGTAGTAGATCGGAGTTCTCAGACGAAGGTCCTGTTCCTCAAATCCAAACAACATCAGGTATTTGGACATTTTGATGGATTCGTCATTCTCGATGATAAGAGAAAGATACAGATCGATCATCTTTTAGGATTTGCAGAGGATGTTTTCAATCAATGGTAATTTGGCAATTATTGATTAGCGATCTCCAAGACTGTATCAAGCAAGATCTGTCGTGATACCGGTTTCTGTAGATATTGGCAGACTCCAAGATCAAGAGCTTCCTTGAGGTCAGTGTTCTTTCCAAATCCACTGAGCAGGATCGCCTTGATCCCAGGATTCATTGCTTTAAGTTCGACAAACAACTCTTTCCCAGTCATCTCAGGCATGAGCATATCGAGGACTACCACATCAAAAGAGTCTTGATGCTCTTTATAGATCTCTATTGCCTCTGAGGGTAAAGATGCTGTGGTGACTTCATACCCACCACTCTTCAATAGATGAGCTGCGACTTCTCGACTGATTCGTTCATCATCAACTAACAGTATTCTGATTGGTTGACCCATTGCTCCACTCCATGATGTTCAATAATTTCATTCAAGGCATTATACAACAAGAAGCTGTTCTTTCATAGCAGAAAGAACAGCTTCAATTAAGGAACTCAATTCAAAACATAGTAATCAACTGGAAATAACCCCGATTAATCCCAGTATTTTGCCATTCTCTTTTTCAAAGATTCTCTATAAGCATCCCAATCTTCGATAGGGTACTTAGCAAGACCTTCATCACATGCAGCTTTTGCTACAGCAACAGCTTCATATTCAATAACTCTTGGGTCGAATGGTTTTGGAACGATATAATTTCTACCGAAGGAGAACTTCTTTCCACCATAAGCTTCAGAAACTGATTCAGGTACTGGTTCTTTTGCGAGTTCAGCGAGAGCCTTTGATGCTGCAAGCTTCATTCCTTCAGAGATCTTTGAGGCTCGAACATCGAGAGCACCTCGGAAGATGAAAGGGAAACCAAGAACATTATTGATCTGGTTTGGATAGTCTGATCGTCCTGTCGCCATAATGAGGTCATCACGAGTAGCTACGGCTAGCTCATAATCGATCTCCGGATCAGGATTACTCATCGCGAGTACGATAGGATCTTTTGCCATGGAGAGAAGCATCTCAGGTGTTACACAATTTGCAACTGATAGTCCCATGAATACATCTGCATCAACCATAGCTTCAGCAAGAGTTCTTGCATCAGTAGCGTTAGCCATGTCGATCTTCTCTGGAGTCATCCTTTCAGTTCTTCCTTTGAAGATAACACCCTTACTATCACACATGATCAGATTTTCCTGTCTCACACCGCAAGCGATAAGCATCTTTGCACAAGACATTCCTGCAGAACCTGCACCGTTGAATACGACTTTGAGGTCTTCCATCTTCTTTTCAATGATCTCAACAGCATTAAGGATACCTGCTGTAGAAACGATTGCAGTACCGTGCTGGTCATCATGGAATATTGGGATATCACATGCTTCGATGAGGGTCTGTTCGATCTTGAAACATTCAGGAGCCTTGATGTCTTCGAGGTTCACACCACCGAAAGTAGGTTCAAGCAACTTTACGAATTCAATGATCTTGTCTGGGTCTTTTGTATCTATCTCAAGGTCAAATACATCTACATCGGCGAATCTCTTGAAAAGAACACCCTTTCCTTCCATTACAGGCTTTGAAGCCAGTGGCCCCTGGTCTCCCAATCCTAGAATAGCTGTACCATTTGAGATTACTGCTACAAGGTTACCTTTTGAGGTATACTTGTAAGCATTCTCAGGATCAGCAGCGATCTCCATAACAGGTTTAGCTACACCAGGTGTATATGCTAGTGAGAGATCATCAGCAGTAGCACATGGTTTTGTAGGTACGACTGATACCTTTCCTGGGTTTCCGTCCATCTCATGGTACGCAAGTGCCCTCTTTTTCAATTCATCCATTAGAACCCTCCATAAAAACATCCGCTCATTCGCGAAAAATTAAAACTCTATATTTATCCCCATGGAATCCATGGGGACATTAACAAAATCTATTCAAAGTCGAACTTGTAGTCGAGATCATATCGGTCTCGAAGTTCTACCATGACTTTCTGCAGTGATGCAGGAACAGGACATCCATGTTCTTTTCTGTATTCCCAAGCTACATGTTCTTTCTCACCAGCTGTGTAGATTCTCTCCTCACCTGGAGCTACTTGAGAGTTTCTTACTCCACGACAGATATTACCAGCAATCTTCTTGAGTGTATCGAGTCCCATGAATCTTTCTGGGTCGATAGCGATGAAGAAGTGTCCCAGTGGAAATGGGATCTTATTACCATCAGCATCAAAACCATTCAGATCTTTGAGGTATGAACCATCCTGAAGAGCTGAAGAGAGGATCTCTACGACCATAGAATAACCATAGCCCTTATATCCTCCGGTGCTGTCTCCGATCCCACCAAGTGGTGCCAGAGCAGCTTTACCTTTGGTAAGGTCAACAAGGATCTGGTTTGTATCAGTCCTTGTCTTCCCATCATTTCCAATTACCCAGCCTGGAGGAAGTTCTTTCCCGGCTCGGCCATATACTTCAATCTTCCCTCTCTGTGAAACTGATGTAGCACAGTCGAGGATAAAGGGGAATTCTTCATCTGTTGGGATACCGAAGGTCAAAGGGTTCGTACCAAGCATGTTCTCTACACCGAATGTAGGAGCGATAGATGGTCGAGCATTTGTTCCCGTCACACCGATCATTCCAGCGTCAGTTGCCATGAGGTTATAATAACCGGCGATACCATAATGAGTAGAGTTTCTAACTGCTACCATACCCATACCATATTCTTTAGCCTTCTCAATAGCCATCTCCATTGCCTTCTTAGCAACGACATGACCCATTCCGTTGTTTCCATCGAGAACAGCTGCTGTCTTATCATCTTTGATCACATCGATCTTGGTTGTAGGATTCAGGATACCTGCATCGATTCTATCGATATAAATCGGTTTCAATCTTCCGATACCATGAGAATCGATTCCTCTTCTATCTGAAGTAATCAATATCTCACATACTACTTTTGCATCCTCTTCAGGGAGTCCTGCACTCTTGAGAGAATCAAGCATAAAACCTTCTAATACTTCGAAATCAACCCATACACATTCTTTATATGCATCTTCATAAGCCATAAACCGCCTCCTAGACCTTTTTTTTACCCATATCTTACATAACTGTTGTTATGCTATTACTAAATCAATCCCAGCTTTCTGCAGTTCCAACTCAGTAAGAAAATCGTTAGCGGCCCCATCAGTCACTAAGGTATCTATCTTCTCCACCGGAGCGGTCTTGAAGTTAGAGACGATTCCCATCTTGCTACTAGCAGCAACAACGATTACCTTCCCGACAGTCTTATCTATCATTGCTCGAGTGATCTCAGCCTCAAGCATGACCGGAGTGGTGAGCCCATGAGTAAAACTGAATCCGTCTACACCTATGATCACCTTATTCGCATAGACTCTATCCAAAGCTAACTGTGCAAAATTCCCTGCTACTGAATTAGATTGTGTTCGGTAGTTTCCACCAAGGAATACAATATCGAAAGCTGCCTCTTCAGCGACCTGCGCTGCTGCAATGTTATTCGTTATGATCGTGATTTTCTTATCTTTCAGAGCTTTGATCACCTGAAGGGTCGTAGAGCCACTATTGACGAGAACCATATCTCCCTCATCTATCATCTGTGCTGCTGCGAAACCGATCCGTTCCTTCTCTTCCCTCTGTTGTCGTTCTTTCTGTGTGAATAGAGGTTCAACTGACATGTTCTGTCTGAGGACAGCTCCACCATGAGACCTTTCAAGGATACCGACCTCTTCTAGAGCATCAAGATCTCTTCTGATCGTGAGGACTGAGACTTGAAACAGGTCACTTAATTCATTGACCTTCACAACACCGTGTGCGGTGATCATCTCTTTAATCTTATGCTGTCGATCTGCTGGAATGAGTCCAGTTGACATACAAGCCCCTTTTGAACCTTTACTGTTCTTTTATGAACGTTTATGATTGTATGCGTATTTTACTATCCAATATTCTGTATGTCAACATCTCTTTTTGAACTTTTATGAACTTTTAACAGCTTTTCTTTTTCAAACGAACATATTATAGTATAGGTATGGAACAATATGATGTACTGATCATCGGAGCCGGGGTCATAGGTACCTCTATAGCACGAGAACTCTCTGCATACGACCTCAAAACAGCAGTTATTGAGAAAGAGGCAGACGTATGCTTCGGCATCAGCAGCAGGAACAGTGGAGTGGTACATTCTGGAATTCATTATGCTCCAGGTTCACTGCGGGCACTGCATGCTGTACGAGGAAATGAACTGTTCGAAGAGCTCTGCTCTCAACTGACAGTACCCTATGAGAGAATCGGTAAACTCACCGTAGCCTTTGAGGAATCTCAATTCCCCACTCTCGAGAAGCTCTATACTCAAGGAGTAGAGAACGGGGTCCCTGATCTTCAGATCATCGATGCAAAGAGGATGCAGGAACTCCAACCCGGAGTGGGAGGAGCGCGAGCACTCTACTCACCCTCTACAGGTATCGTAGGGCCCTATGAACTGACAATAGCACTCGCAGAACATGCACATGCTCATGGAGTCGACTTCATCTTCACCGAAGAGGTAGTCTCCATAAAGAATAGATCAGATCTATATGAGATACAGACAAAAAAAGGATCACAAATCTCAGCGAAGATCATCATCGATGCGGCAGGCCTTTACTCAGATTCGATCGCTCATCTAGCAGGGATCGATTCACCTAGGATTTATCCCTGTCGTGGAGAGTACTATGTTCTCGATAAGAGATTGGAGGATGAACTGCAGTTGCTGATCTATCCGGTTCCCGGAAACCATAGTAGCGGCTTGGGGATCCATCTGACCAATACGGTAGAAGGGAATATTCTCATTGGTCCGAGTAATGACTATATAGAGAATAAGGAGGATCTGAGTACAACAGTCCAGATTCTTGCGAGATTACGGGAAGAGGGACATGAGTTACTCCCCTCTCTGACCTCTTCTGATTTTATCAGGTCCTTTGCTGGGTTGAGACCAAAACTCACCCCCCCAGAAGTCGGTGGATTCGGAGATTTCATCATCGAAGATCATGACCGATTCATCCTTCTCATAGGTATTGAGAGCCCTGGACTCACGGCATCTCCATCTATAGCTATTAGCATTCGAGAGATGATCGCTAACCATATACCCCTTGCCTTGAAGAAAGATTGGGACCCCTCTCTTACGAGAGAAGAGCGTTTCCTCGAGCTTCCAGAGGACAGACAAGAACAACTCATTGCTGAAGATCCCGATTATGGATCTGTCGTATGCAGGTGTGAGGGGATAACCAAAGCCGAGGTCCTTCAGGCTGTAGATAGGATCATGGGACCTGTCACCTATATAGGCATCAAATTACGTTGCAGAGCAATGATGGGAAGATGCCAAGGAGGCTTCTGTGCACCTAGGATCGCAGAGATCTTAAAGACTGAGAGAGATATCACCATTGATGAACAGTTCTATAAAGGGATCGAGTCCCCTATGTTTGAAGGACTCCTTCGCGAGGAGAGCCCTCATGAATGAGAAGATCAACGTCTCGATCCTCATCATAGGAGCTGGTCCAGCTGGTACTGCAGCGGCACTAGGAGCCAAAGAGGCTGGTGAGGATTCAATCCTCATCATCGATAGAGATACGAGAGCCGGTGGGATTCTCAACCAATGTATTCATGATGGTTTCGGCCTTATGAGATACAAGAGAGCCCTTTCAGGACCTGAATATGCCCAATTGGATATAGACTCCTGTCATAAGAAGAATATTCCCATACTGACTGACACCTATGTTCATACCATTATCAAAGGGGATGATCATTTTACGATAAAGGCGATCGCTACAGGTAGACTCTACTCTATCAAAGCCAAAGCGGTCATTCTCGCTATGGGCTGCAGAGAAAGAACAGCAGGAGCTATCAGCCTGCCGGGGAGTCGTCCTGCAGGAATCTACACTGCTGGTACGGCACAGAGACTTCTCAATATGCAGAATACTCTTGTCGGAAGAAGTTGTGTCATCGTCGGTTCCGGTGATATCGGACTGATCATGGCAAGAAGAATGACTTTGGAGGGGGCGAAAGTCCAAGCTGTCACAGAACTCCAGAGTTATCCTGGGGGACTCGATAGGAATATCAGGCAATGCCTTGATGACTTTGACATCCCTCTCTATCTTGAGACCGGCATCGTCTCAGTCCATGGGAACGATAGAGTTTGTGGAATCACCATAGCACCCTTGAGATCAGACAGAACACTTGATATGAAGAATTCCCAGTATATCACCTGCGATACGATTCTACTGTCAGTGGGACTCATTCCTGAGAACGAGCTCTCTCGCTCTCTTGATATAGCTATAGATCCCATCACGCAGGGACCAATCGTAACAGGAGACCTCATGACCTCCTGTCCTGGGGTCTTTGCCTGTGGGAATGTCCTACAGGTCCATGATATCGTGGATCTTGTATCAGAAGAGGCAAAGAGAGCAGGAAGAACCGCAGTCTCTTTTGTTTCCGGCGCCTATGCTGATACAAAAGAACTCTTCAGTATCTATGCAGGAGAGAAGATACGCTACTGTGTCCCACAGGTCATTACCCCGAGTTCTACCACAACCCTCTCACTAAGGGTAACTGAGCCAATTACCGATGCGACGATATCCATCACAAATGATGCTACTTTGATCAAGAAACGACGCTACTCCTTCACGCAACCATCAGAGATGATTCAGATCGAAATATCAGTCCCAGAAAACCTAGTAGGATCGTTGGAGGTCAATTGTGAATAATGATTCTACCACCAAGATACTGACCTGTATCATATGTCCCAACAGTTGCAGGATATCCCTCACATATGATCCTGATACTCAAGAGATCACCTCGATACATGGAGCTCTCTGTAAAAAAGGGAAGGATTGGGTAGAGCAGGAGCTCTTTAAACCTATGAGAACCCTCTGTTCTTCCATACGAATAACAGGGGGAAGAGAACCCCTCGCGAGTATACGAACGACAAAAGCTGTCTCTCTCTCAAGCATCAAAGAGCTCATGGAGCTGATCAAAGCATCCTCGATCAAAGCTCCAGTCGAGATTGGACAGGTAGTCCTTTCAGAACCTCTTGGTCTCGATTGCGATGTTATCATCACCCGAGGTGTAGATAGACTCTAGTCAGTTTACAAAATCAGGGCTATGGTCTACACTAGGTTCAAGAAATTCGAGGAGTAAATATGCCAAGACCTAGAAAGAATCGTAAAATCATAGGAGAGCCACCACATAAACTCTTCAAACCAGCAGGCATCCCAAGTGCTGAACTTGAAACGATCATTCTTACTCTTGATGAACTAGAAGCTCTTCGCCTTGCTGATTTCGAGGCTCTCTACCAGGAAGAGGCTGCAAAGCTTATGGAAGTATCTCGCCAGACCTTTGGGAATATCGTGACAAAAGCGCGACAGAAGTGTGCTGAAGCACTCTTACAGGGGAAAATGATCCTTATCGAAGGTGGGGATTTCGAGATCGACCCAGAAAGAAAGATCATCTGTGACGGTTGTGGAAGAAGCTGGAGATCCATTTTAGAAGAGGGTAAAGGTGACGGTTGTCCTATCGCTGGTCATCGAGGCCAAGGAAACCGAAGGAAGAGACAAGGTCGAGGCGGGAATAACTCTACCGAGTCGCTCTAGCTGCCAATTTCAACTCTTGCATATCATCTCTAGTCAATCCATCCCATTGAGTGATGTGAAGACTGTTATTGTGTAATAACGGCTCTTCTTCAAGAGGATATCCACAAGAAGCTATAGTCTCATCCCAAGATGAGGTACCCGGGATCGGTGAATATTCTGCTATGGATACTGCTACTCCAGCCTTTGATGCCATCTCTATCGAATGAGCGACCTCCGACCTATGCTGACCGGGAAGGCCAGCTAGAACATAGACGGGTAACTGTCTCTTAGTGAATCCTGCAGAGTACAGAGCCTCAACAGCTCCACCGAAGTCATCAGTAGTGAACTTATGATCATGTTCGTCATGAAAAACAGAAGAAGCAGATTCATACCCCATTCGAATCTCCTGAAACCCCGACCGATACAGAAGAGAGGCGATTCTCTTATCGATAAGTCGAACATGTACTGCATTCGGAGTATAGAATTTCCAGTCCTGTTCAGAGGCAAGAATCCTTTCTAGGAAGGGAATAAGAACCTCCTCCTTCCGCATCAGGAGGGCATCATCATAGAATCCGATATGAGTTATTCCGAATCTTTCTCGTAGAGTAGAGAGGAACCCAAAACTTGATTCCGCATTCCCCTGGATGAAATTCGGAGATATCTGATCTGAAGCACAATAGTCACAATGAAGGGGACACCCGGTGTTGAGCCGTATTGCACCTGCGATTCCCTTCCAAGCAGCGGGGATCAGTATTGGCCAATGAGGGATACTCGACTCTGGAGTCGTTAGGGAGAATGATTCAAGAACCCCACGTAATTGATCCTCTCCATCGCCAGTGACAACAGCATCAGCTCCTGTCACATTCAGAGCATGTTCAGGCATCAATGAAGCATAGATACCACCAAGGACTATCTTGGCCGTTGGAGCATGAGTTCTGACTGCAGCTACCGCTTCTACTACACCTTCATACCAATAGGTCATTCCTGTTGTGATCATGACGATATGGGGATCAGCAACCTTTATAGACTCAGCGATACTCTCTACACAGATGCCATAGCGTGAATACTGTTTAGGGATCTGTGGTACTCCAGAGGGCAGCTTCGCAGGTTTTCTAAAAAACTTCCCCGTCCCATTGGCCCGCCTCTTTACCGGACCTTGTGCCGCTATTGTGGCAGGATCAGTCCAATCCATCGCATTAAGATAGGAAATCTCATAACCTGTATCAGCGAACCACCTGCCTAAGCGTAATAATCCATAAGGTTTGAAAAAGAGGTCGAATAGACCAAAATCATATATGGGAGGTTGAAATAGCAGTACTCTCGGTTTCATATACCCAGAAACATAGCATAATATCTTGATATAAAAAAGCTTTTCTGATAATGTAGGAACCCGATATGGCGCCGTACCCAAGTGGTAAGGGAGTGGTCTGCAAAACCTCGATGCACCGGTTCGAATCCGGTCGGCGCCTTATAAAGCCGTTATTCAAATGAATAACGGCTTTTCTACGTTCAGAGACTTTCACAATTCAGATTAACATTGAATTCATACCCGATTCTGACTATCTTTGTAGCACGGAGTATTATATGAGTAAATTAGTAATATTATTTAGTATCCTCATCTTACTATTCACAGTGGTTACTGTGTCAGCAAAAGGTACGGTAGAAGAGACAGAGGTCCAAATCAAGCCTCAAGTTGAGATGGACCCTAGAGAGGCACAACTAAGAGAGCAGCTGACAGATCTCCAATACCGTGTGACACAGGAAGCTGCAACAGAGCAGGCCTTCAAAAATGCCTACTGGGATAATAAGAGATTAGGAATCTATGTTGATATCGTATCGGGAGAACCGTTATTCAGCTCAAACGATAAGTTCCAATCAGG
Source organism: uncultured Spirochaetia bacterium (assembly GCA_937125225.1). Lineage (GTDB taxonomy): Bacteria > Spirochaetota > Spirochaetia > CAKZLE01 > CAKZLE01 > CAKZLE01. Next base: position 216,621 of record CAKZLE010000006.1, read on the forward strand.
ATCGGGATGGCCGAGTTTCACGAAGCCATTGGATGAAGAGAATATGTTTGAGATCCAGGACAACTCACATGGGATGAGGAGGACCGAGGTACGTAGTGCAGAGGCTGACAGTCATCTCGGGCATCTTTTCAATGATGGTCCAACAGATTCAGGTCTAAGATACTGTATAAATTCAGCATCGCTGAGGTTCATTGCAGTTGAAGATCTAGAAAGTGAGGGGTATGAAGAATACCGTCACCTGTTCAACTAGTCTGGTGCCAACTCTTATCACCCAATAATAATTCTTGGATGAGGATTCTTATAGGCATGATGAGCTGTTATGAGTATTATCTACTTATAGTAATAGATACTTTTGACTAATAGCCACCCTACAGGTCTTACCATTAAAAGATATTAATAGAATCAGAGCAGCTCATAGCCTGCACGAGAATACAAGGAGTCATACATTGAATAATTTTTCCCATTTCATCCCAACACGAATGTTCTTCGGACCAGGTTCACTCAAAGAACTCAGTACTGCATCTCTTCCTGGCAAGAGGGCCCTCATCGTAATATCTTCTGGAAAATCCACTAGAGCCAATGGATACCTCGATAGAGTCCAGAACCTCCTCACCGACAATGGAGTCTCTTCTATAGTCTTTGATAAGATCTGTCCGAACCCAATACATAAACATGTGATGGAAGGAGCCCAACTCGCAAGAGAGGAGTCCTGTGATTTTATCTTAGGTCTCGGAGGGGGAAGCAGTATCGACTCTGCAAAGAGTATTGCGATCATGGTCAATAATCCTGGTGATTATTGGGACTATATCCATGGAGGCTCCGGTAAGGGTATGGAGATTCCAGAACCGGTACTTCCGATAGTCGCGATAACAACTACCGCAGGAACCGGGACTGAAGCTGATCCTTGGACAGTAATCACCCATGAGGAGAGACAAGAGAAGATCGGCTTCGGTAATGATGACACCTTCCCCACCCTATCGTTCATCGACCCAGAACTCATGTTGAGCGTCCCGAAAGATCTCACGGCATACCAGGGATTCGATGCCTTCTTTCATGCGGCCGAAGGATATATCGCTAATATAGCAACACCTGTCAGTGATGCTTATGCTCTTAAGAGTATCGAATTATTGGCTGAGTATCTTCCAATAGCGGTTGCAGATGGACAGAATCTTGAAGCTCGTTCTCAGGTTGCTCTTGCCAATACCCTGTCCGGTATGGTCGAGTCAACCTCTTCCTGCACCTCAGAACACTCCCTCGAACATGCACTGAGCGCCTATCATCCGTCCCTACCACATGGTGCAGGACTCATTATGCTCTCAAAGGCATATTTCGAATACTTTGCAGAAGTATCCTCTCAGAGGCTCATGGATATGGCTAGAGTGATGGGAGAGGCGGGAAGTTCACCAGATGATTTCATCACCGCTCTTATGAAGATGCAAGAAAGATGTGCTGTTGCAGATCTTAAGATGTCAGATTACGGTATTACTGAAGCTGAGATCCCGAGTATCGCTGAGAATGCAAGGAGAACTATGGGAGGTCTCTTTGGGGTAGATCCTGCTCCAATGAGTGATGCAGAAGCAATCAAGATCTTAGAAAGATCCTATAGATAGGCCAAATAAAGAGAAAGGCTGGAATAGATCAATGATCTTACCAGCCTTCTTTAACTATATATCTCGTTCAGCGAGGTATTCCCATCGCTCGATCTTCGATTCCAACTCGATCTCGACCTCTTGATAGCGCTGATGGAGGGCCCTCATCTTATCAGGATCAATATCGGGGAGACAGAAGCTTGCTTCTATCTCTGATTTCTCAGTTTCTAACGTATCAATGAAGGTTTCTATAGACTCATACTCTTTCTTTTCTTTGAAAGAAAGCCTCTTCTTAACTTCTCTCTGAACCCTCTTCTGTTTCTTGATGACAGGTTCTTTCTTCTGCTCTTCTAGAGCCTTCTGATACAACTGGTAGTCACTATAACTCCCAGATACCCCGAGTACGGCACCTGTCCCATCGAAGACAAAAAGATAATCTGTCACACGATCAAGAAAAGCTCTATCATGAGAGACGACTAATAAACATCCATCAAACTCCTCAACATAGTCTTCTAAAGCTCTTAGTGTATCTATATCGAGATCATTGGTGGGTTCGTCTAGTACAAGAAAATTTGGGTGTTGCATAAGAAGACTTATCAGATAGAGTCTTCTTTTCTCCCCTCCAGAAAGTCTCCCGATCTGGATCCTGTGTGAAGAAGAGGGAAAGTTGAATCGCTCTAGGAACTGAGAGACTGATATCCTGACACCGGGTTGTACTGTGACCATCTCGGCAAGCTCTTCCATATATTCCAGGACAGTAAGATTCTCTTTGAGCGGCCGACTCAATTGGTCATAATAGGCAATATGGGTATTGATCCCCATCTCCACCTCTCCTGAAGTTATTTCAGCTCGACCCGTGATCATATCAAGGAAGGTGGTCTTTCCCGAACCATTCGGTCCGAGGATCCCAATACGTTCTCCTCTTTTAAAGCTATAACTGAAGGGAGCTACCACATGATGAGCCCCATACCATTTCTCTATCTTCTTAAGCTCAAGGACTTTTTTTCCTAGACGTCTATGGGTAGAGGAGAACTCCATGTCCTTCTGTACTACCTCGGTCTTCTGATCCATCAAGTCATATACTTTCTGTATACGAGATTTATTCTTAGTAGTTCGTGCTTTAGCTCCTCTTAATAGCCACTCACGTTCTTTTCGCAGGATATTGGTAATCTTATCCTGATATCGGTTCTGCTCCTGGATTCGCTGGGCCCTTCTTTCTAAGAAGACTGAGTAGTTCCCTTCATAGGTATATATTGTCTCATCATCGATCTCTAAGATCTTTGAGCAGACTGCATCAAGGATGTAACGGTCATGTGTGACCATGATACATCCCATCTGACTAGAAATAAGGTACTCCTCAAGCCATTCGATCGTTTTGATGTCAAGATGGTTCGTCGGCTCATCAAGAATGATCAAATTCGGTCCGGTAGCAACAGCACGAGCAAGTGCAACCTTCTTGATCATTCCTCCCGAGAGTTCTTTCATAGGTCTATCTATTTCTGTGATGCCCAACTCGGTGAGGCGAGAAAGGTATTCATGTTCTATTTCCCAGCAAGCCTCTTCGTCCATGAGCTCTGTAAGCTCTGCGAGAGCACGTTCTTTTGACTGGTCATGTTCATAGGCCTCAACACAAGCTCTATAATCATTGAGGACAGTTATCTTATAGGATTTATCTTCATACAGGAAGCTTGAAATTGTACTACCTTCAACCACTTTAGGAACCTGTTCGAGCATACTCAACCGAAGTTCTCTATTCTTGGCAATCGTACCGGAGTCACTTTCAAGATCCCCGAAGAGCACACGAAGAAAGGTAGATTTCCCCGTACCGTTCTTACCGATAAGCCCTATACGCTCACCGGCATGGATACCAAGGGTGATCTCTGAGAAGAGTGGTTGATCTTTTACTGTCTTAGATACGTTTTCGATTGAGATTAGATTCATGTGTTGAGTATAGTACCGAAATAGAGGAGTTTGAGCAATAAAGCTATTCTGTTTTGTCATCACTATTATGGAATAGAGAGAACTCTTCGAGCTCATTCAAACGACCTAAGAACTTTTCATATCAAAATCGGTCTAACGATGATCAAACCAAGAAGTAATACTAGAATGAGAGCAACCTAACCCAAAGCCCGTTCAAAAGAGAACTGTTTATAAGAAGCTCAACATAATACTCCTTCAAAAAATAGATTATTATACCCAATCAAGTAAGTACCTAGAATATGCTACCACTGTTCTTAGTAGAATGAACTTTCAGATTTCTATTCTCTCAACCAAATATGATATGATATACTCTTCTTATGGTCAGAGGAACAAGTTATAAACTCATCGTGGTATCTGTACTCATCTTATCTGCTGCAGCTATGATCTTCGGGATTGCTCGAGGTGAGGCCGTGGAGATCTTTCATAAAGGGATCACGATCTGCCTCTCCTGCATAGGGATAGGATAGATGAAAAGAATCAAAAGGCTCTATGTCCAGCTGCTATTCACTCTGGTTACAAACAGCTACCTTGTTGGATTCTTCAAGGGTAAGATCTATCGCGGAGGGGCTAAGCACATATGTGTTCCAGGCCTCAACTGCTACTCATGTCCTGGAGCACTCGGCTCCTGTCCCATGGGAGCAATCCAGACAACATTAGCCGGTTACCAGCAGAGAGTCTCTTTCTATGTCCTGGGTTTCCTTGCTATGTTGACTACAGCAACCGGGAGATTGACCTGTGGGTGGCTCTGTCCCTTTGGACTGATCCAAGAAAGCCTGTATAGGATTCCCACAAAGAAGTTCACCCATACCAAAACCCCTTCAGGGACTCCCACTAAGAAATCGGTCTTCCGTTATACGAAATATCTGATACTGTTACTGACAGTATTCATCCTACCCGCATTCATTCGTAATGATGTGGGACTCGGAAATACCTGGTTCTGCGCCTACGTCTGTCCTGCAGGCACAGTAGAGGCGGCGATCCCACTTCTTCTAGCGAATTCTGGTCTTAGATCGATCATCGGCTGGCAGTTTCTCTGGAAAGCAATCATTGCCTCTCTGGTCATAACCTTCTCTGTCTTTGAGAACCGTCCCTTCTGTAAATATGGCTGCCCTTTAGGAGCTGTCTATAGTCTTGGTAATAAAGCCTCGCTATTCTATCTGGAGGCAGATCATACGATCTGTATCAGCTGTGGTAAATGTCAGACGGTGTGTCCTATGAATCTGGACCCAGTAAGCGAACTCAAGAGTATAGAGTGTATTAGGTGCGGCAACTGTAAGGAAATATGTCCTGTGACTGCGATATCATGGCAATATTCACTCAGTAAGACGAAAATATCAGAGCAAAAAACTCAGTGATTTTTCTTTTTACTCCATTTATCGACCTAAGAATGATTTACCTGATCGCCTCAGCAAATTAGAAAAAAAACACTACATTTAGATTGACTTCAGACATATACACAATATATAGTGTATATAGTTTGGTTCACAGCATGAATTAGTACAGCTGATTGAAGCATAATGATGGGTATCTGGGGAGATAAGTCTCTTCTGGTAGAAAACTTAACAATACAAACATCACGCATCTCAGACAGACCGGCAGCACTCATTATTGCCGGGGTATTAATGTGTGCTTAGGGAGAGAGCAATGATTGATCAGAGTCTTCAATTTGATGGCTTCAAGAAGCGAAGTGGCGATATAGTCCCCTTCAGCAGAAAGAAGATCGAACAGGCAATACTCAATGCAGCAGCAGCTGTAAAGAGATCTGGTACAGACCCTGGAGTCGATCCAAGTAGAGCCTCATCATTGACAGACAAGGTCTTGAATCAGCTCAACACCCCTAGCTCAGAATACTATGTTCGCGAAGAGGCTCATAAAAGAACTCCCCTCATCGAAGATGTTCAAGACCTTGTCGAGATCGTCCTAGCAGAAGAGAGCCTTCCACTAGTATTCACCGCCTACAAACGATACAGAAAACAGCGAGACCTTGCAAGAAAAGAGATTCGTATCCGCTCAGATGAATCTGACACACCAATGGATGTGACTGATGCAGGACTTCTCCTTGTGGAGTCGACCTCTGGGAATATCACTACACCCTGGGACAGAAAAGAGATAGTAAGACAGATCATCGATGAGACAGACCTATCTGTCACCTTCGCTCAGAGTGTAGCGAAAGAGGTCGAGAATATGGTCATCAAGAGTTCTATCAAGACTCTTAACACTGCTCTGATCAGGGAGCTTGTCAACAATGTCCTATCAGACAGGAATCATAACGAACAATTGCAGGACCTTTCGATCTACAGGATTCCAAAGAAGTTCGTTGAACAGTTGATGTTCACCAAACCTACAGAGAATAGTAATATCGTGAACAACAATCCTGAAGCAGTCAATCTAGGATTAGCAGAGCTAGTCCTGAAACAATGGGGACTCGAGACCATCTTCTCTCCAGAGGTCAAACGGGCTCATGACACAGGTGCTATACACCTTCATGATCTCGGGTATCCTCATAGAGTCTACTGTTCTTCTCATTCAATCGAATATATCAAGAAATATGGTCTTCAGGGACTAAGCAATCTGAATACAGAATCGAGTCCTGCAAGATCTGCGAGTGTCCTCACCGGCCATTTGAATACATTCCTCGCTAGCATGCAGGCAAACTATGCAGGGGCCCTTGGGATCGCCTATATCAATATACTCTATGCTCCATTCCTAGAGGGTCTTGATAAGACCCGTCTCAAACAGATCGCGCAAGAAATGATCTTCAACGGTTCTCAGAATGCCTTCTCGAGAGGAGGACAGACACTGTTCCTTGATTTCAATATTCATACCGGTGTACCAAACTATATGAAGGCCGTCCCTGCTATTGGACCTGGTGGATCCTATCTGATGTGGATCGGTGACGAGAAAGTAGATGTCAAAGAGATACTCAGAGATGATCTAGACCCGGCAGGAAACAAACTCATGGATCTTGTCTATACTGATACAACAGGTATAGAACATGTCGTATTACGAGAACTTGCAGATACTGAGAACGGGATAGTCTATGATGAAGAGATCGAAAAGCAAACAGAAGAGAATGGATGGAAGATCGTCACTTATGGGGATTATACCAAGGAGACTCGTGACTTTGCTTCTGCACTCCTTGAAGTCTGGGGTGATGGAGACAGGAATGGTAGGATCTTTGAGTTCCCAAAATGTGATTTCCATATCAGCGATGAGACTTTCACTGACCCGGCTCAGTATGCGATCTACATGGAAGCCTGTGAACTCGCCAGCAAGAACGGTTCTACCTATTTCATCTTTGACCGAGATGAGGTTACCCTTTCAGCCTGCTGCAGACTCAGAACGACGATACAGGACAATCGAATGCTCAAACATCCGGAATCTATGAGATTCTGTGGTTTTCAGAATGTGACCATCAATATCCCACAAGCGGCCTATAGAGCAGCTAGAACGGGAGACAAGAATATAGAAGGGCTTTACAGAGAACTGGATGCTACCATGGAACTTGCAGTTCAGGCTCACTTGGAGAAGAAAGGTAAGATCGCAGACATGATCAAAGAACCCGGTCGTCCATTGTATCAGATCGGAAAGACTGCCTGCGACGGTAGGCCCTATGTGGAATTGGAGAAGTGTACCTATATCCTTGGATTGATCGGAGTAAACGATACGGTGAACTTCCTCATGGGAGAAGAGTTACATGAATCAAAGACCGCTATGGATCTTGGTTTGCAGATCGTTGCCCATATGTACCTGAAAGCAAAGAAACTTGCTGCAAAGCATAACCTTAAATTCAGTCTTGAAGAATCACCTGCAGAGAGTGCCGCAAGAAGACTCGCAAAGACCGACCTGATCTACTTCGAGAAAGAAGCTGATGGTATCGTGAAAGGAGATGAGGATAGTGCCTACTATACGAACTCCATCCATCTTACAGCAGATGCTCCGGTATCACTCGTAGAAAGGATCGCTCAGCAAAGCAAGTTTCATAGCATGATCGAATCGGGGGCAATCACCCATGCCTTCGTAGGCGAAGAACAACCATCGGCTGATTCTATAGCCCTTCTCATGAAAGAGGTCTTCTTCAGGACGCAGAGTGCTCAGGTGACGATCTCACCAGAGTTCACCTACTGTAACACCTGTAACCATAGCTTCAGAGGATTGAACGAACGTTGTGAAAGATGTGGTTCTACTGATGTATTTGGTGAGACTCGAGTTGTCGGCTACTTCAGTAGGGTACAGAATTGGAATAAATCAAAACGCTACGGTGAACTAAAAGCTCGTCAGGCAGGAAACTATGCGATAGAGACTGCTGACGAAGAAGTCGTGACCATCAAAGGAGCCTAGGAGAGACAACATGATCAAACAACCATACAAGATAGTCGTATTTGGAAAAGAGGGATGTCAGAAGTGTCATACCCTGAATCAGAGAATAGATAAGATGCTCACGAGAGATGAATGGAAGGACTTCTCAAAAGCCTACGTCGACGTCCTCACAGAACAGGGTCTCATCGAATTCTGTAATACCGAGTGCATCAATCCTCAGAGGATTCCAGCGATGACGGTTCAGAGACTCAACAAGGAAACTAACACCTATGAGTATATTCCGAACCCACATCACAACTCTGTAGATGAGGCTTGTGGATCTTTTAAGCTCTATACCTATCTAGGTGTTCAGACAGATTATACCACTACCGGGACAATCACCCCAAAGATGATCAAGAGCATTCTTACGAGCGCACAAACGAACTGATATGGAGAGATTACCAGAACGGACTGGAGTCTACGGGTATCTACAAAGACCATCACTCGTAGATTATCCCGGTCATATTGCAGCCGTGTACTTTACTTCAGGATGTAATTTTACCTGTGGCTATTGCCATAACGCCCCTTTATTAGGAGAGAGAACTGCAGGACTCTCCCTTGGTGAACTCAAAGAGACTGTAGAGAGATTCAAAGTCAGAGACTGGATCAATGGGGTCACGATAACAGGTGGGGAGCCCAGCCTATTACCACACCTCCCCGCTCTGGTTAGCTGGTTCAAGGAACAGAACCTTGATGTGAAACTTGATACCAATGGTTCGAATCCTCGACTATTGAAGCGAATGCTCCCCTATCTTGATTATGTGGCAATGGATATCAAGTGTGCTCTCTCCTCATATCCTACATTCGTCTCCTACAACAAAACAGAGAACATCCAAGCTTCAGTCGATATTCTCAAAGAGTGGAACGGTATATCTGAGTTCCGTACTACCATTCTTGAAGAGTTTCATTCTGAAGAGCAGATGAGACAGATCATCGAGCTCATCGATGGGGTGGCTCTCTATACTCTGCAGCCCTTTGTCCCCAGAGACAATCTACCTGATGTCTCAATGAGAACCATGAATAGAACCTCTCCCGACCTATTGAAGAGCTATGCACAGATGTTAGCTCCTCATGCTGGACAGGTAACCATTAAAGGGAACAGCTAGCTAAGGCACCGTCTTGCTCACAAAGAATCTTACCGTTATAATCTCCTCATGGACTTCAACTTAAGAAAAGCTACCCTCTCAGATATCGATGCGATAATGAGGATCATCAATGATCTGCGAAACAGAGGACTCGAGTCATGGGATGAGGAATACCCCAATAAGACGATCATTCATGATGATATCTGTACCGGGTCGGTAATACTGGCATACATCTCTCGTAAGACTGAACAAATAATCGGGACAGTCACCCTCACCTCACAGATGTATGAAAGGGCCCTCCATGAGATCAAATGGCTCAAAGAGACTGACGAACATATTGAGATCGCTCGGCTTGCGGTAGATCCCCTGTTCCAGGAACAGGGTCTAGGACGAATACTTTTCGATCATGCTTTCCGTTCTGCGATTAGACAAGGAGCTAGATCGGTACGGCTCGAGGTACTATACAGCGAAAAAAGTCTTATCGCCATGTATGAGAGACGTGGCTTCTTACAGAGAGGATCAATTTGGGAAAACCATAAGGAGTTCCTTGCAATGGAATATGTGACTCCCGACATAGCTATGCTCTACTCGACAAAAGAACAACCGAATCATGAGAAAATCATAGCAGCTTGTCACACAATTAGAGAAGAGGTCTTCATCGTAGGTCAGAATGTACCAGAGGAGATTGATCTTGATGGGAAAGATATTGACTTCGATCATATCCTCCTGAAGTTCGGAGATATCATTGCAGGATGTGTTCGTCTCAACACATCACAACCTGATACCGTAAAGCTCGAACGATTGGCCGTGATTGAAAGATTCCGTGGATATGGCTTCGGGAAACTCCTACTTGAGAGAGGCATAGAGCTCTGTGAAGACAAAAAGATCTCAAAGATCACCATGCATGCACAATACTATCTCAAAGAGTACTACGAAGCTTCTGGCTTCTCTGCTGTCGGAGAACCCTTTTATGAAGCGGACATCAAACATATTGAGATGGTCCATACCGAATAGGATCTGAATAGTTCTTATCCTGACTCTTATTTTGACATTTTTACCATTTTTGTATATTATACTCATTAACTACTTGTGGAGGACTACCCAATGAATAGAATCATCATGGCAGGGGCCGGCGTGTTCGGGACGGCATTAGCTGACCGACTTGCCACTAACCCAGATAATATATTGACCTTGTATACCATAGAGAAAGATGTCATCGAGGACATCAACACTCATCACCAGAACTCAGCCTACTTCCCAGGAAGACATCTGAGAAAGGAGATCACCGCCACAGGGGATATCGCATGCTGCAGAGATGCAGATTTTCTCTTCCTTGCTATCCCATCAAAAGTCATCGAGAGTTTCTGCCACTCGATCAAGGATATGATCAAACCCTCATGCATTGTCATAAACCTTGCCAAAGGGTTCTCTAATGATGGAAGATTTCTCCCTGAAGTGATCCCCTTCGATCATGTCGGTTCCATGAAAGGCCCGACCTTCGCAGTCGAGGTCTTCAATGGGGTCCCATCAGCTCTTACCTATGGTGGAGACTTTGAAGACTATAAGAGATTGACGACAGAAGTCCTAAAAGAGACTGGTATCATCTCCGATTATACTGAAGACATGAGAGGGGCTGAACTCTTGAGTATCCTGAAGAACATGTATGCTATCGCGATCGGTATCATCTCAGGAAAGTACAACTCACCAAACGTCGATTTCATCATGATGACAAAATCAGTGAATGAGATGAAGGCGATCCTTGAACTATACGGTTGTGACAGTGACACGATCTTCTCATTCTGCGGTATCGGGGACCTTGGACTAACAGCCCTCAACGACCTCAGTCGAAATAGGACCTTAGGACTTCTCATAGGAAAGGGCTTTGCAAATGATCCAAAGAGTGGAGTCGTACTAGAGGGGATGAAGACCATCAGAATTATGGGGGAACTAATCAGAGAAAAGGGTCTCCTAGATAAGTTCCCAGTCCTCGAAGCCCTTTATGAGTTGATCTATGAAGAGAAAGACCTCAACCATTATATGGTCAAGGTCCTTTCCTGACTCCTAATCGATAAGGAATTCGACACTAACCGTCACAGAGACGCTATATGATCCGGTTGGGACCTGAGATGGGGAATAATCGGCCATTGCAGCCTCCATCTTCATAGCTCTTCCATACGTATCTGCTATAGCGTTATCTGAGGAGTATTCTGAGATGGAACGGGGAGTACCAAGAGAGACATCCCCAAGTGCGGCATATTCTTGTGCCTTCTGTCTAGCTTTTGTGAAGGCGAGTTCTCTCGCCTGCTCATAGAGTTGTTCAGTATCTTTGACATAGAAGTTCAAAGAGGAGATCTCTATCCCAGATATAGTCCCAAGACCATCAAGGAGCGATGCAAGATTCCCCTTCGCTTCGTCGATCCCTGAGATTGTTATCGAAAGGGTCTGTCGTACTCTCTGACCTTTGAGGACTCTACCGTTATCAGTCCAATCATATTCTGAATTGAACGATATCGAGGATGTGTGTATTTCATCTTCTCCGATTCCTGCTTCATAGCTTACGGTTAGGACCTCTGCAATCTTCTTGTTCACAGTACTCTGGGCAGCCGAGGTAGTTTCTCGCAGTTCAGATATTGTGATCATCAACCGTGCGGTATCCGGTGCAGCTTCAACGACTCCTACACCATTGACCGCTATCGTATGTTCTTCAGAAGAATAGGGGTTCATCCTCGATGGGGTCATACAGCTTACAAACAGAAAGCTACCTAAGGATATACCTAAGATGAGAGTGATAAGAGATCTTCGAGATTTCACGTGTAAACTCCTTTGGAATCTACTCTTTGACATCCCTCACTAGACCTCGCCAACGTAAATAGAAGGCAAGAGCTGACATCATGATGCCGTTGTTGTAGTATCCCGTACCCATTGAATGGATAATTTCATTGATCGGCACCAGCTCGATATCGATCATCTCATGTTCATCAAGCTGCTGCTGTTGTATATATTCCAACCCTTCAGCAACATAATAGGTTACAGTATTCGTTAAAAAAGCCGGGTTTGGTGAAACAGACCCGATCTTGATCAATCGGGAAGGCCGGCAACCGGTCTCCTCAAGGAGTTCACGATATGCCGCGACTTTTGGTAGTTCACCCTTCTCTACAGTCCCTGCAGGGAACTCTAGAGTCAGGGTCTCACTACCATGTCGGTATTGACGAACCATCAGAAAACATAGGTGACCTAACTGATCTCTGAGGATCGGTAGGACAGTGATCCAATCAGGAGCCTCTATCTGGATGAAAGAACCTTTCTTCCCATCTTGAGTCACGCTTTTGGTCTCATAAATATCAAAGATCCTACAATCCTTGATCTTCTCTCTTTCAAGGGTCTCCCATGTCAGATGTTTCATGTCTTCTTCCTATTATTTACTGCTGGCAAGGGTATTATCAATTTTATCTACAATAGCACTGATCGCCTTAGAACAAGCACTATCAGGTGCAGTAGTGACATATGAGACACCCTTGTCTTCAGCCTGCATGAGACCTGGATCTATTGGGATTCTGCCCAAGAAAGGTGCATCCATATCTTTTGCGGCAGCTTCACCACCACCTTTACCAAAGATATCTACTGTCTCACCACAATGAGGACAGACATATCCACTCATATTCTCAATGACTCCGAGAAGCGCTACTTTAATCTGTCGAGAGAAATTGATACTCTTTCGTGAATCCAGGATCGACACCTCTTGTGGTGTTGTCACTACAACACTACCAGTCAACTCCGGGATCATCTGACATACAGTCAGAGGCTCATCACCAGTCCCTGGAGGTGAGTCTATGATAAGGTAATCCAGTTTTCCCCAGTTCACATCAGCTAGAAACTGTTTGATAACACTGATCTTAAGAGGCCCTCTCCAAATGATCGGTGTATCATCACCGTTCCCTGTGAATGCAAGGCTGACAGCTTTGAGATTAGGTGTCACTTCGAAAGGTTCGATAGTATTCTCATCATGAGAGTACATCTTCTCACCCTGTACTCCGAGCATTTTAGCGACATTAGGCCCGTGGATATCTGTATCAAGAATACCGACCTTATAGCCTTTGTTTGCCAGTGACATGGCAAGATTGACAGATACAGTAGTCTTTCCTACTCCACCTTTTCCACTCATGACGAGTATCTTGTATTTGATCTCCGACATCCTTTCCTGTAATCGTTTATTCTGAGCCTCTAACTCTTCACCTTGTAGACTGTGCATGAACTATTCTCCTACTACGTTGAACTGTATTGTTCCAACGAGTTTAAACTTATTTTTTAGCATCCGCTAATTAATTTCTCTTTTCTCTTCATAAGATAGTAAATAGGAGGACAATGCTCAATACTTAGTTATTGAATCTCTCAATATTTATCGATTTGTTCTAAAACAAGATTCTTAATAAGGTAACATAACTTTTTCTACATACCTCTATAATGGTTTTTGTGTTATAATCGAGTGAACTAGTGCAATTTGTTGCAGAATTAATTGAAGCAGGGAACGTGAAGATATGAAAGGTGAACGATTGATGCAGTTAGAGCTTCTACTACTCTCCCATCCTGAAGGAATGAGAAGAGCAGAGATCGCTCGTAGGCTAGGTGTACACAGATCTACCATTGGACGTTATATCGAGGAGCTTAAGAAACATACAGATGTTTATGAAGATAAGTTCCTCATCAAGATCGAAACTAAAGAAGAGATCGACGTGATGAAACTCAGTGTGTATGAATCACTTGCGCTCAATCTCTCTGCTGAGATGCTCGCAAAGTATGAACCGATGCAGACTCCTCACCTTGCCTCAGGGCTGAGGAAGATAGCCGGGAATATGAGGACCTATGCTCCCCATGTCAGTAATAATATTGATGCGGTCGCTGAGCAGATAGAGACCAATACCGAAAAACCTCATCCTAGTTTTACCGATACTCTAGAAGTGATCATAGATTCATGGGTTTCTGGAAAGATGCTCAGGATCAGACATAGTGTCAATGAGAATGAGGTTCATGAGACTGAGTTCGCACCCTATTTCATCGGATATCGTGAAAGCAACTCTGGAAGAAGGCCTATCAGTGTCACTGGTCGATTAAGGCATACATCAGAGATCGAGACCATCGATATTCATAATATTGAAGTTGCCGAGATCCTGGATGAGACCTATACGATCCCTGACAACCTGAGACCATTCAGGAAGCCCATCACGGGCGAACGTTATAGTGGAATTGACATGATTCCTTTGAAATTGAGACTGAAGGAACGATCAGCCCTCAATTCATTCTCCTCTATCTATTATGACCGATTAGAGACCTATACGGATTCTGACGGGGTTCTCTATTGTGAAGTGAATGCTGAAAATTCTATCGAGCTCATACTACGTCTTGTACAGTGTGGTAACTCAGTAGAGATTGTAGAACCGGCTACATTCAGAAATTACTTCATATCCTATCTACATGATATTTTAGACATTTACACTGAATAAATTGATTTTTGAAATCGAAGATAGTATCATTGAATATATAATAGTAATCTCATTTTATAAGGAGAAACAGATAAGTGAAAAGTATTAAAGGAACTAAGACAGAACAGAATCTTCTTAAATCGTTCGCTGGTGAATCACAAGCTAGAAACAGATATACATATTTTTCTAGTGTAGCCAAGAAAGAGGGGTATATCCAAATTTCTCAGATCTTTGCAGAAACTGCTGACCAAGAAAAAGAGCATGCAAAACGTTTCTTTAAATTCCTTGAAGGGGGACCTCTTGAGATCACGGCAACCTATCCTGCAGGAATGATCGGTACCACAGAAGAGAATCTAGCAGAATCAGCTGCTGGAGAGAATGAGGAATGGACAGAACTCTATCCGGAATTCGCTAAGACCGCAGAAGAGGAAGGTTTCCCCATTATTGCAGCAGTGTATAGGGCCGTCTGTGTAGCAGAGAAACGACACGAAGAAAGATATAAGAATCTTCTAAGAAAGGTAAAAGATGGTTCTTCTTTTAAACAGGGACAACCAGTTGTATGGAGATGTCTCAATTGTGGATACATCTATGAAGGTGCAGAAGCTCCAAAAAAATGTCCTGCTTGTGATCATCCACAGTCCTATTTTGAAGTTTTTCACGAAGTCGTATAAAAAACTGGATGATTTAAGAATCTTTCAGTATCTTAAGATGTATACCTAGTATACGGAGGTAGTTTATGGCAATTGCAGTAAAAGAAGGAATCTATATCTGTTCTTTATGTGGGAATATGGTGGAGATGATCAAAGTTGGCGGAGGGGAGTTGGTTTGCTGCGGGCAACCAATGGAACTTCTTGAAGAAAAGAGCGCAGATTCTTCTACAGAGAAGCATGTACCGGTGATAGAGAAAGTCGAAGGTGGATTTAGAGTATACGTAGGATCCACTCTTCACCCTATGACAGATGCACACTTTATCCAGTGGATAGAACTGCTTGTCGGAGATGTCTCATATAAAGCATTCTTGAAACCAGGAGATGTTCCAGAAGCATTCTTCTGTATAGATGCAGATATAAAAGACGTTTCTGCCCGTGAATATTGTAATTTACACGGTTTATGGAAGGGATAATTAATGAAGATTAAACAAGAGATGCTAGATGCTTTGAATGAACAGTTCGCTAAAGAACGGAACTCTGCCTATCTATATGAAGCTATGGCATCAGATTCTATTTTCAAAAACAGAAAAGGGATCGGAGCTTGGTTCACCAGGCAAGCACAAGAAGAATTGATCCATGCAGAGAAGATCTATGGCTTTATCCTTGAAAGAGGTGGTAAACCAGTCTTCTCTCAACTTGATAAGCCCCAAGCAAGTTGGGACTCATTACGAGAAGTCTTCGAAGCCACTCTAGAACATGAACGGTTCATCTCAGATTCGATCATCACTCTAGTGAAAAAAGCAAAAGAACTTGATGATACACCAACAGAGTTATTCTTAAGTTGGTTTGTGACAGAACAGGTCGAAGAAGAATCTTCTGTTGAAGAGATCTTGGTCAAGCTTGACCAGATAGGTGATGATAATCGTGGTATCTATATGTTAGATAAAGAGCTTGGAGCTCAAAATAATACAACTGAAGGAGAATAAAAATGAAAAAATATGTTTGTGATTTATGTGGTTATATCTATGATCCTGCTGAGGGAGACCCTGATAATGATGTTGCAGCAGGAACAGCCTTTGCTGATGTACCTGAAGATTGGACCTGTCCACTCTGTGGGGCTTCAAAAGATGATTTCTCATTAGAAGACTAATCAGATATCTGATTATTAATACAAAGGCCTGTCAATCAGGCCTTTTTTTTATGTAAGGAGGATAAACATGGATTACCCAAATGATACTATACAGGTTCTGATGGAACGAAGATCGCTCAGAGCCTACAAAAAGGAACCAATAGCGACTGAACATAAACAGATCATATCGGAGGCTACACGAAGAGCAGCAACTGCAGGTAATATGATGCTTTATTCTGTTTTAGATATTCAGGACCAGGTATTGAAAGACCGTCTTGCTATCCTTTGTGATGATCAGCCAATGATAGCAAAAGCTCCTATGGTCTGGCTCTTCTTGGCAGATTACCAGAAGTGGGAAGACTATTTCGTAAGTTCGGGAGCTGTAAAAAAGGGAGAAAAAGAAGGAATACCTCATCGAGAACTCGGCAAAGGAGATGCTCTACTCTCAGTATGTGATGCACTCATTGCTGCGCAAAGTGCTGTGACGGCGGCAGACTCTCTGCATATAGGGTCCTGTTACATTGGAGATATTCTAGAGAACTATGAAGAGGTTCAGAAGTTGTTATCTCTACCTGATCATGTTCTCCCGATCACTATGTTATGCTTTGGCTATCCGGTTGGAGAATGGAAGACAGGTATCTCAAAGATCTTACGTCATTCACATGAGGATATCTTTCATGTAGATACCTATCAAAGAAAGAACGGTTCTCAGCTTGAAAAGATGTTCGAAGAACACAACAACTCCTATAAAAAGAGTGGAAGACTCTCAGAAGAGACTCCTGATGCGGCTCATTTCTACTATTTCAAGAAACACACCAGTGATTTCATGGCAGAGATGAACAGATCAGCTACTGAGATGCTCAAGAACTGGAAATAAAAAAGAATCCCCTGTCCGGTAATCCGAACAGGGGATGATATCTTCACATCATAATGATGCGATCAATTACATAATTTCGCCCATCTCTTTGTAGAACTTCATTCTCTTCTTAGCGTCATCTTCAGCCTTCTGGAATAGTTCCTCAGCATGTTCTGGGTTTGTCTTGTAGAGAGCTGTATATCGTCTCTCACCCTTGATGAATTCCTGGTAATCAGCTGTTGGGTCTTTTGTGTCCCAAGAGAATTTCTTACCATCTTCAAGTTCTGGGTTGAATCTATATAGTGGCCAGTAACCAGCTTCTACGGCTCTCTTCATCTCAACCTGTGAGTATCTCATATCGATACCGTGGTTGATACATGGAGCATAACAGAAGATAATTGAAGGTCCCTTATAGTTCACTGCTTCCATAAGTGCTTTCTGTGCATGGTTTCTATTAGCACCGAGAGCGATCGAAGCAACATATACATGACCATAGCTCATACACATGAATCCCATGTTCTTCTTACCAAGCTGCTTACCAGCATTAGCGAATTTAGCTACAGCACCGATTGGAGTAGCTTTTGAAGCCTGTCCACCAGTGTTTGAATATACTTCTGTATCTACAACGAGGATGTTCACATCTCGACCTGAAGCAACAACATGGTCAACACCGGAGTATCCGATATCATATGCCCATCCGTCACCACCGAAGATCCAGACTTTCTTATCTACGAAGTAGTCTTTTAGTTCGTTGATCTTAGCAACAATCTCTTTTGCTTCACCTTCCGCACTGATAAGTGCAGTATCGATGACTTCAGCTACAGCTTTCTGTGCTGTGATAGCCTCTTCAGTAACTTCGTCCCAAAGTTCTAATGAAGCTTTGAGAGCTGCTGTCAACTCTTCGGTAGTTCCCATCTCTAGGATAGTCTCTACCTTTTTCTTCAACAATACTCTGTTACTGTCTACTGCAAGTCTCATTCCGAATCCATATTCAGCGTTATCTTCGAATAGTGAGTTCCCCCAAGCAGGTCCTCTACCATCGTCTCGTTTACAATATGGAATTGTTGGGAAAGTTCCACCGTAGATCGATGAACAACCAGTCGCATTAGCAACGATCATGTTCTCTCCACAGATCTGTGATACCAGTTTGACATATGGTGTCTCACCACAACCCGCACAAGCTCCTGAGAACTCGAAGAGAGGTGTCTTGAACTGCATTCCCTTGACGGTAGATTCTTTTATACCATCAAGAACATTATGAGGTAGAGCGTCAAAGAATGTCGCATTCTCGATCTCACCCTTTTCTTTCTCAACTTCTAATGTACTGAACTGTAGTGATTTGACCTTAGTAGGACAGGTCTCAATACAAACTCCACAACCCTGACAGTCTTCAGTATAAACCTGAATCTTGAACAGAAGGCCTTTGTCATTCTTAGTCTTGGATACTAAAGTATTGAAAGATTCTGGTGCATCATTCTCAAGCTCTTTTGGATCGATCTGTTTAGCTCGAATAGCAGCATGAGGACAAGACTGTACACACTGGTTACACTGGATACAGGTATCAGCGATCCAGAATGGTACTCTTGATGCAACACCACGTTTCTCGAGTTTGGTGGTTCCCAAAGGAAGTGTTCCATCATAAGACATCTTAGAAACTGGGATGTCATCACCCTTAAGGTGCATGATTGGTTGGATGATATCCTGTGCAAAGGCCTCAGCGTCATCCTTGATCAGTTTGACAGGTACATATGCTGCACCGACTTCACTAGGTACTACAACCTCTTCTAAGGCAGCAGCAGCTGAATCAACAGCAGCCCAATTCATCTTGATAATATCTTCACCCTTCTTCTCGAAGGTCTTCTTGATCGCGTCTTTGATCAACTGAATAGCTTCTACTTCAGGAAGAACACCTGAGATCTTGAAGAAAGCAGCCTGCATGACTGTGTTGATCCTTGTTCCAAGTCCAACAGCTTCAGCGATCTTAAGGGCATTGATGTTGTAGAATTTAATCTTTCGATCGATTATGATCTGCTGATCTTCCGCTGTCAGGTGAGTGAATACCTCATCTGTAGGGATCTCAGAGTTAAGGAGGAATACCCCATTCTCTTTGAGAGGTCCAAGCATATCATATCGGCCAAGGTAGGCTGAGTTGTGACAAGCTACAAAATCAGCACTTGTGATATTCCAGGGCATATTCACTGAACTCTTTCCGAATCGGAGGTGAGAAGTGGTGATACCACCAGATTTCTTCGAGTCATATACGAAGTAAGCCTGAGCATTAAGATCTGTGTTTCCACCTATGATCTTAATAGAGTTCTTGTTAGCACCTACAGTACCATCTGAACCGAGACCCCAGAACATGCATGCTTTGACATCTGCTGGAGCTACATTGATCTCTTCGTTCAATGTGATTGACTTGAAAGTCACGTCATCATTGATTCCGACTGTGAAGCCATGGAAAGCTTCGCCTTCCATATGATCATAAACAGCCTTAACATGTGAAGGAGTGAATTCCTTACTTGATAATCCGTATCTACCACCGATGACTTTGATATCACTTCTTCCGACGGATGCAAGAGCTGCAACAACATCAAGGAAGAGTGGTTCACCGATTGAACCAGGTTCTTTTGTTCTATCGAGTACAGCGATCTGTTTAACAGTTGCAGGAATCGCATCAACAAAGTCCTTAACAGAGAAGGGTCGGTATAATCTGATCTTGATAGCTCCGACTTTCTCGCCTCTTTCTGTGAGGTATCGAACAGTCTGATCGATCGTATCACATGAAGAACCCATAGAGATGAGAATCTTCTCAGCTTTAGGATCTCCAACATAATCGAACAGGTGGTACTGTCGACCTGTGATCTCAGCAACCTTGTTCATATAATCCTGTACGATTGCAGGTACTGCATCATAGTACTTGTTGACTGTCTCTCGACCCTGGAAGTATACATCTGGGTTCTGGGCAGCGACTTTGACGATTGGCTTCTCTGGTCTCATTCCTCGATCTCTGAATCTTTCGATGTATTCAGGTTCGATCAATGACTTCATATCAGCATAACCGATCTCTTCAACTTTCTGAATCTCATGTGAGGTTCTAAAACCATCAAAGAAACTCAAGAAAGGAACTTGTGTCTTCAAAGTAGCAAGGTGTGCTACAAGTGCCATATCCATTGTTTCCTGAATTGATGATGCTGCTGTCATTGCGAAACCTGTGTTTCGAGTAGACATAACATCTGAGTGGTCACCGAAAATAGAAAGTGATTGTGCTGCTAATGATCTAGCCGACACGTGAAAAACTGTTGGGATCATCTCACCAGCAATCTTATGCATGTTAGGAATCATCAATAATAATCCCTGAGATGCAGTGAATGTAGTAGTTAAAGCACCACCACTCAACGCTCCGTGAACTGCACCAGCCGCTCCTGCTTCTGATTGCATCTCAATTACATCGACAGTCTTTCCGAATACATTCTCTCGTCCTGTACTTGACCAAGAGTCAGTATACTCACCCATAGGGGAGGAAGGTGTGATTGGATAAATAGCCGCTACTTCACTGAATGCATATGCAACGTGCGCAGCCGCGGTATTTCCATCGATGGTAACCATTTTTTTATTACCCATAATGAAACTCCATAGATTTTAGTATATGTGCTGAAGATATATAGTACAGATCCTTTTTTACCCACTAACCAGAATCTGTCCCAATCAGTTCAGCATGACAAGTATATCGAAACATGAGGCTCTTTACAACCGTCGGATTTGCAAATTGCCCTATTCTCTTGTATAGTTCTCATATGAAAGCCGTATTTCCCACGCTCCTTAAAATCATTCTATCTCTTGTACTGGTTCTTCTCATTCTTACCGCGCCCTCCCTTTTTGTGAATGAGGGAGAGACAAGATATATGAACCTTCATGCGCCAATCGAGGTCTTAGAGGATTTTTTCACTGAACTGGGATCAGAGGATTTCTTCATAGTCATGTTCGGGAAGACTCCAAGAGATCTTCGTAGCTTCATTTTTGAATATACTCTTGTATCTCTGAAACATCTCCTGACGGGGACAATTATCAGTCTACTGATGGGAATCTCTCTTGGTATCTTGATTGGAGTCAATAAGGGAAGCAGAAGTCTCGGAGGATTATCTCTCATTAGTGCAATCCCTGATTTTATTCTGGTAATGCTACTCCAACTGATCTCTGTAATGCTCTTCAGTACCTTCGGTATCCGGATCGGATATATCAACTACTCATCTCAGGAGGGAATCGCTGTCCTTCCAGTCATTATCATAGTGATCATCTCCATTTCCTACGTGATACGGACCATCTCACTGAAGATGGTAACCATCGCTACTGAAGACTACATTCAATATGCAAGAGCAAAAGGATTATCACGTAGGGTGATCATTTTCAGACATATGCTCGTAGCTGTCCTCGACCAGTTCAGGGGTGATGTTATAAAACTGGTATCCATCAGTATAGGATCCCTGTTCATCGTAGAGAGAATGTTCAATATCCCAGGACTGACTCGGCTCCTTTTCAGCTTTGGTTTTAATCTTCAATTCACCTATTCAAGCGGAGTATCTGCCTATTCAGTCAATTTCAGGATCGCTGCAATAGCTATAATCCTGATTGCTTGTGTCTCGAGCTTGACCTATATCGTCTGTTATTCGATAATTCTTCTCTTGAAAAGGATGTGTGCACATGAAGCTATATTCTAGAGATAACTATCTGACGATCATTGCTATCATCGTAGCATTCTGGTTCTTCATAGCATTTATCGCACCCTTGTTCGCACCATTTGACTTTGATGAATCAGAGAATATGATTATAACTAACACAGAGGAGGGAACCATGAGGCTCTACGCTCCTCATGCTCCAACCTCCCGCCACCTCTTCGGGACAGATCTATATGGATATGATATCTTCTCTTCTCTGTTGTATGGCGCTAAATATACGATCCTTACGATTATAATCACGGCAGGCGTGCGAGTTATCGGAGGATTCATCATTGGTTATTACCAAGCCCTTCGATCCTCTACGAGAAGGAGAAAGTCCTTTTCTGTAGTTCAGGGCCTTCCTGTTTTCATCATCATCTACTTCATCCTATTCGGATTTGTATTCAACCCGATATTCTCACCCTTGTTCATTTCGATCTTTCAGATCATATTATTCTCTCTATTTGGACTACCAGCAACGATACCTATCTTCAGAGAGAAGCTAATAGTTCAACTAAGAACACCTTTTATCGAGGCTGCGAAAAGCTGTGGTGGTAGTGACCGATGGATACTCATTCATCACCTACTCCCCCATAGTGCGGAAGATCTCTTGATCCAATTCACTCAGGAAATGGTCGCGACCTTAACCCTGATCGGACAATTAGGTGTCTTTTCAATATTCATTGGAGGAACAATAGTGACTTCTCATCCTCTGGAGTTCACCTCGATCACACGGGAGTGGGGAGGACTTATTGGAGCGAATATGGGAAGGATAGGGTCACCGAACTGGTGGCTTATCGTCTATCCTCTCGCAGCTTACCTGCTTCTTTTCTTCTCATCCTTCACCGTAAGCTTTCTGATAGAAAAAAAGAGCAGGAAGACCTATTTCAAAGCTTCAAACCTATGATCCGAATTCCCAGCAGGCTACAGAATGACCAGGAGAGACCTCTTTTAGAGGAGGATACTCCATCCGACACTTATCTGTAGCAAATGGACATCTAGGATGAAAGTGACATCCTGAAGGAGGATATATAGGTGATGGCACATCCCCCATCACGACCCTCTTCTTTCCTATCCTTGAACGCGGATCAGTTGTGGGAAAAGCCTCAAAGAGCGCCTTTGTATATGGATGCAAGTGTTTCTGAACAAGCTCCTTCTTATCTGCGATCTCTACGACCCTTCCAAGGTACATGACGAGGATTCTTGTCGAGATGAATTCGACAACAGCTAAGTCATGCGATATGAACATATAGGTGAACTGATGTTTTGACTGCAGATCGAGTAATAGGTTCAGGATCTGAGCCTGTACCGAGACATCTAATGCAGATACAGCCTCATCACATACAATGAACTCGGGATCAAGAGCAAGGGCTCGTGCAATCCCTATTCTCTGACGCTGCCCACCGGAGAACTGATGGGGGTAACGTCGTTTGAATTTGGGATTCAGACCGACTTCCTCCATAAGAGCCTCTACTCTATCACTCTGTTCGGAGGAACTCCCGACAGAATGGATCCTCAAGGGTTGTCCAATCACCTGAGAGACTTTTTTCCTAGGATTCAGGGAGGAATAGGGATCCTGGAAGATCATTTGCATATGTGTACTGATATCTTTCATCTGGTCTCTCTTCATACCGAAAAGATCTTCTCCCCGGTACAGGACTTCACCTGAGGTCTTGTCATGCAATCTCATGACAGTCTTTCCCAAGGTAGATTTTCCACATCCAGATTCACCGACTATTCCTAGTATCTCTCCCTCCTTGATATCAAGGGAGACACCATCAACTGCTCGTACAACCTGTTTCTGTTCACTAGCGCCCTGAGCGGTAACCGTGAAATGTTTTACGAGATTCTTGACTTCTAGTATCTTTGTATCTTTCACCTGTTACACTCTCCCCTCTTGCTGCTGAAGATGATGGCACCAAACGAAATGGTCATCACTGATTTTTGTCTCTTCAGGGAACTCTTTAAGACACTTGTCTTTAACGAAGCCGCACCTATTGGCAAAAGGACAGCCCTCTCCAATCGTTAGAAGATCAGGGACTGTACCATCGATCGCCTCCAATCTTTTAGCACCACGGTATTTCGGGTTAGATGGCAGCGAATTCAGGAGTCCAAGAGTATAGGGATGCTTGGGTTCTTCAAATAGTGAGAACACATCAGCTTCTTCGACCTTCCTTCCCGCATACATGACAACAACCCGATCAGCCATCTCAGAGACGACTCCCATATCATGGGTGATCAGTAGGATCGACATCCCCACTGTCTTCTTGAGATCATTCAATAGATCTAGGATCTGTGCCTGTATCGTCACATCTAGGGCTGTAGTAGGTTCATCAGCGATCATAAGTCCTGGTTCAGGGGAAGCGAGAGCCATAGCGATCATCGCCCGCTGTCTCATCCCTCCTGAGAGTTGATGAGGATAGTTGTGTATCCTCTCATCTGGTGAGGGTATCTTCACGAGATCGAGTAGTTCAACAGCTTTCGCTAAAGCCTCTTTCTTTGAGATCCTCTGATGAGTCCTATAGACATCAGCAATCTGAGAACCGATAGTGAATACCGGATTCAATGCCGTCATAGGCTCCTGGAAGATCATCGAGATCTGCGTTCCTCGCAAAGCCTCTATTTGACTCTTTGGTAATGTGAGGAGGTCTTTATCTCTAAAATAGATCTTCCCACTCTCAACGACCCCCGGGGGCATGGGATTCAACTGATTGATGGCATGTGCCGTAACCGATTTTCCGCAGCCTGACTCACCTACAAGAGTAAGAGTCTCTCCCTTCTTGATAGTCACAGACAGATCACGTACGGCTTTGACGATACCTCGCTGTATATTAAAATTGAAGTTCAGATTCTCGATTGATACAAGAACATCGTCTCCAGTATGTTTTCCTTCACTCATTTCAGCTCCTCATCTTCGGGTCTAGGATATCACGAAGGCCATCACCTAACAGGTTGAATCCCAATACTGCCAAAAGTATCGCGATACCTGGGAGTGTGACGATCCACCATGCATTGGTGATGAACTCTTTGGAACTTGCAATCATAAGACCCCATTCTGGAGTTGGGGGCTGTGCACCAAGCCCAAGGAACGAGAGGCCTGCAGAACTTAGAATCGCTTCACCAACACCTAATGTCGACTGTACGATTGTCGCAGAGAGACAGTTTGGCAGGATAGTCTTGAACATCAGCTCCATATTGCCAGCTCCGAGAGCTCGCTCTGCAAGGACATAGTCATTCTCTTTCTCTGCTAATACGGAAGCTCTCACAAGACGAGCATACCGTGGTACCTGTGAAATACCGATAGCGACCATCGCATTCACAAGAGATGGTCCCAAAATCGCAACGATGACTATCGTCAGCAGAATATAGGGAAAAGCCAACATGATATCGATGATTCGCATAATGATCTTATCGAGGATCCCACCAAAATAGGCAGATACCACACCGATGATCAATCCAAGTACTAAAGAGATACCTACTGATACGACACCGATACTCATAGAGATCCTTGCACCGTAGATCAGACGTGATAACATATCTCGTCCAAGATCGTCGGTCCCAAGTATATAGCCTCCAGTAAAAGGAGGAGTCTTTCTCAATTCGATCACCTGCTCTACCGGATCATGGGGAGCAAGGAGGGGGGCGAATATAGCCATCAGAACGAAGAGGACGATGATGACAAGACCTGTCATGGCCCCTTTGTTCTTCTTTAAGTTATACCAAGTCTCCTGCAAAGGGGTCGGTTCTTTTATCTCAAGTAATTCCTGTTCCATATAAACCCCTTTATTGCATTCTGATCTTTGGATTGATCACTGAGTAGAGAATATCCACTACGAGATTGATCAAGACAAAGAAAACCGAGATGAAGATTATCCCCCCCTGTACGGCGGGATAGTCACGAGCACCGATGGCTACATAGATCCATTTACCGATTCCAGGCCAAGAGAAGACTGTCTCAGTCAGGATCGCTCCAGAAAGAAGAAGGCCGAACTGAAGGCCTATGATCGTGATGACGGGAAGAAGTGCATTCTTTAGAGCATATCGAAAGACTACCCGTCGCTCTTTGATGCCTGCTGATCTTGCAGTCTTGATATAATCCTGTTGAAGGACCTCTAGCATGCTGCTTCTTGTAGTCCTTGCTATAATAGCAAGAGGAATTGTCCCCAAGGCTATAGTAGGAAGGATCAGATGCTGGAATGCCGATACGAGATATTGAGAATTGCCCTCTCGTATCCACAGAATGATACCATCTAAAATATAAAAATTCGTTATCGGTTGGAAATAATATCGTACGTTCATCCTACCACCTGTAGGTAGAAGGTCCAGCCACACCGAGAAAATCATGATAAGTACGAGACCAAGCCAGAAGACCGGCATGGAGACACCAACAAGGGAGCCTCCCATCGCAGTATAGTCTATCCACGAGTTACGCTTACGCGCTGAGGTGACACCGACAATGATCCCTATAGTCGATGCGAATATCATAGCCCAGATCGCAAGTTCGATCGTTGCAGGAAATCGTTCAGATATCTCATCTTTTATCTGTTGCCCGGAAGTTATGGATTTTCCAAGATCTAAACGTACGATCCTTGAAAGGTATAGTCCATACTGCTGGATAAGGGGTTTATCCAATCCTAACTCTTCTCTCAGCTGTTCTAGCTGCTGAGCATTAGCTCGTTCCCCTAACATGACCCGGGCAGGGTCTCCTGGAGCTAAGGCGATCATGAAGAATACGAGAGTGATAACACCGAAAAGTGTTGGTATCAGTAGCAGTAGTCGTTTGAAAATATGTTTAAGCATATGTGTTCCTGTATGAACTTGAATATAGTACAGCCACTTTTATTAAAAAGTGGCTGTACATCTAGATTTACTGATTAATTGACTATTTCTCTAACCATACATGTTTGAAAACACGTTTTCCAGTAGGATAGATAACAAAGTCTTTCACATTTGTCTTAGCAGGGACTGTTACTACTGAGTGAGCTATAGGAACCCAAGGAGCCTCTTCATGGAAGATTTCCTGAGCTTCTCGATATAGTGCCTCTCTAGCATCCTGATCAGCTACCTCTTTTGCCTGTCGACAAAGATCTGTGAATTCTGAGTTCTTCCACATAGCGATGTTTCCAGCTGGTGGAATAGCTGCTGGTTCTGATAAGAGAACCCATAGGAAGTTATCAGGGTCACCGTTATCTCCGGTCCATCCTAACATAGCTGCCTGATGTTCACCTTGGTCAGTCTTTCCAAGATAAGTTCCCCATTCATATGAGATGATCTCTGCAGTGACACCAACTTTTGAAAGCTGAGCCTGCATGATCTCTGCGATCTTTCTTGCATTAGGGTTATATGGTCTAGCTACAGGCATTGCCCAGAGTTCCATATCGAAACCATCTGCAAGCCCTGCTTCAGCTAAGAGTTCTTTAGCCTTTGCTGGATCGTAAGGATATGCCATGATGTCATCATTGTATGACCACATGGTAGGAGGCAGTGGATTCTTAGCTTCCTGTCCTGCTTCTCCATATACACCCTCGATGATCTCACTCTTATCGATAGCATAGTTGATTGCCTGTCGAACGAGTTTGTTGTCAAAAGGAGCTTTTTGTGTATTCAATGCAAGGTATCCTACATTGAGTCCAGCCTGCTGGATGACCTGGATATCTGATGCAGCTCTCATGTCTGCAATATCTTCTGTTGAAGGGAAGTCGATCAAGTCTACTTCACCCTTCTGTAATGCCAACCATCGTGCTGTTGCATCTGGGATGACTTTGAGGATAAGTCTGTCTAGGTATACAGGACCATCCCAATAATCTGCGTTTCTCTCAAATACGATCTCAGAATCCTTGTTCCATGATACGAACTTGAATGCACCGGTTCCAACTGGATTGTTCTTGAAGTCTTCTCCATATTTTGCAACTGCTGTTGGAGATACGATCGAAGCAAAATCCATTGCAAGGTTCGCAAGGAAAGGAGCTTCTACGTGCTGTAGATTGAACTGTACAGTAAGATCATCGACTGCTACTACAGAATCAACGATATTACTCATGTCCATATATCCCCAGTATTTCCAAGGTCCTAGATCATAATAGGCGTGAGTCTCAACGAACTGTCTCTCAAAGGAGAATACAACCGCTTCAGCATTGAAAGGAGTCCCATCATGGAACTTGACACCTGATCGAAGGTTGAACGTATAGGTCAGACCATCATCAGAAACTTTCCAGCTTTCAGCAAGAGCAGGTTTTACAGCTGTCTCACCAGGAATGAATTCAACGAGAGTATCGAATACTGCAGTTGAACCATAGAAAGATTCTCCATCAGTCTCACGACCTGGATCCAATCCTACAGAATCTCCAGATCTACCAAAGACCAAGACTCCCCCCATCTTTGAATCTTCAGGATTTGCCGCTACTACAGGAGCACTCTCTTGAGCACCTCCAGCAAACAAAGCAAATGGTGCAATAAGTACAAGCATACATACTAATGCTAATGTTCTTTTCATCTCTACCACCTTTTTTAAAATAAAATATTGCCTTTTATTATGATACAAAATGTATAGATATACAAGGATTTTACAATAATATGTATATCAATACCGGGCCAAACTGTGTTGTCGACATTTTTCCCAAACTAGTTAAAGTACTACCTCTAATACAGTTATGAGAGTTTCTGGGTCTAATCTAAAGATAGATCCCTTCCCTTCATAAAAACCATGATCTTTCACAAAGTGAATATGAAGGTCTGTAAATACGACCTCTTGACCAACTTTAAGGTTTCTGACAGTAGTATTTACCTTCTCATACATACCAGGACCACCGAATGGAGAGGGTAATTTACCTCTTACAGAATCTACCCTGACCTCAAAATGATCATCAATCGAGAGGAATTCACCAAGGCCATCTAAGCCCTTATCTCTGAAATATTGCATTCGAACAGCGACCTTTTCATGAGTCAGACCGTTCCGTCTTACTATTCCATCATCCTCTATGAGGATATCTATGAGGTTCCTCTCATCTGTACCGAGAAACCCTTCGAGTGTTAATACACCCGGTCTCATCTGTTCTTGTATTCGTGTGAACTGGGGCGACTGTTTCATCTATACCTCCTAAGCGAACTTATCATAGTAGATTCTCTCTTCCGGCAATCCTAGACTTGTGAGAACTTTCACACAGGCATCTATCATCCCCGGAGATCCACATAGATAGGCCTCTGCCTCTGCACCATCTTCACCAAGTCTGGCTACTACATCGGTGATCAGACCGATCTCCCCTTTCCATTGATCCTCTTCTAAGGGTTCACTCAAAGCTGGGAGAAAAGAGAATCCAGGAAGCTGTTTCTCTAATTCCTGCATCTCTTCAAGAAGAAACAGGTCCTTCTTCGTTCTAGCACCAAAGAAGTATTGGGCCTTTCTCTTACTCCCTTTTGAGGCAAGGTCAAGAAGAATCGATTTTATCGGAGCCATACCTGAACCACCTGCGATACAGATTATAGGTCGATCAGTATCACGAAGATAGAAATCTCCATAGGGCCCATTGAGTTCAACAGTATCACCTTCTTTGAGATACTTATGGACATAGGTAGTACAGACCCCATTTGGGACTAGCCGAATCTCAAGTTCTACATGTTTGGTATCACTTGGGACAGACGCCATCGAATAGGCTCTATATACCGGTTCATCCGTCAATTCATATTCTGGCACCTGGAACTGGATGAACTGACCTGCAGTCATCTCTATCTCAGGTGGGTCAATAAGCGCTAGACGAACCTCTTTGATATCATGAGTGAGATCTTTCAGACTCTCGACCTTCGCTCTGAACTGTTTTACCTTGAAGAGTTCTTCAGGTATCTCTATGGAGATATCGTTCTTCACCTTGAACTGACAGGAGAGACGTACATGCTCCTTCTTCTCCTCTTCAGAGATCCAAGGAAGCTCTGTGGGAAGATACTGACCACCACCCTCTGTGACTTTGACCTTACAAAGCCCGCAAGAACCTCTACCACCACAGGCTGAAGGGATGAATACCCCTTCTCCATTCAGAGCCTTCAGTAGTGGCTGCCCACCTCTGACGGTCAACTCTTTATCATCATTGATTGTGATATTCACGTCTCCGTAATTACCTATTGTCGCATCAGCGATCACCATGAGCAGAGCCAACACCAAGGAGATCGCAGACATGATGCCTAAACTGATAAGAAATGTCGTTACCATGTTTCCCCCCTTATGAGATTGTGATCATTCCGGAAAAGCCCATGAATGCCAATGCCATGATACCAGCTATCACTAAAGTGATACCTGCTCCCTCTAACCCTGGTGGGACCTTAGCACGAGCCAGCTTGACTCGAATCCCTGCCATCGCAAGTATTGCCAGAAACCAGCCGAGTCCACTTCCTAGTCCATAGAAGAAGGAAGTGATCAGTGTATACTCACGGATTACCATGAAGAGACTGACTCCGAGAATCGCACAATTCACCGTTATTAGCGGAAGGAAGATTCCTAATGCCGCATATAAACCTTCACTCGTCCTCTCTATGATCATCTCCACTAATTGCACGAATGCCGCGATCACGATGATGAATACGATATATCGCAGATAGGTGAGTTCAAATGGTAGGAGAATATAGGTATAGACCATCCAATTGAGTACGGTAGTAGAAGCCATGACGAAAGTCACCGCTATTCCCAGACCAACCGAAGTCTTGAGCTCTCTAGATACTGAGAGAAATGAACACATCCCGAGATAGTTCGTCAGAAGGATGTTATTGGTGAATATCGCTGCAAAGAAAACTGCTATTGGATACATACTGCTGTCCATCTAATCCTCCTTCTTCTCTTTCATGAAACTCTCACGAACGACCCAGATAAAGATCGCTAACATAAAGAATGCCCCTGGAGGCATGATCATGATCGTCCAGTTCGTCCACCAGTCACCCAAGACCTGAATACCCCATATGGATCCTGTACCAAGCAATTCACGAATGAAAGCGATGATCAGGAGCACATAGGCATAACCCATACCAGAGGCCAATCCATCGATGAGGGATAGTCCAGGTTTGTTATTCAGAGCAAAAGCCTCGGCTCTTCCCATGATGATACAGTTCGTGATGATAAGTCCAACATAGGGTCCCAGCTGCTTCCAGATATCTGGAAGATAGGCTTTCAATACGATATCGACGATGATAACGAAAGTTGCGATGATCATAGTCTCGACCATCATTCGTATCCTTGCAGGAATATGCTTTCTGATCAGCGAAAGGGTAAAACTCGATAACATAGTAGTGAACATGACTCCTAATGTCATGACAACCGTATTCTCGAGTTTATTCGTCACTGCCAAGGTGGAACAGATACCGAGAACCTGTACGAATACAGGATTATCTTTCCCTAAAGGGGTCAAGAAGGTCTTCTTCAATTTTGAGTTTGCCATATTATTCCCCCCTCACTACAGCAGGTCCTGAAACGAACACATCATTGAGTATTGAGAGCATCGCTCGAGATGTCCTAGTCGCTCCGGTAATTGCATCGATCTCATCAGGTGAATCACCAGCGCCCTCATCAACGAGAACGAAAGGGCCTTGCTTACCGCTGAACTGGGTTCGATACCATTCCTCTTCGATTCGAGCGCCGAGACCGGGTGTCTCATTCTGTGCGAAGATACCGATTCCAGTCAACTCTTCCAACTCTTCATCGAAGCCAACCATCAACTTGATCAATCCCCAGAGTCCTGCTCCTTCAGTTGGGACGACAAAAGAGATAGAGCCATCAGCTCTTGATACCTTATAAAAGGAATCCTCTTCAGAGACAATCGATTCGAACAGGGTATTCACTTCACGAAAGTCTTCAGGGACTGCTACATCAGCAGCCTGCAGAACGGTAGTCCTCAAGAACAGGTTCTCATTGGCATCTACTCTACTCTTGGTAGAGAGGTGGAGTCCTGTGACGATCGAGATACAAATGAGTGTCACGATCAGCATGAACACGAGAGGATATACTCTGAGAAAATAGAATCCATCTTTCTTCATGAGTTTGCCCCCTTCACTTTTAGTCTCTCCTTCGCCCGTCTCTTCTGTTCTTTAAGCAGATAGTCTATCAGAGGGGCAAACATGTTCGCCAACAGGATAGCGAAAGTGACACCCTCCGGCCAGCTTGCGAATATCCTGATCAGGACAGTCAAAACTCCGAATAGAGCTCCATATATATATCGGCCAATATCAGTAGTCTGAGATGACGAGACAGGATCAGTGATCATGAAGAATGCTGCAAAGAGGAACGATCCACTCAATAGTGCATACAGAGGATCTACACTCTCTTTGATTCCAGCCATCCAGAAGATAGTCTGGAACACGAGAAACGCGACTATAGAGGATACCGTGAGTTTCCAGTTTGCTGCCTTCTTATAGATGATATAGATACCACCGATGAGGATCAATAATGCTGAAGTCTCACCGAAGCTCCCCGGAACGTTCCCGAGAAACACTGAAACGAGCTCTGAACCTTTGGTCACAAGAGGAGTCGCATTCGAGACGGCATCCGCATTGGTGATCCAATGAGTCAATCCTCCCGGAAACCTTCCTACAGGATTGATGAACTGAGCCGTCATCGGGACTCCAAAACTCACATAGACGAAGGCTCTCGCAGTGATAGCCGGATTGAATATATTCCTTCCGAATCCACCGAAGACCATCTTTCCGAACACAATACCGAATGCCATACCTAAAGAGGCCATCCATAGGGGCATTCCCGGTGGTAATGATAGGGAAAAGAGCATGGCTGTAACAAATAACGATTCCGTTATCTTGAGCTCATATCTCCTTGCCATAAGAATTTCACATATCACTCCTGTTGCCGTAACAACAGATAATATCGCTAGAAAACGCCAGCCAAAAAAATAGATAGCTGCTAGAGCTAAAGGTAGCAAACCTTTTAGGACTTCACGCATCATTTGCTGTTTCTGTATTTTCACCCTACCCCCCAATGAAGTTGTTTATCTTGTATCTCATATAGTATCATACCATACATTACCGGTTTCAAAAGTCCTCATCTTCCAAAAAAAATGAAATCTCCTCTATTCGATATCTTCTATTCCAGCGTCAGAGGGCTCTCTCCTCTTCAGTACTGACCAGAGAATCAGATAGAGAATCGTAGCAATGACCCCCACGATACCAACTACTTTCCAAAGATAGGAGAAGCTTGTTCTCTCTAACAGCATTCCCGATATCCAAGGGCATAAAGCATAGCCTGCTCCATGGACAAGGCTGATGATACTGTTGAATCGCCCTCTATGCGTTATCGGAGTATGTCGTGATATGAACACATTCGAGTTCGTCACATTCAAGACCTCTGCTATCGTCCAGATGAAGGTTGAAAGAAGATAGAACCACATCGTTGTCACACCGAATAGCATCCCATAACCAACAGTGAACAAGACTGATGAGATAGCTATATTGGCGATCGGTCTATTCTTCTTCGTCATGTGAGTGATCAACGCGGTGAACACCAACACGACGACAGCATTGAATGTCATGATAAGTCCGAAGCGACTAGGGCCGTCAGCACCAAAGAGATCATTCATCTGCAAAGGGATCGTAAAGTTCATCTGTGCATACATGAAACTCGAAAGCAAAGCTATGAGAAGGTAGACCACCAATACAGGTCTACGAAGGAAGGCCCCTAGCGCCGTCCCCTCCTCTGCCTGTTCACCATCACCTCTAGCCTTTGAGAACTCTTTTATATCATCATCGGTCGGTTTCGTATCGGTGACGAAATAGATCACCGCAGCTGCAGCGATCAGGGTGGTAATCGCATCACCCCAGAACAGCCAGTTGAGATAGGAGTTGAAGAGGAAACCTGCTATGAGCGGTCCTATAGCCACCCCGATATTGGTTCCAAGATAGAGAAGAGAGAAGGCTCGTCTCCTATTCTCACCGTCTGTCAGGTCGATCACCATCGCATTGGTCGAAGGCCAGGTAGCCCCTCTGAAGATCGAGGAGATCAAAATCAACCAGGGAGAAACCATAGAGTCAGTATAGAAGCCACAAGCTATATAGAAGGCAGCGAATAACAGTTGACATCCGATGAGTACGACTTTTCGATTGTATCGATCAGAGAGAACACCACCAAGGATAACACCTATCGCATTCATTGCGGCGGCACCCATCAGGAACCTTCCAGCGGCACCTTCAGTGAAACCCATACGAGAGGTGAGGTAGAGAACGAGAAAGAGTTGGACGAAGTCACCTATCCTATTTACCACACGTGCTATGAATAGGACATATATGCTTCTATCAAGTCCTGAATATGTTTTGAATAATGAGTCCAATGATTACCATCCATTCCCATAGGATCAGAATCCTATGGGATGAGAAACGGCTATGTACAGTCTAGAGACCTATACAAGAGGTCAGCATTCACTATGTCCGCAGGAGAAACACTTCTTACATCCTTCGATGTTCAAGAATGTCGCGTTCCCACAGACTGGACAGATATCAGCCTTTGCTGCCTGATTCTTCTTTTCTGCAAAGGAGAGTTCGATCTGTTTATTCTTGACCTCATCCTCTTCATCAGGTAATGCTGGATAATCATGAAGATCCTCGGAAGAACCGATATGCTCTTCAATAGCTTTAGCGATTGCATCAGGGAGACTCATGATCCGGTTCTTTCCAAATCCGGTCTGTCGTCCTGAGCCGATACTTCGCAATTGTGCGATGACCGCTTCAGCCCGCTGTTTTGGAGTCAAGGGGGATGCCATTCTCAGGATAAGACTGATCAATCGACCAATACCCTCTGCATCTGCAGCAACATCAGACCCAACCTTGGCAACATTGACAAAGACCTCGAATGGATCTTCAAAATGGTTACCATCTGAATTGATGGTGATATAGGCAGTTCCGATAGGAGTAGCCTTTCTATAGGTAGTACCTCTCAAGATCGTCGGTCTTACACGAGGCTTGATCTCAACGACAGGCTCTACCTCTACCTCTTCTTCATCGGTACGGTTCAACACCTGCGTATCTCGTGAACCATCTCTATAGATAGTCCCACCCTTACAACCTAGATCATACATCATTTCGTAGAGTTTCTTCGTCTCATCGATCGAATAATCCTTTGGGGCATTACAGGTCTTAGATATACTTGAGTCTACCCATTTCTGGATGGCACCTTGGACTCTCACATGATCCTCAGGAGCAAGGTCCATGGCCGTGACGAAATAATCGGGAAGCTCACTGTCAGGGTTTTTCCCTTTCCATTCAGCATAGACATCGACCTGCTCGATATGGGATCCCATTCGTCCGACTCTCTCCCATTCCCAGAAGAAGTATGGTTCGATACCAGTACTTGTCCCTACCATGGTCCCCGTTGATCCAGTCGGAGCCTGGGTCAATAAGGTGACATTTCTGATGCCCTTCTGTGCGATCTCCTGTCGGAGATCTTCTGGCATCGTCTTCATAAAGCCGGTATCTAAGAACTTCTCTGCATCAAAGAGAGGGAAAGAACCTTTCTCTGCAGCTATATTGGCACTTGCCCTATAGGATTCGATACAGATGAACTTATAGAGCTCATCGATGAACTTGATCGATTCATCACTTCCGTAGGCGATCTCCAGCCTGATAAGCATCTCAGCAAGCCCCATCGTCCCGAGCCCGATCCTTCGTTCTGATGTCTGTTGAACCCGGTTCTCCTCAAAGAAGTAGGGAGTGTCATCGATGACGTTATCAAGGAACCGAACAGAGTACTGAACTGTCTTTGCAAGATCATCCCACAGGACTTTCTTATCGGTGACAAAACGTGCGAGGTTGATCGAACCAAGGTTACAGACACCCCAAGGAGGAAGTCCCTGTTCACCACACGGGTTAGTACTTGCGATCGTATTGTAATATGAGGAGTTACTCATCTTGTTATATCTATCAATAAAAAGGACCCCTGGTTCTGCTGAAGCCCAGGCACTCTCGATGATACTATTCCAGATCTCTCGAGCTTTTACCGTCTTGTATGCATAGACCTCTCTACCAGCTGCCTTCCAAGCTTCGATATTCCCATCCCAATGTTCATCATAGGCAGGATCTAGAGTATCTGGGAAATAGAAGGTCCAATCTCTATCCTTTTTTACCGCATCCATGAAATCATCTGTGATACCGACACTGATATTAGCATTCTCGATCTTACCCATCTCAGTCTTGCTCTTGATAAAATCCAAGATATCCGGATGCCAGACATTCAAGACGAGCATCAATGCACCTCGCCTAGATCCACCCTGCTCGATGAGACCAGTCACAAAACTATAGAGGCCACCCCATGAGACGGAGCCACTAGAACGGCCATTCACACCCTTCACATAGGCATGTCGAGGTCGAAGAGTCGAGAGGTTCATCCCAACACCACCACCTCGAGACATGATCTCTGTCATGTGTGTCAGGGTCTGCATGATTCCACCTCTGCTGTCCTTTGGAGAAGGGACCACATAACAGTTATAGTAGGTCAGATTCTGAGGAGTCCCTGCTCCAGTCAGGATCCTTCCACCAGGAACGAACTTCCACTCATCAAGAAGCCAGTTGAACTTCTCTGCCCATTCAGGTTGAGTCTCTTCGCTCTCTCTAAGAGAAAGAGCGTTAGCGGTTCTTTCGAGCATCTGATCGGGTGATGTCTCAAGAGGTTTATCAACATGATCTGCACTGACAATGACAAGTGTACCATCTTCAAGTTTCACCGAGACCATCATATCATCAAGTAGAGCTTCGATCTTTCCGATCTCCCGCTGTCCGGTAGTCGTATTGCATACGGCTACTACGAGATCACCGACCTCTAATGAGTCTTTTTTTGCATCTTTCAATGCATATCGATCAAAGAAGATCTTTCTTCCTAATGGTTTCAGTTCGTTTGTGCTTTTTGTCATGTTTCTCCCCTCAAGCCCTATGAGTGCATCTCACTGCAGGCGTCTTACAGCATAACTCATAATCATAACTATGCATAGTATTAATATTCATTTTTTTTGCATTATGACACCATATTTAGTGTATGACAAAATCCATATCACCTGTCAATAATATGGCTAGAAACCTCTAGACGAAGAAAAAGGGAGAACCTAACAGGAACTCCCTTAAAACAGTGTATAGCAATATTATATGAACTAGTAGCCAAGCTGGAGCATCGTATCTGCAACCTTCTTGAAACCAGCAATATTGGCGCCTTTAACATAATCGACATAGCCATCTTCACGAGAGCCCTCGCCGATGCATGCTTCATGGATATTTACCATGATCTCATGCAATCGAGAGTCAACCTCATCGATAGACCATCGCAATTTCATAGAGTTCTGGGACATCTCGAGACCGGAGACTGCAACACCACCAGCATTTGCTGCCTTTCCAGGAGCAAAGAGGATCTTTGTGCCCTGAAATAGCTGAACGGCCTCAGTAGTACAACCCATATTGGAAGTCTCTACGATATAGGAGACTCCATTGGCAATCAGTTGCTTTGCATCATTGACATCAAGTTCATTCTGAATAGCACAAGGGAACGCCATATCGACAGCGACTTCCCAAGGCTTCTTTCCCTTGATGAACTTTGCTCCGAACTTTTTGGCATAGGGTTCGACTACATCATTGTTCGAGGCTCGAAGGTCCAACATGTAATCCCATTTCTCGGGAGTATTGATACCATCAGCATCATAGATATAGCCATCAGGACCTGAGATGGTAACGACCTTCGCTCCAAGTTCAGTAGCTTTCATGACAGAGCCCCAGGCAACGTTTCCAAAACCGGAGACCGAGATGGTCTTTCCTTTCATGGTATCACC
This sequence comes from uncultured Spirochaetia bacterium, assembly GCA_937125225.1. Lineage (GTDB taxonomy): Bacteria > Spirochaetota > Spirochaetia > CAKZLE01 > CAKZLE01 > CAKZLE01. The sequence goes on from CAKZLE010000006.1 coordinate 254,240, forward strand.
TTGAGCTTTAACCATCTCATCGGCAAAGTACATCGCACCGAAGCCTGTTGCCTCCGGTCGAATAAGAGAACCTCCCCAGTTCTGACCCTTTCCAGTCAGAATGCCGGTATTCTCTATCATAAGACGTTTATACTGACCATAGAGAAATCCTATCTCTCGTCCACCTACTCCGATATCCCCTGCAGGAACATCAGTACTTGGTCCTATATATCTATAGAGTTCTGTCATGAAGGATCGACAGAATCGCATGATCTCATTATCTGATTTCCCTTTGGGATTAAAATCTGATCCACCCTTGGCTCCACCCATAGCAAGAGTCGTAAGACTATTCTTGAACGTCTGCTCGAAACCCAAGAACTTCAGGGTTCCCAAAGTGACACTCGGATGAAATCTCAAACCACCCTTATAGGGTCCGATAGCGTTATTGAACTGGACTCGATATCCACGATTCACCTGGACGTCACCATTATCATCTTCCCATTCAACCTTGAAAGAGAGCACTCTATCCGGCTCAGTGATCCTCTCAAGGATCTTTGCATTCAAATATGCAGGATTGTCATTCACAACATCGATGATAGACTCTACTACCTCACTAGTTGCCTGGATAAACTCTGGTTGCGCTGGATTTCTCTGCTCTAATTCTGTCATAAAAGTATCAAAATGGTACATATAAACCCTCCGAATCATGATTCTGTAAAATCAGTAAATAACCTTATTCAGAAATACAAACACATTTTATACCTGCATATCTCAATAGTCAACATATATTTTTAGATATTACTCAATATGAGCAACCTCTAATTCAATTACTGCAACATTTTGAAACATATCTATCCTAATTATTGTATATATCAATTTTATAAATATTTTTTACTGTTTTACGCAATTATTTCTATATTTTTTATGTTTTCAATTTTACTAACTTTATATAACACATCATAGCGCAACTCTCAGAATCATGTTACAGTTAACATATGAATAAAGCACCAATTATTCCCGAAACAGTCTTTCAGGATCTCATGTCCAAACGAGTCAGGAACATATTATTAGTCTGTAGCCGGTATGACCGGTTCATGCTTGAAGAGGATGGTAGGATCGAGGAACTCCTCTTTCAAGACTATGTATCCTTAGGGTTGCGGTATCCTCCGAAGATCACTCATGCAAACTCTGCCCAAGTGGCCTTGGAACTTTTAGAAGAACGTGAGTTCGAATTGGTGATCACGATGCTCAACATCGGGGAGCTTCATGTAGCTGAACTTGCAAAGACTATCAAAGAGACCTATCCTGAGAAGTCTATCATCATCCTGACTCCTCAGGCCACTCATAAGATGCTTCTCGCCATCAAGACTGAGAGTAAGAATGTGGTAGATCATATCCTCACCTGGCAGGGCAATCCAAACATCCTCCTGGCGATGGTAAAACTCGTAGAGGATAAGATGAACGCCCCTCTAGACACAGCTTCAGCCGGTGTTCAGGTGATCATTCTCGTAGAGGACTCTGTACGATACTATTCGACCTATCTCCCGATCATCTACACCACCTTGATACAACAGGCCCGCTATATCATGTCAGAAGGTCTTAACGACTGGTCTCGTACGAGACGCATGAGAGGAAGACCTAAGATCATCCTTGCCAAGACCTATAATGAGGCAGTAGAACTCTATGACACCTACAAGAAATATACACTAGGTATCATCTCAGATATCACCTATCGTAGAGATGGGGTGATTGATAAAGAGGCAGGGCTCAGGCTCTGTGAATACATTCGGACTGATAACAACGAGTTACCGATCCTACTGCAGTCGTCCCGACTCGAATACCAGATAGAGGCAGAACGTTACAACGCACATTTCATTCATAAGCACTCCGAAACGCTCCTTGCTGATATCAGGACCTATATCCGAAAGAACTACGGATTCGGTGATTTTATCTTCCGAGATCCAACATCCCTGACTCCGATAGCTAAAGCAGAGAATCTCAGATCCCTTCAATATGCGTTAGCCACACTCCCCCTGGAATCTTTTATCTATCATGTGAACAACAATGATATATCCAAGTGGCTCAAAGCTAGAGCTCTTTTCAATCTGGCAAAACAGATCAGACCGATGGTAGTCGGTGACTACGACTCACCGGATGCCATGAGAAGTCATATCATCTCAACAATCAAAGCCTACCGCTCTCAGAGAGGGAGGAACACCATTGCCCTCTTCAACAAAGAGCGATTCGATGAACTCTCCTTCTTCACAAGAATCGGTTCAGGTTCTCTTGGAGGAAAAGGGAGAGGCCTCGCATTCATCAGTATGATCGTTAAAGAACATGGTCTCGCAGAGAAGTATCCTGAGATGTATATCTCCATTCCCCGAACCATCGTCCTGACGACTGAACTCTTTGACCTCTTCATGGAGTCAAACGGTCTCTATAACGAGGTAACCAAAGACTACACCGACAGGGAGATCACCCAGATCTTCTTGGATGCAAAATTCCCTGAAGAACTCAAAGAGAACCTTCGAGCGATCTTAAAGGTCCTAAGAGCCCCGATCGCAGTTCGGTCCTCAAGCCTCCTTGAGGATTCACATTATCAGCCTTTCGCGGGGATCTATGAGACCTGCATGATTCCCAATGACCATCCTGATTTCGATCGAAGGATGAAAGATATCTGTGATGCTATCAAATGCGTCTATGCCTCTACCTACTATAAGAAGAGTAAGGATTACCTGAGAGCTACCAACCACATGGTAGAAGAGGAGCAGATGGCCGTACTCATCCAACAGGTGACTGGAGCTAAATTCGGTTCCTATTGCTACCCAAGCCTCTCTGGTGTTGCAAGATCGTTGAACTACTACCCTATCGGCAAGGAATCAGCTGAAGATGGTGTTGCCTATATTGCTTTTGGATTTGGTAAGACTGTCGTGGATAACGGAACGACTCTTAGGTTCTCTCCAAAGTATCCAAAAAGAGCTATGCAGTTGAATGTACAGGACTCTATGGCAACAAAGACCCAACAGGAATTCTATGCTCTCAATATGGAGAGACCGTTCAATCCAGACCTGTTCACCGCAGAGAACCTGGAAAGGCTCACCATAGAAGAGGTCCCTGATATGAGCTCTCTGAAATATGTAGCATCAACCTACGACTTGAGAAACAGGACTCTATCTGACTCCCCATCGGCTAAGGGAAAGAAGATGATCACCTTCTCAGCACTATTGAAATACAATGCCCTACCAGTGGTTCAGATTGTCAGAGACCTGCTCATCCTCGGGGAACAGATCATGAATGTCCCCATCGAGATAGAGTTCGCCTGCAACTTCCATAAGCCTATAGAGAAACAACCCGAATTCAGTATCCTTCAGATCAGACCGATCGTCGAGGGTGCCGAGTCCTCTGATGTCTCATTTACCAAAGAGGATTCAGAGCACGCACTGATCCATTCAAAGAGAGCAATGGGTAATGGAATCTATAGTGATATCTATGATCTTGTCTATATCAAGCCAGAAGTGTTCGACCCTTCCAAAACAATGGAGATGGCTCAGATCATCGCTGAGATCAATGAGTCTTTCATCGAAGATGATAAGGGATATATCCTTCTTGTAGCCGGACGTCTAGGATCGAGTGACCCATGGCTGGGTATACCGACCTCCTGGGCTCAGATATCTCAGGCGAAGGTGATCATAGAGACAGGACTTCAGGGCTTCGAGGTAGAACCGAGTCAAGGTACTCACTTCTTCCAGAACCTGACCTCTCTCCATAACGGTTACATGACCATCAATCCGATACGGGGAGATGGATCATGTGACTATGAGAGGATCAGAGAGTTGGAATGTATCCTTGATACTGAACATATCTGCATGGTCCGATCAGAGAAGCCGTTCATCGTGAAGATCGACGGTAAGTCAGGAGAGGGATTTATAGACCTTTAGGATCCTTACAGCCCTTTGAAGCAGCTCCATAGAGCATCTTTCGGAGGGTCTGCTATGATAGTCATCTTCTCTTTCTTCACTGGATGCTCGAATTCGACCTTTCTAGCATGAAGATAGATGCCTCCACCCCGATTAGAACGACGGGCACCATATTTGAGGTCTCCCTTGATAGAACAGCCAATAGCTGATAGCTGAGCTCTGATCTGATGATGACGTCCTGTATGAAGGTCTATCTCCAACAGGTAATAGTTCTGGGTAGCACCTGCTAACTTATAACTCAGATGTGCGAACTTTGAATTTCTCTTCTCTGTATCATGAGCTATACTCTTGTTCTTCTGTCTGTTTCTAACCAAATAGTGTTTGAGTTCTCCCTCATGCTCTGCAGGCATCTTGTCGACTACAGCCCAGTAGGTCTTTGAGATCTTCTTCTCACGGAACATCGACCCAAGACGAGAGAGGGCCTTATCGGTCTTCGAGTAGATCACTATCCCACTCGTGGGTCTATCGAGTCGATGGGGGATCCCAAGAAATATATTTCCGCTCTTATGGTATTTGACCCGAAGATAGTCCTTGACGAGGTCACTCAGAGGGGTATCCCCTGTCTCGTCTGCCTGTACGATCTCTGAAGGCAGCTTGTTCACGATGATCAGATGATTATCTTCATAGAGTATTCTATCTTTTACTGGTGTACTTTTCATTACTCATCCCCGATATCGAAGGACAACTGTCGTTCGATCTCTTCTTTTTGCTCAACTTCTTCAGGTTTCTTATGCACGACTCTTCGTATTCGAATAGACTGTACATCTTTAGTCGTAAGCCTTACTCCGCTAGCCTTTAACCCTTTTACTAGAAAATTGTTAAAAGGGAAACTCTCTTCAAGGACTTTCAGACGTTTTTTTGGTTTATATTGCAAATATATCTCCGCATCCTGCCGGATAGAGAACTTCAACAGCTTAGCATTCTCTGGAATGAGCTCATAGGACTTGTTCATGATGAACTGAATGATCTGACACCTCTTGATATAGAGCTGACGCGTCTCCTTGTCTTGATAGACGATCGTGAACACATGCTCTTCAAGTGTAGTCTTCTCTGCAAGGCAACAGAATCGCATACCTTTCCCGACAAAGAGCTTATCGAGAGTATCAGTGATGAAGTAGGAACCATCCTTCTTGATCACAAGGAGTCTATCATAAGGAGATACCTTACACTGTTCAGCCCCCTCTTTCACCTGATAACCAAGATACCCAGTACTGGAACTATATTTGACAACAAGGTCACGGTTAGCCGCAACACGAACATCCACCTTATCAAAAGAGGTGATCGTAGTCTTCCTCTCTAAACGTGGTCCTGAGGTCACCTTCAAAGCTTCGACATTCTCCAATGCGTATTCAATGATATGAGCAAGATGGTAGGCGATCTCTTCTAATCTTGCATGGATCTTATCCACCTCATGTTTAGCCTTCTCGATATCATACAGAGAGATTCTTCTTATCGGTATCTTGAGAAGTCTTTCAACATCATCATGAATAAGTTCTCTCTGTAACTTCATCATGAAGGGTTTGAAGCCTTTATACACTGCTTTGAAGACCGTCTCTTGAGTCTTCATCTTCTCGATACCCTTATAGATCCGCTCTTCTATGAAGATCCGCTCTAAGGTTCTCGCATGCAGGGTATCTAGCAGGTGGGCTCTTTCATTCTCTAGTTCCATCTTCAAGATCTCGACGAGTTTCTCTGCCTGGTAATCGAGCATCTGAGGGACAGTCATCTGAACAGGATAGCCCTCCTTGATCACAAGAAGGTTCACTGAGATCGACTGTTCACAGTCGGTGAAAGCATATAAGGCATCTACCACATCCTGCGTATAGGTGTTTCTTGGAAGATTTATCTCGATATTGATCTTATCTGTAGTGAAATCGTTGATTCCCGATATTTTGAGTTTGTTCTTCTTTGCCGCCGCTTCGATCGATGCGATCAACTTCTCGGTAGTCACCCCATAGGGGATCTCTTCCACGACGATCTTCTTAGGGTCATTAGTATTGAGCTTAGCTCGTACAAGGACCTTACCATTCCCCTCTTCATAGTTTGAGATATCTAGATATCCACCACCTGGAAAGTCAGGATAGACCGTGACCTGTTCACCCTTGAGATTAGCTGACAATGCATCTAGGACCTCATTGAGATTATGGGGAAGGATCTTGGTAGACATACCCACGGCGATCCCCTCCGCCCCCTGGATCAAAAGGATAGGGATCTTAGCAGGAAAAGCTACCGGTTCTTTGTTCCTTCCATCGTAGGAGTCCTGAAAGACCGTGAGTTCTGGGTTATACATCGCCTTCTTGGCATAGGCAAGCAGACGACACTCGATATATCGTGCTGCAGATGCGATATCTCCTGTGAGTATATTACCGAAGTTTCCCTGTTTATCTATGAAGACCTCTGTATTGGCCAAGTTCACTAATGCCTCATATATCGAAGAATCACCATGAGGATGATATTTCATACAATGGCCGACGACATTCGCGACCTTATGGAACTTACCATCATCCATCTCAAAGAGGGAGTGAATGATTCGCCTCTGTACCGGCTTGAGCCCATCGGCGATATCCGGGATAGCCCTATCTTTGATTACATAGGAGGCATATTCGAGGAAGTTCTTTTTGAATAGTTTTTGCACGTGTGCCATCAGACTAGGTTCTCCATAATAAATTCTCTTCTCTGAGGGGTGTTCTTACCCATATAGAAATCCAAGGTCTCTTTGATCTCTTGAATGGATTTGATACTTACCGGTATCAACCTGATGTCATCACCAATGAACTGTCCGAACTCTTTAGGAGAGATCTCGCCAAGGCCCTTGAATCGAGTCACCTCAGGTGAAGCGATGATTGACATAGCCTCATTTCGCTCCTGCTCGTTGTAACAGTAGATCGTCTTCTTCTTGTTTCGAACACGGAATAGCGGGGTCTCCAAGATATAGATATGGTTCGAGAGGACCAGCTCCTCAAAATAGCTCAAGAAATAGGTCAATAACAGATTCCTGATATGAAACCCGTCAAAATCGGCATCAGTTGCGATCACGATCTTATTATATCTTAGAGAATCGAAGTCATTCTCGATTCCGAGAGCTTTCATCAAGTTATAGAGTTCTTCATTCTTATAGATCTCCGTTCGTTTCTTACCCTGAACATTCAGGACTTTTCCACGAAGGCTGAAGATAGCCTGAGTGAAGACATTACGGGAGGAGACCATCGAACCGGATGCAGACTGTCCCTCTGTGAGAAAGATCATCGTATCATCACCATGTTTTCCATGACCTTTATGATATTTACAGTCTTTCAGATTCGGGATCTTTATGGAGACTCTCTTAGCCGCCTCTCGGGCACCCTTCTTCACGGCATTCAGCTCTTTTCTTAGTTTCTCATTGTTTGCGATCTTATCATTGAGCCGTTGTGCCGCATCCTGATTCTTCAACAGGAAGTCTTCGATCGCTGATTTGACCTCTTGAATGATCCAACCGCGAATCTCTGTATTACCCAACTTATTCTTCGTTTGACTTTCAAAGACAGGATTCATCAGTTTTACCGATACGGCACCGACAACCCCTTCTCTGACATCGACTCCTGAATAACTCTTCTTGAAGAATTCATTCACCCCTTTGAGAATACCCTCTCTGAAGGCACTCTGATGGGTTCCCCCACTACTGGTGAACTGACCGTTCACATAAGAGAAATAGTTCTCTCCATAGTTTCCGGTATGGGTGAGAGAGAATTCGATATGTTCTCCCTTATAGTAGATGATATCATACAGACATTGACTTCCAACCTCTGCATTGAGCAGATCAAGTAATCCTTTTCGAGACCTGTAGAGCTTACGATTATACTCCAGAGTCAACCCAGCATTGAGATAGGCATAGTTCTGAATCCTCTCTTCGATGAACTCCGTATCATAGTCATACTCACCGAAGATCTGTTCATCAGGGATGAACTCAATGAAGGTCCCAACTGGTTGAGAACTCTTCCCAGTCTTCTTTGAGATGAGATTCCCCCTCTCAAAGACTGCCTCAGAGTACTTTCCCTCTCGATATGAGATGACATGAAAATAGGAGGAGAGCGCATTCACTGCCTTCGTACCTACTCCATTGAGTCCTACAGAGAACTGGAAGATCTCATCATTGTATTTTGCACCGGTATTGATGACCGAGACACAATCGATGACCTTACCGAGGGGGATACCCCGTCCGAGGTCACGGACCTTCACGAGTTTCTCTTGGATCTCTATAGTGATGTTCTTACCGTATCCCATGATGTATTCATCGATACTGTTGTCTATTACCTCTTTAAGGAGTATATAGATACCATCATCAACATTGGAACCATCCCCGAGCCTACCGATATACATACCTGTACGTAATCGGATATGTTCGAGAGAACTTAACGTCTTTATCTTACTTTCATCATAAACTGTTGTTGCTTTCATACAATTCTGATTGTACTACGGTTTCAATATATTTTCAATTAACCACTACCAGTAGTGTGAAGATCTTCAAATATGACACTATATTCCTATTTTCATGTGATCAATACAATTATCTGGTAAAATCGAGATAGTCCGATATATTGATATCCTGTAAATATCTTTTTAAGAACCTCATCCTCCCAAGATTATCAGTGACGATCTCAGTAAGAGTCTCGAAAATATCTGTCTCATACCAGGAAGAGCTGTGTTGCTGCATCATCTCTAGAGCCTCTGGAACAGAGAATGGTTCCCGATAACTCTGAGACTCAGTCAAGGAGATGAACATATTCGATACGAACATGATCTGAGACTCCTTGAGCATCTCATCTCCTATGAGGCCTTTAGGATATCCTGAACCATCGAAGTGTTCGAACTGCTCTCTGATGATCCGGGCGATATCCCAAGGGAATTCTACAGCCTTGAGAACCTCTGCACCATCGATGATATACTTTCGGACCACTTCTCTTTCGTTCTCTGTCAACTTCTCAGATTTTAGCAGAAGATTCTTTGGAAGCATCATCTTCCCGATATTCTGCAGTACTGTAGCGATATAGAGTCCAGTCATCTGGTTCTTGCTCAGTCCCATCTTCTGGGCTATGTCCAAGGCTAATCTTGAGGCGAGATAGTGATCTGTCCACTCAAAGTCAAAGCCACTGTAGAGTTTACAGAAGGCATCAGAGAAACGAAGATAGATCTGGGAATGATCTAAATGGAGTCGATCCACATTCGCCTGGTAATCGAGGAGTTTCGTGACATCCTGAAATACCATCAGATAGAAGAGGATCCCATCTCGTTGATAGGAAAGTGCATAGAGTTGCATCTTCCGAATCTCCTTCTTCTCTGTCTCTAGAGAGAACAATACTCCCGAAATATGTTTCTTCTCCCCTGACAACAGTTCTGCAACGAGTTTCCTGAACTTACCAAGTTGTTCTTTGACGATATAATCATAAACATGATCTAGCCCCTTCTGATCGTTACAGAATATCTGATCCCATACTCTGTTTCTAGAGAGGATCTTTCCATGTGCATCAAGAATGAGTATAGGCATGTTGATCGTATCGACGAGTTCCTGATTCCTCATGGAACCCTCTATGATGTTTCTCATCAGACGATTGTTCTCGATCATCGTCGCTACGAGCCTACTGTACATCTTGAGGAACTCGATCTCATTATCCTCCCATTTTCGTTTCCTACCCACTGAATCGAATCCCATGAAACCATACAGGGTATCTTTGCTTACGATCGGAAAGACCATGATCGATTGGATCCCCTGCATCTCCAAGATCATCTTCTCCTCGGAGGCCTCTTCAGGGAATTGGTCGAGGGTATCGATAATGATCGGTCTATGGAGTAAAAGATTCTTCTGCCACCATGGGAATGTGGAATTGGGTAGTTTCTGTAGATTCTCGATCTCAGGGGTGACCCCTTGCGCACACCATTCATGAGTGTTTGACATGGTCTCATCACTCCAGTCGAACTGAAAGATATAGGCTCGATCTACATCAATCGTCTTACCCATGACTGTAAGAGTCTGGTTCACTTGATCTGCGATATCATTATGGAGGAGGTCCTTACTGTCACCCCAGAAGAGAGCTTCCCCTGGTTCCTCAGAAGTCGTCTGTCCAGGTAGGGAAAGTTCATCGACTGCCCCTCGTGTATGATCTGAGATCACAGAACAGACGATCTGCTGCTGATCAAGTACATGCTCCTTTCTACAGACAACACTTCTCCCCTCCACAAGGATCGAGATGATCCTATCAAGAGGGTTGTTGATATCGATGAACTCTCGAAACCGTTCGTTTTGCTTGAAAAGAGGAACCTCATCTATCTTCTGATATTGCATGGGATTTTCATCGATACCACAAAACCGGACAGCATCGTTACTCATCCAAAGTATGTGACCTTGCATATCCATGACCCATATAAGTCTTGATGACTGAGTGATCACTCGTTCTAATGTTGATTGTGTCAATGTAATGTTCATATAACCTCGATTCTATAAGTATACTTTCTAAACTGACATTAATCAAATCGAAAAGACACTCTCTCAATGCCCATCACAGATTTTTCTTTCATTCTGTACATAAAGAGGAGTATATTATACATAATAACGTCAAGGAGGAATGCACATGGGAGAGACTCAACACATGAGAGCGAAGTTCTCAGGTCCATCTTGGGAGGCTACCAATGATGGGGGGAACACGTTGACGATCGGTAAAGGTCCCGATGATTTCACCCCCTATAATCTTCTTCTCGCAGCATTAGAGGGGTGTCTCTATGCGACTATCGTATCGGTAGCTCAGAAGATGAATACGACCTATGATCAACTAGAGATGGAGGTCACTGGAGTCAAAAGAGATGCACAGGTAGCCACTCTCGAAACCTGTCATATAGCTATCACAGTTACGAACGCCTCGGATGAGAAGAAGGTAAAGAGATCCTGTGATATAGGGACTCGTTACTGTTCTATCTACAATACCCTGTCTCAAGTTGCGAAGATGAGTTGGGATGTGAAGTTCATATAACAGAATAGGGGGCTTCCCCCCTATTCATCTCTCAGACAAAAGGGCTAACTGAACAGGTATTGATTGACCAGATTCCTGATCTTCTCTTGCTTGCCACTTATCTTAGCTGGCTCCCCGATATCCTTACCGATAGCATAGAGTTCTTCTAGGGATAGCTTACCTTGTGAGAAGGCCAATCCATTCCCGGAACTAAAAGAGTCGTAACGAGCATCTTTCATACCAGAGATCTTTCCATCAGTGATGATCTTATCGGCCATCGTCAATGCAAGAGCGAAGGTATCCATACCTCCGATATGTGCGAGGAACAGATCTTCTGCATCGGTTGAGTTACGTCTGAGCTTCGCATCGAAGTTCAGACCTCCAGTTGTCAATCCACCTGAATTCAGGACTACCATCATAGCCTCGACCGCATCATAAATGTTTGAGGGGAACTCATCAGTGTCCCAGCCATTCTGATAATCACCCTGATTTGCATCGATCGATCCAAGCATCCCATTATCTGCACATACCTGCAGGTCATGTGCAAAGGTGTGACCTGCGAGAGTCGCATGATTGCTCTCGATATTGATCTTGAAGTCCTTCTCAAGGCCATGTTGTCTTACGAATCCGATCGAAGTCGCAGCATCATAATCGTACTGATGCTTTGTCGGTTCCATAGGTTTAGGTTCGATGAGAAAGGGACCGGTAAAACCTACCTTCCTACCATAATCTCGAGCCATTGTAAGAAACCTTGCGAGGTTCTCAGTCTCGATCTTCATATCGGTGTTCCAAAGGTCCATATACCCCTCTCGTCCACCCCAGAATACATAGTTCTCCCCACCTAAGAGGACATTCACATCAAGGCTGTTCTTCACCTGTACAGCTACACGAGAGACTACATCGAAGTCAGGGTTAGTTGCAGCCCCGTTCATATATCTAGGATTCGAAAAGACATTGGCAGTGTTCCATAAGAGTTTCACACCAGTCGCATCCTGCCTCTCTTTTAATGCCAGAGCTACCTGATGGAAGTTCTTCTCATACTCAGAGACACTATCGCCCTCAGGAGAGACATCCGTATCATGGAAGCAGTAGTGATCCACACCGATCTTCGTAAAGAATTCAAAGGCTGCATCAGCCTTCTTTAACGCTGCGGTCATAGGATCCTGATCGCTCCAGGGAAAGATCATCGTAGGCCGACCGAAAGGATCTGCTCCATCTGCACAGAAGGAGTGCCAGTATGCTATTGCGAATCGCATATGATCTCTCATTGTCTTTCCTGCTACTATCTTATCAGGATCATAGAATTTGAAAGCCAGTGGATTGTCGGAACCCTTTCCTTCAAATCCAATCATACCGATTCCAGGGAAATACTCTTTATCACCAATAAATGCCTTTGTCATCTTTTCTTACCTCATCTTATCTGTTTCGTTATGAGAATAACGGAGCCATCGCTTCGACATATGCACTATAGGATGCATAGACCTCTTTATATGTTTTAGCAGCCACTGCTGCAGGTTCACAACCTTTCTCAAGATCCAAGGATATATGTTCATCCGTGATTGACGACAGAGGTGAACCATCTGCCCTCAGACACCAAAGGGCCTGAAGGGCCCCTCCAAATGCTGCCGCCTCTTTTATGGTAGGGATCACGATGGGAAGCTCCAAGATATCCGCTGCGATCTGTCGCCAGAGCGGAGAGTTCGCCCCCCCTCCAATGAGTCTGACCTCTCTAGGGGTATACCCTAAGGAGATGAATGCATCGAGTCCCATCTTCAGACCGAAGATCGCTGATTCCATCGCTGCACGAGAGATGTTCTCTTCAGTCATGTTCTTATCATCGAATCCTACAAGACACCCCCTCCCATGAGGGTAGTTCGGAGTTCTTTCACCATTGAAGAAGGGGAGCATCATAACCCCTTGAGCCCCTGCAGGAGCAGTTTCTGCTCCTGCATCGAACTCTTTTACCCCCTTCCCAAAGAGAACTCTTGTCAATTCTGAGGCAACGGTACAGTTCATCGTACACAGGAGAGGGAGCCACCCCCCTGATGAAGAGCAGAAGGCTGCCAGTGCCCCTCCTTTATCGATGACAGGAGTGTCTGAATACCCATATATGGTACCGGAGGTACCTAGACTCATGGTCAGGACTCCGGAGGATACAGTACCTGTACCTATAGCTCCCATCATGTTATCACCGCCGCCACTGGATACGGGGATACCTTTAGGTATCCCGAACTCCATAGCAGCGCTTTCTGACACATATCCTGCTCGTTCCTGTGGACCGATCAATCTTGGGAGAACCTTTAGAAGGTCTCTTGTGTGATCGAGAGCTCTTAACACCTCGGTATCCCATTCTCTAGATTCGATAGATAACAGCGCAGTACCTGAGGCATCGCCATACTCCATCGTATATTCACCGGTAAGATACCAGTTGATATAATCATGAGGCAGTAGGACCTTAGCCATCATGTCATAGAGATCCTTATGATTCTTCTTTAGCCAGAGGATCTTCGAAGCTGTATAGCCGGGAAGTACCTGATTTCCCGTTCGCTCGAGTAGGGCTGCCGACCCACCAAATTCATCGGTGATCTCATCACACTCTAAGGCCGTTGATGTATCACACCATAACTTGACGGGATAGAGTACGTTCCCGTTGTTGTCAACAGGCACGAAACCATGTTGCTGACCGGAGACACCGATTGCTTCGATCGTGTCACGAATCGTTTGAGGAATCTGATCGAAGCTCTCCCTGATCGCATCGATCCACCAGGAGGCCTCTTGCTCACGGGTCCCATCTGTTCTACTGATCAGCTCATGAGGAGATGATCCCTCAGCTACTATCCTCTTTGATTCATAATCATATACGATGACTTTGGTACTTTGTGTTCCGGTATCGATACCTGCTACTGTTCTCACTATCATGACTCCCCTATTAGGTTGACTCTATTGTCACTGCCAAAAGGACCTTTATGAATGGACATAATTGATAAGACATGTATATAATTGACATCATGAGAATAATTGATGCAGTCTTTGTATACCAGATGAAGGAAGAGGATGAGATCAAGTGGCATGGCCGATACCATCAACATAGGGCACATCTCTATGAGATCCACTACTTCTTACAGGGGGCAGGAAGCTTCCTCAATGGCAATACACATTATAGATTATCACCGGGGACCCTCTTTCTCACGAGACCCGAGACGAGGCATTCGATACAGGCTCGGGATACTCATGATCCTATCACCTATTATGCTGTTCTTATCGAAGTTGCGGAATCTGACAGGGAGTTCGAGACCCTACTTGATGAGGAGATCAGGACATCAGGCCATTATGCGATCGGGACGAATAGGAGGTTCTTCTTTGAGGAGATCAGGGAGAAGGGGCTCTCCCCAAAGCAAAATCTGCAACTCTCAGCGGTTCATCAACTGATCTCCTTCTTATACCAACTCTCAGAAAATGATATCACTCCCTATGGAAAAGATGACAGCATCCATCTCGAGAAGGCAATCAGCTATATGCAAAGCAATGTCATGGGCTCGATCACCCTCTCTGACATCGCAGCACATATTAATCTCAATGAGTCCTATTTTATCCGTCTGTTCAAAAGAAGGGTACATAATACCCCGATGAAATACTATATGAAGTTGAAGATCGAAGCGGCAGGTGCGATGCTCGCAGAGACCACCCTCTCGGTAAAGGAGATTTCAGCAAAACTCTGTTTTTATAGTGAGTTCCATTTTAGCAGGACCTTCAAGGCTTATACCGGTCTTGCTCCGACTAATTATCGGAAGAGTTACCTGCAGAGACTCGGAGTCTCCCCAGATAGTAAAAGAGTGACCTGATTACTACCAGATCACTCTTTCTGTGGGTGTGTGGATCACAAGGTTATTCTAGTGATCACAGGCATTGGTACCAGTCTCAAGGCTACCATTCATGTAGATATTGACTATTGCAGCAGGGTCGTCTGATGGTGCACCAGTCACAACCTGAATATCATTAGCTTGAAACAGCTGTTGAGCTCGAGAACCCATTCCACCTGCAATGATCACATTCGCTCCCTGTTCATGGAGCCATTGTGGTAGAACACCTGGTTCATGTGGGGGTGGGACTAGCTTCTGAGTATTCGTGATACTCTTCTTCTCATCATCTGTATCGATGAGTACGAATTCCTGACAATGTCCGAAATGCATACATAATTTACCGTTCACACATGGGATCGCATATCTCATATTAAAAAACCTCCGACGTTGGTAAAACTTCTGTTATTTATAACCTGTTTTACGAATAAATCCAATACCAGCATATGCTATATACAGATTTTATACCCAATGCCCCTCGATATTAGCATCTTTAGCTAAAGTCAATTTCCCAGCTTCATACTCTTCGAGGGCATCCTTGACTGTTCCACCCTTTCTGTAAAAGAGTTCTATTCCAGCTTTGGAGAGAACTGCGAACGCCTTTGGCCCACAGAGTCCCGAGATCACAGCATTGGCCTTCTGATTCAACAGGTTCTGAGCCGTCTGGATACCAGCACCCTGTGCTGCCTCATAGTTCTGTGTGTTAGATACATACTCTAACTTGTCAGTCTCTACCGTATAGAGCATGAATCCTGCTGCTCTACCGAATCTTGGATCCAATGCTGAATCGAGCCCCTTATTCTCTGATACGGGAATTGCTATGATCATCTTCTACCACCTCTAAAACCGCCTCTTCCCATTCCACGGCCACCAGCGCCTCGGCCAGCACCACGTCCCATTCCAAAGCGGGGTCTATCTATTGTTGCAGTCTTCACATCAGACTGAGTCTCATTAACCTCGCCCTCTGGAGTAGGACAATTTCCATATCCCCAACCAGTTCTTGAACCTTTCCCTTCGGGACCTGTACCATCTCTTCTTGGCATATTGCACTCCTTCGAACATACTCTTTGTATATTCTTTATTGGCATATGCTAAATATACAATAAGAGGAGCCAATCGTCAAGAGTCTGTTTGGTTATTTGCCCTGATTTTCTCTTAGTAGTGTGAAATGACCATGATCCTTCCAACTATCCTCTATGAAAAGGTAATCAGAAGCCTCCCCCTCGAAGGAGAAGCCGAGTTTCATGGCAGTCGCGATCGATGCCCGGTTCTCTGGCATGATGTTCGCCTCTATCCGATGCAGGTCTAACTTCTCAAAACCAGTCTTCAGCAGTAGGGGCAATGCTTCACTCATATAGCCCTTTCTCACCTCATCAACATCGAGTTGGTAACCGAGAAAGGCTGATTTGAAAAACCCCTGTACGACTTGAGAAAGACTCATGTTCCCAATGAATACACCAGGTTGATCCTTTTTCTCGATCCAGAGCCTAATACCTTTCAGCCCTCTCTCCCACTGAATATCCTGTAGGATCATATCCTCTTGGACTGAGAGGGTGAAGAACTTATTGGGTCTTGGGGGACCATAGGTTCTTAAGAACTCTCTATTCTTCTGATAATAGGCCAATGCAGCTCTGCCATCTGAAGGGATAGCTGAACGCACAGTGAGTCTCTCAGTCTTGAAGGAGAAGGTGGGACTCTTGAAATCGATCCTGCTTTGGGAACTGTTGAGGAACAGAGCCATATCTATGAGATCATACCAGTTACCATGAAACAGCCGTGCCTGTTTTCTCACTCCTTCTACCTCAAAGCCCAGCCCGATATAACAGCGAAATGCAGCACGGTTCCCAGCGAGGACCCCCAAGGTGACCTTGTGGTAACGATACTCGTCTCTACAAAGGGTTATCACCGCTTCGAGAGCCTTGGACGCCACCCCCTTCCCACGTGCAGAAGTATCCCCGATATAGACCTTCTGAATCCTACCATTCTGATGGACAGGGCTCATCTCACCTAATTCTATGATACCGACCGGACTCTCATCTAGGAGAATACAGAAGAGGATCGAGTTCCTCTTCTGTATGAGAAAGTCAGATACCTGTTGTTCAGTAAGAGGGTATGAGAATACCGGTCCTGCCCATAGCAGAAGTTCTCTCTCATCTGATTCATTAGCCCACGAGAGGAGTTGCGGTATATGCTCTGTAGTGAATTCCTGAAGTCTTACCATCTTTTTTTTATAAACTCCATGTGTCATAACAGACGATCTCTTCTATATCCTTTCGCCCTCTAACTGATTGTGCCTCGGGGGAAGGATAGCCGATCGGAAGCAACTCTACGACCTCTATATCCTCGGGGATATTCAGGATCTCACGTACTTGGTCAGGGTAGAACGAGCCGATCCAACAACTACCAAGCCCCTCTGCTGCTGCTGCAAGTGCAAGATGCTCTATTGCGATCCCTGAATCTATGGTATATCGAGAGTGTCCACATCGCATAAGACTGTCTTTATCCCCAGTCGAGCAACAGACGATCACTACCGGAGCCTGCCCGACAAAGCGCTGGCCTGCAGCAGCTGAGATCAACTGCTCACGTTTTTCCCTATCAGTCACTACTACATAGCAACATTCCTGCAGGTTCTTTGCTGATGGAGCCAATCTTGCAGCCTCAAGAATACGATCGAGTTTCTCCCGCTCTACCGGTCTATCTTCATAGGCCCTCACACTGAACCGAGTCTTTACCACATCATAGAAATCCATATATACCCCTTGATAGAACGAACTATTTGCTAATACGACTACTACCTGTTATTATAGCAACAAATATAGAATAAAAAGTATAATGAATATAGGGCAATACATGCAATGAGTAAAAATCAACTTTCAACTGAGATCAACGGTGAGACACAAAAGTTCACCCCATCATTAGAGATGAAATCCATGCCTTCACGCTTCATGGTAAGCGCGACTTTAACAAAAAAGGTAGATCCTCACCTATTACAGAAGGCCGTGGATACCATAACTCCGAGATTCAGTTTCATTCAGGTCAAGGAAAAGAGGTGGTTGCTTTCCTCCTCTCTCATCTTTGATGGTCATACCCCGCAGGTCACCCCCCTATCTAGGCAGGACAGGACTGTTCTCTATCCTAAAAGCACGGAACCTTTAAGTATCATATATACTGAAGACAGTATTGGGATCACGGCTTCTCATACTCTCACAGATGGACATGGCGTCCTGGATATTCTTAAAAGTCTTATCCTTACCTATCATAGGTTAGCAGGCATGAAGATCCCTGAGAGTAATCTGATCCTAGAACCGGGATCATCATCGAAACAGCAGGAGACTGAAGACACCTTCAAAACCTATTATAGACAAGAGATCCCCTCTTCTAAAATCTCAGGGAATGCCTTCCATACTACTGGTAGAGCCATAGAGAATCATACGATCAGATATATCACGGGGACCATCAGGATCGAAGATCTCAAAGCCAAGACTGAAACCTATAAGATCACGATCACCGAATATCTTGCAGCAGTCTATCTGTATGCTCTATACAGAATACAGAGAAAGAGTTCGGCAAAAAGGACCCCGATAAGGCTGAGTATCCCGGTAGATCTCAGAAAGCTCTATGATTCAAAGACACTACGAAACTTCTCCCTGTTCATCAGACCTGAGATTCATACAGGACTCGGCAGTTATGACTTCTCAGAGATCGTCCATCACGTGTATCACTCTATGCGCTTCGATCTACAGAAGAAGAATATATCATCTGCTATCCGCTCTAGCCTCATCAATCACCTCTATACCTGGAAACTCCTTCATCAAAGAGGGGAGAAGAATAGAGGTGAGCGGTTACACTCTGGAACTCTATCAAATCTCGGGAAGATCAGCTTACCAGAGGAGTTATCAAAGAGTGTCTCACATTTTGACTTTCTCCTAGGACCAAACAGAATCAATCCTGAGAATTGTGGTCTCGTGGGTTATGATAAGGAGATTCATGTGAACTTCACCCGTACGGTAGAAGACCCCGTCGTATCAAGGGAGTTCTTCAGACTCCTCGTGGAACAGGGGATTCCGGTAGAAATTCACTAATCAGACAAGCGGCCATAATATAACAGATATCTACTGTGAAATCGAATCAAAACCGTCAGGATGGAATAGCGCATGGACAGAAGACACGAGTGAAGACAAGATCGAGTGGAACTATAAACCATAGATGAACCTCGTATAAGACAGCTGAAAGCCTTCTGGTTTTTAGGTGTTCTCATCTACCGAAAGCGCCTTAAACAGATAAACCTTTTATAAAGCATAAGAGTCTCTCCCTACTGATATATCCAATAGGGAGTTATCTGCTTCAAGCTCACATCTTCATGAGCAGGATATCCTGTTATCCCATCGGATCTAGTGAGTTCTGTATACCAATGAAGTTCTGAGGTCACATCCCCATCATAGATATAATCTATGGCGAATACGGCGACTCCTGCATCCTGAAACTGATCGATATAGAAGAATCGTCTTTCAGTACGATCGGATTCACGCTCTTTCTGATCTTTGAAATAGAGAGATTCCAGATTGAGTCCATCGATCACTTGAAGATACCGTTCATCAGCATAATGGAGAATATATTCTGCATTCTGAACAATGAGGATAGCCTCAGGATCGATACTCCTAATATGCTCTGCGATCCTTACCACGAAGTCCACCATATAGGCTGTTGTGATTTCGCGAGCTAGCGGCTCTTCAGTACAATCAGGGTCAGCCCAATACTCAAAAGCATCTACGATATCAAGGAAGAGGCCATCAAAGCCATTCTTGATCATGAGTTCTGCATTACCCAATACGATCTGCTGCCACTCTTCTATCCAATAGGCTACGGGATAGTTACCCTCCCAATTCGGATTCTCACAACTGATCCAATCTGGAGTATAGGGATAGGGTTTTCGATTGAGCTGAGATAACCAGGAACTCTTGAAATAGTCACGGTATCGCTCGGCCTCTCCTATACTCAAATAGGAGAGGATCACTCCCCCGGTATATGCATGAAGCTCTTGGATCTCTGCTTTGGTATAGGCAGTCTTCCCCGTTCCGTCTCGCGAATAGTCGATGACAAGAAGATCACTCTCAAGGTGATCGAGTTCTTCGAAGACATCCCCCTGAAGCATCACTGCATAGGAGTCTATACTACCGAGCTCTTTTTTCGCAGGTAAGACCTCTACGGGAGGGTCTGCCATCCTGTTCAAAGGATTAGATGGTTCCCACCTAGGGGAGACACACCCGAAAAAGCCAATGCATAGACCTATTATGAGTACGACAATGGATAGATACCGTTTATTCATGATTCATCATAGACTATGGGAATCTTGGTGTATAGATATGACAATATGGAAGTGCCCGCTTTCTTTCATAATAGTCCTGGTGGTAGTTCTCAGCAGGCCAGAATGCTGATCTTCTCTGAATGGTCGTCGCTATCTCGTATCCCTCAGCTTCCAGGATTTCTACCAACTCATGTGCTGTCTCGCGCTCAACCTCATAATCATAGAAGATCACTGAAAGATATTGATTCCCTATATCAGGTCCCTGACCGTCCTTCTGTTCGGGATCATGTATCTCAAAGAAATATGTTGCTAGAGTCCTGTAATCTGTGACTTCAGGATCATAGAAGATGATGACAGCCTCCACATGGCCAGAACGTCCGGTCAGGACATCCTGGTAACTTGGATCATCCTTCTTACCACCGGTGTATCCTGAGAATGCAGCGACTACACCCTCTTGCTGTTCGAAGAAGAATTCGACTCCCCAGAAGCATCCACCTGCAAAAACAGCACTCTCATACTCATCGTATAAAGAAAGATCTATCGTATCAGTGATCTCTTTTTTCGATGAGACAGGGACTCCTGAACTATTCTGGACTGCCGCCAAGATACCAAAGCCAACCATAAAAAGAATCGTTATAAGAATCCAAATAGGTCTTATCATATATTTCTCCAACCATCATTTTCTATCTGAATCTAATATACTACTATTTTTGTCAGTTTTAAATAAAACCCTTTGATTAAACTTGACCTGAAATTTTTTCTTAACGATGTTATAATAATACTACTAACAAAAAGATGGGAGACACCATACTACTATAGGTTCAACTACAAGAGGTGCCATGACCAAGAGTATGGAGGCATTGATGAAAAAGGCCGTCTACCTAGATACAGATACGGAAGAGACCAAAGATTGGAAAGACTCTCTTCTTGGAGTCATCGCCTATGAAGGAGCTGAAAAAGCTGACTTCCTTCTGCGAGAACTCACCGATACCGCAAGAGCAAAAGGAGTTGATACGACTCCTGGTGTGATCACTCCCTATGCAAATACCCTACACCCCGAGAATTCAGCAATGATCCCGAAAGAGGACTCATTCACTGCTAGAAACGTGGCAGCCTTCGTCCGATGGAATGCCATGGCTATGGTTGCACGAGCGAACAAGGATGGGAAAGGGCTTGGAGGGCATATAGCAAGTTTCTCTTCAGCCTCTGCCATGTATGAGGTGGGCTTCGATTGGTTCTTCAAAGGCCCTGATTCCACCTATGGACAGGATCTCATCTACTTTCAGGGGCATTCTGCACCTGGAATGTACTCTCGAGCCTTCGTTGAGGGCCGACTGACAGAAGAACAGTTGGAGAATTTTAGAGTAGAGACGAAAGGAAAGGGACTACCTTCCTATCCTCATCCATGGTTGATGCCTGATTTCTGGCAGTTCCCTACCGTATCGATGGGACTCGGTCCCCATATGGCGATTTACCAGGCACGATTCATGAAATATCTCCAGGCTCGTGGGATCAAAGACAGTGGTGACAGAAAAGTCTGGATCTTCATGGGAGATGGAGAATCAGATGAACCTGAATCTCTTGGAGCTCTTACTCTTGCAGCAAGAGAGAACCTTGATAATCTGATCTGTGTCGTGAACTGTAATCTCCAGAGACTCGATGGGCCAGTCAGAGGTAATGGCAAGATCATCCAGGAGCTGGAGGGGAAGTTCACCGGTGCCGGTTGGCATGTGATTAAAGTGATCTGGGGAACCGAATGGGATGATATCCTAGCACGTGATACAAAAGGACTCCTCCTCAAAAGATTCGCAACACTCGTAGATGGTGACTTCCAGACGATACGGGCACGAGGTCCCAAATATCTGAGAGAAAGACTCTTTGGGGATGATCCTTATCTCGAATCTCTTATCGCAGATAAGAGCGACAAAGAGCTCTGGCAGATGACCCGAGGTGGACATGATCCAAGAAAGATCTATGCAGCCTTCCAAGAGGCAATGAACCACGAACAGACACCGACCGCTATTCTTGTGAAGACGGTCAAAGGGTATGGGATGGGTACTGTCGGTGAAGCTGCCATGGGAACCCATAATCAGAAGAAGATGGACTTCGAGTCCTTAAAGGCCTTTAGAGACCGCTATCATATTCCCTTAGAAGATGGAGAGTTGGAAGCTCTCCCCTTCATCAAACCTGAGAAGGGGTCGAAAGAGTACGAATTCATTCAAAGACAGAGAAAAGCACTTGGGGGCCCTGTTCCCTATAGAGACCCAACAGGTGAGAAGTTGACGATTCCACCTCTACAATCCTTCAAGGGATTGCTTGCATCCTCTCAGGAGAGAGAACTATCTACGACGATGGCCTTTGTGAGACTCATTGGAAGTCTGATCAAGAACAAAGAGATAGGACAGCGAATCGTACCGATCATCCCCGATGAGGCAAGGACCTTTGGTATGGAGGGGCTTTTTCGACAGATCGGGATCTATGCTCCTACAGGACAGCTGTACGAACCACAGGATTCAGAATCCTTGATGTGGTACAGAGAGGATAAGAAGGGGCAGATCCTTGAAGAGGGTATCACCGAAGCTGGGGCAATCTCTTCTTGGGTAGCCGCAGCTACCTCTTATGCAAACCATGGTAAGACGATGATCCCCTTCTACACCTTCTACTCAATGTTCGGTTTTCAGAGGATCGATGACTTCATCTGGGCTGCTGGAGACAGTAGAGCAAGAGGCTTCCTCATGGGAGCGACTGCAGGAAGGACTACTCTCAATGGAGAGGGGTTACAGCATCAGGATGGTCACGGACTCCTGATAGCTGCAACACACCCGACCTGCCAGGCTTATGACCCAACCTTCTCTTATGAACTAGCTGTCATCGTACATGATGGACTTAAACGGATGTATGAAGAACATGAGGATATCTTCTACTACATCACACTCATGAATGAGAACTATACGCATCCACAGATGCCCGAAGGGATCGAAGAGAATATCATCAAAGGTGGATACCTTTTCAAAGGAGCTTCGGAAGACTCAAAGGCGAAAGTCCAACTCATGGGAAGTGGAACGATCCTCAGAGAGGTGATAGAAGCTTCTCGACTATTAGAGGAGAATCACTCGATCGGATCAGATATCTGGAGTATACCGGGAATCAACGAGCTTGATCGTGAGGGAGTAGAGGTGGAACGGTTCAACATGATGCATCCCGAGGCCCCACAGAGAATCCCCTATCTCACTCAGATCATGAAGGGTCATGAGGGACCGGTAGTCATCAGCACCGATTATGTGAAGGCCTATCCTGAGCAGATCAGAAGACTGATTCCTCAGTCTCAGGTCAGGATACTCGGTACTGATGGTTTCGGACGTAGTGACTCCCGAGTCAACCTCCGAAAGTTCTTCGAGGTAGACCGTTTCTATATCGTTATCGCAGCACTCTCGAGCCTAGCTGATGAGGGAAAGATCGAAAGGACAGAGGTCTCCGCTGCTATAGACAGATATTCACTTGATCGTGAGAAACCGAACCCATTGCTGAGTTAAGAGGAGAAAGATATGGCAAAACAGATAGTGAACATACCCAATATCGGGGATTTCAAAGAGGTGCCGGTCTTGGAACTCTTTGTCTCAGTAGGAGAAGAGGTGACAGAAGAGAGTTCTATCCTTTCCCTGGAGAGTGCGAAAGCTGTTACCGATATTCCAACCGGAATCTCAGGTACGGTCGTAGCCCTGCTTGTAGGGGAGGGAGACCTCGTCTCAGAAGGGATGCCCTTCGTAGAGATCGAGACAATAGAGGCTCTCATCAAAGATGAACCAGCTACTCCTGTGAAAGAACAGAAGACAGAGAACCTCAATGAAGAGGACGAATCTCCAAGGGGAAAGAGTGGCCTCTACCATGCGACCCCATCGCTCAGGCAATATGCCAGAGACAAGAAGATCCCCCTCGATAGGGTAACAGGAACAGGCCCTCATGGGAGAATCCTTAAAGAGGACATCGATTCTCTCGTATCTCCTAAACGAGAAGAGACTTCAAAGGTCTCGCAAAGTATGAGATCAGAGGATGAGAGAGTTCCCCTATCTAGGATCCAGAGATTATCAGGGCCACATATTCTCGATAGCTGGCAGAAGATCCCACATGTCACTCAGTTCGATGAGGCCGATATCACAGATCTCGAAGATTTTAGAAGGACCTTAAAAGATGAATATACGGGAGCTGCGAAGATCAGAATACTTCCGTTCATCATACAGGCTCTCATCTCTTCTCTAAGAAGGCACCCTGCCTTCAATGCAGAATTCGATGAGATCGCTGGTGAATTGATCCTGAGAAGGCAATATCATATTGGGATCGCAGTCGATACACCCGATGGACTCGTAGTCCCAGTCATCCATGATGCAGATACCAAGAGCACCTCAGAGCTGGCTCTCGAGCTCTTCGAACTGAGTAGCAGAGCACGGGAAGGAAGACTCAATGCAACTGATATCAGTGGAGGGACCTTCACGATCTCAAGCCTTGGCGGAATCAGCGGAACAGGGTTCACCCCTATCATCAATGCACCTCAGACTGCGATACTCGGAGTCTCTCGGACAAAGAAGACCCCTCTTTGGGATGGACAGACGTTCAAACCAAGAGATGTACTCCCCTTCTCGGTTGCATATGACCACAGAGTTATTGATGGTGCGGCCGGTGCTCGATTCACCAGGGATCTGTCAAAGACCCTCTCAGATATCAGAAGGATACTGCTATGAGAAAGATAACACGAGACCTAGTCGTACTGGGAGGAGGTCCTGGCGGGTATACTGCAGCCTTCAGGGCTGCAGATCTGGGAAGATCTGTGACATTGATCGATAAGAATCCCACTTTGGGAGGAGTCTGCCTCAACGTAGGGTGTATCCCCTCAAAGACGCTACTCCATATATCCGGGGTACTCAAACAGACTGAGCTACTGAAAAGTATAGGTGTAGAGTTCTCTGCTCCAACGATAGATCTGGCTAGGATCAGATCACATAAGGAACAGGTAGTAACTTCACTGACCTCTGGACTCGATAAGTTATGTGAAGCAAGATCGGTAGAACGAGTCACCGGGAGTGGGACCTTCACTTCAGATAACTCTTTACTAGTCACTACTCCAGAAGAGGATCTCGAGATCAGCTTCACGGATTGTATCATCGCTGTAGGCTCAAGACCAAATAAAATCCCTGAAGTCGATCATACCGATCCACGTATCTGGGACTCTACTGACGCTTTGGCTCTCAAGAGCATACCCAATCGTCTCACGATCATTGGTGGAGGGATCATAGGTCTTGAGATCGCAGAGATCTACCACAGTCTAGGATCTGAGATCACGATGATCGAGATGATGAAAGAATTGATCCCCGCAGCCGATAAAGATCTCAAGAGACCACTAGTCATAGCAACTAAGAAGACCTTTTCCGGAGTCTATACCTCTACAAAGGTAACTAAGATAGTCACCTCGGGAAACGAGGTGATCCTCTCACTCGAGGGTAAGAAGGCCCCAGAGACTCTTCTTGCCGATGCGGTACTCATTGCGGTTGGGAGAAGACCGAATACCGATCTCATCGGGATCGAGCATACCTCAATCAAACTTGATCAGAGATCATTCATCACCACTGATACGAGGCAGGTCGCATATCCCCACCTCTTTGCCATAGGGGATATTGTTGGGAACCCTATGCTTGCCCATAAAGCGACCCACCAGGGTAAGGTCGCAGCTGAAGTCGCCTGTGAACAGGCTTCAGCCTTCACCCCGACAGCAATCCCCTCTGTAGCCTATACCTCACCGGAGATCGCATGGGTAGGTCTGACAGAGAAAGAGGCAAAGGAACAGGGCATCGAATATGAGAAAGGCTCATTCCCCTGGAGAGCTAGTGGCAGAGCCTTGAGTGAACAGGCTATTGAGGGCATGAGCAAGGTCCTCTTCGATAAGAACCACGGGAGAATCCTTGGGGCAGGCATCACCGGTGCCCATGCTGGAGAGTTGATCTCGGAGGCAGTCCTTGCTATCGAGATGGGTGCGGTCGCTGAAGATATCGCGAAGACCATCCATCCTCATCCGACCTTGAGTGAGACCTTTGGATTAAGCAGTGAGATTGTGGATGGTTCCATTACCGATATATTGCCAAAGAAATAAAATCTCTATACAAATGTGCCATAGCAAGATATCATTGTACTGAGGTTGAATGTGTCTAAGAATAAACTCTCCGCGGTCTTCTCAATTGCAGAACTATTAAATGATAAGAACTCATTACCTGATAGTTTCAATGTGATTCGTATCATGAGGGAGAATACCCCCTGCTCACAGATAATCCTCTTTACTTCGTTCCCCCTCTTATTACAGGGAATGAATTCTTCCGATTGGGATGTAGGAAGACGATCATTCTCCTATTTACACACTGGAGATACGCTGAGTCCCAAGTTTCTGATGAAAGTCGCCCGTTTATTAGAAAAACAGACAACGTCCAACAGAACAGATCTGAAGTCTGTCCCATTCAGCAGTGATGGAGATCACGTCGCATTCCCGATAGATGTCGCAGGTTCCTGTATCGGATTATTGATCTTCACAGATACGACCTCTGCCTCTTGGGATCAGGAAGATCTTGAATTCATTCTTGGCACCCTTAACATGCTCGAACACCATTATGAGATCACTATCGAGTTCAATGAACTCAAATTAGTGGAGGATCAGATAAGAAAAGTATTACAGGATTCCCCCTTGAGTTATCAATCTCTTGATGAACAGGGCCATATCCTAGATGTGAATCAACGATGGTTAGACACCCTCGGATATGAGAGGGATAAGGTCATTGGCTCCTGGTTTGGAGATTATCTGACAGATAAGGGAAGAGAAGATTTCTCTAAGAATTTTGCTCGATTCAAAGCGGCAGGAGAGATCCACGACGTGATCTTTCAGATGAGAACAACTTCTGGAGTATTCAAGACAGTCATCTTCAATGGAATGATTCGAACAGACAGTGAAGGCAAGTTCATCCAGACCTACTGTCACTTTCATGATATTACTGAGACCCAAAGACTGCATGAAGAGGTAAGCCTCAATAAGGCTAAATATCAGGCACTATTCGATAGTAATATGTCCATCATGCTACTCATCGACCCAGAAGATGGAAGAATTTTAGAGGCAAACAGTGCTGCAATCAACTTCTATGGGTATTCTCATGAAGAACTCTTAGAACTCTCGATCCATGAGATCAATACCTTACCTCAAGAAAAACTCAAAGATGCGATGAAATCTGTAATAGATTTCGAGAATACCGGCTTTACCTTCTTACATCGATGCAAGAATGGTGAGATCAAACAGGTAGAGACCTTCTCTAGTCCCATAGTCTTGAAAGGTAAGACTATCCTCTATTCCATCATCAATGACATCACACAACGCCTTGAGATGGAGCAGATGATAAGACAGTCTCAGAAGATGGATGCGATCGGACAGTTAGCAGCCGGTATTGCACATGATTTCAATAATCAACTTGCAGCGATCATGGGATACACTGAACTGATTCAGCTTGAGAACTGTAGTCCAAAAGTCAATGAATATGTAGAACAGGCCTTGATTGGCTGTAACAGGTCTAAACAACTGATAAAACAGCTTCTCTCCTATTCAAGGACCGCCCCAGTCTACAAGCAACCCTTCAATATTCATGAACTGATTCATGAGATCACTACCCTGCTAGAGCATACGATATCAAAGACGATCATCATCAGAGAGGATTTGACTGCAGAACACTATATCCTCAAAGGAGACTCGAATCAGATACATACCGTCATCTTGAATATCATGCTCAATAGCCGGGATGCCATAGAAGGTAACGGTGTCATAGAGATAACAACGACTAATTGTCAGTTAATGGAGAACAAGAGGTCCCAATTGTCCATTGAGGCACAAACTGAGGATTTCTTGAAACTTGTCATAAAAGATGATGGGTGCGGAATGAATGCACAGATCTTGAAACATATCTTTGACCCATTTTATACGACAAAACCTGAAGGGAAAGGGTCTGGCATGGGTTTATCAGCAGTTTGGGGGATTATCAAAGACCATCAAGGTGGAATCTCCGTTGAAAGTGAAGAAGGCCAAGGAAGCACCTTCTCTATGCTGATTCCCATCTTACACTAGATCTATAGTTTTGCAGCACAGCTCTCTCTAGTCAGAGTCGATGCGAACATAAGATCAGCTTTCAATTGTGAATCATCAACTGTTATCGACTCAAACAGGAGGGAATAGAGTTCAAAGACCCGCTTATTATCAGAGCTGATACCATACTCTATCCAACGCCCATCCTTTTTCTGTTCTATAAGACCTGCAGTCTTCAATACCTTTAGATGAGCTGATAGGGTAGATCCTGCTATATCAAGGATCTGCAGAAGTTCACAGACACACATCTTCTTGTTTGCAAGTATCATGAAGATCCTGAACCTGTTCTCATCTCCTAAAGCTTTCATCATCTGAACTGCTTCTCTCATAATATTTTACCTCATCGAAATATCCTAGATCCACCATAAATATACTGATTAGCGGTTGACAAATCAAGTACTTGTTATTATATTTCGCAATATATAGAAATATTGAGGTAAAACAATGATCAAGATACTTTTTCTTTGTACAGGTAACTCCTGCAGGTCTCAGATGGCTGAAGGTTGGACAAATTCACTGAAAGGTGATGTGATCGAAGCCTATTCAGCTGGAATAGAGACACATGGACTAAACCCGAATGCGGTACAGGTCATGGAAGAGTCCGGTGTTGATATCTCTACTCATACATCACAACTCGCATCAGAGTTCAAGGATACCATCTTCGATTATGTGGTGACAGTCTGTGGACATGCCCACGAGAACTGTCCTGTATATCTCGGGAAAAGTACTGTTATCCATGTGGGATTCGATGACCCACCTAAACTTGCAGCAGAAGTCGATGGAAAAGAGGAAAAACTCGATTGTTACCGAGCAGTCAGAGACCAGATAAGAGATTTCGTATTAACCCTCCCTGGATCTTTAGAGAGGTAACTGAGGTATATCATGTTTAAGATTTTCACGATCCTTGCAGACCTAGTGACTTTCAACCTATTGGGCCTTGAAGATGGCTCCTCGATAGGGCATTCCGTACACTTCTTCATCGAAGATGTGACAAAGATCTACTTCATGGTCGTTGTGATGATCTATATCATAGCGATCCTCCGAGCAGGTCTTGATACAGAGAGAGTCCGAGCCTTTCTCCATGGTAAGTCACGTGGTTTCGGATATCTCATAGCTGTACTTTTTGGGGCTATCACTCCATTCTGTTCCTGTTCTAGTATCCCCCTGTTCTTGGGATTCACATCAGCTGGTATTCCTCTTGGGATCACCATGGCTTTTCTAATCACCTCCCCTATGATAAACGAGGTGGCGATTGCCCTACTCGGAGGTCTTCTCGGTCTTAAGTTCACTATCATCTACATCACTACTGGGATGGCAGCAGGAATCCTGGGAGGACTATTCCTTGATGCAATCGGCGCAGAACGATATCTGACTGATCTGGGTAATCAAGCCTCAGCTTTGGCTGCAGGCGTTGACAAGAAAGATCTAGAAAAGGAAAGAATACGTCTCTCTCTTAGAGAGCGACATGAGTTTGCGAAAACAGAGGTCAAGACAATCTTTGGAAGAATCTGGAAATGGGTATTGATTGGTGTCGGTGTCGGAGCCGCACTGCATGGTTTCGTTCCCAATGATTTCATAGCTCAACATCTTGGGGAAGGACAATGGTGGTCTGTCCCAGCAGCTGTACTTCTAGGGATCCCACTCTACTCGAATGCGACAGGAATGATCCCTATCGCAGAAAGTCTATTGAACAAAGGGTTACCTGTCGGTACGACACTTGCATTGATGATGAGTACGGTCGCTGCGAGTTTCCCTGAATTCGTCCTCCTAAAACAGGTTATGAAACCAAAACTGTTAGTGATCTTCTTCTTTCTCCTTCTCGTATTGTTCACTTGTGCAGGTTGGATCTTCAATTTAGTATTTTAATGATTAAGAGGTAATAATATGGTAATCAAAGTTCTTGGGACAGGTTGTCCAAAATGTCAGAAGCTCTACAGCAATGTAGCTGAAGCTCTTGAGATCTCCGGTAAGAGTGCTGAAGTGATTAAGATAACAGATCTAGCTCAGATCATGGCCTATAAGGTCATGTCCATGCCTGCGTTAGTAATCGATGAGAAGGTTGTGAGTTCAGGACAAGTCCTGAAAAGTGATACTATCGCCACTCTCCTATAACACTTATCAGGTATTATCGATACAAGGGGCCTTTATCTAAAGATATGAGGCCCCTTCTCATCTCATAACAGATTCATCTCATATACAAGAAACTACACCTACTCTTCACAAACACCCCATACTCTCTCCATCTGCACCGATTATATTCTAATCAGTCATTAAGACAAACAAGATAAGTAAAACAAAAAAACATGAATCGAATAGGAGCAACAAGATGAAAAAGAGAAATGGTTTCAAGAAAGTCGGATTAGTAGTAGCAGTATTGATGGTAGCGGGTATGGCAGGAGC
>CAKZLE010000007.1 GCA_937125225.1 uncultured Spirochaetia bacterium
CTTTTTTTTATCCTGTGAACCGCTGTCTCTTCAGACAGCTGCATTGACCTCTACTTCGGTAGAGGTCTTGTTGCGTCCGGGGAGATAGTAGAGGGCCTGTAACATTTAGTCTTGGATTTATGTAGTATTGTCTAACACTTTATAATTTAAGCAGAATATTATTATGATTGGAATGATTTTAGTTTCGGATGCCTCGTGGTAGCGTTTTGTAATCTTCAAAAAAATATTCCTGATCTTATACCTACAAATTTGTCGTCGTATCTTCTTGATCAAATTATATGTTCCTTCTAAAGGTCAGTTTGAGATAGGGTAGATGGGAAGTTTCACAATTCCAGGAAGTCTTTTCTCAATCATCTTACACAAACTGGTAAGCAACTGAAGTCTAACTTTTGAGTCACCGCAAGCCAATACTCAAGGTTTTTATGAAATGTACTATGATCATTACAGCTAAACCCAAG
The DNA here is from genome assembly GCA_937125225.1 of uncultured Spirochaetia bacterium. Taxonomy (GTDB): domain Bacteria; phylum Spirochaetota; class Spirochaetia; order CAKZLE01; family CAKZLE01; genus CAKZLE01. The sequence continues at coordinate 459 of CAKZLE010000007.1, forward strand.
TTTGAGCATCTCAATGAGTATATAGGTAGTCTGGAGATCTTTCTAGATAGATAAGATATCCTGTAGTCTTCTCTCATAGGTCATAAACCATTTTCTCTTTCCGGTAGGGATTGAAAGATATCTTCAAACATGTTTAGTAGCCATGTGCTGGTTATGTGTTTTGAATAAAAACTCTGAAGTCTTTACATTGGTAACTCTCTTTGCTTTTTCTATACCACCTTTCAGATGCTTCTGTTCTTTTTTGCGCAGTTCAGAGATTACCCGATCATTATAGTTCTTTGCGTTATGGTAGGGATCAAAGACCACTATGAGGTGAGAATACCGATTTCGGATGGCCGCATCATTTTGTGCATTTATGTCCATTGAGATGGTTTACTCTTCCCTTAACGAGCTTTCTTTCAATAAAATCAAGGAAGGGATGTAACTGTATCTTTGAGTTTCATGTTTCTAAAAACAAGGCCTTTCTAGTCTCGTGATCGATGATTATTGTTGCTAATTGATGGTGTGTATGGAGGGCTCTTCCTCTCATGGGATACTTGGTGTAGGGCCCATTTTACAGCCTTCCCTAAAGGGTTGTGATATGGTATCTGGAGTTGTTCGATATGTTGGAGCAGCGGTTTCAATAAACTGTAGTAAGGATAGCATGTTTTTGTGTTCGATTAGTACTTACACTTAAACAGTGGTCTTGCCCTTTTCTATCTTTACAATTATTTCATTTCATATAGATCTTATTCAAGAGCCTTTTTTCTATGGTGAAAATTAGTCTATGATTTGCAAAAATAGTAACAGTAAAGGATTATACTTAAGTTGCTTTGTATATGCAATTTGAGAACTCTCTGTTTGTATTATACCTATCTCTTTTCTGTTAAGTTTAGTATACAGTTATATAAGTGTGAACTAGACAGGGATTATTCTTTATTGTATATAACTATTGATAATTATCAAAATAAGGGGTGAAAATAGTACTTAGTGTACTATCCTTGTTATCTATTTTCCCAGTCCCTTTTGTCTCATTAAAAAGTAACTAGATAGTAAAAATAGGATTCTTATAAAGTTTTGTAGTTGGTTGAATTTTGATAGAGGATGTTTTTAATGGATAAAATTGCTTTCTTTGGTGTGCTTGTAATTAATTCAGTCATATTAATTAGGAATACGGTTTTAATCATTAAGCAGAAAATCGAACCTTCTTTGGCCATGTGGCTTTTTTTACCTTTGCTGTTATTGGATCTCTCATAAGTTATCTGTGTGAAGGGTCCTATACTCCTTTGGATAATATTTTGAATACCTCAGATATTGTTCTGTGTGGCACACTAAGTATAGTGATATTAATATTTGGATCCAAGGAAACCCGTTTTAATATATTTGAAATCAAATGCCTTTGCATCGTTTTATTGATACTAGTCTTTTGGTATTTTTCTAAAGCACATTTTGTAACAAATCTTAGTCTCCAGTTGATTCAGTTCATTGCCTATTTTCCCGTTTATAATAGAATGTGGAGGTCAGGTAGGAACCGTGAGTCTTTTTTAACCTGGATCTTATTATTTTTGGTTTCTATTCTTTCTTTATTAACCGCTAATGGGGTGTTAGCTGCTATATATTCATTAAGAGCTACTTTCTGTACTGCGATGCTCTTGATACTAATGATTCGGGTAGAAGTAAAGAATAGGACCAAAGTAAGAGTAACTCTAGAGAAACCGCTCAAAGAGTGATTCATAGTTAAAAGCAAGAGTAATTAGATTTTGATCTGTTCAGAGAAAAATAATATAACATCAAAATGCTATATAATGAGGTGATATTCTTTTAATGGTGTTTATTCAAAGGGACTCAGATCAATGAATTGCTGCTTAGATAAGCTTTATCAAAAAAACCAGTATTTCTTTTAACACAATGTAAGTATTCTCTTCTAGTTCGGCATTGTTAAAGGAAATAAGAGTTAGGTTCATTAAAGGCTATATTTTTAAAAATGAGATAAGAGAATGAAAAAAACTGGGAATTCGAATAAGTATGATTGATGCTAGAGTTCTATACAAAAAGATTCTTGCATAAAACAATAGGTATACGTAGTCTATAAGAATCAGTATGCTATCAATGAAGATTACTGATTAAAAATTAACGAGGGATATTAAAATGAATATAATAATGTTAGAACATATCAATTTGAAAACTACAAGAATGCCTGAAATGATTATCTGGTATGAGAAAATATTAGGTTTATCTGAAGGCTATCGTCCGCCCTTTGGTGTAGTAGGTGCATGGCTTTACAGGGGAGATTGGCCTATGATTCATCTCCTAGCTGTTGATGAACAGAAAACTCCAGATGATCCTCAGATGGAACATATGGCTTTCAGAGCTCAAGAGCTCAAATCCTTTTTAGAAATTCTACATGAGATGAAAATTCCCTTTAAAAGTTACCGCGTTCCAGAATTAAGAATCCTTCAGGTTTATATTTCCGATCCGGATGGTAATAATATGCATATTGATTTTCCCAGGGAAGAGGCTGATGCTTTAGGGTTATAGCGACTACGAGTAGTGAATCTTATTACCATGAATTAACAAGTAATTCTGAAAGTTTTTATTCTGATTCACCGTTGAACTCTGTTTTGTAGAATAATTACTCGGAAAATTAAAGATTTGTTTTACAAGTTTCATTTTTTAATTCTTAGTTTTCATCATTATTTCGAAAATCTTATAGGTACTAACCAAGAACTGAACTAAGAATCTCAATTATTCTATATTATTACATTTGATTTTTTATACTAATCGATTAGAAATATGAATTATTTTACAAACATTATTCGAAATCTATTATAGAAAAAAAGGAATATTAAAAGCAATGCTGGCATTCTTTGAATTCAATGATCCTATAAGATATTTAGTTATACTGAAGCAGCTTTCATATAGATGAATATATGAGATGATTGTTCCAAAAGGTTACGTAGTCATGATGTTTAAACTCATGCTTTAGCAGAAAAGTCAAATATTATTTCAGAATGGGTTGACCGTATCAGTTCATTTCAGTATGTTATTGAAACTTGCTAAACGAGAGTTGAGATGCAAGGTTGCAAACTGTCAAAATCGACGTTTTAAATAATATAAAGCATGATTTTCTTTAAGTTTCTGAAACTTCTGAAGATCTGCAAAAATGAAAAAAACATCGAGTAACGGTTGACAGATATAAGCAATTTTTGATATAACAATCGAGCACGTTTATGGGAAACCATGAATGAGTTTGTGAGCAGAGATGCTCTAGATATTTGAAAGCATAG
>CAKZLE010000008.1 GCA_937125225.1 uncultured Spirochaetia bacterium
CATCATAGCAACCTGATAATAACTCTCTATTTCTTGTTCTGAAATGCGATCCATGATCACTTGTGAATATTAAATAGGTATCATTCATAATACCAAGATCTTTAATGACCTCATAGATACGACCAAAATTATAATCAAGATTATTAATTGCACCAAGATAATCAGGATATTCGTCTTTCCAATCTCCCTCTAAGCTTTGTAAATCTTTAGGAGGAATAAAATCTTTAAATTTTTCTTTGGAACCAATAGGACCTTCATAATGGTTATGATCATTCTGATGATGTGGTTCAATATATGATAAGAAGAGGAAGAAAGGATCTTCCTGAGTACCCCATTCCTGAATTTGATCTAAGGCCCAATCTGTTATTGCATCAGCACGATAGGTTCCTTCAGGTATTGTTTTTTTGTTATTTTGTTTATCAAAAAGGTACCCATCATATGAATGTGAAGTAAACTCTAATAAATCTGAGGCTATCCATTGGTCTTTCCATCCTCCTCTCAGTTCAATAGGAATAGGTGTGGTTTTATAATCTCTTCTATCCATTCCTTCTGGTATATTCGATCCTGAAAAATCTGAATAATTTGAGGCAAGATGCCATTTGCCAATATAACCAACTTTATAGCCATATTCTGAAAAATACTCAGCTATAGTTTTTTCATTAATAGGTAAGCCAATATCATTCCTATAGCATCCTGTCGATGTTGGATAAAGGCCTGTTTGCAGACAAGAACGTGCTGGACCACAAACAGGTTGACAAGTGTAAGCATTTTTGAAAAGAGCGTTCTCAGATGCAAATTTATCTAAATTAGGAGTAACTTGTAAAGGTTGTCCATAACAGCCACAAGTATCCCACCGTTGTTGATCAGTAAAGAAGAAAATTATATTGGGTTTTTGTTTTGCCATGTTTTCAATCCTCCAAACTCCAAACTATTTAGATTTTTTTAACTATTCATGATCAAAGAACTAAACGTAAAAAATTCTGTACATCATCATTTGAAACATCCCTCCCCCAAGCAGCCAATAATCTGGGTTTATTAGTTATGAAGGAACATTTTTCTAAATCAGATTCTGCGATACCATAATCACTAAGTTGTCTATTTAATCCTAATCGTTTCAACCACGATTCTATTTCTTTTACACAACGCGTACATCTTTCTTTCTCATTGAGTTTGAAAACCTCAATTTCAGGAACAAAAACATTTAATAACTTCGACACCCTGTCTGGTCTGATTTTAATCAATTCTTGAATAACAAAAGGCATTACTAAAGCCAAGGCTTCCCCATGTGGCACCTTGAACAATCCCGACAGAGGAAGAGAAAACACATGGAGTCCAGATTCATAGGATTCAGCTAGAACACATAAAGCAGCTTGAGTACTAGCCCATGCCATTTCCCCTCGAGCATCTATATCTTCTGGGTTACTCACTACTTTTTCAAGATTATTTACTACATTTTTCATTGCATCGAATGAAATTGCATCAATATAAGAAAAATATTCCTGTCCTAAAAACTTCTCAAAGGCATGTGTAAACGCATCAAACCCTGTTGCAATAGTTAAATGTTTTGGCATACTTAGATGTAATTTTGGATCAATTATTGCATATTTAGGGCAACTCTCTACTGATCTTATCGGACCTTTATTTTTTGTCTTTGGATGCGTAATTATTGCATTCTGAGAAACTTCTGCACCCGTACCAGCCGTCGTCGGAACAGCAATTAATGGTATAGGGTTATTAATAACTTTCCTTCTTTCATCTCCCATCTCAATAGTATAATCCCAAGTTTTACCCTCATTTGTCATAAGAATAGACACCGCTTTAGCAGTATCGATAACACTTCCGCCACCAATAGCAACTATCAACTCACAATTAGCTTTTTTTGCTAATCCTACGGCATCTTCAACTTCATTAGTAAATGGATTTGGACTAATGTTATAAAACTCAGTAACTAAGAAGCCCTTTTCACAAAGATCATTAATTATACCTTTCACACAAGGAATATCTTTCATATATAGTACTAAAACCTTTTTAGAAAATCGTTGCGCCAGATTTGGCAGCTCTTTGATAGTATCAGCTCCAAATATAATATTGGTTGGGATTTGATAATGAAAAGTATTTAATTTTGTACTCATTCTTTTACTCCTTTAGTAATAATTGTGTATATACAGAAATATTAGTTATTTTATACAAGGCTAAAACTATCCTTTTAAGGCTCCACCCAACATACCTTTAGCCATATATTTTTTTACCATGAAAACAAAAAATAAAACTGGTAATGTTAACAAAATTGAGCCAGCAGAAACCATTCCCCAATCCGCTGCTTCATGAGATGAAAAAACAACGACAGCTACAGGGGCAGTCATGGCTTTTAACTGAGTTAATAGCAATGGATAAACAAATTCATTCCACGACATCATAAGGCATAAAACCGTTGTTGATACTACACCTGGTGTTGTTAATGGGAGTACAATTTTAAAAAAAACTGTATAATCTCCTGCTCCATCAACAATAGCTGCTTCTTCTAAGTCTTTTGGGATATCATCAAAGAAAGCCCTCATGGTCCAAACGACCAGTGTCAGGTTAAATTGTAAGTAAATTATGATTAAACCCAGTCTTGTATCAATTAACCCTAATCTTGTAAATGCAACATAATAAGGAATGATAAAGAGTATTGGAGGAACCATTCTTGCCCCCAGAATTGATAATAGAATATTGTTTTTTGCCTTTATTTTTGTTCTAGATAATGCGTAGGCAGCTGTAACTCCAAATAGTAATGCAAAGATCGTTGAGAATAAGGAAACAGTTATACTATTAAAATAATATCTTCCAAAAGCAGTATTACTCGTGAATAATTTCTTGTAATGTACAAAAGTTGGTTTGAAAATTAGGGTTAATTTATCAGAGAAAGCTTCTTTCTGTGTTTTAAATGATATTAGGGCAAACCATATGATAGGAAATACGATAATTATAACAGACAAGATGATAACTAAATATCTCAGAGCACTAAAGAATTTTTTCTGATTATGATAGCTTTTGATTATCATTTAAAAACTCCTGATTTCTTGCCATAAAGGATAAATCCTCCAGCTGCAAAAATAATTACAAATAGTGTGATAATTACTAATGCACTTGCATAACCTGTTCTGTAAGAATTGAAAGCCTGCATCCAAATGTAATAACTAACAGGTTCAGTCGAGATTCCTGGACCTCCACCTGTCATGGTATGAATTATTGGAAATATCTTCAGAGTCTCAACAAAACGGTAGATAAGTACAAAAACCATTATTCTCTTCATTAAAGGTAAGGTGATTCGAAAAAACATTTGAGTCTTATTTGCCCCATCGATCTTAGCAGATTCAAAACACGATGTAGGTAAACTTTGTAATCCAGCTAATAGCAGAAGAAAAACAAAGGGCATCCATTGCCAAGATACGGTCATAATAATGGCAATTGTAGCTGTGATTGATGAACCCAGCCAATCGATTGTACTGATTCCAACCAAACCAAAAATATAATTAAGACCTGGCAGTGTTGGTTGTAAGAACATTCTCCACATCAACCCAACAACTACAGGAGGTAAGACCATGGGTAAAAGAACTATTCCACGAACAAAATCAATCCCTTTTCCTTCTTTCCATAGTAATAGTGCAAAAAACAACCCTAAGAACATTTGGGAGCAAACTGTCAAAAGGGATATAGTAAGGGTAACACGCATTGAATTCCAGAACCGAGAATCAGTCATAATTGATGAATAATTATCATTTCCTACAAAATCAATTGAATTCCTATCAAAATCGAATGTATTACGATCTGTGAAACTAGTACCAAAAACAAAGAAAAAAGGTAAAACAATTAAAATTATAAGTAGAATCGCTGTAGGGAAAAGAAACACTTTCTCAATATTTCGCATTTTCATTATCTTGATCCATATTTATTTGTTAATTCTAAGAGGTTAGTTGTGGATCTATTATTGAATAGATCCACAACAATTTAATGCTTAGGAGTTATTCTGTATAATATCCTGCCCTCAAGAAAATATCATAAACCTGTTCATTTGCTTCATCGAGTGCTTTTTTAGGATCAATATCTGAAGTCAAGATGTTTGATAAAGCTACAGATATATAATCTTCTGCTTCTCTCCATTCAGGTACTAGTGGCCAATAATATGACTGTAAGCTCTGAAAGGTATTTGCTAATGCTTTTGTATAACCACCATTATCATAGTCATATTTCTCCATAAATTCCTTTGATTCCACAACAGAATTCCTGGTCATAGCTGTTTCATTATTATCAAGAGCATTTTTTAATTGAGTTTCTTTAGATAAAGCCCATTTAATGAAATCCCATGCTACTTCTTTATTCTTAGAACCTACAGGTATCGTTAAAGCATGTCCATTGGCTGGAGGCCATAAGGCAACAGGACCTCTTGGAACAACTGCAAATCCTACTTTACCCAATATTTGGGATTGTTCAGGGTCAAGAACTGTCCCAACGAGAGGAGCTCCATCAATCATAATTGCAGCATTGCCCTGCTGGAAAGCAGTCACAACTTCCGAAAAATGTCCAGTTGTTGCACCAGGGTACCCATAGCTAACTAATAAATCACGATAATAAGAGATTGCTTCAATCATTTCAGGACTATTTACAACTGGATGCATATCATTGGGATAATCTTCAACAAAACTAGCTCCGAAGGAATGTGCAACCATTGGGAAAGGCCACATAACACCATACCTAGCTCTTGAGGCTCTCATTGCAATTGCAGCTGTTTCATCATTATCGATCTTCTTACATACTTCTTCTAATTCAGCCCAAGTTTTTGGAGGTTCATCAATACCATATTCCTCAAAGATATCTTTTCTATAGTACATTAAAACGGTTGCATTCATTGATGGTAAGGCATAGAGTTTACCATCAAATGTAAAGTTACCAATCAAACCTTTAGAGAAATCATCAAAATTGAATTTTTGTGCATCAGTCAGAGAAGGATCGTGTATATATGGATCTAATTGTTCAATCCATCCTTCCCCAGCATACTTTTGAGCAGCGGCTAACCCCGCCCAAACAACATCATATGCAGAACCCTTGCTTCCTAATTCCAACATTACTTTCTGCTCATACTCAGCTTCTGGTAACATAAGAAGTTCTACTTTGGTTCCTGTCATCTCCTCATATTCATGAACAAGATCAGGATACCCCCTACTAACAGCAATCCTTGGCATTACAACTGAAACAGTCTTTTTGGTCTCTGCTTCCCCATTGGCAAATACCATCGTAAATGATAGTATAAGCAAACTTATAATTAATAAGATTTTTTTTGCCATTTTGTTATCCTCCTTTGGTTTACTAAATGGTAAATACTTGAGGGATTAAATAAAAACAAGCAGGGTGGATTTGCTTATTTATTTGTCCCTCTTTTTTAAAAACACAAATAAAGTGAATCTGCATTCTGCATATAGTTCCTATATAGCTTCTTCATGAAAACTAGTGTTTCTACTATATCCTCACCATGTAATACAGCTTCAGCAATTGGAGCCACAAATAATGAAAACATATGTGGTAAAACAGGATGGGAAAAAATATCTGAGGTAGCACTCTCAATTTGTTTTAATGAAGTTTTAACAATATCATCATGAATTATTTGATAATCCATATTTGCCCAAGCACAAGGAATCATACCTGTTGACTCGAACAAGAAGTCCCAATCCATATCAGTGCTCGTCAGATGCTTGATGAAAGATTTTCCACCTTCAATATCTTTAGCAGATCTAGGTATTGCTAAAGCTTGGGTTAAAAGTAGACCTTCAGGTTTCCCACTTGGTCCAACGGGTATGGTAGTTACTCCATAATGGTCATCAAAGTCATTATCTAAATTACTGATCTCCCTAAAATAGTTCCTACAATAGGGTCCATCAATTAAAAACCCTAGACGATCATTTGCAAATAAGATTCTTGCATCATATAGGTTATTCTTTTGTTGTAATCCTGATTGCTGATAGGTTTGTTGTAACCATGTAAGTGCTTCTATATTTTCCTTAGTATCAAAGACAACATTTCCTAAATTATCCAGAAACCCACCTGAAAAGGCTAAGAAAAATATATATAAACGTAAAAAATGTACACCATTATTTGTAAAAGGAAGACACATCCCCGTATAACCATCTTTTTGATTAATAATTGCTGCATATTTAGCCATTTGTTCTAATGTCTTTGGTGGAGACTCTGGATCGAGCCCACACATTGAAAAAACTTTCTTATTATAAAAAAGCATCATTGGAGAATACATCCAGTTAATGGCATATGTCCCCTCTAAAGTCTTATTAATTTCAAGTTCATTCGAAAATCTTTTATTTGCATTGATTTCTTTTATGTCTGAATCAAATTCAAGTAATAACTCATGTTTTATTAGCGATTTCATAAAAACTGGATTTACCTGAATAACATCCGGGGAATTCCCATTAATCAGATCCTTGATTAATTTCTTGATGAAGTAATAATATGGGTAACTTTTATTGACAACTTCAATCCCTTTGTTTATGTGAAAATCATTCAGTATTGAACCTAATGCAGATTCCCCATTTGGTTGAGTGATAAAACTACTAAGAAAATTAATTTTCTTTTTATTCTCATTTATGAAAGTCCCCTTACCTTGGATTCTAGTAAGCAAACCCTGCTGTACATAGTCCCCAAGGACACTTCTGATAGTATTTCTACTTACTTTTGTAATTTCACATAATTCCGATTCTGTGGGAAGAAGGGTTTCTCCTTTTTTCTGAATGTTTGTGATTATCTGATCAATCTTCTTTTTTGCTTTACCATATTGTGAATTATCCAAAGATTTTCTCCTTTGTCCAATCATAATATTAGCATATATAAATTCATTGTCAATGAATCTATAGTACATATTTGTTCTATTTGTTGGTTTCTTTTATTTGCAAACTTGATGGTTTCTGTCAGCAGCTATAATTTCACGGTAATACCAGTGTATTTCTCATTGCTAAGAATGCTTGCAAGATTCGGTATTCTTCACTGATCTATGATATAATTATTAGGTTTCAAAATATTAGACACTCCGGAGTAATACTATGCCTTCAAGACCGGTTATTCCAGCAGAAATCAAATTGGCTGTTAGGAAAAAATGTAAATTTCAATGTGTAATCTGTGGTTGCCCAATTTATGATTACGAGCATTTAGAAGAATGGCATATTGTCCACAAGCATTCGATTGACAACATTTTTCTTCTCTGCCCTACTCACCATAGGCAAAAGACAAATGGGCAGATTTCAAAAACTACTATCCTTGAACATTTCAATAAATTAGAGGGTACATATACAACTCCAGAACCATTATTTATTAAGGATTATAAAATCATCTTGGGAAACAACGAATTCCACACTCAAAGCGGTTATATTTTTAGAATTCTTAATAAGGATTACTTTCAAATCCAATCAGTACTGGGTAATTTAATTGTGAATTGTGCTATTTGGAATAAATCTGATCAATTGGCATTCAGGATTATAAACAATGAATACAGCCAGAATGCAGAAATATGGGATATAAACAATATCGGCAATACTACAACTTTTAGAAATTCTAGAAATGATATCTTTCTAAAAATTACTTTTGATGGCGAGCATCGACAGATAAGAATTCTTGGCAAATTATACCTTGACGAGAACACCTATCTGTGGATAAAAGAAACTGGAATATATCTAAATGGCAAGTTACTAGCAAATAATTGCACCGTTCAGAATATTTCAGGGAATGGGTTAATCATAGCACAACAAAAGAGTCAAATTGGTAGTAACGTAGGATTTTCAAATTGTACTGGAATATCCAATAGTTTTGCACAAAATTGCTCAACAGGTTTTGCATGGTCCTTAGATCACTTACACCAATAGTTATTATGTGCAACCCTCTTTACTTACCACTTTCAAACTGTACTATCGTTCACCTGAGAGACGTTTTCTGTCAGTCACATATACAATTTAACGGTAATTAAGAGTATAGACATCCTCTATTAAGGGTTATACAGGGTTTTTCAAAAGATTAGTCTACCTAAATTTTGTCTAAAAGTCCAAAGTTGTTGTACCAACTTCTAGAGGTTCCTCAAGAATGAAACTGCCTTTAAAAGCAATGATAAATAATTTTTATAGTGCCACCGATCATTATTTGATGATTAGACAGGTTATTTATTGAAAGGCTTTTCTACATCCACACTAGATTGGTAAGGTTTTCTCAAACTCCATAATCACTCTGCAATACAATAAAACACGTTTGTGCCATCTTTTATAATTGGATTGGCAGGTATAACATGCACGATATAAGCTTTCCTTTGTTATTCTTTATCGAATATGATATTTTGATCCCAAGTAGTTGGGAACCTCTAGCTACTTTTATAATGTCAAATTATGCCATCCAACAGAACTCCGGCTTCTATGGGTATTAGAACTTTTTTTTATCAATTTCAACTTTTTATACCCTGCATAACAAATCAAGTGTATGATGAAGAATTGGGAAAATAAACTAATAAAACTGAACTAGTAAAAATACTATAGGTATCACAGAAACGGAGAAGATATATGGCTGATATAGATTTTAAATCAATTACTCTGTATGATTGGGTTCCTTTTTTTAAAGAAGTTACCAATCACTTAGTTCTGATAGGAAATAATCCTAATCGCGATGAGACTCTTATGAGTCTCGCAAAAGCATGTTTTGGTGATAGCTCAAAAATATGCAAATATGAAAAAGTCGATCCTTTTTCGTTTGTTTATTTCTTAGCACAAAAAAATACTACCAATCAAAGAACACCTATATATCAAAGAGTTAGGACTGAATGTAAAGTTGAATGTGAATTACCAACTGATTGGATATTTCCATCACCTACTTCAAATAGTTTGACCCTATTCCATCAAGGTAAGGATTTTAAGCATGAAATGATTTGGGATATTTTTTTAAAAGTTAAGAGTAATCATCAATTATTAGATAATGACTTCAAAAATTTGATTGCCATACCAACAGTTAAAACAAGAAAAATCACTCAAACACTTTTTTTAACCGACCCCTTACGATTCCTTCCAATAGATAACCGTATAAGTATTTTGTTTCCGGATGAGAAAATTAATACTAAAATACAAAATATTGAAGATAATGGTATTTCTAATTATTATTCTTATTTAAGTTCAATACAACAAATGTTTCCCGAATGTAGATTTTATGAAATCAATCTGCTGTGTTATTTAATTCAATCTTCGAATCTCGAAATAAATAATTCTTATTTTCAAATAGGTTCAAATGTTTTCGGAGAAACGAACAAAGATGAAGATCATAAAGAAGAATTTTATCAGCAAAACACAGTTAGGGTCGGAGGGCCTACCAGTGGTGGAAAAGGTACAAGAACCTATAAAATCACAGACCCAAAAAAGGGAGATATTATTCTCTCTCACTTCAATAAGTATGGAAATGGAATTGGAGTTGTTGTAGATAATGAATATGATCGGTATGGTGAATTTCGTGAGGATCTACGTATAAAAGTTATCTGGATAAATAAGGTTGAACGTATAGACGCGATCGAATCGACACAATCACTTGGATTTAGTAAGGCTAGTGCTATAAAAACTAGTTTTGAAAATGTATATCCCGAATCTTTTGAATTATTAAAAATTCTGCGAAAATGGAGTGAAAAGATGCCTAAAACAGATGATGTAATGAATTTAATTATCGAAGGACCTCCTGGAACTGGTAAAACGAGATTGGCAAAACAGCTAGCACAATATTTGCAGATAGAAGGCAACACTATTCAGAAGTACCTTGCCGATACCCAAATTAGAGAGTCCCCTATATTCAAGGAAGATGTAAAAATTGATGAATACCAGGATAACATCAAGGTTGTCCAATTCCATCCTGGGTATACCTATGAGGATTTCATCAGAGGTATTGTAACAGAAATTGATGAAGATGGAAGACTCCAATATCGTGAAAAAAATAAGATTCTTGCCGAAATGGCAATAGCTGCATACGAAGATCAAAATCGAAAATATATATTGATCATTGATGAAATCAATAGGGCTTACCTTCCAGCTGTTTTAGGAGAATTAATCTATGCTTGTTGATTCCCAAATTAAATTAACTAAAATTCTCACGGTTGATGAGACCATTTATCACATTGAACTAGACTATTCTTAGAGCTGAAAAAACGTGCTACCGAAGCAGCACGAAATGAGCATGTCCTAGACATACAAGATCAGATGAGTTCTGTCAGGGCAGCCCTCACATGCTCTGCAGAGACTTGACGATTCTTCTCAAGAGCGGCTGCTAATAATGCCCCACGGCACAAACCATTAGCCCTTCGAAGCAATCCGCCGGAACCTTGGTGAATAGCCGTTATCGCATCATCAGAAAAGATCTTCTCAGTCGTTCCAGCAATCTTTAGATGATGCCTAATATAGGAAACCATCACATCTTTTCGTATTGCTTCAAGATGACTTCTCCCCAGAATTCGAGATGCAAGTGGTTTTGATGATGGATTCATAAGCTTATCGATCAAAAGGTCCTGTCCACATAGGATCGTTGGTAATAATGGATTACTATCATAAGCATCCTGACTCAGCAGGTGTAACTGTCCAAACACTTCTGTTTTCAACAGGTGAGCTTCATCAATGATCAATACCGGAGTGACTCTTCTCCCATGGATCTCTCTGAGGAAGTCCTGAATCTGTTTTATCATGATCGAACTCTTATAGGATGAAGAAACTACCCCAAAACAGAGTAGAATCTGTCGGTAAAACTCCGTCATCCCATAAGTCCCTGCGGTAAAGAAGAGTACTTCATAGGCCCCGGTAGGGAGGTGATGGGTCACATATCGCAAGCTTGTTGACTTCCCAGATCCGACTTCTCCGGTTACCAAGGTGAAGTTCTTCAGTGAAAGAGCGAACTCGATCCGTTTCTGGAGAGGAGCAAGACTAGGTAATTCAAACAGATCTGCCGGAGGAAGGTCCTGAGCGAAGGGATCTCGCTTCAAAGAAAAGAAATGTCTGATGTCCTTCATCGCAGCCCTCCACTAAAGAGCGAACCATCCTGAATCACCGGAATCGCCACTCGAGGTTCTTTTCTTCCAGTCCTGCTGTTAGTTGCCATGTTCACCTCATAGATGAACCCATAGGACTTCTTCTGGTAATATAATTCTACTCGGTCTAGACTCTCATACCGTAGCTTTACCCGTTTTCCTCCAAGTCCAACCGGAGCTTCATAGAGATGGTTCTCGAGTCTCACGATGCGATCCTTTCCAACCGTCCGCTCGACTTGGGCTCGAAAATGATCAGGAAGTCGCTGGGGAGCCCCGCGTAACAGATGGACATCATCAAGGAATCGTTTCAAGGGAGACTCTCCCGTACTCGAATGCTTTCGCTGATGGTAGATTTCCTCAACATAGCTGCTCCATCGGGTATTGAGTTCCTCAAGACTCAGTTCATGAGGAAGGTCAGGCAAGAACTGCATCCTCACCGTTCGATTAAATCGTTCAATTTTCCCTTTTCCCACAGGTCTATAGGGTTTTGCATATCGTAAAGAGATCTGCAATGACGCACACCCAATCTGTAATCGATGAGACCTAAAGCTCGAACCATTATCGGTATATAGGATTCTTGGTAGTCCTCGAGTCCTTAAGGCGGTCCAGAGACAATCAAGAAAGGCCTCGGTGGTCTCCTGTAGATAGAATTTGCTTCCAGTGATCAGACGACTCTTGTCATCAATGATGGCAAACAGGTAGCTCTTTACTTGTTTCCCCTCGTGTAGGACATATGGTCCATGGAGACAATCACTCTGCCAGAGATCATTGGCAAGTTCTACCTCGAACTTCCGTAGATCCTCCTGGGTATGGAGCTTATGCTTCTTGTGCTCAGCGAAGAACCGGTAGACTGTTGAGGGCTTTATCCTATCTTCCGGACCAATGATCTGCTGGGAACGTGCTATCTCGATCAGTTTTGCGATCGTTAGCTTAGGAAAGTCTGTTTGTAGTTGTAGTAATGCACAAGCGGTCTCATCACTAAAGCTCCTGCGTCTACCGCAGTCACTGCGATCAGCTGGATAGAGTGCCTCAATACGCTCTCCTCGCTCTTTGTAGTGTTTATACCAGTTAAGAATCGTTGCTCGACTCAAATAGGTCCGATTACTTCCTGGCATCTCCCATCGTTTTCTTGTCAGGGTATCAAGGATCCGTTTCTGGTCGCCCCAGGCTCGATGGGTATCATCAAGCAGTGGGAAGATCACACCGAATCGAAAGATAGCTACCTGCTCTTTCTCATGTTGGGTCATGTTCTGTCCTCCTCTCGCGCTCTAGTTTGTGTGCTACTGTATCAAGCAGAGGAGTTCTTGCTCAGACTATAATTGAGGTAGGGAGGCTCCCCCTCATACCTATTGAGCCGTATGGACAGACATCTGCTGATCAGCAGTGTGGAGGTCTTTACTACATATTCGAGTAGTTCTAGCGCGGTGAAGGTTATCGATTGCTTCTGAAATTGTCGTCTCAGGTTTGTATACCAGTAATGCTGGGTCTCCCGAGGAGCAATGTGATGAGCATAGTGCCCATGCTCTAATCGAAAGGTTAATGATCGGCGAATCGTCTCCTGATCATACATCCCTCCACCGAGATGAGTCGAAGGCCAGATAGTATGTACTGATTGACATTCCTGACACTGATATCGCTTCAGATAGATTCCAACAGAACAGAGATTCACATATCTCAGTACTGTGCCATGTCCCCATAGTCGCCGACTACGGCATCGTGGACAATGATGAGGTCTTTCCCATGGATATGCTTTCCCTAGCTCTTGCAATTTTTCGAGCTCAACGACACAATACAGTAACATTTATTGTTATTGAGGAGCACA
>CAKZLE010000009.1 GCA_937125225.1 uncultured Spirochaetia bacterium
CTCACGCCGATGGTACTACGATTTAGTCGTGGGAGAGTAGGTAATTGCCAGGCTTTTTTTTGTCTTTTTTTTATCCTGTGAACCGCTGTCTCTTCAGACAGCTGCATTGACCTCTACTTCGGTAGAGGTCTTGTTGCGTCTAGGATAAAAATATAAATTAGTAGAGATATCACTGAAAAGAGGATACTATCAGAGAGGCGATATATTGGAGAAGAAAGATGAGTAAGACAAAAACATTGGTATTGATTCCAATGTCAAATACTGATAAGCAGATCATAACTCAGTTCAGTGATCATCTAGATATCATATTCAAGGATATGAATGAGGTGACTATCACAAGAGAAGATATCGATGAAGCAGAGATCATCATCGGGTATCCGCCACGTAAGTATCTGAAAATGGCAAGCAAATTGAGATGGCTTCAGACGATCACTGCAGGAGTAGAGACGTACCTTACTGACAACATTCTCTCAGATGATATCATCCTCACCAATGCTAGTGGTTCCTATGGGGAGTCACAGTCTGAATTCATGTTTTCCATGCTAATCTCGCTTATGAAGAAACTCCATATTTACCGTGATAATCAACAGGATTCTAGATGGCTAGATGAGGGTGATGTAATGATGCTAAGGGGTTCTACAGCAATCGTCATCGGTCTAGGTGATATCGGAAGTGAATTCGCAAGACTACTGAAAGCTTTCGGGGTCTATGTGATCGGTGTAAGAAGGGATTCGACAAAGAATTGTGTGTATGCAGATGAAATCTATTCTTTCACAGATCTAGATAGACACATTCACAGGGCTGATATTCTCGGGATGGTGATTCCTGCTACACCGGAAACTGTGCATCTTATGGATGCCAATCGAATCGCAATGATGAAAGAGGGGTCGATCTTGGTGAATACGGGAAGAGGGACTACCGTTGATAATGAGGCTCTTTGTGATGAACTTGAAAGCGGCAGGCTTGCAGGAGCGGCATTAGATGTATTTGAGCCGGAACCTATTCCGGTAAACCATAGAGCTTGGAAGATAAAGAATCTACTCATAACACCACATGCAGCCGGACAAGATTTTATGCCACATAACTGGCAGAAGACACTCCAACTCATCGAAGACAATCTTAGAGCGTACAATGAGGGAAAAGAGTTGAGAAATATAGTAGATAGGAGTATCTATGAATTTAAATCCTAGATTCTGTAGTAATAGTTTTTCTGGATTATCAAACTAAATTCTAAACCTTGAAAAAGGT
This sequence comes from uncultured Spirochaetia bacterium, assembly GCA_937125225.1. Lineage (GTDB taxonomy): Bacteria > Spirochaetota > Spirochaetia > CAKZLE01 > CAKZLE01 > CAKZLE01. The sequence goes on from CAKZLE010000009.1 coordinate 1,249, forward strand.
TCTGATAAACTCAGTACCGACCATTCTTCCAAGAGAACCTTTCTGAACTGATTGCTCATCATATGAACAGATTCCGTCACCTTTGAACTTCGGATTATAGATCATCACCGGTACCGCATCATGAACATGAGTCTTGAGAGCGCAAGGAGTGGGATGATCAGGTAGGATAGCTAAAGCTACTGATTCATCAAGACCTTTGAGAGCTTCTACGATTGGTGCTACGGTTCGAGAATCGAGATATTCAATAGTTCTGGTCTTCAATTCTGCATTACCCTCATGACCAGCCTCATCACTTGCCTCTATATGGAGAAATACAAAGTCATTCTCCTTTAGTGCTTCGATCGCAGCCTGAGCTTTTCCCTCATAGTTCGTATCATATAGTCCTGTTGCCCCTGTTACATGTATAGGCTTCAGTCCTGCATATACACCTATCCCGAATATAAGGTCCACAGCTGAGATTACCGCTCCAGTCTTGTTATATAGTTCAGCAAAAGTCTGCATTTTCGGTCTGTAGCCTTGAGACCAGAACCAAACAGAGTTTGCGGGGTCTTTCCCCTCAGAGACTCTTTTCTTGTTTATCGGGTGGGCAGAAAGTACTTTCTGGGATTCTCGGATGATGTAGTTCAGCTTCGTTGTTGTTTCATTCCCGGAAGGGATTTTTGACTCTACCATAACCTCTTCAAACAAAGTCCCTGGAACATCATGAGGTGGTGTGCATTTTATCTGATCTGATCCCCCTGGAAGGACGAACAGATGACGATAACTCACCCCTGGATGGAAAGTGAACTCCTCATCTTTAAATCGTTCATTGATCGATTCGATCAGTTTATGAGATTCTTCTGTGGAGATATGGCCTGCAGAGTGGTTCTTGATCTTCCCCTCTTCGATACAGATGAGGTTACACCTCATAGCAAGTTCATCTTCTTTGATATCGATACCCATACTTGCGGCCTCTAGGACTCCACGTCCCTGATACACCTCTTTCACATCATACCCCATGACGGAGAGGTTCGCGACCTCACTTCCTGGTGGCATATCAGCTGGGACTGTCTCTAAAAGACCAAGACAGCTCTTTGCGCACAGGTTATCTATATTTGGAGTCTTGGCAGCCTGTAGAGGAGTTAATCCCCCCAATGATTCTATGGGATAATCTGCTGCACCATCTGCAAGAATTATGAGATACTTCATGTATATGCCTCCACGATATAGTGCTTTGTATGATTGATAGTTTACCAAAAACAAGACATTCCGGCAATCTATGACATTAGTAAGAAATGCGTTTGATACTAAAATCCTTTTCATTAGTTTTTATCAGATATCTCAGTTATACTGATTGGACGGTTAGGGATTAAATGGGAGGTGTCCAACATGCAGGACAAAAGAAAACATAATAAACAACTCTACTATGAGTTTGCAAGGAGTCTCAGAACCATCAATGAAGATAATCTCAAAGAGATCATATCGAAATATACCCATGATAATATCAATTGGAATGGCCCCTATCCACTCGAGATACAGGATGGACTGGAAGATCACCTCAAGGAATTTTGGGAACCTTTCATCCATGCCTTTCCTGATATAGAGAAAAATCCCTATGTCATGATAGCTGGGACCGATGAAGATGGAAAAGAGTGGGTCTCTGCTACAGGCTACTATCGTGCGACCTTTGTCAATGACTGGTTAGGGATACCTCATACTGGACGACCAATATTCATTAGATTTGGGGAATGGTGTGAGATTGTTGATGATAAGATTATCAGTTCCTTCACTATTCTGGATGTTCTGGATGTGATGAGGATAGCTGGTATAGATCTAGGCTTCCCCGTGTGGGGGTCTCAAGAACTTGCATTGGGGCCTGCTGCTCAAGATGGTCTTTGGATCACAGAAGATGACAGGGCTGCGCAAAAGACGATCCAAGTGATTCATGACATGATAGGAGGAATGCGGGATTTCGATGGTGTAGAGCTTGATACTATGCATCAGTGGGATTTCTGGGATGCAGATCGGATGATCTGGGCCGGTCCTGCAGGAATCGGCCAATCAAGGGGCTTGGCAGGGTATCAGAGTTACCATCAGATGCCATGGCTCAAAGCCTTTCCTGATAGGCAGACGCATGGAGAGGTACGATTCGTTCCCTTCTTCGCTGAGAATCAGTATGTCTGTGGGGGCTGCTGGAGTGATGGAGAAGCACTCTATGCGACACATACGGGGGGAGATCTCATGGGACTTGCTGCAACAGGGAAGGGTATCAAGATCAGGGATTATGATTGGTGGCGTATTGAGGACGGTAAAATCATAGAGAATTGGTGTATGATCGATAATGCTCACCTACTCAAACAGTTAGGTATCGATATCTTTGCTCGTATGGAGAAGATAATTACAAAGAGTAACTTCAATAGGTGTCTATTACCCTAATGTGGTAATGTTCTCCTACATGACAATAAAAAACAGGAGCTGATTACAGCTCCTGTTATATAAGATTCCTATAATGGAATTATTTAACCATCATTCTACCATCAATCATTGGTGTGATAGTTCCACCCATATCGATGACATAATCAATAAAAGCATCTCTTTGCATTAATGATGTATCGTAATATTCAATAGCATTCTTGAAGATCTTATATCCATCTCCACCAGCTGCAAGATATGAGTTTGTAGCAATTCGGTATTCTGCGTTTGGATCAACGGGTTTTCCGTTGATAAGCAGGTCTTCTACCATGTTGTTAGCTACATCGATTGTGAAAGAGACCTCTTTTGAAACCTGAGGCATAGCCCCATGAGTGACATTAGCAGGTGTCAGAGCGAAGAGTTCAATAACATCTGATCCCATCAGGGTCGAGATAGCTACAGAGTTATCAAAGGGGAGAACTTCATAGATTGTTCTTTTCTGAATATCTCCGTCAGCGATATCTGTTCTGATTCCACCACCATTCTGGAAAGCGAAATCAGCATTAAGATTCTGAGAATTGGCATACCAGAGCATTGAGTCTGCGACCATATCTCCGATTGCTGTCTCCATCTTTCTGGTATCTCCATTGAAGAAAGGCGCTGTTGCTGTTCCAATGACCTCATTGAGTACGGCATCTACCTTATCAACATAAGGTGTAAGCATCTTCAGAAGTTCTTTATCATCTTCATAACCTTTTCCGACAAAATTATAGACGCTTGATCCATCATCGAGTTTGGTTCGTGATTTGACATTGACAGGAAGCAGTTCGTAATCGAAGCCTGTGACTTCACCATTCATGAAACTGATGGTTGATTTAGTCATATAGAGACCCCAGTGTTTAGCCTGTACGATAGGCACATCCAGACCTGTCTGTGCATTCTTGACCATGACAGCCTCTTCGACTTTGGTGTGAGTGTGTCCATCGACTACAAGTGCCAGTCCAGGTACATCTCTTGCGATTCTCTTTGAGCCCTTATCTTCACTATCGTAGAGTCCGACATGAACGAGAGCGATGACGATATCTGCCTGTTCTTTGAGCATTGGGACCAATTCATTAGCAACCTCAACCTCATCTCTGAATACATATCCTTCGATATTCTCAGGATTTCCGGTATCCTCTGTACTTGTTCCCATAAGACCCAAGATAGCAACTTTGAAATTCTTATAATCTTTGATGATATAGGGTTCTACATTCTCAATATAGTCTCCGTTAGCATCCACGACATTCGCACATAACCAAGGGAAGTTAGAATCAGCGATCTGTTTCTGCATATCCTCAGCACTTGGATCGAACTCATGGTTACCCATACCGAGTGCATCGTATCGGATATAGTTCATTCCAATGATGTCTGGTTCAGCTTTGAAGAAGTTTGATTCAGGTCGTCCGGTGTTGAAGTCTCCAGCACTCAGAACCATGACATAGTCATTTTCTGCTCGAACCTCTTTTACCAAAGTCGCCTGAGCTGGTAATCCACCCTGTCCTGCTGCCGGATAGTCATAGAACGCAACGGGATGCCCATGATGGTCGTTCGTGCTCATAACTGTGATCGTGTGTTCAACATCTGGTGTGGTGATTGGTGAAGTAGTTGTTGCACAAGACACGAGCAACATGACCATTAATACGCCTGTAAGAATAATGCGTATACTCTTTTTCATTCTTTTCTCCTTGGAATAATGTTTTTATTTGATTATCGGGAACCGAATAATCCGACTCCTGATAATAGCTACATGATAATAGGTGATCAGTAAAGGTAATAGTAGGATACTGTTGAACGTTTGTGAAAAGAATCTGTTTGGGTATCGTTTTGCAAAGAGTACAGAGATAATGCAAATTAAAAGAAAGATACTGCACTGTGGTATAGAGAAAATCGACCCTCTTTTCATTTCAAACCTACTTCCTGTGCTTTGTAGTATAACATATTTCAGAATGAATATAAGGATTATCATCAGAAAAATATATGAGATTCACATAGTAGGGATTCGGTATCTTCAAAATGATTTATCACATTAGATATCGATTTTTTAATTGCAATTCAGGAGAATATCGATGAATATATAGAGATAGTGATGAGAAAAAAGGTGACCCATGGAAAATGTCTATAGAATGATCCTTGTTGATGATGAGGATGATGTAAGAGGACGGATCAACTCAAAGATTGCACAGGACAGTGGCTTTGTCGTGGTGGGTTCTGCCGGGAACGGTTATGATGCGTTGGAGTTGATAGAACAGCATGCTCCTCATATCGTATTGACCGATATCAAGATGCCCTATATAGATGGGATAGAACTTGCAAGGACTATCAAACGAGATCATCCTACGGTGAGAATCGCCTTCATTACCGGTTATGACGAGTTCGAGTATGCTAGGGAGGCAGTAGACCTTCATATATCGAGCTACCTGACGAAACCGGTATCTCAGGAGGATATTTCCAGATTCCTAACAAAACTCAAAGAGGAACTCGACCATGAGTTAGCTGAACAGTATAACTATGAGAATCTTCGAAACAAGTATGAACAGAGCATCCCGATGATCATTGAGAATTTCTTAAGTTCAGTCTTGATAACCAAGGGAAATATCAGGGCTCAAGGATATGAGACCTTCCATGAGTATGGGGTCAGGCTCGATGACAGTAGATACCTTCTTGCCTATGTCAAACTTGACCAGTATGAGGGTAATAACTTCGAGGCCTCAGAGGAGAAGAAGATATCAGTACGAACTACTATCCAGACTACGTTAGATCGATACCAATATGAATACTATAGTTTCCTCTTCCTAGATGGGATCGTGTTCCTGATCAAGGAGAGGGGAGATGATTTCGCACATAGGATCGACCAGGCCTTCTTCGAGATGGTCAAGATCTCAGAGAAGTTTCTCTCAGTATCCATCAATATCGGAGTAAGTAACTTTCATAGGGAGTTCGTGCAATTGCCGGCAGCCTATCAGGAGGCGGAGACGGCCTTAGGTTACAGTAATTTCTTGAAGACTGGTCGAATTGTCTATATCGATCAATTAGAACGTGATACCTCTACGAAACTTCAATTATCTGAGCAAGAGGTCAATGATCTCGAGTATAGTGCGAAATATGGTGATGCGAAGACTGTCAGAAAAGCTATCGAATCTCTGAAACTTCAGGTTATGGGGAATAATCAGATAGTGACTAACTATCGGATCTATTCGATCCGTCTCGTAGATATTGTCGTTCGATTCGCCGATTCCATCAAAGTAGACCTTCATCGTGTCGTAAGTGGTGATCTGCTTGAGATCATGATGGGCTTCACCTCTATCGACCAACTCTTTCAATGGACTGAACAGACTATTCTGAAGTTGCAGAGTTATAATGATGAGACAAAACAGAGTAGTTCTCAAAGATTCCTCGATAGTGCTGTAGGGTATATCCAACAACACTTCACTGATTCTAATATCTCAATGGAGCAGATCTGTGATGAGCAGGGGATCAGTGTCTCCTACTTGAGCCTATTGTTCAAGAAACATATGAATACCACCTTTGTCAAATTCTTAACGAAGACTCGGATGGAGAAGGCTCATGAGTTATTGAAATTCACTGGGGACAGGATCATTGAGATCGCATTGCAGTGCGGGTATAAAGACGTCTACTATTTTAGCCACAGTTTTAAGAAATTCTATGGGGTGTCACCGAGAAAATACCGTGAAACGATTTAAAGCGAACTTCTCAATAGGTCAGAATATCCTCTTTGCTATCATCGGTATCGTACTCGTCATACTTATCGTTACCGGGAGTATATTCTATACCTCATTTTCCTTCAGGACTGACGATCTGATCGAGGCGCAGTCGAGAGAGATAAATAGCCAGATCGTCTATAACTTCGAGAACTATATCAACAGCATCATAGAGACAGCAAGTTATATCCAGTATATCTCCTCTTTATATGATGTTGAGGACTCATATGAGTTTCTCCAGGATAAATATCTTGTTAACACTGAAATAAAGAAGGACGTCGCTGCAGTCTTTCTCTTCAATACAGAAGGGAAAAAGATCTTGGGGAATGAGCTTTCCTCCAGCACTAGGTCCTCGATCAAGACGAGCTCCTGGTTTATGAATGCCCTCAATGAGGATCTGATCTACCATTTTCAGGCAAAGGGGGAGAAGAGTCTCTCCGCAGACAGTAATGAGGAGGTCATAATAATCTCCCGGGCTGCGGAGTATTATGAGAATGGACAAGAGAAGTTGGGAGTGATTCGAATAGAACTCAACTCTCAAGCAATCATTGAGCTCGCAGAGAAGACGAATCTGGGATCTTCCGGGCATATCCTCTTTTTAGACGATGATGATGAACTCATCTATGCTCTTGGATCTTATACCCCAAATCAGTTGAAGATGAGTATGGAGACGGCAATCGATAATCATTATGGTAGTTTTTCGACCCGAATCGATAGTAAGGCCATGTATATGAATATCACCCCATTGAGCAGGACTCGATGGCGAATCGTCATCGTTCATGATGTTGATGAGACTGCCCAAGCGAAGAAGCGGATGTTGATCATTCTCATCCTGATATTCCTAGGGAGTATCATCATAGCGGTAACGGTCTCTGTGATCATATCTAGGAGAATCTCACACCCCATCTATCATCTTAGAGAGAAGATGGCCAGTGTGGAGCAGGGGGACTTCCATGCGAAGGTGCATGTCTCAGGTCAAAAAGAGGTCGTTCAACTCTCTCATACCTTCAATAGTATGATCGATAGGATTCGATACTTGATGGACAGTGTCGTGAATGAACAGCGTGAGAAACGTAAGACAGAACTCAGAGCATTACAGAATCAGATCAACCCTCATTTTCTTTATAACACACTGGATTCGATCATCTGGTTAGCTGAACACGACCGTTCAGAGGATGTAATCACAACGGTGAGTGCTCTTGCCCGATTCTTCCGGATCAGTATCTCCGGAGGGGAAAGTTTCATCACTGTCAACGATGAGATCTCCCATGTCAGTAACTATCTAACGATACAGAAGATCAGGTATCAGAAAAAGTTCGAGTATCTTTTTGAGATAGACCCAGAGATATACGAGGATAAGGTGATGAAACTGATTCTTCAACCACTTGTGGAGAATGCGATCAATTATGGTATCGGTGATGAGCAGGAGACCATAACCATTCGCGGTTACCGGTTTGGAGAAGGTGTCGCTTTCGAAGTTGAGAATACCGGTTATGGAATCACTCACGAACAGATATCCCATATATATGAGATAATGCATGGAACTATAAAGGCTTCCAGTGTAGGTCTGAGAAATGTTTATCTGAGATTGAAACTCTATTATGGGGCCACTGCTGATATCCTCATATCAAGTGAACTCGATGCCTCGACGACTTTCAAGATCATCATCCCATCAGAATTACTTCAAAAACAAGAGGTAAGGCCATGAAAAACAGAAGGAACTTCATCTTCGTCTGCCTTTGTATATTCCTACTCACAAGTTGCGTTGATCAACAGGATCATGCTGGTCTCATACTCTATAAATCTACTGATCCTTTCATCTATAACTTTGCACGTCAGATAGAGACGTATGCTGATGGAACCCTCGAGTTAGAGGTCTTTGACTCCAAGAATTCTCAGATCCTACAGAATGAACAGATCTTGGAGGCTCAACTAGGAGAGGTTACTGATCTTATGATCATCAATCCTGTTGATAGATTGTCATCATATGCGATCATAAATAAGCAAAGGGAACTTGAGATACCAGTGATCTTCTTCAATAGAGAACCTCTACAGAAGGATCTCGCATTGTGGGAGGATGCCTACTATGTTGGGGCAAAAGCCGAACAATCGGGGCAGTTGCAGGCCGAACTCATCATGGAACTATTTGGAAGTAATCCCTATGAACTGAATGAACATGATAGGAACGGTGACGGGGTCATACAGGCCCTCATCCTCAAGGGGGAACCGGGACATCAGGATGCTGAAATCCGTTCTGAGGAGGTCGTGAAGGTCTTTAACAAACAAGGGTATACAATTGATACATTAGTAGAGGTGGCGAACTGGGAGAGAGGCCAAGCTTATGAGAATATGGATGATATCCTACAGGATTATGGAAATCAGATCGAGGTGATTCTCTCGAATAATGATGCTATGGCAATCGGAGCAATACAGAGAATGAGAGAATCTGGTTTTTTTACCGATACGAATGGGAATGGGCAGATCGATCCTTCAGATGAGAATTGGATCCCGGTGGTAGGGATCGATGGGATAGCTGAGGCTGTTGGTTTGATCAAAGAGGGGTTCTTGTATGGGACTGTTATCAATGATTCTGATGTCCAAGCTCAGGCTATCATCGAACTCTCAGAATTCATTCTTGGAAAGAGGTCGTCTGCTGACTTTTCGTTCGAATTGGTAGCTGATTCCTATATATGGGTCGATTATAAAGTATTCACACTGGAATAAATTACCAATTAGTAGAAAATCTTATAAGTTTTGTAGAGAATATTACATTGTTGGATCTCATATCGATGTTACCCTGTATGAGTAATCGCTGATAAAGCGAAAAAAATAAAAGAGGTAACAAATGAAAAAGGTATTACTTACAGCACTTATCATCATGATGGCACTGCCATTATTCGCTGGTGGACAGCAGGAAGATGGAGCAATCGAAGTTGGATCTAACATCTACAGCTTCCAGGATAACTTCATGAATGGAGTCATTAAACCAGAACTAGAAAGCTATTCAGAAGAACTCGGATTAGATCTATCTATCGTTGACTCAGAAGGCCAGCAGGCAAAACTGAATGACCAAGTAGACGTTTTTATCACCAAGGGTGTAGACGTTCTGGCTATCAACCTCGTTGACCCTGCATCAGCTGGATCGATCATTGAAAAAGCAAAAAAAGCAGATATCCCTCTGATCCTCTTCAATAAAGAGGCTACAGAAGCTGGAATCATGGGAACCTATGACAAAGTATGGTATGTAGGAACAAACTCAGCTGAATCAGGAATCATTCAGGGAGAGATGATGGTAGCAGACTGGAACGCTAATCCAGACTGGGACAAGAACGGAGATGGAACTGTACAGTATGTATTACTTAAAGGTGAACCAGGACATCCAGATGCAGAAGCAAGAACAACTTATTCAGTAAAAGCTTTCACAGACGCAGGAATCGGTGTAGAACAGCTTGCACTTGAAGCAGACCCTAACTGGTCAACAACACATGGTAACGACAAGACTGCAGCATGGTTAACATCAAGCTTCGGTAATGATATCGAGATCATCATCTGTAACAATGATGGTATGGCTTTTGGTGCTATTAACGCTCTTAAAGCAGCTAACGTTGTACTTCCTGTATACGGTGTAGATGCACTCACACAGGCTCTTCAGCACATCGCCGATGGTGAGATGAATGGTACCGTACTTAACGATGGTGTGAACCAGGCTCGAGCTACATTGGACCTTGCAAAGAATGCTGCAATGGGTTCAGATGCAGTTGCAGGAACAGATTGGGTTCTTGATACTGACGGAACAAAAGCAGTTAGAGTACCTTACGTAGCAGTAACTCCAGAAAACTACAAAGACTTCTTCTAAGAATCATTAGGAATATAAAAGATCAGAGTAGTCGGTCAAACGGCTTCTCTGGTCATTTTTCGTATATATGACCTAGTCATATATTCAAACGTATAAAGGATTGAGAGGTGCGAAGTGCAAAACGAGTTTGTGCTACAAATCAAAGATGTCTGTAAATCATTCTCCGGTGTCACAGTACTCCAGAATGTCAGTCTTAATATCAGACCAGGAACCGTCCATTCCCTCATGGGAGAGAACGGAGCAGGAAAATCAACTTTGATGAAGTGTCTTTTCGGGATCTATCGCCAGGATGCTGGCGAGTTCCATTTGCAGGGACAGCAGTATAATTTCACCGACCCCAAACATGCCCTTGAAAATGGTGTATCGATGGTTCACCAAGAGTTGAACCAGGTCACGAAGAGAACTATCATAGACAATATCTGGTTAGGAAGATATCCAACCAAGCGTGGATTCGTTGATGAGAAGAAGATGTTCAAAGATACGAATGAGTTGTTTCAAAGATTGAATATTCATCTGGATCCCAGAACACGATTAGATAAACTCTCTGTTTCCCAGAGGCAGATGGTAGAGATTGCAAAGGCAGTCTCATATGATGCGAAAGTCATAGTACTAGATGAGCCAACCTCTTCATTAACCGAGAATGAGGTTAATCTCCTTTTTGATATTATCAAAGTACTGAAATCTGCTGGTGTAGGTGTCATCTATATCTCCCATAAGATGGATGAGATCTTTGAGATCTCAGATGAGGTGACAATCCTGAGAGATGGTCAATATATCGGGACTGAACATATCGATAACCTGACAATGGATAAGATCGTCAATATGATGGTTGGTAGGGATCTCGAAGAACGATTCCCTCCTAGGGTCAATATCCCGGGTGATGTCCATATGTCGATCAAGAACCTCACCACAAAGTTCCCCCCAGTAGTCCATAATGTGAACTTCGATCTCCGAAGAGGAGAGATCCTCGGTGTAGCAGGTTTGGTTGGAGCGGGTAGGACTGAGATGCTGGAAGCCATATTCGGAACCAGAACCAAATTATCAGGTGAAGTCTATATTGATGGGAGCCTGATCGATAATAGTACCCCACATAAAGCGATCAATAATCACTTTGCATTACTGACAGAGGAGAGACGAGAGACCGGTATCTATCCAGTAGCCGATATCACTTTCAACTCCACTATCGCTAATGTAGAAGCTTATAAGAATAGAGTTCATTGGCTCAGTGATTCAAAGATGAAACATGATACTGATACACAGATCAAGAATATGAGGATCAAGACTCCTCATAGACGAGAGAAGATCAGAGCTTTGAGTGGTGGTAACCAGCAAAAAGTCATTATCGGAAGATGGCTGCTTACAAACCCTGATATTCTGCTTCTTGACGAACCGACTCGAGGTATCGATGTTGGTGCGAAGTTTGAGATCTATCAGTTGATCATCAATCTTGCAAAAAGCGGTAAGTCAGTGATCATGGTATCCTCTGAGATGCCGGAGCTTCTTGGGGTAACCAACAGAATCCTTGTTATGAGTAATGGTTATATGTCAGGTATTGTTGATACTGAAAAGACCACTCAAGCAGAGATATTCACCTTAGCAACTAAATATTTAAATAATAACAAAGAGGTAGAAGTATGATCAAACCCCTTACACAAAAATTCATGAATATGTCACGGGAAGAGTGGAAGGATACATTGATAAACAATGCTATCTATATTGTAATCTTCTTGATTATAGCATCTATCATCATTTATGAACCAAAGTTCGTATCGATGGCTGTATTTAAGAATATCCTGACCCAGTCATCCGTTCGCCTAATCCTGGCATTCGGAGTAGCCGGTATTATCATCCTACAGGGAACAGACCTCTCCTTAGGTCGTTCCGTCGGATTCGCAGCAGTAATCGCGGCATCTATGCTGCAAAGATCTGATTATGCAGCAAGATTCTATCCCGAGATGGCTGAACTGCCTGTGCTGTTACCCATGCTGGCATCGATCATTGTTTGTGCATTCTTCAGTGCGATTAACGGTTGGGTAGTGGCGAAGTTCAAGATACACCCATTCCTGGCTACAATGGGAATGATGATCTCTCTGTATGGAATACTGTCTATCTATTTTGCATCTGGTGCACCTGGCCCTCAGCCTATCGGTGGATTCGATGTACGATATACTGAACTGGTGATCGGTTCGACATTCGGGATACCAAATCTTGTTCTGTTTGCAGCAGGTGCTAGTGTGGTAGTTTGGATTCTTTGGAACAAGACAGTGTTCGGAAAGAACATGTATGCGGTGGGAGGAAATCCTGAAGCAGCTAATGTCTCTGGTGTAAACGTCATGAAGACAACCATTCTTGTCTATGTTATGGCAGGAGTCCTTTACGGTATCGGTGGTTACCTTGAGGCGGCTCGAATCGGATCTGCAAACAATGGTACAGGATTCGGATACGAACTTGATGCTATCGCAGCTTGTGTAGTTGGAGGAATATCTTTCAGCGGTGGAGTTGGAAAGGTCTCAGGAGCTATCGTCGGAGTCTTGATGTTCACGATCATCAGTTATGGTATGACATTCGTAGGATTGGATATGAACTACCAGTACATTCTTAAAGGTATCATCATCGTAGCAGCAGTAGCACTCGATACAAAGAAATATTTGATAAAATCATAATATACTCCCTTTTATACATTGCTTGAAGGCTCCATGAATATTCATGGAGCCTTCTTATAGATAAGAATTTTTGATTAACTAAAAACAGATAAAAAGGGCTTGATAGTATATCAAACCCTTTCCTAGACAGATGTGTTTCCTAAAATTTTGGATTACAGATGCTGCTTGTTCTCTCGAAGATATCGAGCCCTTGCTGTTTGAGCCACCAAGGGATATCAATAAGAACCCAGTTCTCAACGAGTTTGTCATTTTTACGATAGTAGACGTCGACTACCTGCATATCAGCAGAGATATCCCCACCTCCAGGAAGTCCTAGAAATCCTCCTAGTGGTTTGTTAGTCAAGTTTGGCCACCCGAAGAAACATGCGAAGTTACCCTCTGCGAATCGACAGACATGGCCATTGAACTTCTTTCCATCAAGATTATTCCTGAAAGGCAGTTGATGTTGTAATTGATAGCGTGGGATAGTATAACTCGCACCAATACCAGCAGGACCATACCAGATCATATCTTCAGCCCAAGATTTAGCAAGGACCTCCGGAGGACAACCCATAGCTCCACTGTCATTAAGTTCAGAAAGGTCCTGAACCATCTTATTGACAAGTTCAAGAGTTTTTACTCCTTCCTCTTGAGGTGCATCTTCAGTAAGTATCCCATTGTGGTCTCGAGGGCCGGGGTAGATAAAATAGCTACCGGTAGATTGTGGTAGTGGATAGACCCCTGCCTGATCCATGAAACCGATCAGGTCTAAAAAGAGTCCCGTCTCAGATATTTTCCCATCTTCAACTTTACTGAACTCAGCATATCGAATATTGATCATCTTACCAGTTGGTCTAACACCCAACCATTCCTGATCAAAGAGCCCCATGAAGTGCCCCATACTCAAGACCCAGATACCATCGGTTATCTCGTTATCGCCCCCGATGAATATATCCTGGCGCCTCTGTAGATGTGTAATACTTGTTAGTAAGGGCTTCCAGAAAGCGTTGCAAACCTCTTTGACACTCTTCTGGACTCGAAAAGGATAGACTCCTCTCCACTGATACTCTTCTGTGGTATGTTCCTTTATGATCTGCGCAACTGTAGCAGGTGTTGCATAGTCCATTGCATCAAAATATGACTGAACGATCTTCTTAGCATGCTGAAACCTTCCCATCAGATTCTCTCCTCTATCTTATTGGTGATGTGATATTACTATAAGATACATTTTTAAAAAGCACAAATGATATTTAAAAAAAACTTACGGTAAGCCTTACAGTATATGACTGTGTAAGGTGAAAAAGTGACGATTTGGTAGGAAATCCAAAGAAAAACTACCCAAAAATGTAGGAATTCAAGTGTTATATTTCGTTGTCAATAAGTAAAAAACATTCTAAATATAATATATAAAAGAAATTAATATAATTGGCATGAGGATTGCATTATGAATATCAATATGAATAATCTATACCTCCTGTTAGGAAAGATAGATTACAAAGATGCAGATTATTCTGTTTCTTTGAAAAATATAACATTTTTTATTTGACGGCAGCTTACGTCCGTGGTATTATCCAAATACGTAATGACTACGCTGTCAGTTCCAATAAGGGGGAAACATGAACAAACGAATCGTAACTTTGATGATTATGGTATGTCTATTAGTACCAATGGCTCTATTCGCAGGTGGCCAGCAGGAAGCTGCTGTAGAGGAAGCAGGCGCTATCACCGCACCAGCAGAAGCAACTAGTGTTGATATGATCGGTTGGAGATATCCAATCACAGAATTCTATGCAGGGGAACTTGAAAAAAGTAATTCAGTAAAGAACCTTACAGTAAATACACAGATGTTTGATTCAGGATCTGCAAAAGATCAGGTGAGATTGGCATTATCAGGATCTGGTGTATCTCCTTATGAAATCATTCATGGAGATGATGGTTTCGTATTAGAGATGGCTGCAGAAGGGTGGTTGATGCCACTAGATGATCTTATTGCTCAGTACTCTGACAAATATGATCTTACAGATATCTCAGATGCACTTTATAGTCTTGGTTCATTTGAAGGAAAGACTTATGGTATCCCAATAGTATCAAACTCAATGAACTATTTCTACAATATGGAATTATTCGAGAAATATAATCTTGAAGTTCCTGATACCTATGATGATGTTATCGCGACTGCAAAAGTCCTACAAGCAGAAGAGAGCATTGACCTTCCTTTTACCATTAACCTTCATGCAGGATGGGCTTGGAGAATCGAATTCCATAACTTCCTCATAGGATATGGTGGAAAATGGTTGAATGATGATAACACTCCTGCTTTTAACAATGAACTTGGTGTAAAAGCTGTAGAAAAGATGTTAGAAGTTTATCGAGCTACAATGGGCGAAAAAGGCCTAACATGGAGTATCGATGATTCAGAGATCGGAATGGAAACTGGAACACTCGCAAGTGCAATGACATGGACAAGCCGTGCAGCAAACATGGATGATCCTTCAAAATCAATGTATGTTGGAAAGATCGGTTTCGCACCAGCTCCAAGAGTTGTTGAGGGTGGACCTCATGCAGGACCTGCAGCAGCAGACTTCTACTGTATCCCTGCAAATATCGATGTTGATCCAGAATTGATCTTCCAGGTTATCATGGAAGCAGCAGACTTAGAAAGCCAGATGTTAGCAGCTGAAGAGGGAATGGTAACTCGAGGCGCTGTCGCAGAAGCAGGAGCAGGTGGACGATACCTTGCTGCAGCTCAGGCTACAGTAGCTAATGGTTCAGGAAACTATGGTTCAAACCCAGCAGTTAGACTTGCTACAGCAGCGATTGATAATCTTCTTTCTAAAGTTGCTAGTGGTGACATGACCGTGAAAGAGGTTCTTGATGAAGCAGCTGCTCTCTATACAGAAGAGGCAAAAGCTCAAGGCTACCTATAGAACTAGAGAACCAGTTTAACAAGAATTAATACAAGAGCCTGGTTCTATATGATTGAATCAGGCTCTTATTTTAAGCGAATAAGGTGAAATTTCATGAATGATAAAACATTTTTTACATTCGTTAGTCCTTCTGTAATTATTATGGTATTGCTCATGGTCATACCGTTGATAACTGCAATTGTGTTAGGATTTAACTTTGTAACATATTCAAATTTAGAGGAACCGCAATTTGTCGGATTGAGTAATTATATTGATATGCTTACTGATCCTGGTTTCTGGAGCTCTTTCAGCTTTACATTTATCTACATTGTTACGGTTGTTCCCTGCTCCTTACTGTTAGGTTTCGGCATAGCCATGTTACTTGATCAGGTTCGAGTCTTTAGAGGATTCTTCATTGCAACTGCTTTGATTCCTCAT
Source organism: uncultured Spirochaetia bacterium (assembly GCA_937125225.1). GTDB lineage: Bacteria > Spirochaetota > Spirochaetia > CAKZLE01 > CAKZLE01 > CAKZLE01. The sequence continues at coordinate 17,243 of CAKZLE010000009.1, forward strand.
ATCATCACACCCGTCGTAGGTGCATTGATGTATCGTACCATGTTTGACAGGAGTGGTCTGTATTGGTACCTCCTGAGAGCTGTCTTCGATTACGACTTTGTGATGACAACGACTTCCGTACGATTCTTGATCATTACTCAAGGAATCTGGCAGGTGACTCCCTTTGCGATGATCACACTATTTGCTGGACTTCAGACACTGCCTAAGCAGTTGATGGAAGCAGCGACTGTTGACGGAGCTACTGCAGTTCAGAAATTATGGCATATCATACTGCCGCACCTGAAATCTCTGTTCCTGTTCATTACACTCATGGGAATCATGGATGCCTACAGAGTCCTCGACCAGGTGCTTGTAATGACTAAGCAGAACCCATTATTCAATGCAGATACTCTTATGTATTATAATTATCGTGTTGCAACGATGTTCGGTCGTCTTGGAAAGGCAAATGCTATGTCTATCTTGACTGTCCTAGGTATCTTCGTGGTATTGATCCCATTCTTACGGGTTACCTATAAGCAACAAATGGAGAGCAGATAATGGAAAAAGTAAAAAATCCTATTGGTAGAGCTCTGATCTTTTTAGCGCTCGTACTATTAGTCGTATATAGTATCATGCCTTTTGCATGGAGTCTGATAACCTCACTGAAATATCCTGTTGAGGCAAACAATCCAACTCCTAAGTTGTGGGGTTTTAAAGCTAATCTTGATAACTATGCGGATCTTTGGCTTTATATGAAAGGATCTGAATTCGTACCATATGCTATTGGTATTCTTGTGATCATGGTAGCTATCGTTGCATTTGCTATCCTATCGACCAAATTCGAATGGATGTCAAAACCAAAGACTAATATGATTGCGGTCGCTGGGTTGCTATTAGTATTCTTATTACTCCCTAAATTTGCGAGTATGTCAAAATTCTATGGATACTTCATCAATAGTGTCATCGTTACCGTTGGTACTCTTGTCATATCGATATCAATCGGTTGTGTCGGTGGATACGCTCTTGCAAGATACAATAAGATATGGGGTGTTATCATTTTGATTGCTGCCCTTGGTTTTAGAGCGCTTCCTAGAATGGCCTTCGTATTACCTTACTACTATATTGGGCAATTCACACACTTGTATGATACAAGAATCTTGTTGATTATAACCATGGTGGCTATTAATCAGCCATTCACTATCTGGATGCTGAGATCTTTCTTTATGGATATCCCAAAAGAGATAGAAGAGGCTGCTATGATTGATGGTGCAGGAAGGCTTGAGTCATTCTTTAAAGTGATCATACCGATTGCATGGCCTGGAATCATTACTACAAGTCTGTTTACCTTATTGCTGGCTTACAATGAGTTCTTGATGCCTAAGATCTTGACTCAGACCAACTGGACACTCCCAGTTGCTATCGCATCATATACCAGTGGAGAGGATGCTGCCTATCGAGCAATTGCAGCAGCAGCATCTGTATCGATTACGATTCCAATCATTATCGTAATCATATTCTTCCAGAAATATTTAGTTAAGGGTTTGGCTTTTGGAGCCGTTAAGGGATAACTTATACAGGTTATAAACACCATGCCAAGGGTTGTCCAAAACCCTTGGCATTCTTGATTAAATAGCACTATTGACTAAATGTCTTCAATAAAACAATTGATGTAAACATCCGTAAGGGGTTTGTATATGAATGGTCTTGAAAAAAGATCAAAACTGACATTGCAACAACAGATCGCTGATAAACTTGAATACAAGATTCTGCATGATGAGATTCATATAGGTGATAGACTCCCCTCTATGAGAGAACTTGGCAGGATGTTCGAGGTCAGTCATGAGACTGGAAAAGGTGCGATAACCATCCTTCAAGAGAAAGGGCTTGTTGAGATCATCCCTAGCAAAGGCGCTTTTGTTATTGAGAACATAAAGAGTGAGAATGTCCCACATGGCTTGATCGGAGTCGTTATTGATAATGGGGAGGGGACTACCCCCAAAGACCAGCTTCATACATTATTCGGAAATATCCTAACGGCTGTACATGATCAAGCGGATGATTTCAATTGGCATCCGGTATCAAGGTATGTCTGCTACTATGATTTACAGAGCAGGAACCAATATCTAGAAATGCTTAAAAAGGTCGATGGGCTTATCATAGTCAATCTGATTGATACTGAATTGATCCGTCTTGCACAAACCAGAAATATACCTGTAGTAGCACTATTGCCAGCATCTTTGGATGATGAGGTAGATGTGGTAGGTATCGACTATGCTCGAACCTATTATCTTGCTACAAAATTTCTTCTCGATAAGGGACATAAGAAGTTTACCTATATGGAGAATACAAAACCTTTTGATGCATCTATCAAGAGATGGCAAGGTATCAAGAAAGCAATCAAACAGAGTGAAAGCGCAGATGCCACTTTAGATCGGATAGACGTGCACTCATGGACCATGGCTAAATACCAAGAGGCTGTAGCTGAGTGGTTAACTGCAGGAAATACGAGCGATATCATCATATGTGCTAATGACAATATGGGTGTTGCCGCTATAAATGAGATTCAACGAGCTGGACTCAGGGTCCCTGAAGACATCATGGTGTTGGGAAGCAGGAACACATCTGTTTGTGATATGACTCATCCGACTCAGGCAAGTATCGATTTCAACTATGAGAAGTTAGTAGAGATCTCCTTGAAGAGAGTGAATGAACGATTGCAGAAACGTGATGATGTTTATATGAAGATCAATATGAATGGTCATCTTGTAGAACGAGATTCAATCAAAAGATAATATTACCCACAATATGTATATGAATCTCAATGAAGCAAAATGACTCTTCAAGGGTAACGGTGTCAAAGGCTATTGACTTGGTGAGAATTCAGTTTAACAATGACTGTTATAAAAATAGGAGCAAAATAGTGAAACAGATTATTCCATATGGATCAGGCACTGTAGAGATAGATATCCCTGATAATGCGATGATCATTGAGCCTCAAGATGTCCCGGATTTTGATGAACAAGTAGTATTGGCAGATGCTATGGCCAATCCTGTTGGAGCAGATAGTATAGAGAAATTTCTAGCCGGTGGAGAGAAGGTACTCGTAATTGTCAATGATGGCACACGACCGACACCGACTGGAGCTGTGATGGAGACGTTATTACCATTACTTGAAGGTAAGCATGTTACTGTCATGGTCGCTACCGGTGTTCATAGAGGTGCCACTGATGCGGAAATGCGCAGGATCCTGGGACCTACTTATGATGCATTAAAAAATACCGTAGTATCTCATGATGCGAGAAAAGATGACGACATGGTCTATCTAGGAGTTAGTGGTAACGGTACTGAGTTGTCAGTTAACAAAGCTGTTGTGGAATCTGATAGAATCATTGCAATTGGTTCTGTGGAACCTCATTATTTTGCTGGTTATACCGGTGGGAGAAAGGCTATCATGCCAGGAGTGGCCTCATATCGTTCGATAGAGATGAATCATAAGATGGCACTCGATCCTAGAGCAAAAGCGTTAGCTTTAGAGGGGAATCCCGTACATGAGGATATGATCGATGTGTTGAACCTCTTAGAGGATAAGCCCATATATGCGATCATGACTGTCATGAACAAATATCATAAAGTCTATGCCGCTACTACTGGAGATATCACAGGTTCCTTCTATGCCGCTATAGATAAGGCGAATGAGGTCTTCTCTGTTAAACTAGAAGCGAAAGCAGATATTGTTTTGACTGTAGCAAAGCCCCCAATGGATATAGATCTTTATCAGTCACAAAAAGCGATAGATAATGGAAAACTCGCCTTGAAAGAGGGTGGTATCATGATACTAGTCTCTTCCTGTCGTGATGGAGTAGGAGAAGAATCCTTCTATAATATGCTTTCCTCCTCTGATACCCCTGAAGAGGTACTTGAACGTATCAAAGGGGAATACAAGCTTGGATATCATAAGGCCGGAAAGATGGCTGAAGTCAGTAGTTGGGCAGATATCTGGGTGATCAGTGACCTGTCTGATAAGAAGTGGAAAGATATCTTCATCCGACAGTTCAAGACTGTTCAGGAGGCTGTTGATGAGGCAGTCAAAGCAAAAGGTAATGCAGCTTCCATGGTATTCATGCCAGATGGTTGTGTCACAGTTCCTCGATTGAACTAATAAAAGCTCCTGATTTTTTTAGTCAGGAGTTTTTTAAAGTAAAAATAAATTGCTTAGAGTAAAAGTACGGTAAAAGTTAATAGTGACATCTAAAAATGAAGAAACCCTAAAAATACAACATAGTGCAACAAAATTAATTGAGATTTAAATCTAAAATTGTTGTTGACAGCAGAAAATAGTAAGGGTAATATTATCTAAATTATGACGAATACGTAGTCAATTGTAGCCTGAATTGAATTAAATCAATCACCAATTCTGCTCAATAATAAGATATTACTTGTTTAATCACCAAAATCAATGATTTACTAGTTGGAAGACTGTATTAAATCAAAGCTGAGTTCGATATCTAAAAGATTACGTAGTCATTATTGTAAGAGAGTTAGATATATCATTTACCTATGAAATATTTAACCAAACAAAGGGATAACACATAACCAAAGGGAGGAAGATGTGAAAAAGACTGTATTATTGATCGCTGTGATTTGTATGTTAATGGTAACTGCAACTGTATTCGCTGGTGGACAGCAGGAAGATGGGGTAAAGACTATCAGAGCTGGACATGGACAACCTATAGGAACTGGATTACACCAGGGTTTTGTATATTTTAAAGAAGCTTTAGAGGCTAATTCAAATGGAAAGATGGTTGTTGAGATCTTTGACAGTGGTCAGCTTGGTGGAGACAGAGAACTTACAGAAGGTGTTCAGCTTGGTAATGTGACTATGACAGCTGTATCTGCAGCAAACCTTGGTACTTTTGCAAAAGAATTCTATGTTCTTGATACCTATTTCATGTTCAGAGATCGAGAACATGTCTATAACGTTCTTGACGGTGCTGCTGGGGCGATGATGCTTGATGGTCTTACAGTGAAAGACATGAAAGGTCTTGGATTCTGGGAAAATGGATTCAGACACCTGACTAACAGTAAAAGAGCCGTCACAGAGACTGCAGATATGAAAGGATTAAAGATCAGAGTTCCTGACAACCCAGTTCAGATCGCGGCTTGGAACTCAGTTGGAGCAGGTCCTGCACCAATGGCTTGGGGTGAACTCTTTACAGCACTTCAGCAGAAAGCACTTGATTCACAGGAATCAACACTTGAATCTATCCAGACTATGAAATTCTATGAAGTACAGCCGTACCTCACTCTTAGTGGTCATAAATACAGCCCCTATGTCATTCTGATGGGAAATGCTTTCTATAATGAGCTGACAGCAGAAGAGAAAGGTTGGGTCGATGCAGCTATTTTAGAATCAATCGATAAACAGAGAGTGTTTGCCGCTGCAAATGAGAAGAAAGCTATAGATGCTATCGCAGCTTCAGGTAAGACTGAAATCGGTGAACTGACTGATGATGCAAAGATGGAATTCCGAGGAAAGATGTCTTCTATCTATGAGATGGTAGAGGAAAAGAGCGGTAAAGAGATGTTTGATCTCTTTGTATCAGAAGTAGATAAATACTAGAGATAGAATTCTCTATATGTAAGCTGCCTCTTTATAGGGGCAGCTTTCTTGAATAAGGTTGTGAATTATGAAAATTTTACGATGGTTGGATGATTACTTTGAAGCTATCTTCTTAGTCGCTACGCTCTTCAGTATGAGTATCATCATAGCAGTACAGGTATTCTTCCGTTATGTGCTGCTCAATTCAATCTCCTGGTCAGAAGAGATCGCTCGATATCTCTTTATCTATATGGTTTATTTTGGTATTTCCTATGCGGTAAGAACTAATAGACATATCAGGATCGAAGTTCTATTGAACACTCTTCCTGATAAAGCAAAAAAGATCATGACGATAAGCGCTGATATCCTGTTTATGATCTTTGCAACTGTGGTAACGGTCAAATCAGGTGTAGTAGTTGCAACAATCAGTCGACTTGGACAGATTGCTGGTATAACAGGTATTCCTATGTCGATCATCTATTGCGGTGTACCAATTGGGTATGGGATGGTCGTTGTTCGATTATTACAGAATCTCTATCATAAGATAACTCATTTCAGTGCCCCCTATGCTGAGTTCATTCATAGACGAAATCCAGGTGAAGATCTGGAACCTGCAAAGCAGGAAGGGTAAGGGGGATAAAGATGGCAACAGCACTATTATTTGGTGGATTTATATTTTTCGCTGCGGTAAGTGTTCCAATTGGTATTTCTCTTGGTATGGCAGTCATGCTCGTTATTATTGCAACGGGTACGGTTGATTTGACTTTTATGGCACAGGGGTTAACCACCTCTATGAACTCATTCCCGTTGATGGCAGCACCGTTTTTCATCTTAGCTGGTGAAGTTATGGGTCGTGGTGGGATTTCTCGTCGATTACTCAAACTTGCTGATATAGCCTTCGGTAGATTTACCGGTGGTCTTGGTCTCGTTACGGTCGTAGCCTGCATGTTGTTTGCAGCAATCTCTGGAACTGGTTCTGCTACTGTAGCTGCGATCGGTTCCATCATGGTTCCTGAAATGCTCAAAAAGGGTTATAATAAAGGCTTTGCTGGTGGCTTGGTTGCATCTTCTGGTGCTATCGGGGCAATGATTCCTCCTAGTATCACCATGGTTATCTATTGTGTGACTGCAGGAGTATCAATAACGGCTCTATTCAGTGCCGGAATTGTTCCAGGTATAGTTATTGGTTTATCGTTGATGATCTACACACTTATCTACTCTAAAAAGAATGGATATAAAGGATCCTCTCAACGGTATACGACTAAAGAGGTCCTAGCGGTTATAAAAGATGGAATTCCAGCAATATTGATGCCAGTGATCATACTTGGTGGAATCTATGGTGGGGTCTTTACTCCTACAGAAGCTGCTGCAGTAGCGGTCGTCTATGGTTTTATCGTAGCACTCTTTGTGTATAAGGAGATCTCCTTCAAAGATGTTGGCGAAATCGTTTTAAAGTCAGCACTGATGACATCAGTTATCTTAGTTATCATCGGTACTTCAGCGGGCTTCGGTCGTATCCTCGCTTTAGAGAGAATCCCACAATTAATCGCGAATGCGATCGTAGGGTTCTCTTCAAGTAAGATCGTAATACTTCTTCTATTGAATCTATTATTATTATTTGTCGGAACTTTCATGGAAACATTGGCAGCTGTGATCATTCTTACCCCAATACTCTTACCAATCGTAACGAGCTTTGGAATGAGCCCTGTACATTTTGGTGTGATGATGGTCATCAACTTAGCGATTGGGTTTGTGACTCCACCTCTTGGAGCGAATCTCTTCGTAACGACACAGATCATGGATATATCGTTTGAAGAGGTATCAAGAGCTATCATACCGTTTATTATCACCATGGTTATAGCACTGCTCTTCATTACTTTCGTACCAATAATTTCCTTGGGATTACCAACCTTATTGGGATTTTAAAACTCCTTACATAAGTTATCCAATTCACCACCCGAAAGGGTGGTGTTTTTTTGGGTGCGCCGAGTATAGTGCTTATCTTGGAGGTGAAAGTCCTCTATGGGGGGTGTAGTGTAAGCGTCAAATCAACGGGTCGATAAGAATGAATCGAACCTCAATCTACTGGGGGCGGAGGTTTTCATGAGAAAGACAAACAACTATACCATCAAAGAACGTCAAGAACAGGTGAAAGCGTGTTATGAATGGACTCGGCAGGGGAATACCATTATCTCATACTGTAAAGAGCATGGAGTATCAAAATCAGCGATTGAGTACTAGTCAAGAATATATGGAATACTTATGAGACAGAACACCATAAACCTCACAAATTATTGGTACCCATAAGGTTTAAGATCCTCACACCATCAGAAGAACCCATCTGTGCATTAACGGTGCATGTGGGATCATTATCCGTCGACCTACCGGTCGGGAATCGGGGAACAGATCTGAAGCGGGTACCGCTCCCGCTGAGGGAGGTTCTCTGATGCCGCTTGAATGGGACTCGTATGACTACTACATCCAACTAGGAAGGACGGACATGAGAAAGAAAGCCTATACCCTCTCCCTACTGGTAGAGAACGAGATGGAACTCAGCCCGTTCGATCGAAGTGTCTTTCTGTTCTGTAGCAGGACAAAGCGGATCCTGAAGATTATCGTATGGGGTGGTAATGGATTCTGGGAGATGACCAAAAGATTGGAGGGTAAGGGCACCTTTGCCTGGCCTGGCAGTACGGAGGACGCGCTAAAGACCAGCCTAGATGACATCAAGCTGCTGCTCAAAGGGGCAGATCCCTGGCGAAGACTGACGGTGTTGCACCTTCAGAAAGTAAGCTAAGATTATGCAGTAGTATGAGTTATGAACGTTCTTAAGGATTGACACTTATCTTGTTTATAGTAAAGTTTTAGCATGAGTAAACACCTGATCGAACAGCTTGAGAGTATGGATAGAGACGCCCTTTTAGCGGAGCTTTCCCGTGCTCACGAGCAGATACAGGTGGCTTCCAGAAAAGATCAGGAAACACAACAGCGTCTCACCGATACACGACAAGAGCTTGCTCAAGTAACATCTGAACTTGCAGAGATGATCCAAGAGAATGAAATGCTCAAAGAACTTCTCTTACTAAGAAGTAAACTCCCATTCACCCCTTCAACTGAATAGATGGGACTACTCTTTGATGAGAGTGAGATCCTATCGGTATCTCTCGAGGAAGAGACTGAGGAAAAGATCACGGTCTCTACTCATCAACGCAGCAGGAAAGCTCACGATCTCACGAAGCTTCCTGCCAATACTCCCGTAGTACACATCTGATGAACTCCTCTCTGATCAACCAGGATGAGACACCGGTACAGGCGCTGAATCTTCCTGAACCTGCTACCTCGAAGTCAACGTTTATGTTTGTCCAGGTCGGTACCTCAGAGGATGGGCATCGGGTAGTACGGTATTCATATATCCCGGACCGAAAGAAGGATAGATTCCTCTCTTTCACTGATGGGTATGAAGGGTATGTGATGACCGATGGACTGATAGGGTATAATTCACTCTCGAAGCATCTGAACTGCTGGGTTCATGCCCAGCGGAACTTCAAGAAGATCCTTAAGGTGAATAAGAAAGCTTCAGGAGCATTGAAGTTCATCGGCATCATTAATAAGCTCTACGAGATAGAGAAGAAGACCCGTAAACAATACCAGGACCGGGATGAGTTTCTCAAGATGAGGAAGGAGCGATGTGCGACAGTGTTCTTTCAGTTGAAGGATACGATGGATGAGAGGAGATCACAGTATACTCCGAAGAGTCCGATGGGAGTAGCGATCGCATACCTGTATACCTATTGGGAATCTTTGATTCGGTATGTCGAATGCTATGAAGCGACCCCAGATAACAATATTGCAGAGAATGCTATTCGCCCATTTGTGGTAGGTCGGAAGAACTGGTTATTCACGAATACTGAGACAGGAGCTAAGAGCTCTGCTGGGTACTACTCTCTCATCGAGACTGCGAAGGCTAACGGAGTGAATGTCTCTGATTACCTCTGGCATTGCCTTTCTGAAGCTTCAAAGTGCAAAACAGATGAAGATTGGGATAGGTTGCTGCCATGGGCCATGGATGTAGATCTGGTGTCTGAGATAAAACAGGTAAAAGCCTCTGTTAAACTTAATCCTTTAAGAAAGACTCCATACCTTTTCAGAGAGCCTAGTAAATAGAGTTCATTGAGAACCTCTGATTTAGTACTTAAGCTGGCACCTAGAGTATATCCAGTTAGAGCTTGTTCATTTAAGTATGATTTTGGCTATTATATATTCTCTCAGTAGTCATGGGTTCATTAGATCATAATAGTAAGTTAGTTAAAAGGAAATATAGAATTGATTTGATGTGTTGAAGGAAGGAAATAGAAGGAGAGATAATTAGGTTTTCTCTAATCATCTCTTCCTTCTATAGAATGCTATTGTTTAGTTCTATTTATAATAGCCTGCTCGTACCATGATTTCTGTAACTTCTTTTTCTGCTTTAGCTAGAGCCTCTTCGACTTCTGATTCGCCTGAAGCAACGTTATTTAGAGCTAGAACTACTTTCTCTGCAGCCTGAACCCATTCTGGGAAGCTTGGTTGTGTTCTAGCTGTCTCAAGAATAGTTGCTGCAACATTATGAAGTCCATTGTTAAGTTCATTGACTTTTGGATCTCTCAGAGTTGCGAACTGTGCTGCTACTGAGGTGAGCATCTTAGGATCACTCTTGTCGGTAACGGCTCTCAAGTCCATCTTTGCACTGTTCGCCCATTTTACAAATTCCCATGAAGCATCTTTCACGTCTGAGAAAGAGGTCACTGATAATGGCATGGACATTGCGTATGATACCTGATTACCGTCAACTCCGGGTACATTACAGAATCCTATCTGATCTACTGTGAGTTCACTTGAGTCAGGATTCTGGAAATTCCCATAAGCCCACCAGAATGCATAGACCATAGCTGCTTCGCCAGTAGTGAAAGAAAGGTTTGCATCATATTCTGAATAGGATACACTACCTGGTGCTGCAGAATTATCTTCCAAGATAGGTTTCATATAATCTTTAGTAGCTTCAATTCCCTTGGGAGTATTGAATGCAGGTCTCCAGTCAGCATCAAACATCTCTGCACCGTTTGCCCAGAGGTAGGTTAGCCATGGATAGACGACCTGTTCAGCTGTCTTCCCATACTGAAGGGCTGTTCCATACATATCTTCATTCTCTGTTATTACTTTTGCATTATGCTGGAATTCTTCAAATGTAGCAGGTTCCTGAAGGTCATATTTCTCATAGAGATCTTTTCTGTAGAATAACATCATTGGATGTGTTCTTAGAGGAAGACCGTATACTTCACCATCAAATGAACATGATTCGATATATGCATCTGACCATCTGGTTAGATCGATTCCATCATTCTCGATTCTATTGTTCAGTGGTTCTAGGTAATTGCTTAGCGCAGGTACCCAAGTATAATGGCTGATGAATACATCATAATCTGAAGTTCCTGATACCGCTTCAATAGTAAACTTTTGATAGAGGTCACCATAAGGGATGGTCTCAATCTCAACTTCTATACCTGTCATTTCCGTAAACTCTGTCAGGTATTTCTTTATAAGATTGTTCTGTCCACTAGGGTGAAGTAACGCTTGAACCTTCGCGCCGGAAAATGGCATACCTGGGGTCAGATCCCAAGATTTGATCTCTTCTACTGAATATTTTGATTGTACTGCTGGTGCTGCCGTCTCTTTCTCTTGCTGGCCACCTGCGAATACCATCCCAACACTGATTGTCATGATGAGTACTAAAGCTATTGCTAAGATTCTCTTTTTCATGAACGCCTCCTTTTAATATATATCATCCCTATACTGGGAAGAACACTATTTGACTGCCCCAAGAGTGAGACCTTGAGTAAAATGCTTACGAACTAAGAATGAGAAGATGAAGATAGGGATCATAATAATAATCCCCGCTGCTGACATTTGTTCCCAGATAACACCTCTATCAGTGACAAGACTATTAAGACCTACGGTCATCGTGATTGCATCTTTTCTTGTGAGGATGAGTGCAAAGAGGTATTCATTCCAAGATTGAATCAGGGTAAAGATAGCTGTGGTGATAATCCCCGGCATCGCTAGGGGGATGGTGATCTTTGTGATGACCTGCATAAAAGAACACCCTTCGACAAAGGCAGCCTCTTCTAGTGTGATTGATAAACCATCTACAAACCCCTTGATCATCCATGTTGCGAAGGGCAGTACGAAACTGAGATTCATAAGTACCAAAGCTATACGGGTGTCCATCAAGTGCAGGGTTCTAAATAGCACGAAGTATGGGATCACAATTACCACAGGAGGTATGAACTGAGTCGAGAGTAACCAGATGAGTAATAGATTCTTCACCCGGTAATGGAATCTTGATAAAGCATATGCAGCAAGTGTCGCCACAGGTATCGCTATGAGAATCGTTAACAGAGCAACAATTACGCTATTAGTAAGCAGTTGACTGAAGGTGTTCGGTTCAGAGAATATATCGATATAGTTCTGGAACGTTGGTTTGAAGAATAGGCTTGTAGAATAGGCATCCTTTGCTTTTTTGAAGGCAGTGAGTGATAGCCAGATAATTGGGAGGAAAACGAAAATCGTTGTCACAAGTAGCCCAAATGCACTTACGAGTTTACTCAGAAGTTTCTTGATTATATTCATGCGTTTGAGTCTCCCTTCATAACGGTCTTGATATAAACCCCAGCAAATACGATCATGAATAGGATGAGAAGTACTGATTGGGCTGAGGCATACCCCATCTCAAAGAATTTGAATCCATTCTTATAGATAAAGAAGTTTATAGCCTCCGTCGATTGTCCGGGCCCCCCGTTTGTAAGGGTGAGAATCTGATCAAACACCTTAACGGAGAAAATTGTCTTTAACAGCGTGACCATCAATAATACCGGAAGGATCAATGGTATCTTTACAAATCGCAACATCTGATACTTATTAACTCCATCGATCTTTGCAGCAGCAAAGACATCCGGATGGATCATATCAAGAGCACCAATGAAGACTAAAGCGATAAAGGGTGCCCATCCCCAGATCTCTGTATAGGCCAACCAGAATAAGGCCCCTGACTTGGTACCTAATAACACTACATCTTGTAGTGAGGGTATGAGTGTTCCAAGAATTTTATCGATTATCCCATAATGAGGATTCAGCATGAATCTCCACGTATACCCTTTTAAAGCAGGGCTGATGGCATAAGGAAAGATCAAACAGGCCTTTAATATCGTTCTGTAGATCCCCTTTGGATATAACTGTAGAGCAATCGCTATAGCGATGATAATAGAAAGCGATACAGACATTATGGTGAAAATGAGAGTCACACCTACAGAATTCCAGAAATCAGGGTCTTGGAATGCTCTTGTATAGTTATCAAATCCAATTAACCCGCTTGGCTCTGGTGATTTCAGAAGATTCCAATCCTGGAAACTGACTATTAACACATTAAAGATCGGATAGATAGTCATAGCAACCAAAATGATCAGAGCTGGCGCCAAGATGATCCATTTTTTTGGACCTCGATAGATTACACTGTTCAAAGTAGAAACACCTCCAATGGTTACGTATTCATACAAGCTGAAAAACCACATATTCCAGTTGATACTATTAGATGCATAAAATGGTCTGTTGAATTATTAGATGTATGAAGATCAAGAACGTTTGTTCTTCTCTAATGATATCATGATATTCAGATGACGCAAGAAGAATAATTAGCTTTATCGACGTATTTAAGCGTATACACCCTGAAAATCAACTAGGTAGTAAAAATAATATAAAAATATGAAGACAATAATTTTTTGTAGAAATGGTTTTTTTAGTGGCGACTCAAAGGGATAAGCAAATTCTTTTTGATACAGAAAATAGATAATCGATTTATGTTAATCAATAAGGTTTATAACTAGTTATGTATAATATACATTTGTAAATGTTTTAAGTAAAACTAACAGATAGAATAAAAAAGCAAATCTTCACCAGCCTTTATAATAAAATGACTACAACCATATTCCTGAAAGTTAAAGTGGGATGCTGTCTTCTATTGAGAAGTTTCTTTTACTACGAGTCTTCGGTAGGTTACCTATAGTTTTGTCCTCAGATACTGATTAAAATGTTTGATGAACTGATGATACATAAGTTGAGAGTCTCCTATCTGCTGTTATTGTTCGCTTATGATAACGAAGTTATCCTTTTTCTGAGAGCAATATCATCCCAGGTGTGTTACCTGTTAAGTTGGGGCCTTAGGTGTAGTTTAGGAACTATGAGCTCCATTGATCCTGTAACAAATCAAAGCAGTATCTCAGCTGTATGAGTCGAAACTCCTTGTAGAGAATTATTCCTGAGAGATTAACTATGAATAAACGATTCATAAGTTCATCGTTTTTCAATTATGCACCAGGATCCTCTCGAGTGGCTGATCATGCATCCATAGTAGTATTACTAAGTATTGGCTAGGGGTTTATAAACTATTGTAATGAAATAAGATAAATAAGAAAGAGTCATTTTTTAATGACTCTTTAGGGTGCTTGGATGTACTTGTCAAAAATACTTCATAAAAAATCAGAAGAAAGTCATAGACAATTTTGAAGTGTGATTGTATACTAAGACTACGTAATCATTTTGTGTCAGGATTTATTCAGACATGATCAATATAGGGGAGAGTATGGAACAACCTACCGTATCGTATAAAGACCTTCAGACCTATCTGAGTGCACTCTATGCAGCTGCTGGGGTACCAGAAGAATCAGCCGCTATCTGTGCTGATTGTACTGTAAAGACAAATCTTTGGGGAGTTGATTCTCATGGAGTTCTGAGAACACCAGTATACATAGAAAGACTGCTTAAGAAGGCTATCAATCCTACACCGGATATTAAGTTCATTGCAAAGAAAGATGGTCCATTCTCTTTGATGGATGGAGATGCTGGTATCGGGTATGTCGTTGGGACTAAAGCGATGGAAGCTGCTATAGAGAAGGCTGAGAAGTTCGGTATAGGTATTGTACTCGTAAAAAACAGCAATCACTTCGGGGCTGCATCACTGTTTACTAGAATGGCAACAGATAAGGGGATGTTGGGATTAGCTACAACGAATGTGAAACCGAACATCGGAATGCCTGGTGGGCAAGCTCCTGTCACTGGTAATAATCCATTGGCACTAGCCGCTCCGATCGGCCAACCTTATCCTTTCTCATTGGATATTTCCATGAGTGCGGTATCAGGTGGTAAGATACTTCTCGCACAGAAAAAGGGTGATAAGATCCCTACGAACTGGGCAGTTGATAAGGATGGTAATCCTACAGATGATCCTTTTGCAGGATTTGCAGGAATACTTCTACCTACTGGGATGCACAAAGGTCTTGGAATGTCGTTCTTTATCGATATCATCACAGGTGTCATGAGTGGAGGACCTTTCCTTCAGGATCTTAAGAGTATGTATAAGCATGCTGATGATCCTTCACTGACCTCCCATCTAGTCTGTGCGATCGATCCTACCATGTTCCAATCAAGAGAAGAGTTCGAAGGACGGATGAATACATGGGTAGATATGATCAAAGCGACACCAATGGCAGATCCTGAAACGAAACAGATCATTCCTGGAGAGATCGAGTATCTCCTTGAGAACAAGCGAAAATCAGAAGGGATTCCAGTTCCTCCTGAACTTATAAAGGATCTTACAGCACTTGATGAGAGACTAGGGCTTTCTGATGGTTTGAAGGTCTCAAACGTTTAACACAATTACAATTTTTAAGAGGTATAGAGATGAAAAAACAGACAGAGTTCAAATTGAACAAAAGAGATTCAGTATGGTTTCAGGAAAACAGCGCTCACGTAGTATGCAACTACGCTAAAGAGGTTTGTGATGTTGCGATTCTTCCAATCGGAGCTATCGAACAGCATGCGGCACATGCTCCTACAGGTATGGACACCTACAATGCGATCGGTATCGCAGAGAAGGTCGGTGCAGCAACAGGTGCTATGGTTCTTCCTTGTCCTATGTATGGTTCACACCCTCACCACCA
>CAKZLE010000010.1 GCA_937125225.1 uncultured Spirochaetia bacterium
TGCCTTCAGCTAGTGGTAGGCATTGCAACCCCCACAGAGGACTTTCACCTCCAAGATAAGCACCATGCTCGGCGCACACGAAAAAAAGAGACAGCCAAATGACTGTCTCTGATTCTTATACCTTTTTTCGTTCAAGAAGCTTTATTAAGCTTTGATCCCGTACTTCTTGTTGAATCGCTCAACTCGACCGGCTGTATCAACCAGTTTCTGTTTTCCAGTAAAGAATGGGTGGCAAGATGAACAAATTTCAGTCTCAATATTCTTTGCTGTTGAACGAGTCTCGATCACGTTTCCACAAGCACATGTGATTGTGGTCATCTCGTATTTTGGATGAATTCCTTTTTTCATTGTATCCTCCGCTATATATGAAGTTACCTGCTAAGTACAGATAACTAGGTATCTAAAGCAATGAAGAGGTCACACCGTTTCCTCTTCACAAAAAAATAGACGATCGAACCGACCATATTTTCTTCTCGTGAAAATATAATCAATCGACCACTTTTAGACAAGCCAGTTCTCAAATTACCTAAAAAATACTTGTCGGGTCGTAAACTACCTACTCATATCGGTAGTGTTCATTGATCGTAAGAATGACTCATTATTCTTACTTTTACGCATCTTGTCAATGAGTAATTCAGTCATCTCTATATCTTCTAGAGAATTTAATGCATTTCTTAAGATCCACATCTTACTGATCTCACTTTCTGCAAGTAACAGGTCCTCTCTACGAGTACCTGAACGCTTAAGATTAAGCGCAGGATAGAGTCTTCGTTCAGACATCCTTCTATCAAGGATGATCTCATTGTTACCGGTTCCCTTGAACTCTTCGAAGATGACCTCGTCCATTCGAGAACCAGTCTCGATTAGCGCAGTCGCAACGATAGTCAAAGAACCTCCAAATTCGATATTTCGTGCAGCACCGAAGAATCTCTTCGGTTTATGCAGAGCATTCGAATCTACACCACCGGAAAGTATCTTACCGGAGGTCGGAACTGTCTGGTTGTAGGCTCTTGCAAGTCTTGTGATAGAGTCTAGGAGGATGACAACATCCCTCTTATGCTCTACGAGTCTTTTAGCCTTCTCTATCACCATCTCCGCAACAGAGACATGCCTTGATGACTGTTCATCAAAAGTAGAGGCAATTACCTCACCTTTGACATTTCGCCTCATATCGGTGACCTCTTCTGGTCGCTCATCGATAAGGAGGATGATCAGTTCAACTTCAGGATGGTTCTCAGTGATAGCATTAGCGATCTTCTGCAAGAGTATGGTCTTTCCTGTCCTTGGAGGTGATACGATCAGTCCACGCTGACCTTTTCCGATAGGACAGAATAGGTTGATGATCCTTGTGGATACATCGTTGTTCTTTGTCTCTAGATTGAGTCTCTCTTCTGGGAAGAGAGGGGTCATACTCTCGAAGTTCACTCGTGTTTGAGCGACACTTGGATCATCATGATTGACCGTTTCCACTCTGAGCATGGCGAAAAATCGCTCTGCATCCTTTGGAGGTCGGATCTGACCATACACAGTATCCCCGGTCTTCAGGTTGAAGAGCCGGATCTGTGATGGGGAGATATAGATATCATCCTGTCCAGGAAGATAACTGTTCTGTGGAGATCTGAGAAATCCATATCCATCAGGAAGTATTTCAAGTGAACCATAAGCAACTATGATCCCGCCACCTTTGGTATGCATCTTCAGGATCTCAACGATTATCTCCTGCTTCTTCATAGTCAATAAGGGTTCGAGAGGAAGGCCCTGCTCCTCAGCCATCTCACGTAAAACAGGTACACTCATACTGGTAAGATCATTGATACTCAATTCTACACCATGAACATCAAGCTTATTGGGAACATCGAACAGATCTGAAGGTCGGGTTGGCAACGGCTGCTCATTAATATTGTTCCGTCTCTTCTGATATCCATTATTGTTTCTTGATGTCTTATTATGAAAACTCTTGTTGCTATTATTATTGTTGCTGTTCTTATTGTTATTGTTACTCTTTCTCTTCTGGTCTGAACGGCTGTTTCTCTGTTTCTGTCTGTGATCTTCGACTGGTACCGTAGATACGGTAGGCTGAACATCTTCAGGAAACATTTCAGTCTCGACAACTGGTGCAGGAGTCACTACAGGTGCTGCAGCAACTACAGGTTCGACTTTCTTCGTCCGTTTCGCGGGAGCCTTTCGAGGTTGCTTCACGACGGGTTTTTCCTCAGTGACAGCCTCTTTGGGATCTGGACTCACCTCTTCGGCCTTCTTTGGGGTTCGTTTTCGAACCGGTTTCTTGACCGGCTTCTCATTTTCTGCAGGAGTCTCCATAGGAGCTTCTGATTCACTCTTTTGAGCCACAATGACCTTCTTTGCAGGCTTTCGCCTGGTTACTACTCGTTTTTTTGGGGTTTCGTCAGGACCTGCAGAAACAGTACTCTGGTCTGCAGGAGTGGTTTTTTTCACAGATTCTGGTGTAGATACAACGATCTCACCATTCTCATCTGTACGTTGTACGTCTGATGACATGAAATATTAATCTCCAACTAAAAATAAATTTGTATGTGTTATGTAAAAAATGATGGTAATGGTAATAAAACTTACTTGTGTGTTATTACATCAAAGATAATTCGAACATACATGGGCCTTTAAGACCCATAAGGTATATTAAATATATTGCCACTGATTAACAATGTCAAGGAGCTTATTACCTTTTAGGTACTGTTCAAGTAATAAAATAGCACAAACAGCCGCTCTTCTTCGAACAGAGTCACGTGTGTAGGGCCTGAAATACAGGGAAACCTTTTCGGTCTCACGTCCTGGACTCGCAAAGCCAAACCATACAGTACCGACCGGTTTATCATCTGACCCACCATCTGGACCCGCTATACCTGAGATACTGAAAGTCGCATCTACCCCTGAAAGTTCTAAAACACCTTCAGCCATCTCACCGACCGTCTGAGATGATACAGCTCCATATCTTTCAAGAATCTCATGATCGACAGATAATACCCGCTCTTTTGCCGCATTCGCATAGGTCACCATAGATCCCCAGAAATAGGAAGAAGAACCTGGAGCATCAGTCAAGAGTGTCCCGGTCAGCCCTCCGGTACAGGATTCAGCACCGGCGACCGTAAGCCCCCGTTCTTTCAGAAGACTCGAAAGAATATCCACAGCCTGAATATCACCAATGACAAGTCGCTCTTCACCTATATCCTCTTGAAGTTTTGCAAGGACAGCTCTCCTTGTCTGATCACTTCCTCCTTGAAGATAGAGGCTGATTCGATATAGTTGTACCCGAGTTCCCCAGACAGGCATCTCTACAGGGTCTATACCAAGTTCTGCGGCCACTAGCGCAACTGCAGAGGCGCAGGCCTCTTCCAGCAGAGATTCAGGAACGAACATCGCTGAAACCTCCAACCGCTCTTCTATACGAATAGGACCAAGCCCCTCTTTGATATTAGGAAGGACAAAATGGTTCCACATCGGAAGCATCTCTTTGGGAGGTCCAGGAAGTGAAAAGAAGCTGCCAGGCCTACAAAAACCTGGAGCAGTCCCATGACCATTGGGGAGGATAGAGAATCCTTCAGGTATCATCACTTGGCGAAGGTTCGCATCGTTGAGCTGGGAACCCACCTGACTAACCAGATGTTCCCTAGCAGCCTCATCGACCTTGAGATCGACACCGAAAAGATCAGCGATCGCATCCCTCGTAATATCATCAGAGGTAGGCCCCAGCCCACCAGTAGTGATGATCAGATCCACAGAGTTCGCGAGTCTCTCAAGGACTCTTTTGATAGATCCATCGTCTGGGACGATGGTTATCTCAGTAGTAGTATATCCCAAACGAGTCAGATCAGTCGCAATCGTCTTCCCATGAGAATCCTGGATGATACCCCGTACCAGTTCGGATCCGATGATACATATTGCAGCTCTCTTCATCATTTGCTCTTCTTCCCTCTTCCTCTTTCTCTCAATCTTATCACTGACCCTGTCAAAAGGCAGAGCATTGACAGGTAGATCATGAGTTTTGGAAACCAGTTGATATGTTTAGTATAGATCGTATCAGCATAGGTATAGATTGGGACCTCTGTGTTCAGATACCCTTTTGTAAAGGGCTCCATGGAGTCGAGAACCCGTCCTACAGGATCGATAACAATCGTCATTCCCGAGTTGGTTCCTCTCACAGAGGACCTTCTATTTTCAACAGACCGGAAAACAGCCATAGCTGAATGCTGGATCTCAGCAGCTACAGAACCTGACCAGGAGTCATTGGTCATATTGACTATGACATCCGCTCCAGCTTGAACGAACTCAGCAGATAGATAGCCGAAGATATCTTCGAAGCAGATCGGTGTCGAGAAGGTCACACCATCATTGGCATCGAAGACCAGTGGTTCTGTTCCTTTCTCCCAGAAATGGTAATCATGATCTCTAAGGAACTGATAGATCCTCGGAAAGATATTCTCATAGGGGAAATGCTCAGTCATAGGGACTAGATGTTGTTTCCTGTAGGAATCTTCAAGTTTCCCATCTTCGAACAGTACGACAGCGTTATAGTCTATCCTGTTATAAGAACCATCTGGATTGACTGGAGGTGCGTTCTCATCTTTGAGTCTTCCATCATCGTTTCCCGTGAGCAGAGGGACAGGAAGTTCCTCTGCAAAATTGATGAACTCATCAACGAGCCCGTACATCCTCTCATCGGTCCGATAATTACTATGCCAGTAAATAGCAGGGATGAAGGCAGTCTCTGACCAGATGACGATCTCAGGATCCCCGTTTGCTAACGCCTCAAGACTCAATCGTCTCAGATTATTGAAGTTCTGCTGATAGGTGGTGAACCCACCCTTCCAAGAGTCAGCATTATGTTGAACGAGAGCGACTCTCCAGACTCTGTCTGGCTCCTCTTTCTCGTGTTTAGCAATGGTGATAAAACCGAAGGCCAGAACCGCAAGGAACAGAAGTATATAGGTGTAGATAGAGATCTTATGTCTTTTAAGATAGGTCTTGAAGGAGTTCTTATTACAGATAAAATTCCCATTTATGATCTCCCCAAGGAGATTACCTACCATGATCGAAGGGAACACGGTCATAAGGGTCACACCGAATACTCCAAAGATCGATGAGATCTGTATAAAGGGTATGAAGTTATACTGGGTATACCCGAGAATCCCGTAGGAATAACCGAAGAAACCCTTTGTCCTCAATAATTCGTACCCAATCCAGATCATCGTCTGAAGCAGATAACCGTAGGTAGGAAATAGGCTTATCGCCCACTTCAGTATGGGGAAGAGGAATATCCCATAGAAACTGAATACCAATGGAGAAATGAAGATCGCTAGGGGGTGGAAGCTCGATAACCAATAGTTGAAGATCAGGTAACTCGTTAGCCCATAGAACCAACCATAGAACCAGGTGACCTTCCAGGGTGCGTTCCTGATGACAGCCAAGACCGGTACCAATGCGATGAACCCGAAGATCCCTATACCATTAGCCGATAGGAAACTCGGGAACCCCAGTGCGAACAATAGTGCACCTGCCAGTAATAATAAAACCTCAGAACCATAGGTTCTGAGGTCTCTCTTCTTCTGAGTCAACGATTTTGATGTTAATGTCATTGCAACTCTCTGTTGAATTTTATGTCTATTTACGTAGATCCCATGCAAGATCTTTTAACTCTTTACCAGGTCTGAATACTGCTACACCATGAGTGTTGACAGCTACGATCTCTCCAGTCTTAGGATTTCTTGCTCGTTCCCTACCTTTTCTGGTACGGATTTCGAATGTGCCAAATCCTCGTAATTCGATAACCTTATCGTCCTCAAGGCCATCTTTCAATTCAATGAAGAACTCATCTATGACCTGATGTACATCAGATCTACTTAAACCTAATTTTTCATGAACATGTTCTATAATCTCTGCTTTCGTGAGTTTTCGGGATGCCATACTCCCTCCTTATCTATTCTATATATATCTCCGGCAGACATGCTGTCGGTAAATGGATGCTGGCTTACCGGGGGTTCCGTAATGCCAGCTATCGTATATTGGTCATCTTGTAGACGACCATGAATATGAGTCAACTCTAGGAAAGTTTATTGAACTGTGCTGTAAGTCTTGACTTCTTTCTTGATGCAGTGTTCTTGTGAAATAGTCCTTTACCGGTATATGTATCGATAAGTTTTACTACCTGTCTTAATTCAGTTGATGCCAACTCTGCATCTTTCTGATCTACAGCTGTCTTGAATCTCTTAGTTGCTGTTCTGATAGAACTCTTTGCTTTTCGATTCTGATCTCTACGAGCGATGTTCTGCTTATTTCGTTTCTCTGCTGACTTATTATTTGCCACGGATGTACCTCCAAAATACTCTTGCTAATTTTTATCTATCATGATGGATCTCTATTATCCAAAATTTCTCATAACTACTAACGGTTTGAAAAAATACCATAGAGTTTAAAACCTGTCAATAAAGATATCTTATTATACAGACAAAACTTCTTCTATATATTTCTTATCTACATCCCATCTGCTCGTATCTTTGTTAAAGACTACCTTTTCAAATGGGATCGTTAGCATTCTCCCATCAGATGCAGTCAGGTGATACTTCTTCGAAAGGATGTTCACTTCACTAATCTTCAATAACTCATTACGGATCTTGAGACGATTTCCTACAGAGGGTAGTTTTGATTTCACCTCTTTATAGAAGTCATACTCATAGGCAAGGCAACAGAGAAGCCTTCCACAAGGGCCAGATATCTTCATTGAGTTCAATGAGAGATTCTGCTCTTTCGCCATCTTAATGGATACCGGTCTCAGATGATCTGTCACACCATGACAACAATAATCCCTACCACATACACCTAACCCACCAAGAACACGTGATTCATCTCGTACACCGATCTGTCGGAGTTCTATCCTCATCCTGAATACCGATACAAGATCCTTCACCAATTCGCGGAAATCGACTCTATTCTCTGCCGTAAAGAAGAAAAGAACTTTTGATTCACATAACAGATAGTGTGCATCTACGAGTTTCATATCGAGCTTATGAGTCTTGATCTTCTCTTTACATACGGACATCGCCTTCAATGACTTCTCAAGATTCTCTTTGTAGTGCATCAGATCATAATCATCAGCAACCCTCTCAATTCGCTCGAGTCCCTTGTAAGATTTATCACGATCAGCCTTCTCCTGCTCTAGAGCCTTCTCGAAGAGTTGTTTTCGCTCTTCCTCAATATCATTCTCTAACTCTTCAGGATGCTCTATCTCTATATCACTCTCACCATCTTCCGTATTCTCAGCTGCGACATCATTCGCAGCCTCTTCAGGACTCTCTGTCTCAGGTGATTCATCAGTGCTCTCCTGCGGAAGATCATCTACAGTCTCAGTTGGCAATTCACTCGTATTCTCAGGACAGTCCTTGCAGGATTCACAACCAGAAGACTCCTCTACGAAGTCTTCAGCCTCTGCAATCTCAAGAAGTTCTTTGACGGTAGTTGAGAGCATCTTCGAACGAATATAACCGAGATTCATCGCCATATCCAGACCGTATCTCGTAGGAGCAACGACAAAGGTACCCGGATCGATAGCAACTTCTCCACCGCAGATATAGGTCTCACTCGTCTTCTGGTTCTTGATCAGATAGACATAGGTAGGTGCATGCTCATGTTTTGGGGTATTGTCCTGACTCTTGTTGTTCGAGTTATCACGTTTATTAGGTCTTTGTTGCTGAGGTCTCTTCGCTGGAGCTTTAGACTCATTATGAGGTACCTGCTCTTCGGGTTGACCTTTCTTGTTTCTTTTTCTGCTCATATTATATATTTATACTCTTTTATATCTAAATCTATTTGTACAATAAACTTCTTCATACCATGCATCGTGATGATGGTCAAGATGATAAAGACTTAAACCACTCACCGTAACAGGGTCATCGCATGCATTGATATATGCTAAATCGAAGAGTCCAACAACTCCAGATGTTACCTATCTTTTTTTATATAAAATAGTTACCTCATAAAAGATAAAAACTCTCTTTACGCTACCATGCTGATAAATAATTGTCAAATGTAATTGACGATTCGCACATCTTAATGCTATCTTTAGTATATGTCTCTAGCAGACATCAAATCTTAAGTATTCAATGGTTAGGTAACATGCAGTATTTTGATACTCACGCGCACATTGGTCTGATCCATGAAGATCAGATAGAACAATTGTTAATTATTCAGAGAGCTAAAAGAGCTGAAGTCAAACACATTGTCAGTATCTGTAACAGTCTTGGAGACTTTTTTCAGATCTATGACAATCTCAAAACAGCTGCCAATGTCTATCATGCAGTGGGAGTATCTCCCTCTGAAGTGGCAAATCCAGGGCTTGACTGGGAAGATAAGATCCGAAAGGGTGCCGATTTAGACCGAGTGGTCGCTATAGGCGAGATCGGTCTCGACTATTACCGAAAGTTCGGTGATAAGAAGTCACAGATCGAACTGTTCATCAGACAGATCGATATGGCTAACAGTCTCGGCCTCCCCATCATCATCCATAACAGAGAGGCTGGTGAGGATATCATGAGTATTCTAAGAGACCGTCCTATCGACAAGGGGGGGATCCTCCACTGTTATTCTGAAGACTGGAACTATGCCAAGAAGGCTATCGATATGAATCTCTATGTCTCATTTGCCGGAAATGTCACCTACAGGAATGCGAAGAACCTTCACGAGACTGCAGCAAGACTTCCTTTAGACAGGATCCTCATTGAGACAGAGAGTCCCTTCATGGTGCCATCACGATACAAAGGCAAGAGAAACAAACCTGCATATCTCAGCGAAGTCGCAGAGGCGATAGCAGAGATCAGGGATCAACCGATCGAAGTAGTAGCAGATGCTCTATATGAGAACTCACTGAGGATCTTCAATCTGCCTGCTGATGCATAAGCAGTTCTAGCACCTATGGGAAACTCCACTGGATTATACCATCCTGTGACTATCGGGAATCTTTCCATTTCTGGAAACCTCTTCCTAGCGCCCCTTGCCGGTTTTACCGACAAGGGGTTTCGTCATATCTGCATAGAAGAGGGAGCAGACCTCACCTATTCTGAGATGGTCTCTGCCGAGGCGGTAGCCAGAGGCAATCTAAAGACTCAAGCTCTCATGAGCAGAGCAGAATCAGAGGATCTTTTTGCTATTCAACTCTTTATGCCAGAGGCCTCTGTCGCCGAGAGAGCCGTCGAAGGGGTGATGAGATTCGAACCTACGATCATTGACCTCAACTGTGGATGTCCTGTCCCGAAGGTGGTAAAGACCGGTGCCGGTTCAGCTTTACATAAGACCCCTGAAAAGATAGGTGAGATCATATCGGTATTGGTCAGAGAATCGGGAGTCCCAGTGACTGTGAAGATCCGATTGGGTTGGGATGCGAACTCCCAAAATTATCTTGAGGTAGCAGACATCGCTTGTGATGCAGGTGCCTCTTTGATCACTATGCATGCAAGGACTCGTGCTCAGGGTTATTCAGGTAGCGCTGATTGGGAACATCTTGCAAGACTCAAAGAACATGTCGATGTCCCGGTCTTCGGATCTGGGGACTTGATGAGTGCTACAGATGCGAAAAGGATGCTTGAGACAACAGGCATCGATGGCCTCATGTTCGCGCGCGGAGCGATCGGGAACCCCTTTATATTCTCTCAGACCAAAGAATTTCTCACGACTGGGATCACCCCTCCTGAGATCACTCGAGATCAGCGGTACAGACGACTCTTCGACCAACTCGATTCGACCATCAGAGACAAGGGAGAGGTTGCTGCCTGTAGAGAGATGCGAAAGCAGGTCTGTGCCTATACAAAAGGGCTTCCTGGAGCAGCAGCTCTTCGTGCCGATATCGTACATGCTCAGACAAGAGCCGACTATCACGCCATCCTTACTCTTGACCAATAATCCCATGAGTGATAGTGTTTCTGCAGTTACAGAGCATATTTATCACCTCGATCAGACTTAGTTGATTATCTGCTTTGTACCCTACCCCGACTATCTTGAGGAGCATAACAGTTGAAAGTTCTAGTTCTAGGTTCTGGTGCTAAAGATCATGCGATCACATGGAAATTCTCAAAGAGTAAAAGACTCTCAGGCCTCTTCATCGCTCCAGGGAATGCCGGAACGAATAAGCTAGGTATCAACCTCCCTGAAATTGACCCCTCTGATCCTCAGTCCGTACTTCAGGCCTGTCATGAGCATAAGATAGATATCGTATTCGCTGGGACCGAAAGTCCTATTGCTTCTGGGGTCGTTGATGCCCTCATCGAAGAGGGAATCAAGACCTTCGGTGCAACAAAGAACGCCGTAAGACTCGAGGGAGACCGTTCGTTTGCACGAGATTTCTCCACAAGATATAACATCCCGATGCCTGAACATGCTATCGTCAGCTCTACAACTGAGCTTATAGAATATATTGAAGCTCACCCAGGTCTTCGTTTCGTCATAAAGAAGAATGGTCTTGCCCCAAGCAGGATCATGCTCGATTCAGCGGATCCTGAAGCACTGCTCATCTTTGGAGAAGAACTGCTCAAAGAGGATGAGATCCTGATTGAAGAGCATCTCAAGGGAATGCCTCTCACACTCTCAGTCCTCACAGACGGAGAGAACTATCTCATGCTGCCGATCAGCTCAGAATACACTAAGGCAGAAGAACAAGATCAAGGTGCTGCAACAGGTGGTATGGGTTCGATCTGTCCAGTCCCAGTACTCGGCAGGGAGAACAATAGAAGGATCATTGAGAATATCGTGAAACCTGCATTATTGGGAATGAAGGAGGAGGAGCTCTCCTATAAGGGGATCCTGATCTTCTCGCTGATACTCACCAATGAAGGGCCCAAGCTCGTTGACTATCATGTACGGTTCAACGACCCTGCTACGCAGGCGATGCTTCCGCTGATCAATTCAGATTTTATCGATATGTCTGAGGCCCTTCTTGCAGGTACCATCGCAGATTTCAATCTAAAGGTATCCAACCAGTCAGCTGTGGCCATCGTCATAGCCAGTGAAGGATACCCTTCACATCCCGTCACAGAGAAGGCTATCACCCTCTCTCCCCTCGTATCATGTAATATGGTCATAGATAACTCGATCTCCTTCTATGGAGCGGTTGAACAGTATCGTGACAAGCTCCTCACTAAGGGGGGACGATGTTTCACCGTCGTTGGTCTTGGTACGAACATCATAGAGGCTAATAGTTCCGCATATGCAGCCCTTCAGGATATATCATTCGAAGGTGCATGGTCTCGATCTGATATCGGGAACAAGTTCTTCAACGAATAATACATATTGTTACGAATCGGATAGGAGAGAAAACTAAACAAATCTAGTTTTCTCGTCCTTCCACACCACCGGGCATACGGACCCGTACCACG
>CAKZLE010000011.1 GCA_937125225.1 uncultured Spirochaetia bacterium
CTGCAGGCTCATTCTATATGGCTGCAGAGATACGGAATATCGTCTGTTCTAGCACATAGCATAAGGAGTACTGCTTACATGCATGAGATCATCAAGGATATCTGCTACAGCTGTACCGGTGACATCAGTCAGATTCATGTCGATGCCATCGTGAATGCTGCGAATTCGTCTCTACTCGGTGGTGGCGGTGTCGATGGAGCTATCCATCAGGCTGCAGGTCCTACCCTATACGCCGCCTGCAGACAGATCAGAGAACAGTCCCTCCCTGCAGGACTCCCTCCAGGAGAGGTCGTCTCTACCCATGCAGGAAGACTTCCTGCAGAGTATGTGATCCACACGGTCGGACCGGTATGGTCTGGTGGGGACCAGGAAGAATCTTTGATCCTTGCATCGTGTTATGAACAGGCTATTATAGAGGCTCAAAGGCTCGGCTGCAGATCAATCGCCTTCCCTTCCATCTCGACGGGAGTCTACCGATTCCCCAAGAAACAGGCGACTGAGATTGCCTGGAGAGTGGTTTATGAGTATATTCAACATACTGATGCTCCGATGAAGATATATCTCATCTTCTTCACAAAGCATGATGAGAAGATATTCTTACAGGCAACTCGAACCACTGGAGATTAGCTATGTCGCTCAACTGGCAGGAAATAGATCTTATAATCGAAGAACTCGATCTTGAGGGTGCCTTCATTCAGAAGATCAGACAACCTAACTATCACTCGATACTCTTTGATATCTATTCACCAGGAAAAGGACGATACCCCCTACTCATCGAACTCAACTCATCAGGTTGCAGAATCAATCGATTGTATGAGGGGACTCCCTATAGAAAGGCGGTGAAACTACAAAGATTCGCTCAGTTACTTCGCTCTAGGGTCCAAGGTGGTCGAATCATCAGTGCAGGCCAACTTGGTGCTGAGAGGATCGTGAGACTCGAACTCAGCAAGGCTGAGATCAAGACCACCCTCTACATCAGATTATGGAGTAACGCTGCGAATATCATAGCGACAGAGTCAGATTCGAAGATTCTCGATGCCTTCTATAGAAGACCAAACAAATCCGAGGTCTCTGGTGCCCTGTTCCATGTACAGCCTGCTGAGATCACCGATAAGGCACGTATGAGATTCCCCGTCAGGGAGTCCTATCGAGCAGTAGCGCAAAAGATGAGTTTCAATGAGTTCATCGATAGTGACTATGAGACTGAGACCACAGAGAGAATGGCAGAGAGCCTTCTCTCTCAGGCTATTTTAGCCCTTCAGGGAGAATTGGCTCAGATCGAGATGCAGAGAGACAAGAAACAGAAAGAGCG
This sequence comes from uncultured Spirochaetia bacterium, assembly GCA_937125225.1. Classification (GTDB taxonomy): domain Bacteria; phylum Spirochaetota; class Spirochaetia; order CAKZLE01; family CAKZLE01; genus CAKZLE01. The sequence goes on from CAKZLE010000011.1 coordinate 1,313, forward strand.
TACCAAGCTCTCCTCCTACGAGACGAACAAACATTATGGCGACCTGCTTGCAGCATTTCGCCATACGATCGTTGCTCACGAACAGTGGGTGACTGTATATGACTATGATAATGACAATCAGGAGATCAGGATACGACTCGATCCGAAAAAGAGTCCTGGAGAGAACATCGAAGCCTATTATAACTCCTTTCACAAATCAAAAGGAGCCTATGAACGACTAGAAGAGGAGTTGATCCTTCTTGATACAAGAGCTCATAAGATCGAGAAGGAACTCGCTGAGATCAAAGGTAGCGAGGAGACCACTGAGAGGTTCCTCTCCTATCTTCGTTCGATCATTTCCCGGACAGCCACCACAAAGAGCAGCAGTGATCAGAGACAAGACGTCCCAGGGCTTCAGTTCCTCTCAGGGATCTATACGATCTACGCAGGTAGAACCGCTAAGGAGAATGATGCCCTTTTAAGAAAGTGGACTCGAGGAAACGACTATTGGATGCATACCCGGGACTATCCGGGAGGTTATGTCTTCATCAAATATATTGCAGGGAAGAGTGTGCCCCTAGAGACTATCCTTGACGCGGGAAATCTGGCACTCTATTATTCTAAGGCACGAAATGGGAGGAAAGCTGACCTCTACTACACTCAAGTAAAACATCTTAGACGAGCGAAGAGTGGTAAACTAGGAACCGTCCTTCCTACCCATGAGAAGAATATATCGATAGAACTCGATCAGAGTAGACTCGATCGGCTATTCACAGGAGGTTCGACACATGAGTAGATCATTGACAGCAGGTATCTTCTATCCATCAGATCCACAGGAACTCAAAGAACTGCTTACCTCCAGTTTCTTGACATATACCGAGCAGCTTTCCCTACCGGGGGCTATCATGATCCCTCATGCTGCATATGAATATGTCCTCCCACTCTATGAAGAGGCCTTCTCTCCCTACATACAAAGTGAACCTGAACGAATCATCCTCTTGGCCCCGCTACATGCAGAGATCCTTAAAGAGGATTCACCGAAGACGATATTCATCCCCTCCTATGCTTCGATGAGCACTCCTCTCGGAGAGCTCACCATAGATCAGGATCTATGTGAGCAGCTTGATGGTGTCCATCAACTCATCGGCTATGGTGATCACTATTTTGATGAGGAGACATCCATCGAATTAGCACTCCCACCGATTCAGCACCTATTCGGGGATACCCCGATCATCCCGATACTCACCGGTGAAATATCTGCAAAGACCTCCTCGGTACTCTCTTCGATCATAACACCCTTAGTCGATGGTAAGACTCTTATCATCATAAGTATGAATCAATGTGGTTGGGAGAGACGGGAACTCATAGCACCTCTTCAGTCCAACCTGAGAGGTGCTCTTGAGGATATGACTCCGGAAAAAAGACCCCATCTCATTCAGATGTACCGTGATAAGCAGATCACCTCCTGTGGTACCACGCTTCTCGATGCACTGCATCGCAGCGGTCTCTACACCGATCACTGGCATCTATCTCAGACACATATTCCCGATTCTGATAGACTCGTAGACGATACGAGGACTACCGCATTCGCATCAGGTTATCTACCATTGGAGTTACCACATGAATCATGACAGAATGATCGTACAAGACGAGAAGACGACCTATATAGGAGTCACCCCAGCCGATTTCCCCCTAGCACGTACCCTCCTACAGGGTGGTCATGAACAGGGGACCATTATCACCGGCAAAGAAATCACCCCCTGGCAATGGCATGGTTTCAAAGAGATCGATGGGTACCGCTATATAAGCTGTGATCCTATCTCGTTAAGACCTCTTGGAACCCTCTTCGAGCTTAAGGAACAGGAGGCACTTGATCTACTCTCAAGATTAGCCCATGCGATCAGCATCCTCCCTGAGAAGGTACTGCTTACCTCGTTCTTCTCCTTTGATTCGATCTACCTGACAGATGATGGCTTCCTCTTTCTTCCCCCATCTATCTGTGATTTCCTTGAGGCCTCGCGAACAGAGGAGGAACTCTTCGAGAATAAAGTACAATGGAGCAACCCCAAATACTTCCATCAGGAGGCAGTTGCCTACCAACTCACGACAATCGCTTATGCGATCTTTTATGAGGGAAAGAGCCCGGTAAGGGAGAGCCGTGTGAGACAAGATGCCTATCAGGCAGTCCCACTGGAACTCTATCGTCCGGATGCAGGGGGGAAGATCGCACAGTTCTTCTCGCAGAGACTCTCAAGGAACTCCAAGATCGATGAGAACCTTCATAGCTGGATACAGACCTTTGATAGGATCAAGGATATCAAGAGAGACCAAGAATTCAGTAATACCACCGAGAGACTCGATCAGTTCATAGAGAAACAGACGAAGAGGGCTTCTCGAAAGGAGTCTCTTCGTATCCATAAAGTGAGGAACCTGGTTCTTATGACTGTAGCTGTCATCGTCATCGGTTTCATCTACACGATCATCTCCAATGTCCTCGAACCACCGCTGACTGCCGGTATGGAGGCCTTAGAGGTAGCGAGTTTCTACTATGATGGCTATAACAATCTAGACTCCATCTCGATGGACGATGCATTGGCTAGGGGTGTGGACAATCCAGCGGAACAGACTCTTACCTACCTTCATGTGACGACTTCTGTCAGACAGGCCTATGAATTCGAATCAGGATTCATCCCTGCATCCCAATGGGTCGAATCAGGTATGCCTGATGTAGACCCGACCACGTTGGTCTATGGAATATCTGACCTTTCACTGAATTGGATCGATGAGGATACCCTCAAGGCAGACTATCTCCTATGGTCCCCAGTCTATGCTGATGAGGAGACTCTGCAAAGAGATGTCCCAGCTACCCCATCCCATGTGGTCGAGGAACTTGATATGGCGATAAAAGGAAAATATTGGGAGATAACCGAGATCAGAACGATCTCGAACGAAGCAGTTCAGTGATCCTATCAGTATCTTCTGGATGTACCCAGTGAACATTCGGCAGTGATCTGAAGAAGGTCATCTGCCGCTTGGCATATCTTCTACTGTTCTGCTTGATTCGATCTGAGATCGTCCGCAAAGAGAACTCTCCACACTCACGAGCGAGGAAGAATTCTCGGTACCCGATACCACCCATCCCGGGCCAATCAGATCTAAAGCCAGCAGAGATGAGTCTCTGAACCTCTTCGACTAACCCCTGTGAGAACATGAGGTCTACTCTTTTATCGATTCTCGAATAGAGCTCATCCCTCTTTCGTTCCAAACCTATGATAAGAGGATCCATCTCTGGTTCATTCGATTCGACCATCTTAAAACTCGAGAGTGGTCTTCCTGAAGTTCTATAGACCTCTAGAGCTCGCAATATCCTATAATGATCGGCAGGATCTATCCTTGCTGCACTTATCTTATCGACTCGATCTAGCTCAGCATAGAGCCCTTCCATCCCATGTTCATCTACTTCAAAGGCAAGCTGTGCTCGTACCTTATCATCTGAGGGAGGTGCCTGTGGAAGACCGAAAAGGAGGTGCTTGAAATAGAAGGCCGTCCCACCTGATACGATCGGAATGGAGCCTCTATGCTCTATCTCTTCGATGAGAGTATGAGATCGTCTTATGAACTCGCCAAGGGAGAACTGTTGATCTGCATCAAGAATGTCAATGAGGTGGTGGGGAACTGTTTCTAGGATTTCCGGTTCGGGTTTTGCCGATCCGATATCAAGTCTTCGATAGACCTGTACGGAATCAGCATTTATGACCTCGTAACCTGGTGAAAAGAATTCTGACAACAGGGCGGTCTTCCCGACCCCTGTTGGTCCAAATAAGAAGATTAGCTTACTATTCTTCTTCGTTTCGCTCATATTGTATACTGTCTGTAAGAACCTGTGCTAATGAAGCTGAGACAACTTTATCACCCTGTTCTACGAGTTCTAACTCTTCACCGATCTTGGTGATCTTTTCAGCGTTCTTAATCGCTACACAAGTCATTTCATAACTGTTACGTTCTTTATTGACTAATAAATCCAATGGGATACTCACTTAGCGGACTCCTTCTGCTTCTTAATCTGATTATTATAATTGTTTAGGCGATAAATGTATAGTAGAGAACTAGAGCCTGGTGATCTCTTCGATGATCAAAGATACGATCTCTTGAGGTGTATGATCTTCCGTATCGATCACAAGATCAGCAACAGAGGTGTCATGATTATCGATCCCATAGATCCTCTTGTATCGTGCACTGTCAGCACTGTCTCGTTCTCTTGTCTCGATCAGTTTCGCTTCGCTGTCTCCACCCTCTCGTCTATTGATCCTTGAGGCCCGGACCTCCTCAGAACCATCGAGGAAGACCTTGAGATCTGCCTCTTTGAGCATCCATATAGCGAGTCTAGAACCCAACACACAGTCACCCTGGCGTGCGAGTTCCACCTGATGGTTGTCGAGTTCTCTATCATAGGCATCATCGAGTTCAGCCCTTCGACGGAGTTCGGAGAACTCGAGTCCCTTATCCTCTGCCATCATACGAAAGGTGTAGTTGATCCATGTGATCTCCAACCTCTCTGCCAACATCTTACTGACCGTGGTATTACCGCAGCCGCTCTTTCCTGAAATAGCTATTCTCACCGGTCTCTCCTGTTACTCGATATTCTTCAACTGTTCTCTGATATTCTCCAGATTGTCTTTCATGGAGACGACAGCCTGATTGACCTCAACCATCACACTCTTCGAGGCTATGGTATTGATCTCCCTATTGAGTTCCTGACAGAGAAAGTCCAGACGCTTACCGATCGGTTGATCCTTTATGAGATCCACCTTGAAATGCTCTATATGGCTTGCGATCCGGCTAATCTCCTCATTTATGGTATATTTCATCAGGAGAACAGCGACCTCCTGAAGTATTCTGTTCTCATCGAACTCCCCTCCAGTAAGCTCTTCGAACTTACTCAAGAGTGACCCCTTGATCTTCTCTTCTAAGAGGCCTGCTCTACTATTGATGAAATCGAACTGCTCCTCGAACGAGGTGAGCTGGACTGTAAGATCCTTGAGCGTCCCCTGCCCCTCTCTTAATTTGGCCTCTTCAAAATCGACAAGAGCCTTATCGAGCTGTTCTAACAGTAGTTCCTCGTAGATCGAAGCATCCTGATTCCTGACCATCTTCATCACATCGTCTGCATGGAGAAAATGGGTCAGATGAGGCCTCTCCTCCAATCCTGCCACGTCTATGATATGCTTGAATGCAGCCATATACTTCTGTACCGCAGCATCATCTACCATGATATCCATATCACTCTCAAGTCTCTTGAGCCTGATGTTCACCTCTATGTGTCCACGGGCCGCGACCCGTTTCACACGCTCTTTCATCGCTGCCTCGAACCCGGCTAAGTAACCAGGTGCATTGAATGATATATCGAGGTAACGGTTATTATATGATTTGACATCGATGATCAGCAGTAGCTTCTCATCCTGATACTCACTGCTTCCAAAGCCGGTCATACTCTTCATCTTGATCAGATCTCCTATCTATTCTTTAGAGCCTCCAAGAGGTGCTCTCCGGTTTCTCTATTATTTCCTGCCCCCATAGTAATGAACAAATCACCATCTTGCAACAGTGTTCCTATAGTAGCGAGCCTATCGATACTCTCATCGATGAAGATCCCTCCCGGGATAGCATCGGCAAGTCTCCGTCCCCAGTCCCCAGCGGCATCAGGTTCAGATACAGTCTCTCTCACCGTCATATAGACGGGATGAATGATCACGATATCGGCAGAGTCGAAGGATTCGACGAAATCATCATAGAGAGCCTTCGTCCTAGATATCGTATGAGGGATGAAATCAACGATCATCCGCTTCGGTTCATAGTACTCCCTCAGGGCTGTAAGGGTCTTTGAAATCTCCTGAGGATGATGCCCATAATCATCTACAAAACAGATATTCTGATACATCCCTATCAACTCAGACCTTCTGATGCAACCAGGATAGGATGTAGTATGGATTAGGATCTCCTGTAGCGGTCGTTTCGAGAAGAGCCTAACGGCGATGACAGCTCCTGTCATATCTTCGATCATATGTCTTCCCGGGATATGAAGCGTGAACCGTTTAGCAGAGATTCCCGCTGAGAGAGAACCTCTCTGGACTCTCAGATCCATGATCTGAAACTCTCCCACGGCAGAGAACCCATAGGGAACAGCCTTCAGATCATCTCTTTGTCCCAAGACCTCATCAATGACCTTCACCACCTCAGGATCATCACTGTTATAGATCAAGACTCCGTTATCCGGTAATCTGAGCACGAATAGGACAAAAGCCTCATGGACAGCCTTTAGATCCTTGAAATAGTCCGGGTGATCATGGCTGATACTCGTTAAGATGATCATATCAGGGGAGTATTCGAGAAAATGTTCCCGGTACTCACAGGCTTCGATACACAGAAGCTTCATACCTTCGAGGACCTGTCTATCTTTCCGTCCCTGAAGAGCTGTCCCATAGATAGAGAGATGAGAGATACTCTCCTCCCCCAACAGATGATCCAACATAGCTGAAGTGGAACTCTTACCATGAGTACCTGCGACTGCACAGGTATAGAACTCCTGTGACAGCATCGAGAGCATCTCTACATAGGTTTTGACAGGAATCCCCCTATGCAGTGCATAGGAGAGCTCCTCGTTATTCTCAGCAGTATAAGCTGGGGATGCTATGACTAGATCACAATGCTTTGGGATGTTCTCCTCTGAGAATTCCTGAGCAACGGTGATACCTGCATCCTCGATGATCCGATCGGTAAAGAATCTCTGAGGGATATCACTACCGGTGACTTGAGCGCCATAGGTAGTGAGAGCAACAGCAAGGGAGGACATCCCTGTCCCCTTGATACCGATCATATGTATCTTTGATCTATCTAGTTCCTGTAACATAGGTGATTATATCATCATTTGAAAAAAAAAGACTATCCATTAAGGATAGCCTTTCTCATAGGTACACGTATCTTTTAAAGTGCTTTTAGAGCATCTTGCAGGTGTCCATTCTTCAATGCAGCATCACACTGCTTGCAAACCATGACTTTCTTCTCATTGGCTTCTCTTTCATAAAAGAGTTTGATACCTGTTCGTTTGCAAATTGGACAAGTGCCTCGACCCCGACCAACCTGATCCAGGATCCCGGCGCCTCTATGTGCTTTAGCCATAGTTAACTCCTCTCATTAGTAACAATTCTGTATCAGACTATAGTTATCAGTAACGAAAATGTCAAGCGAATCTACCCTTTCCTATCGAATCTTGAGACTTTATCAAAAAAAATGGAGAAAGTGCTTTACAAAACGTTTCTCTTTATAGTAACATGCGAACAGCAAAACGTTTCTTCCTACAGAAACATCGGAGAAAAAGATGGAGCAAGACCTTCATGAACTAGTAGAGATCTTCACTGAGGTCGATTCATACGAGAAGATGCAGCGCATCTTCGATGATATGTTCACCGAGAAAGAGAAGCATGACTTCGCCCTTCGCTGGCGACTCATGAAAGAGATCCACCACGGTAAACCACAAAGAGAGATTGCAGCTGATCTGGGAATCAGCTTATGTAAGATAACAAGAGGTTCCAAGATCCTCAAAGAAGAGGATTCACTCATAAAACAATTAATAGAGGAGCATACCAATGGCTGAACAGATAAACAACATGCCGAATGAACAAGGATATTTTGGAGAATATGGGGGATCCTATATCCCACCACAGCTTCAGGTGATTATGGATGAGATCACTGAATCCTATAATGAGATCAAGAATGATCCAGCTTTCATCGAAGAGTTGAAATATTTGAGAAAACACTATATTGGCAGACCATCTCCTATCTTTTATGCAGAGAGTCTGACCAAGCAGGTCGGAGGAGCCAAGATCTACTTGAAACGAGAGGATCTCAATCACACAGGAGCTCACAAGATCAACCATTGTGTAGGTGAAGCACTCTTGGCAAAGAGGATGGGGAAAAAGAAGATCATCGCAGAGACCGGTGCTGGTCAGCATGGTGTCGCCTTAGCTACAGCAGCAGCTCTAGTGGGTCTTGAATGTGATATCTATATGGGGATCGTCGACATCGAGAAAGAACATCCCAACGTTGCAAGGATGCAAGTCCTTGGAGCAACCGTAGTACCAGTCACTCGAGGGACACAGACCCTTAAGGATGCCGTTGATGCAGCATTCGAAGCCTATTTGAAAGATCCAGTGACTCAGCTATATGCTATAGGATCAGTCGTTGGTCCTCATCCTTTCCCTATGATGGTCAGAGACTTCCAGGAGATCGTCGGTATCGAAGCGAAAGAACAGTTTCAGGAGATGACAGGTGCTGGACCTGATGCCCTGGTAGCTTGTATCGGAGGAGGGTCCAATGCAATCGGACTATTCACCGCATTCCTTGAGGATGATGTTGATATTTATGGGGTAGAACCGGCAGGTAAGAGCTTCAAAGAGGGAGAACATGCAGCGACTCTCACGTTGGGGAAGCCGGGCGTCCTTCATGGCTTCGCCTGCTACCTGCTACAGGATGATGAGGGACAACCCCTTCCAGTCTATTCGATCGCAAGTGGACTAGATTATCCGGGAGTCGGACCTCAACACAGTTATCTTAAAGATATCGAGAGAGTCCAATATAAGACCGCCAATGACAGCGAGGCTGTAGAGGCCTTTTATACCCTCTCAAGAGTAGAAGGGATCATTCCTGCATTGGAATCAGCCCATGCAGTAGCCTATGCGATGAAGCTGGCAAAAGAGCTTGGACCAGACAAATCGATCTTACTCAATCTATCGGGAAGAGGTGATAAGGATATAGATTATATTCTTGCGAACTATCCACCAGAAGATTAATCACCTAGTGCCTAAGGCACTATAGAAGAGACCCTTTCATACATATTTGTCATGAAAGGGTCATTTTTTCGCCTAGAGGGCAAAGCCAAAGGTCAGTTGAGCCGCTATCCGGTCTCCTGTGTAGGAATCTTCAGAGTCGATCATCTGGATGATAGCCTCTGCTGGAATCGTGGCAGCAGCATCAAATTTCATAAAGGGAAGGATGGCTCCTATTCCAACAGAATAGTCTCCCTCAACCATAGAGATGCCGAATAGCAGATCATCGATCTCTTCGATCTCCTGCTGGTAACCAAGACGAATAGCGAGCTGCATATATTCGAATAGGCGGAGATTAGTCTCCGAACCCATCGCAAAAATACGATTATCATCATCACCAAGATCATGTACATCAGCAGCAAGTGTGAATTGGAAGACCCGGTAATTACCGAACTTGTCATAGTTATCACTCTGGTAGGCGATTCCTACATCGAGCCCCTTTACGATATTATCAAGATCTAGTTTGATCTCGCTATCATCACCGTACATGAAGTCAAGAAATTGGTCACTATAGACACCAAGTGAGAAGTTACCGATATCGAGTAGAGCCCCTACTCCCATGCTGACATTCTCATCGGGGTCCGAACTATTATAGTCATTGAGTATAACCTCTTGAATGAAGGGAATGATAAGACTGATCGGTTCCTCTTTAGGGAACTCAACAGGGTTATTCTTGTAATCATATTTCGTAGCTTTGATATTCGCTCCAAGAGAGATCGGTCCAAGACCGGTAGAGAGGCCGAAGACGAGTGAGTTGAATTTCCCTACGTTAAATAGATATTCCTCATCAGTGGTCTCAATATCCATGAAGTATTTTGAATAGGCTGCAATACCCCAGTTTCTACTGGTATAGAGAAATTCGCCCTCTAGTTCAGGATTCTCGAAGATACCAGTCATTGGCTCTCCTGAAAGGATATCACCATTGATACTATCTTGAATATCAAGTCTGATAGACATGGTATTCCCATATTGTCTTCTCAATCCTGCAGGATTGAGATAGAGAGCATTCGAATCATCTGCCAAAGCTGTATATGCGGTACCCAGACCGGCGACTCTTGCATCAAAATGCTCTGTATCTATACTCAAGGAGTCTGCATAAGCACCTGAAAGTACCAGGAGTAGCAAGATTCCCATTATTATCATCTTTTTCATGTAACACCTCAACCGTCATATATTTGACAGAAACACTCATATTGGAAACCACTATAAAATCATAAGGTTACACGATATAGTAAAGAATGAAAAACATCTACGAGAATCGGTAAATCTCTTGACCATGTCTACGCAACAGGACATCATACCCCTATTATGCAGAAGAAGAATACGAAAGACATCTACATCCTAGCTATAGATGGTGGAGGTATCAGAGGGATAGTCCCCGTCATGATCCTCCAGGAGATGGAGAGGATCCTTGCAGAGTTAGGGGATCCTCGGGCCGTCTCCTCCTGTTTTGATCTTATAGCAGGAACATCAACGGGAGGGCTGATCGCCCTTGCCCTTGCCGCACCACATGACCGATTGACGCTGGAGTTCGATGAGGACCCCAAAGAACTCAAAGATCGAGCGAAAGCCCATAGTCTCATCGATATGTATAAATTACGATTCATAGCAAACAGACAGATAACCCCGGAACCTCAGGAGGAAGTGGTCCTTCAGACAGATTCGCAGGTGACTGAAGAGAAAGAGGTCACAGAGCTAGAACCTCAATCAATCTTTTCCAAGCTGAAGGATTATGTGAGAAAAAGGCATAAGGCTGGTGAGAAGACCCAACTCAGTGAGTATCTCAATCTCTCTAGCATCCTCGATATCTATGAGAAACAGGGTGAGAGGATCTTCCCTAAGAGCTCCTTCAGACAGATTCAGTCGATCAGTCAGGTCTTCGGAGAGAAATATGATGTACATTCCCTCGAAGAGCTTCTCCATAGGATCTTCGGGGATCTCATCATGCGTGATGCGACGATACCGGTACTTGTCACAACCTACGATTGTTACGGGGGGAAGCCCTTCATGATCAGCTCCTATGGAAAAGAGCAGTTCCCTATGAAGGCTGCTGCCAGAGCTACTTCAGCGGCGCCTACCTACTTCACCCCATTGACTATAACTCCGATAGATCAGGATCAGGACACCTATTGTCTCATAGATGGGGGAATAGCGGTGAACAACCCCGCCCTCGTAGCATATATCGAAGCCAAGAAACTCTTCCCCGATGCTGCACATTATCATATACTCTCTCTTGGGACCGCATCGACGAAGTTCTCCCTAAAGAAGGATCAATATGTCGGTGGCGGTATGATCGGATGGATGGACCCTGCTAAAGGTTCCCCACTCTATCAAGCGATGAGATCGAGTCAGTATGGTCTTACCGATTATGCATTGAACTCCTTACCAGAAGTATCCTATCATAGGATGGATGGAATCTTGGGAAGGGGTCATATTCGTCTCGATGATGCAAGTGTTGAGAATATAACCCTGCTCAAGGAGCTCGGAGAGAAAATGATCGAAGAACATAGAGACCAATTGAAGAGTTTCTGTGAACAGTTGTTATAAAGAGTAAGGAGTTTTACCACCGATGCACCCGAAACAGGAAGAGCTAGAGAAGAGACTGCGAAAGATGCTAGATGAGCTAGATGAATATCTCGAGGAGACCTATGGGGATCAGTTCATACTCCACCCGAACAGACTGAAAAAGGGAGAGGCGGCCTCGCCTCTCTATGATGGAATGTTCTCGACCTCAACGAAATTCTCTATGGGGTATGGGACAAAGAGTGGTCGTGGCTATGATATCGTCATAGATATCTCCACACTCGAATATGTGAAGAACGAGAACCGGCAGAGGATCGAAGATGATGCTGCCCGAAAGCTAAAGACCCTGCTACCGAACTACTTCCCGAACCGGAAACTATCCATACTCAAAGAGGCGAACTATTATAAACTCGTAGGAGATTTCTCACTAGGAATTGTGTGATACATGCTCATAGACTGCATCAAAGAGTTGTCTAGAGGCAGTATTCATGAAGCTCTTGAAATCTTTGACCTTCTCACCTGAGATCGTATCGGAGATCACCCGGTAGACGATCGAGGGAATATGTAGCTCTTCGGCTGCCGCAAGCATACAATAACTCTCCATATCTGCGATCTGCAACTCCAGTTCTTCGATGATCCAGGGGTTCTTCTTTACATATTTCCCCGTTAAGAATTGATCTGCAGTCCCACACCTTACAGCCGGAAATCTATCATCGCTGAGAGATGCTCTCACATAGGTCGGTAAGACCCCATTGATCATCCCCCGTCCTAAACCGAATCGGCCGATGTTCAGATCGTACTGTATAGCCTCTTTTACCTGAACCAGATCTCCTACAGAGAATGACTTTTCGATAGCACCTGCGACTCCGACCCCATAGACTCGATCAGGATCAAGTCTTGCGATCAGTGAGGCTGTGTGGATGGAGGCCTGGACCTTTCCAGATCCGGTAATCCCGAGAGAAACATTACCGAAACCCTCGATCGAACCGCTTAACACAGGGAAGGGAAAGGACCTGTCTAGACGAGTCTCTTTGAGTTCATCAGAGAATGCACGGATCTCCTCAGCGAGTGCAGCAACGATCAATATCATCAATCTACCATCTCATAGGTACTGATGGGAACGGTATGCCTGAGGGTATCGAGAACCCTCTCCACGAGAACCCCCTCGCGATGTTCGATCTCATACCCGAATGTCGACCTGATAGCCTGCAGAACGAATTGAATAGCCCTATCGATCGCGATAGGGAGGCTATCACGCTGAAGAAGGGATCCAACTATGACACTTGCGAATATATCTCCCGTTCCGGGATATGAGGCTGGTATATAGGTACACTCTACCTTCCAGTAGCGATTACCTCTCTTATTATAGGCATAGACTGAACTCAAGGAATCTTTTCCAGTCACCGGTACGCTCGTTATGATCACACGTTCTGGTCCCATATCAGAAAGACGTTTCAACCAGTCCTTGATCTGTTCTACCGATATATTGTCCCGATAGGGTTCGCCAAGAAGAAGTGCTGCCTCAGTGAAGTTAGGGGTGATGACATCAGCTTTGGTTATGAGATCTCTCATCCCATCGGTCATGGTAGAGTCGAAAGGACCATAGAGCTCTCCATCATCTCCTAGAACAGGGTCGATAAGAACGAGGCGATCTTGAGGGTCTGTGAACTCATCGATAAGCCCTTTCACCAGGGATATCTGCTTCACCGACCCAAGAAAACCGGTATATATAGCTTCAAAATTCAGGTTCAGGCTCTTCCAGTGTCTCAGGACCTGTTCCATATCATCTGTGAGATCTCTGAAATAGTAGTCTTCGAAACCACTCGTCTGAGTCGATAGAAGAGCAGTAGGAAGTGGACAGACCTGAGCACCCATCGTAGATATTACTGGAGATACGATCGTAAGGGATGATCGTCCGAATCCTGAAAGATCATGGACTGCACAGACCCTCGGAATAGGATTTCTTGACTGCATGTTGTTCACTGCTCCTTTGCTACTAACAGTATACAGCTGAGACTCCCGTATGACAATCACTTCATTGACCAAGCAAGGTGTATGGGAGTATGCTTCTCATATACTTAGAGTTTTTGGAGGCTCTCATATGATCTATCATGATTCTGTTACCAATATTCGATTGAGTGATTCTAAGAAAGATCCTTTTGCCGATATGCCCATGTCGATGGAGACACTTACTACAGCCCTACGACCCTATATCCTATCAGCCTCAGGTTGGAGGAATGTCTATGCTGTAGATAAGAATACTGAGAGTCTCACACCCGAGATCTCACTAGCTGACTCCTTTCTAACCGGTATCATGGCACTCTCCTTCGCACAGTTCATGGCTGAGAAACGAGAATGCAAGATTTCCGAACTAACACTTCTCATTGCATCAGATACAAGACCTACCGGTCCTGCCATCGCAGATATCTTCATTCGAATACTGCTCGCTCTCGGGGTGACGATACGATATATCTTCATCTCAGCTGCACCTGAGGCCTTCGCATATAGCGGCTTATCCTTTGAACTTGATGGTTTCATCTATATCTCAGCAAGTCATAATCCGGTTGGTTATAATGGGATCAAATATGGGATCGGAGGCAAAGTCCTGGGAGCGATTGAGGCTAGTCGTCTCATCGATACGTTCAAAGGGCTTTGTGCAGACCCTCATTCCATAGAGCTGATACCATCACTATCTCAGAAGATGCCGATCGATAAATATGAAGCAGTATTAGGGAGTATCGATCAGTATAAGGCAGAGGCTATCGACCTCTACCGAATGTTCACAGGATCAGTCTCTGCAGGCTCTTTGGGGATCTGTAATCAAGATCAGATCTATAATACCATCCGACAATTCGCAGATACCACGGGAGCCGGAGTCGTCATAGATTTCAATGGCAGTGCAAGAACAAGATCGATCGACAGGGACCTGCTCACCTCCATGGGAGTCTCAGTAGAGACTATCAATGATCAACCCGGTCTCTTCGCTCACAGGATCGTCCCTGAGGGTAAGAGTCTGATTCCCTGTAAAGAGCTCCTTGAGAGCACCTACGCTTCAGACCCCTCTTACCTGTTCGGGTATCTGCCCGATTGTGATGGAGACCGTGGGAACATCGTCTATATCGATGAGACGACCGGTAAAGCAAAGATCCTGGAGGCTCAGGAGGTCTTCGCCCTTGTCGTCCTCTCAGAACTCTCCTTCATCACCTTAGCTGATCCAGATGCAAATCATGCCGTAGTTGTGAACGGTCCAACTTCTATGAGAGTCGATCAGATCGCGAAAGCCTTTGGTGCTGAGGTCTTCAGGGCAGAGGTCGGGGAAGCTCATGCGGTCTCACTAGCAGAGAGTAAGAGAGAATCAGGTTTTGTAGTGAGAATTCTTGGTGAGGGCTCCAATGGAGGTAATATTACCCACCCAGCAGCTGTTAGAGACCCACTGAACACGGCTCTATCTCTTTTGAAACTCATGGCCTTCAGAGGAGACTCCAATCAGGAGGGACTTTTCAAGCATTGGTGTGAGGTATCTGGACAACTCGACTCTTATCATGAGCACTTCACTCTTTCAGATATCATTGAAACCCTCCCCCTTTTCACTACGACAAGTGCCTATGAGGAGAGAGCTATCCTCAGGATCAGGTCAACAGATCAAGAAACACTCAAGAATGCTTATGAAAGACTCTTTAGCGAATACTGGGAAACACATAGACAGGAGTTTAGTAGTTGGGGGATCAGCTCCTATCAGGAGATAAACACCACAGGGATGCAAGAGATTGTCGGTAGTGGAAAGACCGCTCGTCCAGACTCTAGTACCGGAGGTCTGAAGATACAATTCTCAGATGAGAACTCCCAACCTGTAGCTTATATATGGATGAGGGGATCTAAGACAGAACCTGTCTTCAGAGTCCTCGCAGATGTAAAGGGTTCCGATCTGAAAAAAGAGGAATGGTTATTGAATCTTCATAAAGAGCTGATCGCAAGAGCCGACAGGTAGAGATTGTTAACAAGACCTTTTACCCCTACCTCTCCTGAAACCTGAGTTCAGATGATATTCTGTAATCGCGATATCATCTAAGCTTTGAGAACAACTATGCCCGTGGTATACTTAGACTATCAACAGTAACGAGTTTGGAGGATTGTATGTACAGACATCTATCATCGACTGAAAAAGTCATCGAACATCAGCATCTAGAACAGATCCTAAGCGTATACCCTGACTTGGAGATCAACTCCAAGCATTTCAATACCGACGGTTATGCCAATGACGTCATTACCATCAACGACAAGACCATCTTCAGATTCCCGAAATATGCTTGGGCTCTTGATGATATGTTCCTTGAGGCAGATTGCCTCAAAGTCGCAAGACTTCATACGAGTATGAGACTCCCCTCTTGGACGATCCATGAGGATAAGTTCATCAGTTACCAGAGGATCCAGGGCTCTGCGATGCATCGCTGGCACCTGAAGAAAGAGGACCCATCCGTAATCGCCCGAGCAGCTCAGGATCTCGGAGAGTTTCTCCATGAACTTCATAGTATCCCTTCAAAAGAGCTTAAGTCACAGAAGATACACCACTCTCCAGTCTCTCATTCCTATGATGACTGGTTGAAGATGTATGATGATATCAAACAGGAGCTATTTCCCATCATGTCCTCATCGACTCAAGATTGGGTAGAGACTCTTTTCAGGACTATCATCGCAGATAATACCCTTATGGACTTCACACCGAAGCTTATCGTAGGAGAACTCACCTCATCCCATATCATCTTCGATTATGAGAAGAAGAGTATTTCAGGGATCATCGATTTCAGGACCTCAGGTCTTGCAGACCCGGCCTTCGACATCGCTTACATCTTCGAACAGTATGGAGAGTCTTTTGTTGAGATGCTTCAGGAAAGTTATCAAGGGTCGAAGAGACTTATGAAAAGAGCAAGATTCATTGCTGAGACGCTCCCTCTACAATGGGCTCTAGGTGGGATGAGAACAGGGAATCCCTACTGGTACCTTGTCGACCTTGGTAGGGAGCGAGGATTCCGGTCTGCCTATATCAAAGGTTAACCAAGCAAGCCTGCTATAGCAGCACCAAGAATCGGAGAGTGGTCTATAGTCACGAACTCATAGTATCTTCCAATCTCCTTTCTCAGGAATTCATGAAGATACCATTCTGTATAACTTTTCAGATTATGGGTCATCGCAAAGGTTGTCCCGTCTGCATTGATGCACAGAGGATGACGGGGATCGATACCCTCACCAGTCTTGATCGCTGTCGCAGCAAGGTTCACTGCAGTGAGCTTTGCTGCTCGCTCTATCATCCCGTCGAGAAGACTATAGGTGACTACAGCATCATCACTATCAGCACAACAACCAGCAAGTGCCTTGGACTGATCATAGGGGGTATGCAAAAAATCATCCATAATGATCGTGTTCATCGATGGAAGTCTTTGAGCGAAGGCCTCTGCGAAGTGTGTGGAATACAAACCAGCATGTATCCCCTCAGTTATCACAGCATGTCCATAAGAGCCGAGATAGGCACCGGAAATGAGTTTTTCGAATTGGTAGACCGATGGGTCTTTTGTCTTAGAAAAATAACTTCTATCAAAGTCTGTCGCAGGAACGGCAAAATTACCTGATTCGATATTGATGATCTGAGAGTGTGTAGGATCGAGTCCTTTGACTCGAGTGATGTTCTCATTGGACTCAATATAGGAGGTATTCGTACCGGTACCAAGAATGAAACCGATATACCCGCTATAAGGAATATCACTTTCCTGAGCCTTACCGGCAAGTAGCGTAGCTACGGTATCATTGAGAAGTGTCAGGTTCTTCTTTTTCTCATAGCCTCTACGCGACATATCATCTAGGAGTTCTTTACCAACGAATTTTCCGATAACCTCTGGGGCTTTGATCTCTTTGGAAAAGACGATGAGTTTACCATCACGGTCACTAGTGATATCCGCTGCATAGGAAAAACAGAATCCGATCTTCTCACTACGATCGTACACAGGTTCCACTGCATCTCCGATCTCCTTGAAGAATTCATCCGCACTCACCTCATGAGCTACACCTGGCATCCCACGCTTGGTAAAATCAGAGATAACGGCTCCTGAATCAGTTTTGAAATTCACGACAGCAGTCCTGAGGTTCGTACCTCCTGCATCGATGACTATGACATCCCTATCCTTCTCGATAGTATCTTTCAATTCTATATAGGTGGGTATCATCTTCAAAGATGAGGCATCACCTTCAAGACCTTTTTCCATCTCTTGGAGAAAACAGGAACAATATTCTGCTGTTGATACAGATACTGAATCTACCCCAATATCTGATAAGAATCCTGAAGCCTTCTGTCGAATGTTCATCACATACACCCCTCTACTAAACCGGTTTACCTATTGAGATATTCTATCAAGTTTACTAGTACTTGTCTACATAAAAAAAACGAGGACCCCGGTGATTGGGGTCCCGTAGAAATGAGTAATGAGTAAATATGCTCCGTTAATCAGATCCAATTAATATTAAGGGTCTTATTAACTATCTCTGCAACGCAACTACATTCATAATATATAAAATCGAATAATAGTCTACTATACTCAAGTATGAGAATTTATTTATTGGTGAAAAAACAACAATCACTGAGTTTTTTCTCGCTGTTCTTCGACATGCTTCATTCATCCGAGAATATCCTATGACTCTCTATTCAAGTGTGAGTACTCACTCTATGTATTTTGAGCTAAAACCAATATTTCGATTGACACACAAAATTCAAATACCTAGAATACTCGCATATATCAAGGAGATTAATCGTATGGCAATACCAAGCCTTTTAAATAAATGTTACGCCTTCACAGAGGCAGAAGAGAGTAGACAATCAGGTGCTTATCCATTCTTCAGACCCATTGAAGGATTCTCAGGTTCGCATGTGATCATCGAAGGAAAGAGACTGTTCATGGCAGGATCGAACAACTATCTGGGATTGGCCGTCGATGACCGAGTAAAAAAGGCTGCAGCTCAAGCAGTTCTTGATTATGGTAGTAGCTGTTCAGGCTCTAGATTCATGAACGGATCACTTGATCTACATGAGAATCTAGAGAAGAGGATCGCAGCTTTCACAAAGAAAGAGGCAGCACTCTGTTTCACAACAGGGTACCAGGCTAACCTCGGCGCTGTACAGGCACTCCTAGGTAGAGGAGATCATGTCTTCATCGATAAGAGTAGTCATGCTTCGATCTTTGATGGCCTGTTCCTTGCTACCGGTATGATGAAACAGGTGAACATGCATCGCTATGGACACTGTGACATGGAAGATCTTGAGAATAAACTGAAACGACTGCCACTAGAGACGAACAAGATCATCGTAACAGATGGAGTATTCAGTATGGAGGGGACAATTGCAGACCTCCCTACTTTGAGAACCCTTGCTGATAAGTATAATGCCGTTCTCTATCTTGATGAGGCCCACGCTTATGGAGTCATCGGAAAGACTGGAAGAGGAACAGAGGAACACTACAATTATCAGGCTTCAGCAGATATCATCATGTGTACCTTCTCAAAATCCTTCGGATCAATCGGAGGTTTCATTGCAGGCTCATTTGAAGTGATAGATTTCATCAAACACTTCTCAAGACCCTTGATGTTCAGTGCGAGTATGCCACCGGCCAATATCGTTGCAGCTCAGACTGCTCTTGATATCGTAGAATCAGAACCTTTTAGAGTTCAGAGACTCCAGGAGGTCGCTGCCAAAATGATCAAAGGGTTCACTGATATCGGATTCAATATTGGACACACGCAGACTCCGATCATCCCGATCATCATCGGTGACAATGAGCGTACCTTTGAGTTCTGGCACAGGCTCTTTGAAGAGAATATCTATGTCAATCCAGTCATCAGTCCAGCAGTACCACCTAATATGGCACTACTTAGGACCTCCTATATGGCTATACATAAGGATGAGGATCTTGATAAGTTTCTCAACATCGCTGAGCACCTAGGACGTAAACTCAAGCTGATACCATAACGATTGATTATTAGAAGATAATCATTAATTATCTCATCATTAATTGACTACACGTATGAAAAATGTTTATATACTATATAGGTGTTACCACTATTTGATAAAAAGTATTTCACCTATTATTAAATTATTAATGAATGCATAGAGTTACTAGACCTTTAGTGTCCCCACAACACTTCTGGATCAGGTAACAACAAAGAAAGTGTATAACAAAAAGTAATTATACCTGTGTAACTTTCATGTATTTTCATGCTTTTTCTTTCCATTGACTACCCTGTTCAATCAGGGTAGTCTCTTTATATATGAATAGGACCTCAGATAAACAGTTATTACGATTAGAGATCTCAAGACGTTTGGAAGGGTATTCCGAAGAGGATATCACCAGGCGAAGCAGCCAGGCAGTAGCTAGACTCATCAACTATCTTGAATCCACTACACTCCAGTTTAGCTCGATATTCTCATTTTTCTCAATGAGACGGGAGATCAGAACAATAGAGTTACACTCTTGGGCTATGAAGAACAAGATTCCTATCGCCCTACCGAGGATCATAAAGAACAGCTCAGATATGACGTTTCACATCATAGATCCTTTTGATAGAGAACAACTCGAAAGACACCCCTTTGGCTTTTACCAACCGAAAGAATCTCTTATGTCAGCCCAGACCGAGAGTGCACTCATTCTAGTTCCTGGAATGGCATTCAATACACGACATGAGAGGATGGGAAGAGGTGGAGGATTCTATGACCGACTACTCTCAAGAAGTGATCGAACAGCCTTGAGCATAGGTTTCTGTTTTGAGGAGCAGATTGTTACAGAGATCCCTACTGAATCACATGATAGACTAGTGGAACTTGTAGTGACACAGGAACATATCTATTCTTGAGGGGGTCTCTTATTATCTAGATGGTCTTGAAGAAGGGAGAAATGTTGGGATAACATCATATGAAGAAATCTATTACAAGACTCTAGTTTCTCGTCTTTAAAATCTAGTTTGATATGCTTCATCAACTCTTTTCTGACATCGACTTCTTTAATAAACCGCATGATCGCTGCTAAAGCCCTCAGATAATCGACCTGACTGAAAGGTGACGAACCGATAACGAAAAGAAGATGTACGAGTTTCCCATCCGGAGATTGAAAATCGATTCCTTCCTCTGAGAGACCAAGGCCGACATGGACCTTTTCGATCGAGGGCATCTTACCATGAGCTATCGCCACACCTCTACCGATACCGGTAGTCTCTATGCGTTCTCTTCGCAGGACCGCTCGAGTGAATGCTGGGATATCTGTTATATCAGAAAATACGGGACAAACCTGTATGACTTCTTCTATTGCTTCAAACTTATCTGTGCTATGAACACAGCAAAGTACATCTTTATAATCTTTTTCAACTTCTTTCACATCATATAGTATAGAAAATTTGTAAGCGAATATCAATATGTCATTATCGGTTTCACAGGTTTCTTACTTAATGTAAAAAAGGGTCAGTTCTATTGAACTGACCCTGAAATCACATGATAAACCTTAACTATTTTTCAGCCAACATCTTATTGATCGATTCGGCAGCCGTTCTCCCCTGCCCCATGGCAAGAATCACAGTCGCTGCACCAAGAACGATATCGCCCCCGGCAAATACACCTGGTATAGAGGTCTTACAATCCTCATCTACGATGATATTACCCCATTTGTTCGTCACAAGAGACTCTGTAGTCTGTTTGATCAGTGGGTTTGAATCGTTTCCGATAGAGACGATGACGGTATCGACATCCAGGATTGATTCACTACCTTCGATAGCGATCGGTCTTCTTCGACCTGAATCATCTGGCTCTCCGAGTTCATATCTGAGGAGTTCAAGACCGGTAACTCTACCCTTATCATCACCGATGATTCGTTTAGGGTTATGGAGAAGGAGGAAATCGATTCCCTCTTCTTTAGCATGACCTACCTCTTCGACTCTGGCTGGCATCTCTTTTTCAGTCCTTCGATAAACTACATAGACCTTCTCAGCTCCAAGTCTCTGAGCTGTTCTCGCTGCATCCATAGCGACGTTTCCACCACCGAGGACCGCAACAGTCTTAGAATTATAAATTGGTGTTGAGGCATTCTTTGGATCATAGGCCTTCATCAGATTACTTCGAGTCAGATACTCGTTAGCACTGAACACACCAATGAGGTTCTCACCTTCTATCTTCATGAATTTCGGGAGACCAGCGCCACTTCCAACGAAGATCGCATCAAAGCCATCTTTGACCATCAGGTCCATGAGCTTTCTGGTTCTTCCGATCAGGAAGTTTGTCTCAACTTTCACACCCATCTGTTTCAGGTTATCTATCTCTTTAGCTACAATACTCTTAGGAAGTCTAAACTCTGGTATTCCGTAGACCATGACTCCGCCAGGTTTATGGAATGCCTCGAATATCGTAACATCATGACCAGCCTTTCTTACATCAGCTGCAACAGTGATTCCTGCAGGTCCAGATCCAACGATCGCGACCTTCTTACCTGTTGAGGGAGCGATCTCTGGCATCTTGATCGTTCCAGACTCTCTTTCAAGATCGGCAACATATCGTTCGATCCTTCCGATCGATACAGATTTTTCGACATCCTTAAGAGACTTTCCAACGGTACAATAGAGCTGGCACTGAGCCTCCTGAGGACATACACGTCCACAGATAGCAGGGAGGAGACTACTTTCCTTGATGATATCTATGGAGCCCTGGAAATCACCTTCAGCCGCTTTTAATATGAATCCCGGAATATCGATCGAAACCGGGCATCCTTTGATACAAGGAGCGTTCTTACACTGTAGACATCTAAGGGATTCTGCGATGACCTGATCTTTTGAATAACCAATCGCTACCTCTTCCATATTAGTGATTCGTACTCCCGGATCCTGTGTCGGCATCTCCTGAACAGGGATAGCTATCCTCTGTTTAGGTTTGAGAGCTGTTATATCTAAAGCACTGAGTACCTCAGCGGCTTCTTTCTGTAATTGTTCTTTTGAAGGGTGACTCATATTTAATCCTCCAACTCTTGAATAGCCATCTCTAGATGACATTCATGATGATCTTCTGCCTCTCTCGTCTTGTAGGTACCTAATCGGAGCATCATATTGTCAAAATCGACAAGATGTCCATCAAATTCTGGTCCATCGACACAGACGAATTTTGTCTCTCCACCAACACTAACACGACACCCACCGCACATTCCTGTGCCATCGATCATGATCGTGTTCAAAGAAACTACCGTATATACACCGTAGGGTCTTGTGGTCTCAGCACAAAATTTCATCATGATAGGAGGTCCGATAGCCACTACCATATCCGGCTTCCAAGTCTCACATAGCTCTTTGAGAGGTTCTGTGACGAGAGCCTTTCTTCCATAAGAGCCATCATCAGTACAGAGGATGAGTTCATCAGCAATCTTTGCCATATCCTCTTCCATGATCATCAGGTCTTTATTTCTTGCACCCATAATGATCTTTACTTCGTTCCCGGCCTTCTTCAAGCCCTGAGCTATCGGGTGCATAGGAGCTACACCGATACCACCACCAACACAGATGACCTTACCGAAATTCTCGATATAAGTAGGCTGTCCGAGCGGTCCTAGTAGATTCTCAATACACTCACCTACTTCGATAGCGGCAAGTCTGTGTGTCGTAGATCCGACAGTCTGGAAGATGATCGTGATAGATCCCTCTTCAGGGTCTGCATCTGCGATTGTCAATGGGATCCTCTCGCCAAAATCTGTATCGATCTGTACGATGACAAATTGACCAGGACTTCGCTCCTCAGCAATGAGAGGTGCTTCGATCCTCATTCGGAATACTTCTTCACCAAGCTGTTCCTTATGTAATACTTTGTTCATTAAAAAAACCTCCGAGATCGTCCCATAACCAAACCTGCCCTTATTTTACGTATTATTGGGTGGAAGTCAATCCGGCTATTTGCTATAGTGTCAAATATGGTAACGAAAAAAGCAATTATCAAGAATCAGAATGGGATACATGTACGTCCATCCCAAACCATCAGCGTAAAGATGATGGATTATACAGGAACGGTCATAATCACATCACAAGAGTCCGAGATTGATGATACGAACACGATCAGTATCATTTCAATGGGCCTCGTCAAGAATGATGAGATCACCATCAAGGTCTCAGGTCCTCAGGAAGAGACCGTAGCAGAGCGACTGGTAACCCTTTTCGAATATGAATATGATTTCCCCCCTAGGGAACAAAAAGAGATATAAGAGGAATTTGATATGATAAAAAGACCGGCTGAGATGAAGACTGATGTCAGAGATCAGATGAGAGGTGGCTCTGGGACTACTGAGATCTTGAATATCATCCCGAATGATGAACTCAATCATGCTCGCCTCTTCTCGAAGATCACTTTACCAGTAGGGTCAAGTATTGGTGAACACACACACCTAAAAGAGACAGAATACTACTATATCCTTGATGGGACAGGAATCGTTGAAGAGGCTGATGGAGAGAAACCGGTCTGTAGGGGAGATGTCGTCATAACAGGTGATGGAGAGTCACATGGAATCAGGAATTCTGGAGATATTCCTTTAGTATTCATGGCTGTGATCATCCTCGATGACTAATGGAGATAACATGTTAAAATCAGTCTGTGTATTCTGTGGCTCCAGTAGGGGCAACTCTCCGATATATGAGACCTCTGCAAAAGAACTTGCAGTGGCTCTAAGCAATAACTCTTTAGATCTCGTCTATGGAGGAAGCAACATAGGGCTTATGGGTGTTGTCGCAAGTACCATGTTGAGTCTTGGAAGATCAGCTACAGGGGTCATACCTACAGCTCTATATGAGGCAGTCGAACAGCTAGAGGGAATTGAACTGATCGTGGTAGATACGATGCACGAGAGAAAATCAACGATGTATGAGAAGGCTGATGCCTTCATCGCATTACCCGGTGGGATCGGAACCTTTGAAGAGCTTCTTGAAGTATATACATGGGTACAGCTAGGATATTTGAAGAAACCGGTCTCATTACTCAATATCAATGGCTACTATGATCACTTGATCGCCCAATTGCAACACAGCACAGAATCAGGGTTCATGAAACAACACCACCTTGATTCTCTGATCATCGAGAGTGATCCAAAACTGTTGATCGAGAGACTCGGTTCCGCCTCCTATTCCTATATACCTAAGTGGCAATAAAAAATAATCTTTCATTGCACAGCGAACGAACACCGATTATGATGAGAATGAAGTTAACGATCGAGGGGTGTGCTAGTGAAAGACAAGAAACAGTTTCGTAATTCTTTTGGGACTATGTGTTCCTACGGTATGGGCCGTTATGTTGCCGAGTTCCTTACCGGTGCATTTGGAGCTATCGTCTTCAAATTCTATGAGACTGAAGTAGGACTTGCTGCAGGCTATGCAGCACTGGCTACGATAATCTATTCCGTCTGGAATGCAATAAATGATCCACTCATTGGTCATATTACCTCAAAGCCGACCCCTCTCTCAAAAAGACTGGGAAGGAGATTCCCCTGGATCCTATTGGGGACGGTCGCCTGTGCACTGAGTTTCATTCTCATCTTCTCTGTTCCAGAATCTTTCAATGCAAAAGAGAATCCCCTGCCGGTTTTCCTGTGGATGGTCGTGACTATATGTCTCTATGATGGACTCTATTCGATCTGGGAGGTCAACTATCAATCGATATTCCCAGACAAGTTCAGATCTCAGGCAGAACGAACGAGGACTGCCGGTATCAGTACTGTCATTGGAGTATTAGGAATCGCCTGTGGCTTCGTCATCCCCCCTCTATTCTTCGAGTATGGAGTAAGAGAGTCCTATATAACGAGTGGTCTCGTCATTGCAGGGATTGCCATCGTAGCATCGATCCTTCTGGTCCCAGGAGTACGAGAAGACAAACAGATGATCGACCGTTTCATGAAATCTGTTAAAGAGGAAGAGACTGAAGGGTTCTTCTCACAGATGAGAAAGGCTTTCACCTATAAGAACTTCGTCGCCTTCATCCTTCTCTACTTCTTCTACCAATCAGCGACGATGTGTATGACGAGCTCTGTTCACTATGTTGGAGATTATGTTCTTCCTGGTGAGAGTTCTGACACTACCATGATATTCGCAGGCATGCTCATCGGAGCCCTGATATCTGTCCCGATGTGGACAGCGATAGCAAAGAAGATCCAAAGTAACCAGAAGATGCTCGTCATCACAGCAATCCTCATGGGGATTTTCTCGCTGCCCATGACCTTCATCAGTTCCTATACAGGGTTCACCATCACCATGGGGCTTTGGGGTCTCGGATTCGGTGGATTCTGGCTTTTCATGCCGGGAGCCATGGCTGATGTCATCGATGAGATAGTCGTAAAAGAGAAGAAGAGGACCGATGGAATATTCCTCGGGTTCCGTGCATTCTTCGGAAGACTATCCTATGCAAGCCAGGCTATCACCTTCTGGATCATTCACAGTGTCACCGGCTTTGCCATCGATCCAAGATCTTCGGCATCATTATTGGGGATTCATCTACATATGGGACTCGTACCGACGATCTTCGTATTCTGTGGGATCATCGTTTTCGTTAAGATGAACACGCTCACCCCTTCTGAAGTCGAACTTCACAAGAGAGAACTAGAGCAGTTGGATCTTTAACGCTAGAGAACCCTTCCCTCTTTTAACAACCTCATTTATTTAGTATACTATTCCGATATAGATTAAGGAGACTACTTCATGCTGAAGAAACTTGAAAGTCTTAAAGCACATTACGCTGAGATAGAACAAAAGATCGCAGATCCTGAGATCATGAAAGATATGAACGCCTATAGGGACGTTATGCAGGAGCATTCTCATCTCCTTCCGATCATGGAAGAATTCGCAGCCTACAAGGAGACTGCCCAACAGATAAACGACGCCAAGCTTCTCTTAGAAGAAGAGGACGACGAAGAGATGCTCGAGATGACACAAGAAGAGCTCAAGGAGCTAGAAGCCTCCTTAGAGCAATCAGATATAAAACTCAAGATGCTCCTCGTACCGAAGGATCCTCTCGATGGTAAGAACATCATCATGGAGATCAGAGCCGGTACCGGTGGTGATGAGGCAGCACTCTTTGCAGCAGACCTCTACAGGATGTATTCTCACTATGCTGAGTCCAACAAGTGGAAGACAGAGATCCTCTCCATGAACGATACGGGGATCGGAGGATTCAAAGAGATCGTATTCTCTATCTCAGGAAAAGAGGTCTACGGAAAGATGAGATGGGAGAGTGGAGTACATAGAGTACAGAGAGTACCTACCACTGAATCAGGTGGACGAATCCACACCTCTGCTGTCACAGTAGCGGTACTTCCTGAGGCTGAAGAGACCGATATCAAGATCAAACAGGAAGAGTTGAAGATCGATGTATACCGATCATCAGGACCTGGAGGCCAGAGTGTCAATACCACTGACTCTGCAGTTAGAATCACGCACCTTCCCTCCGGCCTTGTTGTAACCTGTCAGGATGAGAAGTCTCAGATCAAGAATAAAGCTAAGGCTCTGAGAGTATTAAGAGCTAGACTCTATGAACTTGAAGAGGCAAAGCTGCAAAAAGAACGATCAGAGAATAGAAAGAGTCAGGTAGGAAGTGGAGACCGTTCAGAGAGAATCAGGACCTATAATTTCCCTCAGAATAGAGTAACTGATCATCGTATCAATCTTACACTCTATAAACTCGAACAGATTCTACAGGGTGCGATCGATGAGTTGACAGATGCATTGAAACTCAATGCAGGGGAAGAGGCTCTGAAGGAGATTTAATCATGATCACAAGAAGTGATATTCTCATGCAGGGTAAACGTCGACTGCAAGAACTAGCGATTAGTGACACCCCCTATCTTGACGCTCTAGTGCTTATGTCACACTCCTTGAATATGAGAAAAGAGAAACTACTCGCATCGTTGGAACAGCCCATCTGGGAGGTCGATGCGATTGCCTATGGGAAACTCATCACTCTCAGAGAGAGAGGTTTACCTGTAGCCTATATCATGAAGCGGAAAGAGTTCTATGGACTTGAGTTCTATGTCGATAAACGAGTACTCATACCAAGACCCGACACTGAGGTCCTCGTCGAAGCAGCTATAGAGGCGTGTCGATCAAGAGAGACCTGTAAGGTCCTAGACCTTTGTACCGGTTCAGGCTGTGTCGGGATCTCAATCAAACACACGCTCCCCGATACGACAGTAACGCTATCTGATATCTCAGAAGATGCCTTAGCCGTCGCATCTTTGAATGCCAGAAACCTCCTCAATTGCGATCTTGAGACGGTGAAATCTGATCTTCTTGATGCTATTGAGGGAACTTTTGATATCATAGTGACGAACCCTCCCTACCTCACAAATGAAGAGTGTCGAGATAAGACTCTCAAAGCACGATCAGAACCTGATCTGGCTCTTCGATCTGGAGAGGATGGGTTCGATCATATCCGAAGGATCATCAATACGGCATACAAGACTCTCGAGAAGAAGGGAATCCTTCTCATCGAGGGAGGTTACGATCAGTTAGAGAAAACCAGGGAATTGATGATCGGCAAGGGTTATACCAATATCACCATCCTAAAGGATCTTGCAGGCCATAACAGGGTCGTCAGAGGACAGAGGAACTAGACAAAGCTAAATGATAAATCTGATAGATAAGTTCAAACAGAAGATAATTGCATACTCTACTGATGATCAGAATCGTATGATTGATGCTGCTCTTTGGGCAAAGTCTCTTCATAATGATCAAAAAAGAGCGAGCGGTGAACCTTACTTCATACACCCACTGCATGTTGCGGAGACCCTCGTCTATCTGAACCTTGATGCGGATGCAGTAGTATCAGGTTTTCTTCATGATGTCATGGAAGACACTGAGACCTCCTTCGAAGAGGTCGAGACCAGATTCGGTTATGAGGTAGCTAAACTCGTCGATGGTGTGACAAAGATCTCAATTCTTAAGGTCAAGAACAAGAGTGTACAAGAGGCAGAGACGATTCGTAAGATGCTCTTTGCCATGTCTGAAGACATCAGAGTCATCATCATCAAACTCGCTGACAAACTTCATAATATGAATACCCTTGAATTTCTTTCTCCTCAGAGAAGAAAGGCAATTGCGAACGAATGCCTCGACATCTATGCACCTCTCGCCGATAGACTTGGTATCTCCTGGATGAAGGATGAGCTTGAGGACCTAGCCCTCAAAGCCCTCAACCCGGAGGCCTACCAATATATCAAGGAGTTTCTCCTTGCAAAGAAGAGTGAACGTAGTGAATACCTCAAACGAGTAGAGAAAGCAATCTACAAGGGCGCTGTCGAAGAGGATATAACCGAGATCGCAGTGAGTACCCGAGCAAAACATTTCTACTCAATATATATGAAGATGAAGAAACGGAAGAAGCAGATCGATGAGATCTATGACCTCTACGGTGTACGTATTCTCTGTGATTCAACCAACGAGTGTTATACACTCCTTGGTGTCATCCATCGTCTTTGGCCACCCATAGAGGGGCGATTCAAAGATTATATCGCTATGCCGAAAGCTAATCAGTACCAATCCCTTCATACGACGGTCATGAGTTTCAACGGAAAACTCCTTGAGATCCAGATCAGAACGAAGACCATGCACTATACTGCTGAATATGGTGTTGCTGCTCACTGGGCCTATAAACATAAAAGTGGTAGTGGGATCAAGATCTCTCAGAATCAACTACCTATCATCAACAAGCTGAAGAAATGGGATAAACAACAGAGCAACTCCGAGACCTTCCTAGAGGAGATCAAGGAGGAGTTACTCAAAGACTCGATCTACGTGTTCACACCAAAGGGACATATCGTAGAGTTACCTTCGAACTCTACAGCTATCGACTTCGCCTATCATATACATACAGAGGTAGGCCACCATATGATTGGAGCTAAAGCAGATGGGTCGATTATATCTCTCGGACAACCACTCAAGAATACTCAGACCATAGAGGTCCTTACGGCAACCAATGCACGACCTCATATCAACTGGTTACGACTTGCAAGAACGACACGTGCCAAACAGAAGATACGATATTGGCTGAATAATCATGATGAGAATCTGCTCATCGATAAGAACATCATAGCTAAAGGAAAACCTGAACAGAAACATGCTGTTCAAGAGGCAAGCCAACATCAGAAACCTGCTCATGAGGAGCTAAAAAAAGAGGATATAGTCACTCATGTCCTCGATCAGGCCAAGGTAGCCTTTCGCATTGGGGATGAGACGAATATGATGATCAGTATTGCTCAATGCTGTAGCCCGTCTCGTGGAGATGATATCGTAGGGTATATCTCAAGAGGGAGAGGAATCATCGTCCATAGACGTGACTGTAAGAATCTGAAACATATCAAAGATATTGAACATAGAAGTGTCGAAGTAGAATGGGAGACATCCTCCCCGAAGATCACTAAACGTTTTCAGGTAACGAGTAAGGTGGTATCTGATCTCTTCAGTGAGATCGAAGGTGCGGTCAGGAAATACCATGGTCATCTCATCGAGGGAAGACTCGAAGAGACCGAGAATGACAGGTTAGTCGGCAGTTTTACGATGGAGATCGATCGAAACAATGATTACAAAAAAGTCCTCAAGAGCCTTCGATTGATCCCCTCAGTCCTTAATATCATCCCTCTTTGAGAGCAGCTTTAAGCTCTTCGAACCTGTCGAGGATAGGCAGATGCTGAGTACAAGCCTCTTCACACTTCCTACAATTGATACAAGCATCAAGTTCATTGATACTTACACCCCAATAGTACTTGAGATGGTCTTTGACCGATTCACCATCTTTAATATACAGTAAATTCGCAGTCTCTACGAACTTCCAGACAGGAATATCGACAGGGCAGTCCTTACAATAGGTACAACCGGTACACAATGCATTGAATTTCTCATTCGAACCTGATCGTAATATCTGGATCTCATCAGCAGTATAGGGGACAAAGCTATCCACGGAGGCAACAGCGGTGTCAATATCATGCTTATCACGAAAGCCAACTAGTCGTACATTGATCCTCTCTTCATTGAGAAGAAAGTGGAGAGCACCATCAAGCATATTCTGATTCTCATGAACCTTGAGGTATCCAAAGGACTCCTCATTATTGACGATAGTTCCTCCACCTAGTGGATTCATGACTACTACCCCCATCCCCTTAGCACTTGCTGCAGAGATTCCCTCTTCACGATAACGGAAATTGATAGCTGAATAACCAAGCAGGACCCCTTCGAACAGGTCACGATCGATGACCTTCACGATCTCTGGTCCAGGTAGGTGGGTCGAGAAGGTAACATGATTGATGAGCCCTTCTTCCTGGGCTCTCATCATCGCCTCTACAGCTCCCCCGGCTATCCTTTTATCGATCTCACCAGGTTTGAGTAGGTACCAACAGTGGTAGAAGTCTATCGTATCTACATTCAGACGTCTCAAGGATCTCTCAAGATCCCTTCTCAGATCATCTGCAGTGACTTTCATGGATTTGGTACTGACATAGAAGGGCAGTTCAGCCCTTCTCTTCAACTCTGTTATTGCTCGCCCCATGATGATCTCTGATTGATCCTCACAGTAACCAGGAGCGGTATCGAGATAGTTTATACCCTTATCATAGGCATGCGTGACGATGGCAGCCATCTCATCAGTCTTATGTGGTTCTGAGAATCTCATCCCACCGAAACCTAGAGCGGAGACCATCTTTCCTGTCTTACCATATTCACTATATCTCATTATTCTACTCCTGCTTGATTTCGTCAGACATTGAATCTGAAGTGCATGATATCACCATCACGGACGATATACTCTTTACCTTCGATCCTCAGTTTTCCAGCCTCTTTCACCTTCTGTTCAGAACCAAGTGCGAAAAGGTCATCACAGTGATAAACTTCTGCTTTGATGAACCCCTTTTGAAAGTCAGTATGGATGACAGCAGCGGCCTCAGGTGCCTTTGCCCCTGTAGGAAAGGTCCATGCCCTATCCTCATCAGCACCAGCCGTGAAATAGGTTCTCAATCCCAAAGTCTTATATCCTGTCTCTATGAGCAGGTTCAACCCAGATTCTTCGAGACCCACTGCCTCGAGGAATTCTAGCCTCTCCTCTTCACTCTCAAGTGCTGCTATCTCAGCTTCAAGCTTTCCACAGATCATAATGACCTCTGAACCCTCATCTGAGGCTGCGACGCTCTTGACCTGCTCTACGAATTCATTACCACTCTCAAGAGCCTCTTCATCTACATTACAGACATAGATCACCGGTTTCATAGTGATAAGATGAAGGTCATGAAGCAGTGCTTTCTGATCATCTGTCAGACCTAGTGTTCGTGCAGCCTTCCCTTCACTCAGAGCACTTTGAAGACTGGTGAGTATGGGAGTGAGAACGGTTGCCTGTTTCGCCCCCTCTTTTCCGGTTCGAGCAAGTTTATCTACTCGCGAGAGTCTCTTTTCGACTGTCTCGAGATCTGCCAATGCAAGTTCGATATCGATTGTCTCGATGTCTGATGCAGGATCGATCCTGTTGTCGACATGAGTAATATCCTCATCCTCGAAACATCTGACGACATGTACGAGCACTCCCACTTCTCTGATGTGTGAGAGGAATCGGTTACCGAGTCCCTCTCCCTTAGAAGCACCCTTTACCAATCCGGCTATATCAACGAACTCTACTACCGCAGGTATGATCTTCTTTGGTGGTATAAGTTCTACGATCTTATCTAATCTCTTATCCGGGACACTAACCATCCCGACATTAGGGTCTATCGTACAAAAAGGATAATTCGCTGCCTCTGCAGGTGCTGAGGTCAGTGCTGAGAAAATAGTAGACTTACCAACATTCGGTAATCCTACGATTCCACAATTCATTCCCATAGTTTCCTATCTCCTTATTAAAATCGATATATCCTATCACACATTGACATCTTTGATAACCTCAATTAGAGTGTGACCCTATAGCTTATGAAGAAAACAGAATACGGATACGACAGCAGCATGATCCCAGAAGAACATGCATTCCTCGTAATTATACGAGATCACATAGAGCCCTCTGCCTTTTCGGCATTTAGAGAGGCAGAGTTGAGCAGCCTGGTCAAGACCATGGGCATGGCCGTTACAGAGACTGAGATAGTCACCATAAAATCACCAAAAGCCCCCTATCTCATCGGATCTGGTAAGATGCATGAGATCTGCGAGAGAGCAGAGGAACTTGAAGTCGATTGTATCATCTTTGATGCAGATCTCTCTCCAAGTCAGCAGAGGAACTGGGAAAAGAATTCCGGTCGCTGTGTCATTGACAGAAGAGAGGTCATCTTGCAGATCTTTGCAGATAGAGCCTCCACGAGGGAAGCCGTTCTACAGGTAGCACTCGCTAGACAGGAATACTCTCTCCCACGGCTCACACGAGCATGGACTCACCTTTCCAGACAGCGAGGTGGTTCTAAGGGAACGAGAGGTGAAGGTGAGACTCAGCTCGAGATCGACCGTCGAATCGTCATGAAACATATCTCACAGATCAAGAGAGAACTCAAGAAAGTAAGAGAGCATAGGAACACCCAACGTAAACAGAGACAGGGGATCCCGGTTCCCTCTGGTTCTATCGTAGGATATACGAATGCAGGGAAGTCCTCCCTACTCAAGATGCTCACCAATGCAGATATATTAGTTGAAGATAAACTTTTCGCGACCCTGGATCCGACAACAAGAAGGATACACCTCCCCTCAGGGACAGATGTCCTCCTCACCGATACAGTCGGTTTCGTTCAGAATCTTCCCCATGACCTCATTGATGCCTTCAGATCGACTTTGGAAGAGACAAGATACTCGGATTTCATCCTACATCTCATCGATGCCTCCCACCCGGAACCGATGACTTGCTTCGAGACGACCATGGAGGTCTTGGAATCAGTGGGTTGTGCAGACAAACCACAGATCCTCGTTATAAACAAGATGGACCTCTGTGAGGATATTCTGCATCTATCAGGACTCAAGAACCTGGGTGTCCCAGTCGTTCAGATCTCGGTAAAGGATGAACTGGGAATAGA
Source organism: uncultured Spirochaetia bacterium (assembly GCA_937125225.1). Classification (GTDB taxonomy): domain Bacteria; phylum Spirochaetota; class Spirochaetia; order CAKZLE01; family CAKZLE01; genus CAKZLE01. The sequence continues at coordinate 34,752 of CAKZLE010000011.1, forward strand.
GGAGTTGATGCAGACAATCAGCGATACCCTGTTCTCTATCTACCCTGAAGAGGAATATCACCTACCGCATGATCGGTATGATCTACTGGCCTTCATCAAGAAGAATGGTCATATCTCAAATGAAAGTTATCTTGATGAGAAGATCATCATCAAAGCACGTATACCTGAACGGTTCCATTCTGTTGTCAAACAGTACAAAGCTTAAGGAACTGACGGTAGGATCTAAAAAAAACCCCAATTCATCATTGGGGGTTTTTTATATAGTATTGAAAACTACATATCTAATTTGTATCTTCCACCGATACCACCAGCGATTGATGCACCGAAAGGTACGATATCAAAGCTTGGTACGATCTCAGCATATACCTCTATTGGGTATTCCTCGAAATAGTAGGAGATACCAATTGGGAAAGCTAGTCCCATACCGAATCCACTACCGAAGTTCAAGCCAAGACCAGCTCCAACATAAGGATAGAGATCCACTGTATCTATAGCGATTTCAGTATAGTTCCAAAGAAGGTTCCCTCGAACACTCAATCCGTTGGAGATACCAAAACCGAGTACGCCTTCCGCAGTAAGATCGAAGCCATCGATCAGATCTTCACCTAAACCGTACTTTGCAGTAACTCCAAATGGCTCACCCAAAGATACACCAACACTGATATCACCTTTTTCTACCATGCTGTTCCCAGCAACTGCAGGCATAAGGATCGCCAGAGTCAATAATAATACTAGTACAATCTTTTTCATAAATTCCCCCTATAAGTATAACTTTATGTTCATGGTTATATAATACCAAGGAAATCTTCTAGGTTCAACTCAAATAAAGTTCTATACCAATTATTTTTCCTTATAAAGACTCTATAACTCGACTTTTCAGTCACTCAGCATTATGATAGATAAGATCTCAGTGATTCTATAGCTTTGACATAATCAGTAAATTTATGATATTTACCGTAAACTGTTTGTATCAATCAAATATTATGGTATAGTTAATTCCTATACGGATAATTAAAAAAAGGAAGAGGGTACATGGTAGAAGATCAAGATTCTAAAGACACCACTAGAATGAACCAAGAAGAGATTGAAGAGATCACTACCCTTTCAAAAAGAGGATATCAGCTGCTCAAAGAGAATCTTATCAATGGAGCAGAAGAGTATTTCAAGACTATTCTCGAAAAATATCCCACTAATAACTATGCGCTAGTAGGATTAGGGGATGTTGAACGAAAAAGAAGAAACTTCAGGAAGGCCCTTTCCTTCTACAACTCCTGTCTTAACAATTATCCGAATAATAACTATGCCCATTTTGGTGCTGCAGATTGTTACAAAGCACTTAATAAGCTAGAAGAGGCAATCTCATCCTGGAAACATTATTTAGAGAACGATCCCAATAATGTCACAGTCTTATCAAGAATTGCCGATTCTTACAGAAGATTGAAGAACTTCCCAAGTTCAAAGCAGAGCTATCTTCAGGTCCTCGATATACAACCTACCAATAATTATGCCCTTATTGGACTCGGTTATCTACACTTTGACTTTCATGAGTTCGAACTCGCGCTAAAATATTGGGAAGAGATGTATACAGTAGACCCAGATGGTGTCGATATTCGTGTTCTCACCTCTATCGGGAACTGTCACAGAAAACTCAAGACCTTTGATAACGGCTTGGTCTTCTTCAAGAAGGCTCTAGAGCTTGATTCTTTGAATTTCTTCGCACTCTTTGGCATTGCTGACTGTTATAGAGGACTTCTAGAATATGAGAGTTCACTTGTCTATTGGCTAAAGATCCTTGAAAATGACCCCAATAACAAGATCATTCTCACTCGAACTGGAGACACCTACAGGGTCCTGAAGAAATATGATATGGCTGAAGAGTATTACAGACGTGCTCTGAAGATCAATTTTGATACCTATGCCATCCTTGGCCTGGCACTATTAAGTAAAGAACGGGGAGATTATGAAGAGGCGATCGAACGTATCGAGAAGCTTCTGAAGAATGACCCAAAAAATCATCGATTCTACATAGAGATAAGTAAATGCTATGTGGAACTGGGAAAACCTGAGATGGCCCTTAAGACTCTCAAACAGTTCCAAAGCTTAGGAATCTTCAACATCTATATCTCAACAATGATCGATAAACTGCAAGAGAGTTAAAAACCATTGAGTAAAACCACAGATACCAACAAATCACTGTACGGCCTATCTCCTCAGGAGATAGCTTCACTTATCCCACATGCAAAGGCTTTCAGAGGTCAACAGATCTTTGATTGGGTGCAGAAAGGGATCGAATCCTTTGACCAGATGGTCAATATCCCGAAGAACCTCAAGGATGTCCTCGAATTTGAGGGTTGGGGTCTATTCTCCTCATCTATTCTTGAAGAGCAGATTGATGAAGACGGGACAGCTAAACTTGCCATTCGACTGCATGATGGAAAGGTCCTCGAATGTGTCCTTCTCACCGACGATAAAGGAAGAAAGACCGCATGCATATCCTCACAGGTAGGTTGTGCTATGGGTTGTACATTCTGCAGAACGGGAACCATGGGGCTCATCAGGAACCTGAAGACAGCTGAGATCGTTGAACAGTTCCACCTACTGCAGAACCGTTTTGGCAATATCTCTCATATCGTTTATATGGGAATGGGTGAACCTCTTGCTAACTTCAAGGCAGTCCAGGCATCTATCGAGATCCTTCACAATCCTCGAGGGGTTAATATGGGACTCAGAAAGATCACCATATCAACCTGTGGTATCGCTGATGGTATCAGAAAACTCGCTGTTGAAGGTCCTCATGTCAAACTCGCGATCTCTTTGGTCGCATCAGATAATGAGCTTCGAAGCTCTGTCATGCCTATCAACAACGCCTACCCTCTAGAAGAGCTCAAGAGTGCTGTCAAAGACTATCAGGAACAGACTGGTAGACGAGTTACATTCGAATATGTACTGCTAGGTGGAGTTAACGACTCAAGACGAGATGCGAACAGGTTATCTGATTACATCAGACATATGAATGCGATTGTGAATATCATCCCCTGGAATCCTGGTGCTGAACTAGATTTCAAGGCTCCCTCTGGTGAGGATGTGAGAAAGTTCACAGAGTATCTCACACAGAATGGGGTCCTTGTCACGAGAAGATATCGAAGAGGTCGTGGTGTCAACGGAGCTTGCGGTCAGCTGGCAACCAAGAACAAATAACGATATCTAAAGAATGTAGACAGATTTAGGATCAAAAGAGAACTCTAGAGCTGTCTTCTCGGGATAAACCGTCTTAGCGACAGGATTGAAATCTGTCGCTTTGATGATCATACCATCAAAGTCCAGTTCATAATCCTGATTATCACCCATATAGATACTCTTGGTGACATTTGCTTTAAAAGGTCCCTCCCCGATTATGATCGATTCTGGGCGTACGACAATTCGTACATCAGCACCAACCTCATAGGAGACAACCTGTCTGACTTTGAAGGGAGTACCATGAATCATGAGTGTAGTATCTTCTGCACTCTTATTGGTGATCTTAGCATCTAGAATATTCGCTTTCCCGATGAAATTCGCGACGAACTCATTACTTGGACTCTGATAGACCTCCTGAGGAGAACCCACCTGTTGGATGACTCCAAGATTCATGATCACTACCTTATCACTGACGGCCATAGCCTCAGACTGATCATGTGTCACATAGATCGTGGTGATCCCCACCTCTTTCTGAATCTTCCTGATCTCATCTCTCATATGAACTCGTAGTTTCGCATCAAGGTTAGAGAGCGGTTCATCAAAGAGCAGAACTCCAGGCTGCATGACAAGAGCTCGTACTAAGGCGACTCTCTGTTGCTGACCTCCTGACATCTGTGATGGTACTCGAGAGGAGAAATCATCCATCTGAACCATCTTCAAGGCCTCTTCCACCCGTTCCTTGACCTCTGAAGTTGGTAACTTCTTCAACTTCAGACCATACCCGATATTATTATAGACATTCAGGTGGGGAAAAAGTGCATAGTTCTGAAAGACCATGCCGAGATCTCTCTTATCTGGAGTGAGTGCCGATACATCCTCATCTCCGATGATGATGGCTCCGGAGGTTGGAGGTTCGAAACCAGCAACCATTCTTAAGATCGTAGTCTTACCACACCCTGAAGGTCCTAATAGTGTTACAAACTCTCCAGGTTCAATATTGAGGTCTACCTGCTGAACAGCCTTGACCTCCCCACGGTTGGAGGTAATAAAAGTCTTTGTTAATTTTTGTAAGTGGACTCGTTTTGCAGAAGTAATCATCAGTATGCCTCTCCTAAATCAATATTCATTCTTTTCAGTATCAGGTTCATAAAGAACATCACAATAGCAACAATCAGTATCAGAACGGTACAATATGCATTCGCTGCCCCATATAACCCCTGGTCAACCTGCCCCATGATCGCAGTAGTCAACATCTGCCATTTCGCAGAGATGAGGAAGATGATCGTACTTACCAAAGTCATTCCTCGAATGAAGGCATACACCATACTTGAGAAGAATACAGGACGTATAAGAGGAAGTGTCACAGAGGTGAAGACCTTACGGCTTCCAGCTCCACAGACATTGGCAGCCTCCTCTATCGAAGGATCGATCTGTTTCAAGGCCGCGATAGCTGATCGTGTTCCTACAGGAAAACTCCTGATGACAAGAGCGATGATAAGGATAAAAGCAGTACCAGTCAGGACTAAAGGTCTCTGATTATAAGAGAGTACATAACCTAATCCAATAACTGTTCCAGGAAGAGCGATCGCCATGAGGATTGATGTCTCCATAGCACCTTTTCCAAGGAATTTCTTCCTGACGATCAAGAATGCTGCAACGATGCCAAGTATCGATGCTATAGGCGTCGAAATGAATGCAAGGATCGTTGAATCGATGATATATTTTCGACCGATGGTGAAGACATATTTCATCCATCTCAAAGAGAAGGAGTAATCCACACCCCAGAGCTTCACAAACGCTCCGTAAGGTACTAACGCATACATAGCGATGACTAATATCGAAATGGCCATACAGGCAATGTATACTGGTCTTGTTACGATCTTTGAATCGATGAGGATCCGCTCTTTAGCAGCTTTCCCCGTAACTGTAACATAGGATTTCTTGCCGATGACCCCCTTCTGCAGGAAGAAGGCTAGCATAGAGATCATAAGCAGGACTACAGCAAGAGCTGTTGCCCCGGAAAGGTCATAACTTCCGATTCCCTGTTGATAGATCTGGACTGCCATAGTGGTATAGTTCCCACCTATGACGATCGCATTACCAAAGTCTGCTAAAGACTGGATGAAGATAAGCAGCGCTGCATTTGCAAGCCCTGGTACCATCAGTGGTAGTGTTACAGTCCTGAAGACCTTAGCCCGAGATGCACCAAGGACCTGTGAAGCCTCTTCGATCGATGGATCGATATTCTGCAACAGGTTCGTGAGCATCAGATACCCGATAGGGAAGAATGAGAGGGTCTGAGTCAGTAGCAGTCCCCAGAATCCATATATATCAGTACGGAGTCCCAAGAGATTTCTAGTGATAAGACCACTTCTTCCAAACAGGAGTATCGCGGAGAGAGAGATGACGAAAGGTGGCGAGATCATCGGTAGGATTGACAGTATCCTGAAGAACCCCTTATGGGCTATCTTAAGATAGGTAGTCGCATAGGCAAAGAGAAATGCTATGAGCGTACCTGCGATGCTGACAGCTATTCCCAGTCGGAGTGTGTTAGCGATGATATCGATGTTATAGGAGAGTCTGAAGATCTCCGTATAATTATGTAGAGAGAAAGTCCCATCAAAGACAAGGCTCTCTTTGAGGATGGTGATCAGTGGGATCAAGATGAACAAGACCACGACTATCATCACCGTGACGATGGAGACAAATAGTACAGGGTCTCTAAAGGCAAACAGCATCTGTCGAACCTGTTCTTTGAACTTCATTTTTGAATGGTGATTACTTTTGTTGGTTATTCCCATTTTCATTCTCCAGAAATCAAGTGAATAAGAATGATCGAGCGACACAAGTCGCTCGATCTATAGACTCTATTTCGTTGGTGGTGTTGTCTTTGTCAGCATGTTGAATTTTTCAAGGAATGCTGATCGATTCTGACCTGCCCAGATATCATCCTGTTCGATCAGGATCGTATCTTTAAGCTGTAATACCTCTTTTGGAGGGTTAGCATTAGGGTTAGTCAGGAACTGAAGTGCATTGACAGTCTGTCCAAGTTCCTGAGCTTCAGGAGTCAGACACCAGTCGATGAACTGTTTTGCTGCATCAAGTTCTGGAGCGCCTTTGATGATAGCAGCAGCACCGATCTCATAACCTGTACCTTCTGCTGGAGTAGTGAACGTGATATGTTCATAACCTTCTCGCTTGAATGCGATTGCGTCATGCATATAACCGATGGAGATTCCAGTCTCATGAAGCTGGATCATTCTTCCACCACCACTACCTGACTTAGTATACTGTCGAACATTTTCATTCAATCTCTGCAGATATTCCCATCCCTCTTCATCGCCCTTGAGCTGAAGGATAGTAACGAGTACGTTATATGCAGTACTTGATGATCCTGGATGTGCAAAAACGATCTCATCTTTGTAGATTGGGTCTAGAAGGTCATCCCAGGTCTGTGGCATTGGAGCATTCATCTCATCAAGCCATTCCTGATCTGCTTCGAATCCGAGGTAACCACTGTAGATACCAGTCCATGCACCATTAGGATCTTTGAAAGCATCAGTGATGACTGCAGCTTCTGGAGATACATAATGTTCCAGTAATCCCAGGTTGTCAGCTTCGATGAAAGTAAGTGATCCACCACCGTACCATACACTTGCCTGTGGATTGTCTTTCTCTGCTTTGATTCGTGCGAGGATCTCTCCACCACTCATTCGTACGAAGTTGGTCTCGATACCTGTAGCTTTCTCAAATTCCTGTGCTGCCAATGCTGCATGTTCTTCCAACATTCCAGCATAGATAGTCAAAGTCTGTTTCTCTTCTGTCTGCCCTGCGGCAAAGATGCCCATAGTGGTGAATAACAGAGAGACAACTAATAATAAAACTAAACCTTTTTTCATAAAAAATTCCTCCTTATCTATGAAAAAACATATATGATCAGGCCTTTTCTTCAGCGCCCGACATAACCAGCATCAACTTGACTCCCCACCCATAACAGGGAAATCGAATAATTTGAATATCACACTCAAATCAATCACATACAAGGCAAGGGAAACTTCAGAACATCTTCATAAAAAAGATCGATCTAAGAACTTTTCCTCACCCCACCTTGTCTGCTTTACAGACTATATAAGGATTGTGCACTCTCTGTTTGAGAGATCATATCCAGATTCTTATCTTTTCTTGCATAGAAGAGCATATAAAACAGAAGATCGAATACAGCATACTCAGTGAGCCGGGTCAAGTATTGCCCCCCCTCGAACATACTGTTATGGACTGAGGTGACAATCGATATATCTGCCCATTTCATAATAGGTGACTTGACGAAGTTCGACATACAGATGATAGGCAGCTTTTTAGAGAATACAATTTTCAGAGCCTCATTCACTAGGATCGAATCACCCGAGTGAGAGAATGCTAAAGCTATATCACCCTTCTGCATATTTTGAGCCAACAGGAGTGTTTTTTCTGGCAGGTCGGAAGTGACCGCACGAATACCGATTCTTCCTAGTCTATAGACGAAATCATGGCATATGGGAAGAGAATTACCTGCAGCAAAGATATTGACCTGGTTGCACCTCGTTATAAGAGTTACTGCCTGTTCTAACTGGTTCATATCGATATGGTCGTAGGTATTCTTGATATTAGTGATTGAGGTCTTATAGGAGCGTTCCACTAATCCTTGAAGAGTATTACTGACCTCTTCTGGAAATTCAGACGAGATCTGGGAGTTCACTGATCGAGCTAACTCGATCTTCATATGATGAAAGCCCTTATACCCCATCTTCTTAGAAAAACGAATAATGGAGGCTTCACTGACATCACAGATGTCTGAGAGTTCTGTTACCGTCTTATCGGGAATCTCTCCGATCGATGAACTGATGTAATCAGCAAGTCTTTGTTCCACAAGGGACCAGCCTGAGTAGTTTTTTTTGATGTGTAAAAGCAGGTCAGAACTGCTCATAGGAGAATCCATCAATCACCTCATGAAATTTTATTTCTTACTGATGATAATTCTATGAAAGTTTCTTTCATATGTCAAGAAATTTTAACATTATTATTACTTCAAATACTCACATCTGATTTCAACAATAACCATATAGTGTCTATCTTGTTATAAAGTAGTGATTTAACTATTATACGACTATATCCACATAGGAGATTCGAGATAGTTGAGTGGAAAGAAGCCTGACTCTTAAAGAAACTTCACGGCAGTTCCATAGACAAGGACCTCTGCAGCTCCCTGCATGATATTACTCGTTGCATACCTGATATTGATCACACCATCAGCTTTAAGACTCTCAGCCTCAACAACCATACGTTTAGTCGCAATCGCTCTCGCCTCATTGAGCATTTCGGAATATCCTTCAAGCTCTCCACCTACGATGGTCCTGAGTCCTGCAATAATGTCTTTACCCATATGCTTCGATTGGATCGTAGAACCCTTCACGATCGAGAGTGTCTCTAATTTCCTATCAGTGATATAATCAGTATTTACTAAGATCATCCGGATCCTCCTTTTCGATCTCCTTGATACGTCTGTACAGGACATAGCCCATGGAAACAATAATCGCGATCAATCCAACGGCAAGTATACCTTTGATCCATCCACTCATCGGTATCTGCAAGATCACCGAAAAATAGAGAATGACTAAAGCTATGAAGAGAAGCGCAAATATAACAGGTGCTAACATCTTGTTCATACTAACCTCCAGAATATCTGTTTGTATTATATAACCTTCTAGAAGAAATTGCATGTTTTTTTTGCATTACCCTATGCCCCCTACCCCCAGGATACGGTAAGATAAATGACTTCTATTATGGATGGGAAGGGATTTGACTCTGACAGTAGCAGCTTATAGTGATGTGGGTGGGGTATCTGGTTTCTGGATAATAGCGACTTATCAAGGATTTCTCCTTATAGCCAGATTCAAGATCTCTTCGTTTCGGTGACTCTTAACGGTATAGGGCGGAGTACAAAGGGAAAATCGGAGAAATCACCTCTAGAGCATAGTGGAATCTATGATGCTTAGATGCACTCAACATGAAATCTTGGAACCATTACTGAATACCCGATACTCATCCTTAAAAAGACAAGGGGTGAATAGGTCAACAGTCCTACAACCTCATCAATCCGGTAGTAGATACCGGTTCTCTTAATTCTTTAAAACTTAGTTACATCATTAACACTTATGTATATATCAAATTTTATATCTTTTTTTACGTTTTTCATATGTTTTATATTGATTTTTTTATTTTTTAGATGGATTATTAAAAACAGAGAATGTAGAAGGAGATTAGATCATGAATAATACAAAACCAGATATTTCTTGGGTGGTTGCAGATAGAACAGAAAAAGATGTCTCATTGAGTAAGGAGATGTTCCCTATATCCAGATCACGTGAGGCTCGAAAGTTTCATAGACAGATTCCCGGCTATAAGATGAGCCCGCTGAGATCTCTTCCCAATCTCGCACATCTCTTCGGTGTTGGAGGAATCTGGGTAAAGGATGAGTCCTGTAGGCTGGAGCTTAATAGCTTCAAGGTCTTGGGAGGATCATTTGCGATCTATCGATTCATTCAGGAGAGGCTCTCCCTACCCGCAGAAAGACTGACCTATGAGTACCTCACCTCCTCCGAGGTGAAAGAGGCGCTTGGTGAGATAACCTTCGCTAGTGCGACAGATGGTAACCATGGAAGGGGAATCGCCTGGGCATCCAAAACCTTAGGCTTCAACTGTGAGATCTATGTTCACTCAGAGACTAGCCAGCGCAGGATCGATGCGATCAAAAACTATGGCGCTAACGTCAAAGTCATCGAAGGGAACTATGATGATGCAGTACGACAGATCGTTATCGATGCTGAGAAGCATGGCTGGGAGATCGTAAGTGACACCAGTTGGGATGACTACACAGAGATTCCCGCATGGATCATGCAGGGTTATACCACTATGATGGCTGAGATCCAGGAACAGTTGAGCGGACAGGGGATCATCAAACCGACCCATGTCTTCGTTCAAGCTGGAGTCGGAGCTCTCGCTGCAGCAGTCATCGGTTACTATCACAGTCTATTTGGAAACGATGCACCAAAATGTATCGTCGTGGAACCAGAAGATGCCGCATGTATCTATGAGAGTGCCCGCCATAAGGATGGGAAGATCCATAATGTCGAAGGAGACCTCAACACCATCATGGCAGGACTTGCCTGTGGGGAACCAAGCCCAATCGCCTGGGATATCCTCAAAGAGACTGCCGATGCTTTCGTATCAGTGCCAGACTATGTGGCAGCAAAAGGTATGAGAATCTATGCGACCCCTTTGAAAGATGATCCATTCATCATTAGTGGTGAGAGTGGAGCGGTGACCCTGGGAGCATTGGTAGCCATACTTAAAGAGAGAGGTGTCGAAGAGTTGAGAGATTGCCTCAAGATCGACAAGAACTCTGAGATACTCTTCATCAATACCGAAGGTAATACTGACCCGGTCCTCTTCAAACAGATCATCTGGGAAGGAAGTAACCCGGTACCGAAAGAGTATTGGACTGATCAGGACTAAGGAAGAGATCATCAAATAGATCAGAACACTTTGTCTTTACTGTGTCCCAATCTTAAGATAGCTGATACCTAAATTCCTAGTACTAAAACAGAACAGACCACTGATCTCTCAGTGGTCTGCTCTGTTTTTGGGTATGTAGACAGGTCAGTCTTTTATCAAGACAGCCTTGATTCGTCTTACTCCTGCAGAAGAAGACTGCTCTTTCTTTATCTTGAAACGTCCCATAGTCCCAGTCTTCTCGACATGTGGTCCACCACAGACCTCTTTGGAGAAATCACCGATGGTGTAGACTTTGACCTGTTCACCATATTTACTATCGAAAAAAGCAAGGGCCCCAGCAGCCTTAGCCTCTTCAAGAGTCATGATCTCCATGGTAACGGGAAGATCTTTTTCAATCTGCTCGTTGATGACCTTCTCGATCTCATCGAGTTGCTCTCGTGTCACCTTCTCAGGATGGATGAAATCGAACCGCAGTCTTTCTGCTGTGATATTACTACCCTTCTGTTGAACGTGATCTCCGAGCATATTCCGCAAAGCCTTATGCAACATGTGGGTAGCAGTATGAAGAGAGGTGGTCATATCTGAATGGTCAGCTAGTCCACCTTTGAAGTTCTTCTCTGCTCCGGCACGAGACGCCTCCTGATGTTTAGCGAAAGCCTTATCGAAGCCTGACTTATCAACCGTGAAATCATGCTCTGCAGCAAGTTCTTCAGTCAATTCGATGGGAAAACCATAGGTATCATACAGTTTAAAAGCGATTCTTCCTGGGATGATCCTGTTCTTACCCTTAAGGAGGTTCGGTAGGATCTTCTGGAACTCATGTTCACCTTTCTGAAGAGTCGTAGAGAAGCGATCCTCCTCCTGGGTCAACTCTTTATCGATCGTCTCGGCATTGGTGAGGAGAATAGGATATGCCTCTTGATACACCTCAAGGACATAAGAGACGAGAGAGGCGAGGAACGTTCCTTCGATACCGATCTTCCTTCCATGTCTTATGGCTCTTCTGATCAGTCTTCTCAGGATATAACCCTGTCCTAGGTTCGATGGAGTGATCGATTTCTCGTCACCTAATAGGAATACAGAGGTCCTGATATGATCTGCAATGATCCTGATAGAGGTATCAACGCCATCATCGCTACCATAGGTAGTTCCTGATAACTTCTCGATCGCACCGATCAGGTCGGTGAAGAGTTCCGTCTCATAGACTGATCCCTTATTCTGCAGCATCGCTATGGTTCTCTCGATTCCCATACCAGTATCTACACAAGTCCTTTCCATCTCTAGGAAAGAACCATCAGCTTGCTTATTGTACTGCATGAAGACATCATTCCAGATCTCAAAGTACTTCCCGCAATGACATCCAGGTCCACAATCAGGTGAACATACAGGCTTTCCGGTATCGATGAACATCTCAGAGTCGGGACCACAAGGTCCGGTCTCTCCGGCAGGTCCCCACCAGTTATCCTTTCTCGGCAGAAAGAATATTCTATCCTCAGGTATTCCAAGGCTCTTCCAGAGCTCTGCAGACTCATTATCACGTGGAACCTCTGCATCACCAGCGAATACGGTGACAGAGAGTCTATCCACATCGAAGCCCAACCACTGTGGAGAGGTCAGGAACTCATAACTCATTCTAATAGCCTCTTCCTTGAAGTAATCCCCAAGAGACCAGTTACCAAGCATCTCGAAGAAGGTAAGATGGCTATCATCACCGACGGCCTCTATATCACCGGTACGGATACACTTCTGGTAGTCAGTCAGTCTCGTCCCGGAGGGATGAGGTTCACCGAGAAGATACGGTACTAAGGGGTGCATCCCTGCAGTAGTGAATAAGACTGTAGGATCGTTCTCAGGGATCAGTGATTGTCCTGAGATCTGGGTATGATTCTTTGATACAAAGAAATCGATATATTTTTTACGTAACTCATGTGCTTTCATGGGATTGATAGTAAGCAAGGATAGCCGTATTGTCAACTGTTATCGACGTTTTAGAGCACTTCACAGAGTAATTATTCTTCATAGAACACCAATGCCGGTATCCTCAAAGAAGAGGACACCAGCATAGATTGATCAACGAGTCCCTATCTCATATGCAGATGTACAGAGGAGGTCCTGAAAGCTCTTGGAAGAGCGAGGATCCTCGGGTTATCGCCGACATACTTC
>CAKZLE010000012.1 GCA_937125225.1 uncultured Spirochaetia bacterium
TTGAAGATTTGGGAGGCTACCAGGCGTAATCCAAAGGAGAGATCCTTTGAATTACACAGAAAAACTTCTTGAGCCTTTTTTATGGCTTGGATAACGAATAAACGAAATATGATAAATCTTTTAGCCCTTAATTTGTATACAAACATGATATTGGAGCTGCTTGTTCAAGCCCATTTTGAAGCATAGGTTTACCAATGGTTTTTATAACAAGAATCTCTCAATACCTATTCACGGATAAGAAATCGTTTCATGAAATCGATTGTAATATCTGCGATAGACCCGATCTCCTGTTGGAGTCTTTTATCTTCGAACATCGCATACCCATCACCACCTGAAGCAAGAAAGTCACTGGTCGCTACCCGGTAGACAAGCTCCTTATCAATAGTCTCTCCATCGATCTTTAACTTATAGACACGATTTCCCGGCTCCTCGAACACATTATACAGTGCTACGAGATTTCCTAACTGGCAATAGGCCTCATTACTTTCTGGAGCCTTACTCAGCCCATATTCAACGGTATCATAGAGTTCCTGACCGGTGAGTTCTATGACAACACAGGCATCGCCGAAGGGGAGGGCCGAGAGGACTTCACCGATGGTGATCTCTCCAAGGTCAATTGAACTTGATATCCTGCTTCCGGTAAGTATCGAGCAGTCTGCTCCTGTTGCCTCATTCATAGCGGCGGTTATAAGCCTTGAAAGGTTTGTGGGGCGGGTCATGACCTGTTGTGGTTCTCCATCAAGGATACTCTCGGTATAGGCGATCACCTGAGACTTGATGATCTCCTGATCGGTGATCTTCTCATCAATGAGTGTCAGGAGGTCTGGATCATCAGGGATCTCCTGATTCATCACGTCCTCCTTGGAGTAGAGTTTTGCACTGATATCGACAAGGCTGCCATTTTTCAGGGTAATCTCTACTGCTCCGAGATTCTGGGTGAATGAACCAGTCTGAACGATGAGTGTATCATTGACTCTAAGTCCTACAGGAAGGGTCGTATGGCTAAACCCGTCTATGATCAGGTCTATCCCAGGTACCTCCTCAGCAATTCTCGAGCTAGTATCTGAACTGTGCGAATCGATTCCCAGATGAGTAAGTGCGATGATGATATCGACCTGAGGAGAGAGTTCTTCTACAAGGGCCTGAGCTGATTCTACCGTGTCCTCGAAGGTTAGAGTCTCAGTAATGGTAGGATCGATCTTCAGAGAAGATTCTCTACTAGTGAGACCGAAGACTCCGACGGAGAACTCCTCAAAGGTGAATATCTTATAGGGTGGAAGGATCCTCTCAGCATGAGTATCAATGGTATTTGCAGAGAGAATAGGGAAATCAGTCACATCATCCAGGTTCAGCAACTGTTCAATACCATAATTGAAATCATTATTTCCTGCTACCATCGCATCATAACCCATCAAGTTCATGATCGATGCGATACTCTCTCCTTCAACAAGTGTTGCAATTGGAGTACCGTGAAGGGCATCACCAGCATCAAGGACAAGTACATTATCAACTCGTTCTTCATACATATCGATGATCGTTGAGATCTTTGCGAAACCGATACTCTCATCACTTTCCTCGACCCTGCCATGAGTATCGTTGGTGTGAAGGATATACAGATGGGAGGTCGTTCCTTCAGGAGTGGTTGGTATTACTACCGCCTCCTCCTCTGTGGCAGTCGTCTTCTCACTAGCCTCAGGACTCTCTACTTGTGGAAGTTCTTCAGAAATCTCTATAGCCGGTTCAATGACCGCTTCAATGATAGGTTCTGTTGGCAGTTGCTCTTCGGTAACTGGAACTAGTTCCTCTTGAATGACGACTTCTGGTTCTTCAGGTTGCACCTCTTGGGTAGCCTCCTGGGTTTCGAGGGCTATGGATTGTTGAGGTTCTTCTAAAGTTTCTGTTATTGTAGGTTCTAGGCTCTCACACGAGATAAGTACCGTAAAGGCTAAAAGTATACAAAGTATACCAATGAGGTTTTGTAGTGGTTTTTTCATGATGTCCTCCTCTCTGTGAGAATATGATTTGCTTTTATTAACTATACCATAGCATTTCTATGAAAGTATAGTTAGTCATCAAGGATTATTGCTTTGAATGAAGAAGTGGAGTAAGGTACTTTAAGACTGTAATTGAGGTATGCTATGAGACCCTTTTTCCTAGAACGTTACTTTGATAGATATGAATTTCAGACCCAATATACACTTTGTAGTTCAGATATTGAGCCATTGTCTCTTAAACAGCTCCTTCAGATGGCTGAGGCTGATACACTAGAACTTTGGGAAGGACTCTCTCTCGGTTATACGAATGCCTCTGGTCATCCTCTCCTTCTCGATGAGATTACCCGTCTTTATGAGAGGATCAAAACAGATGAACTGCTGGTATGTGCTCCGGAAGAGGGGATCTATCTTACGATTAGAAGCATAATAGGAGAGGGGGATCATATGGTCGTGACCTTTCCAGGTTATCAATCATTATATGAGATCGCTGCAGCCTCCGGTGGGCTTATCGATAGATGGCAACCTGTCGAGAATGAATATCGTATTGAAGAATTAAGAGCGCTCATGAGAGACGATACAAGAATGATCGTGATCAATTTCCCTCATAACCCTACGGGGGCCTCTGTATCAAAGGAAAAACTCGATCAGAACGTATCATTAGCTAAGGAATATGGTTGTTATCTTTTTTCAGATGAGATGTATCGGCTTCTTGAGTTCGATCCTTCTCATCGACTACCAGCAGTCTGTGACCTCTATGAAAAAGGGATTTCTTTAGCAGGGATGTCTAAGTGTTTCTCACTACCTGGATTACGTATAGGATGGTTAGCCTCAAGGGATGTACATTTTCTCAAAGCATGTATGACCTACAAAGACTATACGACCCTTTGCAATAGTGCACCAAGTGAGGTACTCGCAATCATAGGACTTCAGGCTAAGGGACACCTCCTAGAGAGGAATATGAGGTTACTTAAAGCAAATCTTTCTCTACAGAGGCGTTTCTTCTCAGAATTCGAGGACCTCTTCTCATGGAGTGAACCGGTAGCAGGTCCAGTCTCCTTTCCAAAGATCCTCTTTGATATGGATTCAGATCAGTTCTGTGAAGAGTTAATGAAGAGTAAGGGGGTATTGCTTCTTCCTTCGAGTTGTTATGAATATGGAACGACTCATTTCAGGATCAGCTGTGCAAGAGAGCATATGCCTCTCTCATTAGCTTTGTTGTACGATTTTATGAGAGAGTATTTTTTATGATCAGAGTAATATAGGATAACTTGAGGCATAGAATTTTGAATACAAAGAGCTCTGTAGGATCTTAGCACCCTGAGGGACTGGAAACTTAAGAAAACAAAACCGATAAGAGGTGATACTGATGAAGATTGACTTGACTGTAGGTGGTTATATTCTCTTTAAAGAGAGACTCTTGCTTATCCATCATCGAAAACTCGATAAGTGGCTGCCGGTAGGCGGCCATATAGAATTAGATGAGACTCCAGACGATGCCCTCAAGCGTGAGATCTTTGAGGAGACTAACCTTCATGTAAGAATACTTGGGGTGAATGAATTGCCCCTAACAGATAGTGTCAAGGCTAATCTTGCCGTACCTTTCCACGTGAACGTCCATAATGTGGGGGATCACGATCATGTAGGGCTCTTCTATATATGCGAGGTGAAAGATCCTGAAGAACTGATCATTAATGACGAGGTGATTCAGTCCCGGTGGTTCACTAAGAAGATGCTTAATGGTGATTGTATCACTGAAGAGATCCGAGTTCTCTCTTTAAAAGCAATAGAAGAGTACAAGAGATTAACGAGTTAAAGATTCATCTTTCCAATATATAAGGATCAATAGTACTACTTTTCATAAACTAATTTGGACTTGAGAGGATAGGGTTATGTATAGCCCTGGTATGATGCTCGACATATTCATTGAAAACCCTCCTAGTCTTCTCTGAGGGAAAGAAAAGGTCTCTTCATCCTCAGAGCTAGGTAATCTCACTATCGTGTTTTTCATAGCACCGATAGAGAAGAGCCTACAGATTTTGAATATAATGGCAATTAATAATGAAAAATTGTGATTTACCCAACGAATATTACAAGAAAAATTGTGTATTCTATGAATTTGTGTTAAAAC
Organism: uncultured Spirochaetia bacterium; assembly: GCA_937125225.1. Classification (GTDB taxonomy): domain Bacteria; phylum Spirochaetota; class Spirochaetia; order CAKZLE01; family CAKZLE01; genus CAKZLE01. Next base: position 4,123 of record CAKZLE010000012.1, read on the forward strand.
TAACTGTTATGATGAATGAACAAAGGTCCTGATATGAGAGATTTTACCTGTCAAGTACGAAAACATGATTACCACCACTTGGAATTGAAGACTCTGATACCCATCCCAAACAAGGGAAGGGGAAAGTACGACTTAAGCTTCTATTTCTTCTCACCCGGTCAACTTCATATGACTAAAGAGGGGGTAGGTGTCAGTAAGGTCTTGAAACATTTTCAGACCTATACCCGTTTCAGCTCTCCGATACTCCCTTTGGCAGGGATCATCAATCCTGATCTGGAACTTAGCCCTCTTTATCGGTTGAACAGTTACTATAAGACCCTCACTGAGGGGGGGATGGTAAAAGAGAAGAAGGTGATCTATGAGATGCAGACTCTCGTCAATGCCTTCAGGAGTGATATAAAAGGATTCATCGATCTTCTCTATGGGATCGCTGTCGAACAGAAGAAGACTATAGAGCCCTATAAGGAGCGTATCTCATCTTTGATCGATCAGACAGATGCCCTGCTCAATGCAGTACAGGAGATTTCGGCTCTATACCTTCATCCAAGGGTCACAGAACATATAAGGACTGCCTTGTCCTGGACTGATGAGGCCATCAGCCTTATTGCTGAACAGAAGATGATCGAACTGCGATCCATCTGTGAACATGATACCCATTATGCCCAAAAGATAGAGCATATAGATGTTTTCATCGCAAAGATATCCAACTATCGTGTAGCGCAACGTTATAGTTCTGCCTATGATGAGTCGAGGGGCCGTGATGGGGAGAGGGTAGCCTACAGGGATAGTATCCTCAAGAAGTGGTCTCAATCAGCTATGTATATGGAAGCTAGAGCATCAAAGGTCCCCAAAAGGGTCAATCATATCCTTGCCGGAATGGCTGCAGCATTGGCAATGACCTTTGCTGTGCTCGCAACGATCTATGCAGAGACTTTCTTTATCAGGAACTCCGCTCCATGGGTGATCATCATCATCATCTCCTATGTATTCAAAGACAGGATAAAAGAGATTCTCAGAGAGGTCTTCGCCCATCTGCTTCCTCGATTACTAGCCGATAGGATCCTTAGACTTCTGGATGCCGCAACAGGGAAAGATGCGGCTAAGGCTGAAGTCATTGTGAAATATGGACTTGATAAGAACATGCCGGAATCTATTCGAAATGCAAGAGACATGAAGAGTAATCCCTTCTCATCAATCCTACCACCTCAGGATGTCCTTCATTACAATCGTATCGTGACTCTAAACAGTAAGATCCTCAAAGATCATAATCGATTGGAATCCCTAACTGAGATCACTAGAGTCCGTATCGATGAGTGGTTGAAATCGATGGATGATCCTGATGATACTTTTGATACCTTACGTAAGGGGAAATTAGTCTCTGTGTCATCTGGAAGGGTCTACCATATCCATCTGATCGTCTCACTCAAAGCCTATCGAAAACGTTCAGAAGAGCAACTGTTCCATTACTGTCTTGTCATGAACCGGAATGGATTGTTACGTATCGAACAACGTTAAAAACTCCTTGATAATAATTACAGATTTTGATTGCAATTTTCATTAAGATATCTTAACATGATCATTAGAGTGTTAAGAAATGTTAACACTCAATTCATAAGACTGATAAGGTCCTATGGATCGATAATCAAGGGGAGTTACAAATGAAAAAAAGAGTTCGAATCATTTCACTGATGATGATCATTCTTATGTGTTCATCATTCCTGTTTGCAGGTGGTGCTCAAGAAGAGCCAGCAGAAGAACCCGTCAAAGAAGAGGTTCCAATGACTCATGATGAGTTGGTTGCAGCTGCACAGGCAGAGGGAAAAGTAGTCGTTTATGCAGTCACAAGTAGAATAGCTAATGCTGCAGAAGGATTCAAAGAGAAATATGGAATCGAAGTAGAGGCTACAAACCTTAAAGACTTCGAAATGATCGAGAAGGTCTCAAAAGAGGGATCAACTGGTGCACAGGGAGCTGACTTCGTATTGGCACAGGACGGTGGAAGAGTCATGGGTGAATTGATCAACCTCGACTATCTCTACAATTATGTTCCTGAATCAATGAAAGATGTGATTCCTGAGCAATTCCAGAATCCTCTGGTATTCTCATTCATCAATAAACTGTTCATTTTCAATAATGAGCTGTCAACTGATAATCAGTTCACTAACATCTGGGCTCTCACAACAGAAGAATGGGCAGGAAACTTCCAGTTCAAGAACCCCTTCCAAGAGAGTGTCAATGCGAACTTCATGACAATGGTCACTAAACCTGAGATCGCTGATCAGATCGCAGATGCATATAAGGAATACTTCGGAAAAGAGATCGTTCTCACTACCGAGAACGCAGGGTACGAATGGATCAAGGCTATCTTTGAGAATAACCTGATTCTCACCACTTCAGATACCAAGACTGCTGAGAGTATCGGAATCAAGGGACAGAACAAAGAGTACAATGCTGGACTGTTCGTCTACTCAAAACTCCGATATGTTGAGAGCAAGAATCTTGCTCTTCAGCCAATCATGGATATGACACCTTTCTCAGGATTCATGTATCCTATCTATGCTCTTATGAGAACTGATGCAGCGAATCCAAATGCAGCTAAACTCTTTATCGAGTATCTACTCACCGATGAAGGATTCTCTCCTTGGAGCAAGAATATGGGAACCTATTCTCCTAACCCTGCTGTAGCTATTCAGCCTAATGATCATCCTGTATCAACATGGGAAAAGATCCTTGTCATAGAAGACCCTACATACTGTTTTGAGAACAGAGCTGATGTTGAGGAATTCCTCAATGAGTACATCTATTAAACACTAATCGTTTGATAACAGCATTATACTATGATTCATAACAGAACAGCTGCTTCTTAAAGCAGCTGTTCTCTCTAATAAGGATATTCATTGTGAACTATAGAAACAGGTTCAAATCATTTATAAAGAAGCCACAGAACATCATTCTGGTATCTTTGGCTTTCATTCTTATCTATCTGACCGTGATACCGATGATTACGATCGTTATCGATACCTTCACGGTACACCAGTCGGAGTTGATGAGAGTGAAGGGTGCTAAGGTAGGTGATTTCACATTGTACCACTGGACAAAGGTATTATTCTCTTCGGCAAGTAAGAAGATATTCTATGAGCCGTTCCTCAATACTCTTTTCGTATCATTCGGTACATGCTTCATCGCTATACTCCTTGGAGGTATGGTCGCGTGGCTCGTCACGAGAACCAATCTTCGGTATAAGGGAATCATATCAACATTGTTCATCTTTCCCTATATCATGCCCTCCTGGACTCTTGCCATGGCATGGCTCAACTTCTTCAAGAATTCACTTGTAGGAGGTGCTCCTGGGATCTTCACGGCGATCACTGGTGTACAGACACCAAACTGGTTCGCCTATGGACCATTCCCGATCGTTGTGGTTTTGGGGCTTCATTATGCGCCATTTGCCTATATCCTCATCGGAGGTATCCTCAGGAATATGGATGCCAACCTTGAAGAGGCCGCATTGATACTGAAAGCCAGTAGAGCAAAGATCATGAGGAAGATCACGATCCCTATCGTCCTTCCTGCTATGTTATCGACATTCCTACTCGTTTTCTCGAGTGCCATGAGTGCCTTCGCAGTCCCTGCCTTCTTAGGGACGGCCGTACGGTATCAGGTACTGACAACACAGATGTTCAGGACCCTCAATGGACTTAATCCTGGTTATGGCTATATCATGGCACTTCTCATGATAGCTATCGGGGTACTGATCCTTGGAATCAACCAACGGATCATTGGAACCCGAAAGTCCTTCACGACTATCACCGGGAAGAGTTCTAATATATCTCTGATCAACCTTCGAGCATTCAGAACACCTGTATCTGTGGTACTGCTCGGATCAATCATGTTGGTCTGTATTGTCCCATTGATCTCATTCGCCTTGGAATCTTTCATCATGGAGCCTGGAAACTACTCTTTAGATAACTTTACCACACTTTTCTGGGTAGGAAGCGGCTCTCCTGAGATCGCTAATGGCGAACCGGGGATCCTCCGAAATGTATCTATCTTGAAAGGACTCTGGAACAGTGTTCGACTATCGGTAATGGTTTCTTTCATTGCAGGTTCTGTAGGGATCCTTGCAGGATATGCGATCGTCAAGAAGAAGAACACTCGATTATCAGCACTTGTGAATAATCTTGCATTCTTCCCCTATTTGATGCCAAGTATGGCCTTTGGAGCGATCTATCTCTCGATGTTTGCCGTAAAGAGAGGTTTTATACCACCTCTGTATGGAACCTTTGCTCTGTTAGTTCTCGTTGGTTCGGTAAAATATCTTCCTTTTGCATCTCGTGCAAGTGTCGGTGCTATGCACCAGCTCAGTAATGAGATCGAAGAGGCTGGTACGATCCAAGGGATCGGATGGGCGAAGAGAATGCTCAAGATCATCATACCGATCCAGAAGGCGAGTTTCATCTCGGGATATCTCCTACCATTCATCTCCTGTATGAGGGAGCTGTCACTGTTCATCCTACTGGTAACCCCATCTTCAAGGATACTGACAACAATGTTGTTCCAGTATAATGAGAAGGGTTGGAATCAGTACGCAAATGCCATTAATCTGCTTATAGTTCTCTTTGTAGTTGCAAGTAACGTTGTAGTCAACAGGGTGACTGGAGCATCTATCGATAAAGGAATAGGGGGGAACTAGAATGCCGCAAATACGACTACAACATGTTACGAAAAGATTCGGAAAGGCAATCGCTGTTGATGATCTGAATATTGAGATAGGGGATGGAGAGTTCGTGACGCTACTTGGCCCTTCCGGGTGCGGTAAGACCACGACCCTGAGAATGATTGCAGGTCTCGAAACTCCGACTGAAGGTGAGATATTCATCGATGATGTCTGTGTCTTCTCTTCAGAGAAGGGTATCGACATATCACCCGATAAGAGAAATGTGGGATTTCTATTTCAGAACTATGCGCTATGGCCCCACATGACAGTGTATAAGAATATCTCTTTTGGATTAGAGAATATGAAATGGGACAAAGAACGGATTGATGCTCGTGTCAAAGAACTTCTCACCATGCTCAGGATAGAAGAGTTCCATGGACGATATCCATCAGAACTCTCAGGGGGACAGCAGCAGCGTGTAGCTATTGCAAGGACGCTGGCAACAGGACCCAAGATCCTATTCATGGATGAACCTTTGAGTAACCTAGATGCGAAACTCAGGATGGAAATGCGTACTGAATTGAAACGACTTCATGTCGAGACTGGGTCTACCTTTGTGTATGTCACCCATGACCAGCTTGAGGCGATGACCCTCTCAACGAAGATATGTCTTCTTCGAGAAGGGCTCCTACAGCAGTATGAACCACCGCTTGATGTCTATCACTATCCTTCTAATTACTTCGTAGCAGATTTTGTTGGATCTCCGAATATAAACGCCATCGAGATGAGTGGCGAACAGGTGAACCTTGATGAGATAAAACTCACGAGTGAAGATCTGAATCTTCTCTATACCCCAACGACCTCTAGCATTACGATCCCTAAGGGGAAGAAACTCCTACTGGGAATCAGACCAGAGGACATCTCTATTGTGGAGGAGGGTACCATCGATGCAGTGATCTACTCGACCTTGCCTTCTGGGATGGAGACCATCGTGAAGCTTGAGATCGGGAAGCTCCTGATTACCTGTGTAGTGTTCGGCGGTGTAGATTTTGAGATGGGGAACAAGGTGAAGATCGCCTTTGATGCGAAGAGTTATGTGCTCTTTGATGCTGAGAGCGAAAAGAATCTTGCAAGTGGTACTCTATCCTAATCGACTCAGTATCTGACCTCTCTAGATTCAATGTGTACCACATATTTCAGGATATGTGGTACAATCATCATATTCACATGGTATGATGCGAATAATAGCTATCTCAGGGGTTTTAAAGATGGAAGAGATCAGAAAAAGACGTGTGCTCATCGTTGATGATGAGGATCACATCGTACAGATGCTAGATATCAACATGCGTACACAAGGATATGAGAGCATCTGTGTGAACAGCGGAGAGCAAGCGCTTGATGCTGCTGCGAAGCTTCATCCTGATATTATCCTTCTTGATGTTATGATGCCTGAGATGGATGGTCTAGAGGTCTGTAGAAGGCTCAAAGCCGATCCTGAGACACGTTCGATCCCCGTGATCATGGTCAGTGCCAAATCTGAAGAACGTGATAAGATTGCCGGTCTCATGGGGGGAGCTGATGACTATATCACGAAGCCCTTCAATCTACAGGAACTCTTCCTGCGGATAAAAGCAGCACTCCGACAGGTCGATATCCTCTCGAGAGCCCAAGGGGTTCATTATGAGATAGGTTCAGTCACCCTTGATACCCAGAAGTATCAGGTGACAGCATCAGGTGACAGGATAGATCTGACTCTTACTGAGTTCAGAATCCTGCATATGCTCTTCCAGAATGCTGGTAGTGTCGTTTCGAGAGAGGCCCTGATTCGAGAGGTGTTCGAGAAGGACCCTGCTGAGATGGGAAGGACTGTGGATGTCCATGTCAGGAATATCCGAAAGAAACTCGATAGTGCACAGGCAAAAGCCTGCAGGATCGATACTATTCGTGGTATCGGTTATATGATCAAAGATGAGAGTCTTCGGTAACCATCAAGTGAGATCACGGTTGCATCTGCTGTTGATCGCGACCCTGAGTGTGCTTATGCTGCTCATGGTACTCCTTTTGTATCTGTTCTTCCTCTCCTTGACCGTTGATCAGTTGGAGAATCAGGGACTCGGCGATATCAACCACTTTCAGCGAGATATCTTCTATCATACAGAGACAACCTCAGATTATCAAAGACTCTCACGATTATATGCTAGTTTGAAGGAGATCGATATCATCATCGTGGATATGGACTCCTATCTTCTAGCAGACTCCTCTAAGCTTTTTGTCACAGAGGGTAAGTTCATTGATGCGAATCTTTCAGCTGCCAAGGATCAAGATAGCGCTACAAGTATTGTAAGGGATAAAAAGAACAACACCCTAAATGTAGCCGTGGGAAAGATCATTGATACTCCCGATGGGAAGGCTATTGTCTCCTTTGTCTACCATATAACGACTTTGAGTAGGTTGACGACAATCTTCGTCCTATTTACCATCCTCATGGTAATGATCATAACTGTTCTCGTCTATCTCCTGACTACATATACACTCCATAAGTTCAGGAGACCGATCCGAAAACTCTTGCAACATACGAGAAAGGCTGCAGCCTCTCATGGAGGGTATACTAAGATAGCTATAGATACGACAAACACAGAACTCATTCAGTTAGTGAAAGAGTTCAACTCTCTCATCGATAAGTATGACCTTTTGATTTCCTCCGATAACGAGAAATACAGTAAGATCAATTCATTATTATCTCATATCAAGACAGGGATCATGATCATCAACCTAGAAAATGATATTTCATTGATTAATCCTAGAGCTGAGGAACTTCTTCAGGTTAATAAATTCAATATCTTCTCGAACGAAGAGGCTATCACTCCTGAGAGTGAAACCCTCAACATGATCTTAGATATGACTGTCTCAGTCAATAATGATCATCAGACGAGAATAAAGACGATCACCACACAAGAGGGCACACTACTTGATGTGAGTATTGAGGCGATGTATAGTAAATATAAACCTTATGACCATAAAGGTTCTCTTATACTACTCAGAGATGTGACTGAGATTCGTAGGTTAGAACGTTTGAAAGACGAGTTTGTCTCTAACGTCTCCCATGAGTTGAGAACTCCTTTGACTGTAATAAACGGATTCGTCCAGACCCTACAATCCTGGGACCAGTTGAGTATATCTGATAGGAACAAGTCCCTGACGATCATAGAGATAGAGACTGAACGATTGAAGAAGCTCATCTCAGAGTTGTTGATGCTATCAAGGATCGAAGGGGAGATGGATGGTTCTCAACAGGTTCTATTCGACCCTGCGGTAACTCTCAAGGAGGTATTAGTACCCTTAGAGGCAGTTGCAAAAGAGAAAGATATCACCTTTAGCACTCTGGTCATGGATTCAGATTTCTGTAGTCTTTCAGGCCGTGAGGTCTGGTTCAGCCAGATAGTCTCTAATCTCGTTGATAATGCGATAAAATACTCTCCGAGTGGATCGACTATCGTAATATCATTACAGAAAATCGATACAGAAGAACTTGAACTCTATGTGGAAGATCATGGGATGGGTATTCCTGAAGAGGAAATATCTCGGATTTTTGAGCGATTCTATCGAGTAGAGAAGTCAAGAAACAGTAAAATTGCAGGAAGTGGTCTTGGATTGGCAATAACAAAGTTGATGGTACAGGAATTTTTGGGTAATATCACGGTGAAAAGTAGTTATGGAGAGGGGACAGCCTTTACTATCACACTGCCCCTGGCTTCTAATGATACTTTTATAAAAAATATAAGATAAAAAAAGAGAGAGAAACAGATGGGTTACACGTATGAACCGGATATCCTAAAAGCATGTGATGTCCGTGGGGTCTATGGATCAGAATTAAAAGCTGAGGATGGTTATCATCTAGGCAAAGCCTTTGCTAGCATGTTACACCGAGATGGTCTTAAGAGTTGTGCATTGGGTTATGACGGGAGATTATCATCTCCTGAGTTCTCTAAGAGAGTTTTGGAAGGACTTATCGAATGTGGGATAGATGTCAGGGATCTAGGGGTCGTACCCTCTCCTGTAGTCTATCATGCAGTGAAGAGATTACCGACAGATGCAGGTGTCATGATCACTGCAAGTCATAATCCTGCTGAATATAATGGATGTAAGTTTGTCTTGAATGACCGCCTCTTTCATGGAAATAGTATTCAGCAGCTCGCTGAGATTAGTAGAAATGATTCTTATTTCATATCTGAGAAAAAGGGTAGCGTGACTTCCGTTGATATTCGGGATTCCTATAATGAATATCTGAGCACATTCGTGAAGAATCCTGAATCTAGATCCCTGAAGGTCGTTTGGGATCCTGGTAACGGTGCCTCAGGGGAGATCTTACAGAGTTTTGTTAAGAAACTTGATGGTGAGCAGATCGTCATAAACGGGGAGATCGATGGACATTTCCCTAACCACCATCCAGACCCGAGTCTCCCGAAGAATATGCTTATGTTAAAAGAGAAGGTCTTAGAGACTCAAGCCGATGTTGGGATCGCCTTCGATGGAGACGGTGATAGGATCGGTGCGATGGACAATACAGGAAGGACGCTCACAGGAGATCAATTATTGGCACTCTTCGCGAGAGATCATATCAGGGTCAATCCTGGAGCGACCGTCATGTCCGAGGTAAAAGCCGGGTCATTCTTCTATAGAGATATCGCAGAACATGGGGGAGTCCCACTCATGTGGAAAGTCGGTCACTCAAACCAGAAAGAGAAGATGATCGAAGAGCATATCGGACTTGCTGGAGAGACCTCAGGGCATATCTTCTTCGAAGAGAACTATGGATTTGACGATGGGATGTTTGCAGCTGTTAAACTGTTGAATCTATTATCGATCAGCAAAGACACGCTTTCAGCGATGGTCGATACCTTTCCGGTTATCCATAATACTGGTGAGATAAGGATACATCTAGAGACACAACAGAGAAAGGACCTGATCGTAGATATAGCAGCAAGATTACAGGCTGCAAAGAGAGATTATATCGATCTTGATGGAGTCCGTGTCCCTTCAGGAGATGGATTTTGGATCCTCAGAGGTTCAAATACGCAACCTCATATCACTATCTACTGTGAGTCTGAGACTGTTGATGGATTAAAAAGTTGTAAACAGGAGATGATCGATCAAGTGGAAGCCTCTGGATATACCTTTGAAGATATCGTAGTCGTTCACTGATAGGAATCTTAGTATCCGAAAGTAACGAAGACCGACAGAATGTTCTTTTGAACAAGATGTCGGTCTTTTTATTGGCTACTTCACCTTTTTGAGGATCGTAGGTAGGAAGGTGAGGCTTAATAACATGCTCACAACCATTGATACCCACATCATCTGAGCTATATAGAGATGGATGAGAAGTGGAGAGACAAACAGTGCGCTCAACCCGATAGCGATCCCGAAACCATTGGTCATGATCGGACGTGCTGTAAAGGTGATAGCTTTTGAAGCTGACTCTTCTGATGAGAAGCCTTCTTTCTTGAAAGACTTCCAAACAAAAGTAAAATGGATAGCATAATCAATCCCCACTCCCATAGTGATCCCGAATATGGTAATTGTGATCAGATTCAATGAAAGACCTAATATACCCATGGAACCATAGATCGTAATCACCGCTATTGCTATGGGAAGGAGTGCTAATAGAGATACTTTCGGGTCCCTCAAAGTCATGAGCAATAGCATATAGATGATGAAGAAAGCTAGGAGAATACTGGTAGTTTGCCCCTTTACCATAGACTGATTGAGTTCTCGAATAAGAAATTGAGCCCCAGTCGGTGATACTTTTATCTCAGGATGTTTAGCTTCAAAATTCTTGGAGATATCCATAATGGCAGCAATCGTGGCATTGTCGAGGTCTTTTGGGAAGAGGATGATCCTGCTCTTATTCGCTTCAGTATCAATAAGATACTCTAAGGGGTTCTGAGCTCTTCTCGAGGTGATATTGTAGAGAGACTGGGCAATTTTCATCGAGGAAGGGTACCCGTTCGCATCTGTATTCAATGATTCATTGATCATAGAGATAAAGGTGTAAGGTGAAATGATCTTGCCTACCTGTCCACTGGACTCTAATGAACTTGTAAGTTCACTGATGTCTTCAGCCTGAGTTGGTTCAAGGGGATTCTCTCCATGTTCAATGAAAAGAAACAGAGGGATACTCCCATTATTCACCTCATTTGCGAGATTGAACCCTCTCTTTACCTCAGTATATTCCTTATAGATAGAGAGCATACTGAATTCTGTAGTCAACCTTGGGATACCTATGGCTGCTATCACTATAAGAACAAGGACTAATAGTAGAGATCTCCATCCCCAGAATCTTTGGATTCGAGGTTGCTGTTTAGATCTTGCGATCTGTTTTTTTGTACGATGGCTTCCAAGCTCGACTGAACCGGTAAGTATGAGAGGAAGTACGAACCAGGTAGCTATTCCTGCAAGAAGTATTCCTAAAGAGGCTGATAGAGCTAGACCTCGTATAGATGCATTATTCATGACGAGAAGCACCAGGAAGCCTACTATGGAGGTTATCGTAGTGATAATCATAGGGATGCCTACCATGCGTAACGTATGTATGAGGGCCTCCTTTCTAGGTGTCTTTTTTTCTAGTTCATCCTGAACGTGGGAGACAAAATGTAGTCCATCAGCACTCCCTATGACAATCGTGAATATGGGGGCTAGCACAGTGATGATTGAGATCTCATTACCACTCCACCCGATTAGTCCCATAGTCCAAAGGGCTCCGATCCCTGCTGGTAATACAGAGAATAGAGTCGCCTTTGCGGATCTCATCTGTGACCTGAAGACTAGGAGGATAAGAAGTAAAGCGATGGGAGGGATCATGAGAAGAATCTTCAATATATAATCAAAGATCTTGAGTTGCATGTATTTCTCACCTGAAATAGCATATTCAAACCCTAGATGGGATAGTTCTGCCTCAATCTCATGTATATGCTCATTGGTAAAGGAATCTTCAGGGAAAGCCTCGAAGACCCCATACAAAGAATTATTATGGAATGTCATAGGAGATAGTTCTCCCAGATTCTCATAGTAGGAGGAGATCTCGGTTAGGTCCTCCTCCTTAAGTCTATTTAGACGTATGAGGTGACGGCCATTCATCATGATATCGGGAGTAGGTCCATTCACATATTGAATCTGGTTATGACTGTCGAGATATTGCTGGAATGAATGGAGCCTCTCTATCAAAGGGATATCTAGTGTATCAGTTCCGGTATTAACGATGAACATGATGTTCTCAACCCCAGGAAAGTAGGCTTCCATCTCTTCGTTTACCTGCATGAAAGAGGATTCATCCGGCATGAAGATCTCGATAGCTGAGTCGATCTTTATCCGGGTGATACCAATGATCGAAAAAATGTTTACTAAGATGAACAGGATCAGTAGGATCCTTCTCTGTTTTGCTACGAATCGGATATATCTTTCCATGGTTCCTCCGCAGCAATGATATTAGCATAATTCAATATAGGTACAAATAGATATGAGATAGAATCTGATTTAAGATCCTATCTATGGATGGTATTCATTTTCATTTTGATAAAACTATTTTGAATTGTAGAATGAATCATTCAAAGAGTTATGACAAATGTAAAAAAATGGATAGAATCGAAAAAAAGATTCATGAAATCTATAAAACCATATTATAATCGGCTATGAAAAAAGCTTTTCTGTTTATATTAGGGTGTATCTCCTTTGTTCTTGGAATGATCGGGATCATCATGCCACTACTACCAACGACCCCCTTTCTTCTATTATCGGCGGTCAGTTTTATGCATAGTAGTGAACCGATCTATACCTGGATGACAAACCATACCCCTATGGGAAAATATATAGAGAATTATCTTACCTATAAGGCTATACCCATGAAGTCGAAGATCACCTCCATCATCCTATTATGGGTCGTGATGATTCCTGCTATCATCTTCTCCACTGATGTCAATTGGATCAGAATCCTATTATTCTTTGTTGGAGTAGGGGTCGCAGTCCATCTAATGGCATTGAAGACTTTGACACCTGATATGGTAAAAGAGATCGATAGCGATAGAGCATAGATACTCTTTTTGAAGAGAATGAAAAACACATATTCGAACTACTTTTCAGGTATCTAACTGATCGAGGAAGCGAATGATATCTGCCTCATAACGAGTGAAGATCCCCTGTCTTTGATGTGCTCTGATGATGGGAACGCCATGATAGACATCCTCCATGATATGTTTTAGATCTCTGTTTGATATCACATGTGATATCTTCTTGAGGATGAATTGCTGATCTTTCGTATCGAGTGTTCTGATTCTTGATAATATGTCCATGTGGATTAGTCCCCATAATTATTTGTGTATTTCTGTCAGCTCTCAGTGTTGCCCCGAAGGACTATATGCCATGGTTCAAAAGATAGGGAAGGATCGAATACCCTGTCCAGAATAGAGGAAAGAGGTTCAGAAGGTAGTGGGGGATGAAGGTATACAGCATCTCTGAACTCTTTCTCCAGACGATGATATGAAGATATCCTGAGATAGAGGTTCCTATGATGAATATCATACCTATAGTAAGTTCTGGATTCACCGTATGTAGGAACTTCGCCCAATACATCGTATGAATGGTTCCCACGAAGATCGTGAACATGAGGAGTCCCATGATCCTCATGATGATACGACCTCTCCTTTGAAAATGGTCTCGACCATAAAGATCCCAGGTATCAAAGATATATATCCAGAGAAGTTGCTCTGATGAGGCATTGGCCACTGTCCATAGTAGTGCTGTCAGGATAATCCCGAGAACCACTGGTTCGAGGACAATGATTCTAGAGAAATAGGCAAGTATGAGGATGATTACGATGATTACCACATGTATATAGAATGAGAGAGGAGGTCTCTTAAGATTCCGTAGATGATATCCTGTGCTACCACGTCTCCAGATACTGATGCCCCAAGCTGATCCATAATAGAGAATCATAGGAATAAGCGCTCCGCTTACATCTAGGAGCAGCGATGCGAGAAGTGGAAAAAGAAGTGTCATCACCAAAGAGATGAAGATATCTAGTCGATCAGGTTTCCAAGGTTTTTTCATAACGTGTTAAGTATACAAAGAAAAGTGAAGTCTTGCTATATGTACAAGGAATCCATTATATAAGGCTCAAGAAGTTTTTCTGTGTAATTCAAAGGATCTCTCCTTTGGATTACGCCTGGTAGCCTCCCAAATCTTCA
>CAKZLE010000013.1 GCA_937125225.1 uncultured Spirochaetia bacterium
TACGGCATAGTGTATATTCTCTGGTTTCCTCTCTCTTATCTTCCTTATTAGGTAACTTCTTTCTGGGATCTATGTAATTATTATTCATTGGGTTCTTTTTTTTTGAGACATATATCCAATACATCTTGAAAAGCACTAGATTTTCTAGGTACACAGATAACTATATCGCCTACATCCCCCCGATTAATTTTATCCTGTACAACCCGATCATAGATATTTTTAATAAAATTCTCTTCCTCTTGGGTCACATACTGATTTATCGTTGTCATGTTAAAAAGTAAGTATTCATCCATAACTATTTCTCCTCATGATTATTTAATATTACTTATTAAATCATACTCTAATTAAAATGTCAAGAATAATCATACCCTAAAACAAGAATTCTCAGGAATGCAATCCCTTCTCCAAGTAGATACAACCTTAACCACTTTCAAGTCTGTACCTAGATTCATATCCGTGAATGTAACAACTATCTCTCTGGTCCCATTCAACAATAACACTCCATAGTCTTTAGTATAAAGAGCATCATCTAGTATATGTTGTTTTCCGTATGTATCAGTCCAAAGAAACCTCATTCTTCCATAAGTGTTAGATTGGCAACGAACAAAAAGAAATTCGTGGTCTTCTCCACTATAACATACTAGTTTTGGAGATCTATCTTCCATCAAAGATATTGTTCTTTTGTTTTCGATTCTGGTTTCTACTTCTAAAAATGGGAACTTAGAATTAATTAATATCACTAAGGACAAAAATAATGAACATGCTATGATACTATTAAAAAATTGTTTTTGAATTGACATAACTATACCTCCAGTAATTCTGAATCTTCATAAATGTTCCCTAAGACCTCAAATTCCTCTAGTACTACAAAGCTAGCAGAGGGCCACATATGATCGGTAGTTTCTATAGTATATTCATATCCCTCAAATACAATCTTACCTAATACACATTCATGACCATTCTTACTATAAGCAGATGCAATATCATTCTCATACATATCAATACCATTTCTATCTGACTGACCTAGGTACTGATCAATAGGATATCCAAGACTTGCATAGTTGTTTGCATTAGATAAGGTGAAATAACACATTTTCTTTAATTGTTTATCATATATTCTAAACTTATTATTACTCATCTTTAATTCCCAATATTCTTTTAGCTTCAATTAATTCCAAAGCATCATAATTAGGATCACTATATTTAACACCATCTAAAAGTTTCCACTCTAGAGCACCATATAGTGACATAAGGAGTTCTGTAGCTTGATAATCAGTTAGTGTACCATCCCTATAGT
Organism: uncultured Spirochaetia bacterium; assembly: GCA_937125225.1. GTDB lineage: Bacteria > Spirochaetota > Spirochaetia > CAKZLE01 > CAKZLE01 > CAKZLE01. The sequence goes on from CAKZLE010000013.1 coordinate 1,298, forward strand.
AACTTCTAACTATAATATTTATATCTGATGAACTACTCATTTGTCTCACCTCTGGCTTTGGCTAATGCCCTATCTACTTTTTCCCATATTTTGTCATCGTCTATTAGACCAGATCCATTATTTACTTCTGAAGAATAATCAACCATTTCTAATAATATATTAAACATATCGGGGGCTGCTGAAATTAGATGTGCATTTTTCTCTGTGTCTTCATGACATCCAAGTTCGGCTACAAACCCCCAAGCCACCCCATTTTCAATTGAATAACTAACTTTCCAAGAGGGGGTAGGAGGAAGTTTACCAACTAACTCCTCGTGACAGCTATCTGCTAAAGAATCTAACTGAGCTATCCAATCACCAGTTTTAATATTCATGTATCACCCTCCATCAACCCCCTCTCTCGTTGGGAGAGGTAATTGATTATCAGAAACTATCTGACATTCCTCCCAGTTTGCAAATTGTTCATCAGACATTTCTTCTGGACAATACTCAAGCATTAAGTTATCTATTTGATATTGCATCCTAACCATTTCCTTATAGGTTTCTGAATTCTTTAGTGCCACTAACCATCTATCAAGACGACTATAATTAGGTCGCTTACGTTCCACCAACAATGGGGTTCCGGTTGGTGGGATAACCTCGCAGTTACTCATATAGGATTTAATCTCTTCAATAACATCTAAAATATTCATTGATCTATCTCCACCGCTGGCATAAATTGAAGCATAATCTCTGGAGCGCACTCAAATGTTAAGGATGCTATTTGTTCTCCACTATCATAGGTGAATACAGGATCTATGTTTAATGTGGTGCATCGGAATGTATTATAATCTATATAATATTCTACTATTTCTACAGGATCTGGTTTAAATACTGTATCATTTATTACAGCCCCCACTATCATTCCACATAATAATAATCCAAGGATCATAAAAATAATTAATGTACCGTCTGATTTCTTTCTCATAAATATTCTCCTGTCCAATCTATTCGTTTGTACATTAATAATGTACGCTAAGTTTTAGTGGACGATCTCTTCTCTTTTGCTAATCTCTGATGGTAATCTTCAGCCGATAATAGCAGGTAAGCCCACTCCAAGTACTCTTCTCTTGTTCTATGGTCATTGAAAAACTGCAAGTAATCACCAATTTTGTACGCAGATACATTGAATATACGATCAACTGGTACTGTTATGCTACATTTTATCGGAGGATTACTACCCCAAGGATTATATACCTTCCTTTCCCTCTCCCATTCAAATTTACAACGTTTAGATCCTCTGGTAACTTTTGTGGGGGTGTCAACAAAATCTGGTCCACAATTTTCATCCTTATATGGGTAATAACAATCCCCAACACCCTGATCAAATTCTGATGTTCTCCAATTCCTTGCTCTGGCGTTATTTTCCTTGATAGCCTCCTTTTCTCCCCAATAACGTCTCTGTCCAGATGTTACGCACCCTAGGGTTAAAGATTCATTACATTTCTTTCTGAAAGCTTCAAAATCTGGCTTATCTCCATTAGCGATTGCAGTTTCTTCTAAGTAAACGAACTCAATCATTGATTCAAATTGGTCTACATCCCACAATTTAACTTTAGGGTGAGGCTGGAAAGCTTCTGATCTATCGAACAGACCTTGTAATATTAAAGCAATTCTATTATATTTCTTCAGGGTTTTAAGTTGATCCTCAACACCCTGATCATAGTCTACTGAGTTACTATCAAATGGTTCGTAACTTTCAATATAACTAGAATTATGGTACTCACTTCGATGAGGATTATTAAAATAATGTACCCTATCGGATTTCTTTTTCTTTTTATTTTCTTTTTCCCATTTTTTATATTTTTTCTTTATTTCTTTTCTTTTAGATTTCTCATACTCATACTCCCTTTTTGTCATGAAAGAGTAACTACTGAAACTATTACTCTTAAACATCAGGGGTTCATTACATTCCACTAAACTCTTAGGTGGAAATAGTGTCTCACCAAAATCAAGTTCAGTTATCAGTCTAGAAACTTTCTCTCCATTTCTTATATAAAGGTAGGTGAACTTATCGGATAATTTCCCTTCCTCTATCTCCCTGAAACTAATTAATCCTCCACTCCAATGACGATCTTTTACATTACGTCTAATTCTCATAGCCACAACACATTTTGGATGAGGAAGAATCCGATCTCTATTTTTTGGTTTAGAGATCCACTTATCAAATTTTTCTATATCTTTGAATTCCATCCCGCCTGTCTTATAGTCCATAAGACACTCTTCGTCCATATATGACATAGATTGAATGATGTGAACTTTATCATGGACACCAGCGGGTTCTCCATCACTACAAACAACTGTTTTTTCTACTAGACCAGCGTATAGGGATATACTGAATATCCTATCATCCACATCTTCTATTGTTTTTTCCATTCCAACACATTGAGCTTTTATGGGGAGTGTTGATGCATTCATCCAACCAGTTAATTTTTCAGTGTCATCTTTTATTTTCTGGAACAAAGCTGGGAGTGTTATCTCTTTAGCTTTAACTAGCTGCTTCCCATAATTATCTACATCTACATTACCAGACAATGCTACAAGCTCAGTTCCAGAACTACTATTATCCTCTATCTGAGAGATACCTAGATCGTGAGTTAGCTTTTGTATCTCCCCTAGACTCTCTGAAATCATCAGTTGATGGTCTACAGTTTGTTGATGAATATGTTCTAGCGCATCAGGGGCAGGTTTAAGTTTTTTTTGCTGATTCACGGATATGAACTTTTGATGCATTTCTGCTATTCCCTACAGATCTCCCCAATAAATGTATATAATTAGTTCCTATTCCATCAATACACATTAATTCTGTTTCAACTTCTCCATTATAGTCTTCTCTTGTGTACCAAGCCCAATCCCCAACCTTCCAAGTCTTATCTCCTAGTTCCTCTAGGCGAATAATCTTAGATTCAGATAGCTCTGTTCCTATTCCTGATGGGATGCTTTGGTTCATATCCATATTCGATTGCCTCTCTACCTAATGTGTGAGGTATTAAAACATACACATTACAATTAGTCAAGGGTTATTTTTACGGTGTTCTGATAACCAACTATTCATATCACTATTTACTCTAATGATATTTAATTTTCTACACCGAAGCATTCTCTTTAATCTTCTTTTTGTCGCTGAGATATCCTGAGTACTATTTACATACAACCCCTTGACTTCTCCCTGCATATCCGGTACGTGAAGAATGAAATCATAACTATTTATCAGCCTCTTACCAAAATATTTTGCATACTCTTTTGGACTAGTGAATGGAGGTATCCAATTATCCATATCCTCAGCAGCCCACTCATCCCAAGTTGAATAGGAATATTTCCCAGATAAGATTATTTCAGGCTGAAAGATGTAAAGGGTATGATCCTTACCACGAAACTCTGGTCGGTACTTTGGCATAATTTGGATATGATTCCTCTTATACCCATACATGAGCCAGCTAGGGTATTCTCCAGAGTATTCACACACTTTCTCTATTCCAGCCATTATTGATTAATCCTCTCTTCGATTAAATCTACCAAATCTTCTCTACCAATACTAATCAGATCATTTAAGACTCTAACAAATGCACTAGCATCATTTGAATCTTTGCAGATAGTTACAATAGACATATTATCTAAAACTAAATCATGTTTAATAACTCTCGGTTTCCCTCTAGGGGGCCAATCCCATGTAAAATCAATTTCCTTGCTCATCTTTATACTCCTTTATCCACCGACCAATAGTTTTTGGATTCTTCTTAACTACTTCGGCTATTTGTTTATTACTATACCCAAGTAGATATAATTCTTGAGCGGTATGTTTAGCATCATACCCTGATCCAGTTAGCTTGTCAAGTAGATCCAGTCTTTTACTCTGAACATTCGTAGTCGCTTCCTGAATGATAGTCCTTCCCTGTAGATCATCAACCCTCTCTTCAAGTTCTGTGATTCTATTATGGAGATTAACATATACACTTAATCTGCGGAGTTGCTGGGAGACGGTCTTAGAGGCTTTGAGAGACTTCTTATCTATATGACTACCCCTAACCATAGCTTTCTGTACAGGGTGCTTCTCAGCCTCTTCTACGACAGATCTGCTATAGAAAAATGGTCTGTGCTTCGCTCCTAGGATTAGTTCTATATCCTCCTCACACTCCTCAGCGGCAAAGCACAGAACATCATCAACTGTTCCACCTACCTCTAACATCCTCTCGTAAGCTGTGAGAGCAACCTCAAGACCTATGTAGTACTTAGGTACATAATTCTTATCAGCTCTCCTAGCGGCTGAGGTGGCTCCCCTAGCGTTCTTCATCAATACTTCTAGAACATTATAATCAATCTCACCTTCCTGACATTGCTCAATGAGGGTGTCAATAGCCCCCTGTGTTTCTGAGGCTAGGATTACTTTCCTTTTGTCTTCTGGCTTAAACATTATATTCCTTTAAGTAATATTCCCGTAATGACAGTTAGCTCTATTCTGTATACGTTCAAACAACCACTCAGCTTCTGCCTCTCTTCGCACACCATTATATAACAGGCAATTTCCCATCGTGGTTTTTAAATCTTCAATACTACCATCTAAGGGAGAGTCATTCGGTGATGTGCAAATTTCATTAGCTATTTTATTGAGTTCACTTAGGGTTTGTTTAAATTCAAACTGCATCTGGAAGTGTTGAGCAGAAGATCCATTACCTAGAACTCCAACACCTTGTTCTAATCTAATTAATTTTTCCACTAAATCATACATATTGATATTCCTCTGGATACATATCGGATATTTCTGCATTTTCAAAATCTTCCTGCTCACACTTTAGAGAACAATAGAAATTCCACCCATCAAATCGTTCACCATAGTCTCCTGTTCGTAGTTTACCACATGAATCACATTTATCAAATTTCTGTGAATCATTGAACTTCAGTGGTTTACCTTCCTCCCCTGTATGGAAAGAATTATAGAGTTGAAACCAAATAGGAATAAAAGATACCTCTGGACTCCAGTAATTTTCTCCAACAAATAATTTATATTTATCAACAAATCTGTGTTTCATGCCTTTATTAATATATGCATAAATATCAGATAATAGAAATATTTCAACTAAGGCAATGAAAGGATAAATCATTACATACAATATTATTTCACTATCCATTACGATGCTCCCCCTGTCTGTTTCCAATATCAAGATCCATCTGTATTTGTAACACAGACCCTATTGCTAGGTATTGGTCCTCTGGCATATAAACACCAAATCGTTCCTCTATCATTTCTGATGCTTGTTTATAGTCAAGTCCCATAGTCCAATAGGTTACGACTGAATTGACAGCACCATCTGGTTCGTTACTCATAAAGTTTAATAGTCTCATTGATCTTGCTCCTTATAGAATTGTTTAACATCTTTTCTAATAATAAAATTCTTCTGAAATCTCTTAGGCGTTTGTTTCTTAACAAACATCAAATTAGTTAAATCTCTAATCCGGCTAAGAGATACATACCCCTGACCATGAGCGAAAGCTCCCTTACCGAAATGAATTGCTACATCATCTAGTGTCATCCCTTGACAGGCATGTACTGTAATAGCATATCCCAACTTCAAAGGGAGCTGTTTAAATTTCCCCGAGACTTCTTTCTCTAGATTACCACCTTTGGATGTATAACTAAACTTTTGCCATTCAGCTTTAGTAACTTCAACTTCTCTACCATCCTCTGTAATAACCACTACCGCATCTTCACCATCTATATCCGTGGTGAACTCTGTGATTACTCCTCGATCTCCGTTGTAATAACCCTCTTCTGCATTATTCGATTTTATTAATACTTTTGCCCCGATCTTTAGAGTTAGGATACTATCAACTAATAGATCTCTCTTTCCCATATCTCCAGACATTTCACCTAAGAAGGTTCTTTCCTTACCCTCTAGCTTAGAATAAAATTCATCATTTATTTTTTGAGCATCATCCTTATAGCAACAAAGAAGGAGAGTTCCTTCATCTTTTTTATATGGCTTGACTAATTTCTTCAGCTTCTCAAGAGACTCAAGGAAGTTTTCATCCTGCGTTCTTATACTATCTAAGATGTCACTTTGCTCACCGTTCTCTTGTCGGTAATTCTTAGTTAGTATTACAGACTCAAAATCCCAGCAGTTAGATCCAAAACAGAAGGGGGTTTTATATTTCTTTTTAAAGTGTAGTTCTTCCCTTCTCGTTACGATAGGTTCAATCTGATAGAGATCTCCAACCACCACCATCTGTAATCCACCGAAAGGTCTATTAGACCCACGAAGGAGTTTCAATCGCTTATCGATTAAGTCAAACGAGTCAGCCCTCAGTGGTCCAATCTCATCAATGATTATCCTGTCCACACCGCTACCCACACAAAAGATCTCTCTCATCTTAAATGGGATTGTAATCTCATCCTGTCTAGAAGCTAACCCAATAGGAAGACCAAACACACTATGGCACGTAGCACCACCGATATTCAATGCGGCGATACCAGTTGATGCTAAGAGTACAGTTCTCTCATTGTATATCTGATCTATTAAGTATGATTTTCCACGACCAGCACCACCGGATAAAAATACATTACGACCTTGCTCTATTAATTCTATTGCGTCTTGCTGTGTCGCCATTATTTTCTTCCTTTTGTGAATTCAAATTTATATCTTTTACTATTTCCATTTTTAAAGCTTTCTTTTCTTCCCCTTCCAAACTTGATCTCACAACTATGTCAGATATACTGACCTTGATTGAAGGAATAAAGCATTTCTTATCTATGAACTCTATCTCACCATGTTCCTCGCTGTTAAACACTTGGATGGGTGGTTCTCGTTCAGACATCAGGATTCCTTTTCTATTTGTCTTGATTTAGTAATCCACTCTCCTTCTAGGATTTGGTACTCCTGATCCAAACGATATAATATTCGTCTCATTGCAACACATTCTTCTGCTTTCTCTTTCATTTGTAATTCTACTAGGGATAGTCTACTATCACTCATAATTGTTCTCCTTGTATTTATTGAATAGGTATATCGTACACAACCATCATTCAAATGTCAATACCTAATTACTCTAACTTGCAATCCATGTGCTCTGGCTACATCAATCATATTCTTTGTTCCTGTACTTCTACCATCCCAGAAAGCTATTAGAGCATCTGCATATAAGGCCATTTTTAAATTTCTATCAAAACCCGCATGAGCATTGTAGGGTCTTCTGTTCCGACCATACTTAACAATAGCATTAGGAACAAGTATATTATTCCAATCAGCAGGAAACTCCTCTACATGTATCCCTCTAAAATCTTTATACCAGTAGGGTATCTGATCTGCACCTCCAGCACAACCAGTAACCATCTCATATTCTGGGTGGTTGATTAGTATAGGATCTATTTTCTTTATAGCTGTTGCTTCATCAGTATAGTCTCGACCACCCGCTATGATTACTTTAAATACCTCTTGATTAACTATCTTATTCAAGTAGTCACCATGACAACGACAGGGAGAGCAATAGCAGACCAAATCTTTACCCTGTAGTGATTTGAGATCTTTATTTGTTATGTTCCCTGATTCTATTTGGTGGTCTAGATAAGTTTCATATTTATCACAAACTTCATCCCTATCTCCATCTTTTCCTATAACAAATGGGTTCCCCCATATACTCCCTCTTCCAATGTATACAGAATTATTTGGTATGTGATCTCTGTGTTTATTTAATACAGGCATTAATTTGGTTTCTCAATCCTTTCAAGAAAGACCCATAATTCATCTTCCACATCTTCTCCTACTGCTTGTGAATCCCCTACAATCATAACTTCCCTATCTTTGGTTACTCTAACAATTTCTGGTTCCGAGTAGTTTGACCATTGTGCCCAGTAGTATCCTTCTGTTATATCTTTTATTTGCATCTGGATCATACAACCTCCTTATCAAATACTTCAAACTGCCCTGAGAATGATCTATCCTCTAAAGTTACTCTTGCCTTACGTTTATCTACTTTTGCTATTACATCCTCCCATAGAACAAAATCATTTCTAGATTTATATCCACTAAGATAACAAACATGTATACCATCATCTTGGATTCTCTGAACATGACCATCAAAGGCTTCTTTCTCCCCAGACCTATATTCATCTATCATACAGATACAGATGTTATCTAATTTAACATTACCTTTAGCTATCATGATATTTGTACCCACGACATTACATTAATCACTCCCAGAGATTCACATAAATACCAAGTTTGCCCTTTATCATCTAGAGCTATAACCCTTTCGTTTGTACTAACAATTTGCACTATGACCATAAGTTTCTCCTCTTAGTTTTCCACACTATAGCACAAGGGAGTGTCCAGTGTCAATACCAATAGTTCTTGACTTTTAAAGATTCTTTAGGTATAGTACTTACAAATATCAAGGGAGAGACTAAATGAACAATGAATTAAATGGATTAGCGAGAATAAGTAAAGAACAAGCAACTACGGCATTGTTCCGGTATCATATTGATCTTAAATTTGCAAAAAGAAAGATTAGAGGGTACATTAAACAGAAAATGAAAGAGGTGGAACTCACTTGGCTAGAGAGGCTAGGTAAAGTCTCCCTGAAGGATAAGATTCTTGATGGGGAGGAGGAGATGTTTTATATTATAGATGTATCAGAAAAACTCCACAAAGAAAAGAAGATAAGTCAAAGACAGCGGTGGGCCATTTGGTATCATAGTGTTCATGATGAGTTGGTAGAAGATATAAGAAGTCTGTGTAGAACAGATGAAGATTTCTTTTATGGTGCACCCCGACAATTAGAATTCGTAAATGATTTTGGAGGTTAATATGGAAAAATATTTAGTTGGTGGTCGTTGCCGAGATGTTCTAATTAGTAGGATAGACTGTACACAACTCCCAGAGGGGGATTTAGATTATGTTGTGGTAGGAAGTTCACCAGAAGAGATGATCTCTCTTGGTTACACACAAGTTGGAAATAGTTTTCCAGTATTCTTGCACCCAGAAACTAAATGTGAATATGCTCTTGCTCGTAAAGAACAGAAAGATGGTGTCGGTTACAAAGGATTTTCTTATCAGTGGGAGAACGTAACTCTGGAAGAAGATCTTGAGAGAAGAGACTTAACAATTAATTCTATGGCTTGGGGACCAGACTTTGAAATCATTGATCCCTTTAATGGTCGAGCAGACATTGCAAACAAGACTCTTAGGCACACCTCTGATGCATTTGCAGACGATCCTGTTCGTGTGTTGCGGATTGCTAGGTTTCTTGCTAAGTTTGGTCCTGAGTGGACTGTAGCCCCAGAGACGTATGCTTTATGTCAAAAGGTAGCTTGGGCTGAATTTAAGAATCTCACAGCAGAGAGGGTTTTCTTAGAGATGAATAAAGCTTTGTCTGAGCCTCACCCTTGGTTGTTTTTTGAATTCTTGTACATGCTGGATTATGTTTGGTTCAAGGAGTTGTTCGATCTGAAGGGGATTCCTCAACCGACTACACACCATCCTGAGAACTGCACATTTGATCATGTTATGTTGTGTCTAAAGCAAGGAGTAAAATTTAATGCTTCACCACGAGAGTTATATGCTATTTTGTGTCATGACTTAGGTAAATCTCCATGCTGGAAAGAACAAGGTAATCTTCACGGTCATGAAGACACAGGAATACCCTATGTTGAAGAGATTAGCCGAAGGTTAAAAGTTCCCAATGATTATAAAACTCTGGCTGTAAATGTTTGTAAGTACCATCAGAGAAGTCATAAGGCATTTGAGTTAAGACCAAATAAGATTCATAATCTTCTGGTTGGGATGGGGGGGATAGATAATGCAGAAGAACTATATTCTTTCTCTTTATGTAATCGAGCTGATGCAACTGGTAGGACAGGACTTGAAGAAAAAGAGTATAAACAGGACAGTTACTTACTAGGGTGTGCTGTAGCCTGTAATAGAGTAGATACAAAGAAAATTTCTAGTGCTTGTTTAGCTAAGGGTCAAACCGGAAAGATCATCGGAGATGCAATTAGAGTAGCACAAATTGATGCAATTAGAGGAGTTAAAAACAAATGGAAAATTTAAGAGCATACTTTTTTAATAACATGTACCTAACAGGAATCCATGCTGGTATTCAGGCACAGCATTGTACAGCAGAGATGTTTTCTAAATATGATGATAGTATGGAAGGATACCACCCCCTCTATGAGTGGGCTTTAGAATATAAGACAACTATTATTTTAAATGCTGGTTATAACTCAAACTTACAAAGGATAGAGAGCGAATTGGCTGATTGGAAGGGTCCATACCCTTGGGCTTCATTCTATGAAAGTGAGGATGCTCTTGGATGCCCTTGTACAAGTGTTGGGATTATTTTACCAGAGAAGATTTATAATTATAATAAGGAAAAAGATATATCTTTACATGGGTTTGTTATGGAGGGAGGTGTGAAGCTTTCAGATTTCGATAGGTGGCTAATAGAGGAGTTATCTCAATGCAATCTTATGACATAGAGAATGAAATTGTTCGTCATTATGCAGGATCAATTTCTTATGGAACTAATCTCCCAACATCTGATGTAGATGTTAGGGGGGTTTTCTGCGCAGGTAAGAAAGAAATCTGCACTCCGTTTTTTCCAGTTAGGGAGGTGTCTTTACCAGATCACGAAGACGGGAAGCTTTATGAGCTTAGTACGTTCATGAAACTATACTTAGACTGCAATCCAAACATTATAGAAACCCTATGGGTTGATGATAGTGATATAATCTCTTCCTCTTGGCAGTATGAACTTTTACAAAAGTTTAGGCAGGATCTATTATCATCAAAAGTAGCATTCACTTTCTCTGGGTATGCTCTTAGCCAACTGAAACGAATCAAGGGTCATAATAAGTGGATAAATAATCCACAACCAAAAGAGAAACCACAGCATAGACAGTTTTTAAAGATGGTTAGAAATTTTGGGAATGAGAAAATCCTACCCAGAGATTTTGATATCGGTTTATTTTCTGGTACAGGCTGGAGTCTAGTTCATTATGGTTCTGATATTTATGGGATAGTTTATGGTAGCGGAGGATGCAAAGTTCTAGATTCAAAAGGAGATTTTAATATCTCTGCAAAACAGGATACTAGTGACCATCCAATTACTGAAACTAGACCAAGATTAATTTTGAAATATATTTCTGATGAGTATAAGAAAGCAAAAGAGAACCATCGTGGGTACTGGGAATGGAAGGATAATAGGAATCAGAAGAGAAGTGAATTAGAGGAAGAGTTTGGATATGATACTAAACACGCTATGCACTTAGTTCGACTTCTAAGGATGGGAGAGGAGATTCTATCAGGGGAGGGAGTAATAGTTAAGCGTCCTGACGCTGATGAGTTATTATCTATCAGGGCTGGTAGTTGGGGCTATGAGAAACTTGTTAAGTATGCGGAGATGAAGGATAATTATATTCGGGGGGAGTTGTATAAAAATACAGATCTTAGGAAGAAGCCTAATATTAAATTGGCTGCTGATATTCTTATGAGATGTCAACACGAAATATGGGATTAGTAAATTGGGGCTTGCTTAATAACAAGCCCCTTTTTATTTACCTACAGATTCTTTAGATATTTTAATATCATTTCTAGTTCCTCTTTAGATGCATTATTTTTTAGTGTATTAGCTCTCGATGATATAATTTCCACATTACCTTTTATATACCCTTTTGAAGAATCTGTTCTATCTATAGACGGGGAATACTCTGTATTATACTCCATCTTAATACCAAATATTGGACACAGATCTGGAACTATAATATCTGATGGTTCTATAGAAAATTCTAAACCCTTCTTCGTAGCTCTGGTTTTTGCCCTCTGAAATATTTTCTTTTCGAGAGGGACTGTACCCCACTGCTTTTTAGATATTGATAATCTACAAATCTTACATACCGAGTTTACACCAAATTTACAACGAGAGTGTTTATGGAAATCTTTAAAAGGTTTTATCTTATTACACTTGAGACATTCCCTATGACCTTCAGGCCAATCACTTCCATAACCTCCCCACCTATCCATATCAGAGATCGACAAGTTCACAACTCCCAGAAGCACTACAGGCAAGCTCTTGTGTTCCCTTCGTAGTATCTTCCTTCTCAAACTCGTGTAGTCTACTCCAATCAGCATTAACTGGCATCTTAGATAAGAGATCTTCATATTCTTCTTTGGTTATCTCTTCATATGGAGCTTGAGCATAAACATGATTAGAGATAGGTAAGAAGCTAACACCACTAATCTTATCTAGTCGATTGTAAACCCACTGACCAGCCTCTAAGAAATTCTCATCAGTATATGATACAGTGATACTTGGTTTATGTTCACACCAATGATCTTGGTATATCTCCCAGAGTTTTAATTGTTCCATCGCACCTATGTCTTCATTGCATAGAGCACCATCTGGAGCTTTCTGAGGAAAACTAAAGATAGATACATTGTCTGGTGAAGTTACATCAGGCTCACAAGGAAACCCCTCCTGTTCCATAAGCATAGCCAGAGGATCGCCTTTATCGGCTCTAACCCTACGGATGTAATATGGTGAGTGTCTAGCATGGATACCACTAGCTGAGTCTACTAACTGACTTACTGTACCACTAGGCTTAACACAGGTAACAGCAACAGATTGGTTTATTCCTAATTTCTTAGCCCATATTTTGTTTGTGTCAATTGCAACTTGTCGTAATTCCTCTAGGATCTCTGGAAGGAATACATCCTCATCCCCACAAAAATCAAAACAAGCTCCAGCATCATTAACCTTTGTTCCATTCATAATGGAATGGTCCATGATACCTGTTAGGGATACTCCGAGCAAAGCCTCTTCTTCTGTATTGTTCTGCCATACCTTTCTTAGATATCTAAAATTAGTTAGGGATGATTGAAGAGTACCAAGAATTGTAGCCAGCTTGATTTTCTCTTTCAGGGTATTGATAGTATCCTCTGGCCTAATAACAGCCTCGCTCAAATTACAGAATTGAGCTGGACGTAATATAATCTCACTACATGGATTAGTTCCAAAGTCGTGGTTTACATCTCTTCTTCCATTTATGGCGGCTTGTGCTTTACTGGCTACTCGACTGAAGATACCTCGCTCACCAGATTTAGATTCAAATAGGGATTGCCACTCTTTCAGGAATACATCAAATTCTGGTTTCTCTGTGTAGCAAGCACTATTATTTGATAAGGCTCTCTGTCCATTATCATCCCACCATCGACCAGACTTTGCTCCTCGCATCCGATCATCAGATAGGTTACTGAGAGATATTAATGCTGATCTACGAACACCACCAACCACTACAATCTCAGCTATCTTACATACCAGATCGTGGCACTCAAGACTAGTTAGTTTTCTACCAGCCGCACCTTTGAACATTTCCACTGTGAACTTAAATAGATCAACCAGAGGCTCTGGCCCACTAGATCTACCACCAAAAGTCTTCAGTTTAGCTCCAGCAGGTCTTAGTTTAGATACGTCCCATTTAGGGATCTGACCGTGGGAGAGCATTACCACAAGCTCCCTCATACTCTTTGCCCACCCGATCTTACTATCTGCTACGGATATGGTAGTATCTGTATCATGGAAGCTCTCAGCTATCTCAGGGATGTTAGATACGAATTGCCTCTCTACGCTGAACCCCACCCCTGTCCCGCACATGAGTACATATAGGATTTCATCAAATACTTTTAGGTTATCCACTGCCACATAGCTACAGTTGAATCCAGATACGTTATCCCGCTCTAGAGCCTTACCTGCTGTCATCAGGCATCTCATGGATGGCATCACCCGTAGGTTCAGGATAGCCTCCCTAAGCTCTGGTATGGACCCCTTCAATTCCTTTGGATACTTCTCTTGGAAGAAATCGAGATATCTCTCAACTGTCTCCTCCCATGTTTCTCTTCGTCCTTCTGCTTCGATCCACTTCGCATAACGGCTGGTGGCTATGAATTTCATATATTCATTCATTACTATTTTTGTTCCTACCATTTAAGGCTCTCCATACTGTCATTGTGTTTGATCCTACTTTTTCAGCTATATCCTTATAGGATAAACCCTCTTCTTGTAAAGCCCTACTAGTTATTATATCCTCTTTATTTAATTTTAATAATTTCTTCCCGTAGCAAGCATTATATATTGGATTATATTTTTCTATTAATTCTTTCTCAAGAACGCAAGCATCCCCTTTAACCATCTGCTTCTGATAGATAGTTACCCAATCCTTAGCCACGAACCCTTTATTGGTTAGTTCATTCAACCACTCTTGATGTTCAGCTTTTCTATGCCCATATTTAATTACAGATGCTGTGCTGGTCCCCATAATCCAAGCTCTAGATTTAGATCCATGCCCAATATAACATATCTTATTAGTTTCTGGATGAATATGCATATACACATAGTAGATATCATCCTTAAATTCTGATGGTAATGTAATACTATTTACTCCTTTTAAATTGTTATATATAGATAAAATAAACTCTCTCTTCTCTATTCTAGATAAGCCCATAGGTGCAGGGGTTAGCTTAGATTTGAGGGCCTTTTCTATTCTCCCTCGATTAAATTGTTCATTCATTACTATATTCCATAGGTGTCACTAGATAGCTTTCTGTCGGATGGACACCAGATTATTATTCCTAATTTAACATTCAGGAAGATAAACTGATTCTAAACAACAGATTCTATCTTTATGTGTTTTGTTTGTAACATACTGGTTCATATAAACTTATTTATCAGGCACAGTTTTACATGTTGTGAGCATGGGAAGGGTGGTCTTTCGAGTTACACCATCCTATTCAGTATCAACCTACAATACTTGGGGGATAAATCCAGAATTCCGATTATTAGCCTGTTTTGTTGCTGGGCTTGGTATGTTCGGCCCATCATAACCCCCTATCGTCAGTGCATACCCCATATTGCTATGAGTCACGGCATACACCCGCTACAGGCACTTTCGGTCCTGTAACTAGGGTCAAGTTCATACGTTTGTGTTAATATTATATGTATCGGATTGCGTTAAGTTTTTAAAATTAAACCAAATCGGTTTAATATAGTGAATTTAAACTATATTGGTTTAATTGGTAGTCCTAACCTCACTCGTTTCTAAAGGACTACATCCCCACAGAAGCCCTTGTGAAGTCGCTGGTGACAATAGAAAATTGATGGAGTATTGCTAACAGGTGGAATGGCTTATTCTAAATTCTTAGTAGAATACATAAAATCATATCTAGAAAAATATGTAAATGTATTTGTATATCCAGGTGAAGATGAAATGAGAGCTTTAGCTGAAGGTACATTAAGAGGCTTAAGAAAAGAAGAAAAGCTTCAAGCATATTGATAAATAAATATATTATAAAGTGTTGATTTTTAGTTAAGTGTCCTAATTTAGTAGATGATAGCAACCTTAATTTAACTTAATTAAAGCAATACATCGGGGACATATTATACCGTTTTTTCAAAGAGAGCAAACGATGCACATTTGTATCGTCACTCTATTTTTATGAATCAAAACAAAAGATATGAGCGATTTAGCAAGAATCTTGTTAGTAGAAGACGATCAGAACTTTGGTGATGTGTTGCGTTCTTACTTAGAAATGCACGACTATGATGTTACCTTAGCAACTGATGGTAACGCAGGTTTACAGACCTATAACAAAAGTACATTTGACCTATGTATTTTTGATGTAATGATGCCCAAAAAAGATGGTTTTACATTAGCCAAAGAAATTAGAGAAAAGGATACGAAAACGCCAATTATATTTTTGACAGCTAAATCTATGAAAGATGATGTCATTAATGGATTTCGTATAGGAGCCGATGATTATATAGCATGGCCTTTTTAT
>CAKZLE010000014.1 GCA_937125225.1 uncultured Spirochaetia bacterium
TAACAGAGGTCTTGCCCAATTTCATTCTTTTCTACTTTTTTAGTTATTTCATATCACACAGATTTTATTCTAGAGCCTAAAGTAACACCGCTGCCCTATACCCACCAAAAGATTAAAAAAAGAGGCTGCTGTTATTATAACAGCAGCCTCAAAACAACAATGTATGGCAATAGTAAATTCTTAAAGAAAACAGAACAGCATCGCAAGAAATAGGAGTAATCTCTTGGAGCGATGAACTATCAAGCCCTTTAATACATGAGCTTATTAGTAATATAACATTGTTCACCTAACTTGTAAACATTAAAATACAAATTCTTCCCTTTTTTTTCTTATCCCGAATTTCAGACAATCTGTTAAACTAAAGTTATCTTCACATAGGACACTATGCTATGATACATAAGATGCTCAACTTATTACAGGAGGGGTCGTTTGCAGATTTCACTGACCGTCAATGGTTTCTCTGATCTCCTTGAATTTCCTGATCAAGAGATAGCTACGATCCATACCAAACTACTTGATCATTTTCATGAGATCTACCTGAAGAAAGGAAGTCCCATCATAGTCTTCTTCGCAGCGCCTCCAGCTACCGGTAAATCTACTTTAGCGGCTCTATGGGAGGAACTTGCTGAATCCTATAGCGACTATCCGAGATTGCAGTCAGTATCGATTGATGGATTCCACTATCCGAACCGCTATCTCCTGAACCACTATCTTAATGATGATGAGAACCAAGTTCTTTTAAAGGAGATCAAGGGTGCTCCAGAGACATATAACACAAAGGCTCTTTATGAATCATTGACCCAGCTAAAGAGAAGAGGTACTGTCACCTGGCCCTACTATGATAGAAATATCCATGATCCGGTACCAGATGCTGTCATATTAGATGCTCCGATCATCGTTATCGAAGGAAACTGGTTACTTCTCAAGGAGGCCGGGTGGGAGGATCTATCATCGTTCGCAGATATCACCATATTCCATGAAGCGGAGAAAGAGGAACTGAAAGATCGCTTGATACAGCGCAAAATCCGAGGTGGTTACTCACAGACTGAGGCTGAAGCACATGTGAATAGTAGTGATCTTCCCAATATCACCCGTGTATTACAACATAGTGGACCTGCAGACATCATCCTCAGTTGGGATAGGATGCACCAAAAGAGACTCCTTGATTTCACCTTATAGTGATTCTTTTTCATCGTTGTCTTAAAAACCGTGCTATGATTATCAAAAATCAAACACATAGGGTAACAATCTATGATCGATCATCTCACGGTAATCCTTAATCCAACAGCAGCTAATGGTTCTGCTGAACAAAGAATCCCAGAAATCCAGAAACGGTTAGATGCACATACGGTCCCCTATACTCTTATTCAGACAGAGTATCCAGGACATGCTAAAGAACTTGCCATCAAGGCCTCTGAGTCCGGTGGGACTACGGTCATAGCCGCCGGTGGTGATGGGACGATCAATGAAGTCATAAATGGTCTTATGGAACAGAAAACGATAAGTCAGCCTCTATTGGGAGTCATCCCAATAGGTAGGGGTAATGACTTTGCGTTTGGAGTATCGGTCCCCACTACCCTTGATTCCTGCCTTGATATCATCTGTGAGGGTCATTCTTCACCTATCGACATCGGAGAGGTCCGTGGGGGAGATTACCCCGAGGGCAGATGGTTCGGCAATGGCATCGGTATTGGATTCGATACGATCGTAGGTCTAGAAGCGGCGAAGATGAAACATCTCAATGGAGCTGCCGGCTATATATTCGGCGCATTGAAGACACTGTTCCTCTATCCAAAAGCGCCTTCTCTTACTATCACTCATGATGCTGGGAAGTTGGAAAACACCCCGGCTTTAGTCTCGATCATGAATGGGAAACGTATGGGTGGGGCTTTTTACATGGCGCCGGATGGAGACCCGACAGATGGTCTTTTCAATCTTTGTATGACTAGACAGGGAACAAGACGAAGATTATTGAAAGATATGCTCCATTATACCAAAGGGACACAAGCCTCACTTGATGATACCACTACCCTGCAGTCATCATCCTTTATTATCACTGCGCTTAAGGGAGCGATGGCAGTCCATGCGGATGGTGAGACTATTTGTATCGCAGGAAAGCATCTTGAACTCAACTGTCATCATCATGCAATACAATTGATCATAGGAAAGGAGCCTTTATGACGCTTCGTGGAAGATGCCTGAATATGGGAGTAAAAATGATCCTCCGTATCATCTGTTCAGTTGATGGGACGGAACTCAACAGAGTCCCGATGGAGGGACCTCTTATCGTTATGGTAAACCATATCAATTTTCTCGAGGTACCGCTGTTGAGCACAAGAATGCTACCAAGAGAGTTCAGGGCTCTTACTAAGCAGGAGACTTGGGATAACCCTATCTTCCGTATCCTTGCTGATGAATGGGGAGGTATACCACTCAATAGAGATAAGCCTGGAATCGAGTCCTTCCGAAGATCTTTAGAGAGTCTCAAGGAAAACAAGATCCTCTTCATCGCTCCTGAGGGGACGAGGACTGAGGATGGGATACTTCGAGAAGGGCATACCGGAATAACTAGTCTTGCACTCAAGAGTGGAGCCCCAATCCTGCCGATAGCCCACTATGGCGGCGAACAGTTCTGGAGGAATATAAAGAGAATGAGAAGGACAAAAGTCACATTCAAGATTGGGGATCCCTTAATGATATTACGACCTGACGTGATTAATAAGGATATGAAGAAAGTAATCACTGATCAACTCATGTATGAATTGGCCTCTCTGTTGCCACCATCCTATCGAGGCCATTACCATCAGAGGAAAGACTATGATCGATCCTACCTAAAACAGATAGCCAATTGAAAGCAGACCCTCTTTTGAGATCAGTATTCTGAGAGATCAGGGTAAAGATTCTCCATCGAAGAGGCGAACGTTAGCTATTTCCAGAGTGTGATGATCACTGAGACAATATTCCATGAAACAACGAAATACCCTGTATTCAATAGCGAGAGCTTCAAGGAACGTCCTTCGAACAGGACCAGATTCAACGCACTCATACCAGAGAACACCACTGAGGCAAGAGACCCAATCAGTAGTGCATCAGTTACGGTATCTGCGTGAGCTATTCCAACTAGGAAAGCTAAGCCAAATGCTGAAACAGCAGCGGGAATAATGGCAAATGACATTGATTTATTTGCATCTTTCTTGCTTATCTCATCAGAACCCTTACCAATCATCTCAAGCCACATCTTGCCGAACAGCAGAGGAGAATACCAGAGAGTCCCGATGATCATATTCACCAGAATACCGACAATCACTGCAAACATATTGAATGAAAAATCTTGTAACATATTCAAACCTCTTTGTCTTAGTATGAGTTAAATCATATCTCACGAAAATTGAATTAACAAGAGAAGCCCATTCATATAGATTCTTTTATTCTTTGTTAGGATAGAGATTTAACAATCCATCCAATGATACCGAGGACAGGAGTAAGATAACGTGAGATAAGATATTCTTGAATTCCTATCACTCAGAGATTCTAGTTGGACTGTAAAAAAGGACTATCACACATTACATGCAATAGTCCTCTATAAGAATCAATCAAGCGCTTTGCTTATTAACAACAGCAGTTTCCACCACAGCTGTATCCACCAGGAAGGATCTCGGTTCCGAAATCTTCTCCAGCTTTTGTGATCTTAGCAATTGCTTCATCCCATTTGTTGATGATGAACTCTGGACAGTTCTTATCCATCTTCGTATAGAATGCTTTTGATCTCTCGAGTTTAGCAACCCATTTGTCACATCTGAATGTGAACTGGTAGGTGTATTCTTCGAGTGTATAGTCAAGATCAAGATATTTCTTGAAGAGAGCCTTGAGGTCTTCGTACAGTGGGATCTTTCCTGTAGGAGTAGGAATTGCTTCATACTCACCATGTACTCTACCCTCTGCCCAATGTAACCATACTTTCTTAGCAAGTTTATCAGTACAGAAGTCACCTTCTGGAGTTCTGAGGAAGTAGTTAGTTGAGAATACTTTTGGAACTTCTTTCATATCTTTTACGAAGTTGATGTTGTTCATAGTGTATTCACCAAGTGGGTAAGATACGAAGTCCATGTTAGCCATTGGACTAGGTACTCTGACACCCTCAGCTCCAAGAGTTGCAGAGGTAGTCTCTGACTCAAGAGTACAAGCTTTGAGGAGGATACCATCTTCCCATGAAGAAGACTCTTCACAAGGTACTGTCGTATCACTGTCTCGACCACCGTAAAGAACACCGTCAACCTTAACACCAGTCTTAGCGTCGAATCCAGCTTTGTCGAAGTTTGCAAGATAGTCGAGTCTCATGGTGTATCGTGAGTTACCATGAGCGATTCCGATCTCATTACCCTTAGCGTCTTTCTTCCCAACATACCAGTCTGGACCTGAGTGATTGTCACCCTTGTCTGGAGTCTCAAGACCTGAACCTAACCAGTAGGGGTTATTGTCTTCGCCACGAAGAACGTTTGAGAAGATCATCTCCTGTTCTAGGTTGAGGTTCTCAAAGATAACTGGGTCGTCTTTTGCATTTACGTCTTTGATGATACCGAAGATACCCTGTTCAACGTTAACTGCTTTGAATGCACCATCGATGTTTCTGAAATATGCGATATCGTCACCAACGATCTCTTCACCAGGGATCATTGCTGTTGATGTCTTACCACAAGCTGATGGGTAAGCACCTGCGAAATAGGTTCTTCTATCAGCATCTTCGTTAATACATGCCATAACGAACATATGTTCACATAACCAGCCTTCCTGGCCTGATTTGTTGATAGCAAGTCTCATTGAATGTTTCTTCAGCCCAACTGAGTTACCAGCGTACTGTGCATTCATTGAATATACGATGTTGTTCTGTGTATCCATGTAGATTCTTCTCTTATCGAGATTAGCTGAACATCCTCTCTCATCCTGTTCTCCAGCAGAGTGGATGAATCGGAAGAAATCATCTTTTTCAGCAGCTTCCATACCTTTGAAGTGCTCGTAAGCTGATCGGTAAAGAATCGCTTCTGAATGAGCTACATACCATGAGTCAGTGAACTGTACACATGGGATAGTGAATTCTGAGAAAGCAGGTCCTTCACAGAAGAACTTGACTACTGCGTCTTTTCCAGCCATGTTGTTCTTTGCAAAACCCATGATCTCTTCAAGACCTTCGTTGTACTCAACAGAGTTAAGAGAAGCCATCTTCTCAAGGTTCTCTTTATAGACCATATATTTTGTATTGACTTTGTCTCGAGCCTGATCACCATACCCATCCCAGTGGATTGTCTGACCATTCTTAGCAAGTTTGAATTCCTCACCCTTCTCAATTGACATGTCTCTGATGTATTGTTCATCTTCAGCGCTATCGTCACAAACATAGATAGTTGCTGGATTACAATGTTCAGCGAACTTTCCAATAAAATCCATTACCTTTTCATTTTCGAGAATTGCGAGTTTCTGAAAACTTTCCTCGCTCATTTTGCCTTTCAGCAGATCCGTATACTTTGAATCCATATATTTTACTCCTGTGATAAAAGTTATCCACTTTGATATTATCTTGTTATTGGCAACAAATTCAATACTATTTTTGCCCTGATGATGAATTTTTTTTAAATGAGAATGATTCACAACTTGAGAATGGAAGCCTACTCTGTAAGCCAGTCGGAGAGGATTTGCATCTGTTTCTCAGAAATCCCCACACCTTTTCTCATATAGGGTAAAAAACCACCATATGAGTGTTTTACCAACTCGAGCATACCAAGCAGAGCCTCTTCAGATACAGTAAGGAATGGGGCTGCTACCTCAGGAGGTATCTCAATACCAAAGGAGTCTCTGAATCTCTTCAGATACCTCTCGAGAATCTGTGCATCCTCTTGAGCACTCTTCTTACTGCGAAGAAAGTCATGGAGTATCCCCTCATCAGGTACCCCGACAGCTCCGAGGATCGTTGCAGTGAGAAAACCTGTCCGATCCTTTCCCCCAGCACAGTGGATAAGATAGACTCCCTCGGGCTTCGAAGTGATCAGCTCTATACAACGGTAAACCTCTTCAGTACACTGTTGAGGCAGTTCCCTATAGCTTTCCAGGATATATTCATGAGCATCTACGGTACCGGGATTTTCTGCTGCCTCTCGATAGATAGAGATCACATGGTCGAGTCCCAGTTTTCCCGCACTCATATCAATATGATGATTCTCGATCCCCTCGATTGGGGGGTCCGGTTGTGCTTTACGTTCCGATTCCGATCGAAGGTCTATAATATCTGAGACACCCAGAGTTCGGATGACTGTCATCTCTTCCTTAGAGAAACCATAGAGTTTCCCCATACGAAAGAGTCTTCCAGAACGGACCTGTAATCCAAAGTCATTTGAGAGATCTCCTACATCACGAAGGTTGCGTGTCTGTTTTAGCCCCTCTAGGACCGACATTCGACTCATCCCTCTAATTCTCTTTCAAGATCCCGCAGGAACAATCCTACGTCACTGACGATACCTATAGCCTGCCCCGAACCCCTATCTGACAATTTGGTCACTACTGCAGGATTGATATCAACGCAGATCGTCTTCACCCAGGAGGGGGTCATGTTCCCGGTACCGATTGAATGGAGCATAGAGGAGAGCATGATGATCATATCTGCATCTTTGATGATCTCTGCATATTGGCTTTGAGCCTCTATCATATCATTGACTGTCTCAGGGAGTGGTCCATCATCACGGATAGACCCCGCAAGACAATAGGGGATCCCTGCTCTCTCGACCTCAAACATCAAACCTTCTGTGAGGACACCCTCATCGATAGCATCACGGATCGATCCACAACCATAGATCTTGTTGATCGCCTTCATATGGTGGTTATGACCATGCTCTGCTACGACTCCAGACTTAAGATCCACCCCTAAGGAGGTCCCGAAGAATCGATATTCAAGATCATGGACAGCGACTGCATTACCACCGAGGAATCCCTGAATAAAACCATTTCTCACAATCGATGCCAAAGCATCGGCCCCACCCGTATGAACGACGACCGGCCCACAAACCACGACCACTTTACCATCATGCTCTCGGACCTTGGTGAGTTCTTTAGCTACGCGCTCCACAGCGACTCTTCCACTTCGTTCTGATGAGACCTCATTTGCCATGAAAGCGAATTCGGATCGCTGCTCGATAAAGGGGGGATAGACTCTGATAGAGTCAGATCCACAGATCACTTGGTCACCCTTTTTAATATCTCGAAGCTTCACACAGCTGAAACGCTGATCCCTATAGGTGATCGCAGCATCCATCCTCTGCTCTGCGACCTCAAACCACTGCCCCATATAAAAGACTTCGGTTCTATGATTAGTTGTTGAATAGAAGGTCTGTGGTACATGCCTATCTTTGTCTGTCTCAATAAGGACAGCGGAAGGGACCTCTTTCTCAAAGGCTCCGAACTGAGTGAGTCTGCTCCCTATATGCTGGAGGAGTCCTTCTGTATCCGAGAGGACAGCGAACTCGAGAAATGAGGGTTCCCCAGGATGCTTCCCCACATTGAAGCGTATAATCTGATAATCACCGCTCTCATTGAGGATCGTATTGAGGATCAGGGAAAATACACCAGAATCGATCAGGTGTCCTTCTGTTTGATATATTCGTTTCTTCATACTTCTGTGATATCACTAATATGTGATACTGTAAAGAATTTTCTCTCACTCCTACCCATGTGGTCTCACCTAATAAATCTCTTCCACTGCCTGACAGATGGTGATACACTGAGTATCAATGAAGAGTGAAAAAGGGGCTGTATATGAGTAGTGCTGATGGTAAAGTTCCACAGAGAGAGAAGATCGCCTATGGTATAGGCTGCCTTGGCCAGAATATGATCTATACCTATTTTGGGACCTTCCTGCTCTATTTTTATACTGAGATCTTCGGCCTCCTCCCTGCAGCCGCAGGGATACTCCTATTAGTCGCACGGATCTGGGATGCAGTCAACGATCCCATGATGGGAGTCCTCGTCGACAGGACGAAGACCCGATGGGGTAAGTTTCGCCCCTACCTGCTCTTCTCTCCCATATTCTTTGCGATCATCGCAGTACTCTGTTTCTCAGTACCACCTTTCAGTGCGGCTGGAAAACTCGTCTATGCCTATATCACCTATATTCTCTTCGGCATGATCTATACAGCCTCGGACGTTCCCTATTGGGCTATGTCAGGTGCGATCACCGTCGATGCTCAGGAGAGGAACTCTATCGTGATGTTCCCAAGGTTCGTAGGAACAATAGGAGCTGCGGTAGCGACTATTGGGACTCTCCCTTTAATCTATCTCTTCAGAGACCTGACAAATGGAAATGTTGTTGCAGGGTACCAACTCACGGCAGCCTTCTTCGGTCTGATCACCATTGGATGTTTCCTGATCACCTTCTTCTTCGTCAAGGAGCGAGTCACCTCGACGAACAAGAAGAAGGCCTCATGGTCTACGATCTCTGAGGCGATCTTCAAGAACAAACCATTGATGATCGTCATCATCTCCGGTTTCTTCTCAGGTGTAGCCCAGACTGCCAAGCTACAGGCTCTCATATACTATGCAGCCTACAACCTTCAGAGTGAGGCCCTCTATACCTTACTTGTCGGGATCAACATCCCCTTCCTACTTATCGGGATCATGCTCGTACCGTTCTTCACCAAACGTCTGGGCAAGAAAGGGACCTATATAGCTGCGAATATTATCTATGCAGTCTCTTCTATCGGATTCTTCCTATCAGGTTGGAATAACTTCACCGTGATCGTCATCTGGAATTGTATCGGCTCATTTGCTATGGGAATCCCACTAGTCATACAGACCTCCATGATCGCTGATACGATCGAGTATGTGGAACTGAAGACAGGTGAACGTTCCGAAGGAACGATCTTCTCGACTCAGACATTCCTCGCTAAACTCACCGCAGCAGCTACATCGGGACTCATCGGCGTGTTGTTGGCGATACTGGGATTCAAAGCCGGTGCTACCCAGTCTCAGAGTGTCCTTCAAGGGATCCATCAGGTCACCTCTTTGCTACCGTTTTTCGCAAGCATGCTCGCCTTCATCACTATGCTCCTATACCCTTTATCAGAGAAGGAACATGCGAAGATCGTACAAGAGCTCGAAGACAGACAGATGATCAAGGATTAGTATCTCTTCCCATAAGAGCTCGATGATTCACAACATAGATCGAGACTTCTTTTTAGACAGACCTTTTCAGATGACCCTGTCGTATGACATGTCTGAGGGTCACTTCCTATGATATTCTGAGTTCACAGATCATAAAAAGGGAGAATCATAGATGGCAACAGTTCATATAGGAGCAGAGTTGATAATAGCTCCAATCCATACACATGACACCTTCTATAGCGAGTATACTGCAGAACACTTCAGCGAGAAGTTCAAGAAATATGGCTGTGTATGTGTTGAGGATGAGAGTTTTGCACTATTTCATAATGCTTCGATCCTAAATCGACAAGCCGCTACCCTACTGACTATCTCGAACTCACTTGTGAATCAGGAATCTATCGATTCAGCAGCGAGAGAGACCGGATTATCGACTATGATGCAGATCGCTTTGAAAACAGCTGTTTCATTATAGGGACTCAGTCCTCAGACCTTGAGCAGGAGATAGAATAGATCTACAATAGCGCCATGGAACTCATGGCACCTGCAGGTGATCTTCAATCAGCATACCAGGCATTGACTCATGGAGCCGATGCGATCTATCTCGGTCTCGGAGACTACTCTGCACGTAAATCTGCAAAGAACCTCTCTCTTGACGAACTACGTAGAGTCATCCAGTTCGCTCATGAACAGGAGAAGTTCGTCTATCTCGCAATGAACACACTCATCAGAGAGAACGAACTCCCTGATCTCATCAGGCTCCTGCATCGTGTCGCTTTGACTGGTGTAGATGGAATCATCGTTCAGGACCTGGGATTAGCTCATATCATCCATACATATTTTCCTTCACTCGCTCTTCATGGATCGACACAGTTAGCAGTCCATAACATCAATGGGGTCAGATTCCTGCAAAAGCTCGGATTCTCAAGAGTCGTTCTGGCACGAGAACTCTCCTTTGAAGAGATCCGCACCATCAGAGAAGCCTGTCCTGATGTGGAGTTGAAGGTCTTCATTCATGGGGCCCTCTGCTATAGTATATCCGGGATGTGCCTCGCATCGGGAATGATCCTAGGCAGGTCAGGGAACAGAGGTTCCTGTGGCCAGATCTGCAGGACCTGGTCTGAATTGGTATCTGAAGATTCAGATACTCCCAATGGGTATTTCTTCTCCATGAAGGATCTATCACTTGAAGAACAGGTTCTTAGACTCAGAGATATCGGTATCGAGGCTCTTAAGATAGAGGGACGGATGAAATCCCCCTCCTATGTCGCTGAGACTACCAGTCTCTATCGTTCCATCCTCGATGGAAAGCCCCACGACCCTTCAGCAAGTCGTCTTGCATTCTCAAGGACTGCAGAGACGGGTTGGTTCGGGAACTATCACAGACCCGACCGCACTGAAAAAGATGCTAAATTAGTATATTCACCCTTCTCTGGACATACTGGGATACCTGCAGGGAAGATCATCTCACGAAAGGGAAATAGAGCGACTGTAAGGACTACAAGGGCTTTAGCTCTCAGAGATGGCCTACAGATCATTGCAGATGACCCTATCCATGAGGGAATGAAGGTAAGTAGTCCTTTCAGTATCACGACAATGCGATCGAAGAGGGGAGAGTCCATCACCGAGTGTCGAGCAAACACCGAGATACATATCATCATCGATGAGGAGTTCTCTGAAGGTGATACGCTCTACCAAGTCTCCACACATGATAGTGAACTGAAACAGATAAATCCTCTCTCCCTTCCCCTGTTTACCTATCCTCTCATGGTTACGATCATCCTCTTGGATGAGAAATTCATCATCTCCAGTAAGATAGGACCATTGGGATTCAGCTTCACATGGGAACAGGAGCTTACCTTGCTACCGGCAAGGGTTGAGAAACCTATCCTCCCTATCTTGGAAAAAGGTTTCTGTGTGACCGATAAGAGCCTACCGTTCTTCTCTTCACGCATAGAACTGATCAATAACAGCCGCTTCAACGATCAGGGGATCTTCATCCCACCGAAGGTGATCAAACAACTGAGACGATCCTGGTATGAGGCATTATCAAAGACTTTTGAAAAGCACATCACCGAAAGGACTCAAAATATCCTATCTGAGAAGCCACAGATCATAGAGAGACAGCAGATATCACTTCCAAAAAGGTCCCTGCTGACTGCAGATGGCTATATCACTGATTCCCATATATTCCTTCCTCTCTCCCCAGTCCAGTTCCTGAAGGATTCCTTCTCTATGATCGATGAGAGGATCTCACAGCTTAAGAATACCCATCCTGAGAAACAGATCATCGTCGGGATAAGTAATATCGGACAGATTCCTTGGTATGAGCAGCAAGAGGGGTTGAGTTGTTTTATCGATTATTATCTCTACTGTGTCAATTCACAGGCTATACAGCTCATCGCTGATAATCTGCATGATTGTATCGGAGCCTTCTACTGGATAGAGGATGATCAAAGACCAATACCTTCAGGATCCCATGAGTGGGGCATCCCATTATATTATATAGATGAAGATTTCGATCCACCGATCTTCATCACGAGAACCTGCTTCAGAAAGGACAGTCTCTCAAAGAGTTGTTCAGACTGTAAGATCAGGTCCTATGAGTATGAACTCAAACAGACTGGCAGAGATTATCAGGTTATCGTGAAAGATTGTATGAGCTATGTCTATGTGAAAAGCCCATAGACAGGTGTTCCACAGGAGGTACAACTCCCCTCTTTCATCGTTCTTGCTACATCATAACGAGCTTCACCTCGGTAACTATGACTATTGATCAGAGTCGCTCCACAAACAGGACAGATGGTCTTCTCATGTTTCAGGTTGATACTGTTCCCTGCATAGATATGGGGGATGGGAGAATCCTTTACTGCCTCTAGTATCCTGGCAAGAAAGACCTCAGAGGTAGCTGCCCTATCCTCCATTCGATAATGGGGGAAGAATCTGGAAAGATGCCAAACCTCAACCCCTGACTCATGCAGTCTTTGTCCAAGTTCCCTGATACCCTCGACAGTATGAATCCCCTCGATGATCATGGTGGTAACCTCAAGAACGGATCTAGGATCCTTTGCGATTCGCTCTATCGAACTCAATACGGGAGATAGACTTCCCTTACATACACTTTTATAGAACTGATCATCACCCTTCACATCTACATTGAACCCATCGATATGAGGAAGTACTCTCTCCAACGATGTTGGGGAAAACGAACCGTTAGTCACCATGAGATTATAACCACCAGCCTTTTTCACATACCTAGCAGTATCGATCATATAGTCCTGCCACACGATCGGATCCGAATAGGTATAACACATGATGTTAAGATTCTTCTGTCTCATGATCTCAACGATCCGCTCAGGTGATATCTCGGGTACGGATCTCAGTCCTGCTGCGTGTTCATAATCCGGTGAGTAGAAACCATCAGGCTGAGATACTTCAGAGTTCTGACAGAAATCACAACGGAAATTACATCCGTACAATGAGATAGACAGGGTCTTCTCTCCTGGGAAGATGTGAAAGAAGGGCTTCTTCTCTACAGGATCCACAGCAGCAGTGAGTACTCGTCCATAACCGATCGTCTGAAGTCTTCCCTCTTTATGTTCCCGGGCGCCACAGGCCCCTCTGCTCCCTTCGGGGATACTGCACATCCTGTAACAGAAGTCACAGTTCAATATATCATTTATCATGTATTACTCTTCTTCGCTGAAGATCTCAGCCTGAAATATAGTGAAGAAACAATCTGGATCTTTCCAGGTATCTTCAGGGAGACCAGCTTTGAGAGAAAGGTGTTGAAGCATAGTAGCTTTATCCCAGCCCTCCTCGGTCGCTACCTGAGGAAGGAATACTGCAACTCGCCCCTGATAGTTGAGAATCACACCATCCTGTCCAAGTACGATGTCATCAGTAGACAGAGCCCTTTCTGGTGGGGTGAGAACCGATATCTCGATAGTGATCCAGGAGAGTTCGTCCTCGGTCACTGGATTGAATCTTGGATCATTGAAGGCAGCTTCGGAAGAGAATCTCTTGACTCCCTCATATAAGGACTCTCTCCCGATGATCGAACCGATACAACCTCGGAGTCCTTCTCCTACTACGGGGTCAGAGATCTTCAAAGTGACGAATACCCCACAATGATCGAAGAGTTCAGGATATCTTCGATAGACTAGTTCAGAAGAGAGAATCTTCTTCTCACAGGAACCATCATCTATGAGACTACACTCGATCATATCTCTTGCTGTCTTGAGTAGCAGATTCTTCACATCTTCTTGTAACATAATAACCTCACCATAGGTGTATCACTCCCAGAATACGGAGCAGTACGATACGAAATCAGAAAGGGGATTCTTGTTCAATTCATTTGAAGTGTAATAGTCCACAACAACCCCTGTCAACTTCATTTTTCGAGATATTGCAGAAACTAACAAAGCAGGAGCAAAACCACAGATAGTCGGATGCTCTTCATCGAACCTTCTGAGGAGCTCTTCGATCGATCCCTCTGCAAAACCTCTCGCATAGGATCTGTCATATTCTTCGACGGAACTCATGATCGATCTGATATCCTCTGAACCATAGGGGGTGAAACCGAAACGTGTCCCATAATGGGTAAAATCTGAACTAGCTATGATCACGGTCTTTCCCTCAGCTATCCGTTCTCTTCCAAGATTATCCAAAGTCATCTGAGCGATCTCATTGACCTGTTCTAAGGTCTTCACTGAGGATACGAGCATAATTGATACAGAGATCTCCCTTTGGCGCTTCTCAGAGAGATAGGAGATGAACGGAAGGACCATCTCTACAGCATGTTCATCTTTTACCGCACGCACATTACATTCTCTCATCGTCTTCGGGATCCCCTCACAGATAGACCTGTAGGGAATCTGGGCTAGTGGAGTCTCAAGCGTATCGAAATCTGCCGTGGTGATCTTATCTGGCGTCAAGTAGGTATAATGTGATGGTGATATAATACAGACATTATCTGTATTCTCAGGTAGATTGTTGAAGAATCTTGCGATAGAACGTCCTGAATAGTAGAGCCCGGCATGAGGTAATACCGCCATCCTCACATTGTAGGAATCGACATCTGCAGATGAATAGGAAAGATATTTCCCTATCTCAGATCTCAGGTCCTCCGGCTCTCCGGCGTACCATGCTCCTGCATATCTCGCTTTTCGGCAAAGACTCTCATTATGCATATGACCACCTCCATACTCTCTTCACTCAGTATACAATACCGAACTTCAATTGGTAAGAGATGGTCTTCATTTTCTATGAGTTTACCATTTCTCTAGCAGCCAACTCTTCATAAACCATCGTATTTGCAGGAACTGACAATCCCAACTCTCTAGCCTTCTCCAATACCGTTCCTGCAAATAGTCCGAGTTCGCTCTTTCTTCCAGCCTCGAAGTCCTGGTACATCGATGGTTTTCCCAAGGGATTGAGAGTCATCAACAGTACGACCCACCTATCGAAATCAAGAGTACTCAGAGGATGTTCTGTGAACTGTGATAGGGTTATGACCTCTTCCATGAGATCTTTCATCAGATCGAAGGATTCACCTCCCTTCTGAAACTCTCCGAAAGATCTCTCAAGATATGCAGAGGCTTGATTGATACCTACGTTGACCATGAACTTCCACCACAGTTCATATATCATATCATCTGCGACAACGGCATTCACCCCCGCAGCACAGAGATACCTCTCGATCTCTGATACTCTCTCAGTGAGATCTTCTCTATCATTCTCTATCTCTCCGAAGACGACTCGTCCCATCAGAGTGTAGTGGATACTGTTATTCAGACGAAGTGCATCCTGTCCGACCGTGAAGGAATAGAGAACATGCTCAGACCCATACCTCTCGATCAGGATCTCTTCAGTCACCAATCCATTGAGAAGTGATAGGATCTGAGTATGTTCTCCAATGAGTTTATCCACCACAGGCAGGATCTCATGGAATTGGTTGAACTTGACTGCGATGATCACCAGATCATAGGTATGGTCACCAGATTCGACAGCAGGGATCCACCTCTTCTCATTGATCACAAACCCTTCAGAAGAATAGCGTTTAGCACGTTCACCTGTAGCTATGATCCTTACCGAATCATAGGTTCGAGAAAGTAGTTCACCTAAAGAGGCCCCTATAGCTCCAGCACCGATTATCGCACAATCTTCAATCATTGATTCATACCCTCTTCTTGATCCAGGTACCCCGCCTATAGGAGTGATAGAGAACTATCCCCTCAGCGATCTCACTCAACCAGAACGAGATCCAGATAAAGGCTAGAGGAGCCTGGAATATATATATGGTTATTGCGACATAGGGGATCATGATCACCCATTTCCCAATGATACAACTATAGAAGAAGGGGATATTATGACCTGCCCCAGAGAGAGAAGAGGCTATTCCGAAACTGAACGCAGCAACGATCAGTGAAGGAGCCACGATCCTCATCATGAGGATACCCTCCTGCATATTTGACAGATCGGTCAAAAACAGCCCGAGGATATCTTCTGCACATATCACTATAACAAGAGAGAAGACTGTAGCTATGACCATTCCCAATAGAGCGGAATAGCGGGCAGTGGATTTTGCCCTGTCCACCTGTTCAGCTCCCAGATTTTGTCCAGCGATAGTCCCTGAACCCATGAGGATACCTAACAGGGGCATCATCATAAATGAATAGATCCTTGTCCCCACTCCAATGAGTGCTATAGCAGCCACTCCATAGATTCCGACCATCCGAATCAGAAGACTGTTCGCAGCGTTCCTGAAGAGCATCTCCATTCCGGAGGGAAGACCTATCGTCAGGAGTTTCTTATCGATCTCTCTATCAAGAACGAATAACCCTCGAATAGATATCTTGATCCTCTTCGTTCCTTTGAACAGTATGACCAGTCCAATGATAAAAGAGAGGCTGAAGGAGATATTCGTAGCCATTGCAGCTCCATAGAGCCCCATACCGAGGCCGGGTATAGATGTCCCTGGAATCTGATCGAACATCATCACCGGATCGAGGATGATATTCAAGATCGCTGACCCGATGAGTAAATACATCGGAGTCTTAGCATCTCCGGTACAACGGAAGATCGTATTCACACTGAAAGATGAGAAGAATATTGGGATGAACAGCACTCGCGGTCTACCATAGGCAACCGCTTGTTCGATGACTAACGCATCATTGGTGAATAGTCGCAATAGGGGGATAAGAAGAATCCAGAGAATCGAGGCAGCTAGAATAGCTACCGAGAACTTGAAGGTGAGTGTCTGTTCAGCTGCCTTCTTCGTCCGCTCTTTGTTTCCGGCTCCAAAACTCTGAGAGATAAGAGAGACAGAACTGATCCCAATGATCGAGTTCACAACCTCGAAGAGCCAGAATAGAGATACGAAGATCGTAACAGAGGCTACAGCTGAATAGGATATCCTACCGATCCATATCATATCCACGATATCATAGAGAGCCTGAAAGAGTAGACCCGACATCGTTGGAAGAGACATACGGAGAATATGTTTAGGGATAGAACCCTTAGTAAGATCTTGTGACACATCGAATCCTTCATGAACCTAGTTAGAATTTAGTTATACACAAAAAAGCAGCTGTCTGTCACCAACCTGTCAGGTCGATTAAGAATCAGCTGCTTCTCATCTTAAGAGATATTTTGGATCAGGGTTTCTATTTCAGACCGTACAATTTAACAAAGGCCTCTGCATTCTGGATCGAACCACCTGCAGCACCTTTGACGACATTATTGACCATCAGAGTAAAACCGATCTTATTATTCTTTTTCTTCAACCTACCGGTGTAAACAACCATACCTTTTGGAGTTCCCCAGAAAGCATATTTTGGTTGAGGGAAAGTGTTATCAGCATCAAAAACGACTGGTTTTACTGGAGAAGAGGGAAGACCTGATTCCTCGATGACAAACTCATCCCAATCTCTGATAATATCTTCTACCTCGACCTCATCTTCAAAAGTCAACCAAACAGATTCCAGGTGGCCGAACATAACCGGTACTCGAACACAATATGCATATACTTCAGGAGTGATTTCAAGAATCTTTCTGATCTCTGCCTCCATCTTCTCCTCTTCACCGCCAATGAAAGGGATCACATTATCAGTGATATCGAAAGAAGAGAGTCCTGGATATCCTGCGCCACTGACTGACTGATAGGTTGAGACTGAGATCTCTTTGATACCATGTTTCTTCAAGGGAGCCAGAGCAATAGCGAGACCTGTAGTCGAACAGTTCGCATTTGTCACTACAAAGCCTGATTCAGGGTAACCCTGATCCTTGATCATATCCAATGAACTGAAGTTCGCTTCAGGTATCATGATAGGTACATTCTTCTCATATCTCATTGCACCAGCATTAGAGAATACATAGAACCCATGATCTCTAAGTTCCGGTTCAGCAGTCTTAGCCACATCTGCAGGCATTGCTGAGAAGACGATCTGTACACCAGCGTCCTTCATTGCATCAAGATCATAGCCTTTGATCTCAAGTGGTTTGATCTTCTCTGGGATCTCAAAAGGGATTACCCAGTGAACAGAACTTCCGTATCTTTGACCGATTCGAGCTGCAGAAGCTGTAATATATTCTACATCGAACCATGGATGGTCTGAGAGCATCCACATGAACACCTGTCCTACTGCGCCTGTTGCACCAATAATCGCAACTTTAATTTTTTCCATGGTGTCCTCCTCATATTTATTCAAATGTTTTCATATTTTCTCGTATATTTATACGATTTATATACAATATTCTTCAAGAAAAGGCAAGTAACTTTTTCTTTGTGTTTCTATAGTAACAGTATGTTATTTTAATTACAATATGTTATTTAAAATAATTGGAGAAAAATGCCCTTTTCAATTATCATCCTCACTGCTATACTTAACATATGATTAGTAGCGGAAGAGCAAATCTCCCCCTCCATCCTGGGAAAGTACCAAAATGGCTCTATCAACGAATGGAGAAGATCGGATTAGCAATAACAGAACTCATCCTCGATGAGTACGGGACAGCGGGTTTCATCTCAAGAATCAGTAATCCCTACTGGTTCCAGGCCCTTGGGTGTGTGATGGGCATGGATTGGCATTCCTCTGGGATCACGACTTCGGTGTTGGGATCCTTGAAACATGCGATCAATAGTAATAGCCGATCATTAGGTCTCCATGTCTGTGGGGGGAGAGGGTCTCACTCGAGAAAGACCCCTGATGAGTTGATAGCGATCAGCAATATCTTCGGTTTTGACCCTGACTCTCTCGTTACAGCTTCTAGACTCAGTGCAAAAGTAGATAACAACTGTCTTGGAGACGGATATCAACTCTATCTTCACAGCTTCATCATAGATAAGGATAAGAACTGGGCAGTAGTACAGCAGGGGATGAATGGAAAGGAGAGGATGGCAAGACGCTATCACTGGCATAGTGAAACAGTACATTCATTTGTCGATGAGCCACATGAGGCAATCATCGGAGAATCTTCTGGCAAGATATTGAATCTTACCGATCATCGATCAGAGGACTCTCGTGATGCGATAGTCGACTTTCTCAATCAACACCCCGACCGACAGGTCAAAGAGCTTGAAGCCTTGGGGTTTCCTGTAACTCGGAACCTACAATTGGAGCTATTCATGCCTGAAAGGCATGAGGTCAAAGCTAAAGATGTAGATGCAGGAAGGCTTGGGGCCCTTTTGGCGACAGCCTATGAGAGACATCCAGAGAATCTATCTGAATCTCTGTTGATCCCGGGAGTCGGGCCGAGAACGGTACAATCTTTGGCATTAGTCAGTGAGGTGGTCTACGGAAAGCCCAATAGGTTCTCTGATCCAGCTCGATTCTCCTTTGCTCATGGTGGAAAAGACGGCCACCCCTTCCCTGTCCCCCTAAAGACCTATGACGAATCGATCCATACGCTACAGAAAGCGATCGAAGCCGCAAAGATCGGTCAGCAGGAAAAAGTAGAATCATTCAAGCGATTGCATAGGTTTGCTCTAGAGGTTGAGGAACATCTTGATCCTATAGCCGATGTCGAAGCAGTCATTGCCCATGAGAGAAGCATATCAAAGAGTCTTGGCGGTAGGACCTGTTCTAGATCCGAGTAAGATCTTTCACACTCTCTCTTTCTATAAGTAACGGTTCAAAGATCATCTTCATCGGTAATCTTGATCTTGTACCTGCAAGTTCATCCAATAGGATCTTTGCTGCCCACTTCCCAAGATCATACTTTGGATGTTCGAAGGTCGTTAGAGGGGGATCTACCATCTCAGTCGTATTGAAGTTATCAAAACCTATAACTGATATATCATCAGGGATTCTAAGCCCCTGTTCTCTGATTGCAGCATATCCTTGAAGAGCGGTCAAGTCATTGAAATAGAAGATCGCAGTAGGTCTTCTTTGTTGATCTAAGAGCATCTCTTTCGTCTTGATATAACCTTGTCTTGGATGGTGAATCTCATCACTGTTATCGAAAGTCTTGATCATAGAGGGATCGACTTCTATCTTAGCCTCTTCCAATGCTCTAACGAATCCGATATATCTGTCATGGCCTGCCTGAATATCCTCTTTATAGAGAATCCCAATAGCTTTATGACCTCTTTCTATCAGATATCTACCAGCCTCATAACCGGCTTGAACATCATCATTTGAGACAGTCGAGACCCTTTTATTCGAAATGCCCCAATGGGTTGTGACCACAGGGATACCTGATTCTTCTACCATCTTCAATACCGGGTGATCCTTCATAATCTGGAGGTTTCGATTCGGCTCGAGGATGAGACCATCGATCCCCTGATCAAGAAGTCTCTTGATGACCTCAGTCTGCTTCACATCATCAGGGTCACTGCTAGCCACGACTAGGGAATAACCTTCCTCGGAGATAGTATTCTCAATCCCCCTGATGATCTCAGGATAGATATAGTCAAGTTGGAAGAAGTTAAGCAATCCTATCAGTTTAGGGGTGACCTTCTCCTCCACACACACCTCTTCTGTCTCCCCATTATAATAGGAGCCACTACCATGGATCCGTTTGATGACACCCTCTTCTTCCAACAGTGCTAAAGATTGCCTGATAGTCGTTCTTGAGGAGTCATAATAGGTGACAAGGTCCTGTTCTGTCGGGAGTTTCTGACCAGGGATGAAACTCTCTTTCTCAAATCGTTGAGTCAAATGGTCTTTAATAAACATGTATTTGGGTTTCATCTAATGATCTACCTTCTTTTCACCATATACATCGGATCAATGATACATATACCCCACAGGACTGGTATATCTCACTGTAGTTGTTTTTCAAGTTGTATCTTTTATAATGTACCATTCAATACAATTCGTCAAGTTGTTCTTTTTCTTTAATACAACTTGCTCTTTACAGGTAGAAAGTCATATGGTAATATCAGGATTGATAAGATAATGGAGGTTTTTATGTCTAAACCATTAAGATTCCCAAAAGAGTTCGTCTTCGGAACCGCAACATCCAGTTTTCAGATAGAGGGTGATGCTCATCATCGTGGAAGATCGATCTGGGACGACTTCTGCAATATCCCTGGAGCTATTCTCGATAACAGTGACGGGCTTATCGCCTGTGATCATGTGAACAGATATAAAGAGGACGTCGCTCTGATGAAAGAGATGGGAGTAGATTCCTATAGATTCTCTATCTCTTGGCCAAGGATCATCCCTGATGGCTCTGGAGAGGTCTCAAAAGAGGGGATCGCCTTCTATCGAAATCTCCTCAAAGAATTGAACGCACAAGGGATCAGCCCAATGGCGACTCTCTATCACTGGGATCTTCCTAGTATATTAGAACTCAAAGGGGGTTGGAGGAACCGTGAGACAGCCTATCATTTCAGAAGATATGCCGAAGTCTGTTTCACAGAGCTTGGCGACCTTGTTGAGAAGTGGCTGACTTTCAACGAGCCCTTCTGTACAGCTATTCTTGGTCACCTCACAGGAGAACATGCCCCTGGGATGAAAGATCTGGCAGCGACACATAAAGTCATCCATCATATAAACCTAGCTCATGGCCTAACCATGGAGGCTTTCAGAACAGGTGGCTATAATGGTGAGATCGGAACGACTCTCAATCTCTCGACCCCAAGACCGGCAACCGACTGTCCTGAGGATATCCTTGCTGCAGATCGTGCGGCTGACCGTGATGCGAGGGTCTACCTTGATCCGGTCATCGGAAAAGGCTACCCAAAGCGCTATCTTGATGCCTACCCTGAGGCTCCCTTTCCTATCGAAGAGGGAGATATGGAGATCATCGGGAAACATAAACTCGATTACCTTGGTATCAACTACTATACAGAATATCCGGTGACCTTTGATAAGGATCATCCTGAGAACTTCAAAGGGATCGCAACAGATCTTCCAAAGACCCACATGGGTTGGGATATCACCCCTGAAGGGCTCTTGAGACTCCTACATTGGACACATAAGAGGACTGAAGATATCCAGATCTTCATCACTGAGAATGGTTCTGCCTGGGATGATAGACTCGATGAACAGGGAAAGATCAATGATACTGATCGGGTCTCATATCTGGAATCACATCTTGCTATCTGTCAGAGAGCTATCGAAGAAGATATCCCTCTTACCGGATACTATGCCTGGAGTACCATGGATAATTTCGAATGGGCCTGGGGATATGCACGAAGGTTCGGTCTGATCTATTGTGATTTCGAGACTCAAAAAAGAACTCCCAAAGAGAGTTTCTATAGATATAGAGAGATTGTGAAGAACTCAAGGGATTAGTATCCTATAGCATCCCATAGAAGGCCCTGTTATCCATCAAGGAGGCAGGGCCTTCTCAATTTTCTATACACCTAGTAACTATTACCTATTGCTACTCTGAGAGTTCTCCCATAGGATAATGACATGGCAGAGTACATATTGACCCCATATATGCGTAGGATTCTCAAACTACAGAGTAGCATCAAACTCAAACGAGTATGTGATATGAGTCAGGAAGAGATCGATAAGCTCAGTACTGCTAAGATACCGAACAACAGGCTAACGAGAAGGCTATTGGCTAAACCTGCTGAGAATATCCTCAAGAAGACTCTTCAGATACCTGTAGAAGATAGTTTCATTAATGGATATCTCTTCACTAAGATGGAGCATCCGAACCAGAAGCGTGATCCCGTACGCTTCGATCGTCCGTTGATCATCTACTTCCATGGTGGGGGGTGGGTCATCGGTCATACGATCCTCAATGATTTCTTTTGTCGAAGGATCGCTAGTATCACCGATTCGGTGGTCCTCTCTGTTGATTATCGCCTCGCCCCTGCCCATAAGTTCCCCACAGCGGTCACAGATGCAACAGCAGCCCTTCTCTGGGCAAAGCGGCACGCATCAGCATGGGGGGCTTCCAAGGATAAGATATTCACTATGGGCAGTAGTGCCGGTGGGAATCTTGCTGCAGTCATCGGTCTGAGAGAACATCATGCGATCACTGGAGAGATCCTCATCTATCCGGTAACTGATGGTCGGATGCAGACTCCTTCATATACAGAGCATGAGTTCGCCCCACAGCTCGACAAGAAATTGATGGATTTCTTCATCAACAGCTATAAAAGAACAGATGATGATATCCTAGACCCAGATTTCTCACCGCTCCTGTCAGAACATGCACAGAAGGCCCCTCCAACCCTTATTATCACCGCAGAGTATGATCCACTTCACGACGATGGGATCCTGTATGGGAAGAAACTCGAGGAGAGTGGAATATCTGTTACCTATCTTGAATGTAAGAAGACTATTCACGGCTTCATCAACTACCCAGATGCACAGGGTGTTGCATTAGTCGAAGAGGCCGTATCAGATTTTATCATGACCACTTCGTGATCGGCTCTATCTCTTTTTCTTAGGCTTGAAGATCGGATGGAAATATTGATCCATATCATATTTATTAGAGATGAACTTGATAATGAGAGAATAGATCCCATAGGTTCCGGCGATAGACCCCAAGAAGGTGAATAACAGGATGAATTGTCCTACAGTCGCTGAGGTGTCTTCTGGTAGGATCATTCCTAATAGGGAAAGTACCAAGACGAAGATGGCGATCATGATGACAATGTTCAACAATGACGCTGCTAAGATGAAAATACCTGTATTAACTTTTTTGTTCATGTTCTCTCCTAATCATTACGAACAGTGATAGGATCAGTAGTATACCACCGACGACTATCCCTGAATCGGCGACATTGAATGTCGGCCATCTCTCTAGTCCAAAGATACCATAGAATCTGACATCAATGAAGTCAACCACCCCATCTACTCTGAAGATCCTATCTATGAGGTTTCCTACCCCTCCTCCCATGATCGAGGCAATCGCCCACCGCTGGAACAGGGTGAACTCCTGAGTCTTCAACACATAGACGAACATCCCGATGATTATCAGAACAGGGATGGCGATGAAGAGTATCAATCTCATTTGATCGGGAAGAGCATGTCCCAAGGAAAAGGCTACAGCCTTGTTCTGAACATGGATGATCCGCAGGAAGTCACCTTTCCCATAGGAAGCACCGATCCCATAGACCGGAATCCTATTCACGACAAGAGCCTTTGTGATCTGATCTGCGATAATGATCACTACAGATAGAATAAAAGGGATAAGCTTCTGTTTATAGTTCAATTCTTCATTCATCATAATCCTGTCGGGATATCGATGAATCGAGTCTCTATCCCAAGCTCCTTCTTCATATGTGATGCCAATGCCACCGGACCGAACACCTCAGTAGCATAATGGCCACCTGCGAGGAAGTTGATCCTACTCTCCTGACATTGATGATATACCTGATGAAGTGCCTCTCCGGTGATATAGAGGTCGATCGATTTATCGATCGCTTCACTCACACTCGAAGCTGCCCCTCCTGAGACGATCGCGACAGTCGAAATCTCTTGAGCATTACCGAAGGAGAGCATAGTCGAATCAATCGAGAAGCCTAAGATACTCCGGATCTCCTGAAGGGTCATTGGTTCTGCTAATCTACCGGCATATCCGATCTCGACACCATGATAGAGACCGAAGGGTTCGATATCTTGGAGTTTGAGTCTCTCTGCCATAGCAGCATTATTACCGAATACAGGATGTGCATCTAGTGGTAGATGTGCAGCATAGAGTGCAAGATCATTCTTCAAGGCACAAGATACTCTATCATAATGGATATCAGTTATGGCGATCGGAGCGCCCCAGAACAGCCCGTGATGGACGAAGAGCATATCAGCCCCGAGAGCAGCTGCCCGTTCTAGAGACTCTTTACAGGCATCTACTGCGAAAGCCACGAGAGAGACCTCTTCGTGCACTGCTGAAATCTGCAATCCATTAAGAGATGCATCCAACTTCTTGAAAGAATCGATATCCAATTCTCTATCTAACCAATCAGTCACGTTTTTAAGATTCATACTGAACATTATTAGCCACATAGCATCTTTTTGCAAGTATAGGATTCTTATGAGCTGATTTTGCCTGATACCCCTTTGTTTACCACTTAAATCAGGTAATAAACTTGACACCCCTGCAGAACCTACCTATATTGAACATCTATGGCAGACCTTGATTTTTCAATTGAAGAGATTACACACGAAGAGGCCTCATTCTCATACGATCAGAGTGTCGTAGAGTCGTGTACCCCGTCATCCTTCCATGGCGATATCATCGGACAACCCCGAGCAGTCAAAGCGATCGAGATGGGAATCAAGATCCCATCTAAGGGCTACAACATATTCGTCACAGGTGACCCTGGAACAGGCAGAACTACTGCCATCAAAAAGATCCTGAAAGAACAACCCTTTGATAAGGGTAGACTCAAAGATATCGCTTATGTTCATAATTTCATCAAACCAGAGAATCCCATCCTCCTGATACTCGAACCTGGCAGAGGACGGGAGATCGTATTGCTCATGCAGGATGTGATAAAACAACTGAAAGAGCATATCATCATAGAACTCTCAAAAGAGAATACTCTGATCACCCCTGAGGGGCTGACCAAGACATCTCACGAGGCTCTTCAGAAGGTGTTAGCATCCTTTGATGACCCTAAGATCACCTCCTTCATAGAACAAGTAGAGAAGGATATCACGTCCATCTCCTATATCTTTAATGGGGTCTCCCCTGATATGGTCAAGAACACCTCATTCTTCTTACGTTATACAGTGAATCTTCTTGTCGATCATGCAGATACGAAATCGAATCCGATGAACTTCGAGATGCATCCGACGCTGTCGAACCTCATGGGTTCCATCGACACGAAACATGATTCAAGCGATGAGAATCTCCCCTTCCTCTCGATCCATGTTGGAACCATCATGGAGGCTGCAGGAGGATGTCTGATCATCAATGCAGAAGATCTTCTTAAAGA
This sequence comes from uncultured Spirochaetia bacterium, assembly GCA_937125225.1. GTDB lineage: Bacteria > Spirochaetota > Spirochaetia > CAKZLE01 > CAKZLE01 > CAKZLE01. The sequence goes on from CAKZLE010000014.1 coordinate 25,493, forward strand.
GGAGCAACTCTGGGATCGTGTGAAACAGTTACTCAAGACTTCCAGACTCTATGTGCAGAACCATTCGAGTTCTCACCAGAGCAGTAGTATAAGGCCTGAACCTATCCCGATGGATATCAAGATCATCGCCCTAGGGACAGAGGAACTCTATGACTATCTCTATAATAACGATCCTGATTTCTATAAACTTTTCAAGGTCTCAGCAGAGTTCGATTTCTCCATGCCCGCTACGAGACAGAATATCGGGAACTATATCGGGTTCATACAGATGGTGACCTCTGAAGAGGCTCTGCTGCCGGTCGATACATCAGGAATCCTTGAGATCCTCAGATACGGTTCCTATCTTGTAGAACAAAGGAATGAGTTGAGTACTCAATTCTCTCTCATTGCTGATCTTATCAGAGAAGCTCATTATCATGCGAAGAAAGTCTCTGAAGCTATTATCACTAGCAAGACCATCTTACAGGCTCGAGAAGAGCGTGATTACCTATCGAGCCTCCCAGAATCAAAGATCATCGAACAGATTACGACCGGAGAGATGTTCCTTCATCTTGAAGGTTCGAAGATCGGTGTGGTGAACGCTCTAGCTGTCCTTGATAGAGGCTATTACAGCTTCGGGATACCGACGGTCATCTCAGCTACGGTAGCACCGGGAACAGAGGGGATCGTCAATATCGAACATGAGGCAGGTCTTTCAGGAGAGATCCATGATAAGGGTCTTCTGATCCTCGAAGGATATCTCCGTAAGATGTATGCCCGAAATTTCCCTCTTTCGATCTACTCAGGTATCTGTTTCGAACAGTCCTATGCTGAAGTAGATGGTGATTCTGCCTCATCGAGTGAACTCTATGCACTCCTATCAGCGATCGGAGAGATCCCGATCAGACAGGATGTCGCGGTCACCGGTTCAGTCAATCAGACAGGTGAGGTCCAACCGGTTGGTGGAATCAATGAGAAGATCATCGGTTTCTTCAGGATCTGTAGACATATGGGTCTCACTGGACATCAGGGTGTCATCATACCCAAGAAGAACCTTCGAAACCTCATCCTTCCTCAATATGTATTGGATGCGATAAAAGAGAAGAGATTCCATATCTACCCGATCGCGACCATAGATGAGGGGATGCAGATCCTCACCTTACGAAAAGCAGGAGATCGTTCAACGAAGGGCCCCTTCCCGGTTAATACGATCAACCGGGTAGTAGAGGACCAACTGAAATCTCTGTCCAACATATCAAGGGCTAACAACTAGCCAAAAAAATATGATAAGTATGAAATGTGTGATTTTATTTGACTCTTTGATATAATATTACTATGTTACTCATGAGAAAAGAAAACAGAGGGAACAGCCCCAAGGAGAATGATCATGGCAGTAAAATTATATTCAACACCCACTTGTGGGTATTGTAAATTAGCGAAGAGTTACTTCGAGAAGAACAATATAGCATTCACCGAGTTCAATGTAGCTCAGGATATGAAACGAGCACAGGAGATGGTGAAGAAATCAGGTCAGATGGGAGTCCCAGTAATCGATATCCAGGGACAGGTGATCATTGGTTTCAACAAACAGGCTATTGAGAAAGCTCTCAAGCGTTAATCACTGCAGTGCTGAGAACCAGTGCTGCATGAGTATTCCAAAGGCAACAGATACATTCAAAGAGCCTTTGGTTCCGGCAAGCGGGATTGATACACGTCCGAGTGATCTATCTGCTAAGGAAAGCATCTCCGGGCTGACACCAAGCTCTTCTGAGCCAATGATGACAGTCCCCCTTGCTGGAAATGGGAAATCTCCGATCGGAGTCCCCCCGAGTTCAAGAGCGAATATTGGGTTGGAGTTCTTTTCGGTCATTCGGCTAGGAGTTATATTCTCCCAGTCGATAGTCGAATCACAGCCTCTAGCCGTCCTTATCGCCCTCGGGTGCTCCGGTGGTGTTGTCCCCTCTCCTATATAGATCCTATCTACACCGAAAGAATCAGCAGTACGAAACACCGATCCCACATTGAAAGGGGATCTTAGTCTGTCTAGATAGACTGAGAGGGGAAACGTCAGCCTCGATGAGGCATCTAAGGTCCCAGTCTCATCATCGAGAATATCCCAATCGGCTACCGAAGCACCTATCTCTGCCAAAAGCAGATAGTAAAGATCATCAAGTAATACGATCTGAGTTCTCTCATCAGAGGAGAGTATCCTTCCCTCAGAATTTCGAAGGGTCTCTTGAGCATCAGAACTGATAGATTGTAACAACTCAGGAAGATTGATAAGAGCCCTGACATACCCGAGATCTATCTCTTCTCCCCTCAGCAGGGATCGACTGAACTCTTTGAACAGATAAGCGGACTTTCTGATCCTCGTCCTCTCTTTGAGCCCAGAGAGTTTCTTGATCGTGATCACTCCTCACTCCTGCGTTTCTTCTCCTGTGGAGAGACGAGGACTGCGAACTCCCCTTTGATAGAGGTTCTAGAGGAGAAATCCTCATACAATTCGGAGGTAGTTCCCTCGATATATTCCTCAAAGTTCTTGGTCATCTCACGCCCTATGAGAATGTTCCGTTCAGGAGCTAGTTCCTGCAGGGTCTGTAACACCTTAACAATCCGGAAAGGAGATTCATAGATAACGAAGGCTTCGTTACGCTCTAGCAGTTCACTTAATCGAGTCTTCCTCTTACCACTCTTAGGGGAGAGGAACCCCTCGAATAGCACACTTTTCCCCATGAAACCCGCTACTGAGCAGATCGCCGTGAGAGCTGATACTCCAGGTATAGGTATGACAGAGAACCCTGCATCCCGAACGGCCCGTACAAGACGATTCCCTGGATCACTTACTCCCGGTGTCCCCGCATCACTGACATAGGCTACCACATTCTCCTCTTCAAGGAGTTTTATGATCCCCTGCGCTGAATTGAGCTCATTGTGAGCGTGACAGGCGATCGTCCGTTTCTTGATCTCATACTTATTCAACAGACGGGAGGTATGTCTTGTATCTTCACAGGCTATCACATCGACTTCCCTCAGGATGTTCAATGCTCGTAAAGTAATATCTTCTAGATTTCCGATAGGGGTTGCGACCATATATAGTGTACTCATGCTGTTATTCTACAAATTTGTGGATCGCCACACAAGTAGCATTCTCTCATTATGGCAATGGTATATTTTACCATTCATGGTTCTTTATACCACAATTTTGTTAAAATCCCTCTATTTCACCCCATTTCAACCATATTTTTTTTGGCACGGTTTCTGCAATATAGTATCCAAGAAGAAAAAATATATATCCTAATTGGAGGGAATTATGAAACATATGAGAAGATTCAAGGACATCATCAACGCCAACATCAACGCTACTCTCGATAAAGCGGAGAATCCAGACAAGATGATCAGATACATGGTTCAAGAGATGGAAGAGACTCTCGTTGAGCTTAAAGCATCCTGTGCTGCGAAGATTGCTGAGAAGACGCAGGTCGCTGGAGAGTTGAGAGAGGTCGAGTCGGTGATGAACCGATGGGTCAATCGTGCTGAGCTTGCTGTAGAGAAAGGTAAGGACGAGTTGGCAAGAGAGGCTCTTATAGAGAAACAGAGAGCGGAAAAGAGTGCTAATGCTTTAAGAGAGCACCTGACCAAGATCGATTCTATCATCGGCGAATGCAAGGGAAACACGCTCAAACTTGAAGAGAAGCTCCAGACTGTCAAAGACAAACAAAGAATCCTCATTCAACGTGGGATCCATGCACAGGAGACCATCATTGCTCGAGAGAAGATCAAAGAGGCAACCGGGAATGAGGCATTTCGAAGATTCTCAGAACTTGAGAATAGGATCGAGCAGATGGAAGCTGAGGCTGAAGTAGCCGGTTTTGGGAATGACCCTCTCAAAGAGGATGCATTCTTCAATCTAGAACATGACGAAGCGATCGAGGCAGAACTCGCAAAGATGAAGAAAAAGGCAGCTAAGAAATAATGTTCAGCCAAACTATCATCATTCTGTTCATTACTGTGGGATTCCCAGTCATCTGCCTGACTAAGATCATCACGATGAAGATGCAGCAGAATCATGAAAGAGCTACAAAAGGTGATTCGAAGACCTTCGAGGTAATCGACTCACTTGCCAATACCGTCAGCAGACTCCAGAAACGAATTGAGAATCTGGAGACGATTATCCAACGAAGATACGAATAAGGAGAATACCATGAGATATTCAACAAGAAGACGATTGTACCGATCAAGAAGTGGTATCATCTGGGGTGTCTGTCAGGGACTCGCCGATTGGTTGGAAGTACCGGTAGGTGTCGTAAGGACTATCTGTATCGTGATCCTAGTCTTATCAGGGTTCTTTCCATTAGCTGCGATCTATGCTCTGGCAGCTCTACTCATCCCAGTAGAGCCAGTGGCCCAAAAAAGCTATCACTATTCATTCCATGAACATGATTGGGACCGAAAGTTCTATCATAACTAGGCCCCCCCCCTAAAAGCTATACGGCAGATGTGAATACATCTGCCTCATTTTTATCCGAGCAGGTCCTTGTACTTCCGGTAGAGCCCCCGAAACTGATCATAGGTCAGACTAAGCAGTTGTGCTGCTCGTCTCTGATTCTGACTTGCACGAAACAGAGCCTTCCTGATGAATACTATATCCAACTGCTCTTTCATACGCTGATACTCTTCAAGTTCAACCCTCGAGAAGAGGTCCCCCTGGTCATCTGATTCGGGTCGGTTACTCTTGAAGGGATTCTTGAAGGGATCTAATACCAGCTCAGTAACTCTATCCTCCTCAGTCCTGTAGACCGCTCTCTCGATAGTGTTCTTCAACTCCCTTATATTACCAGGCCAATGGTAGGAGAGCATCTTATCTACGATCTCGTCAGAGAAACTCGGATCTTGCTCCTTCCCGCATTCGAAGGCCATCTTAGCGGCGAAGTAACTAGCGAGAAGCAGGATATCATCACCTCTATCACGTAGTGGAGGGATGAACAGGACTTCAAACGAAAGTCGATCAAGCAGATCCTGTTTGAACTTACCCTCCTTACAGAGAGCTGGCAGATCTGCATTAGTCGCTCCGATTATCCTGACATCGACCTCAATCGTCTTTGAGGAACCCACTCGTTCGAATGATCCATACTCGACGACTCTCAGAATCTTCTCCTGAACCTCTAAGGGGATCAGACCGATCTCATCTAGAAAGAGAGTCCCGGTATTGGCCTCTTCGAATCTACCCTTCCTCGTTTTGATCGCCCCAGTATAGGCACCAGCCTCATGCCCAAAGAGTTCTGTCTCAATAAGACTCTGAGGCAGGGCAGCACAATTGATCGCCACAAAGGGATTCTGCCATCTTGGTGATAGATAGTGAAGGCGGGAGGCTGCAAGTTCCTTACCGCTTCCCCTCTCTCCGATAACGAGTACGGATCTGTCTACTTTTGCAGCTAAGCTCAACTCCTGTTGGAAATTGATGAAAGCCTCTGACTCACCTAGAGGAGTCTCTCTTTTTAATTCTTCTATTCTAACCATGGTGTATCATACCACCTCGTGGTAGTATTTACCATAAGAAGTAGCTTGTGGTATCATAAACCTTCATACAATGAGCTGAAACGCAACAGAGAATTGGCACGATAGTTGCTTTATAACTTGCATAAGTGCAAAAAGCATACTACCCTTTCTAGGAGGAATATATGGGAGTTTTTACAAGATTCAAAGATATTATTAATGCGAACATCAACTCGATGTTGGACAAAGCAGAGAATCCAGAGAAGATGATTCGTCTTATGATGCAGGAGATGGAAGATACTCTTATAGATTTAAAATCATCCTGTGCAGCAAAGATGGCTGCCAAGACTAAGACTGAAAGAGAACTCAAAGAGCTCACAGCTCGAGTGAATAGATGGCAGAAACGTGCAGAATTAGCAATAAACAAGAATCGAGACGATCTTGCAAGAGAGGCTCTCCTTGAGAAGAAACGAGCTGAAACAGATACGACAGGTCTTCAAGATGATCTCACACAATATGTTAAACTCATCGAAGAGTGTAAAGCTAACATCATAGAGCTCGAAGAGAAGTTACAGAGTGTTCGTCAAAAGCATAAGATTCTCGTACAGAGATCTCTTCATGCGCAGGACCAGAAGAAGGCTAAAGATAATATCAAGAAAGCGAACGGGGAAGATGCATACAAAAGATTCTCTGAGCTAGAAGGTAAGATCGAACGAATGGAAGCTGAGGCAGAGATGTCAGACTTCGGTCAATCAGGATCCCTGGAAGATGAGTTCTCTCAGTTAGAGAATACTGATGATATCGAAGATGAACTCAATCAGTTAAAAAAGAAGATAACGAAAGAAAAGTAGGTATTAGTCATGAGTGAGACTCCATTAATCGTATTTATCGTCATAGGGTTACCATCCATATGCCTTACCATCATCTTTCTTACGAAGATGATCCTCAAGCAGGGGAAAGAGACTAAGAAGCAGCATTCGGATGAAGATACTGAGGTGATAGACCAGATCTATTATGGTATCAAAGACCTTCATAAGAGAGTCGATAATCTTGAGACTATCCTACATGCAAAAGATAGAGAGTAGAGGGAAATACTATGTCATATGGTAGAAAATTATACAGATCAAGACAGGGTGAGATGCTAGGGGTCTGTCAGGGAATTGCAGATTGGAGAGATCTTCCTGTCGGACCGATCAGGCTGCTTTTCATCATCATAGCAGTATCGACTGCGATCGTACCGGTACTTCTAGTATATATAGCAGCAGGGTTCATCCTACCGATCGAACCAACAGGTACACAAAGAAAAGAGGCTCGTGGTGGATTCTGGGGAAAACAATCGAAAGAAGATTTCAAAGATAGTTTCAAGAAAGACAGACATCACACGGTCAATGACATCAAAGAAGAGTTCGATGACCTAAAAGAGAAGGTATCGAAGATGGAAGCAGATGTCTTTGATAAAGAAAAGGAGTGGGACAACAAGTTCCATTCAACAGATTCAGAATCATAGAATAGGGGTGCAGGGTCTCCTGCATCCTCTGAGGAACACCATGAAAAAGATAGCAACCGTCCTGAGTTTGCTGATAATAATCTCCTCTGTACTCTGGGCTAACGGAGGATCGGAGATATTACCGAACCTAGGGCTAAAAAGAATAGAAGAATCAACGATCGATCGTATCAATGATGATGGAGAATTGACCCTATCTGCAATATCTGCAGATATCGAGATCTTTAGGGACAATACCTCTGATACCGTATCAGCTATACTGACCGGACATGCGAGTTATTCCATAGAGTTGAACTCCAACGGCAGCAGATCGTCCTTGAGTATCGAGACTGATCGACATAACAAGAAGAATGTTACCACAAAGGACCTGAAGCTGGAGATCCATCTGCCAAGAACCTATTATGGAGATATCCATGTAGAGACGATCTCAGGTTCGATCACATTCCCTGCCGGGAAACTTACCGATGTATATGCCTCGACTACTTCAGGAGAGATCTACCTCTCTGATATAGAAACAGCCAATATCACATTGCAAGCTGTCTCAGGAGATATTGAAGCGATCGATATCATCAGTGAGAGTCTTGGGATCCATACCACCTCCGGGGAGATCGATATCACAGCTAAGATCACTGACACCCTCATTGCAGCAGCGGTATCCGGTGATATAGAGGTGAAAGGGACTGCTGAGACTTTCAATGTGTCCACGACTTCAGGTGAGATCGAACTCGACGTCCTTGAGATCCCAAAGAAGATAGATACATCCTCGATATCTGGTGAGATTGAGATCACGATACCAAAGAATCTTGGGGTGAAAGGATCTGTGAGCTCTGTGAGCGGAGACAAGAACATAAGACTCCCTCTTGCTCAGATAAGTGGTGGATCGAAGAAACTAGAATTCTCAGCTCCCGGGAATACCGTAAGCATCACAGCCTCTACGATCTCCGGTGATATAACCATCCAGGAATCCCGCTAGTCTCATAGGCGACAGAGTTAGAAACTTCCCATCTGTCGTCCTATGAACGAATCAATAAATCATTTATTGTATAAAGAATTATATCGTGATAATATCCGCACTATGGAAACGATGAGAAGAACCGTAACATGCGGACAATTAAGACAAGAAGATGGTGATAAGAACGTGATCCTCAATGGTTGGGTACATAGAAACCGAGACCATGGTGGAATTCACTTTATCAACCTACGTGATCGATATGGGATCACACAGATAGTGATAGATCAGGATGCCTCTGATGAACTCAAAGCAATAGCTGAACAAGTCAAATTCGAATACTGTATCGCAGTAGAGGGTACCGTACGTATCAGACCTGAATCGATGAGAAATTCAGATATGGATACAGGCGAGATAGAAGTAGTAGCAGCTAAGATAGAGATCCTATCGAACTGTCTCACACTTCCCTTCATGATCGATGAGGAATCAGATGCTAAAGAGGAACTTCGATTAGCATATAGATTCCTAGACCTCCGTTCTACAGGTATGCAGAAGAGAATCAAATTGAGACATGATTTCACCTTCGCAGTGAGAGAATTCCTCAGCGACAACGGATTCCTCGAGATCGAGACTCCTACACTGATTAAATCTACACCGGAGGGAGCACGTGACTTCCTAGTCCCTTCTAGGATCCAACCTGGTAAGTTCTATGCACTGCCACAATCACCTCAACTGTTCAAACAGATATTGATGGTCTCAGGATTTGATAAGTACTTCCAGATTGCACGTTGCTATAGAGATGAGGATGCCCGAGGGGATCGTCAGCTCGAATTCACTCAGATCGATATGGAGATGAGTTTCGTCAATAGAGATGACGTGTTTGCCGTAACAGAGGGTATGTTCGGACATGTCTTCTCAAAAGCTGTCGGAATCACTCTTCCTGAGAATTTCAGGAGGATATCCTACGATGATGCGATGAACACCTATGGTAGCGACAAACCAGACCTCCGATTCGATATCCCTATGACATCTTTCGATGATTTCGCTGAAAAGAGCTCTTTCAATGCCTTTAAAGGGGTCCTAGAGAATGGTGGATGTGTCAAGGCGCTTGTAGCACCAGGGTGTGCAAAGTACTCACGAAAGCTCATAACAGAACTCGAGGATGCTGCCAAGATCTATAAAGCTAAAGGTCTTGCATGGATGAAGGTATCTGAGAATGGTTTCGAAGGTGGAGTCTCAAAGTTCTTCAACGATTCCTATCAGGAGATCGTTGATCATATGAAGGCCTCTGTGGGGGACTTGATCCTCATGGTCGCTGACTCTTGGCTCGTTACCTGTAACTCTCTTGGAGCAGTAAGAAGTAAACTCGGAAAGGATCTAGGACTTCTTGATCCCAACCGATTCGAGTTCTGCTGGATCATCGACTTCCCACTCTTTGAATATGATGAAGAGGGAGAGAGATGGGCTGCAGCCCATCATATGTTCTCCATGCCTCAGGCTCAATACCTTGATACCATGGAAGAGAACCCAGGTGAGGTAAAGGGCGACCTCTACGACCTCGTACTCAATGGATACGAAGTAGCTTCCGGATCAATAAGGATCCATGACCCTGAGATCCAGAAAAGAATCTTTAAGATCGTTGGATTCTCGGAAGAAGAGGCAGAGGAACGATTCGGTTTCCTCCTCAATGCATTCCGTTATGGTGCCCCACCACATGGTGGTATTGCTCCAGGACTTGATAGAATGCTTATGATCATCAGTGGAGAGACCTCGATCAAAGAGGTCATCGCATTCCCAAAGAACTCAGCGGGAATCTCACCAATGGATGACTCTCCATCTCCAGTAGATGATGAGCAACTCAAGGACCTTCATCTTGCTCTTGACCTGCCCCCTGTTAAAGAACAGGAATAGATACTGATAGCAGCCTCCGTTCGGAGGCTGTTCTCTATTAACAAATCTCAATCAACAGAACATCTCATTTTAACCTTGACCCATTACATTGGATATACCAAAACAAAAGAATGGATAAGGAGATATCAACATGAAGAGATTCACCATAGTATTAGCATTATTGATCACAGGAATGGCTCTATTCGCAAATGGAGCAAAAGAACAGGGAACAGGAGACAGAGAATATCGGGATACAGTTCAGGTATCTATCACAACCGAAGGCATCATCGAAGTCACAGAGGATGAGGTACTGCTAGAGACAGCAGAAGGGACCTACTCCCTCTCAGCAAGAGGTGGCAGGTTAGTCGATCTTGATTCTATAGATGGAAAACAGGTAGAGGTTACCGGAGCAGTCAAAGAGTGTGAAGACTGTGATGAACCTAGCGATGGCCATATATTCGTTTTCGAAGCTTCAGGAGATGACCTATCTTATGAATTCGATGATCGGAACCCAAGAGATATGAGAGAAATGGACACCCGAAGAAATTCTGATTCAAGATCACAGAATAGCGAGAGACAGAGACCTTCTGGTAATAGAGATCAAGATAGGAGAGATACAGATAGAGGCAATGGTCAAGACCGATCAAATCAGAGGGATTCTGATTCAAGATCACAGAATAGCCAGGGACAGAGACCTTCTGGTAATAGAGATCAGGATATGAGAGAACATGGGAATTACCAGGAACTGACCGATCAGAGAGGGAATCAAGGAGAGTATATGGACAAGTACTCTTTCGAGAGAGCACAGGGAGAATCTCGTAGAGGGTCGAACCTCATCTAGATGATCAAAGAGTTTCCCTATAGATAACAGAAGTGTTGGATTGGTAGTCCAACACTTTTTTTACGTGTTTAATCCTGGACAGGAAGAAAGCAGAAGGCCTCATCATCAGAGGAGCGAATACATCGCTTCAGATCCTCATCACTGAATCCGACGAACTCCTCTAAGGTAGTCGTGAAGTCAGTGTCGATCTCATACCCATGTTGGATATAGGTAACCTGATAGAAGGCAAGCCGCTTCTCCTTATGGATAGACTTCTCTATCAGCCTCTGAGCTCCCTTTCGTAATAGTCGCAGTCTATCCATCAACTCATCCTCTGATTTCACACTCCAGACACCAAGAAGGATCGGTTGACTATGATCATTAAGATCCCCTACCATCTCACCTCTCAGAAGCGTATCTCTTGGTCGGTCCAAGTATGGGACGAAATCCAGATGCTCTGCGAGTTTTCTATCGGTTGCATAGAAGCTGCCACTTTCGGGGTCCATAGTGAAGATCATCACATGATTGAGGGCCTGTCCATAGGATCTGAATAGAGGCCCCCTATATTCAGATACATCAATCACCTCAAGTAGGTGTGTATTCTGTTTCCTGATCATCTTCACAATACCATAGAGCCATTTACGGATCTCAGGACGATCTATCCGGTAGGAATAGATCTGTTTCTTGACCTCTTTCTGAGATATGAAGCCTTCAAGATAGGATAACATCACTCGATAGATATCTCTGATATTATGTTCTTTCCCGTACTGGTTTATGATGTCATACAGAAAGATTTCCATCTTACGAAGTTGCCAGATATAGGAGATGATCTCAAGCCGTGCTGTTTCTTTATCGATCTTCTGCATCACGATAAGGTCCTGAAACTCATGATACCTACGTTCTAGTTGGGCAAACCATTTCTCAACACCCTGTTTTGGCCTCTTTAGGATCAAAGTCCACTGAGACCCTATTCCTTGCTGACTCTCCACTACGATATTCTCTGGACCGAAGGTCTCATAGACCTGAACAGTCCCCAAGCCTTCACCTACTGCCCTATCCTTAGAGGACTTACCGACAAACAGAGGGTACCCTCTCTCATCTAGAACCAATAGAGGTTCAGGGATCCCTACTCCATTATCTGAGATTGTGAGGATCGCTTGCTCGATATCATCTGAGAGATCGATCTTAAGTACACCGGGAACACCCCGCTCATCTATAGCATCCAAAGCATTAGCTACGATATTCACCAATGCTCTACTATGGCTGATATAGTAGCCCATCACCATAGGATTCTCACTGTCCAGTGTCAGTTTGATCGTACAGGGGATATGAGAACCGTTTATGAAGGGAATGATCCTCTCTAGGAGCAACTCCTGGATATTTATCTCATGAGTGATACTCACCGAATCCCTGAACTCATTGAGCATGTTAATCAAGGTCGTAGTCTCTCTGTTGATATCTTCGATGATCCTTCCGGCATTGGCAAGATCGAGCATATCGACAAGATGAGACAGGAGTCTGATCGTCTTTCGAGAATCATGACGAGTCTTTCCTATATCCTCTTTTCTTATCGTCCTCGATGGACTCCAATCAACATGATAGATCTGTTCACGAAGAGACTTCGCTGTAGCCGAAAGGTGGTAATACCGTCTATTCCGGTAGACTACAGGTTCTAGGACATTAAAGCCCTTGTTCTGGAAGTATTCGATGGTGTCGGTCTGCTTCTCCCACAGATAGAGAAAGATATTCGCATCAGAACAGACCTTCTCAGAGAGGTGGTTGATAAAGGCGTTTCCTATTCCCCGACCTCGACCGAAAGGACTCGTAACGATCTTATAGATATGAAAGTTCATCTTCTGCTCATCAGAGTAGACCTGCATATAACCAAGGATCTCCCCCTCATCCATCCAGACATAACTATGCTGATAATCCTTTGCGATCTCTATATCTCGAATATAGGGAGAGGGGATGATGAAGGTATCGATATTGAGAAGTGGATTTCTCAGGATACTCTCTTCGAGTCCTGAGTCCATGATATGGATATTGTTCAGTTTGATTTCACTCATCTCTCTATTATTACGGGATTGATATCTAGTAGCAAGTAGTGATCCTGCCTTCAGATCATAGATGTCACCTGATCTCCCGAACACTTACCAGAAAATATACACTACATATAATGTGAAGCCAATCTATTTAATTGCAAATACACTAAATAGGGTCTACAATAGAAGTATACAGCCAGTATATGTTAATATGTGATCTCAGGAGGTCTTCTTTGGGCTCCTCTGAAAAAAGGACCTTATACCTCATACCGTATGTCCATTTAGATACGCAATGGCGTTGGACAACCGCTACAACTATCTCTAAATATCTTCCGGATACTATCGAAAAGAACCTCTCTCTCATTGAAGAGTTCCCGCAATACTCCATCAACTTCACTGGTGCATACCGGTATGCACTCCTTGAGGAGTACTATCCAGATCTATTCCAAAAGGTAAAGAAGGCAGTCGAAGCACATAACTGGCACCCCTCTGGTTCGATGTGGGAAGAGACCGACGTCCTGATACCTTCAGCAGAATCTATCATCAGGAACCTACTCTATGGAAAAAACTATTTCCAGAGTCATTTTGGAAGATCCACACAAGATGTCATGCTCCCAGACTCCTTCGGGTTTCTAGAAGACTTCCCCACCTTATTGACTCACTGCAGGATCATAGGATTCTCAACTCAGAAGATGACTTGGGATCCGGTGAAACCAATACCCTTCGATATAGGAATCTGGAATGGTTCGGATGGGTCCTCTCTGCCAACAGTCCTGAGGCCGGGAAGGTATGAGTCAAAACTCCGTATCCCACCCCACCTCAACCCAAAATGGCTGAGGCGAATGAAAAGGCATAAGAGGAACCTCTCTATATCAAAGGCAGTCCGGTACTATGGAGATGGAGATATCGGGGGAGCCCCATCAAGACTCTCTATCAAGAATGCTTTATGCTCTGCTAGAGGTACAGGAGCCAAGACTGTCACTTTACATGGCGAGTCCGATCTCTTCTTCAAACAACTCGAAGAACAAGAACGTTCGAACCTGCCCCGTTATGCAGGAGAACTCCTGCTGACAAAGCACTCTACCGGGACTCTCAGCTCACAACATATGATAAAAAGATGGAATAAGCGGTGTGAACAGCTCGCTTTTCTTGCTGATACCTCATCTGTGATAGCATCCGAGGAAGTTCACGTCCCCTACCCCAAGGAGCTGCTCGAGAAGGGGTGGAAACAACTCATCGCGAACCAGATGCATGACACTCTTCCGGGGACCTGTACACCAGAGGCCTATAAGGATACCTATAATTCGTTGATCCTCATTGCCAATACCTTTAATGGGATCATTGATGATGCGGTCATGGCCATCGCAAGACAACTCCCGCTACGAAAGTATGAGCAAGCGATCGGGATCGTGAATCCCAACTCCTACAGAAGAGAAGAACTCCTTGAGGTTGAACTTCCTCTCAGAGAGGATGAACTGTTGACTATCTATGATAAGGATGGTCATACCGTTCCCTTTCAAGAGATCTCATCATTCGAATCTCTTGTGCAGATAGCATTGAAGGTGATTGTACCCCCAGTCGGCTGGACCTCCTATAGGTTTACCACAGAACAGAGAAAGGAGCAGTTCCTCCTTCCGGTCACTATGTATGAGGATACCGTTTATCTATTGGAGAATGACTGTCTTATGGTAGAGGTCAATGAGAGTGGGAATATCTCCTCGATCATCGATAAGCGAAATAATAAGGAGATGTTGCAGGCGCCTATCGAGTTTGTCTGCCTAGCTGAAAGACCTTCAGCCTTCCCGTCCTGGAATATGGACTGGAAGGATCGGAAGAAGGGGGTCGAAACCCCGCTCCCCCCTGCCCACAAGATATACTTCAGCAAGCGGGGGACTTTCATCACCACTCTGACCATAGAGAGGACCCTTGGAGAATCCCGTTTTGTCCATATGCTATCGGTACATCATACAGGCTGCCAAGACATGATCTATTGTCAGGATAGGATCTTCTGGCAGGGAAGCGCCTGTTCTCTGAAACTCTCGATTCCCCTCTCCTTCTCAAATGAGAGTGCCACCTATGCTCTAGATACGGTCCAAGTCCCTCGCTCGGAGAACTCTTCCCATATGTATGAGTATCCCTCAAAAGGGTGGATCGATCAGGAATCTGAGAATGGAGCCTATGGCTTCTCGTTCATTCATGCAGATATCTATGGTTCTGACAGACCAAATGATCATACGCTACGTCCAACGTTGCTCTATACACCTGGCAGAAATATAAGAAACTTCGCGTTCTTAGACCAGATGACTCAGGATTGGGGACGCCATACGTTAAGCTATGGACTTCATCCTCATATCGGCTCATGGAAATCAGAACATATCGAATCCTACTGTTCCCAGATAGCCAATCCCTTACGCCCCTATCTGATCACTCGAGAAAGACGAGCTCTCAGAAACCATCTGAACCATCCAAGCAGCTCTTCATTCATCACCTTCTCTACCAACAAGATAGATCTGATCACCTGCAAAAGATCTGAAGAGGATCAATCCTTCATCATCCTACGAGTCAGAGAGATGATCGGAGGTGATATCCCCTCTGCTCTCATCACCTTCAATACTCAGATCGATGAGGCCTATGAGGTCGATGGGATGGAGACCCCTATACGTTCAGTCACTATCTTAGGAAAGGCAATCTCCTTCTCCATTGAGAGAAACAGTATCAAGTCCTTCGCCGTTCGCCTGCAGAATCAGGATGTAGCGATATCGATCGATTCTGCAAGACACGCTCCAATACAGATCGAGACTCAGAATCCAGAGCAACTGCTCAGTGAGGACTTCTGTGATGAGAATATTGATTTCTCCTCTCCCTCGTTACGTTATACCCATATCCCTCTTCCCTATAATATCTCGACCTGTACCTTTGACCAACAGAGGACTCCTTCAGGGGATATCACCTTTCCGTTAGAACTTTTACCTGGATCCTTGAAGATTTCAGATATCCATTTCCCCCTTCATCTCAAGGATGAGTGTCAGGCCCTAGCCTGTGGAGGAGAACAGATTGAGATCCCACAGAACCAGGGGGACAACACTCCGGGGACCCTCCATCTGATTATCACATCGACAGATGGTAGAGACTGCAATCTTTCAATGAGTCATCTCAATGGTGACATATCGACAGAACGATTTCATGTCCCCCCGTTCACCGGTTATATCGGACAATATGATACGAGGATCTGGAAACACCCAGCTAGATCTCCTCGAGATTACCTCTGGTGGAACAGATTCATGAGATTGGATCAGGGGTATGTGTATAAGCAGAGAGTAGCATGGTATACGACCCATATGCATGCTGGAGGGACTAACCTCCCTCACCAGTTCGGATATCTGTATTATGTGAGTATCCCTCTCAAGGAAGATACAAGATTCATTGTCCTACCAGAGGATATCCGTATCCATATCTATGCTGCTGCAGTCTCTTCATTTCTCGTCAATGCAGCCACCTGCAGGGTAGAGTCGGATCCTTTCGATCTCTAGTTGACCCGTTGTTTTTATCAATATATTCTGTTATCCTGACGCAATATAAACCACGATAATTACCATACAGGAGTATAACTATATGAAAATGTCTCAACTATTCTCCAAAACCCTCCGTGAGGCTCCAGCTGGAGCTGAGAGCAAGGGGTATGAATTCCTTCTTAGAGCAGGTTTCATCAGACAGCTAGGTGCAGGAATCTTCTCTTCCTTACCTCTAGGGCTGAGGACAGTCAGAAAGATCGAGAATATCATCCGAGCTGAGATCGATGCTATCGGTGGACAGGAAATACAGATGCCTCTCGTCAATCCTGCAGACATCTGGAAAGAGACAGGAAGATTCTACTCCATCGATAAGGAGTTGAGCCGATTCGAAGACAGGACCGGTCGTGACATGGTCCTGGCCATGACTCATGAAGAGGCCGCTACCGATATAGCTCGCGGAGAGATCGACTCCTACAAGAAACTTCCTTCATTGATCTACCAGATCCAGACTAAGTGGAGAGACGACCCAAGACCAAGAGCAGGTCTTATCAGAGTCAGAGAGTTCACTATGAAAGATAGTTACAGTTTCGATAAGGACTGGGAAGGTCTTGAGAAACAATATAAGGCTCACTATGAGGCATATTTCAAGATCTTTGGAAAGTGTGGACTACCAGTGATCGCAGTTGGATCCGATTCAGGAATGATGGGAGGAAAGGTCGCTCATGAATATATGTATCTCTCGCCAATCGGTGAGGATTCAATCGTCATCTGTCCAGATTGCGGTTTGACTGCGAACAGACAGGTCGCGACCTTCAAGAAAGAGATCTTTTCAGAAGATCCTTTAGAGATGGAGGAGGTCCATACTCCAGGAACCAAGACAATTGATGATCTTGCGACCTTCCTCGATATCCCAAAGAGTAAGACTGCTAAGGGGGTCTTCATGATGGGTAGTTATACCAATGATGAGGGCGAAGAGTACGAAGAACTCATCTGTGCGGTCATCCGTGGTGACCTGGATGTTGAAGAGGCAAAACTTCAGAATGCAGCGAAAGCGAACGGACTCAGACCTGCACATGAAGATGAGATCCGTGCACAAGGTATCGTACCTGGATTTGGTTCACCGATTGGAACAGCAGTGAAGAACATCATCGTCGATGACAGTGTCTCATCCTCAAACAATCTGGTAGCAGGAGCTAATAAGGAAGAATATCACTTCATCAATACCAATTTCGAACGAGATTTCAACGGAACAGTTGCCGATATCGCAAGTGCAGCAGAAGGCTATATCTGTCCTGACTGTGGTACCCCACTGACTATGAGTAAAGGGGTCGAGGTAGGAAACATCTTCCAGCTCGGTACACGTTATTCTGAAGCTATGGGATGCTCTTTCCAGACAGAACAGGGAAAAAGAGCTCCTGTGATCATGGGCTCCTATGGTATTGGAGTCGGAAGACTTCTTGCCTGTCTTGCAGAGGAGACCAGTACAGAAACAGGTCTGCAACTGCCAATCACCGTTGCACCTTATCAGGTACATCTCGTTGGTCTCGTGAAGAACTCCACAGTTCCTGAAGAGATCTATGAAGAGTTACAAAGACGGGGTGTCGAAGTACTCTTCGATGATAGAAAAGCATCTCCTGGAGTGAAGTTCAATGATGCGGACCTCATCGGGATACCTAATAGGATCACCATTGGAAACAGGGGTCTTAAAGAAAATAGTGTTGAGTTACGTGTACTTGGAGAAGAGGAGAGCAGTATGGTCCCAATTACTGAGATAGCTGATAGAATTCAGCAAATCATTTCTTCTCAAATATCTGCAATCTATGATACTATGGTGGTTAAGAGCCTATAATTTTCTGCTTCTTAGGCTATACGCTATTTGGCTATCCCACTCGTCCCGGGATAGCCTTTTTTTTGCCAAAATCAAAATTTCTCAGTATATTCAATCTATCTTATAGAAGAATGATTGGAGTGATTTTACTCATGAAAGCAGTAACTTTTGACCCAAATACCGATAGATTCTCAATCAATAAAATCCCCATCCCTGAGCCTAGTCCAGATGAGGTACGTATCAGAGTGGAGGCCTGTTCCCTGAATCCCGTTGATGCGAAGATAATCAAGTGGAAGAGACAAATAAAAACTATGGACTCCTCCTGGGTACCAGGACTCGATGTCTCAGGTTATGTCGAGGCAGTCGGAACTGAGGTAACTATGTGGGAACCAGGGGATCAGGTCCTCTACCACGGCAATATGCATAAACCCCATGGAGGCCTTGCAGAATATGCGATACATAGGGCGGCGACTCTCATTCATCACCCGGATGTACCAGCTAAGATTGCAGCAACCACCCCCTGTGCAGGATGGACTGCCTTCAGAGCCCTCACCGATCGTCTGAGGATCGATAAGGATAGTACACTTCTCATTAGTGGAGCTTCAGGGGGAGTTGGGGGCTTTGCCGTTCAGATCGCAAAGGCCTTAGGGGTGAGAACGATCATTGCCACCTGTTCATCTGAGAATATACCATATGTTTCAGAACTTGGAGCGACCCACACGATCGATTATCACCATGAGAACATCGTTCAAAGAGTAATAGATATCACCGAAGGTAACGGGGTGACTCATGCCCTTGATACCGTAGGGAATGGTGCAGAAGTCCCGATTGTTGATTCTCTAGCTTTTGAGGGACAGATCGTAGAGGTTGCCTCACTACTGAGACCGGAACTTTATGAAGATGCTTTCAAGAAGGGACTCACCTTTCATCAGCTAGCACTGGGAATGGCCCATACGACACCTGAGACCGAGCACCTTCTCGTTGAGGCTGGTACTGAATTCTCAAGACTTCTCGAAGAGGGTTTGATCACTATCAAGCGCAAACGGATCATCTCATTATCAGAGGCTCCTCATGCACTTGAACATCTATTGCAAAGGAGCTCTCCTGATAAGATCATAGTCTCTCTGTGATATATAAGCAGTTAACAGGTCATGTCCATCTCCTAGAGGCAATAGAACGATACTAAAACAGAGATCTCATTGGCATTATCGTGTATCTCTTGACAGGAAAAAGAATACTAGTAGAACACCTCATGATTATGATAAGATGGCTTGGTATTTGTTATCAACCTCTCCATCCCCGAACTGTTTTTCGTTGATCAACAGCTGGAGAGAAGTAAAATGTTTTTTTAAGGATTAGTATAAATGATTGGATTGGTAATCATTGCAGCTATCGCTGCGCTCGCCTTTGCAGCCATAAATTTCTATGGTATGAAGCGAAAGGATCCGGGCAATGAAGAGATGCAGACCATTGCAGAAGCTATTCAAGAGGGAGCAGGAGCGTTCCTCAGACTTGAATACTCAATTATTGCAAAAGTGGTCGTTCTCATTGCGGTTATTCTATTAGTGGTCGTCTCATGGACAGGAGCAGTCTCTTTCGTCATTGGAGCTCTCATGAGTGCTAGTGCCGGATGGATCGGCATGAATATCGCGACTATCTCGAATGTCAGAGTCTCTAATGAGGCTAGGACCACAAGAAGTATTGGTAAGACCCTTCGTGTAGCTTTCCAGGGAGGCTCAGTCATGGGTCTTTGTGTTGGAGGTTTCGCACTTCTCGGTCTCGTTATCGTATACCTCGTATTTGGTGTCTTGATGAAACAGGCAACACCTGAACATCTGGTATTCCATAAGAACTGGTTAGGTATCAGTGATATCCCCTTCACCATGACCGTATCAAGTTATGCATTGGGATGTTCTATCATTGCTATGTTCAACCGTGTTGGTGGTGGAATCTACACCAAAGCTGCCGATATGGGAGCTGACCTAGTAGGAAAGACCGAAGCAGGGATCCCCGAAGATGATCCTAGAAACCCAGCAACTATCGCTGATAACGTTGGAGATAACGTAGGTGATGTCGCAGGACTCGGATCAGACCTTCTCGAAAGTTATGTCGGAGCACTTGTATCAGCGACTATCCTTGCTGCATACACCTATTTCGCCAATCAGCATGCAGATATTCTGATCACCACATCATTGATCAGTAAACTCATATATCTTCCTCTGATCATTGCGGCAGTTGGCCTGATCTCATCAATGGTCGGGATTCTCTTCCTCCTTGTGAAGAAAGTATCGAAAGATCCCCATAAAGAGCTTAACATGGCAACTTTTGTCGGTGCAGGGCTTACGATCATCAGTTCTGGTGTAGCCGTATACCTCACCCTCAAGGGTGAGAATGTCGCAGCGATCGGATTCAATCTTGGAGCCCTTTCTCCTTGGGTCTGTGCTGTTCTCGGTATCGTCAGCGGTATTGTGATCGGCCAGTTAGCTGAGTATTACACGAGTTATGACTATAAACCTACTCAGAAGATAGCAGCCTCCTCACAGGAAGGTGCGGCATTGACTATCACACAGGGTATGTCAGTCGGTATGATCTCAGTAATCGCACCGGTACTCATCCTAGGTATCTGTATCATCGCAGCGAATTCAGTCGCAGGGTTATACGGAGTAGCTATGGCAGCTATCGGAATGCTCTCATTCGTAACCGTCACGGTATCGGTAGATACCTACGGACCTATCGCAGATAATGCGGGAGGAATCAGTGAGATGGCAAAACTTCACCCTGAAGTACGAGAGATCACAGATGAACTTGATGCAGTAGGAAACACTACCGCTGCTATTGGAAAAGGCTTCGCTATCGGATCTGCTGCACTTGCAGCTCTTTCACTATTCGCCTCTTATCTCTATGCTCAGGCTGGAGAGAGTGCTTCGAATGGAATAGAACTCATATTGAACATGGTTAACACACTGACCCTCGTTGGTGCGCTCGTTGGTGCAGCTCTTCCCTATCTCTTCTCTGGAATCCTCATCGAAGCTGTCGCTAATGCGGCAAGAAAGATGGTGCAAGAGGTACGAAGGCAGTTCAAAGCTGATCCAGGGATCATTCAGGGAACAAGTAAACCTGATTACAAGACCTGTATCTCTATCTCCTCTGCAGGAGCTCTTAAAGAGATGAAGTTCCCAGCACTACTATCAGTAGCTACTCCACTTGTCACAGGATTCCTCTTCGGAGCTGAGTTCGTTGGTGGATTATTGATCGGAACGACTCTATCTTCCATCATGCTCGCACTGTATACTGCAAATGCAGGAGGTGCTTGGGATAACGGTAAGAAATATATTGAACATGGTCACTTCGGTGGTAAGGGTTCAGATGCCCATAAGGCAGCTGTTGTTGGTGATACAGTCGGTGACCCACTCAAGGACACAGTCGGACCATCCTTGGATATCTTGATCAAGATCATGTCAATCATCTCCCTGATCTCTGTATCTATCTTCAGTAAGTATAATCTGTTTTCCTTTCTGTTCAAATAAATGGGGGTTATTATGATTCATTACTATTTTATCTTTTCACCAAATGAAGCTCTGATAGCTTCACAACTCGGACCAAAAGAGTTTGGTATGTATATGGCACAGGGATCAAAGAAAGGGGCAGCTGAACAGTTGATGTTCTCTGAGATCTCTGGTGGATTCGGTGACCATTTTGATTGGGCATACGCAGAGGAAAATTGTATCAACCATTCTGACGGTAGACCAAAACACTCACTGTATCTCTCAATCTATCGAGTACTCGAACATATTCCTCTTGATGCATTCATGATGACATATCTTGTCACCAAAGATGGGAGAACATTGAGTCTTGATCAAGAAAAGTACAGCAGTCCAGCGAACTGGACAGGTTTTGCGCTCTATAAGGAATTATGTCCTGTACCTCCACTGATCGTAAGTTCACTCCAGCCAAAGGAACTTGGCCAGCATATCGTAGGTGGAAGTGCAAAGAAGATCACTGTTCCTGCTCTGATCTTCACTGATATCCAGGTCATCGATTTTGAGGATATGGAAAATAGTGGAAATGTCGGCAGGATGTATGACAGAAATCTAGATCACCTCAAAGAGTGTATTGCCTCATTGGAGAGTGGGAAAGGGAAGAAGACCAAGACTGTTGATAGATCTTTCAATAGTAAATTCTCCTACCAGATCATTGATAATGGCATCTATGTCGTAAAGGGAGAGGAGATCATCTTCTTCAGAATGCCTTCACATGAGGTTCTCAGAGAGACCGCCTATGACTGGGCTCGATCTGCTAATATCTTCTAATATGTTGATTTGAATAGTGACTCAAGGGCCTGTCTGAAGTATCAGACAGGCTTTTTCTTTAGTTCCGGATAAGATCAGAGGGGAGACAATCCATGAGGATCGTATCATAAGCTCTACCTCTCATGATAAATGAATCCCTCAGGAGACCAGAGCGCTTGAAGCCTACCTTCTCATAACAACGAATACCAGCCTCATTGAACTCGAAGACCCTCAAGAAAAGAGAGCCCATGTTCATATAGTCAAAAGCATACCCACAGAGAAGTCTTAGTGCCTCTGTGCCGATTCCCCTACCTCTAGACTCTTTGGGACCGATGAAGATACCGACCTCTCCGGTCCGGTGAGTCTGATCCCAATTCATGATCCCGCAATTCCCTATCAGAGTATCATCTCTAGAGTCCACGATCGCATAGTTATGTCCCTTAGATAATTCCTCTAACAGGACTCTCTCACCATGAAGGGTAATATTCTTGGAGGACAAGGTAAGATTCTGCGTCACCTGAAGATCATTGAGCCATTCAGTATAGAGATCAGAGTCTTCTAGGTTTATCGGGGAGAGATAACATTGATCTCCAGCAATTTTCTTGAAATATCGCATACGAGCACCTCCGTTGAGAATATCATACAGGAGATGCTCATCTTTTTCCAATTATTTCTGTTAAAGAGCTTTCAAGGCCTCTCTTGCAAGAGCTGTATACTCATCTTTCGAACGAACCCCTAAGATTGGTTCACCGATGACCCGACCGTTCTGATCGACGAATAGGGTTGTAGGTACAGCATAGGCGATTTCGAATATGATCTTCTCACTAGTCCCTGTAGGAACTAGGTTCAGATAGGTTACACCAGTAGAGTCTATGATCTTCTGTGCAGCCGATGCGCTGTATTTTCCATCACCGATCACCCCAATGATCTGAACACCTTCAGAGATCAACTCTGAGGAGAGCTCCTCCAACATTGGCATCTCTTCGATACAATAGGGACAGGTAGTCGTCCAGACATTCATCATAGTCAGAGTCTGTTCTTTGAGAACCTCAGGACCATATGAAATCCCTTCTAGAGTCTCACCTGCAAAGATCGCAAGCTTGTAATCCTGCTTCAACAGAAGAGAACCACTCCCATCACCACTAGAGGTTGTCGTTGCAACTTGTGACTTCTCGATTACCGGGGCTACACTCTCTACAGTCTCTGGACTTTTTGAGCATCCTACCATTGCTATGATGGTTCCAATCACTATTATATATATTACTGTTTTTCTCATGTTTTCAATATACCGTCTTATGATAAAAAAATCCAGACTTTTTTATATACCCAAAGCCTCTCTCTGCTTGAGCATGATCTCAGAGATCCCCTCTTCTGCAGAGTCAAGGAGCAAATTCAGTTCAGCTCGTGAGAAGACCCCATCTTCACCAGTACCTTGTACTTCAACAAGAGATCCAGCTCGCATAACCACATTCATATCGACCTCGGCTCTTGAATCATGATAATAATCAAGATCACAGATAATCTGTCCTGCTACTTTACCAACACTCACTGCAGCTACCTGTCCAAGAAGATACTCCTCGGGACCAGTCTTTCCTTGATCTTCAGCGAGCTTTCTCAAGGCATCATACAAAGCAACCCAACCACCGGTGATCGAAGCAGTTCTCGTACCTCCGTCAGCCTGAAGCACATCACAGTCGATGGTGATCGATACCTCTCCAAGACTCTCCAGATCGACAGCAGCTCTGAGAGATCTTCCGATGAGTCTCTGTATCTCGGTGCTTCGACCATCTTTCTTGATACCGTCTCTTCTCTTTCGTCCCCCACCGGTACTTCCTGGTAGCATCGAATATTCAGCGGTGATCCAGCCCTTTCCTGAACCGATCAGAAAAGGAGGAACGGAGTTACTCATACTTGCTGTACAGATGACTTTGGTATCACCAAAGCTTATTAGACATGATCCTGATGGATACTTGATATAGTTTCTTTCTATTGTTATGTTTCTCATGAAAATATCCTATCACACAACGTAAGTCATAACCATACTCTTTTGTTTCCCCTTTCCTTATTGTATAGTAGATGCATGGTAACAAAAGAACTCATAAAGCAGATTCCTAAAGTGGAGTTACACGATCACCTTGATGGGGGTCTTCGTCCAAAGACGATCATAGATCTGGCATCAGAGTATCATATAGCCCTCCCATCGACCGATGAGGACCAACTGACTAACTGGTTTCATAGGGGAGCTAAGCAAAAGAGTCTTCCCCTGTATCTTGAGACTTTCTCTGTGACTACCGCTGTCATGCAAAGTAAAGATGCATTAGAACGTATCGCCTTTGAAGCGATGGAGGACTTTGCACAGGACCATGTAGTATATGCCGAGATCCGTTTTGCCCCTATTCTCCATCAACAGAAGGGCATGAATCTTGAAGATATCGTGACATCTGTATTGGATGGTCTCGAACGAGGAAGACGTACGACCGGAGTATGCTATGGACTGATACTCTGTGCCCTCCGTAATCAGGATCCAAAGATATCTTTGGATATTGCAGAACTCGCAGTCGCCTTCAGCGACCGAGGTGTGGTTGGATTCGATCTAGCTGGGGATGAGAATGGTCATCCACCAAAGAAACATATCGAAGCGTTCCAATATATCAGGAACAAGAACTTCAATATTACGATCCATGCAGGCGAAGCATTTGGGCTGGAATCTATCTGGCAGGCAATACAGACCTGCGGAGCCCACAGGATTGGGCATGGGACTCATCTGCTCGAGGATATGACGATTCAGGGACTACGAATAGAGAAACTCGGATCCCTCTCGAATTTCATCAGAGACAAACGAATACCTTTAGAGATGTGTTTGAGTTCCAACATCGGGACCGGGGCTGCAAAGAATTTTGATGAACACCCGTTCAATCTCTTCTATCGTAACCATTTTAGAGTACTCCTCAGTAGCGATAACCGCCTCATGAGTGACACCACTCTCTCTCATGAGATGGCTCTAGCGGTTGATCACTTCAATCTATCCCTACGGGATCTAGAGAAGATCACGCTCAATGCCATGAAATCATCGTTCGTGCATCATGAGGAAAAGATCAGACTCATCTATGATGTGATCAAACGAGGCTATGCTGACATAAGAAACGAATTGAACTACCACGGAGAACTATAAGATTATGAGCACAAAACCGATTCCTCAAGCTATCATGGAACAACTGATCATAGATCAGCAGAATGAGATCGACGCATACGAGATATATACGAGAGTTGCAGCAAGGTGTAAGGATCCTGAGAACAAGAAGGTTCTCGAACATATCGCAAAGGATGAACTCGCTCATTATAAGATGCTCAAACTCCATACAAAAAAAGAGATGTCCTTCAGAAGACATAAAGTGGTCTTCTTCCTATTCGTCACTACGATATTCGGTCTGACCTTCGGGTTGAAGCTTCTTGAGAAGGGAGAAGAACAGGCGGTAAATCTTGATTATGTTGGACTCGATGACTATATCCCAGGAATCAAGCAGGTCATTGAACAAGAAGAGAGACATGAACATGAACTTCTCGGAATGATCAATGAGGAGAGGCTCGCCTATCTAGGATCGATCGTTCTTGGTCTCAATGATGCTCTCGTAGAGTTGACTGGAACCCTAGCTGGACTCTCTTTTGCTTTTCAGAATACCAGGATCATCGCCCTATCAGGATTGATCACCGGTATTGCAGCATCCTTTTCCATGGCTGCCTCGGAGTATCTCTCCACAAAGGCAGAGAATGGGGAGAATGCCCTGACCTCATCGATCTATACGGGAATCGCCTATATCATCACAGTCATATTACTGATCCTACCCTATCTACTTTTTGATCATTATCTTGTCTGCCTAGCGGTGACTTTGACTACCTCAGTAGTCATCATATTTCTCTTCAACTACTATATATCGGTAGCTAAGGATTATAAATTCTCCAAGAGATTCTTCGAGATGGCTGGTATCAGTCTAGGTGTAGCAGCATTCTCTTTCGGAATCGGAGTGTTGGTAAAACTTATCTTTGGAGTTGAACTCTAGGTGAGAGACAGAGAGTTCCTTGCCATTCACCGCGGGGGTGCCCTCACCAAGGAGAATCATCGACTCTTGATGCTATGGAGTTTGAGCTGTGTAGAACATGTTCTATCCTATCTAGATGAATCCTATCAGGTATTCCTGCAGGAACTCATGAAGACTGCCAGAGGTTGGATCGAGGGTTCAGTTACCGTGGGAGAGGCACGAGAAGCCTCGATGAGAGCTGTGATCGAAGCACGTTCTATCACAGATACAACCACATGTTTGGTAGTAAGAGCTGGTGGGCATATGGTTGCAACAGCTCATATGGCAGATCATGCGATAACAGCTGGGAATTATGCATTGAAGGCGATCAAGGCATCGACTGGGTCACCTGTAGAAGATGAGAGGGTATGGCAGAATGATCAGCTACCGGACCCTATCAAGAGTTTAGTACTCTCAAGCAGATAATATCAACCCCATGGACCTCTTCTCGATATACCTCTCCATTCATCGATGGGATTGATTCGTAATCTGATCAGGAGATACAGGTAAGCGAAGGCGAATCCGGCAAGGTGTGTCAGATGTGCGACACCTGAACTGATCGAGGCCATCTGACTAAAGAGTTCGATCGCCGTATAGATGATGACCAGGATAGGAGCTTTTATCGGGATGATCCCGAAGACGAAGATCCTTGCCTGAGGATAGTAGGCTGCAAAGGCCAGCAATACCGCATAGACAGCACCAGAGGCTCCCAAGAGAAATACTCCATACCCTCCACTTATCCAATAGAAGAAGAAAGAGAACAGACCTGCAAGAAATCCAGTAGACAAGTAGAATAGCAGGAACTCCTTCGAACCCATTCGCCTCTCGACCTGTGTTCCAAAGAAAAAGAGACCGAGCATATTGAATAGGATATGATTGAAGTTCGAATGGGCGAACATATAGGTGAGGAACTGCCAATAGTAGTGCTTCTCTATCACAAGCCCAGGAACCATAGAAAGATAGACTAAGAGATTCCTATCCATATAGGTAAGCAGAAAGACTGCTGCATTTATAATGATCAGATAGAGGGTGACATTGCTATAACTGTAGCGAAATCGCTTCTGGAGTATTGAAATATTCATCTGTTAAACATAGGAAAAATCCTGAGAACAGTCAAATGCTTTAGCCCTAGGAATCTCGAAATCTCGTGAGCATCGATAACAGTTCGACCCTTGCAGGAGAGTCGTCAAACAGCTCTTTGATCTCAGCTACTGACTCCTCAAGTAGTGCAAGTGCCCGCTTCTCAGCTCGATCGACGGCACCACTTTCTAAGAGCAATTCTATAAGCTCTTCGATCTCTGAGTGAGCCTTTTCAATACCTTTCTCTCTAGCGATCTTGAAGATCGAGAGAAGGTACTCCAGTTTCTGGGGATTCTCCTTGAGAAAGAGGATGATCGGAAGACTCTTCTTGTTCTCTACGATATCATCTCCTCTATGCTTTCCAGGATTACCGACTCTCAAGTTGATCACATCATCTTTTATCTGGAAGCCGACTCCGATCTTTTCAGCTAGTATACCGGCTCTCCTGATGATCTGTTGATCATCTGTGGCAGTGATAGCGCCAATCTCAGCACTCATTCCAGCAAGACAACCGGTCTTGAACCGGCACATCTGTTCATACTCCTCTACAGAGGGGATCATCTCAGGATGTCTATGCCAAGTAATATCAAGTCCCTGTCCAAAGTGGACTCTTCGGAGATACTTCGAATAGACCTGATAGATCTGCAACCGTTTCGCATCGGTGATATCAGCAGCATCAAGAGCAGAGGTAGGGAGATAATACAGAAGATTCCCGGCATTTATCGCAATATCGATACCATGAGTGATATAGGCAGCAGGGGCGCCCCGACGGTATTCTGAGGCATCTTCAATATCATCGATGATAAGAGACCCATTATGTGGAAGCTCAACGACAGTCACCAGACTGTAGGCTTTCTCTGCAGCTTCCTGGGAACCCAATATCTCAGCAATAAGGACCATGAGAAGAGGTCTCCAACGTTTCCCCCCAGAGGAAAGGAGCTCTTTTGCCGGAAGGCAGAACTCATCATAGGTCTGAGCAGTCGGATTATCCATTATTTGCTCGACGATCTGCTCTATCCATTCTGAAGAACAATGGTCGGGCAATACTCTCTCGATCTCTTTTTCAATTCGGTCTAAACGGTTTTGCATATCGCAAGCATAGGAGGGTTCTTGCTGTTCTGTCAAGAATAGCGGGTATTTTTTTCACAGTAAGACCCACTCCTGTCAGAGTTGCACATTAAGCCTAGGTAAAACCCTGAATAAGAGTCATCACGAGCAGGAAAAGTTGGCACGGGGTTTGCTTTATAAATAGTACAAAGCAGTTTTATTTTTTTCATAAACTCCTCTATGTTTAGGCGGTTGATTCGAAAACCTCTCTCCCTCCCTCCCCCCTCTTCGAATCAACCGTCACTTTTTATATTCTACTAAATCGTGCTATACTCTCCCTATGGGAAAAAACAGAGAACAAGCAGATCATTATACGAAGAAAGCAAAAAAAGAGGGATACCCCGCTCGCTCGGTCTACAAGCTCGAAGAGATACAACAAAAATTTCATATGATTAAACCTGGAGATAAGGTCCTGGATATTGGGGCGGCTCCTGGGAGCTGGACTCTTTATACCCACAGGAAACTGATCAAGGGGACAGGCTCAATCGTATCAGTGGACTTGAAGCCTCTTGAACTCAATCCATTACCTCCAACGGTAACACCGTTGATCGGTGATGCTTTCAGTGAGGAGAACCTGAAAGTCATGACAGAACTTGGACCATATGACTGTATCATCAGTGATGCCGCTCCTGCGACCACAGGGATCCGTTCAGTCGATACGATGAAGTCTCAGGGACTTGCAGAGTCTGTCGTCTATGTAGCACAATCACAGCTTAAGACTCATGGGAATCTGGTAATCAAGATCTTTCAGGGGGGTGGGGAGCAGGAGGTCATCAAGAATATGAGGACTATTTTCGCAAAGGTCAAGCCCCTCAAACCCAAAGCCTGTCGTAACGAATCATTCGAGTTATTCCTTGTAGGTCTAGATAAGTTGGAGAGCTGATATGAGAGAAGACCATGCACTACTCATCATTGATATACAGAATGATTTCTGTCTAGGTGGCCCTCTGGAGGTACCTGGAGCAGAGCAGATCGTAGAGCCGGTTAACCGGCTCATGAGAGAGTATTCTTGCGTGGTCGCGACTCAGGATTGGCATCCTGAGAATCACTTCTCATTCCTATCAGAACATCCAGGAGAGGCTCCGTTCACTAGCATCCGATGGAGAGACAGTGAACAGGTAATCTGGCCAGATCATTGTATCGCTGGTTCAGCAGGAGCTGACTTTCAGGCAGACCTTGATACCGAGCACATAGATCTGATTCTCAGAAAAGGGACCAACCCTAATATTGACTCCTATTCAGCCTTCTATGAAAATGACAAGGTGACGATTACAGGCCTAGCAGGATATTTCCGAGAGAGAGGTATCACCACGATCGATATCTGTGGACTTGCAGCAGATGTCTGCGTCTTCTATACCGCTGTCGATGCTCGGAGAGAGGGATTCTCAGTCAATGTCCTACTGAATGCTGTCAGAGGGATCAATAACCCGGTAGGAACATTGAGATCAAGATATGATCAGATGAGAGAGCTCTCAATAAACTTGATAGAGAAACAGGGTTGATATTCATCAACCCTGCCTTGCTCGATCTTTCCGAATAGATAATTATGATAACTTAATGATCATGGGAGAGACTGCACGGATGCTGATCTTCTGGGAGACCTCTTCCCCTGAAAGTAGTTCGAGACCACTTAGGCCACAAAGATCGATACTCATCTCGTCTCTATTGAAATTGAGGATGAATAACCATGTGTTCTCACCATCTACTCTTTTAGTGACTTCGACACCGAGAGGAGTCTTCAAGACCGGTTCGATACCATGGTCATAACAGACTTTCTCAAGGAACCTTCTTAAATAGGTAGGTTCCGGTCTAGTCCCTACATACCAGGACTGTCCCTTCTCATAATCATAACAGGTGACAGCTGGTTCACCTTCAAGGTAGTCCTCTGTAAAACTAGCATAGGCCTGGGCACCTTTCAATCTGATCAACTCTGTCCACATCGTCACTTTACTTGACTGCAGAGCATCGGTGATCCCATTGAACATGTGACTCTCTAATGGATTGAACTCCTCAATAGAGATCCCGAGGATATCTGCCAAAGGTCCAGGATACCCGTTCTCGAAAACTGCATCCTCTTCATCTACGATCCCACTGAAGAAGCTGGTGATGAAGACACCACCAGAAGCTACGAATCGTTTGACTGACTCTGCCATCGAGGGTTTGACCATATAAGACAAGGGTGCGATGACCAGTTCGTATTGAGAGATATCGCTGTCCTGGAATACAAAATCGACTCCGATATTAGCATCATAACACGCTGTATAGTAGTCTAGGATCATATCCCGATACTTCACTGCGCAACTTGGTCCAGGTTCGTATTCTACTGCCCACCAGTTGTCATAATCATACATGATAGCAACCTGATTCTTCACTTCACTACCAGATATATCGGTATGGGCTTTGAGCTCTTCTCCAATCTCTACAACCTCTTTGTAGACTCTCGAGTTCTCATCACCAGTATGGGTGATGCAGGCCGAATGGAATTTCTCAGCCCCACGTCGGGATTGTCTCCACTGGAAGTACATGACCCCCTCACTACCATGTCCGATAGACTGCAGGCTATACAGCCTGTTCAGACCAGGGTATTTGACCGTGTTTATATCTCTCCAGTTCACCTGTGAGGGAGACTGTTCCATGAGTATGAAAGGTTTCCCATCAGCGAGACCTCTCATCAAGTCATGGTCGATGGCATTCTTTGCAGGATGGACCCCAGTCGCAGGATTCGGATAGGAGTCCCAAGAGATCACATCGATCTCCTTTGCCCATTTCACATAATCAAGAGGCTTCCAATCGAGCATGAAGTTCGTCGTGATAGGGATATCAGGTGACATCTCTCTGATGATCTTCTTCTCGATCATAAAACAGTTGAGAACACTATCAGACATGAATCGTTGATAATCCAATACCTGACCTGGGTTATGTTGGGTTGTTGTCTGCCTTGGAGGCATCACATCTTCCCAGTTATGATACCACTGACTCCAAAAAGAGGTCCCCCAGGAACCATTGAGTCTATCCAGAGTCCCATATCGTTCTTTGAGCCAGACACGGAACTCAGCAGCACAAGTATCACAGAAGCATTCTCGGACATGGCAGGTATACTCATTGTTTATATGCCACATGACCAGTGCAGGATGATCCTTATAGCGATTGACTATCGTGGTAACCAGCTCTTTGGTCAGGTTGTGGTAGGAGGGGCTGTTCGGACAGTAGGTCTGTCTTGAGCCATACCACAACCTGTTTCCCTGTTTATCGACAGGAAAGATATCTGGATGATCCTTATAGGCCCAGGGTGGTACCGATGCGGTCGCAGTCGCCAAGTCTACAAAGATACCATTCTCATGGCAAAGATCAAGGATCTCATCAAGCCAGGTGAAATCATACACACCCTCTTTTGACTGAAGTCTTGCCCAACTGAAGATACCAATAGATACCAGATTCACCTGCGCCTTCTTCATCAAGCGCATATCATCTTCCCAATATGTCTTTTCCCACTGTTCCGGATTATAATCACCACCATAGGTGAAACCGTTTATCGTCTCTTTCAACATGTCCTTATCCTATTCCTGTAAAAGTATATAGTATGAATTATACTACTTATTCGATCCCATTGTCAGACCCTGAATAAAATATCTTTGAAGCGCTACGAATATGATGATCGTTGGAATAGCTGCAAGTAGTGCCCCAGCAGTGATGACAGTCCAATCCATGACATACTGGCCCTGTAGTTTTGCGAGTCCTGCAGTGACCGGCATCAGTTTCTCGGACCTCAGCAGAATCAAGGCCCATATATAATCATTGAATATCCAGGTGAATTCCAAGGTAGCTACAGCTGCCATCGCCGGAATTACAAGAGGCATGATTATCTTTGAATAGATCGTGAAATCATTACACCCATCAATACGTGCTGCTTCAGATACTGAATCAGGAATCGTAACCATATAGTTTCTTAACACAAATGTACAGAATCCAAGTTGGAACGCTGTATGAATTCCAATCAACGCCCAGTAACTATCATAGATACCGAACGCTTCGGTGAGTCGAAAGACTGGCAGTAGAAGGATCTGAAACGGTAGCATCATACCACCGACGAAAATACCCAAGATGACATTCCTTCCTTTGAACTTATACTTTGCAAGCGCAAATGCAGATAGTGTCGAGAGAAATAAAGTCAGAACCAATGAAGGTACGGTGATGATAAAACTGTTTGGAAGGTACTGTTTGAGGTTACCTCTCTGCCATGCGGCAACGAAACTATCGAATTTCAGTGTCTTTGGTAATGAGAGAAACCCATAGGTCATGATCTCATCATTAGATCTGAAGGATGTCATGATCGATGTGATGAACGGGATCATCCAGATCACGACACCAAGGATGAGTAGCACATAGATGAGTATCTTCGAGATATGTCTGTTCGTTCTTACAGATTGCATACTACTCCCCTTTAGTTCTCTTCCTGCATGACGACACGCAGGTAGAAGATGATGAATATCAGACTGATCATGAAGAGGATCACTGATATTGCTGCTCCATAGCCCATCTTGTAGTTATTGAATGATTCGATATACATGAAGTTCGCCAATACACTCGTCCGATTATATGGACCCCCTCTCGTCATGACAGAGACCAGATCGAAGGCACGCAATGAATCTATGATACTGATGACTACCACTACTACGGTCATCGGGCGAAGTTGTGGGAGGATCACATGAACAAAGGATTGCCACTTGTTCGCACCATCGATCAAAGACGCTTCAACCAGAAATGGATCTACACTCTGCAGACCAGCCAAATAGAGGATCATGACGTATCCGACCTGTCTCCATATCGCTACGGTAATGACTGAGCCCAATGCATATGTTGGATCACTAAGCCATCCCTGAGCCATATGCTCTAGACCGACTGCCTCTAAGACAGCATTGAATAGTCCCTGTGTCGGATTATAGAGCCAGGACCAGATCAGTCCACAGACGACTAGAGAGAGAACCATTGGAGAATAGAATAGTGCTTTGAAGATCTTTGATCCCCTGATGTCCCTGTTGAGAGCCATTGCCAGAGCAAGTCCCAGAATCACCGGGATAGTGATGAAGAAGGCTATCCATACAAAGTTATTCTTCAATGAGATGAAGAACACCGGATCATCGAATAACTTCCGATAGTTCTTTATCCCGATGAACGATGGAGCTGATAGACCATCCCACTTGGTGAGGCTCAAAAAGAATGTGTAGAGCATCGGCCCGATGACCCACACGAGATAGATAAGTAATGGCACAGCAAGGAATAACCATGGAGCCCATGGATTATATAGTTTTGCTTTCTTTGTCTTTCCCATATTACACCTATACATAGTTATAGGGAGCAGAGCACCTGCTCCCTATAGAGATTGTTTCTTATGTTACCTATTGAGCGAATACTTCTTGTCGAACCTCTTCGAGTCGACCACAGATTCTATCGATATCTGCTGCTGAGTGATTGTCCCAGAATTCCATGAATGCATTCATACCCTCATCAGCCATCTCAGGAGTTGTATCTCTATCATAGAATTGAGCTACGAAGTCTGAGCTGTTGATCATATCGATACCTTTCTGCTGTGATGCATTGAACATACTTGTATCGACATCACCGTTCGTAGGTAGTCGTCCGAGTTCACTTGCATTGAATTCCTGTGCTGCCTTAGAACCGAATTTTGCAAGAAGTTTCTTAGCCTCTTCAGGATTCTGTGAGTTTGCAGCGATGAAATAACCATCAGTAGGAGCATCTTCACCTACAGGTATTGAAGCATCGATGATAGGGAATCTGAAGAAGTCGATATCATCAGAGATCGTTGCTGGGACTGAGTCTCTGATGAAGTCTCCCATCAGATACATACCAGCACTCTCATCAGCCATGAAGGGAATAGCCTCTGCCCATGAATAGGCAGCAGGATTCTCGATGAAGTAGCCTTTTTCGATCATCATTCCCCATTTTTCGAATACGTCTTTGACTCTATCATCTGCATAACTCTCTTTTCCGAGCATCAGGTTGATATGGAACTCAGGTCCATTGATTCGCATGTTGAGATAATCAAACCATGCAGCTGCAGTCCATCGGTACTTTGTTCCGATCGTGAAAGGAGCAATACCGTTATCAACAAGAGTCTCACAGACATTCATGAGTTCATCCCATGTCTGTGGCTCTGTAAGTCCATATTTCTCGAATACACTTGGTCTATAGTATACAGCCCACCAGTACCATGAAGTTGGAAGGAAATACTGTTTCCCGTCAACAGAACTCATTGCCTGCCAACCCTTCGCATATGAATCATTCCATCCCTCTGATTCCCATACATCACTGATATCCATGATCAGCCCCTTGTCTATGAAGAATCTAGCTCTGTTTCCAGCAAACCAGGTAAGTACATCTGGTGGGGTCGATGCTGTCAGATATGCTCTGATCGCTGTTTTAAAATCTTCATGAGCAATGATACTATGAACGACCTCAATATCACTATTTTCAGTCTCAAACTCGGCAACGAGAGCCTCATCTACCCGTCTTGGTTCCGGATCACCATTCATTGAATTATAAATAACCATCGTCTGTTTTGATTCTACGACTGTTTCAGCTTGACCTCCACTGAATACAGGAAACGCAGTAATCATGAATACTACGACCATCAATACTAAACCTAACCTTTTCATTTCGTCCTCCTTGAATTTCTAACATCCTGTAAATATAAGGATATTAATATTATATACCACCATTCCACGCCGTCAATGAAAGGATTTTTCTCGTTTTATCATTATTTTCATATTCAAACCTAAATACCAGCTTTAAAGCAGTTATAAAGATAGTACGAGTTTAATATTCTTATAGATTTCAGTTCGAAGACTGTATATTATGAAAAATAATTTGCAAAATATTCATAGTTATATTAAAATATGAATATGGAAAAGCATAATTACCAGTTCTCTATCCTTTCTGAACTTGAGAAACAACTCCCCTATTATCTTGTAGGGGCAGGAGCTATCTACGAACAGGAACCGATAGATCGGCCTTTTGGATATCCCTATTTTCAATGGATCCAGTTTCTTGACGGTGAGGGAGAGGTCACTATCAATAAGGTGACCAAACAGGTGAAACCTGGAGAAGCTATACTCCTGTATCCCAATGTGCCCCACAGCTATCACACAACAGCAGGATCCTGGACTGTCTCATGGTTCACCTTCGGAGGATCTCATATCATCCCCATGCTCCATACAGTTGGTCTTACAGAATCAGACTTCTTCACGATCTCTGATCCCATCGTCTTAGAGAACATGATTGAGAAGGCTCTTTTCATCCTGCAGTGTGACCAGCCTATGAAGGGCCTCGAAGCCTCCGCTCTTGTATACTCATTCATTCTTCGTCTCTACCGGTACGTCCACATCACTGGGGACGACTCCTTTGATGTGCAACATAATAGATTACGACATGTCTTTGCCTATATCGAGCACAACTACAGGCTACCGATCACCATTGCAGAACTTGCTTCTGAGATTGATGTCTCTCCTCAGCATTTCTGTATTCTTTTTAAAAAAGCTGTGAAATGCCGACCCTTTGAATACATAAATACTTTCAGAATAAACAAAAGTAAGTCTCTTCTCTGCGAGCATCCTGAAATGAGGATTTCTGAGATCGCGAAGTTAGTAGGCTACGATAGTGAAAGCTATTTCTGTTCGATCTTCAAACGGATCGAAGGGACCACCCCCAGGCGCTTCAGACAGCAGGAGAATGGTATCATCTAATCATTGTTGCATATCAATATTTTTTTGCAACAAACATCCTCAAACATCTCTTTTACGTGTTGCATAAATATGTATAAATAGGTAATATCCTACCAATTTAGATGCTGAATATACATAATTCTTGTATATTTATGCATAAATTATACAGAAACTATTAAGGAAGTCATAATGAATACTGCGTATCTAGTCCTGGCAGATGGGACCGTGTATCAAGGTACATCATTTGGAACTCCACCCCTAAGACCAAATGAGCTTGCAGCTGCACTCATTTCCGGTTGTGGAGAAGTCGTTTTCAATACGAGTATGACAGGATACCATGAGATCCTGACAGACCCATCGTATACTGGTCAGATAGTTCTGATGACCTACCCTCATATTGGTAATTATGGAACAGAGAAAACATGGTCCGAGGGTGGTCCCCAACAGCGAAAGGGGTCCAAGGAGATCAAAGCTTCAGGGCTGGTCGTTCGTGATTATTACGATGGGCCGCTTCCTCCGGGTAGAGAGTCACTAGACTCCTTTATGAAACGAGAAGGCATCTCTGGTATCTCCGATATCGATACAAGACGGCTTACTCTCTCCCTAAGGGACCAGGGTTCGCAGAATGGAGTGATCGTAGCTTCCGATCAAGACAAAATGACTGAAGAAGGTCTAGCACTCGTCCTATCCTGGCTAAAGGCTCGACCCTCTATGGAGGGACAGAATCTGATCACCGATGTAGGTACACAGAGGACTATGACCATAAACGAGAAAGGTTCATTCAAGATGGGTCTCGTCGATTATGGGATCAAGAACTCGATCATAGACGAGCTCGTGAAAAGAGACGTTCAGGTGACCCTCTTCCCCTCCGATATAACCTACCAGGAGATAAGTACTGCCGGTATTCAAGCGCTCTTCCTATCAAATGGTCCAGGAGACCCAGCAGTACTCACACCACAGATCGAATTGATCAAACAATGTATCGGGAAGATGCCGATCTATGGTATATGTCTCGGTCACCAGTTGATCGCCAATGCGATCGGTGCCAAGACCTACAAGATGACCTTCGGTCACCATGGTGGGAATCATCCGGTCCGAGACGAGGAGACTGGCAAGGTCTTCGTAACCTCTCAGAACCATGGGTTCGCTGTAGAGGCAGAATGTCTACCAGAGGAGATCAGTTGCTGGTTCATCAATGCCAACGACGGTTCAGTCGAAGGGTTGAAGCATAACACACTGCCGATCATGTCTGTTCAGTTTCATCCCGAAGCATCGCCAGGACCTCATGATGGAAGCTGGTTCTTCGATGCAGTATTAACACAAGCACAGCAGTCCTAGGAGGATATATGCCTGCAAGAAAAGATATTCAATCAATTCTGATCATTGGAAGCGGTCCGATCGTCATCGGTCAAGCCTGCGAATTCGACTATTCAGGGACCCAGGCAGTCAAAGCACTGAAGGAAGAGGGGTATCGGGTCATCCTCGTGAACCCGAACCCGGCGACTGTGATGACGACTCCAGGAATTGCAGACAGTATCTACATGGAGCCGTTATCGGTAGAGTATGTAGAGGAGATCATCAGGAACGAGAGACCCGATGCAGTCCTTACCACTATGGGGGGGCAGACAGGCTTGAACCTGACTTTAGAACTAGCCAAAGAGGGAATCCTCGAAAAATATGGGGTAGAAGTCATTGGAGCAGGAATCGACTCCATCACTCTGGCAGAGGATCGAGGAGAATTCAAGAAAGTCGTCGCAAAACTGGGATTGGAATCACCGAACTCACGATTGATCAACAATATCGAGGACGCCATCTCTTTCAAAGAGAAACTAGGACTTCCGATCATCATCAGACCAAGCTATACCTTAGGTGGTTTTGGGGGAAGTATCGCGGAGACTGAAGAAGAATTCATCCCACTTATCGAGAAGGCCTTACATGCCAGTCCGACTCGTGAGGCTCTTGTTGAAGAATCTCTCATCGGCTGGAAGGAGTTCGAACTTGAAGTCATGAGAGACCATGCAGATAATGCGATCATCGTCTGTTCGATCGAGAATATCGATCCTATGGGGGTCCATACTGGTGACAGTATCACCGTTGCGCCTATCCAGACACTCTCCGACCGCCAATATCAGACCCTGAGGAATGCTTCGATAGATATCCTCAGAGCTGTAGGCGTAGACTGTGGTGGATCGAACGTACAGTTCGCAATGGAACCTGACAGTGATCGATTGGTCGTAATAGAGATGAACCCCAGAGTATCAAGATCATCAGCTCTCGCTTCAAAGGCGACGGGCTTCCCGATCGCACGATGTTCTGCAAAACTCGCAGTGGGGTACACACTTGATGAAGTACTCAACGAGATCACCGGTGCGACAGCCTCCTGCTTCGAGCCAGTACTCGATTACTGTGCGGTAAAGGTTCCTAGATTCGAATTGGAGAAGTTCCCAATGGGATACTCTGCTCTCGGGACCCAGATGAAGAGTGTCGGAGAGACTCTTGCAATAGGAAGAACCCTTAATGAGGCTTTGAATAAGGCGATCAGAGCAACAGAACGTTCCTATCAGGGACTTGGTGCCCTAGAGGGCTTCTCAGACGAGGAGATGGAGAAGATCCTTACGTCAGCCCATCCCCTGAGGATATTCGCTATCTACTCCAAACTCAAAGAGCTCGGAGTAAAGTCAGTAGAAGCTCTTTCAGCGAAGACTGGTTATGATAGATGGTTCCTCTACCAGATGACAAGACAGATAGATCTGGAGAACATGATCGAAGCTGCAGGTAAGGAGATCTCATCAGAATTGCTCATGAAGGGCAAGCGAATGGGATTCTCTGACAAACATATCGCAAGACTGACAGGAACAGAGGAGACAGAGATCAATCAGATGAGATCTGAAGCTGGAATCAAACCCGCCTACCATCTCGTTGATACCTGTGCAGGTGAATTCTCTGCACAGACTCCCTACTTCTACTCCACCTATGGTGAGATCGATGAGGGAGAGCCTATAGGTGAAGGGGGTATCATCATCCTTGCAAGCGGCCCGAACAGGATCGGACAGGGACTTGAATTCGATACCTGCTGTACCCTTGCATCCCTTGCCTACCAGGACCATGGGAAGAAGGCGATTCTGGTAAACTCCAACCCAGAGACGGTCTCGACAGACTTCAACACCTCTGACAGGCTCTACCTCGAACCACTGACTGCTGAACATGTGATTGCTATCATGGAAAAGGAGCAGATCAAGGATGTTGTCGTACAACTTGGTGGACAGACCCCACTCAACATGGCAGAGACCTTAGAGAAGGCTGGAGCACATATCATCGGAACCCCTATCGAAAGTATCAATGATGCTGAGGATAGAGGGAAATTCTCTGCACTTATCACCAGACTGGGGCTCAGACAACCAGAGAACAGGATGGCAGGAACGAATGACAGAGTCAGGACTGCAGCTCATGAGATCGGGTTCCCCGTACTCTTGAGACCCTCTTTCGTCCTTGGTGGCAGGAGTATGTTCATAGCTTATAACGATCAGGAACTTGAGGAGTTCTTGAAGAAGGGTATCACCATATCTGAAGAGGCTCCTGTCCTCGTCGACCAGTTCCTTGAGGATGCCTTCGAATATGACCTCGATGCCATCGCAGATGGTTATAATGTCTATGTCGGTGGGATCATGCAGCATATCGAGGCTGCAGGTGTACACTCTGGTGACTCAGCCTGTGTATTCCCTCCCTATAAGACCTCTCAGGCGATCAATGAGGAGATGAAGCATGCTGCAGTGGCTATCGCACGAGAGACGAAACTCCACGGGTTTCTTAATATCCAGTTCGCAGTGAAAGATGAGATCCTCTATATTCTTGAAGTCAATCCTAGAGCTTCACGAACGGTACCATTCCTTTCGAAGAACTCCAGTGTCAATCTCATCGATGCTGTGGTTCAATCATGGATCGGAAAGAATCTGAGCGAACAGGGTCTTGTAGGTAAGGATGGTATAGGGATGGGAAGCTGTACCACAGGCTGGGCAGTCAAAGAGGCGGTATTCTCATTTGATAGATTCAGTGATATCGACCCCGTCCTTGGACCGGAGATGAGATCGACTGGAGAGGTCCAGGGCTCTGGGAAGACCTTTGGAGAGGCCTTCGCAAAGTCACAGATCGGTGCTGGTAATAGACTACCTCATAGAGGGAAGGTATTCATCTCGGTGAACAAGAGAGACAGAGAGACCATAATCCCGATAGCTAAGGCCTTCGATAGACTTGGGTTCACGATCACCGCAACGAGAGGAACAGCAAGAGACCTCTATGATGCAGGTATTCTTTGTGAGATCATCCTGAAAGTTCACGAAGGTCATCCGAATATCATCGATAATATCAGGAACAGACGAATAGATCTGGTCATCAATACCCCGATGGGATTCATGGCAAAGAAGAGTGATGATGATATCAGGACCGAAGCGATGAGGATGAAGATCCCCTATACCACTACAACCAGTGCTGCCGAGGCTGCGATCGAAGCTATCACACATCTGAATACTACAACACCTCTAGTGAAGAGACTCCCGGAGTATAGAAGATAGAGATGAAGAGCGGCTACCCCT
Organism: uncultured Spirochaetia bacterium; assembly: GCA_937125225.1. Taxonomy (GTDB): domain Bacteria; phylum Spirochaetota; class Spirochaetia; order CAKZLE01; family CAKZLE01; genus CAKZLE01. Next base: position 66,390 of record CAKZLE010000014.1, read on the forward strand.
TCTATTGGAGTAACCGCTCTTCAATACTGATTCTCTCAATCGCTTTTAGATCATCTAACTATCATTGAAATACAAAGCATGCGAATCAACAAAAGTAAAAATTAGATTTATTTTTCAATAATACCTTGTTAAAAACAGTCTGTGATTCTATGCTTGAGAAAACCAATCAAGAAGGTATACATGTCTCTTGAAAAAAGAGCAGCAATACAACTGTCTCACTTCCTAGTTTTCTCATTAGTGATTCTCCTCATCACACTCTTCATGTCTATGAGTGCTAAGGACTTCGGCCTTGGTGGTGAGGTTCAGGACCTTAATGATGGATGGACAGTAACCTTTTCTGATACTGTATTATCTGATGCACAGATTCCTCTGAATTTGGATATTCCTCCAAATACACCCTATACCATAACGCGAGAAGGGATCACATCCGGGCTTTCAGGGTCTGTACTCAAGTTACGAGCATCGATGATGAGTGTATCGGTATTCAGTGACGGCAAAGAGATCTATAGCAATGATATCCAGAGCAGATCGACCTGGTTCTATGATCCCTATCCGAGTGTCTGGCATTTTATACATCTCCCCTCCTGTTTTAAAGATCACACGTTGAGTATCACATTCTCCTCTCCTGTAGAAGAGTTCTCAGGTATGGTGAACTCGATCTCCTTTGGAACCGGAGAAGCTCTTCTCATTGAATCATTGAGTGATCGATTCCTGGATTTCATCATCTCATTCTTCCTGATCGTGATTGGTATGATATTCATCTTCATCACCCCACTCACACGAAAGATCAATGCTGATGCACGTCTTCTGTATCTTGGGGAGTTTGCTGTCATCATCGGTGTATGGCTCTTATCGGAGACTAGGATCCTACAGATATTCACGGGAAACAGGTTCTTCATCGGCAGCCTCGGGTATCTTGCTGTAACATGTATCCCGATCCCACTGTTATTGTATATTAGACCAATCGTCAGAAAAAAGATCAGGCCTATCCTCTCTGGGTTCATTGCTCTGTTCAGCATTGAACTCTTCATGATACTGATCCTGCAGCTCTCAGGGACTTTGTTCTTCATTCAGTCTGCTAGAATCTCAATGATTCTCATCATAGTATGTGCATTAACACTGATCGGGATCCTCTTAGATGAGAGTTTCCGACGAACCAATAGAGAGGCACGAAGATTTCTGAACTATTTTGTGATTCTAGTATGCTTCACTGCTATAGAGATCGTATTCTTCTTCTTACAGAAATATGATTTTCAATCTAGTTTCATATCGATCGGCATCATGTTCTTCTACCTCTTACTAGCTGCCGATTCTATCTCCTATATAAATGACCTGATAATAAAGAATAATGAGACTCTCTTCTACCAGCGACTTGCCTATCGTGACAGTCTTACTGGTGGTCTGAACAGAACGGCCTTCGATAGAGATCTTGAAGCATTTATGAATGAGAACAGTATCGACGGGTTCAGACTCATTCTCTTCGATCTGAATGATCTGAAGAAGATCAATGACAACTATGGCCACATAGCCGGAGACAACGCGCTAGCAACCGTATATAAAGCTCTCGAGGACTCCTACGGCAAGACAGGAAGATGCTATCGTATCAGTGGTGATGAGTTCGCCGTATTGTTAAGAGACAACCGTGAGGAGTTGTATGAAAACTCCTCTGCTCAATTTGAAAAGGAACTCGTGAAAGAATCAGATACACTGCCCGAACAGCTAAAGGTAGCTGCAGGAACTGGGGTATATCGAGCCTCTGATGAGGTGGGTTTTGATGAGTTCTATCATATAGTCGATCAACGGATGTATGAGAACAAACGGTTTATCAAAGATCAGGAGTAATATCCATCTCTTTGATTCACCGAGGAAAGATACAGTAAGAATTAGCAATAGTAATCCCCTGATCTAAGTTCTATCAGGGGATCTAAGTATCTCAATCTGAAGTTATGAACGATCATTATCAATAGGCATTGAAACGAGGAACATCTCCCTTCATGACCTGAACGACCTGTTCAGCGATGGTCGATCTGAGTTCAATGATCGAAGTCTCAGAATAGAATGCAATATGTGGAGTCAATAGGAGTGTTGGCATATGGGATATACGATCAAAAGAATGTGGAGGTTCGTTCGGTAGTACATCAAGAGCTGCCCCGTGGATCTTTTCCATTTCTAATGCAACAGATAGTGCTTCAATATCAATAACCGGTCCCCTTGATGTATTGACGATAAAGCTATCGGTCTTCATCAAAGAGAGCATCTTCTCATCAATAAGATTGACTGTCTCTTCTGTAAGAGCACAATGGACAGAGATACAATCAGACTGCTCCATCACATGCTCTAACGAAACGCTTGAGACTCCATACTCTTTGAAGACCTCATCTGATACATAGGGATCATAAGCAATGATAGAAAATCCAAAGACCTTGAGTTTCTCTGCTGTCCGTCGTCCAATATTCCCAAAGCCAACGAGACCAATCGTTGTTCGATCTGCAGCTTTTACCGGAACAAGTCTAGTGAAATCCCATATCCCCTGTTTTACCTGTTGAGTACCCCGAGTGATATGTCTTTGAAGAGAGAGGATCATCGCGATTGCATGATCTGAGACCTCATTGATACAATATTGGGGATTATGAGCTACATAGATACCAAGCTCTTTAGCAGCCTTTACATCGACATTATCAATTCCAATACCATATCTACTTACGATCTTACACTTTGGAAGACTCTCTAAGACCTTTCTCGTTATGGGGGCATACTGAACAATGATCGCATCTGCATCTGCCGCAAACTCGATCACCTCATCTTCAGTTAACAAATGAGCTGATTTCAGGACTCCCCCAGCCGCTTCGATGATCTGTTTCTCAATTTCTCTATCAGGATAATCATAGTCTACCTGTGCAACCACGAAACTCATACATCGGCTCCTTCAAGATCGAATAAGACCCGCATCACATCATCGCCGCCTTTTGCAGAGGCAAAGGCTTCTTCATACGATTCAAGAGGATACACCTGATACAATAGAGACAGGTCCATATCAAGGTTCTCTAGCATGTGAATAGCTCTATGGAAATCATAGTATTCATAGACTCTTACCCCAATCAAGGAGATCTCTTTAAAGCTGATTGGAACATAGGAGACTGCTCGATCCTGTGTAGGGATTGCAACCATGACAACTTGTCCCTTTACTCGAACATTCACATTTGCGATCTTTAGCGTCTCAGGTCCTCCGGCAGCGTCAAACACAACGTCAAACCCTTTCCCATCAGTAATCTCATCTCTCACCGATGGTTCACTATTCGTGTCGAAAGTCTTGAACCCCAGTCGCTTGAGCAATGTATTCCTAAAGGGGTTGATCTCTGATATAAAGACATCTGCACCAGCCTGTTTAGCAGCTATGGCGACAAACAGCCCTATAGGTCCTCCACCAATGACCAGAACCGTATCAAGAGATTTCAAGTTCGAGAGTCTTATAGCATGAACACCAACAGCCATAGGTTCTACAAGGGCTCCATGAACCATCTGAATAGAGTCCGGTAGTCTATACACCTTATCCGATGCAATCACCACATATTCTGCAAAGGCTCCATCAGCATCAATCCCATACAATCCCAAGTTCTGGCAAACATGAGGATAACCAGATCTACAGCTATAACAACTTCCACAGCTTATCAAAGGTTCAACGACTACCCGCTCTCCAACAGAGAAATCGGTATCAACACCAGCTTTATCGATGGTTCCAGAAAATTCATGGCCCATGACAAGCCCACCCTTTGCACGAGGATGCTGACCATCAGCGATATGCATGTCAGTCCCACAGATACCAGCATAGGAAACTTTGATTCTTACCTGATCAGACGCTGGTTCAGGAACTGGTTTCTCCCCTAAATGGATTGAACAATTCCCACTATATTCTAATGTTTTCATAGATTTATTCCTTATATGTAGCTATAGGGATGAGAGGATACCACCATCAATGATCAGGACTTGTCCAGTCATGTAACTTGTACCTACTCCTGCCAAGAATCTTGCAGCCTCTGTCAATTCGATCTCATCTCCCCAACGGTTCTGAGGTGTCCTATTTCTTAACCAACTATCAAATTCCTTGTTCTCAACCAATGGAGTGTTCATCTCGGTCGCAAAATACCCTGGAGCAATCCCATTGACCTGGATATTGAATTCAGCTAGATCAACAGCCATAGCTTTCGTTAGCATCTTCGCAGCCCCTTTTGAAGTTGCATAGGCAGGGATACCTGGTCGAGCAACTTCACTCAGTAAAGAACAGATATTAATGATCTTGCCCTCTTTTCTTTTTACCATATGCTTTGCTACAGCCTGACCGACGTAGAAGATACTATAGAGATTCGTCTTCATCACGGTATCAAAGTTCTCAAAGCTCATGGTAAGAAAATGATCTCGAATATTACGACCCGCATTATTCATCAGAATATCTATTGGACCAATATTCTTCTCAATCTGATCAACACCTATCTGAACGGCCCTCATATCGGTTATATCAAAGGCAATAGACTTTACATCGTATCCAGCTTGTCTGAATTCAGTGGTCGTCTGCTCTAGCCGCTTTTCATCACGTCCATGTAAGATGACCTTGGCACCAGCCTCACAAAATGATCGGGCAAACGTCTTTCCTAGCCCCCTACTTGATCCAGTGATGAATACAGTCTTCCCCTCGAATGAGTTCTGTATGGTACTCATAGGGATAGATCCTTTTTAGCTTGTTTAAGGATATCGATTATTTGGTCCAGTTGTTTAGGGTCAGCTACCGGCCCCATATGTCCAACCCGAATCACTTTTCCTTTTGCAGGTCCAAGACCCCCACCAATAAGGATCTGATGTTCTTTCTTAAAATAATCTACTAATTCAATGGATTTCCCAAAAGGGATTGAGATAGCGGTAAGACCATGTGCATAGTCTTTTGAACTGAACAGTTCATAGCCGATCTCTGTCACTCGTTGTCTGAAATATTCAGTGACTTCAACATACTTGTCGATATGAGCTAAGTACCCCTCGGAAAGCATCCGCTTGAGTGCGACAGTCATAGCACGAACGATAGGAACGGCATGAGTGATCAACTGTGGATGTAACGGTCCCCAATAGGGTTCATACTTTTTCCAGATCTTCAGATTCAGATACCAGTCGGGTCTATTCACCGTCTCCATAAGAGCCCATGCTTTAGCATTGAATGCGAGAAGCGCCAAACCAGGAGGTGATTCTAAACCCTTCTGGGAAGCTGTAACACATACGTCGACACCCCAATCATCCATGAGGAGTTTCTCGACACCTACGGAGGAGACACCATCAACGAAGAACACTGTATCTGTTGCACGTGTCAGTTCAGCAATCTCCTCTATAGGATTCCTTACCCCAATAGATGTCTCAACATGAACAGCAAGTACTACATCAAAGTGTTTTTCCTCTAATGTTCTCTTGATCAATTTCAGATCAAAGGTGTTAGCGAATCCAAATTCGATTGTTTTTACATGGGGAGTAAATCCTTTGGCGATTTCTGTGAGTCTAGCTCCGAAGAATCCATTACTGAGAACAAGCACACTCTTATTATCATAAACAAGATTACCGATTCCCATATCCAAGGCTGCACTACCAGTCCCTGGAAATACATAGACCTCTCCCTGTGTTTGGAAGATCTCTTTTGTCAAAGCTATGGTCTCGGTATAGATGTCTGCCCACTCCTGTCCAAAATGAGGCATCATAGGCTCAGCGAGTTCCTGTAGTACATCGTCTCCAACCTCAATAGGGCCAGGAATAAAAAGTTTATAATCTGTTGTCTTCATAATCTTTCCTTTCGTTCTTTTTTTAAAGAATCTGTTTCAAGAATCTTTCTACACTTTCATGCCCAGGGTCCGTGAAGAACTTATCTGGAGCACATGTGGATACTATCTTACCAGCATCCATGAAAGATATTTTATCTGCAGCTACGCGAGCGAATCCCATCTCATGTGTGACGACGATCATGGTTCTCCCCTCATCTGCAAGTTTTTCCATTACATTAAGGACCTCTCCGATCATCTCAGGATCCAATGCAGAGGTAGGTTCATCAAATAGGATGAGATCAGGATTCATCGCTAAGGCCCTTACTATAGCGGCCCTCTGTTTCTGTCCACCGGAGAGTTCCCCAGGAAGAGCATCCATCTTGTTCTCTAATCCGACTTTCTCAAAGTAGGTTCCTATCTGATCTATCATCTCACCCTTGTGTTGCCCTAATGCTTTCATCGGACCTAGTAGAGCATTCTCAAGTATTGTCATATGAGGGAATAGATTGAATGATTGAAAGACCATCGCACACTTTTTACGTATTGTTCTTGCATGCTTCTTTGTTACAGGTTCACCTTCAACAAGGATCTGTCCTGAATTGATCTTCTCAAGGTAGTTGATACATCTGATAAGAGTCGATTTTCCTGCACCACTTCTTCCACAAAGGACATGTGTTTCTCCATCATAGAAATTCATATTGAGATGGTCGAGAACAACCAAGTCTTTTTCAAATTGTTTAACAACATCTTTAAACTCAACAATAATCTGTTTATTCTGATTCATTTTATTCTAATGCTCCCTATTTAAAGTATTGTTTTTGCTTTAATTCGTCTTTCAAGATATTTCGATAATCGTTCTAGACAATAACAAATGATAAAGAAGAATATTGCCACCACTACATACACACCAACGGGCCTATAAACGACCTGCATGATCTGTCTTGCATAATTGAGCAATTCCATCACTCCTATAGCAGAGATCAGGGTAGTGTCTTTGATAAGAATCACATACTGCCCCACTAAGGAGGGGATGATCGATAGCCAGACCTGTGGCATGATGACATGGACCATCTTTGATAAGACCGAGAGACCTATAGAATCTGCCCCCTCATGCTGCCCTTTTGGGATCGCCATGATGCCTGCACGAATGATCTCTGCTACGTATGCCCCATGATAGATTGAGAGCACAATGATCGCGGTGACGATCGGACTGACAAAACTACCAGAGAAGAAGACTAACAGTAGGAGAGTCAGGGGAGGAAGGCCCCGCATGATTGTGACATAAAGCGTAACAATATATTTGAGGATCGGAATCTGTAGATATCCTAATACCCCGACGATGATACCTATTATCAGAGACAAGACCATACTTATAGGGATCACCTTCAATAAGGCCAATAAGCCTGCGCTTAAGAAATTTATGATTGTTAAATAATCTGCTACCATGTCATCTACCTCTTAACCTTGAATCGTTTCTCTATCTGTTTTGATACTACGGACAATATCAAGAATAGAAGCAAGTAACATATCGCTGATATGAGGAACCCAGTAGTATCGAACGTTCTCGCATAGATACTATTTGAGACACGGGTCAATTCACTTATCATGATCATTGAGAATAGTGATGTATCTTTTATGACTATTGAGATCTGACCTGTCATAGCAGGAACTGCATCACGTAATGCTTGAGGCAAGACTGCATAACGAATGACTTGGAATCTAGATAAGGCAAGGCTTTCTCCAGCTTCCCAGTCACCCTTAGGCACCGATTCAATATATCCTCTGATGATCTCACTTATAAAAGCTCCCTCATTAAGCATGATCCCAATCAATGCACAGAGAAATGCTGGTAGGGATATCCCGATAAAAGGAAGACCATAAAAAAGAAGGAACAACTGAACTAGTAAAGGAGTATTTCTAAAGACTGTTATATAGATTCGTAATATTGTTGTAAGACCACGGATCCTCATCGCCAATAATATCGAAATAAAGATCGCAAATAACACCGCAGCAATAGAGCAGACGATAAAATAGAAGACTGTTGTCCCAAAAGCACTCAAGATCTGGGGCCACCAATCAAATAATACATAAAGATTAAAACTCATAATGATTCCTGGTTTTTTATTATTAAGAGAAAAATCATGTGACAACCTTGAAGGATCTTCAAGGTTGTCAATGTATCAATTAGATGATCAGCTTCCTACTTCAAAGGTTGGTTCGTATGCATAACCCATCCATTTCTGGAAGACTTCTGCGTATTTACCGCTCATCTTACTCAATCTCATAAACATATTAGCTGCATTAGCTAATTTAGGAGAATCGAATCTTGTCGCAAATGCTAATGAATCCCATGCGATTGGTTCAGTTATTAACTCGAACTGATCTGCATACATACTCATTGATGATTCAAGCTGTAGTCTATCATTTAGATATGCATCAGCTCTTTTTGCAGATAGAGCAACTGCATTATCTGCATTTGTTCCATTAGTCTTCATCTGTGCATCTGGGAAAAGTTTTCCACCAAGTTCTTCATAAATACCACCAGTAGTCGTAGTAAGAACTACATCTGGATTATTAAGATCTGCCAATGTGGTGAGTCCACTTCCTTTTCTTACAAGAGCGTGGGCTGAAACAGCTACGAATGGTTCGATAAAGATCATTTTCCCTGCTCGTGCAGTCGTTCTGGTAAGGCATGTTGTTAACATATCTACCTGACCGGTAAGGAGTGATGGAATGATTCCTGACCATTCAAAAGGTCTTACTTCAAGCTCTACACCAAGGTCATCAGCAAACATCTGAGCAAGCTCAATAGCTAAACCCTCGATTTCACCAGTCTGTGCATTTTTAAATGCGAAAGGTGGAGTACCTAACTCTGTCGCCACGACAAGTTTACCGGATTCAAAGATGCTATCCATCGCATCTACTGTCTCTTCTACGGCTACTGTAGAACCACTTTCTGCAGAAGTACTTTTTGTACACCCGGTAAACACTACTGTAAGCATTAGTGCGAGCACACATAATAAAGCTACTGTTTTCTTACTCATTGTTTCCTCCAAATTTGAAACGTTGTTTTACTATTTATAACCCCTCTGTTTCAGTTATGTCAATCTTTATTTATAATAATAAAACAGTTCCTACATATATGTAGGCTTACTTATATTAACAGGGGTGATTTATACGATCTTACTGAGTAGCTCATGATCACTATTGATGAGGTCTCCAGATTTTATGGGGAGTGAGTTATCAAAAATGAGGAATTTCTGGAAACTCAGGAGTAAAAGAGATAATTGGTTTTATGATAATTAGTCTATATTATTCGATATTTCCTAGTTCACTAGAAATATCTTTTGCAGCGTTGAACATCCATTCAAGAAAAGTATCTTTCTGGGAATCGTCAAATCTGAATTCAGTCCAAGTAATACTCAATCCCGCTATGACCTCATTGAATCTATTCATGATGGGTACTGCCATACAGTAGAGATTCTCTTCTCTCTCTCCGACATCCTCAGAATAACTTTGAGTTCTTATGCGTTCAAGCTCTTTTAGGAGGTCTTTCTCATTACTGATGGTAAATGGAGTCAAGAGTTTATACTCCATCCCTTCAAGTATCTCTTCAATAACCTCGTCAGGGCTAAAAGCTAATAGTAACTTCCCAAGCCCAGTACAATGGACAGGGGCTTTGTTCCCAATCCTTGAAAGCATAGCCTGTGAATGATCTGAATTGATCTTATGAATATAGATGATCGATTTTGATTCTTTATCAAGAATAGCAAGATGTACTGTTTCACTCGTCCTTGAACTAAGATCCTGCATATATCTATTGGCAATCGTAGTGATATCACGAATATTCAAGACTTTGGAACCGACTTGAAACAGCTTAAGGGTTAGGGAGTATCTCTCACTTTCAGTATCTTGGTTGACATATCCCAAACTCTTCATTGTTTGGAGGAACCTGAAAATAGTACTTTTAGACATACCTATGCGTTTTGACAGTTCACTGAGTCCAAGATCCGGCTCTTTTGCCAATTCTTCAACTATCCCAAAGACTCTACCTACGGAAGTTACTGAAACTGTTCCTACTTCTTTTCCCATTGAATTCCTCTATCAAACTACATTACCATACCAAATATTTGGGATATTTGCTGTGGCAAACATTCTATATTCAGATTTCTCTTTTGTAAACCATTAAAAATTCAAAAATGAAACAATGGTTTTATTTTTATACTATCTATCATTATTGGCACTACTATAATTTCAATGAACCCGATTAAGATCTATTTATATAGTGCATCTTTTTATTGAAACATAACTTGTTCCAAGGGATTTGCATTCAAGTTTGTATCAAATATACAATGAGGATTACCAGAATACGTGCTATTACACTAAAAAAAGGCTGAGACCCAAGCATATGGGAATCAGCCTTCTTTTTAATTTCAGGGAAGATCTCTAAAGGATCTTGCTCAATAGATCGCTAAGTCTCTGTGTGAACTCGACAGGTTTCTTGATCATGACACCTTCTGCAAGAAGAGCCTGATCAAGCAGAATATTACTTACATCTGCTACCATATCAGCATCATCGATCTCTGCGATCCGCTGAAGGATCGCATGATCTGGATTGATCTCCAATATTGGTGTGAACTCAGGCATCTCTGTCTGCCCCATAGCTTTGAGCATCTGCTGCATCTGGACAGTTGGATCATTCTCATCAACTACAACACAAGCTGGAGCCTCTTCGAGTCTTGTAGATGCTATAACATCTTTGACTCGATCTCCCAATGCCTCTTTGATCTTATCAAGAACAGGTTTAGCCTCTTCTTCTTTCTTCTTATCCTCATCAGTCTTGATGTCGTCTGCCGCACCAGATTTATTGATAGCTTTCAGTTCTACCTCTTTATAGTTTCCGATGGTCGGAATAACGATATCATCGATCTCATCATCCATGATAAGGACTTCATAGCCCTTCTTGATATAACCCTTGATCAGAGGAGATCTTCTCAAGGTCTCTTCGTTTCCACCAGCAATATAGTAGATAGCCTTCTGGTCTTCGCCCATTCTCTCTTTGTATGCAGCAAGACTGGTGAAGCCATCATTCTCAGTAGTCTTGAATCGTACGAGCTCCATAAGATTCTCTTTGTTCGCATAATCTGAATAGAGGCCCTCTTTAAGAGGTCTATTGAACTCTTTGATGAACTCCCCATACTTCTCAGGATTGGACTCAGAGAGTTTCTTGAACTCCCCTAGTATCTTCTTCACAGAGGCTATCTTTATGCTGGACATGACTCTATTCTGCTGGAGGATCTCTCGCGACACATTGAGAGGGAGATCTTCAGAGTCGATAACACCCTTTACGAATCTCAGGTAGGGAGGAAGGAGCTCTTTCTCATCATCGGTGATGAATACTCTTTTCACATAGAGTTTCACTCCTGGCTTGTAATCAGCCTGGTAGAGATCGAAAGGAGCCTTCTTGGGGATATAGAATAACGTCGTGTATTCAATAGTCCCTTCTGCTCTTGTATGAATATAGAATAGAGAATCTTCATTATCATAGGAGAGACTCTTATAGAATTCTTGGTAGTCCTCTTCTGAGAGGTCAGATTTTGATCGTTTCCAGAGAGCTGCAGCAGTATTGATCTGTTCGATCTTATGCTCGATCTTTTTCTCTTTATTATCTTCACCTTCGTAGGATTCCTGATCATACTCCAAGAATATGGGAAATGCGATATGGTCTGAATATTTTTTCACCAACTGTTCGATCTGCCATCTGTTAGCGTACTCATCACCCTCTTCATTGAGTTCGACGATGATCGTAGTTCCCTGTTCTTCTCTTTCAGATTCTTCTACCTTGTAGGAGTTCTTACCATCACTACTCCACTTCCATGCCTGATCAGACCCTGCTTTTCGTGTGATTACTTCTACATGATCAGCGACCATGAAACAAGAATAGAATCCGACTCCGAACTGTCCGATAAGATTGGCATCTTTCTTAGCATCTCCACCCATCTGGGAGAGGAACTTCTTTGTTCCAGAACGAGCGATCGTTCCCAGTTGTTTATCAAGGTCATCAGCATCCATACCGATACCATTGTCTCTGATCGTCAGAGTCTTCTGGTCTCCATCGGTGAATGTGATATCGATTCTAGGATCGTATTCCATTCCCTTGAACTCTTGCTCTGTGAGTGTGAGATATTTTAGTTTATCGAGAGCATCTGATGCATTCGAGACCAACTCTCGAAGGAATATTTCCTTATGTGAATAGAGAGAATGGATGATCAAATTCAATAGTTGATTTACTTCAGTCTTAAAACGTTTCTGAGCCATGGCAAAAAACTCCTTATGTAACATGGTGCAATTTTATTAAATTGGTTTGTGCTATACAACCGTTTAAAAACATACTAATTTCACACATAAGGGGCAAGGAAAACTCAAGGAAAATTCCATAGTTCATCAGGTTTTTCTTCGATTCTATGAGTGATAGAGTATACTTACCTAAAGGGAATAGATCTCATGGCTAATATTATTAGAGTAATCTGGCGTATTCTTATCACACTGCTCAAGCTGGTATTAGTCCTGATCCTCGTATATGGAGTTGCAATCATACTAGGAGCCTTGATCCCCTCTAGACCGGAACTGACTTCAGACACCGCTTCACAAGATTACTTCATCTATCTCATCGACAACGGAGTACATGTGGAGATATGTCTTCCATCTATTCAAGCCCCACAACAGGTAACCACACTATTCGATGATACCTCAGAAATCCTATTGTATTGTTTTGGTTGGGGTGATCGCTATTTTTATCCCGGCACCCCAAATATTTCAGACCTTGAATTAGTACCTATGATCAAAGCCCTATTCTTCCCTTCTCCAGGTGCATTAGGTATCACCTGGTACGGAAATCATCTTATAGAGGATGACCATGTGCGTAAGATAGCTGTTACTTCAGAACAGGTTGCTGCAATCTATGAATTCATCACATCCTATATGGCTGATACTCCAATAGAGAATGAGGATATAGCATCAGGTTATGGCTCGATCAAGTTCTTTGAAGCCAAAGGAACCTATTCACTCTTCTATACCTGCAACAACTGGACAAACGAGGCCCTGAAACTGGTGAATATCCCAACCCATGTGTGGACCCCGACTCTTTGGGGTGTTGGTTATTGGACTGGCAGATAGGAAACCGTTTTAAACGTATATGCTCAACCAATCTCATTCTTATCATAATAGGCAATTATATAGGGATGGTTCTCATCATAGACAGTGAGGGGCTTTGCATCAGAGACGAATCCTGCGGACCTCACATTACCATTTAACTGACCAGTGAAGACATCTCCAAGATCATCTCTGCACAATTCGATCTTTTGGGTTAGGAGTTTTACCACATCTGGATACTCAGAAAAGACATTATGGGTCTCTCCAGGATCTGACTTCAGATTATAGAGCTCATTAACCTCTCGATTCTCATCAATCGGGTCTGCAGAGTTGAATTCGATGGAATGCCTGTTTCTCGAGACGAACAGTTTCCAGTTCTCATACCTGACCGCTTCTAGGGTATTACACATATAGTAGAAGAAGGTGTCTCGATGAGATTGCTTGGATCTACCTAGTATCAGTTCTGATTGATCTACACCATCTATGGTCCTCTCTTTTGGAAGCTCTTCACCTACGATCTTTGCAATAGAAGGAAGCAGGTCAATCGAGCTGATCAACTGATCACTGATACCAGAAGAGATATGATTCTTCCAATGAACAATAAATGGTACGCGAAGTCCACCTTCCCAAGTAGTTCCCTTTGTTCCTCGTAGACTACCATTACTCTCACCAAAATCATTCCTTGAACCATTATCTGAAGTGAACAAGATGATAGTATTCTCATAAAGACCATATGTCTTGAGGGTATCTACAAGCACACTAGTCGACCAATCAATAGCCGCAACGCAGGCCCCGTAATCTCCATTTCTTGAATTCCCAATAAACATTGGCGCAGCATATAAAGGAAGATGGACATGCATATGTGCAAAATAGAGAAAGAAGGGGTTATCTTTATTACGTTTGATGAAATCAACACTCTTCTCGACATATCGTTCAGTCAGTGAAGTCTGATCTGGTTGTTCCTGAATGACCTCCATATCATTAATAAGAGGCAATGGAGGTCGATCAGGGCGTTCTGTCGTAGGACACATATCATTACTATAGGGAAGCCCATAGTACTCATCAAAGCCAAAATTCAAAGGGAGGAATTCCGGTTGATCTCCACAGTGCCATTTCCCAACAATCTTGGTAGCATAATCAGCTTTCTTAAGTAATTGTGCAATGGTGAACTCATGCTTCTCTAAACCTAGCTCATCACCAGGTCTTAGAACTCTATTCCCATGAAAACTCCCGAAACCTATCCTTGGAGGATAACAACCTGTGAGCATTGCTCCCCTTGAGGGAGAACAGACAGATGATGCCATATAAAAATCATTGAACTGTAATCCATCTCGAGCCAATCCATCAATACAGGGAGTTGAGTTCTTCTTCGATCCATAACACCCTAGATCACCATATCCAAGATCATCACAATTGATAAGAATGATATTAGGTCTCATTTTTTCATTTTCTTCTCTGTTCATCATTCCTATCCTTGATCATTGATAAAATAAAATAGAAGGCATCATGAGGAGTCTTCTACCAGGCCACATTCACCTATATAATCCTTTGGGTGAATAGGCATCGGACCTACTGACAAGTGCTCCCTCTGGAGGGGAAACAGTGCCAGAGCATAAAGGATCATGAGTATCTACCATCCAGCTCTCAAGAGCTTCCACTAATGTATGATAGACCTCTTGAGTCTTATTATCTAATTGATCTCCAACTAGAAGGTTCATTTCTTCATCAGGATCAGTCTGTAGATCATATAGGAGGTCTTCATACTGATCGAACTCATTGGTATTTTGAGAAAATTCAAAGAGCCCACTCTCACTCTCTTCTCCAAGTAGTTCTATCTTTGCAGGAGAATTATCGATGTTCGAGGGGAGAAAGGGGTATTTTGTGAACCGTCTGATCAACTTAAAGGCTGAAGACCTTATTGCTCTTACCGGTTCATAGGCTGCATGGTAAGTTATCTCTGAAAAAAGATATTCATGGAAAGGAGAATCTAAACAATCATCTTTGATGAGAGATATGAGACTCTTCCCCCGCAAAGACTTATCATCAACCCCTAAGAGTTCATGAATCGTTGGGATGATATCGAGGTGGGAAACAGGTTCCTCTATAACGATAGAATTCTTTATTCCCTCTATAGCGAGATCTTCAGGAAATCTTATCATGAGTTCAACCCCAGTTCCTCGATCACTGAGTGTACATTTATATCCAGGAAATGCGATTCCATGATCGGTAGTCACAATGATAAGAGAATCATGATAAAGTCCCTGATCCTTCAAAGCCTTAAGAACCTTACCAATCAACAGGTCGGTATGTTCAACACCTCTCTTATATCCTGCAAGATCTGTTCTCAACTCATCTGTATCCGGTAAACCATATAGGGGGAATCTTTTATCTTCAAAGGGTCTATCCGCAACTGGGAAAGGTCTGTGTGGCTCAAATAGCCCCCAGAACAGGTAGAAAGGAGGTTCATGAGGATCTTTACCTTGAATCCATTCAGTCAAGGCCTCCGCTATTGAGGAGTCCCAGTCTAATGGTTCGAATCCGGGTGATAATGAAGCTTCGGGATCCTTACCGATATATTCATCATAACGTAACATCTCCCAATCTGGGACCTCATGCTGAATACCAGCAAGGGCAGTAGAATAGTTCAAGTCCTTTAACCTACTCGAAAGGTGTTTCTCAACTGGACTTAAGGCGAAACCTCTATGAGCTAGACCAATCATATTCACTTCATGGGGATACAAGCCTGTGAGCATAGCAGCCCTACTTGGTGAACAGGTAGGAGCTGCACAAAAGGCCTCTTTAAAGAAAACACCCTCTTCTGCTATAGCTGATATATTCGGTGTATGAACAGGAAACCCATAGGGCTGGACAGCACGTCCAGCATCATGGGCATGTATGATAATGATATTCAACAGATTATCCTTTGACAGCTCCTGCAGTCATTCCACTTATAATCCGGTCGTGTAGGAAAACATAGACAAAGATCGTTGGGATCATGGTGATCACGATCGCTGCAAGCATACTAGTATAATCTACAACGAACTGACTTCTGAAGAATCTGATACCTAACTGTAGAGTTCTTGATGCTTCAGAAGAGGTCAATAACATCGCATAGGTAAACTCATTCCAACAATAGATGAATACCAGAGTTCCGGCAGTTACCAGACCAGGCTTTGTCAAAGGAAAGACTACCTTCGTAAAGCGTTGAGTGAAACTACAGCCATCTATAACAGCTGCTTCCTCGAGTTCGATGGGAATAGATCCCATGAATCCATGAACAAGATAGACTGAGACAGGCAGATTCATTGCCGCATAGGTAATGATCAAACCAATAAGCGTATCATAGACTCCTAGACTACTTACGATCTTAAAATAGGGGACCATCAAAGCAATGATCGGAACCAACACACCTGCTAAGATAATGTTTAATATCGTCTCATTGAATTTGAACTTTTCCCTTGAGATTGCAAAAGCCCCCATTGCAGAAACCCCTAGATTAACAATCATCGCACAAGAAGCGATAATAGTAGAATTCAGGAACAGCCTAGGAAGACCTGCCATCTGTAGAGCATTCTGATAATTCTGGAATTGCCAAACCGCTGGGAATGAGAAGGGTTGAGTCTCAAATTCAAAATTCGTCTTGAATGATGAGATGACTAACCAGATAATTGGTGCGAATGTCATGAAGAGGAAGAATATAATATACATCCACTTCCCGATCTTAGCGATATAATCGACTGCAGTAAGTTTTTTTAAACCTTTTTGTACCATGATATCCCCCTACTGTGCCGCATCTGATGCACTATCATTTCTACTGAAAAGCCATCTGATAATCGCAATCGTAACACCACCGAATATGATAAGAATCGAACCGATAGCATTCGCCTCTCCATATTTCAATGCTCCCATATCCCTGAATAACAGGATACCAAGTACTGATGTTGAGTGAGCAGGACCACCATTAGTCATCAAATATGTTGATTCGAAGTGTCTCATTCCATAGGCTAATGCCAATGTCATCGTGGTTATGAGAATACCTCGCAACATCGGGATGGTAATATGTAATTCCTGTTGTAGGATATTTGCTCCATCGATCTCTGCTGCTTCATAATAGGTATCTGATATTCCCATACGTGAAGCAAGGATCACAATCATGAAATACCCAATATAGAAAACCTGTTGTACGATAACAGCTGGTAGAGCCGTAGTGGTATTACCCAACCAGTTCTGAGCTAGATGAGATAATCCTATTCCTTCCAGAAGACTATTGAGAATACCAAATTCAGCATTGTAGATCGCAAGCCACATCATTGCTAATGCAACTTGAGATATGACATTGGGAAGGAATATGATAGTTCTTGTGGTTTTCCAGCCTAGTGGCTTTCTAGCCAATATCATAGCCATTCCTGCAGCCATTGGAATATGGATAAAGGCCCTGATCAAAGCCCACAATATGTTGTTTCTTAATGATAATCTGAAAGTTGCATCACCAAACAGATCGATATAGTTATCAAGTCCTATAAACTCCATACTCCCTATACCATTCCATTTTGTGAGACTAGTTACAAATACGAATCCTAATGGATAAACAAAATATACAACAAATAATGTTAATACAGGGAGGAGGAAAAGCAGTATCTGCTTCCAGTTCTTATTCCTCATCTTCACCACCTTTTTAAAGAAGGCCTGACATGAAGTCAGGCCTTCTAATATACATATGAAAAATAATTTCTATTAATCGATCTTGTTAGCAATCTGCTCAACAAATTCTTCTGGGGTTGCCTGACCTAGAGCCATCTTTGCCAAAGCCTGTCCAAACTCAGCTACTACATCTGAAGTATAGTTATACTGGAAATGAGTATTGATGAAGGAAGCATCATTGATAGCATTCATGAATTTACCCTGAAGTGCATCAACCTCTTCATTTTCATCTACGGTATATCCGACTGCGAATAGAGCTCCAGAATCGAATGAGATCTTTTTAACATTCTCAGGTTTTGTCATCCACTGCATGAATGCAACAGTTGCCTCTTTCTTTCTTGGGTCATCAGTAGCTGCTGCTGCAAGGTTTGACTGTGGGAATCCGATCTGTGCTCCACTGAATTCTGAACCAGGTGCAGATGCGATAGTTGTAGCATTATAAACTGCTTCTGCTTCGCTTTTGACTCGACCAATATACCATGGTCCATTGATGAACATAGCAGATCTACCTGCGAGGAAGTGTCCACCAGAAACACCAGCGTCTCCACCAATAGCGTCTTTTGAAGTGTTTCCATCTGAATACATCTTAAGAAGAATCTCAGCAGCCTGTACGAATACAGGATCTGTAATATCTTTTTCCCAAACATCCGGTCCACCGATCGCTGCTGCGATATGTGAGAACCAGAGCATTGAAGTCCATGCATTTGTTCCACCAGTCATCTGACTTGTTGGGATGAAACCTGCAGCTTTGATCTTGTCACAAGCATCAAAGAATTCATCATAGGTTGTAGGAACTTCATCAACACCAGCTGCATTGAAGATGTCCATGTTATACCATACTGGTGTCACTGCGATCTCGAATGGGACTGATTTAGTCTCTCCATCGATAGTAGCACCTGCGATAGAACCTTCAACGAAATTGTCTCCCCAGTCACTATCAAGGTCTTCTGAGAAATCCATCAGAAGGTCACCTTCATAGAAAGCAAATGAAGTCTGACTCACATTGAAAACGAACAGGTCAGGTACGACACCTGCAGAGATCTGAGCATTCAGTTTATTTCTATAAGCATCATAATCAGGGTTCTCTTCAATATCTACCTGATATTTTCCATCATACATCTCATTGAATTCATCAACTAATGCTTTTACCATTGGTGCTTTTGAATCTGCACCTACCCAGATTGTTGGCCATTTCAAAACTATTTCTTTATCTGCTTCCTGCTGTCCAGCAGCCCAAACTACACTTGGCATAATAAACATGATCAATGCTAGGCCAAGTAAGATTTTTTTTGTCCTCATAAAAAATTCTCCTTTTTTATTTTTACTTACACTAAGTAAGTAAAACATAGTAATATTCAGTTGTCAACGATTTTCTTAAGACATGGCTGTCCAAAGATGATCGTCAGACCCCTCCTCCTGTATATCAAACCACTTTTTATCAATGGTGCTGATAGCTTCTAATTATACTATATAAGACTAATTGATCGCAAAGAATTCATCGAATACCAGATCACAAGCACCAAGTCCTGCTTCAAGAGCACTGTACTCGTCAGCATAGACTTCGATCTCTGAGCCCTTGGGGTTATAAGGATCGACCTGAACACACTTCCTAACCACTTCTGCAAGGATCTGGGAAATCTCCTTGAAGCGTGTGATGACGAGGATGCCATCAGGAGAGAGTGTCCTGAAAATATTCTGTGCACTCGTTGCTAGCTGAGACACCTCGCGCTTGATCAGACTCCTCAACTCCAGGTCTCCATTCTCCAATGCTTTTTCCACATCATCTATTGCAGGGAAATCTAATCCATATTTCTTAAGAGACTCAGTGATCGCAGGTTCTGACACATACGTCTCAAGACAGCCATTCGAACCGCAATAGCATTCACGTCCATTCACATCTACGATAGTATGGCCAACCTCGAAGGTAGTCCTACCAAGAACCGAGAACAGCTTACCATTCGTTATGAAGGCTCCTCCCACACCCTGTCTGATGAAGAAGGTAAAAAGAGCTCCAGAATCCTTTGCAACACCTCTTCGATAGGCGTTCATGGCGATGACACTCGAGTTGTTGGTTACGATCACTGGAATATCGAATTTGTCCTCTAGCATCTTTCCGAGGGGATAGTTCTCAAAACCCTGAATCCTGGTATAACTGATGACCTCACCGGTATCAACATTGATACGTCCCGGAGCACCGATTCCCATTCCCAAGATCTTCTTCTTATCTATCCCTGTCTTACTGATCGCCTGACTGATCATTTCCCCCAATAGTTGTGAGACATCATCGGCATCAGCACCGTCTGGTAACATCAGATCCTCTGAATAGATCGGTCTCTTATTGAAATCAACAATGAGTACATGAGCTGATCGTGACCAGAATTCGACTCCGATCACAAAATGAGCTTTGGGTACCACCTGATAATAGACAGGTTTTCTCCCCTTCTTATCAGGATCCTTGATGATGGTGTTCTTTGTTACTAGGATCAAACCCTTCTCCTCCAGTATAGAGAAGATCCTCAAAACTGTTGGAGCTTTCAGACCAGTAAGATTAACCACTTCCGATTGAGATAGGCCTTCACTATGTTGTATAGCTTGTAGAACGATCTTCTCATTCTTCTGTCTGATATCTTCTCCACGTAGTGGCAGATTCTTCATTGTCATGACCTATCTCCTGTTGAATAAACACGTAAACTCTTTTTTAGCAATCAGTATCTTTATACTATTTTCTGCTTTACAAAGGAAGGATATAATGCTATTTTTTTACTTACTTAATGTAAGTAATAATTATAGCAAGGAGTTCCTGATGAATCAAGAAAAAAAGCAGGACTTGCAGGAAAAGGCACGAGAAGTTCGGATAGAGACACTGAAATCAATCGGACATCTCGGAGTCGGCCACGTTGGTGGTGCGATGTCTATCGTGGAAGTCTTGACCTATCTCTATTATGCAGAGATGAATGTAAATCCACAAGAGCCACGGATGAATGATCGTGATCGTCTTGTTCTTTCAAAGGGTCACGCCGGTCCTGCTCTTTATAGTATTCTCGCTATGAAGGGGTTCTTCCCTAAAGAGTGGTTATTAACTCTCAATCAGGGAGGTACGAACCTTCCAAGCCATTGTGATAGAAACCGTACTCCGGGAATAGATATGACTACAGGCTCTCTCGGCCAGGGTCTTTCAGCAGCTGTCGGTATCGCACTGGCCACAAGATTGAATAAGACTGATAACAGAGTGTTCGCTATCATCGGTGATGGAGAATCACAAGAGGGTCAGAACTGGGAGGCAGCGATGAGCGCCGCTCAATTCAAACTAGGAAGACTGATAGCGTTTACTGATTATAATAAGATGCAGATCGATGGGATGACTGAAGATATCATGGACCTTGCTGCACTTGAGAACAAATGGGAATCCTTCGGCTGGCATGCTCAGCGAATCGATGGACATGACTTCGAAGCCCTCGCAGAAGCGGTGAAGAGAGCGAAAGAGGAGACAGATCGACCATCGATGATAGTCCTCGACACCATTAAGGGTAAAGGATGTTCATTCGCAGAGAACAAACTCGGTTCTCACAACATGCCGGTATCAGCAGATGATCTCAAAGAAGCTCTTGCAGCACTTGGTGAGGGGGAAAACTAGAATGGGAAAAGATATGAGAACAGTGTATACTGATACACTTATTGATATTGCCAAAGAGAATGAACAGATCTGTGTACTTGAAGCAGACCTGATGGCAGCTACTGGGACAAAAACCTTCAAAGATGTCTATCCTGATAGATTCTTCGATGTCGGGGTCGCAGAAGCTGATATGGTCGGAGTCGCCTCAGGTCTATCAGCAGAGGGCAAGATACCCTTCGCTGCATCATTCGGGACTTTCGCATCACGAAGGACGTTTGATCAATTCTTCCTGTCTGCCAACTATGCTCAACTCAATGTGAAACTCGTCGGTACCGATCCAGGAATAACAGCACAGTTCAATGGTGGGACACATATGCCTTTCGAAGATATCGGCATGATGAGACTCGTCCCCGGTCTCGTGATCATCGAGCCTGCAGATATCGTCTCCTGTGAAGCTCTCATCAGAGCAGCAGCAGATTATAAAGGTTCTATGTATATCAGACTCCATAGAAAAGGGTCGAATGCCCTCTATGCTGAGGATCAGAAGTTCGAATTAGGAAAAGGTAATGTCCTTGTAGATGGAGATGATGTAACGATCATCGCCACCGGATTCATTATGGTTCCGGAAGCCTTGAAAGCCGCTCAGATCCTGAAGGAACAGGGGATCTCTGCTGCTGTGATCGATATGCACACGATCAAGCCATTGGACAATAAGTTGGTCCTCGATTACGCACAGAAGACTGGTGCGATAGTCACTTGTGAGAATCATCAAGTTGCCGGTGGACTCGGTGGAGCTGTAGCTGAACTCCTATGTGAGGAGTGTCCTACACCATTAGGAAGGATCGGATCCCAAGACAGATTCGGACAGGTAGGGACTCTGGAGTTCCTGATCAAAGAATATGAGATGACCGCAGAGGATATTGCGAAGAAAGCCGTATCAGTCATCGCCAAAAAAAGATAACAGGAGAAACATTATGTCTGAAAAGATCACATTGGCTATAGCTTCTGACCTTTCGGGATTCCCATTGAAGACCGCTATCGTTGAGTATTTGAATGGTAGAGATGACATTGAAGTCATCGATTTCGGTATCGAATCACCTGAAGCACCAAAACCCTACTCTATCCAGGCCCCAAAAGTAGCCGAGGCAGTACAGAGTGGTAAAGCAGAGAAAGGTATCCTCATATGTGGGACTGGTCAGGGAATGGCTATAGTCGCTAATAAATACAAGGGTGTCTATGCTTGCGTGACCGATAGTGTATTCTCCGGTGAACGATCAAAGATCATCAATAATGCGAATGTCATCACTATGGGTGGCTGGATCACCGCACCATTCCTTGGTGTACAGATTGTAGAGGCATGGTTGAGTATGGCTTTCACTCAGAAGATGGAATTCAAGAGAGACTTCCTGACAGAGCAGTTTGGTATCGTACAGGGAATCGAAGAAGAGAATTTCAAATAGACTCCTAACAGGTAAGAATATAAATGGCTGTCTCAGATGAGACAGCCATTATTCTTGATATGAACTCTATTAATCCTAGAAGGATTCAGCTCAGTGATCTGAATGCGATATCGAGATCACGATCATATGCTAACTGCTGCAGAATCTCTTGTAACTCAGCTGCGCGTTTCGGGCCTTCTAGGGTAATCCGTATCCTCATGTTGAACATAGGAGAACCAGTAAAAGGTGCTGATTCAGCGTCTGTCTCGAGTTCTTCAATATTGATCTTCTCCTGGGAGAGTAGAGAGGTCACTGCATGGACAATACCGGGAGAATCCAAGGAGACTGTCTCTATCATATAGGGGACACCTGTTCTTCTTGAACTCCCCTCTTCTGTCACTACGACATCTACAGAGAAATCATTCAAGGGTCCCTTGGAAAAATCATGGCTGGCAAGTTTTTCGATGGCCTTGGGATCACCCTCGACTAACATCATCACGGCAAACTCACCACCTAGTACAGACATCTTACTCTCTTCTATATTACAGGAAGCCTCTTCTACCACACTGGTAATATCATCAACGACACCGATCCGATCTGAGCCGATCGCTCTAATTACTGCAAAAGCCTGGTCCATCTATCCCACCTCCAAATATATGGTATATTGGCATTGTACGTTCAAGAATAGAGCTTGTCCACTGATTATTCTTTTAAAATCTCTTGAGATAAGTATATTTTTCTTGAATACATCAATTTCAGTATAGTATAGTGAAAGCATGGAAGACCCACTATCGGATACATCAGAAGACCCTCATTTATCATTCAAGACCATTACTATGAACAGACACTCCTCTAAGGAGAGGGTTGTTCTATGACATCACATCTCATATCAATATTCATTCTCATATTTCTATCAGGTATCTTCTCTGGAACCGAGACAGCGTTCACTTCATTATCATTCATTCAGGTCAAAGAGCTTGAGAATAGTGATAGAAAAGCTGCAAAGGTCGCTGCAAGATTGGCTAAGAAATCAGATGTTCTACTCACAACCATCCTAATAGGGAATAATCTCGTGAATATCGCAGCCTCTGCCATGGTCACTACGTTGACCATTGATAGATTCGGTAATCAGGCGATCGGATATGCAACAGGGATCCTGACTCTGATCATTCTCATCTTTGCAGAGATCACTCCAAAACAGATCGCCATAGTGAACAGCAAACAGATCTGCCTGTATATGGCCTATCCGATATATGGTCTCACCATGGCCCTCTATCCTCTGGTATTCATCATCAAAGGAATCAGCTCTTTCATCACGAGTGTTTTTGTCAAGGAAAAACGGGAGAACATCTCATTAGAGGGGATACTCCACGTCATGGATGTAGCACAGGATCAGGGAATCGTAGAAGACTATGAATCGAATCTCGTCCAAAGAGTATTCAGATTCGATGATATCGATGTTCATACCATAATGACCCATCGAACGGATGTCTTCAGTATTGATGGCAGGACGAAGGTCAAAGAGGCCCTCCCACTTGTCGTTCAGAGCGGGTACTCACGTATTCCGATCTTTGAAGGTACCCCAGAACATATCGTAGGGGTCCTACTCACAAGAGACCTACTCGATCATGTGATCGGGGAACATCTTGAGCTGACTGTTGATCAGATTGCCGTAGACCCTATCTTTGTCCCTGAGACAAGAAAGATCCATGAGATGTTTTCTCTTTTCAAGACTCGTAAACTACACCTGGCAACTGTCATGGATGAATATGGTGGATTAGCTGGAATCGTCACCCTAGAAGATGTCATAGAGGAACTCTTCGGTGAACTCTATGATGAACATGAGACGGGGACTCTAGAGAGGATCATCCCTACATTAGATGACTCCTTCACGATCATGGGGGAGACTCCAATCCAGCAGGTCGAAGACTACTTCGACCTCGATATGGAGCATAGCAGACACGTGGGAACTATCAGTGGATATATCACCGAACAGCTTGGGACCATACCTGAAGAGGGCCAGATCGTTGAGACTGAATGGGGTATATTCAAGATTGATTCCATGCAGGGAAATCGTATCCTCTCGCTGATATTTCTCCCCATGGAACCTCACAAGGTAGTATAAACCTAAGTCTTGAATAACTTCTTTATCTCCAAATGACTATATCCTCAACCACCTGATTGACTGAATCGATTCTCATGGGTATCATTCGATCATGAGCAAATACCCATTCAACAAAATCGAACCAAAATGGCAGGCGTTTTGGGAAGAAAATAAGACTTTCAAAGTCACAGAAGATCCTGCATACCCAGAAGACAAACGAGTATATGTTATGGACATGTTTCCATACCCATCAGGAGCTGGACTCCATGTAGGACATCCTGAAGGTTATACCGCTACAGATATCTATTGTCGATACCTATCTATGAATGGATACAATGTATTGCATCCAATGGGATTCGACTCTTTCGGACTTCCTGCAGAGAACTATGCGATCAAAACAGGAACACATCCAAAAGTAACTACCGAGAAGAACATCAATCATTTCAGAGAACAGATCAAGAGTCTTGGTTTCTGTTATGACTGGGATCGTGAAGTCTCCACACATACCCCGGAATACTACCGATGGACACAATGGATCTTCCTTCAGCTCTATAAGAAGGGACTCGCCTATGAATCGGAGACTCCGATCAACTGGTGTCCCAACTGTAAGACTGGTCTTGCCAATGAAGAGGTAAAAGACGGAAAGTGTGAACGCTGTAGTACTCAGGTAACAAGAAAGAACCTCAGACAATGGATCTTGAAGATCACCGAGTATGGGGACAGACTTCTTGAGGATCTCGATTCATTAGATTGGACTGATGCGATCAAGGCGATGCAGCGAAACTGGATCGGTAAGAGTGAAGGTGCAGATGTGACCTTCTCGATAGAGGGACACGATGATACGATCCCCGTATATACCACACGTCCTGATACACTCTTCGGTGCCACCTATATGGTATTGGCTCCAGAGCATCCTCTCGTACATGAGATCACCACTGATGAGTATCATGATGCAGTCGATACCTATATTGATAAGGCAGCAAAGAAATCAGACCTTGAACGAACTGATCTGGCCAAAGAGAAGACTGGTGTATTTACCGGTGCCTATGCAATAAATCCGGTCAACGATAAGAGAATACCTATCTGGGTAGCCGACTATGTACTGATCTCCTATGGATCGGGAGCGATCATGGCAGTACCTGCACATGATACACGAGACTGGGAGTTCGCTAAAGAGTTCGACCTACCGATCATTGAGGTCCTCAAAGGTGGCAACGTTACAGAAGAGGCTTTCACCGGTGATGGAACTCATATAAATTCAGGCTTTCTGGATGGGATGGATAAAACAACGGCCATCAATGCGATGATCGAATGGCTTGAAAAGAGAAAACTGGGAACAAAAGCAGTCAATTTCAAACTGAGAGACTGGATCTTCAGTCGACAGAGATACTGGGGAGAACCTATCCCGCTGGTACACTGTGAAGATTGTGGTATCGTTCCAATCTCAGAGTCGGAACTTCCCCTACGATTACCTGAGACTTCCTCTTTCGCACCCTCGGGAACTGGAGAAAGTCCTTTAGCCAATATTACAGAGTGGGTCAACACCACCTGTCCGGTTTGTGGAAAGCCTGCAAAACGTGAGACCAACACGATGCCTCAATGGGCTGGATCATGCTGGTATTATCTGCGATATCTTGATCCACATAATTCTACGGAACTTGCTGAAAAAGAGAAGATCGATTACTGGATGCCAGTTGACCTCTATGTAGGTGGTGCAGAACATGCCGTCTTACATCTGCTCTATGCACGATTCTGGCATAAGGTCCTCTTTGATATCGGAGTCGTGGATCAGAAAGAGCCATTCCAGAGACTGGTGAATCAGGGAATGATCACCTCCTTCGCTTATCAGAGAAAAGATAAGTCTCTTGTCCCTACCGATGAGGTAGAAGAGCCTGAGACTGATCTCTATATCGAGACAGCAACAGGTGAGAAACTTGAGAGAGTCATCGCTAAGATGTCAAAGAGTCTGAAGAATGTCATCAATCCTGATGATATCATCAAAGACTTCGGGGCTGATTCCATGAGACTCTATGAGATGTTCATGGGTCCTCTACAGGTCTCAAAGCCGTGGGCGACTAGTGGCCTCTCTGGTGTCCATAGGTTCCTAGATAGAGCTTGGAGACTCTCCGATAAAGAACTCAGTGATAAGGAACCTCCTAAGGAACTTCTTAAATCACTTCACAAGACGATCAAAAAGGTAAATCATGATACGGCGAATCTGGAGTTCAATACTGCGATCGCTCAGATGATGATCTACATCAATGACCTGTTCAAGAGTGAGGAACTCTATAGGTCACTCTGGGAACCCTTTGTAAGGATCCTTGCTCCCTATGCTCCTCATATTGCAGAAGAACTCTGGGAGAAATTAGGATATGAGCCTTCTATAGCGAAAGCAGCTTGGCCCTCCTATGATGAGGCATTGACTATCGATGATGAGATCACAGTGATCTTTCAGGTCAATGGAAAGGTGAGAGCTAAGGTCAATGTAGCCCTTGGTCTTGATAAGGCTACCTTAGAAGAGATGGCTCTAACACATGAGAAGGTTCGGGAATGGATCAAGGACAAGGAGATCAAAAGAGTGATCGCCGTTCCCAACAAACTCGTGAATATCGTCATAGGAAAATAGAACTCACTACGTTCTGCGAAGATGAATAGAAGAGGTTCAACTCATAATGAGATGAACCTCTTTTTTATATAGTCATGATCCTCAGATCTGATACAACTCCTCATAAGGAAAACCGGTAAGCATCTCACAGGTCTTTCGGACTTCAGCATCTACCTCATCTCTACTACCACCATCATCAAGTCGTCTCATCTCTTGCACGATCACAGCATGTCTTTTTGGAGTGATTTTGAACTGTAAGCCGAGGAAAACTCCAATGATCACAAGAGTGATCGGCCCGAGTAGGAAGAATAATCTGAGAGCTTCAAGGGTCTCGACTGATTGAACCTCATTGGAGACAAATCCGATCTGAGTCAAGACAAAACCGATCAACGGCATTGCTATTAGCCCCTGAACCATCTTCCTGATGAGCGTCATAGCTCCAGAATAGATGCCAGAACGTTTCTTTCCGGTAATCAACTGATCTACGTCTATCACACTTGGCAGGATCGCCCAGGGTATAAGGATTGCAGCCGAGGTCCCCGTTCCGATCAAAGCACAAACTAGAGCGATGACTACAGTCGAAGAGGAAGGAGAGAGAAACAGGAAGGAACTCATAAGACCAAGAGCGAACAAAGTCATACCTATCACAAAGGCGACGCCTTTGCCTCTTTTGTTAGAGATCATCGTATAGACTGGCATCATAGCTATCTGTACGATCATCAAAGAACCCATCGCAACAGGATACAACTCAGGTTTCTGAAGATAATAGGTCAGGAAATATACGAAGAGCGCCATGAGGATATCAGAGGCAGTATAGGCCGCAATATACATTCCTACATGAACTCTAAAGGAGCTGTTTTTCAAGATGGTGGCGAACTGGCTGAAGATCGCTAGAGCGCTACTCTCTCGTTCTCTCTTCTCATAAGGAAGTTCCCAAGTACCGAAATAAACCAAAAGCCAAGGAAGAGCATAGAGGACTCCGAAGATGATCGCCATAGTGATATATCCACTACTTGATCCCGCAGGATATTTCCCGATGATCATACTTGGGATCGTTCCTGCTAGCAGGGCCGAAACACCTGAGAAGATCATCCTGGAAGCTGAGAGTCTTGACCGTACCTTGAAATCTACAGTCATCTCTGCATTCAGTGCAGCATAGGGAATCATGACCATAGTGAATACGGTACTAAAAAGGATATATGCAAAACTGTAATAGGCGAAGACTGCAGCTTGAGAACCAAGATTGACTGGTAGCCAAAGGAGAAGGAAACTAACGAATATCGGAACGATCCCGATAAGAAAATAGACTCTTCTTCTACCATGTTTTGACCTGGTAATATCAGAGAGATACCCCATGAGAGGATCAGAGATCGCATCCCATACCTTCCCTATTGCAAACACGAAACCTGCTGCAGCAGGACTCAATCCGGCAACCTCAGTCAGATAGAAGAGGAACATCATACCGATAATGAGAAAGGACCCACCTCCGTAGACATCTCCCACACCATAGCTTAACAATGTACCTACGGTTACCCCTCGCTCTTCTGTTTTTTTCATGTTCTCTCCACTATTATATTTTTACACATTGTAACATAACTGCATGAGAAGTCAAAGAAAAGCTGCTGGAAGGACCAGCAGCTAAAAAGGAGTGAAAATGAATAATTGTTCATTACCAGCTATTATTAATCTAAATGAAAGACCTCTTCTAGTGAGACTGATACCGGCGAGTTATCCTCATTGGTCTCCATGATGTCTGCCATATAGGCCCACCACTTCTGAACAATCTCAAGAGTTCCGAGATCCTGAGACCCTCCACCACCAACATTCTTCTGTACTGCGAATAGTGTATCGGTCTCTTCGTCAAGAAAGATCGTATAGTCCCGAACACCACTCTCGATTAGGAGTTGTTTCAGTTCAGGCCAGATCTCATCGTGTCTTTTACGATATTCCTCTTTCATACCAGGAAGTAACTTCATCTTAAAACTGCTTCGTTTCATAGCTAGACCTCTACCATCCCGGATTCTTTTTGCTGCCTTCGCAGTTTTCTTCTTGCTTTTACCGTATCCAGGAATCCTGGTAACAGTACCGCTATGATCAACAGGAGTCCTGTAGTGATGATCATCACCTTAGCAGAGAGATTGATCAAGCCCATACCGAACTTAAGATATCCCAGAAGGAAGATAGCCATAAGGACTCCGAAGAGATTCCCTTTACCACCTGTGATCGAGACTCCACCAAGAACTACGAGAGTGATCACTTCCATATCCCATCCAAGGGCTATGTTAGGTCGTGTACTCCCGATCCTTGAGGTAAGTAATACTGCTGAGATACCGCAGAATAGTCCCATAAGGGTGAAGTTGATGAATCTAGCTCTATCGACTTTAACGCCAGAGAATCTTGCCGCCTCTTTAGAGTTTCCGATCGCATAGAGTTTTCTACCATATTGTGTCTTATGTAGAACGAATCCCATGATAGCCGCTAGGACTAAAAACAACACCAATTCGAAGGGGATAAGCGTCTCTCCTAGGTACCCCTGTCCAAAATAGGCGAACTTTTCAGGATACTTTGTATACGCCTGATCCTCAAGTATTGCTTGAGAGATCCCCCTGAAGATTGATTGTGTCGCAAGAGTAACAGCGATCGCAGGCATCTTGAAGCTGGTAACTAAGAATCCATTTACCATACCGGCAGATAGACCAGCGAGTAATCCTATGATAACGATACCTGCCGCGCCGATTTCATGACTCGATGCAAAACCCATAGAGAAGGAGCACAAGGCAATGATCGAGGCGATCGATATATCGATATCACCAGACATGATGATGAATATCATCGGAAGGGCCATGATGGCCTTCTCCATGAAGGTGAAGGTCGAATTCATCAGATTGAAGTAATCGAGGAAATAGGGTGAAAGATTCGAGAACAGGATGAACTCGAATACGATCAATACTGCCAGGATCACCTCCCACTTGGTAAATATTACAATCAACCGCTCTTTGAGACTGTTCTCATCAACCAGTCTTGAACCACTGACTAACTCACGTTTTTTCTCAGCCATTATTGCTGCCTCCCCTTTAAGAGTTCTTGTTCTCTTCTCTTCTCAGAAAGTGTGTTGATCAGCATCGCGACCAATACGATCGCTCCCTGGATGAACATCTGATAGAAAGGAGAAAGATTAATGACTGGAAGAGCATTATTTATGATTCCCAGGAACAACGCTCCTAAGACGACTCCTACTACTGCACCAGAGCCACCAGCGATACTCACACCACCAATGACACAGGCTGCGACAGTCTGTAACTCGAAACCTGCGGCAGTCTCATTCACCGCTGCTGCAAATCGAGAAGTCCACATGACCCCTGCGATACCACTAAGGATTCCGCTCAAGGTGAAGATGGTCATATGGATCTTCTTCTCCTCGACCCCGACAAACTTGGCGGCTACTTTATTACCACCGATCGCATAGATCTCACGACCACGTTTAGTATACTTACTGAAGTAGAACATGATCACTGAGACGACAATCCCCCACCAGATAAGGTTACTGATACCGAGAAAGTTACCATGAGGTAGGTTCATATATGATTCTGTCATCTCGTGTGCTGTTACCCACTGACCTCTACTGATGACGAAGGTCATTCCTCTATAGATACTCATGGTGCCCAAAGTGGTGATAATTGGTGGGACCTTACCATAAGCGACTGCTGCACCATTGATCATACCAAGAACCATCCCGATAAGCATTCCTATGATCAGGACAAAGCCTGCAGGCATACCTGGATTGTATTGATTGATCATCGCGGCAGACATTCCAGAAAGTCCGATCATGGAGGCGACTGATAGGTCGATCCCTCCGGTCAGGATGACAAAGAACTGTCCGATAGAGACCATGATCAATATGGAGGTATCGTTGACGATTCGTTCGATATTAGTTACTGATACAAAGTTCGGAGCTCTCATGGTGACTCCGAAAAGGAGCACACCGATCAGAAGGATCAGACTCGTCTCTCTTCGTTGTGTTATTGTCTTTATTGATGTTGGTATACTCATAGAGAGACCCCCTCTTCTATATGGCCGGTTGCAGCTTTGATCACATTGTCTGAGTTCGCCTCTTCACGTGAGAACTCCCCGGTCATCTTGCCCTCATGCATTACGATGACTCTGTCAGCCATTCCAAGGACTTCAGGAAGTTCCGAGGAGATGAGGATGACTGCAAGCCCTTGAGAAGCCATCTCTGAGATGAATTCGTGAACTGCTGCCTTTGTGGCTACATCGATACCCTTTGTTGGTTCATCGAGGATCAGGATCCTTGGTTGAGTTGCTAACCATTTAGCTAGTACGACCTTCTGCTGATTCCCTCCTGAAAGTGTATCCGCATCAACATGCCAGCCCGCCGCACGTATCTCCATCTTCTCACCAAAGGTCTTTGTGACCTCAAACTCTCTCTTCTTATTGATGATCCCATATTTTGAGAGTTTGTTTATCTGAGGGAGAGTGATATTCTTCGCAATAGACATCTGGAGAATCACTCCCTGGCTCTGTCTATCTTCAGGGACAAAAGCGATACCATAGTTCATCGCATCATTAGGGTCAGCTATGTGAACCTCTTTACCATCTAGAGAAACCGTACCAGCTGATCGTTTATCGATCCCGAAGATCGTCCTCATAACCTCTGATCGCCCTGCGCCGATCAACCCGAAGAATCCGAGAATCTCACCTTCATGAAGATCGAAAGAGACATTGGAGAAGTATCCCGGCTGTGCCAGGTTCTTGACCGACAGCATCGTCTTCCCGATCGCTACATCAGTCTTCGGATACATCTGATCGAGAGATCTTCCTACCATCATGGTGACGATCTCATCGACATTCGTATCTGCTACCTTACCTTCCCCGATATACTTACCATCTCTGAGAACGGTGAAATAGTCACAGATCTCAAAGATCTCATCAAATTTATGTGAGATGAATATGATCGCTTTGCCAGCATCTTTTAACCTTCTCACGATCTTATAGAGATCCTCTACCTCTCGCATAGAGAGAGCAGAGGTAGGTTCATCCATGATCACTATCTGAGCATTCAAAGATAACGCTTTTGCGATCTCAACCATATGTCTCTGTGCTACTCCAAGATTCTTCACAAGAGTATTACAATCTATATCAAGCTCAAGTTCATCAAGCAATGCTTGAGTCTCCTTCTGCATCGCTTTCCAATCTATTCGTCTAGTTCTACCTTTAGTTATATGATGTCCCATGAATATATTCTCTGTCACTGATAATTCAGAGAACATGGACGCTTCCTGATGTATAGCTGCTATTCCTGCGTTCTGAGCATCAAGAGCATTCTTGAACTCTAGTAGATTCCCTTCATAGAGAACCTCACCTGCTGTAGGAAAATAGACACCTGTCATAATCTTGACCAGTGTTGATTTTCCTGCACCATTCTCTCCAATAAGAGCATGTACCTCACCGGTTCTTATAGTGAGATGGACACCATCTAGAGCTTTTATACCAGGAAAGTATTTAGTGAGGTTCTTCACCTCTAATATTGTTTCTGACAAACTGAACTCCTCGCTTGATAGGGAGAATCCTTATCAATGTTATAAAAAAGCAGGCCTTATGAAAGACCTGCTCATCTAGCCATTTCTTAAATGCTATTTAGAATATCTCAGCGTATTTAGCGATGTTCTCCGCTGTGAATACGAAAGGTGTTCCCATGATAGATATTCCGTCTTCACCAATGACTACATCACCCATTCTTCCACAGTCAATGACATCACCAGGATTTCCTTCTACAGCACCTGTTGCAAGAGCGTAGAGGATATAGGTTGATGTATAACCGAGGTCTACTGGATTCCAGAGAGCCATCTGCTGACATGTACCATTTTCGATATACTGTTTCATCTCTGATGGAAGTCCAAGACCGGTCAACTGAACCTGTCCCTTCTTACCTTCATCTTCGATAGCTTTTGCTGATGCAAGGATTCCGATAGTTGTTGGAGAGATGATACCTGCGAGTTCAGGATATTTTTCCATGAGTCCAACTGCTTCTCTATAACTCTTATCTGATGCATCATCACCATAAACGACTTCTACAAGTTCCATATCTTTGTATGCTGGTTCTTTGATCTCTTCTTTCATCCATTCGATCCATGCATTCTGGTTTGTTGCCTGTGAAGTTGCTGATACGACTGCTACCTGACCTTTATAGTCACAGAGTTCTGCGATCAATTCGATCTGCTGTCTTCCGATGAGTTCTTCATCTGATGGAGCAAGGTCAACGATTCTTCCACCTGAAGCGATTCCTGAATCGAATGATATCACTTTGATTCCTGCTTTCATTGCTTTCTTAGCTACAGGGATCAATGCATCTCTATCATTTGCAGAGATAGCGATTCCATCTACTTTCTGAGCGATCAAAGTCTCGATGATCTCGATCTGACCTTCTGCTGTCGATGAAGAAGGACCTTGGTAGATTGATTCAACATTTCCAAGTTCTCCAGCAGCTTCCTGTCCACCATCTGCAACGGCTTCAAAGAAACCATTTCCAAGACTCTTCACTAACAGTACGAGTTTCATATCCTCATCAGCGGGTGCAACCTCCTGGGCACCTCCTGCATAGATGAAACTTGCAGCAATTGCCATTACCATAATGATCGATAACAATTTTTTCATAATTAGACACTCCTTTTATTTGTTATTAAAATTGTATCATCAGAGCGGAACAACCGGTTAGGGGCATTATCTACAGTAATGGTATCAATTTCTCAGATTCAGAGTTGATTCAGATATTCAGAAGGGGTTACACCAAGATTCTGTTTGAACACTTTGGAGAAGTGCTTACTACTGCTATACCCGACGAGACTGGCAATCTCCTTGATGGTATGCATGTGCAGTCCAAGTAGTTCTTTTGCTCTTTCAAGACGAAGCTCGGTGATATATTGGGTAAAGGTCTTTCCTAGTTTTTGATGAAACTCATAGGATAGATAGTTCGGAGTGACCGATAAGCTTTCAGCTACCTGAGCAAGACCAATCTCATTTGTGAACGATTCTGACAAAATAGATAGTGCCCTGTTCACCAATCTGTTAGTTATGATTTTCCCTGTATCTTTTTCTGAATAATTTCTGATCAACTTATCCAGATTCTCTTTTTCAACTAGCTGGTTTGAAGCAACGATACAATCTGAGAGTGACCTCACGACCTCTGTTGAACAATACGTTAAGACCTCTGAGAAACCAGATAGAAACCGGTCGAATTCGGCAACACCCCTTGAGAGGATAGCTTCTGTAGTACCTTCAAGAGCAATGATGGGATTCCCATCATCTAATGATGATACTCCGATCGTAACACTAGAATCAGAATTCTCATCAGAGAACGTACGTAATCTCTTCACGAAAGAGGTATAGGCTTGGAACTCATCAACAGAATCACCGACCCGATTGGGGAGGACTACCTTCCCGACGAGATATCCCCTCTCATTGATGTCATCTCCTGATAAGGAATCACTGAGGATTCCATTCATCTGATGTTCTAATCGTATCCTATTCGATATCTTTCGTTCCTTGATCTGGCATATGACACTTTCAATACAACTTTGGAGTTCTTCTGGTGAAGCAGGTTTCAGAAGATAGTCAATCGCTCCAAGAGTGATCGCCCGTTTTGCAAAATCAAACTCAGCATACCCGGTCAGAATGATCCAGCAGGTATTAGGGGAGATTCTCTTGCCCCGTTCCATCGCCTCTAGACCATTTACCTTGGGCATCTTGATATCGACGAAGACAATATCTGGTTGAAGCGCTTCGAGCAATTCTAGCAACTCCTCCCCATTACCGGCCTGTTCTATCGCAGAGAAGTTCATTGACATCTCTGAAGCTATCTCTTCGAGCATATCAAGAATACTGAAACGTACAAGATACTCGTCATCAGCTATGATGCATTTCATTGAAGGTCATCCTTATCTCAGTCCCGTTACCGGGAGTACTGGTAATATTGAAGGCAGAATTCGGAAAGGAGTATTTGAAACGTTTTCTTACATTCCCGATACCAATATGTTCTCTCTCAGCAAGCGTCTCTAATGAGAACCCCACACCATTATCTGAAACGACTATCGTTATCTTTTCCTCACCCTCTTCCATCGCATGATATCCTCTGACGGAGAGAACTCCCACTTCATCCTCTAAAGGCTCAAGTCCATGTAATACTGCATTCTCAGCTAAGGGTTGTAATATGAGTCTAGGAATCTCAATATTCTCAAGTCCTTCAGCCAATTCTACGGAGTATTCAAGACGATCTCCGAATCGGAGTCTCTGTAGTTCACAATAGTTCTTCACGAAACTGAATTCCTCGGCTATCGTGGTCACTCTTCTGGAATCCTGAGTATAACGTAGCATATCTTTTAGATGTATGATCGATTTCTCTAATCCCTTTTTCTCTCCAAGTCTATTTAGTCCTATGAACCCATTCAAGATATTATAGATGAAATGTGGTTGGACCTGAGACTGAAGCGCCTGGTATTCTGCCTCACCCTTACTGATGAGTTCAAGATATTTCACATGATTGTCCAGCATGAGTGATGCAAACTGAGAGAAAGTGGCTAGTCGGACAATCCCGAGATCGGTGAAACCAGGTGAGGGTTTATGGATGGCCACGGTAAGGCTTCCTACAATCTCCTTTCCGATGGTCAGAGGCATGATCATGATTGACGCAAGTTCAGGATAGTAGTCAAGAAGTTCCTTTTCAGAAAGGAGTTTAGCATCTCCTGAGAGAAGCGTCTCCTGCCGCAGGACCTCTAGATGAGAGGACATCATCCCCGACTCATCACCATATTCACTGTTCTTCTTCAAAGTCGTCCTACCAGAGATGTCAGGGTCTGTTCCGAGGAGATGTACACCAGCAAAATCACATTGAGTCTTCTCGACAACGATCTTTGCGATAATATCCATCATCTCCTTAAGGTCTGTATCATTGGATATCAGCGTACCAACAGACTGAGAGAGACTCAAGATGGTATCTACGTTCTCCTTAAGATCTACGGTAAGATCATTGAAGTGTACCGCTAATTCACTGAATTCATCTTTTCCCTGCGTATCCATACTCTGGGAGAAATCTCCTTTAGAGACTCTCTCAAAAGAGGATCGGACCCGTTCTATCTTCATGATGATATCCCGAGAGAATATCAGGGAGATGGTGATACAGAGACCAGCGATACAGATTGCAAGGATAATATAGAGTATCGATACCTGACGTTCGAGTTTTTTTCCATAAGCACTATACTGCTCGATAAAATAGTTCATGAAGCTCTCAAAACTATCAACAAAGTAGTAGGAGGTGTCTCTGAACTCCTCGAAGAAGGGGACGAAGGTCTCATCACTGAAGATCAGGTCAAAACGCCCCTCATCCTTTGAGCCGATAGCAGCGAGGAGATTGATAATTGAGACATTCAGCTCATCTAGACGGTCCATAGCACGATTGTGCATCGTATTGGCTGTATTATATTGATCAAGGAGTTCTTGATTCGAGAAGCTCAATTCGATACTCGTCTCCATGAACTCGTCGAATGAATGTTGATAGAGAATAACTGAGTTCCTCCACTCTTTCACGGTAACTGTCGTTCTTGGAGAATAGGTATAGGACTTTAACTGTCCATACACCTTGGGAACGAAGATATCGAAGACCATGTCCTTCATAAGGGAATGGACTTCCCGGGAACGCACCTGCATCTCTATCCCCTTCTGTACCGAGTTGTTGATCGCATTGACCCTTCTCATAGTATACAGTCCAAGAGAGATGAATAGCAGGGACCCAATCAGGAAAATAGACGCTAAAGATATGAGTTTCGTTCGAATTCGCATAGCAAATCCTACCATAGATACTCAGAATCAACAAATATAGAATCCTATAAGTTCTCATTACTTTCAATAGTTATCACTATTTCATGAGAATATGCCGGTCAGGATCTAATTCTGTATTATAATACATGATATGCAAGATCATTCATTTCACTTAAAACAACAGGCCCTTCAACTTGGAGCACAACTTGTCGGCATCACATCCGTAGCTCGGTTAGCCGATTCACCCCCTTCTGGAAATTCGGAAAAGCTTCTCAGTGGTGCTCAAGGAGTCATATCCTTTGCAATCTCCCTCGATGAGAAGAATGTTTCTGATTTTATCGGGAAAAGGAGCTGGGATGCTCATTGTGAAGATAGGAAAGAGATCGTACAGAGATTGTATACTATTGGAGATTCTCTGGTTAAGACACTTGAGGAACTTGGTTACCGAGCAGTGAACGTTGATATCAATAACAACTATCTCCCTGAAGAGGGTGCTGCTGATATAACAGAGATGACCGAATTCCATCCAGAATTCTCTCACAGATATGCAGCGGTAGCAGCTGGTCTCGGAAGACTTGGGTGGAGTGGGAATCTCATGACTCATGCATATGGGTCCCTTGTAGAGCTCGGCAGTGTGATCACCGATGCCAGATTAGAAGAGGACCCCTTGTGTGAAAAGAATCCCTGTGATGGATGCAAGATGTGCTCCTTCGTCTGTCCGGTAGGTATGATAGACCCAAAAGAGTCAATGACTGTCACGATCGCCGGGATCACGGAGACTATCAGTAGAAAGAGACCTAATACCTGCTGTTGGATAGGTTGCACCGGTTATGAGGGGACATCTCATAAGAAGACCTGGTCTAACTGGAGTCCCTATAGATTGGGAACCCCCCTTCCAAAGAACAAACTGGATATCGATAGGCTCTGCAACTCCCTTCAGAGTGCTGATCCTCAGATGCAGGAGGGAGATAATTCGTTTGCAGACTATCGAAAGGCGATCTTTGATCCCGCATGGGTATACTATACGGTCTGTGGTCTCTGTAGAAGTGTCTGTATGAAGGATAGGATTCAACGACTCGAAAATAGAAAGATGATCCATGATTCCGGGATGGCAGCACTCGCTCCAAATGGTGAACATGTCAGGGCAAGGGAAGGTAACATCGCAATCCCTACCTCCTTTGGGGTGCAGGTCGTCATCAATCCCTCTGATTTCACCGATACCAGTCGGATTCTTCCCTCTCAAGGGAAGAACCCTCTAGATAGAGAGGTTCTACAGGAGATCTTGGAATATCGTTTATCAGGTAAGCCATTCAAAGGAATCTATTAGCTCGGACTATCCTAGTTTCTCATACAAAGAAGACAGAGATAACTCTAAGTATCGAAAGCTCTACCTTTCACTATTTCTCTTTAGAGTAGAGGGGAGGATAAGGGCGAGAGGTATTAGTCCAAGACCGACCATACTGCATATTTTATAGACAAGATCTAGTCCGATTGTATCTCCCATAAAACCGATTGCCAAAGCAATGAAGGATCCGACACCAAAGTTTATTGACATATACATTCCATTCATGAATGTGGGCATGGTAGTATCTGTATCCTGTACAGTCGCCAACAGGACCGGCCCACTAGCAAACATGAAGAATCCAAGAAAAGAGAGAAAGAGCATACTGTTAACATAGCTGAACAGTCCCATGAAGAGAACGGTTCCCAATGAAGCATACAGTAATGTTCGCTTTCTACCAATCCTATCGGACAGGGGCCCCGCTAGAAAGGTCCCAACTACCCCGAAGCCCTGAAGAACAGAGAGTGATATCCCCGAATACCATAAGGATTCCCCTTTGATGATCAGATAAACAGGTAGATACAGTGTCAAAGCAGTTTTCATGACTGCATTGAACATGATGAAACCAGCAAGAGCTAAGAAGAAGAATCGGTATTCCCTGATGAGTTTATGTGTGTCTCCCTTTACCGGTTTGTTCTTATAGGTCTG
Source organism: uncultured Spirochaetia bacterium (assembly GCA_937125225.1). Lineage (GTDB taxonomy): Bacteria > Spirochaetota > Spirochaetia > CAKZLE01 > CAKZLE01 > CAKZLE01. The sequence continues at coordinate 105,611 of CAKZLE010000014.1, forward strand.
AACCGGTTTATAATCTCTCAATTTGAAATAGAGGAGAAGGGATGCGACAATACCTAAAGGCATCAATTTCCAGGTCTCTTCAAGTGACCAGAACGAGACGGCAGCAGTAGCGACAAGTGGCCCTATCGTACGGGCTAACTCCCCACCGACCATATACCAGCTCATACCGGTTCCTACATTCTGTCCCGAAGAGTCCCGGACGATGACCGGTGAGGGGACATGAAAGAAGGCTGCAGATATTCCAGAGACGAACAGAAGGAGGAACAACATCGCAAAGGAGTTTGCCAACCCGATAAGGCTCATTACTATTGCAGTCACTCCCGGGGTTATGATGATAAAATACTTCACCCCCTTCTTCTCAGCAATTAGCGCTAAAAGAGGGTTGAAGAGAGTAGGCGCATTTCGTACCACTTGAAGGATCGCAGCCGCAGATAGCGGGATATTGAGCTTTGTGATCAATAAAGGGAGAAGTGGTGCAAAGAAGGCCGTATATATGTCATGAATATTATGTGCTACAGCTATAGTCAGCACTCGTGATCTGTGAAATCTTTTTTCCATTATTCCTTATAGCAGTTTTCTTACTAATAGTCTCCTTGTAGACCAAAGAATAATCAGGGAAACCTTTTGGATTCTGTAGAGATAGATCGGCAGGTCCTTCATCCTTCTCGATATCAGAGTTCTACTGGGAAAGAGATAAATTCTGATTCATACTCACCGTCTTCTGCTACCTCTATACGAATAGTATATCGTGAGCATTCAGGGTTATACAGGTTATAGGTCCCTTGAGGAAGCGACAGATAGGCTGTGCCTTCAGACTGTGAGGCTGATGCTACTGGAACACCTCTCTGATCAGCAATCCAGAATCCACTCTGAAGTTCTGAGACTTCGACAGCGTGAAACTTGCCCATATTGATCTCCAACTCCTCATTGCCAAATAGGATCTGAAAATAGAGCTCTCCCCAATCAGTAGCCCAAGGCCGCCCTTCTGTCTGAGACCATATATTATCTACAAGATCCTGATAGTCGATAATCTCGATCACGTCTGAGAACTCATACTGGTATTCAAGGATTGAGGCCGCTATAGCACCTGATCTGCTAGAGAGTTCGAAGCTACAGTCCCGTTGTAGCGAAGGATTCATACAGACTCCAAGAGGCGCATTCGTGCCTAGAGGATATGCTGCGGCTACACAGGGGAGGCCTTTAGGTATCTGGAGTGTAAAGGAGTCTCTATCTGCCGGGAGGTATATCTCAGAGACCCCATCATCAGAGAGATACCTCACGATATACCATACACGTCTACCCGAAGCATGCTCCCAGGGAGATCTCTCGGCAAATCGAAGTTCTACCGAATAGACCTCATGTTCATAGATACAACCTAATGAGATGAAACAGATGATACAGATAAGTAAGGTAAGGATTAGATGTTTTTTCATACTCATAATAAACATGAGTATGAAATCAATGCTTCATGGAATCTTCCCGTAATTGCTTGAGATAAGATTTTCGTATCTCTTTTAACAGGTTTCTGTACTCCTCAGTCTTGAAATCTGTATAGGTCCAATCAAGAGACTGGAATCCCTTATTCATATAGATCAAAGTAACCTCTCCATAGATCCCATCCTGAAGAGGGATCCTGTGGCCACGATCTTTGGTCGTAGCCAGGATGAATCGGTCACGAGAGAGGATGCCGGGATCAAGATTGATCTTACGCAACCCCTCTTCTTTGAATGACTCTTCAATAGAATCAGTGGTCCTCTTTATCTTCGACAGCATACTAGGAGAGACTAGATCTTTACAGACATAGAACATCCGCTGGATATCTGGTCCCATCTCAGGAACATAGTAGTCAGTATAGGAGAAGGGATAGGGGCCAAAGACTGCTTCGATCTCTCCAAATACTGCTAGGAGCTCTTTCTCAAGTTCAGGATGACGTTCCAATCTTGTTGAGAGAACTCCAATGATCAGCTTTTCTGGAGTAAATTCACCTATCGCTCCCATTCGCCCTATCTCCCTGAAGTAAAGGTTCCCAGTACTCGAACAGTCTGGCAACTCGCTTTGAGCTCTTGTACTGCAAGGTGGAACTCATCAATATCCGAGATCTCAGTCTCAACAAAGAACATATACTCCCAGGGCTTCCCAAGAATAGGTCTTGATTCGAGTTTATTCATATTCACTCCACGGTTAGACAAGACTTGTAATGCAGTGAATAGGGCTCCTGGCTTGTTTTTTGTAGAGAATATCAATACACCACGGTTCGGTGTCTCATTCGCTGTGAAATCTTTAGCGAACTCCTCTCTCGTGATGATATAGAATCTTGTATAGTTTCTTGGGTTGGTCTCGATTCCCTCTTTCAGAATATGTAACCCATAGGCTGATGCCGCCTGAGCACCTGCTATCGCAGCACAGGAGGGATCATTGAGTTCTTTGATATAAGCTGCGGCTCCGGCAGTATCAAAGAATGGTACTTTCTCAATATGTGGATGTCGATCTAGGAAATCAGCACACTGCGCTAGTCCTTGAGGATGTGAGTAGACCTTCTTGATCGAATCGATATCAGCCTCTGGAAGGGTGATGAGTGTATGGATTATTCTTATCTGCTGTTCACCGATGACCTCAATATCCGGGTGGCTGAGTAATAGATCAAAATTATCATTGATCGTACCCGCTAAAGAGTTCTCCACCGGAAGCACCCCGAAGGCTGTATGACCATGCATCACTGATGAGAATACATCTTTGAAAGCATGATAGGGTTCAGCTATGATATCCTGATCGAAGAACTGATTCAACGCCAATTCACTATAGGCGCCAGGAACTCCCTGGAAGGAGGCTTTAAGTCCACCCTTATCATCGGTATCAGTAGATCTCTTCAGTTCATTGATCACAATCTCTTTCTGTTTATTCATGGGAATAGTCTCTACAGATTTTCCAATGACTGGTACCAATGCTTCGATATCTCGCATGAGTTTCTCGAACTGTTCAGGGAAAAGCGATTGTGGTCCATCGGATAGAGCCTTGTCTGGTTCAGTGTGGACTTCGACCATGACACCATCAGCACCTGCAGCGACTGCGGCTAGAGCCATCGGAAGGACTTTCCCTCTAAGACCTGTACCATGGCTGGGGTCTACGATCACAGGAAGATGGCTGAGTTTCTTCACAACCGGAATAGCACTTAGATCCAAGGTGTTTCTTGTATAGGTCTCAAAGGTCCTGATTCCTCTCTCACAGAGGATGACATCATCAGTTCCATGTGCCATGAGATATTCAGCAGCCATGAGCCACTCTTCGATAGTTGCTGCGAGGCCTCTTTTGAGCATAACGGGTTTACCCGTCTTTCCTACGGCTTTCAACAGTTCGAAGTTCTGCATGTTTCGAGCTCCGATCTGATAGACATCGACATAATCAAGCATCATATCCACATATACTGGACTAACGATCTCACTAGTAACGGGGAGACCAACACTCTCTCCAGCCTCTTTAAGATACATCAAACCTTTCTCTCCCAATCCCTGGAAGGCATAAGGAGAAGTCCTTGGCTTGAAGGCACCACCACGAAGCATCACAGCACCTGCTTTTGCGACCTCTGCGGCTATATCCAACATCCGTTCACGAGATTCGATCGCACAGGGACCGGCGATCGCCATGACCCGGTTCCCACCGATCTTGATATTTCCTGCTCTTACAATGGTATCTTCTTTCTTCAACTCACGAGAAGCAAGTTTATATGGTTTTGAGATTGGGATGACTGAGTTCACCCCATCGAGTACCTCTACAGATCTTAAGTCGATCCGAGACTTTCCTACGGCTCCAAAGATGATCTCTTCCTCACCTACGATCTCTCGGACCTGAAAACCTCGGTCCTCAAGAAAGGCCCGGATATTCGCCTTCTTTCTCTCAGTGATATTCTTTTGCAATACGATAATCATCTTTGTACCTCTATCTTTCTTATCATCCTATATTATAAGGAGTTTTAATGCGTGATAGTAGCATGTTGCCCCCATCTCTTCAATGTGGTTAATATGGGTATCTCTTTCAATTCTCAGAAAATCCGGGTATATTTCTCCTATGAAAGATGAGAAATATTGGGATATGATTTTTAATGAGATGAAATCGGGAATAGATGCCCTTGGGGCAGGTCTTCCTTCAGTTTCCCTGATTGCTGAAGAGGGGAAGGATCCCTACCGGGTACTCATCTCTACTCTGATATCACTCAGAACAAAAGATGAAGTGACCTTAGCAGCATCAAGGAGATTGTTTGCCATAGCGGATACGGCTTCAGGCATGCTCCCTATTGATACACAAACCATTGAAGAGGCTATCTACCCCGCTGGATTCTACAAGAGAAAAGCTCAGAATATCCTGAAAGTATCAAGGATTCTCTGTGAACAGTATGCAGGAAAGGTCCCTGACAATCAGGAGGCCCTACTGGCACTTCCTGGAGTCGGGATCAAAACAGCGAATCTCACCTTGAACCTCGGCTTCGGTATAGATGCGATCTGTGTTGATACTCATGTCCATCGGATCTCCAATAGAATGGGCTGGATCCATACGAAGACTCCAGAGGAGTCAGAAGTAGATCTGCAGTCAGTCCTCCCAAAACGATTCTGGATCCCCCTCAATGAGATGCTTGTCACCTATGGCCAGAAGATCTGTACGCCGGTCTCTCCTCATTGTTCTACCTGTACAGTAGAATCCATCTGCCAGAAGATAGACGTAAGGAAACACAGATGATCATCATAAGCAGTTGTTTAGCAGGTATCGACTGTAGATATGATGGGAACTCCTTTCCCACATCATATATGGAACTCCTTCATGATCTGATCACCTCTGAGTTAGCGATCTCTGTCTGTCCCGAAGTGGAGGGAGGACTCCCGACTCCCCGCCCCTCAGCTGAGATAGTCGAAGGCCGTATCCTGATAAAGAACGGAGAGGACCTCACGAAGAGTTTTCAGCAAGGTTGTGATTCGGTACTCAAGAGGATAACCTCAAAGAAGGTAGCACCATCTCTTGCCATCCTCAAATCACGTTCACCCTCCTGTGGAGTCTCTACGATTTATGATGGGACTTTCTCAGGGAGAATCATACAAGGCTCTGGTCTCTTTATGAGAAGATTGAGGCAGGCATACCCGGATCTTAAGATCATTGATGAGACTGAACTAGAAGAATATGCTACTTGGTTAAGGTCACTGCTTTCTGAATGATCCATACTGCGACAGCAGAACTCCACATATGACAATGACCATTCCAAAGACTTTTATAAGCGTGAACTGTTCACCAAAGAACAACAATGAGGTGACTGCGGTTATCGCAGGTATGAGGTTCACGAACCCATTTGCCTTTGATGGTCCTAGAGTCTTGATTCCAAAGTTCATGAAGATAAAGGCAAAACTCGATGAGAACACTGCTAAGAAGGCGATACTGATCAATACCCCAAAACCATAGTCTCCCTGCAATACCGAGAAGAGATAGGTTCCATCAAATTCGAAGATGAAGAAAAAAGGTAGGAACATAAAAAGCCCAATCGTATTCTGAACAGCTGTTACGGTTACCGGAGAGTAGTGTCTAGGAAGTTTCCTGACAAAGATCGTATAGAAGACAGCCGAGAACACCGCACAAAAGATTAGAACGACCCCTAATGGTGAGGCATCACCACCTCCATTAAAATCTGAGACGACTAATAGTACTACCCCTAAAAAGGCGATAAAGAGTCCTATATAGTTATTTAGGGATGTCTTTTCATGAAGCAGGAATCTTGAGAAGATAGGTGTGATCACCGGGATGGTACCAATCAGGATCGAAGCTATGGAGGCAGAGACCAGTCTTAGTCCGAAAGTCTCTGTCATGAAGTAGCCTAATGGTTGCATCACCGCTATCACTATGAAGAATAGGAGATCTTCTCTTTTTGGAAGCCCCTCTTTACCATATTTGATCTCATTGAATATCAGAAGGAAGATCGATGAGATGACCAACCTGAAGGTGACGATAGTGATCGGTCCGAGCACTTCCAAGGCCGCTTTGGTGGCTGGGAAGGAGACCCCATAGAAAAGCATCGCTAATAGCATCGCCCCATAAGCTTTCTTTGTATTTGACATAATCACCTGCTGAAATATAAAAAGTAACTCATACTCTCACAGTTCTTTGATAATGCCAATAACAAATAGTATTGATATTATCACAAATCTATTTGGTAAACGCATAGAATCATTGTACAATCAGATAATACTTTTTATCTAAGGATATAGCATGGCCGAAAACAAGACTCTTGGAACTCGAGTAATAAAGAACACATTATCAAATTATGGTTCCTTAGGTATCTCTATGATCGTCATGGCCTTTTTGATGAGGATCCAATATACCAACATCCCCTACCAGGACTATGGCTTCTGGAGTCTGATCTGGTCGATCTTCGGGTATTCCTTACTACTGGATTTCGGGTTCGGAGTAAGTGTTCAGAAGTATACGAGTGAAGTATCGGTCACCGGGGACTGGGAGAAGTATAACAATCTCATCAGTACGATATTCTATGCCTACTGTATTCTTGCCGTTGTTCTAGCCGCAATCGTCATCGGGTTGAGTTTCAAACTCGATGTCATGTTCAACTTTCAAGAGGGCTCCGATATAAACTATTATAGACAAGTCTTCCTCATCTTCGGTATCGGGACATCGATCCTGTTTCCTTTCGGCTTCTTCTCCGAGATGCTCACCGGTATGCAGTTGATACAGATCCGTAATCGAGTACATGTCATCTTTACCCTGATAAACTTTGGAAGTATGGCCTACGTCATCCTCTCAGGCTATGGACTCATCGCTATGGTATATGTTTCGATCGGTACTCATATCGTAAAGAATATCGCTATCTGGTTCTTCACTAAGCGAAATATCCCGGAACTGTCGATCAAGATCGCACATGCAAAGTTTCATATGCTCAAAGAGGTCACGAGTTTTTCGATGTTTGCCTATCTGATTACCTTCAGCAATATCATTGTCTTCAATACCGACCAGATAGTCATATCGGCATTCGCCTCAGTAGAGCTTGTCGCCCTCTATCAGGCTGCTGCAAAGATCGCGCAGATCTTTAAGAACTTCTCTACTCAGTTCAATGAGAATCTTGGACCGCTTGCTGCGATCTTCCATACTAGCGCCCAGCATGAGAAACTGGCAGAGATGCAGATCACCACGGCACGTGTGGTATCTTTCATAGCGACGCTCATGGTCGTTCCTCTCATGATCTATATAAAACCATTACTGGCTCTTTGGTTAGAATTGACCGCGCCAGAGACTTTTATCAGTGCCATCATCCTCCTGGGATCGATGTACTTCTATGTCATCTTCAGATCTGGTTCGATCAAGATACTCCTGATGATTGGTAAAGAGAAGAAACTCTCTATTGCAGCTCTGATCGAATGTTTTGGGAATCTTTTGATTAGTATCATCCTGATCGGCAGACTTGGGATCGTCGGTGTCGCTATTGGTACGATGATTCCGAACATTCTCGTCGGCATCTTCTATAACATCCCAGCCTCCAGTGCGGCATCTGGCCTTCCGATCTGGGAATTTATCCGTAAGGGTGCTCTCAAAACTATTGTAGCAGGGATCATTGCAGCAGGTCTTTCTTATCTGTTACTCGTAATCTATGAGCCAAAGAATCTTCTTATTCTGTTTGTCTATTGTTGCCTGAGTTGTCTCTTGTTCATCATCACCTATCTATTCATAGGACTGACATCAGTAGAAAGGGCTTCAGCAAAGAACATGGTACTCTCAAAGATCAAAGGAGCGTGAAGATAGTCTCGTTCAGATCAAAGAGTCTTCTTCTTGTATGTTTCTCTGTTACTGAATAGATCATCTGTATTCCTCGACCTCTTGTAGCAGATTCCTCATTCTTCTCTTCAAAGAAATCAATGAATGAAGCCTCTCGAGGAGGTAACTCCCAAGGGATTGCCTTATCACGGAAGATGAGAGTTATCTTATCCTTGACCTCTATAGTTATATTGATGACCGTATCACTCTTACCTTTCATCCCATGTTCTATCACATTATTGACGAACTCGTTCACGATCAGTTTTGTGAACAGCCCCTTCGTAGGATCATCGATACACTCATTCACATAGGTCTCACATGCCTCACCGACAATGATCGTATGAGAGAAGTCTGGTTGGATCTGAAAATGTATACGTCCATCCTCTCTAGTCTTGGCAGTGTCTTCCTGAAAGACGAGGAAGGTGAAATCATCAACTGAGATATCATATCCTTTTTTAGTTATCTTATCTCTTAACTCATAGGGGAAGATTATCGAATCATCACAGGAAAGTTCCTCATCGATTATCTTGAGGACACCTTCCCTTTCGATTCTCGACCCATCAGATGCCGTTCCATCAAAGACTCCATCAGTGAAGAGACAGACCGATTCATCAGCTCCGATCGTTGTCGTGAACTCTTCAGCTTCGGTATACTCATAACTACTCATCCAACCAAGTGGGATTCCCCCGATATCTTCGAACTCACGGAGGTTCTTTGTCTTTCGATCCAAGATGAACCCCCCGGGATGTCCAGCACTGATACTTGTCAGAGTATGATTCTCAAGGTCAACAACACAAAGGATCATTGTCATATAATTGTCATGAAAGAGTTTCTTTGATAATATCTTGTTTAGCTGTGTCATGATCACTGAAGGGGTGACCTCCTGAGAATCCTGTGACAGCAACATATTCACGATGGATTTCACAGCCGTCATTGTCAAGGCAGCCTGTACCCCATGTCCAGAGATATCACCGACATACATGACCGATAGTGTCTCGCTCACAGATATGATATCAAACAGGTCCCCACCAACTTTTGAACTCGGAGAATAGACAGAGGAGATGATATAATCATCCTGAATCCTGACCCACGAGGGAAGAAGATAGGATTGAACAGATTGGGCTGTATCAATATCATCCATGAGATCCTTATATAATCGATTCCTCTCCTCTTCAGCTATCTTTGAACTTACGATATTGCTGAATTGTCTTCCAAGGGCGTCGATCAGATTCTTTTCCTCTTTATCGAATATCTCATCAGAGTCTTTGCAGATAGTTAGCTCCCCAAGAGGGACACCATTACAGATGATCTTTGAGCTATGTTGTTTCCCAAGTCGGTTCATATTAAATCCACTACTGGTATACTCTTTTCCCTCATAGGTGATACGAGCATTCGCATCACCTGATGAACCAAAACTTGGCAGGATAATATTTACCGCACGGGTGAAGATGTTCTCAATAGTTATATTGGTCTCTGAGAGGATCTTTGTCACACCATAAAGACAGTCAAGCTCTCTTAGCCTTTCAGAGATGACTTCCATCAACTCCTCCTGCTGTCTCTTGTGTTCCTCCTTCTCTGATATATCGATCCCGATTCCGCGATATCCGATGATAGTATCCTCATGGACGATAGGGGAGAATAGAATCTGTACAGGGAAGTCCTCATCACGACTATTCTTCATACGTAGGTCCATAGACTGGATACTTCCCGTCTTCTTCGCTCGTTCTAAGAGCTTCTGGACTAACTCCCTATCATCATCATGAAAGAAGTCAAAGACACTGGTAGGTTTGAAATAATCAGAGTCAATCTGTTTGAATATCTCATAGGTACTCTTGTTGATATATGAGAGTCTATAATCTCCATCTAACTCGATGATGATCGCAGGGAGCATGTTCGCCATCTCCATGAATCTCTGTGAACTTCGTTGAAAGTTCTCATTCTGAAGACAGGCCCTACAGGCCTCCCCTAGTTTCTTATTGAGAGGTTTCAGAGAATCAAGAAGGTCTTTCTCTAATGAACCCTCTTTTCTCAAGAGTACCAACAAGCCTATATCTGATAGCCCCATGATATAGAAAGTTCCCTCTTCAATCGTACCTGTGATAATGTCTGCTTCGATATTCTTACTATTGGAGAGTTCATCTATGAGTTTCTTGAAACCAACAGATCTCTCGAAATTCCTTGGAATCGAATAGGCTACAGAAAAGGAGATCCTATGAGTAAAATCCCGTTCAGTAAGCAGGATGGCTCCCATTGCACAGGACAATTCCTTCAGATATCTGCTCACACTTACGCTCAACATCCGTCTCAGATCAAGAGACTCTCCGATCCCCATCGCTATCTGGAAACATATTTGATTGCGCTTTTCTTGTGTTAACATCGATGGGCTCCTATCAGAATCAAGTTTTAGAGAAAAGTTTTAAGAACATCAGTCAGTATGATCCCGGAGAAATGGGTATGGGTGTCTTTGATTCGTTTGATAGAATCCTTGATCACAGGGACCTTGGCCTTGGCTGAACTTGATACCACATAGATTACAGAATCACAGTATTGTGTCAGAACCTCTGCGTCTACACTATTCTCGACAGGAGGTGATTCGATGATGATAATACTATACTTTGCTTTTATCTCATCTATGAGTTCTCCCATTCTCTTCGATTGTAGGAGATCTGGAACAACGGCCTCATGTCTGATTGGTATGATATCTACTCCTGGAAGTTGTGTATGGTAAACGATCTCTTCAAGACCATCAGCGGTATAGGAAAGATACTCTCCCAAGCCATAGGGGGGCTCTTTCTCCTCTTCGAATAAGATCTCTGAATACATCTTTTCGTCAATACTCTTACGAATCTGTCCCTCTATGATTATGACCCTCTCATCCTGTCTACCAAATACTGATGCTAGATTGATAGCGACAAGGGTCTTCCCCTCGCTGTCAGCGGAGCTTGTGATCAGAAAAGTCGCTCCCTGTTGAGGGAACTGTTTCCGTAATGGTCTAGCAAGCATACGGAACTTTTCAATGAATATAGACTCCTTATCTCCACTTGGAATGACCTGTTTTGATCTTCTTGTAGCAGGTAATGCAGTCAACACCTGTTCCTTCAGCCGCAGTGAGGCCTCCCCAACTGATCGTAATCTTTTATCAAAGAAGACCTGAAGAAGAATGAAAGCATACCCAAAGGCCCCAATGAGAAAGGCAAAGGCTATCGCTAGCATCTGCTTATTCGATCCAGAGGGGTATATTGGAGGTATCGCATCTGATACGATCATGAAGTCGGAATACTTCTGCTCTATAGCTATTGTTGTCTGAGCAAGCATCTTCTCAAGACCACGTCTCTCTGCACGTAATGAGGTGATCGCTCCATTCAAGGTGATATATTGTTGCTGTTTCGCAGGGAAGTTCGTGAGAGTCTTCTCAAGTTCTTCTTGAATCCTAAGATGTGTTTTATAGGTCTCTTGGGCTGTCAGAAGATTGATCTCTGCGTCGACTCTCTTCAATTGAAGATCATAAAGATAATCTGAGAATGAGAGACTCTCTGCAGAACCTATCACATCTCTATCACGAAGATCATCAATGAGAGAATTCAGATAATCGATATCAGTAGTATCAGCATACCTTGCTATAGCTAATTCATATTGGTATTGAGCAGTTGTCAACTCTGCTCGAGAGATCTCGCCATTCGCATAAGCCTCTTGGGCTATTCGATAGAGGTCCTCTTCCTGTTGGATCATGATGGAATTCACCTCTTTAGAGCGAATCTCATCTATCTGTTCCTGTACGAGAAGGATCTGTACAGAAATATCATCCTGTGTGACTGACCCCGACTCCTCTTCTGATTGTTTGGTCAAAAGATTCTTGGTCTCTAGTATCGTCTTATCGACCTGATCCATCTCCATTGCATATACACGCATCATAGAAAGATCGTTCTCAAGGTCGAGTTGGACTTTCAGATACTCTTCTGCATAGGGTGTGTTCAGTAGATCGACATTGTTCAGCTCATGCTTGGTGAGGAAATCATCAAAAGCCTTGATATTCTCCTCAAGTTCAATATCGATCGAGGCAATCTGTACATTCAGATTCCCCAACTGGTCTTCTAGCTCTGTCATCGTTATCTTTGTGATGTTCTTCAAGAAGATATCACGGATAGAATTGGCTAAGAGTGCCGCCATCTCCCTATCTTCTGATTTTGCATAGATAAACATGAGATTCGTATTTCCTGAAGAATCAACCCGAATGGCCCCTCCAATCTGTTCTAGGGTCATCTCTAAGCCCATCTCAGTCCTCAACTGCTCAAAGTTAGGGACGAGTTCTACCATATTCACAAGAGTACCAAGGGTCATACTGCTATCATCACGTGTTGTCAGCTGGGCCCCCTGCTGGTAGGAAAGAGAGGTATCAGAATCTAGGGTCTGATGAACTATGAACTGGTCAGAGAGAGCTGATGCAACAGGTTGATAATAAAGTACGGTGATCGCCTCGAATTCCTGAGTACCCAACATTATCGCAGCACCCACTCCGACACCAATTGCAACCACAGCGATGATAATCAACCACCACTTCTTCTGGAATATCGCTTTCAAGATAGTCTTTATATCTATAGGTAAGGTTACTTCTGCTTGAGCTTCGCTCTGTGGGACCTGTTCAGCCATAATACCTCGTCATTATTACTAGAATCTTTTCAAATCATATCATATTTTCCAATAAATGATAAACTAATATTGTTTATGCCCGTATAAGTGATCACTATAAATTCAAATATTCACGAAAAATAGATAAAATCAGGATGAATCCCACAACAATCTGTATTGAAGAGTTTTGAGCTATACAAGAATATTGAATCTCAAGGAGGACTATTCAGTAAGCTAGACTCTCTACCATGAACAGTAAACTTTCAACTAGAAAAGGTCATACACTGAATGACCTATAGAGTGATTGAAGAATATGAATACCCTGTCATATATACAGATAGGCCTATAAGCCAAGTTATGATTTTACTAGCTATGCTAGGTTTTTTATATTTTCTTTTTATATTGACAACTAGCGTCTAAATAATTATATAATGGATTGTGTCTGTTATAATCCAAGGAGGAGATCTGTGAAGAACACTAAAGTTGGGAACGTCATGATACTAGAGGTCGAGATTCAAACCTTGAATTCGGCAAACGTAAAGGATTTCAAGAACGAAATGTTAACCTATCTAGATTCAGAAGAGCAAGTCCTGTTAGATCTGTCACAATTAACTTTCGTTGATAGTTCCGGCCTTGGAGCCTTCCTGTTCTGTTTGAAGAGACTCAACCAGAAAGGTGGAAAGTTCAAACTCTGTAATATCACAAAACCTGTACGAGTCCTCTTTGAACTTGTACGACTTCACAAAGTCATCGAAGTCTTCGAATCACGTGATGCTGCCTTAGAGACATTCTAAAAAAACAACTCTTTATTTGAAAAATCCATAATCTCTATGCTATACTACCACTATGAAAAAATCTGTTAGTCTTTTTATATTCATTGATGCATTGGGCTGGGAAATACTCAAAGAATCAGAGTTTTTAGATGATATTCTTATACAGAAATCACCTATTGGAACGATCTTCGGGTATAGCGCGACCTGTGATCCAACCATACTTACTGGTGTACTACCTAGAGAACATGATCATTTCTCTTTCTATGCCTATGATCCTAAGAACTCACCATTCCGAAAGAATCTATTCATCCAGCTTATGAGACTCGTTCCAAAAGCCCTTTCAAGCCGAAACAGGGTCAGGAATGTTGCTGGGCGAATCATCAAGCGAGGACTTGATTATACGGGATATTTCAATATCTATAATATGCCATTCAAACTACTTCCATATTTCGATTACACAGAGAAACGAGACCTCTATCAACCCGATGGAATCAATAGTGGATCAAAGACGATCATGGATTACATGAGAGATAATAAGATACCATTCACACAGTCAAACTGGAGATCCCCAGAGGTTGAGAATCTCAAGACTCTATCAGATGAGCTCAAAGACCCTCATAAGGATCTCAGCTTTGCTTACCTGTATATGGCAGCGATGGATGCGACTCTCCACCAGTATGGATTCCCTCATCAGGACGTGACTGATAAGATCGCCTGGTATGATGCTCGACTCAGAGAATTGATCGATACAGCGAAATCTGAATATGAAGATGTTCGCCTTTTTGTCTTCTCAGACCATGGGATGACCAATATTCATGAAGATTATGATCTGCGATCTGTTATCGAGTCTACAGGTTTGAGATTTGGTAAGGACTATGCAGCAGTATATGACTCCACTATGGCAAGATTCTGGTTCTTGAAAGATGGTTCTGAAAAGATCATACGAGAAGCGTTATCAACAGTATCAGTTGGACGGGTCCTTAATAAGAAAGAACTCACAGCATGGGGAGCCGACTTTCCGAATAACCGGTATGGGGATTTGATATTCCTCTTGGATGCAGGAGTCTTGCTCGTCCCAAGTCATATGGGAGAAAGAACGTTGAAGGGTATGCATGGTTATGATCCTATGGATAAGGATTCAGTAGCATCATTCTCAACGAATACTGACCTGAAAGACCTTCCTATCCGTTTGGAAAATCTCTATGATCTGATGAAAGATGAAGCCGACAGGAATCTTAGCCTTAATTCGGAGGGATGATGAAACAGAAGACCACTGCCGTGATCTTACGATCACATAATGATATGCCGCTCATCGCAAAGACCTTGGAGATGCTCTCCAAACAGACTCTCCCCTTTCATCTTATCGCCTTAGATAATGAATCGAGTGATGGTACGCTCGAGGAGATACGAAAATATACTGATGATATCATAACGATACCTGCAGGCACCTATGTCCCAGGCCCCGTCCTGAACATAGGTATCGAAGCTGCTAAAGATTATAATAGGTTTATCGTATTCCTGAACTCAGACTGCACCCCAGATAATGAGTTCTGGCTTGAAGAGATGCTCAAAGGTTTTCATGAAGAGAAGATCGCAGCAGTATTTGGCAGACAGATGCCTCGAGAGGATTGTAAACCTATCTTCGCAAAGGATACAGACGATACCTATGGGGATGGAGAGAGACAGCAATATTGGAAGCACTGCTTCTCTATGGCCTCATCTGCTATAGACCGTACCTGTTGGGAAGAGGCACCTTTTAGAGAAGATATCCAATATTCAGAGGATATTGATTGGACATGGAGAGCTCGACAGAGGGGTTGGAAGATCCAGTATGTCAAAGACTCTAAAGTCTACCACTCACATAACTACTCTTGGAAAGCTTTCAAAAGACGACACTATGGCGAGGGTAAAGCAGAGGCTGCGATATTCTCCTGGGATCGTTGGGAGAAGACCTTCTTGAGATACTCCTTCCTACCCTACCTTAGACAGATCCTCTCTGATTGGAAGTTCGGTCTACGAGAGAAGAAGATCGCGATACTGTTTCACTCCCCAGTGATTAGACTCGCACAGCTTATCGGAAGAAGAAAGGGCTTTAATGAAGGGATCCGTGAATTGAAAGGAAAGGCTTGAATATGAACTGGTATACACGAAAAGGATCACAAGCATTCAACTCCGAGATAGATTCGACTCTTTCTCGGATGAGTGATGAGGTAGCGACAGCAGTAGGAGAGGTATTCACCGCTCTTATCCTCGGTGGAGGATATGGAAGAGAAGAGGGAGCCTGTGTGATTAGAGACGAAAAAGAGTCTCTCTACAACGACCTTGATCTGTTTCTTATCACAACAAAGCCCTATTCACTAACAAAAGAGGTCGGTGCGGTTCAAAAGAAATATGAACACATACTGGGTATCGATGTAGATATCGGAGCTCCTTTGACCATCTCTGATCTTCAGCAGTTACCGAATCAGTTGATGTGGCATGACCTTCTCAATGGACACCTTGTACTCAAGGGGCCACAAGATATCATCTCATCTCATATGCCATCTCATATGAAAGAAAAGGTTCCTCAGGTTGAATCCATCCGTTTGGCACTCAACAGAGGATCGGGTCTTCTTCAGGCTATCATCGCATCAGAGAGTGAAAAACCTCTTTCTGACCCAGATTTTATCAGAAGGAACTATTTTAAAGCCGCACTGGCCTTTGGAGACTGCCTTTGTATCACCCATCAGGTTTATACGGTAAATCTCCCTGAGAGATTGAATAGATTAGAGTCGATCAAGGATAAGATCCCGAGACAATTCAGCGATTCAGTACCTGGACTCTATAAAGATGCGATCAGATTCAAACAATCCCCCGACTCCTATGGCCGGGATCAGACCGGGATCAACGAGTTGAGAGTTGCTGCAAGACTCTGGTGTGATCTATTCATCTATGGAGAGAAGGTGCGAACTAGTAAGAGTTTTTCAGATCCAGCTTCATATGTGCAAAACGGATTCATTCGAGAACCGGAACAGCATAGAGGACGAAACCTCCTTCGAAATATCGTGAAGAACCTTCAGATGAAGAGAATCTCCTTCCGATACCCGAGAGAAGGTCTTTATGGGGAACTAGTATCATTATTGGATGATCCTAGACCGGAAGATACCCAATGGCTCAGAAGATCTGAAGAGTTCCTGAACCTTTGGAATACCTATAATTAGGATTACATCCTATTCCGGTCGATGAAGAGTCTGAACAGGTACTTACCTACGAGTTTGATGTTGTAGAGAAGCGAATCATTCACACTATAGAAGATATCTGATGCATAGAGCATCTCCTCTTCCTGTTTAGTCCGATACAGAATCTCTCCTTCAGAGATAAGGCCTAAAGAGGAGGCGAGGTAGAGTTCCTTCCACTCATCATTCATATGAGAGACCTCTTCAGGTGATCTTGGTTGAAGCCCACAGAAGCGCATCTTTCCGGTCACGATACTTCCAAGTCCGGGTATCAGGATAAAGAGGAGGTGCTTAACCAAGCGACCTTCAAGTTCTCTTCTATTCTTATAACTACGAATGACCATCGTATTATAATTATCATCAGTCCTGATCATCTGAGGGAGTTTAACCACTTCGATCCTCTTGAAGGCTACACCATGCTTGATAATGTGAGCAAAGGTCATCACGATATGGATCGGTAGGCATATGATAAATAAAAGCAGAGCGATGAACCTTGAGAACAGTGGGACATGCGTAGAACGTGATGATTCAATATGAGATAGAAAGATCTCGTCAGTGGCATTATATATGGTATTCACTTCAGTATTTAGTATCTGATTCTTATGGATGATCGATCTCTTTATATCAAGTTGTTTTCCCACATAACCATGATCGAAGATCACTGATTCTGTAATGAAAGACCCCTCATCTATAACACAACCTTTACCTATCTCGACATAGGGCCCAATACTGTTGTTGTCGCTTAGCTGAGTCTGTTCATTGATATATACAGGAGGGACAATCGTAGTATTCTTGGGTAGTTTCACACCCGGACCGACCCAAAGCCCATTTCTCAATTCATGTCCGATGACAATAAGTCCTTTGAACTGCTTATCCAAAGCGCTTTTCAAAGATCGTATATACTCAGCACCAGTTCGAACTGCAAGATAGGGTAGAGCCTCTCTCTCTTTCAAAGGTGATTCAGGTTCAGCAGATACAAGATCAAATTGTGATATACTACCCTTCTTCACTGCAGCCCATTGGAGACAATTCCCCTCTGGATCAGTGAATCCGACCTCTTTATTCCCTGCTAGAAGTTCTTTTGAGATCATAGGAAGAACAAGACCGTTACCAAAGAGCACAATCTCATCAGCCTCCGCATAATCAGCATTTACGATCCTAGATAAAAGATCCTTCTGTTCTTTCAGGAGGAAATATGAGACCTCGAGGCCCCATCTCTCTCCATCTCCAATCAGAGCCTCCACCTCTTGGGCATGATCGAATAGATATACATACAACTGTTTCACACCAAGCTGTTCGATATATTCGATGGAATGCTGAAGAAAAGGTTTCCCCTGTATTGGAAACAGGAAACTCGGAATATGTAGAGGATCCTCTGCACTCGGAATCTGTGGTATTCTTGTCATATCAAGGATTGCTTTCATCTGATTATTGCCTCTTACTCTTTTTTGCTGCTTTCTTCACTCGATGGGTGAATACGATATTTCCGACTATATATCTCTTCCACATCCTTCTTGGCTCTTTCAACAGGCGCCAGACCCATTCGATACCTAGCTTTCGCATCCACATAGGAGCCCGCTTGATGTTTCCTGAGAAGAAATCAAATAGACCCCCGACACCCATAGCAGTTGCAACGGGTAGCTCGTTAAGATTCTGATGTATCCACTTCTCCTGTCTTGGGACTCCCATAGCAACAAGGAGAAGATCTGCTTCACTCTCCTTCATCTCAGTCAACAGTACCGGTGTATCATCAAGAGTGAAGAACCCATCATGTACCCCACTGATGATATCAGGAGCGATCTCTGTATGTACCCATGTCTGTACTCGAGAAGCGGTTCCAGGTGAGGCTCCAAGCAGGAAGATCTTAAGACCCTCATCCTTGCATCTCCTACAGAGAAGAGGGAACATATCGGTCCCGTTCACATTATCGGCTATCTTCACATCGAATATCTCACCGGCCATCCTGATACCACTGCCATCAGCAAAGATAGCATCACTACCTTGCAGTATCTGTTTATACTCTGCATCAGTACATGAGACGTTGATACAATGTGCATTCACGAAATTCAGTTCACTTGTCTTCTCTCTATCCTTGATAGAGTCGATGATCATATCTAAAGCCTGATCCATCGTAACATTATCTATGGGAATATCTAGGAGGTTGAATCGAGTCTTCTTATTCATACTAGTAGGCTCCTCTTCCGGTCAATACTGCCGGTACTGTCAAGAAAAGGAGTTTTATATCCAGCCATATACTATGACTCTCTATATAGAGTACATCGAGTTTAACCTGATCCTCAAATCCAATATCAGCTCTTCCGCTTACCTGCCAAATTCCAGTAAGTCCAGGAATCACCTCTAATCTTCTTCGGTCCTCCTGAGTATATAATGCTACTTCACGTGGAAGAGGAGGTCTAGGACCGACCAGAGACATATCACCCTTGATGACACACCAAAGTTGTGGAAGTTCATCAATACTGAATCTTCTGATGAACCGACCGATAGCTGTTACTCGAGGATCCTTCTTCATCTTAAAAGTGATATCACCTTCTCTCTCACTCTGCTGAAGGAGTTGATCCTTCATCTTATCGGCATTTACCACCATTGATCTGAATTTTGGGAAACTGAAGATCTTTCCCTGTTTACCTACCCGTTGCTGATAATAGAAGACCTTACCACTATCGGTTAATTTGATGATCAGACCAACGATCAGGAAAAGTGGTGATAAGAGAAGTAATGCACTCATGGTCGCTATGATATCTATCAACCGTTTCAAGAAGAGGGTGGACTTAACTACCCCCCTCCAGACAATTCGTTTGAAGGCATAGGATCTCTTCACCTTCCCACCCTTGCTAAAGCGAGCAAGCATCTCATCAACCTGCTCTGTCTGATGAGTAGCCTCTTTAGGTTCAGCGACCACTTGTCGTTTTATATATCTAGCAAGTCCTGGTACTGAATCTTTGACAGATTCGGAATGATGAATCTGAATATCTGCAGATGCTTTCTGTGGCAGAACAGAGTTCTTGAGTTGCTCCTCAAAGGAGGTAGTAGCCTCTTCAATGGATTTCTTCGTCTCATTCGCATCAGATTCAGCCGTCTCAAGACCTTCCAACATGGATAGGGATCGCTCTACCTCCAAGATAGCAAGATCTAAAGGGTCTGTATCAATGAAGAGATCGATTCGTTGTGCTACCTCTTTCGGAATGATCGAAGACGCAACAGGACCATAGAAAAGAGAGACTCTTGCCTCAGTTTTTTTAGATACAACCTCAGAGATCTTCTTTGCATCATAGGAGCCGGCATCATAGATATCAGCATTCGGTTTCAGAAGAAAGGAACTTATCGCTATTGGTTCTAATAAGTCCTCTCCGATCTGTTTACTGATCTCATGAGAGAACTCTTCGATCCGTGATGAAGAAGCTCCTGATAACGTAATTACCCAATCACTCATTTTTTACCGCTCCCAGCCAATGTCTTCTTGAATACGTCGATAGTCGTTGATACGGTCTTCTCCCAGGAAAACTCAGAAGACCACTTAAGGCTCTTCTCGATCAATGCTTCTCTAGACGCTTCTGAAGCTAAGACCTTTTCGATCGCATCTGCCATCTGATTGATATCAAGAGGATCGAACGTTGGTGTATGAGGACCACTCACTTCAGGGAGTGAGGCAGCATCAGATGAGATGACTGCAGTACCACATGCCATTGCCTCCAAGACAGGGAGTCCAAAACCCTCGAATCGTGAAGGAAGTACAAATAGATCAGCTCCTCGATAGAAATCAGCGACATCCTCTGCATCAATAAAACCAGGAAAGAAGATATCTTTAGAGTAGACAGAAGCCTTCGCGACTGCGAAGATCTCATCAGACCTTTCTTTTGCAGGACCTGGAAGGACAAGAGAGATCTTCTTTCCAGTCCTATTCCGATATTCTTCAAAAGCCTTGATAAGATTTACATGGTTCTTTCCAGGATGTTCTAATCTTGAGATATATAACATGTAGGGTGTAGTGAAGGAGTATTTATCTGCAACTCGTTTTTGAGAACTCAGGTGATCGTCCGGAAAGAATCTCTGTGCATCTGCTGCTAGATGGATCACATTGACCCGATCTTCAGGGACCTTACAGAAACGAACGATATCATTCTTAGAGAAATGGCTTACCGTGATGATCGAGTTGAGTTTCCTAGTGAGCCTTGGTAACATATGTCTATTGAAGACCGCATGCTTGAAATCATATTTCTCAGGCAGATGGAGTTGTGCAAGATCATGGACCGTCCCTACCGTTGGACAGGGAGCTTTACCAGTAAGTCTCCTGTTTGCAGCAGGAAGGAATAACAGATCATATCCTCTCTCTTTACAGATTCCAGGTAACTTCTGCTGATTCCAGAAATAGTTCTTGATAGGGGAACCATCGGCGCCCTCTACCGGAAAGAATTTGATATTACTTGTTCCTTTGAGATAGTAATCTGCATCTGCTTGAGGCCCGATCAATTCGAAAGAGAAGCCCTCGATCTTATCGAATCGCTGAATCAACTCGAACATATAACTTCCGATTCCCGATTTACCACCGTCCGTACCAAAGCTTGTTATTCCTACTTTAATCATCTACTCTTCCTCTCCCTTTAATATATTCTCCAACTCTTTCATATATCGTTCGAATGAGAATCTCTTCTTGACGATCTTCTCGGCATCTTCACCCATCTTCCTCACGAGAGCGAGGTCTCCAGTAAGCTTGTTGATACAACGAGCGAACTCATCAGTATCTGCCTCGGGTACCAAGAAGCCAGTCACCCCATCCTCAAGCCAATCAGGTATCCCACCTACCTCAAAGGCCACTACTGGTCTTCTTCTGAGCATTGCCTCGAGTCCGACCATCCCAAAGGGTTCAGGCCATCTAGAGGGAACCACTGTTACCATAGCCTGATCATATATCTCTATGAGTTCATGAGGATCTATCCAACCATGGATCTTCACCCTGCTGCTTAATGCAGGGTTATCACTGATCATCTGTTGTAACATCCCAAGATCATTACCCTGACCGACTATATCAAGACAGACACTCTTATCGACCTGTTCAAAGGCAGTCAATAGGAGATCTACTCCCTTTCCTCGAATCAATTGTCCTACATATAGGACTCTTTTCGTATCTTTTGCCTCAGAACTGACGATATCTCCGAATTTCACTGATGGAGCTAACTGCCGAATCTTTCTCTCATCAAATCCATTGATGACGAGTTGATTCCGCATATAGGTACTACCGATGATAAGGGTATGAAGTCTATTGTTTAATCTCATCTGTCTGATCTTCTTCTCAATGGAGGTCAATCCCATCTTCCCTGATGGTTTTCTCTCCAAGAAAGCAAGATCTGCATAACAGATAGCCCCTGCAGCGTGATGACAGATCTTTCTATTATGAAAGAAATACTTATGCCTTCTCGGACAGTAGAGATCATGATCATGAACCATTCGTACCATACGTATGGTATCTGTGAAAGGTAATAAAGGTGTGATATCGGCAAACTTATGCAGATAGATCACATCAGGACTCACCTCATTGATGCATGCTTCGACGGTCAGACCATCTTCAGAGGAGGTTATAGACCTACAACTTTCCTCGAAGTGTGATAGACCGCGATCAGAGTATTTTGTACAATACAGATGACATTGATGTCCTAGTTCAGAAAGTCCTCGAATCGAGAGCAGTATATTCTGCTCTACACCACCCCATAGTCCACCAATCTCATTTACGAATAGTATCTTCATTTACTTCCTCATAGATCTTTATCAATGAATCAGTGATCATATCCCAACTATACTTTGAGGTTGCCTCATCGAAGCCTGCCTTCGCATAAGCTTCACAGGTATCCTTCTCAAGTGCCATGGTAAGGATAGCATCCTTCATACTTCCAGAGAATCTTGCAGGAGCCTCAGGATCGAACAACAATCCATTCTTCTCATGATTGATGATGTAGGGAAGCCCACCTCTCTTAGATGCGGCAACAGGAAGTCCTGCAGCCCAAGCTTCGAGCACTACCATACCAAATGGTTCATGTAGAGAAGGGAGGACAAAGCAATCTGCAGCCTTATAGGCATTGATAAGATCCTTACTATCATAGGGGAGTCCAGGTATGATCGTTATGTGGTCTTCAAGTTTCTGAAGAGCGATCTCTTTTAAGACCTCTTCATAATACTGTTGATTCGTAACATTACCGATACACAGAAGATGTACGTTCGGAGCTTTTGCTAGAATATCAGGTAATTGTCTCACAAGTGCAAGTTGATTCTTCTGAGGATCTATCCGCGCAACAGTCAACGTCAGGAATCTATCTTCTGGTATCTTATAGAGTTTTCTGAACCATGGTCCGTCACCACCTGCGAATTTATCGAGGTCGACACCATTAGGCAGATAGACTACTTTCTTATTGGGATAGGATCTAGATATCGCAGTATACTCATCTCTTCCCACACAGATGATCGCTGCAGCATCGTCTAAGACTTTTCTTGATCCATAGAGAAACCCTAATAGTTTCCCCCACTCAAAACTTCCTTTGGTTGGTTCAGTCCATGTTGAGACCTCACCTTTAGGAACCGTCAGCTTTCCACCATGAAGGGAGATCACATAGGGGATTCCTCGCTTCTTTGCAACATATCTCCCGATACTACCTAGTCTCTTACCCGTATTCAGATGGATGATATCTATATCTTTCTCTTTTCTAAGTGCTCGTAATAAGGAGAAGGAGAAGAGATTCCCAGCTTTCTTATCAAGCTGGAACTTTGCATCACTGCTCAATCCTAGATAGGGATAGAAATAGGGGAATCTTCTTATATGGATGCCCTGATATTCCTCGTCCTCTACATCACATAACGCGGTGGTTGTCATGATCTCAGAGGAGAGACCTCGAGCATTCAACCGTAAGGAGGTCTCTGTCACAAATGTTTCAGACCCACCCCACTCATCTATGACGAACCTTCTTGGAATCTGTATTATCTTCATACTCTCCCTCTCTTTCTACAATAGTATAGACTATTCACTTATTGTGAGCAATTATAAAAAGAATTATGATGATTATGATGACTATGCACAGTTTCAGAATGAAGAAGAGACAGGACGTTTCACACAGGATTATCAGGAATCACAAGACAACGAAGAAAGTTTGAGAGGGAGCGACTCTTACTTGATCTTTCAGTAGCGGTAATAGTGAATTCAGATAGGAGAATTGGACCCTTTGGGACATACTTGGAAGTCTTAACATGGTAGTAGTTCTGTCAGGAATTTGGTCTAGAGCTATTCTCACAGATTTCTAGGGGTTGTAACGTTGATAATGTTCAAAGAACACATCTCCCTTTACTGTGAAGGATTATATTGATAATACCTTTATATTTAGACAGTTCCTGTCGGTAATATGAAAAAAGGGTTTGACATAGCCCCAAAAATAGACAAAACTTATGAATGAGTAATGAGATATAGGGTGAAATGCATTATTTGGAGAAACCTATGAATTTAGACATTATCGCCATCGTACATGACAGAACTATCAATACTGAGCTAATTAAGTTGTTCGATAAGCTAGGTCTAGCTATCACAACGGCTGAGACAAGTACAAAAGGCTTACAATTGATCACTGAGAACTCGTTTGATCTGATCATCATGCATACCGATTTCATTGGAGACTATGATTGTGATATGATGTTCAAGATCATCAGTGAAGAGCAGTCTTTCCCTCCAATCATTGCTTTATTAGACTCTGCCTGTAAGAGTCGTAATTGTAAACATGTTGTCTCCTCTATCTTGATTGAGGAAAATAGTAACTATATACAAAAAATTGAGGGTGTCATATTGGAAATTGAAAAGACAAAGATCGCTTCTGCCTTACCAACTCATAACGAGTTGGCAAACCAACTATTCGATAGTGTCCCGATCGGTCTCTACCGAATCGACCCTGAAGGTAATTTCATCGATGCGAATAATTCACTTATAAGTATCACAGGAGCCCCTACACGAGATACGTTATTGATGGACAACTATTTCTCATTCTTCCATCATCCCGAAGATAAAGAGAACTGGTTCGAGATCATGGAACGAGACAGTGAGATCCGAGGTCTTGTAACAGAGTTCGAATGCTATACTGGTGAGACAATCTGGGTACGTGACAGTGCGCGACCTGTATATACTCATGATGGGAAAATCCTCTTCTATGATGGTGCTATTGAGAATGTCACTCTTCAGAAACAGAATGAGGAGAAACTCACCTTCCTCGCTACACATGATATATTGACAGGTCTCCCAAACAGAAACTTCTTCCACGATCAGGCTGCTTTATCGATCTCCCAAGCTCGCTATAATGGTGACCTACTAGCTTTTATGGTCTTTGATCTTGACTATTTCAACAGAATCAATGAGACCTTCGGCACACAGATCGGTGACAAGTTACTGCAGGAGACGGCCTTGAGAGTGAGGACCCAACTCCGAAAGAGTGATCTAGTCTCACGACTCGAATCAGATAAGTTCCTCTTACTGATCAGTAGTATCAGAGGGAGAAGAGATGCACTGTCTGTTGCAGAGAAGATCTCCCTAGCTTTCAAAGATCCCTATGTCATCGATGATAATGAGATCCCGATCTCAGCTAGTATCGGTATCTCTTTCTATCCTGAACATGGTGAAGAGGTCAGTACACTGATCAAAAAGGCAGAGATCGCAGTCTACTCAGTGAAGAACACACAACCTGGTGGTTACCAGATATTCTCTGAAACCCTGCAAACTACACCTTTCATCAAAAAGGGTAGATAATGCTTTCACGATATCCTGTTGCCTTGGGAACCTGGGTATTCGGAGATCAGCATTACTGGAAGGACCAATCACATTCTGACTCGATCAGAACAATAAAAAGAGCTCTTACAAGCGGTATCAAGCATATTGATACCGCTTTCAGTTATGGTAATGGAAGATCTGAACAACTGATCGGTCAACAACTCAATAGAATGAAAGAACACGTTGATCGAAAGGATCTGATCATTGCAACGAAGATCAATACCTATGAGCCTTCTGCGGTACACAGAAGAATCAAGGAGAGTGCTGCCCGATTACAAACCGATTATATCGATATCGTTTATCTCCATTGGCCCCGGACCGATGTCGACATCCTACCGATCTTTAAGGAGTTACATCGACTTAAAGATTCAGGTCTCATACGCTATATAGGTGCGACAAATCTCCCCTTTGCACTTCTTGAGAAGGTACACGGATTGGTTTCGATCGATATCTTTCAGAGTGCCTATTCACTTCTCTGGAGAGTCCCAGAAAAAGAGATCATACCCTTCTGTAGAGAAGAGGGCATAATCTTTGCAGCCTATAGTCCATTAGCTCAAGGGTTGCTTGCCGGTAGAGACTTTGATTCTCTTTCTAACGAAGATATGAGAAAACGACTCGTATTCCTCTCTCCTGACCATATCGAAGAGACTAGAAATATTGTCAATACCGTCAGGGATGTCTCATTCAGATATAAGAAGAGCATGTCACAGACAGCCATAGACTGGATCTCCCGTACACATAAGACTGATACCATCATCCTTGGTTGCAGGAAGGAAAGCCAACTCATAGAGCTCATTGACTACCACAGAAAGCCTCTATCTGATAGTGATATGAACCTTCTAGACTCTATCTCTAAAAATACCACTACCTATACAGAAGATAATATATTCGGTCATACTTGGTAGCAACCCCCATCTATGTTAGACTCTATCCATGCGTATTCCCACTACTGAAGAGCAGGCTGAGATCGAGATCAAACGCTCGAAGTTCATATCCTATTCCTATCCCATCACCTCAGCAGATGAGGTGAGACCTCTCGTAAAACGATTATGGTCTCTTCATCCAAACGCATCTCATGTAGTCCATGCTTTCATCTTAGGGAAACATGGAGATCATTTTGGCATGAGTGATGATCATGAACCTAAGAATACCGCTGGAAGACCAGCATTAGAGGTGCTAAAGGGTAGTGGACTGACCAATATCCTGGTTCTTATCGTCCGGTATTTCGGAGGCACGAAACTGGGAACAGGAGGACTAGTCAAAGCCTATACTCAGTCAACTCAGATGGTGATTGCAGATATTCCGTCTGAAGAGCTTATAGAGAGGACCCGTTTTTATCTAGAGGTACCCTATGATCTTTATACACCTATCCACACGATCCTCTTGGAACATGCAGCAGATACCCTAGAAGAGCAGTTCGCAACCGAGATCAAGATCGAAGGAAGGGTACCTCAAGACCGATTCGACTCCACCAAGGAGTTGATCCTTGAGCGATCTGCCGGAAGGGTCATCTTACAGACGTTCGAACCTGACTAGAATCAGTACGGTAATAATGATCAGATGAGACAGGAAGGTCGGTAACCATGTCATGAAGAGGAAATCGGCTGAGGAGCTGAACTGTCCTACGAAATCAAGAAGCAGGATCACCAGTATCCAGATCCCGACCACACTATTGAGTGAATAGGTAAGTATCTTCGTCTTTTTTTCTGGGAACAGTGATGCAATAGTCAAAGCTCCAGCTATGAGCAGGAGTACAGAAATGACCAATACCAGAAGCTGATTCACCCTCCCCCAATCATGTGCGATGGAGAACAGTGCATGATCTGCGATTCCGGTGATCCCAAAGAGAATCCCATAGATCCCGACAAGGATCTGTAAGACCCAGATCACTTTCTTGATCTTCTGGGTCTTGTTCTTCTTCTTCTTTACTTCCTGCATGCTGATCCTTTTGTGTGAAAAAGCTATTTTCTATCCCAACGGCCCTTTAAATCAGAACATCATCAAGGCCAGTCAAGGCATTTTAAAACACCTGTATCAAAAGACCTCTTTAACGATCTTTGCTAAGTTCTTTGTTTTTCCAAGCGTATAATAATGAATCCCGGGTGCACCATAGGCTAGGAGTTCCTTTGACTGTCTGATAGTGAACTCTCTTCCTATAGCCCTAGCTTCCACATTCGTCTTACAAGGTTTGATCGCCTCAACAAGTTCCTCAGGAAGATCGATACTAAAAGTCTGAGGAAGAAGCTGCATATCAGAAAGTAGCGTGATCGGTTTTATTCCGGGAATGATAGGTATGGTGATACCTGCAGCACGGCAGGCATCTACAAAATCAAAGTAGACCTGATTATTGAAGAACATCTGAGTAACGATATACTCTGCCCCTGCCTCAACCTTCTGTTTCAACATCTTTATATCTTCTTCCATATTCGGTGATTCGAAATGTTTCTCAGGATACCCTGCGACACCAATGCAAAAAGATGTGGGTTCAGGATTCTGTATGAGTTCATCAAGATAGACACCTCTATTGAGATCCATGATCTGATCGACTAGCTCATTCGTATGCGCCAATCCATTCTCTTGTGGGGTAAACCGCTTCTCTCCTCTTGGTGGGTCTCCACGAAGAGCAAAGACATTATCGATCCCAAGGAAGTTCAACTCGATGAGAGCATCCTCTGTCTCCTCTTTAGAGAAGCCACCACAGATAAGATGTGGTACAACCTCTATGTTGAACTTGTTCTTCACTGCTGCAGACAGGGCTATGGTCCCAGGTCTCTTTCTGATGACTCTTCTCTCCATAAGACCATCAGATCTCTCCTTGAAGATAGTCTCCTGCTGATGGTAGGTGAAGTTGATATATGCAGGTTCGAACTCTCTTACTGTCTCGACTGCATCAAAGACACTGTCGATCTTCTTTCCTTTCATAGGAGGAAGAAGTTCCATAGTGAATAATGGACGTTTTGCCTCATTGATGATATCAATTACTTTCATATTTCTTCCTTTATTATTCTATTATAAGAATCTGAGCAAGCCAACGACCTGCCTCTTTATCTGTCATACCTTTTCTCTTTGCATAATCTGAGAGTTGATCGTTCCCGATCTTCCCGACAGAGAAGTATCTTGCGTCCGGATGAGCTATATAATAGCCACAAACTGAGGCGGTGGGAACCATTGCCTGTGATTCAGTCAAGACGATACCGGTCTCATCGCCTCCCCCGAGAAGATCGATGATCTTCTGCTTCTCAGAATGGTCTGGACACATCGGATACCCAGGAGCTGGTCTGATCCCTTTGCTCTCATCTGGAGCATATCCCCAGAATTCGGTGAATACACGCTTATGCATATATTCACTCGATGCTTCAGCCAATCTATCTGAAAGACTTTGAATGAGCAAAGCGCGATAATCATCACTTCCACATTCAGCAATGAGTTCTCTCAATCCTATTCCTGCAGTATTTGCGAAGACCCCCATATAGTCATCTGACTCTGAAATATAATCAGCAATCGAAGATCCTTTTAATGAGGCTTCCTGTTGTCTAAGAAAGTGAAGTACTCTACTACCGTCATTCGACTGAAGACTCACATCCTCTCCAATTCGAGAAGCGGGAAACAATCCGAAGGAGGCACGAATCTGAAGAGAATCTTTGATCTCCTCCAATACCTGCCTTGCATCTGCTAGAAGTTCATCTGCCTCCTGAGCCTTGAAGGGAAGTTTCCAGGTATGTAAGAACATCTTCCAATTGATTGAGGGGATGAGCTCTTCTAGGGAGAGCTCGATATGATGAACTCCAGGAGATATGGGGCTCTTTGCCACTATCTGCTTCCTATGGGAGCTTCCCCTCTCTTTCGACTCTTCAAAAGGTAGGAGTTCAATACTCTTTGGTATGTTCCCGGTAGAAAGATCTCTTTGAATCTGTTGATACTTCTGTTCTAGTTGTTTCACGAACTCTTCCCTCTTGCTGGGATTCAGCAGCTGAATAGCTGCCTCAACCCCAGTAGAAGCATCCTTTGTATGAACGACAGGGCCTGAGTAGTTCGGAGCGATCTTGACTGCAGTATGTTCGATCGAGGTGGTAGCACCTCCGACAAGTAGTGGTATAGATAAGCCACGTCTCTCGAGTTCTGTCGCAACATGGACCATCTCAGATAGAGAGGGAGTGATTAACCCACTCAAGGCTATGATATCGACGTTCTCTGAGATGGCAGTCTCGATGATCTGCTCTGTAGGTACCATGACTCCAAGATCAATGATCTCAATCCCATTACAGGCAAGAACTACCGATACGATATTCTTACCGATATCATGGACATCTCCCTTCACGGTTGCCATCAGTATCTTCCCAAGTGAAGAAGATCCTGTTCCAGATTTTTCCTCTTCGATATAGGGTTTTAGATATTCTACTGCTCTTTTCATCACTCGAGCACTCTTCACGACCTGCGGTAAGAACATCTTTCCCTCTCCGAAGAGTATACCGACCTGTCTCATTCCTGACATCAGAGGACCCTCGATCAACGAGACGACCTCATCTCCTTCAGAAAGGATACGATCGATCGCCTTCTGAAGGTCTTCATCTAGGAACTCCGTGAAGCCCTTCATCAGACTATAGGTCAAACGCTCTTCGACGGAGGTCTTCCGCCAACTGCTGTCTGCCTGTTTTCCTTGCTTAGCAGAACCCTTCATCTCATCCTCAGCCATATTCTGAGCAAACTCAATGAGATTCTCAGCAGCTTCCGGACTACTGTAGAGTATTGCAGCCTCTACCACTTCCAAGAGATCCTTAGGTATATCATCATAGAGGGTGATCATCGCAGGATTGACGATTCCCATATCCATCCCATTTGCGATAGCATGGTAGAGGAATACTGAATGCATCGCCTCTCGGATCGTATTATTACCCCTGAAGGAGAATGAGAGGTTACTGACCCCACCACTCACCTTGGCATAGGGAAGATTATCCTTGATCCATCTGACGGCATCGATGAAGGCCTTCGCATATGCATCATGCTCACTCATACCGGTCGCGATAGCCAGGACATTGGGATCAAAGATGATATTCTCTGGTAGTACACCGGCCTGTTCTGTCAGAAGATCATAGGATCGCTTTGCGATCTGGATCTTCTTCTCATAGGTATCAGCCTGACCAGTCTCATCAAAGAGCATGACGACCATAGCAGCACCATAGGTGTTGATAGTCTTCGCCTTCTCGATGAAGGTCTCTTCTCCCTCTTTGAGGCTTATGGAGTTCACGATCCCTTTCCCCTGGAGACAGGCTAATCCGGTGAGGATGACCTCCCAGTCAGAGGAGTCCACCATAACAGGGACCCGGGCTATATCAGGTTCTGCTGCGATCAACTGCAGATACCGATTCATCGACTCTTTGGCATCGAGCATCGCAGCATCCATACAGATATCTATGATCTGAGCACCATTCTGAACCTGAGACCTAGCTACACTGATAGCTTGCTCGAACTTCTCTTCTTTTATCAACCTAGCGAACTTTCGCGAACCGGCGACATTCGTCCTCTCCCCGATATTGATGAAATTGAGTTCAGAAGTCATTCGTAAGGGTTCGAGGCCACTCAAAGAGGTGACCTTTGAAGGTTCCGGGATCTTTCTAGGAGAGAATCTCATAGCGAGTTGAGAGACGACCCTAATATGTTCATAGGTGGTACCGCAGCAGCCTCCTATGATATTCACCAGTCCATCTGCGAGAAATCCTTCGAGGATAGCACCCATCCTCTGAGCACTCTGAGTATAATCACCATTCCTATCTGGAAGTCCGGCATTCGGGTGTGTACTCACGTAAGTACTTGCATGAGCCGATAGAGTCTCAAGGTGGGGCCTCATCTCCTCTGCGCCCATGGAACAATTCAATCCGATACTGAAAAGGTTCGCATGTTCTAATGATACCATAAAGGCTTCGACGGTCTGACCTGAAAGGGTCCTACCGCTTGCATCACTTATCGTTCCTGAAACCATGATAGGAAACGGATTCTTCGTAAGCATTCCCCGCTCATCGAGTATCTTCCGAGCTGCGAAGAGAGCTGCCTTACAGTTCAGGGTATCGAACACGGTCTCGATGAGTAGCATATCGACCCTTCCATCAAGAAGACCATTGATCTGAATAGAGTAAGACTCGACAAGATCTTCAAAGGATACCTCTCGATATCCAGGGTCTTCGACCTTTGGTGATATCGATGCGGTCTTATTAGTCGGTCCGATCGAACCTGCGACGAATCTCATCTTCCCATCTGCACGTTCAGCCTCATCTACGACTATCTTTGCAAGTTCTGCAGAGGCTAGATTCATATCATAGGCAAGATCCTGCAAACTGTAATCAGCAAGGGTGATCGGAGTTGCACCGAAGGTGTTCGTCGATATGATATCTGCTCCGGCATCCACATAGCCTTGATAGATCTCATAGATCACATCATATCTAGTCAAAGAGAGCAGATCATTACAGCCCTTCAGTGGGATCGATATCTTAGAGAGGATCTCATCCAATCCATCTCCTCTGAAGTCCTCTTCAGTGAGTTCGTACTTTTGCAGGAGAGATCCCATCGCACCATCTAGTACTAGGATCCTCTTCTCTGCCTCTTCATATAAACTATCTATTCTATTCATCGATATACATTTACCTCACATCTTCCGCAAATACCGGCTTTGTCATCTTTTATGATAACCGCAGCCAGCACTGCATCAATCGTTCGTATGGAATCTATCACAGAATCTACATCATCTTTACTCTTGATCAGATTCCCAAAAGCTGTTGCATAGGCATCTGCCAACGAAGTGTTTCTACAAGCGATCATCACTGCATCGGCTCTACCGAGACTCAAGGAGGGACCCACAGTCCCGGCTGATGTACACACTCCCATTGGACTGAGTTCTGCAGATAGGGTCATCCCCAACTTACCAGAAAGAGGCGAACCTCCTGCAAAGATCTTCAATACCAGATCCGATCTGATATCCACGAAGATATCTCCTCCATTCTCAACTGCTATCTCACCTATACTGAAATACTCTTTCAGATATGTTCCGACTCTTTCAGATACTGTACCAGCGACTGCTCCCATGGGTCCGATTCCAGCGATCATGGTCGCATCTATCATCTCTTTTATGATATCAGGTGCATTCTCATCACTTAAGATAGGCTTCAAGGAAGTAATGAATCCGGAGTGAGTAGCATCATAAGAGACTATAGCCTCTCTCAAACTCAGAACCTCTTTATGAATCACAGCAGTCAACTCTCTCTGATCTATTCTCCTATAGGACGCATGATCGATCCCCACCCAGAGGTCAGTCTCTTCGATGGAAATGATCGTCGGTGAGAACCGACTTGATCCCATCGTATCCCTGTAGGACCTCGGACCGAATCCTTCCATGATTGCTCTAGGACTCCATCTCTCTTGTGATGGTGAATAATCTTAGAGGACAGGCCTCTACACAGAGGCCGCAGACTATACAGCTATCCTGATCGAATTCGAGTTCCCAGCTCTCAGGGTTCATCTGTAGAGCTCCGGAGAAACAGACTGCTGTACAGCTTCCACAGGCAACACACTCCTCCTGTCTGAAGACTAGTGCCTTCACATGAGGAGAGCACTTCACCCCATCATTGAGTAGGTCCTCTACACTTCTTTCGAGCGCCTCTTCGGTCCCTTCGAGTTCTACGACGAGCATCCCAGCACGCCCTGAAGATATATCCGCATTCAGAATATTCACACTCACATCGAACTTTCTCACAAGATCTGAAACAAGCGGTTTTTTGACTATCTCAGGTGAAAACCGTAGTATATATTTCTTTTTCATCATCTATCCCCTATCGTTGTTTCAGATTCTTGACGGTGCTCTCTTTTGGAAAGAGCTCTACCGGTTGTGTGATATAGAATTCACCCCTATCTATCCAGCTTTTTAGTTCTGCAGCTATCTTTCGAGCCTTCATGAGACTCGACATAGGAGCTGTCTTCACCTTCTTTCCATTGATCTCGATACTACCAGACCGGAGTTGTTCATAATTTGCAACACCAAGGGAAGGTTTATCTGGTTCACTGTAGTCAATGATCTGGGTCTCTATCTGCTCATTCCTGATCATACAGGCTTTTGCAATATCCTCATCGAGTATCGGTATCGGGATACCGATCCCTATGAAGATCGATACTCCATATTTCTCGAAATATGCTGCTTTGATATACTCTGTGGACATCTCTTTCGCATCTCCGATCACAGCGATCGTACCGGCATTACTTGTTGGGATACCAAAGTCATTCTTCGGTTTCATCGTATTGAATTGTGTACCATACCAAGATACGTAGCCTTGAGTTCCTCCAAGGAAGATCCTAGTCCCAATGCCGATAGTCCTGAAGGATGGATCATTGAGGAGAGGACTCAACTCTCCTGATGTTGAATAGGTCGCATTCCCGATGTTAGGGAGTAGAGTTCCCATATAGGTATATATCGTCTTGTGTTTCGTGTTCACCGCAACACCATAGTTCTGGTAGGCATTTCTCGGATTGTAGAGATAGAATTCATTGACACTATCTTTGTTGATGATTGTCTCGACCTCTTTGTTCGGGTAACAATCAGTCCCTTTCGCTCGGGCCTTGATCTTTATGTCTTTTCCAGCGATCAGGTCTTCGATGACATGAGCACCACCATACTGATGGTCGAAATGAGATTCTGAAGTCGCTCCTATATAGGTATCGACTGCGGCGAGCCCACCTGAGACAGGCACATCATTGAGGGTGATCTCTTCCATCCTGATCGGAGGACTATAGTGACCGAAATTCACAAAAGCACCTGATGAGCACATGGGACCAAAGGTCGCTGTCGTTACGATGTCGACTGTATCAACGATCTCAGAAGGTGACATACTCATAGCCATCTTTGATATCTCTTCTGCGGTGACGACAACAGCCTCACCTTTCTTGATCTTCTCGTTTATCTGTTCTACCGTCTTCCTAGTACTCATTATGCCTCCAAAAGATACAGGTATCAGTACAAAAGATAATACAACGAATAAAATGCTATATGCAACCGAAGGAGATAGTCTAAAGAGATAATATCATTGAAGGATCATATCAGGATACAGCTTTCCTCAGCCTACGAACCGCCATCAATAGAAAGAAAAGAGCATAGGCGATGAGGACCACATAATGATATGTGGCCACCTGTTCTCCAAGGAAGGCCGCTCGTATCGTGATAGAGGAGTGCGTCAAAGGTATGAGCTCCGTGAGCACCTTGAAGATTCCCGGAAGTGATTCAAGGGAGAAGAATGTCCCTGCGATAAAGGACATTGGGGTGATGACAAAGGATTGGAATGAGGTCATATCACGATGAGTCTTTACTGATAGAGCTATCCAGAGTCCAAGGGCTGCGAACATGAAGCTATTGAGAAGAACCGGAAGGATGATGGCTATCGTCCCGTTCGGGACAGCCCCAAACACGAGCCCTATCAAAAGGACGGCCATGAAACTACAGAGACCCTTTGTCATCCCATAGAGGATATTTCCCAATACAATGGTAAGCCCAAGGGCTGGAGAAAGTAGATACTCCTCGAAGAAGTGGGTAAGGAATCTTGAGATATTCACCTCTGTTGCGATACTGAAGCTCTGCGTCATTCCTGAGAGAGCAATGAGTCCTGGGATCATGAAGGTAAGATAGGGCATTCCCTCGACTGTGAGATCTTTCCCTATACCCCAACCAAAGGCTAATGCATAGAGGGCAGGAGAAAGAAGGAAAGAGATAAGATTCTTGATAGCTCTCATCTTCAATATGATCAGACCTCTCAAATACACGGCACAGAAGGCCTGTAGTTGTCCAGATAATCTCATGTGAGTAACTCCTTCCCCGTCAGGTCAATAAAGACATCCTCTAACGTGGTCTTTCTTATGATCAGTTCATCAACACTCGTATCATTGGCCGAGAGAGCCTCTTCATGCGATGAGAAGAAGTCTATCCGCTTCTCCTCCCCGATGAACTCAATCCTGCACCAGATCCCAAGGTCCTTGATCAGTGTCTCTGAAGTTCCCTTCTTAATGATCCTTCCTTGATGGATTATTGAGATCGAATCCGCATAGATATGGGCCTCTTCCATATAATGGGTGGAGAAGAGGATCGTCTTTCCAGTCCTTCGCAAAGCGATGAGGATATCCCATATAGCTTGACGACTTGCCGGATCAAGACCAACTGTTGGTTCATCGAGGATCAACAGGTATGGATCATGGAGAAGAGCACGGATGATCTGGACCTTTCGTCTCATCCCCCCTGAGAGGGCCCTGATCTTCTCATCCCTCTTATCTTCAAGCCCTGAGACCTGCAACAACTCATCGATCTTCTTCAGGTAGTACTGCTTTGGGAGGTTGTAGAGCATCGCATGGATCTTCAGGTTCTGAAATACTGATAGATCAAGCTCCATATTCCCATGTTGTGAGACCACCCCGATCGAAGACCTATAGAAAGAGGGACACTTTGAAATATCCTCACCACGGAACTCCATCTTCCCTGCAGTGGGGATACATAGTCCACAGATCATTCCGATAGTCGTTGATTTTCCCGCTCCATTAGGTCCAAGAAAAGCATAGATGCCTCCCTCCTCTAGACTGTAATCGAGTCCTCTCACTGCAAATACCCCGTTAGGATATCTCTTCTCCAAACCGGTAAGTCTCAATATCATATCACCCATATCAGGCTCTTCTCCCTCTCAGAGGGATGAAGAATGGACAATCATGATCCTCATCTCTGATGATACGTGTCTCTATCGAGAATACATCCTGCAGTAACTCTGAGGTCATTATTTCTTCAGGTCTCCCCTGAGCAACAAGTCTTCCCTCATGCATGACGAATATCTTATCAGAATACCGTGCAGCCTGATTAAGGTCATGCAGTACCATGAGGACTGTCCTGTTCGTCTCTTTCTGTAGCCTATCGACGAGTTCGAGTGTCTGGAACTGATGTGCGATATCAAGATAGGTAGTAGGCTCATCCATCAGGAGGATCTCTGCTTCCTGCGCTAGTGCCATGGCGATCCAGGCTCTCTGCCGTTCACCACCTGATAGCTGAGTGAGTTCTCTCTCAGCATATCTACTGATCTCTGTCATCTCCATCGCCCATGCGATCACCTCATGATCATGAGCTGTCAATCTACCCATCCAATGAAGATGGGGGAATCGACCATGAGCTACCAACTCCTTGACTGCGAACTGATCAGGAATATGGGGAGCCTGAGCCACATAAGCGAGTTTCTTTGCCAGTAGTTTCGTATCAAAGGATCGCAAGGAGGTGTTATTGATCTCTACAGACCCACTCAAGAGTTTTAGATTCCTCGACAACCCTTTGACTAGGGTCGATTTACCGCATCCATTCGGTCCGATGACTGAACAGAACGATCCTGCAGGAATATGGATATCAAGATCCTCAATGATCCTCTTATCTCCATAACCCAAAGTTATACCTTCAGCACGTATTGCCATAGTGTCTCTCCCTTTTATCCTATCTACTTTTCCGGATCCCGCCCTTTCTGAGCATATAGAGGAAGAAAGGTCCTCCAAGAAGGGACATGATGATTCCGACAGGAAGTTCCAAAGGTCTTATAACGACCCTTCCGATCATATCACAGAGCATGACGACGATCGCTCCCAGCAGAGCTGATCCCGGTATCAGGAACTTCGCATTGTTACCGATGATCAATCGCGCAAGATGCGGGACGATAAGCCCTACGAACCCTAACAACCCAACGATACTTACAGCAGAGGCTGCAAGTAATGATGCGATGACGATAAAGAGGAATCGTACTCTCTCTACCTTGATACCAAGGCTCGTTGCTGTCTCATCTCCTAGCAGAAGAATATTGAGTTGGGGAGAGAGGATGAACGACAATACCAGTCCCACAAGAGTATAGGGCCACATCCCCGAGACATCCTGCCAGGTGATGGCAGAAAGTGAACCGACCATGAAGCCGATGACATTCTGTACACGATCCGGATAGAAGACCATCAAGGCATTACTTCCCGCACCGAGGAATGAGGCCACGGCGATACCAGAAAGAACGAGTCTTAGAGGATTCGCCCCATCTGTCCAGGCAAGCGTATAGACGACAAGCGTGGTAAGACAGGCCCCGAGAAAAGCCAGCGGAGTCACGAGATAATAGTATCCCGGGAAGAGGATCAATACTATCACAGCCGTCAATCCTGCTCCTGAGGATACCCCTATGATATTTGGGGATGCCAAAGGGTTCCGCATGACCCCTTGAAGAAGACATCCAGACAATGAGAGTGACATGCCGACAAGTCCTGCGATGATGACTCTTGGGATTCTGATCTTCACTAGTATGCGATGTTTCGTACTATCAGTCTCAACGAAGAGATAGTGAAGGACTTCACCGATCGTCAATTGAGTCGAGCCGACTGCGATCGCTGCAAAGAAACAGAGTACTAATGCCAGGATCATGACACCTAAGACTGCGATACGGAACCCTGCATGTGTCCGGAGGTCTACCGATAATCCCATCTATTCGTTCTCTAAAGAGAAGTTCGTATCAGGGTAGATATATTCTGCCATAATCTTGAAAGCCTCAGGATAGAACCTGTTGGGTTTATAGATAGAGAAGGACTTATCAAGATAGTAGAAACGACCGTTCTTCACAGCTTTAAGGTCTCCCCATATATCACTTTCTATGATATCTTCCTGCATTCGTGTCATACACTTCTCAACACTACCCATGGTAGTGACGAAGATGATATCAGGGTCCTGTTCGAGGATATACTCAAGGCTCAACTGTACTCTCGTAGCACCTTCGATAGTGGTATCCTGATAGATATTCTGTGCTCCTAATTGTTCACAATAATACCCTGTTACCGTATTCTGAGTCTCTACCTTCACATATTTACTCGTAGAGAAGAGGATACATACAGAAGGCCCCTCTTTCGGAGCCTGATTAATGATCGACTGGACATCCCTCTGGTAGGGGACCATCGTATCATCATAGATATCTCTTCTATCATTGAGTCTTGTGAACAGATCTAGGATGACTCTGAAGTCATCATAGGTATTGTAACTGATCGCGACTCCAGGAATACCCTCTGCTGCGAAGAAGTCGCGAACCCCTATCTGGTACTCTGTACCTGATACAACGAGAAAGTCAGGTTCGAGTTCCATGACGAGTTCACTGTTGATGGTACTGATACTTCCTAATTGAGGTAACTCTTTGGCCTCTTCAGGAACATTGATGGACCCCTTCACTCTTGCAAGAGAGGTCCCTCCTGACATATACCAGAGATCGAGTATCGAGTTCAATGTGACAATAGGTCTCTCTGGATTCTTTGGTAACTCTACGACCTTACCACTAGCCTCTTTGAATGTCACTGTAGTATCGGTCTCTCCGATCACTGCCATCTTTGATTCTGCCTCATGCAGAACTGTCTCCTGCTGTGCAGACGCGAACACACACATACCTGTGAACATCAGGATGATGCTCAATACCGCTACATAACTCTTTCTCATACAATCCTCCGTGTTGTTTTTACCTCAAACAGCATCAGAGATTCCTCTATCACATAGGAATCTCAGGCAGGTCTTCTGACTTACGGATCATATGCTACACATCTCCTTCCCATGGGTACTCCCACAGTGGTTCGCTGATGTGCACATCCCCGATTACAGCTTCTTCAAGTGCAGGAGTCTCACCTGCTTCCCTATTCTGCCGAATTGGCCACCTGAAATCTTTATTCTGATTTCATATCATAATCTGCATTTGCCGCAGTATTATACGTTATATCCTCTAGGTGTGATCATGCGATCACCCACTCTCTTTGTCGAACTATTCCCGATCACGACGACAGTCCTCATATCAACGAGATCCTGTCTCGTAAAAGCCTCCTCTAGGGTCAGGCAGACAACACTCTGATCCTTCCGGTATCCGTTTCTCACGATACCCACTGGAGTTTCAGAAGAACAGTTTGCCCTATACTCTTCAAGGACCCAATTGTAGAGTTCTAATCGTTTGATACTCTTGGGATTATAGAGGACTAATACATAGTCTCCCTCTATGGCCATCTTCACTCGTCGCTTGATCAGGTCTGCCTCTGTGAGGAGATCACTTAAAGAGAGCACCACGAAATCATGGATAAGCGGTGCCCCGAGTAGTGCGGCTGCAGCTGTTGCTGCAGTGATTCCGGGGATGACGGTGATCTGGTCATACTCCGCTTCTTCAGCTAGCTCGAAGATCAAACCTGCTAAGGAGAAGACTCCTGCATCTCCACCACAGATCATTGCTACATCTCGCCCATCTCGTAGGGTATTCACCGCAAGGGTACATCGATCGATCTCCTGACGCATCCCATTCCCGAATACATCTTTTCCCCCTATAAGAGGTGTGATCATATCTATATAGGTCTTATACCCGATGATACATTCTGATTTCTTTATTGCCTCTCGTGCTGCTTGTGGAATGAGATCAATCGTTCCCGGTCCAGTACTCACGATATATAATCTAGCTTCATTCATCTATGCCAACTCCTCTTTCACTATAGCAATGGTCACCTTCCCAACAACGATTCTTGGAAGAACGAGTCTCGCATTCTTTCCGGTCAGGAGAGCACAGGGTTCTGCAACTCCCTCTATACCGAATCTCCTCTGAGCCGCATCTGATAGGGTCTGTGCACCGGTGAAGTGTTTGAGCCTATCCTCAGGCAGGAACAGGATCGGCAGATCCATCCTCTCACAGCCTTCAATAAGCCCTCTCTCATCAGATTTCAACCAGGCAGAGGCACAGATCCTCACCTCGCTCCTATCGATTCCTACTCTCTCGAGACCCTCATCAACTGCTGTGATGATCTCCTGGACACTGACACCTTTTCTACAACCGATCCCAAGAACGAATGACTTCCGGGTATCTGATGCTGTGGTTATCACCGGTTCTGCATTCAGAAGCGAGGCGACCTTCCAAGCTAGAGTATTCGCTCCCCCCTCGTGTCCAGAGAGTGCTGCTATCGCATAACGACAGGCATCATCAACGACGACGACTGCAGGATCCTCATACTTACTGGTGATATGGGAGGCGATGACCCGATAGACGATACCTTGAGCCATGAAGAACACAAGCCCCTCATATTCATGAAAGTGTTCATCCACCCAACTACGCAATCTTCCCTTACCTCTCACATCGATGACCTCACTCTCAGAGAGAAGTCGTTGGAGTCTCTTCGCTGAGGTATAGCTGGAGTCTGTTATGGCGATGAGAGCTATACTCATGCATTCCCCTTTCGATAGCCATGGGTGAAGGAGGCATCATAGAGCTTAGATAGTTCGAATTCGTTGTTCAGGACCTCTCCGACGAAGATGAGAGCCTGTCGAGTCAATGAGTTATCCTCAGTTATCTTAGCAAGTTCATCCAAGGTCCCTCTGAAGACCTTCTGATCTGGCCAGCTCGCTCGATAGACGATCGCTACCGGGGTCTTTGGAGGATACTCTTTGAGGAGTTTCTCCTCTACCTCTTTTGCCATTCCGATACTCAAGAAGAGTATCATGGTCGCTTGAGCCTTTGCGAGAAGTGCAAGATCCTCTTTTTCAGGTGTCGGAGTCCTTCCTGATATTCGAGAGAGGATCACGCTCTGACTGACACTCGGGAGAGTCAATTCCTGTTCAAGGACCGCAGCAGATGCCTGGAATGATGAGACACCAGGTATGACCTGAAAAGGGATTCCCTCTTCTCGCAGATAGGCTATCTGTTCTCCGATAGCCCCATAGATCGAGGGATCTCCAGTATGAACACGTGCGATCGTGATATCTGAATCCCTGTACTCGTTATATACGGCACAGACCTCATCTAGGTTCATAGAGGCAGAATTCATGATCACCGCATCATCAGAGGCATGTTCTAAGACCCTCTCTGGAACAAGAGAACCTGCATAGATGACGACAGTTGCCTCACCGATGAGTCTTGCCCCTTTTATGGTAATGAGTTCCGGGTCTCCTGGACCTGCTCCGATAAAATACACTTTCATACTAATCCCCACTCTTCTTTTCGATTATGAGAATCGACAGATTCCCGTTCGCATTGCGGATCTCATCGATCCCGACATATATCTTCTGGTCAGGCATACTCGCTCTTCTGACCAGTCTTACATCATATTGGTCTTCTAGATCCTCAAGCCAGCTGACTGCAACAGAGAGTCTCTTAGCGACCTTCATACATACTAACCGCTTATGGAGGGATAGAAGATCCAATAGCTCATCCTTCCTATCGGGAAGGGGTACGACCCCAAAGCTATCATTACCTATAGCCAATGGTTCAGCGGTAGCGACCGCTGCTACCTGGATACTAGAGATTCCCGGGACTATAGTGATCGGTACCGCTTCAGAGGTGCCTTTTACCGCCTTTATGAGATAACCCATCGTGCTGTAGATGGTAGGATCTCCTATGGTCACACAGACACAATACCCTGTGGTCTCGATCATACTGATGATCTTCTCAGCTCTCCTGTTCCAATGTCCCTGTCTATCTTCTGGCGTCTTAGCCATGGAGAAATCGAGTTCTGATAGTTTTCCATCCAACCCACCGATCGACCGAAGGATATCCATTGCCAGAGAGCTTGCGATACTCCCCTTCGGGACCTGGATCTCTCCTGCCGTCTGAAGGATCTTAAGGGCCTTTATCGTGATAAGTTCCGGATCACCAGGACCCAAGCCGATACAATAGAGTCCTTTTAGAGCAGAATCATCACACATATACGGTAATCCTCCATCAGGACCTCTGAGGCCTTCATCTTCACTATCGTCTCAAACTCATAGGAGAGATCATATCCGATGATGAGTTCTCTATCTCCTCTACCCTGAGAACAAAGATAATGGGCTATCTTCCCAGGAGATGTCTTCGTATCTAGAAGGAGGACACTCATCTGTTCATTGAGTAGATCGGTCCACCTTTGCGGGCTGTTTCCATGCATGCTGATCAATTGAGCACCCTGCCAGGGGAGCCCGACTTTAGTGAACAGGTATTGGAAACTGCTTAAACCAGGAATGACCTGCAGTCTCAGATCCGAGAGGCTCTCTCTGATCAACCTCAAAGGGCTGTGATATCCTGGGTCTCCTGATACGAGAATGGCGATGCTATATCCCTTATATCTCTCAAGAGAATCTCTGATCAGAGGCTCATATCCACCCTTCAGTGGAACCAAGATCTTCTGAGTCCCCTCATAACTCTCTAGATGGCGTCTTCCACCAATGAGGACATCCGCACGATCTATGACCTTGACTGCCAGCGGCAG
Organism: uncultured Spirochaetia bacterium; assembly: GCA_937125225.1. Taxonomy (GTDB): domain Bacteria; phylum Spirochaetota; class Spirochaetia; order CAKZLE01; family CAKZLE01; genus CAKZLE01. Next base: position 148,084 of record CAKZLE010000014.1, read on the forward strand.
AAGGTAGTCGGGATTGCCAGGCCCCATCCCTACGATATATAGATCAATCATTCGAGACCTCCCGACTAGAGATATCAGAGAGGACCTCTCCAGATAGATCGAGTATGATCGATCTCAGAGGGATCGCTTTTTTCATATAGAGCAATGACCGCTCGATGAGCCTTCTGTTGAGAGAATCGAATACTGCTTTGAGACCCTTCTCTCTGATGATCTTTGAGGCCGCTTCAGCGGTGACAGACTCCATGAGGGCTTCGACAGTCTCTCTGTCTGCCCCGACAAGAGCTGCATGAGCAGCTATGGTCTCCAGTCTCGCATCACCATATTTACAGTGGGTATTGAACATACCAGCAGATACTTTGGCCATCTTACCGATATGAGCACAGAGAATGATCTCTTTGAAATTCTGTGCGACGGCCTTATCCAATGCGAATCCAACATAATCACCAAACAGGATCGATTGGCTCTCAGCTATTCCATTCTTTGCAGTATATTTCTCACCGACATAACCTGAAAGTAGATATATCGAATCAGCCCCGCTCTTTCTCACGACTCTCACGTTCAAAGCGATTGAGCTCTTGTAGGCTCTTGAGGACTTTGGCTCTATGATGCCTGAACTCCCTATGATACTGATCCCACCAGTGATCCCGAGTCTCGGGTTCCAGGTCTGAGATGCTAGAACTTCCCCTTCAGGAACAGATAGCACCACTGATAGCCCTCCCTTCTCAGGGATAAAAGGTTTCAACTCACTGAGGATCCGTCTTACCGGTCCGGGATTTATCGCAGATTCACCTGGAGGGACCGGTAGACCCTCTCGTGTCACACGCCCAACACCCTCACCGCCAACGATCGTGATACCTGGCTCCTCAGATATCGAGACTTCTGCTCTGAACTCCTTCCCGTTCGTGATATCTGTATCATCCCCACTATCTTTGAATATCCCGTAACAGGCCGAAGTGGTGTTCCTCGATATCTCGAAGACTGGAAGATCGAGAGTCATGGCAGGAAGTATGACTTCAATAGTCTCTACCGTTCTCTGTTCAGTCAATGCCATCGCAGCAGCCTTTGCGGTTGCTTGGGCACAGGTACCCGAAGTGAAGCCACGACGCAAGCCGTTGACGGTTCCGAGTACTTTCTTATAATCCATGCTATCTACCTGCTAACGCTATGAGGCCATTCACGATCGCTGCTGCGATCGGAGAGCCTCCACGCCTGTCAGGATTCGTGATGAAGGGTACGTCCAGATCAAGAAGTTCGATCTTACTCTCTGCAGCTCCGACGAACCCGACGGGAACACCTACGATGAGAGCAGGTCTCACTTCACCGGCCTTGATGAGATCGATCAGTTCGAATAGTGCGGTCGGGGCATTACCGATGGCAACGATCCCTCCATCATACTCGGATCTTGCCAATCTGATCGCAGCTGCAGATTTCGTAGTACCGTCTTCAACGGCCAGCGCTGAAGCCTCATCACTGTAGAGCATACAAGAGAGAGATCCACTATAGACATCTGGTAGCCTTGCTCTGATCCCAGAGGAGACCATCGAGACATCGGTATAGATGTTTCTACTCTCTCTGATCGCCTTCACTCCGGCTTCTATCGCTTGAGGGTGGAATACGAAGGTCTTCGAGAACTCGACATCTGCAGTCGTATGTGCGATACGAGTCCTGATGAGCATCTGATCATCATCACAGGTATAGTCACCGAACTCCTCTTTTATGATCGAGAAACTCCTTGAATATATCTCTTGGGGCCTCAGATATTGTCTTCCTCGTTCAGTCTTATTCTCTTCCATGGTATTCCTCTGCTTTCTGTATGAATGATCGTAATATGTGAATGTTCGATGCAAAATGAAAGTGCACCCAGCTTCCTAATGTGTTCTTATAGGTCAATCCATCGTTGAGCACTCTCTCACCCTTCTTCACTGAGAAGAGAGCTTCTCTCTTTGGAATAACCCTATCGAGCTCTGCCCAATGGAACACATGCCCTTTTATCTTGCTGTGTATATCACCGAATATACTCGGATGGAGGGTATCGACTTCACAATACCCGAGAGAGCGAAGAGACCTGTTCATGATCGCCTGATAGTCGAACACCCCAAGCATAGGATATCTCTCAGCACTAGTCTCGATAGAGTTGCACAGATACATGAGACCACCACATTCGGCGAGTACAGGTATCTCCGACTCGATGAGATCTACCAAGGATCTTCTCATCGTCTTATTCTCACTGAGCTCTCGAGCATGTAGTTCGGGATACCCCCCACCGAAATAGATGGCTGACAGATCGTCAGGTACTCTCTTGTCTGAGATAGGACTGAAGGAGATCAACTGGGCCCCCGAGGCCTCCATAAGATCCAGGTTATCCTGGTAGTAGAAGTTGAAGGCACTATCCTGTGCTATCCCTATACGTATCTTCCCGTTATGATGATTCCCCTTCACCGGTAGTCTTTGGGTGACTAACTCAGAGGATCGTACCTGTTCTGCGATCCGAAGGAGCATATCAAGGTCAAGATACTCTTCAAGGATCTCTGCTATCTCATCGAACTTGTTATTCCAGATTTCCGTATCCTCTGCAGGTATGAGGCCAAGATGGCGAGAACCCATGATCAGGGTCTCATCCTTTGGTATCGAACCTATGACAGGGATATCGGTATAGTGATCAATAGCATCTGTCAGGATCTCGCTATGTCTTCTTGATCCTACTCGATTGAAGATGACCCCGGCTACATTCACCTCGGGATCGAACTCACAGAATCCTTTGATGAGAGCTGCAGCACTTCTTGCCATGGCTCGTGCGTCGATGACAAGTATGACCGGTAGCTTCAATATCTTTGAGAGATGCGCTGCCGACCCCCTCTCATCATGAGCACCTGCACCATCATAGAGGCCCATGACCCCCTCGACGATCGAGATATCTGATGGTTGACGATGATAGAGTTCCTCTACGGTCTGGGGCTCGCAGAGCATGGTATCAAGATTCCTGGAAGTTCTACCTGCTGCGATGGTATGGAGTTTTGGGTCAAGATAATCAGGACCAGCCTTCCAAGGTTGGACAGCATAGCCTCTGCGAGCGAACGCACGCATCAATCCCATACTCACGGTCGTCTTTCCACAACCGGAATGGGTTCCTGCAATGAGGATACCACGATTATTCATGGAGGATCATTTGATCATAAAAACAAGAAAATATGTTACACATATTCATTATACCTCACCCAGAACATAATGATAAAATCGTTGTTATAGGCTGGTCTCCTGACTATATGCTCTTTACTTACACCTTCCCGATCATAGATCAGTGGTAAAAGGTAAGTACACCGCAACATTACAGTGCCTGGGGGCGTACAAGATTCTCACTTGTTTCCCAATTAAGTATTCACACCTATTACCTCATTCATACAATGAAGAAGTCTACTTGTCAATGAATTCGCATGATTCCCTATATCTTTACCAAGAAACTCTGAAAAATCCTAAGATTATTCAATACTACAACTAGGAGATATACCATACTTGTGTGAAAGTATACCTAGAATTCTAGAAGATTATTTTCAAGTCTGACTATTTACACGGTAGGCGTAACATGGTATGCAGAAGACATATTCGTGATACAGAACCTATCTCATAGGATACAAGGAGTACGATTTGGCAGCACGATCACTCATGATCCAGGGGACCTCTTCGAACGTAGGAAAGAGTCTTCTAGTCACAGCACTTTGCAGGATCTACACGCGCAGAGGCTATAATGTGGCCCCATTCAAAAGCCAGAATATGGCACTGAATTCTTTTGTGACTCCCGAAGGACTAGAGATAGGAAGAGCTCAGGCTATGCAGGCGATCGCTGCCGGTAAAGAGGCTTCAGTCCTCTTCAATCCTATCCTACTCAAACCAGAGAGTGACGGTTCATCTCAGATCGTCCTCATGGGTAAACCCTGGAAACAGTTAAGAGGGATCGACTATTATTCAGCCAAACCAAAGCTCTGGAAAGAGGTCACCACAGTCTTAGACCAGCTGAAAGAGAACAATGATATCATCTTCATCGAAGGGGCTGGATCTCCAGCTGAGATCAACTTGAAGGAACATGAGATCGTGAATATGAAAGTAGCCACTTATATGGACTCACCTGTATTATTGACTGCTGATATAGATCGAGGAGGAGTGTTTGCATTTCTTTATGGGACCTTAGAACTCCTTGATCCTCAGGAACAGAAACTGATCAAAGGCTTCCTTATCAATAAATTCAGAGGCAATATAGACCTCCTCACACCCGGGCTCAAGATGCTTGAAGACCTTACGGGAGATCGCCCGACTGTCGGAGTCCTCCCCTATGTCAAAGATCTTCAACTCGCACAGGAAGACTCGGTGTTCCTCGATGAACAACAGGCCTTTGGTGAAGGTTCTTTTGAGATCGCCGTCATCAGGCTTCCCCACATATCGAACTATGATGATTTTGATGCCCTTACCCTAGAGGAGAATATCAGGATCCGATTCGTTCAGTCAGTCCACGAACTTGGTGATCCCCAAGCGATCATCATTCCCGGGTCGAAGACTACCATGCCGGACTTGATCTGGTTGAAGAGTACCGGTCTTGCCCGAGAGATCATTGCAGCCGCTAAAAGAGGTGTCTCGATTACCGGTATCTGTGGAGGGTATCAGATGCTAGGTAACACGATCATAGACCCTGAAGGGGTCGAGGGAGTCTCAGGTTCTATCTCAGGCCTAGGTCTTCTCGATATCGAGACAGAGATGACTACAGAGAAAGAGACGGTTCAGACCCATGCTCGACTCAATAAGAGAAATCCGTTCATGTCCGAAGAGCGAACGGTAGAGGCAGAAGGTTATGAGATCCATATGGGGACTACCCGACTCAAGAAGGGAGCCCTACCATTATTCTCTATCTCTGAAGAACGTACCGATGGGGCGTTCTCTCTAGAGGGTTGTGTGTGGGGATCCTATCTTCATGGAGTCTTCGATACTCCTGATCTCAGAAGGACCTGGCTCCGATCCATCGGATGGGATACTACTATGGCTCCGGTCTCTCTCAAAGAGAAACGGGAAGAGGAGCTTGAACGTCTCGCAGATATCATGGAGGAGCATCTTGATATGAAGCTCCTCGATAAGATCATAGGTCTTTGATCATGTTAGTAATAATCATCGCACTGGCGCTAGATATCATCTTCAAGGATCCTCCGAATCTTCTACATCCTACTGCTTGGATGGGAAAGATGATCTATGGGATCTGGGGCAAGAGAGCACCGAAGAACAGGTTCCTCGCTTTTATGTTAGGAGTATTGACCACATTACTCCCCGCGCTCCTATTCGGGATGACAGCCTATATCATCGTGGAGTTCTTTTCCTATGCAAGATTCCCAGAGATCCTCTCAACGATCATTAAAGGATTCCTTCTCTCTCTCACGATATCCTTCTCCCGACTTCTCCAGGTAGGAGATATCATCCTGAGTGAACTTGAGACCAATGATCTTAGTGGTGCAAGAAGATCATTATCCTATCATCTAGTCAGTCGAGACACTTCCCGATTGAATGAGAGTGAGGTTTGTGCTGCGACTCTTGAATCTCTATCTGAGAATCTTACTGATGGGTTCACAGCACCGATATGTATGTATCTTATATTCGGCCTTCCCGGTGCGGTCATCTATAGGGTGGTGAACACCTGTGATGCGATGCTCGGTTATAGGGACCCAGAACGGGAATGGGTGGGAAAGTTCCCTGCAAGGCTTGATGATATTCTCAATCTCATCCCGGCAAGAATAACCGGTATCATCATCCTGTTGGCTGGATTGATTCAAGTCGGTCTTCATCGGGGACTTCAGGTCCTTCACCAGGACCACAGAAAGACCGATAGTCCAAATGCAGGATGGACCATGTCAGCAATCGCTGGAGTACTTGGAGTACGTCTAGGTAAAGAAGGCTACTATCTTATCAATGAGAATGGTGTCCATCCAAAGATCATCCATCTGATCAAAGGGATCTCAGTGTGCAAGAAGAGTGGTTATCTCTTCTTGATCCTGACACTCATCCTCCTCACCGGGTTCGGTTATGGATTATAGATTCAATAGAGGGCACACCTTTACCACACAGGTCTATCATGGGGGCAGACTTCAGGCCGATCATCCAGACCACATTGATTTCTCAGTCTCGTTGAATCCCTTTCCTCTCCCAAAAGCGGTCATTGAGTCTTTTCACTCAAGTGATCCTCAGAACTATCCAGACCCCTATGCAGGTAGTCTGATCAAGTCTCTTTCAGAGAATCTAACGATTCCTGAGGAGGAACTTCTCGTGGTGAATGGGATCAGTCAAGGGATCTTCCTCCTTTCGCTCAGTTTCATCGAACCTGGAGATGATGTCCTTATACTGGACCCGACCTATGGAGAATATGAGAAGAACTGTGCCCTTTTCGGGGCACATATCCATAAGTTTAGAACTATACCAGAAGAGAAATTCGTTCCCGATATCCAAAGGCTATCAACCATGATCGAGACAATCAGACCTAAGCTCGTCTGGATCTGCAACCCGAACAACCCAACCGGTTCTCTGATCTCTCAAGAGACCGTTCTACAGATTGCTGACCGGTGTGCCTTATCAGGGAGTATCCTCATCGTAGATGATGCCTATCTTCAATTGACAGATAGTTCTGATACCTACCGATTCTCTCACCCCTCGATCATAACGATCCACTCACTCACCAAGGATTTCTCTATTGCCGGGTTGAGAATCGGATATATCAGGGCACCGAAACAAGTCATCGATACATTAAGGAAGATCCAACCAGAGTGGAGTATGAACAGTGTCGCATTGTCTGCTGCACGATCTGCACTTGAGTGTATCGATCAGTATAGAGATCAGTGGAGAAAGACAAGGAAAGAGACGATGAGATTGACCGAAGAGATGGAGCGTATCGGGATACGGACATTCCCAACCTCCTGCAATATCATACTCTCTGAGATGAGAGCTCCTCTTCAGGGAGAACCAATCACCTCAGAACAGTTTCATAGAAGATTGTTTGAGCAGAGGATCACTGTCCGTGATTGCAGCTCATTCGGATATCCCGATCTCTTTCGGATCGGAACAAGGACCCAAGAAGAGAATGATAGACTCATTCAGGTACTGGGACAGGAGTCATTATGGGAAAGATAACCCTAGTTTTAGGTGGGACAAAGACTGGAAAGACCAGCTTTGCTCAGAATTCAGCTCAAGAGATCCAGGATACAGAATCAGGTTCAGAGGTTCTCTATATCGCTACGGCGAGAGTCTTGGATGAAGAGATGGCTGATAGAGTCAAAAAACATATCGCTAGTAGACCCTCCTCTTGGAAGACCTGGGAGAAGAGTAGAGAGCTTCACGTTGAACTATCTCAGCAGAGTAGCGGTTGTAGTGCGGTCATCTTAGATTGCCTGACGATGCTCATGACCAATATCATACTAGATCAAGGTGAAGAGGCAGAACGTGATGAAGTCCAGAAAATCGTAGAGCAGGAGATCGAACTTTTGATCACAGCCTGTAAGACGATCGATGCGAATATCTTCATCATCTCTAACCAGGTCGAGAACGGACTTGTCAGTCCGACCTATCTAGGAAGATTGTTTCAGGACCTCAGCGGTCTATTACATCAGTATATTGCCAGAAATGCAGATCATGTATATCTCATGACTGCAGGAATACCGCAGAAACTCAAATAGAAAAGGAGCCTACACAATGGAACTACTAACCAAGACCATCAATAGCATCGTAAGACTCGATGATAGGATCAAAGAACAGATGCAGGAGAAGCAAGATAGCCTTGCAAAGCCTGTGGGATCCCTCGGTAGACTAGAGGAACTCTCCATCACTATCGCAGCAGCACAACAGACGATGACTCCATCATGTAAGAACAAATGGATCACTATATTCTCTGCCGATCATGGTATCGCGACTCAGGGGGTGACGAATGCTCCTCAAATAGTTACGGCACTTCAGACTATGAACTTCATAGGTGAAGGAGCTGGTATCAATGCGATCACCAAGATTGAAGGAATCGAGATCTCTGTCACTGATGTCGGGATTGCCTGTGACTATGATCCGACCGGGATCAGACAGTGCAAGATCAAAAGAGGAACAGACAATATGGTAGTAGGCCCTGCTATGAGTAGGGAACAGGCTATCAAAGCCCTTGAAGTTGGTATACAGACTGTTGCTGAGATCGATGAACTTGATATCCTCGGGACTGGGGAGATGGGGCTCGGCAATACCAGTGCCTCAACAGCGATCCTTGCGACCTTTCTAGACCTTGATGTCGACGCTATAACAGGTATCGGTTCCGGAATCACTGATGAGATGAGAATCAATAAGTCACGACTCATCAGCAAAGCGATTGAGGTCAATGCGCCTGACGCTTCAGATCCGATCGATGTTCTCTCAAAAGTGGGAGGTCTTGAGATCGGGGCAATAGCTGGAGCTATGCTCGCAGCAGCTGCAAGACACGTTCCGGTCATCGTTGACGGCTTTATCTCAAGCGCAGCCGCACAGATCGCTATCACCCTCTGTCCAGAGATCAAAGACTATATGATCCTCTCACATCAGTCAGCTGAGAAGGGACACAATCTCATCTCAGAGAGGATGGGAATGCGACCACTATTCGATTTGGGACTCCGACTCGGAGAGGGAACCGGTGCAGCTCTTGCCATCAACCTGTGTGAGACTGCAGTACAGGTAGTCAACCAGATGGTTACCCTACAATCTTTAGCATAAGTCCAAGGAGATTCGAGATGAGACTCATATATGCCCTACGTTTCATGACCATCCTTCCTATTCCCTATAAGCAGGATGAGGATATGACCCAGATCGCTAGATCATCGATCTGGTTCCCCCTTGTAGGGCTGATAATAGGTTCAGCACTCTATGGATGCGGTATCCTCCTCACCTCTCTGGGCTTGGAACTCCTCATCCCCACACTGATAACTATTCTCTGGATACTCTTCACAGGTGGACTTCACCTCGACGGTCTAGCAGATACTGCAGATGGTCTGGGGGGTAAGGATAGAAAGAGATCTTTGGAGATCATGAAAGACAGCAGGGTCGGTTCTTTCGGAGCTCTGGCTCTCATCTGCCATATACTCCTCAAGATAGCCTGTATCAACATACTCGTTGAATTCGACCTTCTTGCTGCTCTATGTATAGCCCCTATGTTCGGTAGGCTGATCATCCTCTTTCATTTCAGACTCTTCTCCTCTGCAAGACCTGGGGGTATGGGAGAATTCTTCAAATCTAATGGTACCTGGATCGAACCGATAATCGGGACGTTCTATGCTCTCGTTATTGCCTATTACCTCATCGGGCTTAATGGCCTCCTAACTGCTGGGACAGTCTGGGTCGCTACCTTTCTCATTGGAGTAGCACTCTCAAAGAGACTCGGTGGTCTTACCGGCGACTGCTATGGAGCCACTATTGAGTTGGGAGAAACTCTCTCGCTACTTTCCATCATCATCATTGGAGTACTGCTGTGAAACAGATCATCCTATTAAGACATGCACAGTGTCATGGGAATGGCTATGTGGGAGGACAATCCGATGTCGCACTCAATACAGAAGGTATACAGAGAGCCTCTCAGATTCCCGCTCTGCTTGAAGAGGTCCAGATAGACCGAATCTTCTGCAGTCCCATGAAACGAGCAAGGCAGACTATCACCCCATTCATTGATATGAATCAGCATATACCGATTGACTACGATAGGAGATTGCGGGAGATAGATTTCGGAATCTTCGAAGGGATGACCTATGATCAGATTCAGGCTACCTATCCACAACAGCAGAAAGCCTGGTTCTCCGATCAACTTGGTACCGCACCACAGAATGGAGAGACCTTGACCGAACTTCATAAAAGAGTCCACTCCTTCATCGATGAGCAACTCTTATATGCGACAGAGGAAAATACGATACTCCTATGTGGGCATGGAGGGTCCTTGCGAGCTATCACCTGCGAACTACTCAGACTCGGCCCAGATAAGCATTGGAGCTTTCACATACAGAGAGGAAACTTCGCAATAGTTCATATCTATCCCGATAATAGTGCTATATTACAGAGATTAAACACAAAATCACCATTAGATACTTGATTTATTAGAATAACAGGAGTACTCTCTAAAATGTTATGATATCTATGCCATTAGGTGTATGGATCACTTTCTAAGGAGTCTAATTATGAAAAAAATACTCATGCTTTTGATGGGAGTCTTACTCCTTTTCGTTTTTATCAGTTGTGATTTTATCTCAAATACTGCCGATATTCCTCAAAACACCATAGACCCAGCTCTATCAGGTGAAGCCTTGGACAGGGCAATCCTTGACAGCATCTATCCGAAAGGATTGAAAGAGAGTCTAGATGATCAGCTTGCATATGCTGAGAGTCATTCTGATAGTAGGAATTTCGTGGATGCTGATATCTACAAAGAAATTGAAGGAATGACTCCAGCTGAAGCTTTTGATCACTATACGGATCATATCTCTAGTGAGATTCGAATACCAAACGATGAGAACAGCTATCTTTCACAGACAAGTGGTTCTACTCCTTTTGAATCAAGATATTTCCTCATGGCAAAATCTGATAATGATTATATGATCACGTTCTATAAGATTCCTGGAGAGATTAGCTCTATAGATAAAACTGAGACGATCTACTATATCTCAGCTGATTCTTGGTCAGATCAATTCACTGATGCAAGCTTAAAGACTGAGGGTTGGAAGACAGAACGAGTCTACTATAAAGAACATAATGGTAAATCCACAGTATCAGATCGTGAAGTCATTAAAAAATGGGAAGGAGAAGAGGCAAAGGATTTTTTCATAGATCCTGACTACTCTCCTTTTGATTTTAATGAGACTACAGCTAATGTCATGGATCTATATACGATAAATATGGAGAAACTTTATGGTGCTGGAGAAAAGGAACTTGATTCATATTTTGAGACATTCTGGAAAGATATTGATGTAGATTCGGAGTTAGAAGGTCAGTACTCCTCATTCACAAGATCTCTTGCCTATGAAGATACTTGGATGGTTGGTTCCCCCTCGCTTGCTTATGCAGAACAGAATGATTACTATACTGAGATCAATAATATTCAGAGTTTCCCCGCCGTACTTGGCATGGGGAATAAAGACAGAGGAAATGTAAGGGCGGGAGTCAGCTATCGAATGCAACCTATTAACCTAGAGGAAACTCGAAGTTCCCGGATGATCGCAATCCCAGATCCTGATCCACTTGAGATCGTTAATGTTAATGCTAAATACTTCGACACCGATAATAATTTTCTCATGAAAGATGTTAAATCATTCGAATATGCTAAAGAATCATCATTCCCCTATGTGTATCATGTAAAACAGTTCTATGCTCAAAATCCCAATAGTAACAATGGAAAATATAACTTTAGAGATAGTATCTATTACTATACATCTGACGATGGTGATTTAGTACGAAAATCAGGACTTAATAGTTATGATAAACTAGTAGATCAAAAACTTACTTACCAAAAAGGTAAGTGGACAGGTGCCTTCTCCTTAATGACTATCGGAGAGACCTCAGTAGAATTCTATGTTGATTTCTTTGGAGACTATTTGAAATACCAAGGATATTTCAATGGTGAGAAATTCATGATCGAACCAGATAAGAATGGGGATATCGAGACTAAACTACCAGGTGGTGGTATTCTTATCGGCCATGTTACTGAAGATGGCGAGCTTGAGATCACAGAATATATTTCTCCAGAAAAATAAATAACAGATAACGATTAGTTAATATCTGCCCATGTGAAATCACATGGGCATTTTTATTGACATAATATCTTCAAAAAGCATAATGATGGTATGGCTATTATCTTATTTCTCGGAAATCCTGGAAAACAATATATCAAGACAAGACATAATATCGGATGGAACATCTGTGATGTGATCGTCTCTGATCTCTCAGAGAGTCCAGCATGGAAGAACAAGTTCCACGCTGAATATTGTGAGACCTTCGAATTGAGCTCAGGTAAATCTGTCATTTGCCGGCCACAGACTTTCATGAACAAGAGTGGGATAACCACTAGAGAGATCCTGAATTTCTATAAAGCAGGAGGAGAGAGTCTTATCGTCGTTCATGATGACCTAGAGACTCCTTTTGGAACCGTCACTTTTCAATATGGGGGAGGACTAGGGGGCCATAACGGGCTCAAGTCTCTCAAGACCGAGCTTGGGTATAGTGACTTCTTTAGATTGAAGATCGGGATCGGACGTCCTCAAAGACAATCCGTATCCTCCTTTGTTCTTGGAAGGTTCTCATCTGATGAAGAAATATCCCTATCTTTCATTCTGAAGTTATCAACAGAAATGTTAAGAGAATCCGTGAAGTCTTTTCCTATGGCAAAGAAAAAAGTGTCGAAATCTATCAACCTGTAACAACAATCCATACCTCATATAGAAACTGCTAAAAGAAAAATGCTATAATTTTATCCAACTAATCACTTGGAGGAACCATGATAAAAACAGAACTGCGTATCCTGCAGGACTCAAGAACATCGTATAAGATCCATGATATTCTCTTCTCTTCAGAAGCAACTATACAAGCATTGTATCATCAAGCTCAAGAACTAGCCGTTGTCATAAACTCAACGAGACTGAATAAGAGTAATCCTGTCAAAGCAAGTGATATCTATGCAACCGGTATCATGCGACTTATTCAACGAGATGTGATCAAGGCCTTCTCTTCTCAGGAGCAGATAGATATAAAAGATCAGGTTCTTCAAGATTATCAGGAGAATGAGGTATCGATTCAATCGGTATCAAAGCTGTTCAACTCCGTCTTCCCGTATAAATCAGAGATCAATGAGCATTTCATAGACAGACTCACAATCGAGGAGATACTCCTATTAGAGGTGTCTCAAGAGAATCCTGCACTCATGAAGAATTTACCAGACCTTTTTTCAGCAAAGATGTTGAAAAATGACCCTTTGTATAATCAGGCGTGTAGCTGCATGATGGATACGATCAAACAGGCTCCTGGCTTCGGTGAGAAGTCCGAGGATCTCTTTGCTTTCCTCTGTAAGCCCGCTAAACTCTCACCAAATGATCTATCGGGACAGTTGATGTTCATGTTAGATAACTGGGAATCCTTCATCGGTACATTCAAGAATGCACTATTAAGAGCTCTCGATTTCATTCAGGAAGAGAATAGACCAGTATTCCCTCCTGGGCCGGGACCATCCCATACTGCAGATTTCTCGGGAATGGATGAAGAGTATGAAGCTTTCAGTTCAGATTCAGATTGGATGCCAAATGTCGTGATGATGGCAAAGAGTACATTAGTCTGGTTAGATCAACTCACTAAAGAGTATGGATATGATATCACAAGACTAGACCAGATCCCTGAAAGGGAGATCGACCTTCTTGCAGAAAGAGGATTCACCGCTTTATGGCTCATAGGGTTATGGGAGCGTAGTGAAGCTTCGAAAAGAATCAAGAATGCCTGTGGGAATCCTGAAGCTGAAGCTTCAGCCTACTCACTACATGGCTATGATATTGCAGATAGTCTTGGTGGTTGGGATGCACTACAGAATCTCAGTGATAAATGTAAAAGACGTGGTATAAGACTTGCCAGTGATATGGTACCGAATCATACAGGGTTGGATTCAGAGTGGATGATCAATAATCCTGAACTGTTTCTCCAGACAGACCATCCCCCATTCCCGGCATATTCATTCGATGGACCGAATCTCTCACAAGATGATCGTATTGGTATCTATTTGGAAGATCATTACTATTCTCAGACAGATGCTGCAGTGACCTTCAAACGTGTTGATCAGAATTCAGGAAGAGTATCTCATATCTACCATGGAAATGATGGTACCGGGATGCCTTGGAATGATACAGCTCAGCTTGATTATTTGAATCCAGCGACAAGAGAGACTGTCATACAGACCATCATCCATGTAGCTAAGAACTTTCCTATTATCAGATTCGATGCAGCGATGACCTTAGCAAAGAAACATATTCAGAGACTTTGGTACCCACTTCCTGGATCTGGGGGAGATATACCCAGTAGATCTGCCTATGGTATGAACCAGGAGGATTTCAATCAAGAGATCCCGATAGAGTTCTGGCGAGAGGTCGTTGACCGAATCGCTGAAGAGGTCCCAGATACTCTATTATTAGCTGAAGCTTTCTGGATGATGGAAGGATACTTCGTTCGAACACTCGGAATGCACAGAGTCTATAATAGTGCATTCATGAATATGTTGAAGAATGAAGATAACAGAAAGTATCGTGACACTATCAAGAATACCATATCTTTCGACCCTGAGATCCTCAAACGATATGTCAACTTCATGAATAATCCTGATGAAGATACCGCCATCAATCAGTTTGGAGATGGGGATAAGTATTTTGGAGTATGTACCCTTCTTATCACTATGCCGGGGTTGCCTATGGTAGGACACGGACAGGTTGAAGGGTACCGGGAAAAATATGGTATGGAATTCAGCAAGGCCTATTGGGATGAGAAACCAAACCAATACCTTGTGGGAGAACACTACAAGAGAATCTTCCCTCTGATGAAGAAAAGATATCTATTCTCAAATGCAGAGAATTTCTGTCTCTATGATGTCATCCATGATAATCAGATTCAAGAGAACATATTTGCCTATACGAATCAGGCTGGAGATGAAAGGGCGTTAGTATTCTATAACAATGCTTTTGAGAAGGCCTCAGGCTGGATCAACCAATCAGCACCCTCTCTCAAGAGGTTTGGAGATGATGATCGAAGATTGGTTTCGACTGATCTCGGAGAGGCTCTTGGACTACGAGGGAATATTCATGACTTTTTCATCTGTACTGGGTTCCATGATGGGCTGACCTATGTCAGATCATCTCAGGAAGTATGTAAAAGAGGAGTCTATGTTGAACTTGATGGATACCAGACTCAGATCTTCATTGACTTCTATGAAGTTGAAGATAAAGAGGGTCTTTATGCAAGACTATATGAACAACTCAATGGGTCGGGAATCACTGATCTTGAAAAAGAGCTTAAACGAATCAAGTATTCTGAAGTCCATTTTGCAGCCGCACCCTTTTATCGCATGAGTACCATCGACCTCATGAAGAACTATTGTCTGAGGGGTGAAGAGAACGACCTTGTTGGTCTCAGTAAAGTACTGAAAGATTCACTCTCACTGGTACATACCATATGGGATCGAATTCCTTTTAGCTCCTATGAACTTCTACCGAAGCGACTAGATAGAACCTACGAGGGCTTAGAAAAGAACTTAACTGCTTTAAAACAGCTCATCTCTTCGGTAACCTCAAACAAGTATCTTGATAATGGTCTAAAAATAATGCCTGAAATCCCTACGATCTTCACGATCTGGCTTTTGATCGATCAGATTTCCTCTCAATACCAGAGTTCAAAAGCTATACCTGATATTGGCCATGAAATCTTATTAGAAGATCATATTCGAGAGGCATTACGTGAATACTCTGTTCCAAGCGGTGAGGCCCGACGACTTATCTATATCCCATATATTCTTACCCACTACGCAGGGTGGTATACCACAAGAGGGGATTCATCTCAAACAGAGCTACTCAGAGACCTGTTGAATGATCCACATATAAGAGCGTTCTGTCAGATCAACTGGCATCAGGATGTTGAATGGTTCCACAAGGAATCTCTTCAGGAATGTTTTTTCTGGCTCTATACAGCTGAGATCCTCCAAGATCCAGAGATGATTGAGGATGAAGAGTTCTATATGATCATTCAAGGATGGTTGAGAAAAGAGATGCTCGCCGAATATAAGGTCAGTCGTTTGTTCTAGAACCCTAAGAACATACAAGAAGGGCATCGCGTTTTGCGATGCCCTCTTTTAGCTATTGACGTTTGTTTAGTTTATTAATCTATCTTATCTTACATAAGAACTAGCTTCGAAGAACTGTGAGTAGGTCTCGACTAGTGTGAAGTCAGTCCTTGTCT
>CAKZLE010000015.1 GCA_937125225.1 uncultured Spirochaetia bacterium
CTGAATGGTAAAATGAAATGACACACGAAGAAAAGGAGAAAAAGAAAGCTCCATGAAAATCTGATATACTGAAAATTGACCAAAACCACAGTATAGGAGAGACTCTCATGGAGCAAACTCATGGTATCACAAGAAGGAAGAAAGAAACATATCTCTGATGGGAAGATCGATTGAACTTACAAGCATTACTGCAGGTAAGACAGCGATTGAAACGCAAACAATTAGCCCAGGTAATGAACTGTTCGCGTTCAACCATTCAAAGAGAATTAAAACGAGGAGAAACAGATCATCTGACCACCCTTTTAGAGAAGATCATGGTAAACAGCCCAGATCTCGCACAACAGAGAGTTGAGGCCCAATATATTGCCAAAGGGCCTGATTATAAGATAGGTGCAGACTACCTCTTGGTAACTGAGGTATCAAAGAAGATATATGAAGATCACTTTCCTCCCGATGCGGTGATTATGCATTTTGAAGAGCATGACAGGCCTACAGGAATAGGCTAATCTGTATCGTCCACTTTGCCATATGCGCTCAAGAATGCTCCCACCTTTTACATCTAGAGTTGCTCATCAACTCTGTATATCTTCGTCTCCTGTCCTAAGATTTTCTCATATTAGAGGGTTTTCATTTTTAATGTCAGGAGGGGTTCATGGACTACTTGTGTTCTCAAGGTATAACAGGATCTCAGGTGATGAATTTTTCTCCCATGAGCTTTGAGTCTCTCCCAAATACAGCCAGGTAATGGGAGATCAGGCTACTATCAAAGGAGATACTCTAAGTTTCTACTTGAATAACCGTTTAAAAGGATCTGCATAAACTCTAATTATTAGAGGTTCAGAATCTGGTAAACTTCGTAATTTCTTGAATGATTTACCGATTCAGTGAGAATCCTCCTACATTCGGTATTATTCTATAGAATTCAATTCTTTGGAGTTTACCCCATTAGATTAGAATTTCAGAGTTCTGTGTTGCTAGACATAAGTTGTAAGGGGATGGGTTTACAGTGATTCCTTGCATAGATTCACTTTTATTATTCATTTCATCGGGTTTCTTGACTTTTATACTCAGACATCAATACTTTAATCATATCAAATGGAAGGATGTCCTGTAATATGATCAATATGGTAGGTGTAACCCTCTGATAGGTGTTCTCTACCAATGAAAAAGAGGAGAAGCAAAATGACTAGAATTTCACAAACAGATACCGATTCCAGACATGTTCACCGTTCCGATTATCAATCCTGTTCAGTTGCCTTCATTGACTGTAAGAAACCTGGATCCCACTTGAAACAGAACTATTCGATTATCGGCCCGGGTGTGACCACCTCTTCTGAGCAGGTCATCAATCTTCCGGAACCTCATGGCTTCAATGTCGGTGCGGCAGCCATGCCGACCGGGATTACCAATAATCTACATATCCACTATACCGCAGAAGTATTCATGGTCTACGATGGAGAATACACCTTCCGATGGGGGCCAAACGGAGAGAACGAAGTTACTGGACGTGCCGGAGATATTCTCTCCATTCCTACATGGATCTTCCGGGGCTTCACCAATATCGGAGAGGGCGAAGGATGGATTTTCACCTGTCTAGGAGGTGATAACACCGGTGGAGTCATTTTCCACCCCGATATCATCCGTGAAGGTGCGGACTATGGTCTGTATATCTCAAAGGACAATGTCCTCATTGATACGACCAAAGGTGATCCCACTCCGACAGAGGATGAGTGTATCCTGCCGATGACAGATGAAGAGGTCGCAGAACTTCGAGTCTATAGCCCCGAAGAAATGATCCAGCGTGTGGTGAAAGCCAATGAAAGAGACTACCGGCCAGCCTTCCTTGATAGAGCTTTAGAGGGCTGCGGTGCTCAGATCTCACCGGTCATCGGCTATGGAATATCACAGAACAGGGATCATACAGCTAAGATCCGTAATCCTCATGGATTCTCTATGGAGTGGCTCAAGCTTATGCCAGGTCAGAAGATATCTCCGTTCACACTTGATGACAAGATGGTCGTCATAGCTCGTGAAGGAGGAATACGAATCTCAATGAATGAGGAGTGTGATGTCTCTACAGATCTCGGGGCTTGGGATACCTTCTCAATTCCTACAGATGTGGTACGACAGATTGAGAACACAACCGATGAACCTGTTGAAGCTCTAATAATAGTCTCAGGAGATCACCAGAAACATCCAAAGTTCCTAGACCAGATAGTCAAGAGAGCCTATGCGGAAGGACTTGGACTCGATGCCCAAGGTTATGTTGCCAAAGCACACCTGATTCAGAAATATGGTAAGGGTGATACAAAATAGGACAAATATAGGTTCCTGTAGACTCCTAGCTTATATTGAATAGATATACTATAGACAGTCTCTGAAAAGATAAAAGCCAGTCAACTCTCTTCAAAGAGTAGCTGGCTTTTATCTTATTGTTTCGATCACAAGGAGAATAGAGATGTTCAAAGAGGCTCTGATCAATCTAGGGTTCCCGCTTACGAATGTAAGATTCTTTGATGGTGCTTATATCGTATATGTGTAAATTGTAAATTAGATTTACGATTTACACATATATTCAAACAACATTGATCACTATCAACAAAAAAGACCACTGAAATCATAGATGAGTGTAGAGTCTCAGAAAATCTTGAATAGAAGTAGTCTAAACTCTCACGTTTGATCAGACAAATCATGACTACCAATTCTACTTTATAGAACATCTTGAGAAAGGATGAGGAGCACCTCACTTATCATCAATCATACACAATCAAGAAAACCCTAGTTTCTTCAGATGAGATCGGCTGTTCTTTTAGCAAATCTATTGATAAGATTACCGTTTCAAGGCCTTTTTTAATCATGTATTAGACTAGTGATAAATCACTAGTGAGAATATCTGCTTGACCGCTTAGGACATTCAATCTATTGTGAAACCATGAGATAGGTTGAGAGACCTTGTTTGCTGAATAAGAATGAGTAATCTGATCGCCTGGATCTCAAGTTACTTGTTACTTCAATATTACATAATATAGGTCAAATAGACCGCAGGAATACCGTTGGTAGCATGATTGCTGCAGTATCTGTATGAAGTAAATCATTTATTACGCTCACAAGACAGCTACTGCTTGAATCATGAGAGGAGTACCAATGTATAAGAATATTCTTGAGGTCCCATTAGAGACAGTTGCTGTCTATCCGAATCGAGTTTCCCATAGGACAAAGAACAAAAAGAATGTTCCTGATCGGACTTATGAGGAATTCGTTCAGACGATCGGTGCCCTGACAGCTGGATTCGCACATTACGGAATGACAGAGAATGACCATGTCAGCTTTTTCGTCAATAACCGTTTCGAATGGATTGCCACAGATTTCGCTATTATGGCGTTACGGGCGGTTTCGGTACCCCGGGGTTCAGACACAACGCCCAAGGAATCCCAGTTCATCTTCAGCCATTCGGATTCTACCTACCTCATCATAGAGAACAAAGAACAATTGAGAGCTTTGACAGAGGTCTTTTGTGCAGAGGACTGGATCCGCTGTGAAAGGATCTTTGTGGTCGATGGTGGAGATGATACCAACATCCCCAAAGACCTTATAGAGAAAGTCCATTTCTACGATGAAGTCATGGAGATTGGAACATCCCTCTACAAGAAGGATCCGCAGCTGCTCCATCGATTATCAGGTGAAATCGAACCGGATGATCTGATGACCATCGTGTATACTTCAGGCACCACAGGAAATCCCAAGGGGGTGATGCTCACACATGCCAATTTCCTTCAGAACATCCATGCTAATACTCCCCGTCTGGGAGTGAATATTGAACGCCCTGAGACTACAGTAGTGATGCTTCCCTCCTGGCACGTCTATGAGAGGGCTTTCGAATACTGTGCCTATTCAGTTGGGATGACCTTGGTCTACACTTCCCCAGGGCGATTCGGTGTCGACCTGTTACAGGAGAGACCTCAGGTCCTGATCACCGTACCTCGGATGTGGGAATCGATCTATCAGAAGATGCTTAAGGCTTTCAGTCAGATGTCTGGAGTAAAACGGAATCTGCTCTTCTTGTTCATTAAGATCAATAAGAAATACCTCGAATCAAACCAGTATCTACACGGAAGCTATGTATCCTTAAGAAAGAGAGGTACTGTAAGGAGATGCTTCGCGACAGTTGTCCATTTCCTTCGGAGGGGCTTCTTCCTTCCAGGACACCTGTTGGCCAAACGGCTCTTCAAGCCTTTCATCGAGAAGATGGGAGGACGATTGCGGGTATCAACATCCGCAGCAGGGGCACTGCCTAAACACCTCGATGAGTTCTTCAATTCCTTGGGCATCCCGGTCGTCAATGCATATGGGATGACTGAGACGGCTCCCGGAATCCTTAGCCGAACTATAGAGAACAATACCTTCAATACCACCGGGATTCCTTTTGATAATACCGAAGTGGAAATCCGTCGTGAAGATGGATCAGCCACAGCCATAGGTGAAAAAGGAGTGGTATTCGCCCGGGGTCCACAGGTGATGCTAGGATATTACAAGAACCCTGAGGCAACTGAGAAGGTCCTTTCAGAAGATGGTTGGCTCAATACTGGTGATCTGGCAGTAACCTCTGAAAACGGTGAGGTCATCATCGTAGGACGAATGAAGGATACTATCGTCCTTATGGGTGGGGAGAACGTAGAACCCGAACCTATTGAAGAGAAGATGAAGGAGAGCGTGTACATCGACCACGCGGTAGTCCTAGGGCAGGATAAGAAACAACTTACCGCCATTGTTGCAGTGAATGAAGAGGAGATGATGAAGCTCGCAGCAGAGCTCAAGTTATCATATGAGGAGGTGGTCCTTGAAGGCCGGGACTCCATTAGCCATGAGGATATCATTCGCCACCTGATGAAGGAGGTGAATACCTTGATCTCTAAAGAACATGGTTTCAAGACTTTTGAGTTTGTATCAAGGATCCTACCGGTGAAGAACGATTTTCTTGAGGGAAAAGAGTTGACCCAGACTCTTAAGATCAAGCGGAGATATATCGAAGAAAGATTTCACAATCTCGTGAAACACCTTCAGGAAGATATCATAAAGTTCCGGAAGAAGTAGTTCGTTTCTGATCCTCTCCCTCTTCTGTGGGATGCGAGACTCGTGGGGAGGCTCGATCTATGAGAACCTGAAGTCTCTAGAATAGGCTCCACATCTTATGGAAAACATGTAGGTGGATGTAGATGAACCTAAGAGGCAGGAGACATGAAGGTGACTAGTTCACCGATGTTTCACTTTATGAAGGATGTCAGGGGACACCTCTCCATCCTTCAGGGTCTTTGTTCCGAAATGCGTCTGTAAGCACTAGGAGATAATCCTGTTTTCAGTTTGAATGTCCTACTGAAAGATTTCACATCAGGGAATCCAGTCTCTTCAGCTATTGCCGATAATGTCGAATCGGACATCATCTTCATTTTTGCTTCCAGGATCCTATAGTTGATCAGGTATTGATGAGGTGTCATACCGACCTGCTTTCTGAATAATCGGATAAAATAGTGCTCATTGAATCCCAGATGCTGACTGAGCCTAGCGTTTGACAACTTCTCATTGAAGTGTTCCCTGATATATTCCAGCAATTCTTCGATCAAAGGTGTTACCGGTTGAATGATACTATGCTTTCTGCAATAGAGTTCAAACAGATAATTCAGTCTTCTAGTCAGCTCAACTTCTCTTTCATCAATACATTCCTTCAGAGTTCTGAAAAGATGCAGCAGTATGGGATGTTCATGCATGTCAATCTCTATCAGGTTCTCAACAGAGTTTGGAAAGAAATCGATATGGAGAAAAGTACAGATCAAAGGATCTGAGTCTATCTGTATGATCTTATACGGACGGGAAGATGGGAAAATGTAGAGAAAACCCCGGTTAAGAGCTCTCGTAGCATAGTAATCATCATAGGTGACGTCACCACTATGGACTAGATAGACCCGGCAGTAACCCGGCGCATGTTCCTCACACACCTTCCAGTCAGGTGTGCATGTGTAATTTCCGTAGGTAAGAAGCATAGAGAATAGTAGACTATAAATCTCAATAAGTCAATTTTTGCCTAATAGATACCAATATTTGCGGTTCATATCTGCTATTTCTGGGGATATACTATATTCAAACAATAAGGAGAGAATACTATGGCACTACACAATGATGATCGTAAAATCCTGAAGGTCCTAGGTGAACAATATATGGAGTATGCCTCATTGAGTATTCATGACAAGAAGATCGATTTGTGGAAGTCTCTGAACCGGTCGGCTATGGAAAGACCCATGGTCTGTATCGATCAGCTCCCCTGGAATGAGCTCAATGATCAGGGAGAACTGACGTGTTTCATCAACGATCCCTATTGGCGGGGTATCGAGATGGAGTTGCGCCAGACTCTCTATAAATGGAGACACTTTCCCGTCGATATGGTCCTCGAGCCCTTTATCACCATCCCTAGAGTCTTCTCTGATACCGGTTTCGGGTTAACATCCGATATAGATTCAATCAGCTTGGAAAAGGATACGACGGCAGCCGCTCGTCATTATAACAGGGTCCTGAAAAACGATGAGGATCTGGATAAAATAGGGCTCAAGCATATTGTCGTCGATGAGAAATCCAGTATGCGATTCTATGATGAAGCCGAGGATATCTTCCGGGGTATAGCTCCGCTGGTTCAGTCTCATGGGTATCAGTTCCATTTAGGCATATGGGATAATCTCTCCGAATTCATCGGCATGGAAGAAGTCTATTACGAGTTTCTTGATAGGCCTGAGTTTCTGCATGCCTGCTTGGAACGTCTGACAGATTCTGTCATTCAGGGGATCAAGGATGTTAATGAACAGGCTTTCTCCAATGATATTTCCCCGATCTGCCACTGTTCATATGTCTATGACGATACCTTCCTCCCTAGTCCCGGTCAGGGAAAAGGTCCTCTTACACAAAACAGCTGGGCGTTTGGACTAGCCCAACTCTTTACCGCAGTCTCCCCTCAGAAATTTGCCGAATTCGAGATCCCCTATATCTCAAGAATGGCTGAATACTTTGGGAATATCTATTACGGTTGCTGTGATCGTTTGGATGACAGACTTGATCTCGTCAAGACCATTCCCAATGTTCGGAAGGTATCCTGCAGTCCCTGGAGCTGGAGGAAAGAGTTTGCCGAGAATATCGGTAGGGAACTGATCATGTCCAATAAGCCCACACCGGCATTTCTCGCAATGGAGCAGATGGATTGGAATGAGGTAAGAGCAGACCTGCAGTATACTGTTGATCTAGCTAGGGAAAACCATGTCAATCTCGAGTTCATTCTCAAAGATATATCGACGGTTCATCATGATCCCCAACGGTTAAGCAGATGGGCAGAGATCGCCATGGAAGTGGTGGAGAGCTAATACCATATTGATCATCATTGAGCAAATAAGCTCTAACGGGGTCTGTTCAACGAAGGGAGCATAGTATTAAAAGAGAAACTAGCTGCTAGTCACTTGTTCCCTTCTTAGTTAAATGGGGTATTGTCTCATTTTACTTTACCAGGGAATACGGGAAAGGCTGAATAGTGATAATCCTATATGATATTGGGTAGGCTCACATATTTCTAAGAAGCTCTTTGAAGCTATGTGTTCATAGAGAATGATCACTATTGTTCTCTGTATGATCATCGAGAATGGTTCTTACTATCTTTGCGAAATCTGCTTTCTTGAACGGTTTATAGAGGAATGCATCAATACCAATATGTGAGGCAAACTCTTCGTTCATCTTCTTATTATACCCCGTACAGAGGATGATCGGTATGTCTGCTCGAATCTTCCTCATCTCAACTGAAAGAACATCCCCAGTCATTGATGGCATAGTCATATCGGTCACTATCAGATCAAATTCGTTTGGCTCTTCCCGAAATAGTTCAAGTGCATCAACACTACTAGTTGAGGTGGTGACTTCATACCCTAGACTCTCAAGCATAAGACGACCCATCTGGACTATGGGAAGTTCGTCATCAATAAACAAGACATGCTCTGTTCCCTGAGCTATCAGAAGGCCACCTTCATCGAGCTCTTCATCTACAGCTTCGGTTATAGGCAGTCTGATCAAGAACTCAGTATGGCCAGGCTCACTCTTCACTTCTATATCACCATGATAACTCTCAATGATACCCTTTACCACAGCAAGCCCGATCCCCGTCCCTTCACCAACTCCTTTTGTGGTAAAATATGGCTCGAAGATATGATCAATGATAGTAGGATCGATACCCCTACCATTATCGGCTATAGTAAGTTCGATATATCTTTCTGAAGGAGATTCTAGGAGTTCTCCCTCTTGGTAGAATCTGTTCTTCGCCCCTATGGTTATAATCCCTCCACTCTCTTGTAACACATAGATTGCATTGGTAAACAGATTCATGATTATCTGCTGCAATTGAGAACTATTACCACTAACGAATGAATCACTCTCAATATGCGAGATGATCTCAATTGATGAGGGTGTCGAGGGGCGAAGTAACTTGAGGGTCTCTGCTATGATCTCGCTCAACCTAACAGGCTTGATCTCACTATGGGACTTACGGGCAAAGGAAAGGATCTGCTGAACGATCTCTTTTGCTCTCATGCTAGCTGTTAGAACCTCATTCAAGCTATCTTCTTGAGATGAGCCCTTTCTGGCCTCTAAGAGGGCAATCTCGGTAAACCCCACTATGGCTAGGAGTATATTATTAAAATCATGGGCTATACCTCCTGCGAGGGTCCCGATCGCACTATTCTTCTCTGCCTGAATGATTCGTTTCTGAGACTCTTGGAGCTGTATAGATTGTACTTCAAGTGCCTCTGCCATCTCATTGAAGCTTGTTACTAGGACATTCTCATGTACCTCTTTCAAGCGATAGGAATAATCTCCTTTTCTCACTCTATCTAGTGCAGATCTCACTTTATTGTTAACAACCTCAACAAATCTTTCTCTGGGGTAGATTGAAAAGAGGATCCAATCGATCTGTGGTATGATTCGATAGATAACATCATATTTCCTACCATGCTCTAAATAAAGCTCCATTTGACCTGATCCCAAAGAGATCAACTTCTTGATATCTAACGTTTGAAAGTCGCCTCCGATCGAAGAGATGTTCTCTTGAAAAATACTGCCTTTCTCTTTATCGATCTTCACCTCGATATATGGATGTGAGATAATATTCCCTTGATAATCTGAGATGATCATCTGTTGTTCCGGGATATGTTGCTCTTCAATAACCTCAAAGAGTGTACTCATAGGAAGGTCGATACTCCAGAGCCCGACAAAGACTTCACTTGAATATACTGGTATCGAAACTGATATGATCAATCCCTCACCTGCATAATCGATTGAGGGATCGGTCCATCTGATCCCACGTTCTGGGTTGTTCTCCTCAGAAACTGAAACCCAGGTGTGATAGGTCGACCAGTGGAAATCAGGAGTGATCGCTTTAGCCTGATCTATATAGGGATATTGAATAGCGATATTATGTGCATCCTGGTAGTAGATCCATGCAGAACCGGGTAATCTCGATTTGATCTCCTTCAAATATTGTCCGATTTCTCTATGGGAGTACATACGGAAACAGGCCTCTCCATCATTTCGCAGATCTGGATGACAGGAAAAGCTGATCGCATCTGCAGAAAGCGTTCCTGCTCTATGGTTCTTTAAGTCAGTAAGACTTTGCCAGAACCCGTCTTCACAGATACCAAAGTCCTTAGATCTGAACCATTGAGCAATATCTTCTTGAGTGCATGCTGTATTTTGTAATAGGAAGATAGACATCCTCCGAAGTTCGAAGAGAACATCATAATACCTGATGATATTAGCTTTCAAGGAGGAGACTGAGGTATCAACATTGATTCGTAGTATGTCTATCTCATTCATGAAAATGATCTCCTGAGTTTAAATCCTGCCCTTGTAAGAGTAGTAAGGTGTTAACCTCTTCTTTTTTCTTCTCTAATCATATTAATCCTCAAACAACTGTAATGTGATCATGTGTTCAGGTTAATGCACAAACCTGAACTCAAAGTAGTTAAAACCCTATTTAACAAACATCAATACCACCAGTACGCACCCCAAATTATAGTGTGAAAGCACAGGACCCACAAGTTATTTCTTTATCATCATACAAAGAGCTAAATGGTAAAATGAAATGCACGCGAATAAAGAGAGAAAAAAGAAATCACTTTTTATACAAGGAATAACATCCTATACATAGTAGTTAATTGAAAATGTCTTTTTCATCAAAAAAAGGTTTGATTCTCTTATAACACTATATCTTGTAGAACCCACTTTTCATCTAGCAGGTTATCTATCGTGTTCCTTCACCAAAAATCAAGCATCCTAGATATTCCTGCATGCAGGTATCAGGGATGATCACGAGACCTGCTGGCCCGACAAACTCCAGCTATCATTTTATGAGATGGTACAGGGTGCATGAAGGACCAATATCATTGAATTACCAGTAGGTAAACAGGATCTAGACCTGCTGCGAGCACTAAAAGACACTGAAGGAGATCAAGAGTTGTGATCAATGATAGACCTCAGATCATCGCATAGATCTAAAAGAAGAATCGTGTTCTATTGACGAGACTGGATGTGAAATCGAGAATTGCATAATTCTTGCTCTCACTATGTTGTTATTTGTGCAACCGCAACATCTAATCTATAATATAGGCACTGCCGGATCCAGCTCCATCATCATCTTTGCCTGCAGCCCCCGCAATAGCACAATTGTCACTGATTGCTACTGCTCTACCAAATTCATCATTTATATCTCCATCTCTTGCTAGAATCTTATCTATCTCACTCCAATTACCGGTAGCGTCGTCCCGATGGAACATATAGGCACTGCCTGAACTAAGTCCATTATCACTGGTATGATAAGCCCCCACAATCGCATAATTACCGCTGATCCCTACTGATGTCCCGAAGAAGTCATGTCTCAATCCATCTGATGCTGTGATCTTTGCTTCCCCACCCCACTCACCTGAAACGCTATCACGGTGGAAAATGTAGGCGCTGCCTGTATCCGATGCATCTTCATTATCTCCATAAGCCCCCACAATCGCATAGTCACCGCTAATCGATACTGATGAACCGAAGAAGTCATATTCCGAGCCATCTGATGCTGTTAACTTTGCAACCTCATTCCATTCACCAGAACCACTATCCCGGTGGAAGATGTAGGCTCTGCCGGCATCAACGCCATTCGTCCCATCTTTTTTATAAGCACCCACAATCGCATAATCACCGCTGATGGAAACGGTCCTACCAAACCAAGATTCAACGGTTCCGTCTGATGCTTGTATCTTTATTCCTTCATCCCAATCACCGGAAACGCTGTCACGGTGAAAGATATAGGCACTACCATTATGTGATTCTTTATACGCTCCCACGATTGCATAATCACCACTGATTGCTACTGAAATGCCAAAGTAATCTCCCATTGAACCATCAAATGCAGTAATTTTAGTTCCTTCATCCCAATCACCGGAAACGCTGTCACGGTGAAAGATATAGGCACTACCTGATTGATCTCCATTTTCATTATCCTTGTAGGCTCCCACAATAGCATTATCGTCACTGATTCCTACTGAATACCCAAATTGATCACCAGCGGTACCGTCAGAAGCAGTGATTTTTCTTCCTACATCCCAAATACCGATGCTATTTTTAAGGAAAATGTATGCACTACCTGAATCTACCCCGTTATCTGCATCTCCATATGCACCGACAATCGCATAATCGCCACCAATTGCTACTGACCACCCAAAAGCATCAAGTTCATCTGCATCGAGAGAAGTCAGTTTTCTTGATTCATTGAAATCAATGATTCGTTCCCACTTCGCATACAGGATCGTATTCCTGGTAACTGTATCACTGGAAAAGCTCCAGCTATTGGTTAGGTCATAATCTTTATACCAACCTAAGAATGAATAACCGTCTCCCGAAGGCGGTGTCGGAGCAGATATCGTCGCTCCATAGCGAACTTCGTAGACATCGTCAGCTGAGCCGACATCCCTGCAATCAAAACTGACAGTATATAGATTACGATCATAATATAGTCTCAATACCAGGGAGCCATCACTAGCTATCGTACCATTTACTATACGGGATACATGGTTCGAATTTTCAGAGAAACCGATATACTCTTTCTCTACCGCCGTGGCTGTAGTATCTGTAATCCCGGTTACATTTTCTGTTTCATACTTCGTATACCCGTTTCCACTGACATCTTGCAGATAATGTTCAATTATATATGAGGTATCACTATCGGCACTCCACTTCGCAAACAGAGTAATATCTACTTCAGCAGTCATAGTTGAAAAATCGAAAATTGTTGTTAATCTCTCATCTATAAACCAACCAATGAAACTATATCCGTCTTTCACTGGATTATCAGGTTCATCTACAAAAGCCTTTATTCTAACACGTTGCTCCGGAACAGCGCTGCCACCGTTTGAATCAAACGAGAAAGTTACTAACTCAGGAGAAACCAGACAGGATGTAACAATAGTTAATAACAAGAGACAAGCTGCCATGATAATCAACTTCTTCATATTATTAATTCCCTTACTATAATTTGATACTATTACCTATAATAACATATTTTGAGTTAATCTCAAACTATAACAGGGTATATACTCATGCTACAGAGTATCATTGCTATAAGGCTATGAGGTGTTGTTGATTACAATCCAGACGTCTTTCTTGTGATGCCCAAGTATGCTGAGCCCAGTGAGATAGACCAGTTTTCAAAATGAATAGAGTGGACTACTATAGAGATAGGAGTCTAAGAGATGAGAAAGAAGTTTGATGAAGCGTTCAAGGCTAAAGTAGCACTAGAAGCGATAAAGGAAGAGCTTACTCTTGCAGAAATAGCTGAGAAGTATGAGGTGCATCCTAATCAGATCAGTGCTTGGAAAAAGCAGCTGATCGAGAAGTCTGCTGAACTATTTGTTCGGAAGAATAAGAAGGATGAAGAGTATAATCGGTTGAAGAAAGAAAAACAGGAACTGTTTAGGCAACTTGGCGAATCAAACTATGAGAAGGAATGGCTTAAAAAAAAATATCGTCAATTATACGGGAAGGATCCCAACTAATTGATAAGCATGAAGGAAGGCTTTCTATCAGAAAGCAGTGTATCTTACTCGGAATGAATAGAAGTACTCTGTACTATAAACAGAGGCCGAAGCAGGTTCTTCATGAGAAACATAGGAAGAAGATTGAAGATATTCATATAACCAGACCTTTCTATGGATATCGTAAGATGGCTTTGGAGTTGAATAGACATCAGATTCCTTTAACAAGAAAACAAGTTCGGAATCTGATGAAACAGATGAAATTACGTGGGATTAAGCCAAAGAAGAATACGAGTGTGAAGAATCCTCAGCATCCAGTGTATCCCTATTTGCTACGAGGTAAGCATATTCGGTATCCGAATCAGGTGTGGTGTACTGATATAACCGACGTAAAGCTACCTGAGATTGGTTTTGTATACTTGGTAGCCATATTAGATGTATATAGTAGAAAAGTGTTGTCCTGGAGGATTTCAAATAGTATGGATGCAGGCTTCTGTGAAGAAGCGCTGATAGATGCTTTGGATAGATTTGGGACACCAGCAATCTTCAATACTGATCAGGGCTCGCAATTTACTTCCTATGGTTTTATCCAAATCTTGAAAGATCATCATATTGCAATCAGTATGGTTGGCCAAGGAAGATGGGCGGATAATATTTATATTGAACGTCTGTGGAACACGGTAAAATATGAAGATATTTATCTTCAGGGATATGAGAATTTACGATCTTTGAAACAGGGGATAAGAAGATATTTTAGGTTTTATAATCGGGATCGATTTCATCAGTCTCTGGATTATGAAACACCGAACAGACGGTATGAATCCTTCCAGAAGGATCAAACAGTCGCGGCGTAAGTCCACCTTAAAAATTTTGACTTTTGGTCTTGATTAAAAGGCCCAGCATAATCTGACCGGGTCTACGATCTTCTGTACTTAGTTTGCTCCCGGCGGATGGCATGAAAAGATCGGTCAGCAGACTCTTGCAGACGCTATCCTCGATCGGATTGTGCATAACTTTTACAATATTGTCATCGACGGAAAAGTCTCGATGAGAGAACGATATGGATTGAAAATCTGATCTTCTTGAGAGCCGTCGGAAAACCTGACGGTTCTCTTCCTCGTAGGGGAGGCTCAGTTAGCAGCGTACACTAGGCTCTCTGGAAACGTAATATTCAATATGGGAATTCCCTCGGTGCAGTACTGCGGACAGGAACTGGGCCTGTCACCTTATTACCTCAGTGCCCTGTTAAAGCGTGAAACCAGAAAGAATGCACTGGAGCACATGCATCTCTTTCTCATCAAACGGGCAAAGGCGCTGATTCTTGATACGGATAACAGCATCACCCAGGTAGCATTCGATCTCGGGTTTGAATACCCGCAGCATTTTTCAAAATCATTCAAATCCAAGACCGGAATGAGTCCCTAGGCATTTCGGACATCATAGTCCGCCTGCCAATGAGTTGAGGTAGGAATGAATTTCTCCTTTCACAATGATGAAAGCAGCCTCATTGACTGCTCTGCAAGATAAAGCGGAAGAGAAATCAGCTTATATGAAACATCTCCGGTTGATTCATTCGAAACCTTAACCTTATGACTGACATCCTGCACTGAGGGAACATTCGTATCAAACCTCAAAGCGGTGCGGCTTTTTTTATGAAATGCAAATTGATGAAGTGACCGAAGGGAGCCGCTTTTACCTGCCTTCACTTCAACCGGTATTATCTCTCTGTTCAGCTGAATCAGAAAATCGATTTCAGAATTATTCGACCTTTTCTCCCTTAACCAGTAATTCAACCTCGGCTGTTCATTCTCTCTTGCTATCGAAAGTAAATGCTGACATATAAACTGTTCAGCCAGATTCCCTTCATTAACAAACCTCACATCCAGGAGTTCTTCAGTTGAAATCCACTCCAACCTGCAGCTCCTATTCATCAATCCACAGTCAAGAAAATACGGTTTAAAAACAGAAGAATCCTCTTCCGCTTTCAACGGAATACCATTTGCTGATGAATGCACAACCTGGTTAACGATACCGGCTTTTGTAAGCAATCCGACTGCAGCTTTCAAATCTCTCGACAGAATATCTCTAGCTAAATTCGTATACTTAAGTTTATTACCAACAAGCAGTGGAATTTTATCGAAGACTTTCTGAACGGTGAGCAGCTGCCGGTCGGAACAGTATTTTGAAAAATCATCCTGATACGTCGCCAGAATAGATGAGTGCACATCCATCGCCGCGTTTAAGTCGTTAGAACCGAGGTATTCCTTTACAGCTTCAGGCATACCGCCGATTATAAGAAACTCTCTCAAAACTTCGAGCAGTTGTAGGTGTGCGGATTCCGGAAAAGAGTCTCCCAGCTGATAGGTCTCAAGCAGCTCAATCAAAGCATTTTCACTTTTTGCTGTTATATACTCAGTGAAATTCATTGGCCCCAGAAACATATATTCTACCCTGCCTACCGGCATTGAGAAGTTATGCTTCGACAGTGTAAATTCAAGAAGCGACCCCGCGCCAATCACAGGAATCTCCGGGTAATCCTCGTAAAAATATCTTAATGCTTCTATCGCATGGGGTGCGGCCTGAATCTCATCCAGGAATATAAGGGTGTTTTTCTGTGTAGGAGAACCTTTCTTACATATGTATTGAATTTCAGATAAGATATGTTCCATTTTCAAAGTTGAAAAAACTTCATCCAGCGTCCTGTGCCGCTCCAGATTAACTTCAAATAAG
This sequence comes from uncultured Spirochaetia bacterium, assembly GCA_937125225.1. GTDB lineage: Bacteria > Spirochaetota > Spirochaetia > CAKZLE01 > CAKZLE01 > CAKZLE01. The sequence continues at coordinate 15,819 of CAKZLE010000015.1, forward strand.
ATCAATCCCCGGCTTTCCGCAAATTGTCTGACAAGGGTAGATTTACCTACCTGCCTTGCTCCGCGCAATATCAACGGCTTCCGAGATTCTTTATGCAGCCAGGTTTCCAATGATTTTTCTTTAATTCTGTACATAATAACCCCATTTACTTACACTACATATACAATATTGGGGTCATTTTAACACACATATCTGATTTTTACAATTAGAAAGCTACACAAGGTTAGCTACCCTGAATGGTAAAATGAAATGACACACGAAGAAAAGGAGAAAAAGAAAGCTCCATGAAAATCTGATATACTGAAAATT
>CAKZLE010000016.1 GCA_937125225.1 uncultured Spirochaetia bacterium
GCAACTATCGATCATCGCAGTCTCCTCGAGAGATACAGGTATCTCCATAAAGAACCCACGCATCATCCATATGACGAAAGGCAGGGAGAGAAAGACTCCCATAATGATCAGTGCCGTATAGGTATCCGAGATGTTCATCTTCACAGCAAGCAGGAAGAATGGGACAACCAGTACGACTGGAGGAGTCATTCTAGCAAGAAGGACGAAGAGCAGTATCCTCGAACTATTCCTGATATTGAAACGAGCAAGAGCATAGGCTGTCGGGGTCCCGACAATGAGTCCCAATACTACAGAGATTCCTGTTACGATACAGCTGTTGATGAAACTCTGCAACAGTACCCTATTGGTAAAGAAGGTGACATAGTTCTTCAGAGTCGGTACGAAGCCGAACCATTTCGGAGAGAACTGTGCACTCTTCGGTTTGAAAGAGACCAGCGTGATCCATGCCAACGGATAGAGGGTCCAGATAAGCAGTAGTATTACCACGATGATATAAACGATAGTCTGTTTGTGAGTCTTTCTGTTCATCATGATTCCACCCCCACTCTTCTGAGATAGACGACCGTGAGCCCCAGTGCCAACAGCATCGTCAGGATCCCAACTGTTCCTGCAAGCCCCATCTCATAGGACTGGAAAGCCAGCCTATATCCATAGAACGAGATGATCTCCGATGAGGAGCCAGGTCCTCCCCCCGTCATGATACTGACCGTATCAAAGACTCTTAGGGCTGTCAGTGTCCTCATGACCAGAGCAACCAGCAGAGATGAACGAAGCAGGGGTAATGTGATATGCCTGAATCGTTGCCAGCTCGTCGCACCATCCACAGTCGCAGCCTCGAACGGTTCGGTAGGAAGCGCCTTCATCCCTGCAAGTACGACCAACACGACAAAAGGGGTGAACTGCCAGACATCGACGAGGATCAGAACCAGCATGACCGTATGGGGATTTGCCAATAGCGGTAGTGATACCCATGATTCGAGTCCTATACTCTGCAGTAACCTCGGTATGGGACCAAAGGTATTGTTCAGAAGGAATCTCCAGGTGAACCCTACTACGATGGGAGCCATCATAAAGGGGATGAGGCAGATCGACTGTAATAGTGAATGGCCCCTATATCCCCAGTTGAGTACCGTAGCTATAACCATCCCGAGGACCATCTCGATGATGACCGCACATATGAGGAAGACCATCGTACGTCCCAGGACCTCATAGGTGAAAGGATCTTTTAATATGTTCACATAGTTCTGTAATCCTACGAAAACTATTCCCAACTCAGGCCGGATCAGAGTCCACCTGACAAAGGTTATCCCGATTGCATAACAGAGCGGGATGATAAATATGAGACCGAGGACAACGATCCCCGGTGAGAGGTAAAGAATGTCTTCCCATCTCTTCGTTAAGCTTTGTTTCTTCATATATACTCCATGATACTAGAGGCTGCTGCCAAATCAAGGAAGCAGCCTCTCTTTCATGTACTCTAGTAGTAGCCGTTCTGTTCCAACAGCTCTCGTGTTGAGGCTGCAGCTCCTGCCAGCAACTCTTCTGCTGACCCGTTTCCTGAGATGAACTCAGATACCATAGGTGCGACAAACCCGTTGACGATCGACATCCCCTCTGGGATCAAGGGTACGATTGGTGTCGGGATACAGGTATCAAGAGCCTCTTGGAATGCGGGGATCCAGGGAAGTTCAGCAATCAGATCAGCATCATTCATAGCACTGATACGAGCAGGAATGGTCCCGAGCGGAGCGGCTTCTGCTAAGGCATCACTTGCAGTTGCATGAGCGATCCAATCGAGCGCCTCCTCTTTCCTCTCACAGGCATCAGATATTGCAAATCCCCAGGAGATGAACAGTCTTGGTCGCTTCTCGTCACCAGCATCTGCGGGTTTTGGAAAACCTACAAAAGAGGCTTTACCAACTATCTGGGAGCCTTCAGGATCATCCACATGAAACATTGCGGTAGTCCAGAGTTCTGCCATCGCACTCTTTCCCATTTTGAATTCTGTCAGAGCCTCCTGAAAGTCATAGGAATAGGCTGCAGGATTGGTATAAGCGAAGAAGTCCTTCACCTCTTCAAGACTCTTAACACCTATCTCTGAATCAAAGACCGGTTCAAAGTCATCATCAAGAAGATTCCCGCCATGAGCCCAAAGTCGGTTCATAAAGTGAGTTGCCAAGAAGATGCTCCTCTTTCCCATGAGAGTCACTCCGTAAAGTTCCGGGGGTCGATGAAAGAACGCTGCAATATCCTCATATTGCTCTAACGTTTTTGGTGGAGTGAGTTCATAGCCGTATTCAGCTTTAAAGTTCTTCTTCTCAGTCTCATCCTCAAAGAGATCCTTTCTATATACGATACCTCCAACCTCATTCATATAGGGAATGAAGTAGATGTCACCATCAAGTGAAGCACTCTGTAACCCTGGCATATCCTCAGGGAGAGTCGCATCAGCATCTACAAAATCATTCAGTGGCTGGATATAGCCCGCATTTGCAAGAGTGGGATACCAGAGCAAAGAAATATATGGAACATCATATTCGTTCTGCCCACTGGTATAACTTAACATTAACTGATCGAAGTAATTTGCATAGGGATGTTGTGTGATCTCCAGATCCACTCCCGACTCTGACTCAAAGGCCTCCATCTGAGTTTTCCAGGCCTCTGTGTGGGTACCTCGCTCACTGACGAGCTGTAATGGGTCAGATTCGACGGCTTCTTGAGCTCCTCCGGCAATGATTACCATCACAGGAAATACCAACATGATCAGGACCAAGAAGATCCCTCTGATACACTTGTTTTTTCTCATCTTTAATTCCTCCATTTTTCTCTATAGGTCGAGACAGCCGCTTTCAAAGCTATCTCTATCGAAGTATGGACACCATACTCTATGACGCTGTTTGCTGTATCCTCGACAGACAGTTCCATCTGTTCCTTATTAGTCTGGTGATACCGATTCTGGTATACAGTTCCAATGACTGCGGTTGATACCCCTCGAAGCATCCCGATCACGAATAGTGCAGACGCCTCCATCTCAAGGGTCTTTACTCCCTTGTTAGCCCATTGCAGAAAATAATCTTTTGACCGGCTGTAGAACGCAGAATGAGTCCAATTTATCCCAGTATGACAGGTTATATCTGTTTTCAGACCTTCTTCCATCAGCTTCTGATATAGGAGGGGATCTGCAACGGCAGGATAATTCTGAGGTACATAATAGGGGGTAAGTCCATCATCCCGTACACAAGCGATAGGAATCGAAAGATCCCCTCGTTCGATCTCTGGTTGAATAGCCGCCATACTGCCGATCCTTACCAGGACCTTCGCACCCAGATTTATCAATTCCTCATATACGATCCCTGCTGCAGGGCCTCCCATTCCCGTAGAAGTCACTGAGACAGGGAAGTCTTCAAAGGTTCCTTTGTATGTGATCAATCCGCGATTCTCAGCGATCTTCACCGGGTTATCGATATGCTCGATGATCTTCGCTACTCTTCCCTGATCTCCAGGTACAATCGCAATAGGTGCGATATCACCTGGACTACACTGAATATGGTATTGGAACTCTCCCTCCACTCCAGTCCCCAGGGCATAGTTCACCTGTTGCATCCAATTCTCCATGAGGTACTCCTTATTCTTTTATCTTAAAACGATCGTTTTCTCACTACTAACAGCTCAAAGTCCTCAGTATCGATCAGGTCGACTGAATGCATGAGCATATTCCCCTCATTATCAAAGTAGGTCTCATTCAACTTGACAATGGGTGTATTTTCGGTAATTGAGAGAGATTCTGCAGTCTCCCTATCTGCTGCGATTGCTGAGATCCTCGTAATGGCATGATCAACACTGAAATCAGTAAAATTATTGATAATACTGAAGATATCGGTCTTCGTATCGATACTGCCACTGATAGTCGTTAGGAATTTTTTCGGCTCTTCTGCATAGAGGTCGGGGTGTAGATAACAAATACCCTTAACAATCTCCTCATTATCGGCCAGGTAGGTCTGTACAATCTGTATCACTTCCTGTCCCAATTCCAACTTGAGATAGGTAGCAATCTCTTTATCCACAGATACGAGGGCTATCGTATTCTGTTTGAAGCCCAGCTCTTTCCCTTCATTGGCGACAATATTCTGTATCCCGTGAAGGTTATTGAGAGCTGTTACTACATTTGCCCTCTGCTGATTGACAAATGTCCCGACACCATGCCTCTTCACAAGCACATCAGCTTTCTCTAGATTCTGTATAGCTTCCCGTACAGTGTTTCTACTAACACCCATGTCCTTGGATAGTTTAGCTTCACTTGGAAGTGGTCTAGTCTTATCCCACTCCTCTATCAGGTTCAGAATCTCATCTTGTACAAATTGGTATAGCGGTTTTTTCTGACCAAGTTTTTTCATATTACATCTCCAAGCAATCTTGTGTTCAGACGTCCAACGTCTTACTTCATTTACACATTACTCCAAGCATACGCAGTTGTCAACTGTTCATCTGAAAAATAATGTGATATTAGCAATATTTGGATTATTCTCGTTTAGACCATTGCCCCACACAGCTCCAAACCACCATAACTACCTGTTATGATCTTCTGTGTCCCTTCTCTTCTATCATAGAGATCCAACTTGATGGTTGCCGTGAGACTCTCGAAGATCTCCCGAGTCATCGTACCTTTCACTGGAGCACTGAGACTACCTGACTTATCCGATACTGCGGTGATGGTCAGTTCGAACTCATCATCTGAGCAGATAAGCTTGATTCGATCATTCTCCTGTGAAAGGACCTGTATCCTTGCTTTGGTATAGGTAGCAAAGGTATGGACCCGTCCCGCTGTATAGATAAAACAGAGAAATCCATTAAAGGATCTTGAGAGCCAGGGAATAGTCGCATAAGAGAGCATAAAGGAAGTATCAGGAAGGTCGAAGGTGTTACATTGCATCCAGACCCATCGTTCAGGGAATGAGGTTCCCCAGTCCTTTTCAATATAACCTCTAGTATTCTCTAAGGAATATCTCTTCTCATTGAGCTGACAGGTCCCAGAGACCTTATGATCCATTGATACTACCCCATGATGACATTCCATGAAGGGTACGAAGGAGTACCACCCCATGATCCCTGGTGATAAAAGACTTTTTGGATAGGGGACTAGCTCCTGATAGGTTAGATCACAGAAAAAATGAAAATCCCCCTCTTTTATATCAACGAGGACTCTTTCGGAGGAGAAGTGATTCTTATCGATAGAGATGGAGAACCGACGCGTATCGAATGAAAAGCGATCTAAAGGAAATCTAAAATAGTAGGTCTCGCCCCCCATACCCTCAATGAGTTGAATGAAGGCATGTGGATCCTCCGGATTCAGAGAGACTCCTGGGATCAGGGCAAACACCATTTGACCTGCACAGTCGGTATGCTTGAGATACCAACCTTCGAAATAGTCGCGTCTCTTCAAGTTTCCCTGAAAGAGTTCGGGATGAAGGAGTCTGATCATTCCTTATCATAGCATACCTTTGTGGATTTTTTCACTTTTAGACTTCCTCAATAAAAGAATGACTGATAAAGTGTAGCTATGACATTAATGAACAGAATAACAAACAGCCTCTTCAGAGGAATATTCAGAGTGACCTGCGATATGAATCAAGAAGAACTTGATAAAGTCCCTGAGCATGGCCCCATGCTCATCGTGACCAACCACATCAACGTATTAGAGGGTCCTCTCATCTATCTCTTCATGAGACCTAGAGATACGATCGCTATGGCAAAACAGGAGTTGTGGAGTCATGGGTTCACTAGAAAGATCATGCAGTGGTGGGAATGCATACCAGTCAATAGAGGGATGCTCGATAGAGAGGCTATGAACTCCTGTTTCAAGATCCTTGATGAGGGAAAGTTCCTCTGTATCGCACCAGAGGGGACCCGTTCTCCTGATGGTCAGATGAAGCAGGGCAAGGCCGGATCGGGTTTTATCGCTGCAAAGAAGAGAGTACCGATCCTTCCTATCGCCAATTTTGGCATGGAGAGTTTCAGTAAGAATCTGAAAAGGTTGAGACGTACAAGAGTAACGATCAAGGTAGGAAAGCCTTTCATCATAGATCTAGATAAAAAAAGATTATCACCTGAGGAGAGACAAGGTATCACAGATGAGATGATGATAAGATTGGCAAGACTCATGCCAGACTCCTATCACGGATTCTATGCATCGAGAGTAGATGATCCTTTGACTATGACAAAGACGGTAGAGGACTAGAGCCTCTTCAATAGAATCTGAGTCACCTCTTCTGCAGTCAATGTGGCAGGGGTGTTTTTTATACCCACAGTTTTTGACATCTTCTGAAGCTCCTCTTTGGTAAACCCATATTCGCTCAATAGAGGGATGGAGAATTCATGCTCCCAATCTGTGAGAATATCAAGAAGGATCTCTAGTCCCTTGTCTATCCCACCTGAGGGAACACCCATGAGGGCATATCCGGCCTGCGAATAGGCTTTGAGAGCTTTTGAGTCACCACTCGCTTTAAGATGTTCGATGATCGTCTCTGATGCAGATCTGAGTAAAGTCCCGCATACTACTCCATGAGGAATAGTTCGTGCGCCACCTAAGGTCGAGGCCGCACCATGGACGACTCCAAGATTCGCATTCGCTAGAGCTACCCCTGACAGATATGCTGCATAGGCCATCTGAGTCCGTGCATCACTATCATTAGCTAAGGAACCATCAATGATCCCCGGAAGGACCGATCCTGCGATCGCCAACCCCTGAAGAGCTAATCTTTCAGTGAACGGATTCGATGCCGTTGAGACAAGTGCCTCTAGCAGTTGTGTTACGGCATCTAGACCTGAAGCTGCAGATACTGATGAGGGACAGGTGGTGATCAGATCACCATCAAGGATCGCCAGATCAGGGACATATTGCATATGGCGGAGAGATTTCTTGAAGCCATTCTCTCCTACTGAACTGATCACGGCATTCTTTGTCGCCTCGGTCCCGGTGCCTGAAGTAGTCGGAACCGCTGCAAGTCCAAGACGAGTCCCTGAAGGAGATAGAGTCCCTACCCCCTCGAGATAATCGGTGACCGATGAACTATTTCCAATCCGACCCTCAGCGATCATAGCAGAAACTGCTTTTGCAGCATCGATGACACTACCTCCACCGATTCCGACTATACAGCTGATAGTACCCTTCATATGAGTCGTGGTGATCATATCTACGATCTCTGGTGAAGGTTCATCAGTGATCTGTTCGATGGTCACTTCGATCCCATTCTCTTCACACTGTGAGAGGAACTCATCAAGATGGCCAGATCGCTTGAAGGAGGATCCTCCGATGCAGAGAAGAATCGATGTGTGCTCCTTTACCTTCAGCCAGTCGATGAGACTCTTAAGAGAGCCTGACCCCACCTCAAGCTGTGGTAAAGCAGCAAGGGAGAATGAGTTCATTGGTTCCATATCAGTTCTACCTCTTCGGGATATGATATCTTCGTTCTGAGGGTTCTTCGTGTTCTCTGAAGAGAATCGCAATATTCCCGATCACTGAGATCAGCTCTGCTGAGGTCTTCTTTGCCATATCAGCTGCGAGTTCTCTTCGCTGTGATTTATAGTCGACGAACTTCACTTTGATCAATTCATGATTCGCTAAAGCTTCATCAAGAGCCTTGATCACCCGTTCATCTGAACCCTGCTTACCCACAAAGACGATGGGGCTGAGATTATGCGCTCTCTTTCGCAGGAAATTCCTTGCATATGTTTCCATGTATACCTTCCTAACATGAGAGAAGGTCCTCTTACCATAAGAGAACCTTCAATCAGATAATAGCGCTACTGTATCAGAACTCTATACCTTATACAATTGTGCAACCTTGAAGCGCTTGATCTTTTTCGTAGAAGTCATCTCCATCGGTTCATCGATGACCATGACTTTCTCTATTCTCTTATATTGCATCAGCTGTTTGTTCACCTCAGCTACGATCTCTTCGAATCGAGCCTGCATGACAGCCTTATCATTCTTGACCTCATCTCTATATGCATCAGTGGGATAGAAGATGGATCTGATACCCTCGATCTTTGCTTTTTCATCCTTTTCATAACCAAGGACTAGGACCTGTTCGATCTCATCATAGAGTTGGAATGAATCTTCGATCTCTTCTGGGAAGACATTCTTTCCCCCCTCAGTGACGATAAGGGATTTCATCCTACCGGTTAGCATCAGATAGTTGTCACTATCAAGATACCCCACATCTCCGGATCGCAACCAACCGTCCTCTGTGAAGATCTCATCAGTCGCCTCTTTGTTGTTATAATAGCCCTGCATGACCATAGGGCCTTTGATCAGGATCTCCCCGATTCCTTGACTGTCGGGTTTATCGATCTTCATCTCTGTCTGAGGAGTCACCTTTCCAACAGATGTCTCCTTATAGGCAAAAACAGGATTCAATGCGACAATCGGTGAGGTCTCTGTTAATCCGTAACCCTGAACAAAATCTATACCTAACTGGTTATAGAGTTTGAAAGTCGAGGATGGTAACGGTCCACCACCACAGATACATATCCTGATATTATCAAGTGAGATCTTAGCAAGGATCCCTCTGAACATCTTATGTCCTGGATTCACCTTGAAGACCTTCTTGATGAAACCTGAGATACTCATCAAGCCTCTGATGATACCATAGAGAATGATCCCCTTCTCTCTGATCCCGTTCATCAACCCTTTGAGGAGTTTGTTGAACAGTACCGGGACACCGAGGAACATAGTGACCTTAGCAGTCTTGAGATCCTTCAAGATCTGCTTCACGATGATCTTCTTGCCAAATACGACCTCAGCACCGACTGAGATAGTCTCGATGAAGACAGCTAGCATTGTGTAGGAGTGGTGAATAGGTAGTAGTGCATAAAATACATCCGTATGAAGGACATTCATATTACCTTGTGCAAGATAACAGTCACTTACGAGGTTCTTATGAGTGAGCATAACACCCTTCGGATTACCTGTAGTCCCAGAGGTGAACATGATCGCAGCAAGATCTTCTTCTCTTGCAGGTGTTCTCTTGACGAACTTAGGTTCCAATACATCATAGACATAATCTGGTCTCTTCTCAGAAAGTGAGTAGGTCTTGATGAGGTCTAGCTTATTGTCTTTATTCAGATCATCGTATTTCTCCTCATCGACAAAGAGGATCTTTGCCTTTGAGAATTCCATGAGATATTCCATCTCCTTGATCTTTAACTGATAATCGAGTGGTACGACGACACAGCCTGCATAGAGGATTGCAAGGTAGGCTACTGCCCACTCAGGACTATTCTTACCAGTCAGAGCGATTCGATCACCCTTTCGGACTCCGTTAGTCCTTATGGTATTTGATAACTGTATGATCTTCTCTTGAGCCTGTGTATAGGTCAACATGACCTCATCAGGGCTATAAACCGTGAAACATCTTCTATCAGGGTGTCTCTTAACCGTTATGTCGAACATCTCCGGCAAGGTTGGCCACTCTCCTGTGAACATATCTCCTTTGAACTCCTGCAGGAATTCCCAGGGACGATCATTGTGTTTGAAACTCATATACCTCTCTCCTCTACTGATTTATGCAAAATTTTACAAAGCATCTCATTATATTAAAGATTACTGTAAAACAGAGCATGGTGCAAGGGTTAAAGACAAAAATCCAAAATGTGTAAATTTAGATTCTCACCTGCTTCAGGCATTTACTCACTAGGCTGAGGTACCCTCCCCCGAAAAGGTTCACATGATTGAGGGCATGGTAGAGTTGATAGACATACTTTCGCCGCGCATATCCTATTGAGAGGGGGTATTCCTCCTTATAGGAGGTGTAGAACTCTTCAGGAAAGGAGCCAAACACCTCTGTCATGGCAAGATCGGCTTCACGATCTCCATAGTAGACTGCAGGGTCGAGCAAGACAGGTTTACCACTCTTATCAAAAAGATGGTTACCACCCCAGAGATCCCCATGGAGTAAAGAGAGGGATTCAGGTTCTTCGATGACCTGCTCAAGATTCTCGATCAGATGCGATAGGTCTTTCTTAATACTGTCATCAAGCTGATCATTATCCACTGCGAGTCTGAACTGATATTCCAATCGATTGACCCGGTAAAAATCCACCCAAGAGTCTTGCCAGGTGTTGATCTGATGGGTCGCACCGATATAATTGTTCATAGGAAAACCCGACCGAGCATTCCCACCATTCTTATGGAGTCGTGCAAGCAGAGTACCGAAGTTCTGATAGTTGACAGCACTCTTCTGTCCATGCTCTATGAATTCCAATATGAGATACTGATTATTATTCAGAGAGCCATACCCTAATACATGTGGGAGTAGAAGACCTGGAGGAGAGAAGGATGCTAGAGCCTTCAATCCCACTGCCTCAGCCTCAAAGAGGTCATAGGGGTGTTTCGTATAATGTTTGATCACATATTTCAGGTGGTTCGTATCAGTGAAGGTATAAGCATCAGATATATCTCCTCCGCTCATAGGCTGAAGAGAACCGTCCTCGAAAGAGATACCGTACATTGCAGCAATATCACCAATGATTCTTTTCATAGCTAATCCTTATAGAATGCTATCTATGATTATATCACAGGTTCTCAATAACATCACCATCACATTATCAAACCCATGAACTCCTCCATAATAGGGATCAGGTACATCTCCGGAGCCTTCCGGATCAAAATCCCGGAACATCTTGACAGCCCTACGTTGAGTCTCATCATCTGTCATTCTCATGATATCCGAGTAGTTATCCCGGTCCATTGCTAAGATCAGATCATATTCTTTGAGGTCCTGTCTCTTGAATTGGCGTGAGTGGTGATAGATGTCGACATCATATCGCTTCGCAGCCCTACGCATACGGCTGTCAGAGAGCTGCCCCACATGATAGGAGTCTATCCCGGAAGATTCGACCTCTATCTGATCAGAAAGCCCTCTCTGTTCCAATCTCATCTCTAAGACTGCCTGTGCAGCTGGGGATCTACAAATATTTCCTAAACAGACGAACATCACTTTCATATATTAACCATACCACATTTTTACCACCAATTCATCAGGGATCTTCATTACTACATATTTCATTGACCAATATCGAATCCTGTACTAGAGTAGCGGATATGAGATTTTTAGATTTTGATTCAGCATGTAAACATATAGAATCCTTCACGAATCTGGCAAAGAGTATGAACTATACGGTCCGTACCTATAGGCTCGACAGGATGCAGGCACTTCTTGAACATTTCGATCATCCCGAAAAAGACTTCAAACCAATACATATAGCGGGATCCAAGGGTAAGGGTTCAACTGCCCTATTCATTTCCAAAGGGTTGAATGCCCTTGGATATAGATGTGGGTTATACAGTTCTCCTCATGTCTCGACCTATCGGGAAAGATTCACCCTCAGTGGTCTCTTCTTCGATGACCACTTCCTACTCTCTGTAGCCAATGATATGATCTCAAGGCTCGAGAGCTTCTCCTTCCAGGAGGAGTATGGGTATACCTCTCCTACGACCTTCGAACTGTTGACCCTTCTAGGCTTCCTCCTCTTCTCTCAAAGTGATTGTGATTATGCGGTCATAGAGACGGGTCTTGGAGGAAGACTCGATGCGACTAATGTCATCACTCCGATCATGTCGGTCATCACACCAATAGAGCTCGAACACACCGCTATCCTTGGAGACACGATCGCAAAGATAGCCTTTGAGAAGGCAGGTATCATTAAAGCAGGGATCCCGGTCACTATCTCATTGCAAAGTGATGAGGCACGTGAGGTCATCGAGAAAAGAGCTTTGGGACTCAAGGCACCTTTCACTGCAGTCGGAGATTGTATCAGCTCACTGAAGAGCAGTACAGATACCATGGGTGAACATGCAGTGATCACATGGCAGAATGGTATCAAAGATACACTGATCCTTGCGATGAGAGGCTCCTTTCAGTCTGAGAATGCAGCGTTAGCACTCCATGTCCTGAGAACACTCGATCTATTCGATCCTGAACGCTCGCTCCCTGCTATAGCACGTGCAAAACTTCCCGGAAGGATGGAACTCATCAGAGAGAATCCTTCTATCTATATCGATGGAGCTCATACACAGAGATCGGTAGCAAGAATCTTCGAATCCTTTAGATCTCTCTATCCATCAGGTGGTGTCCTGATCTTTGGAGCTGTCGAAGGGAAGAGCCATGAACAGATGGCACGACTCGCACTTGAGAACTTCTCAAAGATCATCATATCAACCCCAGGGACCTTCAAGAAGAGTGATCCTGCAGCTCTATTTGAGCTCTTCTGCAAACTAAGGCATGATCTGGGGCTAGAAGATCGGGATATTCGTCTCATAGAGGATCCCTCAGGTGCACTCGATCAGGCCTTTGAGATGGCTGAGGAACATCATGGGGTGATTCTGACTGCAGGCTCATTCTCTATGGCTGCAGAGATAC